>NC_007645.1:4777500-6035000 GCF_000012985.1 Hahella chejuensis KCTC 2396 | reverse complement strand
GACACTGTGTGGTGGGTAGTTTGACTGGGGCGGTCTCCTCCAAAAGAGTAACGGAGGAGCACGAAGGTGCGCTAAGTACGGTCGGACATCGTACGGTTAGTGTAAAGGCAAAAGCGCGCTTAACTGCGAGACAAACACGTCGAGCAGGTACGAAAGTAGGTCTTAGTGATCCGGTGGTTCTGTATGGAAGGGCCATCGCTCAACGGATAAAAGGTACTCCGGGGATAACAGGCTGATACCGCCCAAGAGTTCACATCGACGGCGGTGTTTGGCACCTCGATGTCGGCTCATCACATCCTGGGGCTGAAGCCGGTCCCAAGGGTATGGCTGTTCGCCATTTAAAGTGGTACGCGAGCTGGGTTTAGAACGTCGTGAGACAGTTCGGTCCCTATCTGCCGTGGACGTTGGAGATTTGAGGAGAGTTGCTCCTAGTACGAGAGGACCGGAGTGAACGAACCGCTGGTGTTCGGGTTGTGATGCCAATCGCATTGCCCGGTAGCTACGTTCGGACGGGATAACCGCTGAAAGCATCTAAGCGGGAAGCCCCCTTCAAGATAAGATCTCCCTGAGGACTTGATCCTCCTAAAGGGCCCTTGTAGACCACGAGGTTGATAGGCTGGGTGTGTAAGCGCTGCGAGGCGTTGAGCTAACCAGTACTAATTGCCCGAGAGGCTTGACCATATAACACCGAAGTAATTTACCGGTATTGATTGAGTATAACTGCTTATCCAAGTTAAAGGTCTTCTGACCAAGCGCCAACTAGACAAGCTAGAACTAAGACAAAGCTTAACGGTTTTGCCTGATGATCATAGCGGACTGGAACCACCTGATCCCATTCCGAACTCAGAAGTGAAACAGTCCAGCGCCGATGGTAGTGTGGATTCCCATGCAAGAGTAGGTCGTCGTCAGGCTCTTAATACGAAGAACCCGTCCCCGTGACGGGTTTTTTTTATGTCAAAAGAACACCAGCTGTGCTGGATCATCTATCCCCATCCCCCTAAGACAACCTTCCTTCAACGCTCAGTGAAAGTCCCTCGAGCGCGATTCCAGCTCTTCGAGATGCGGCGTCAGGTCTGTCAAGCGATGGGCGAGGACGTGCGCTACCCTTCCTTCCTCGTCCTTATCTAACTCCCCATATACCAGAGGAAGCCGGTAGCCGAGTCTGTCGTGAGAATGGAGTTTCTGGCGCTACCTATTACAACTGGAAGTCAAAGGATGGATATATGGAGGTTTGTGGTATCAAGCGGCTCAAACTTGGATTCAACCAATAAAGTGCTTGGTGAAGGGAATTGTTGTCTCAAACCCATGTACGCGGGACTTAGTCTGGAGCATTGAATAAAAGATGCTCTGGAAAGGCTGTATAGCTGGCACTCAGACGTGAGATGGTGGATTGTGCTCAACAACGACCGTGCCAGTTTAGGAATGCCCTGTTGCGTTTTTGACCCCGGCGATTCCGTAGCCAGATCTACGGTGCAATGAGCAGGAGAACGCCAAACAGCAGGAAGCGTATGGGCGCTGTCCTGCTCATGGATTCAGCAAGCTGTTCACTATTCTTCGACATTGGGGCCGGCTGGAGTCATAAGAGCGTATCTCGGGTGTTCTGTGAGCTAAATCTGGACAAACGCCGTAACATGCCAATATCATTGCCATATTAATAACACTGTGCCGATATAAGCATGATACAATGCCCGCATGATTATAGATGATGCTCGCTCATTACCTGCCGCCGCGCAGGAAGAAAAAAGAAAACAAGCCGTGCGACTGCGCAAGCAGGGATACAGCTATCATGAAATAGCCGATAAGGTCGGCGTCCATAACCTGACGGTGGGGAAATGGATCAGAGCTTATGAAGCGCACGGGTTTAGCGGGATTAAGTCAAAGCCCCGCGGACGAGAGCCCGGTTCAGGACAGCGACTGACGCTAACCCAGGAGAACCGGATCAGGCTTTTGATTACCGATAACAGCCCGGATCAGCTCAAGCTGGAGTATGCGCTTTGGACCCGTAAGGCGGTGCAGCAGCTCATTGCGCAGGAGACGGAAGAACAGCTGGCGATCCGAACGGTCGGCAATTATCTGGCCGCCTGGGGTTTCACGCCACAGAAACCGGCGAAAAAAGCGTATGAGCAAAACCCGTCTCTAGTCGAGAAGTGGCTGAAGGAGGACTACCCGGTCATCAAGGGACGAGCCAAGGCGGAAGGGGCTGAGATCTATTGGGGAGACGAGACAGGGCTGCGAAGCGACGCCCAGCATGGGCGGGGCTATGCGCCCCAAGGGAAAACGCCGGTGATTCGCCTGAACGCCAGGCGGGAGTCGGTCAATATGATCTCGGCGATCAGCAACCAGGGCAAAGTGAGGTTTCAAATCTATGATGGAACGATGGACGCGGACCGGTTGACAGGGTTCATGAAGCGGCTGATCAAAGACGCCAGACGCAAGGTCTTCCTGATACTGGACAATCTGAGAGTCCATCACTCCAAGGTGGTGAAAGCCTGGCTTGAGGAGAACCGGGACCATATTGAAGTATTCTATTTACCCGCCTATTCCCCGGAATTGAACCCGGACGAACACTTGAATTCGTGACTTAAAAGCGGGAGTTCACAGCGGTAAGCTGGCGCGAAAGAAAGGGGATCTCAAAAAAGAAAATCCGATCACATATATGTATGTTGCAAAAGAAACCTGCGAGGGTGAAAAAATACTTTAATCACCCAAGCATCAAATATGCGGCATAGAATGCCTATATCGATCCCAGGTTAATGGTTGAGCATATCCGACTGGAAACTCTGACTATGAATGGCGTTAATTAGAGGTGGGCTAGTAACCAGCAATGGTTTGATCAAGAGGTTCACATTAGGTTGGAGGAGAGGGGCTAAATCTGCAAGAAGCCTGTGTTGGGCGGAACAGGTTGTCCGTGTAAAACTAGCTGAATACATTGAAGTAAAAGGGCGATATATAACGCCCTTCTTTACAGTGTAACTTAGCTTTTTCTACGGCGAGCCAACAGACCTGCTAAGCCAAGTCCCATTAGCGCCAAGCTAGTAGGCTCTGGAACTACTGAGGCCACAACAATGTGGTCTTTTTCTGTGGCGACTCGGCCGCCGTCAACGGTGGCATAGATATCAAAGTCGTGAGTTCCTGGAGTGGTGCCAGTAAAGGTGACCTCAAACTCGTAAGTAGCTGCGGCGTCACGAGAGAATGAGCCTGTATATACGCCCGGAGATACAGACACCATGCCAGGAGGAGCCTCGGAAATATCAAGCGCTACTTCGGTGTACGTGGAAATGGCGTCGGAAATTGCCGCATTAATTGTGTCTACGAGTGAGGATGTGTCAATGCCTGAGTGATAGGTGCCGCCAGTTGCTGCGGTGATACGGCTCGCCTGGCCGGCGCCATCAAGGCAGTAACCTACTCGGCAGCTTGAAGCTACGTCAATTGCTTCCACTTGAATGCTCGCCGCTTGGAGGGCGGCAGTGGCGCTAGCTTCGGTTGAGCCTAGAGATGGGTCGTGGCCTGTCGCGTCACCGAACCACAGAAGGATGCGTTCAGCATCTGGGCGCCATGAAACAGTGTTTGCTACTTGCTCAAGTGCGTAGATATTTGCCTCGGGGCGGTCATACCCCCCAAATGCCTCCCAATTATTAATGGCTGCTTGTGTCGCAGAAGCGTCAGCAGTCATATCAGTGAGTGTGCGGTAGGTAAAGGCGTCGCTTATATCACGGTAGCCGCCAACTCCAAAATTAATGTCTCCAAAGCCTGCTGCGCTACTCAATATTGAGCTTGCCGCTGCTTTTACCGCAGCGATATCACTTCCCATGCTTCCGGTTTCGTCCATCAGGAAGAATACGTCTACTTTGGAAGTGGTGGCTTCTGCATCAATGGTCACGGTCTTGGTAATAGTTACGCTTTCGCCTACGCCCAATGTTGCAGAGTAGGAAGAAGGGGAAATAGAGTCCGCCATTGCCGAAAGTGGCAATAGCGCTGTTAGCGCAAAAGAACACGCCAATCGTTTCATTGTTATCTCCTGATGTCGATTGTAGTTAGTGAGCTTGTTAATAAATGAAGTGTTTAGAATTGACTCAATGTCCCAATAAGCATAAAACTAGCCATATTTATTTAAATGTTAATTATAATAATGACTTACTGTTCACCTTCTTGATGTTTGGTTTTCAAACAGATGTAAATCCATTGGACATGAAAAATAGAAGTATTCTCGGTGAATCTATGACGGGTTATTCTTAAAGGCTTATTTCTATATGGCAGGAAAAGAGGGTTGGACTAGGTCATAATATTCGGATTTGATTTTATAAAGCAGATTTTTCAAGATACTCTGCATTTTTAGGTAATTTTTATTCCTATTTATTATAAGGGTGGGGCAATAGGAAGCGCTGATAAAGTGTAAAGTCTTTGAACGGTAGGGGTTTCTTTCCTGCAGCGCCTACAGGCATAGATCGGGGGCGGCTCATATTGGGATTCTTATGACATACTAGTTAGTCGTGTTTATGTCTGGGCGTATAATACTTTTTCGACAGTGGCGGAAGCCTTTAAAAAAGAAGTGGGAGAGTCGCGATGAGCAGTGGGCATTTGGTGATATTTGATACGACCTTGCGAGATGGAGAGCAGAGCCCTGGGGCCTCCATGACGAAGAATGAGAAGTTGCGTATCGCCAAGGCGCTGGAAAAAATGAAGGTGGACGTCATTGAAGCAGGTTTCGCTATTGCCAGCCCTGGAGACTTTGAGGCCGTTAAAGCGATTGCTGAGGCTGTCAGCGAAACCACGGTATGTAGTTTGGCGAGAGCATTAGATAAGGATATAGAGCGCGCTGCTGAGGCGTTGAAGCCAGCCAAATTCGCTCGTATTCATACGTTCATAGCCACTTCCCCAATCCACATGAAGTACAAGTTGCAGATGCAGCCTGATCAAGTTGTGGAGCAGGCGGTCAGAGCAGTTAAACGCGCCAGGATGTATACAGATGATGTCGAGTTCTCTTGCGAGGATGCGGGGCGCTCAGAAATAGATTTTCTCTGTAGAATTATAGAGGCGGCTATAGCTGCCGGCGCGAGAACAATCAATATCCCTGATACAGTAGGCTATGCGATACCGCAGCAGTTTGGCGAAACTATTCATACTCTATTGGAAAGGGTTCCCAACGCAGATAAAGCAATATTCTCCGTACACTGTCACAATGATCTGGGGTTAGCCGTAGCGAACTCTCTTGCGGCGGTGATGAGCGGCGCTCGTCAGGTGGAATGCACTATTAACGGGCTGGGTGAGAGGGCGGGGAATGCGGCGCTAGAAGAGATTGTTATGGCGGTGAGAACCCGAAAAGATCTGTTTGCCGTGGAAACCCGCTTGGACACACAGTTCATAGTGCCAACTTCTCGTCTGGTATCGACAATTACAGGGTTCCCTGTGCAACCCAATAAGGCGATAGTCGGCGCCAACGCTTTCGCACATGAGTCTGGTATCCATCAGGATGGCGTGCTTAAACATAGGGAGACCTATGAAATCATGCAGGCGCAGGATGTAGGTTGGCGCACCAATAGTCTGGTGTTGGGTAAACACTCCGGCCGTAACGCCTTTCGCACCAGGTTGCATGAGCTCGGCTATGAGTTTGATTCAGAGACTGCGCTTAATGAAGCTTTTGCTCGTTTCAAAGATTTGGCGGATAAGAAGCACGAAATTTTCGATGAAGATTTGCAGGCCTTGGTTAGCGCGGTAGAGCTGTCCGAAGATGACGAAATTTATAAATTGGTCTGTATGTCAGTTTGCAGTGAAACTGGCGTTACACCTGTTGCGAAAGTCACTTTGATGATAAATGGTGATGAGAAAACGGCTTCTGCTGAAGGCGGAGGTCCAGTCGATGCGACTTATCGGGCGATAGAAGGAATAGCCTCTTCCGGCTCGAACTTGCAGTTATATTCGGTGAACAACATAACCAGCGGAACTGATTCACAAGGAGAGGTGACTGTTCGCTTGGAGCGTGGGGGCAGGATTGTTAATGGCGTCGGTGCTGACACCGACATTGTGATTGCGTCAGCAAAGGCTTATGTAAATGCCTTGAATCTAATTTCTTCAGATAAAAGGAAGCAGCATCCGCAGAGTGAAGTGTGATTCCTTCCTGCGCATAATGTTATGAACTTATTGTACGAAAACGACAGACAGACATATCTAACCGAAATGGGAGTTGCAGTGTGGTATGCGCGTCGTCCACTGTCAAATGCTGCTCCCTCCACTCTGTTTGAATTCGATGAAACATCTGAGGCGTCAGGTGGCCCAGCTGTGGAACGAGGCGAAGGTAAGCCCAGTCCGCCAAGAGAGCCATCATTAAAGAGCGCTCAACAGGCTGCGGCTCTTCGTCAAACGATGTCCGCAATCGCCCAGCCGGAGCAAGTAAAACAGAAAAAATTCCTGGAGCAGGAGAAGAGATTAAAACCAGTACCGGTAAACCCGTCCCCAGCAACTATCGATAAGCTGCGCGCGATGAGCATAAAGGGAGGCGACATTGGTATGTTGGCGTTGTCTAAGGGGGAGATGGAGATTAGCCCTGAGTCCTCCAGTGGCCAGCTTCTGGCTAATATCGCGTTGGCGATTGGCTTGGGTGAGCAATGGAAAGATACGTATGGCCTCTTCTCCTGGCCGCCATTTGAACGCAAAGGGCTGCCTATGCAGGACGACGCGATGCTGGCTAAACTTCTCGCGCGATGGTCGGACCCGAATGGCCTGAAGCATTGCATCCTATTCTGTGAGGCTGAAATTGTAGCAACTTTGGGCGGTTTGGACCCTATGTGGAGAGGGGATAGACTTCTGCAATTGCCGTCTCTAGATGAAATGCTTCAGAACCCATCTATCAAAAAACTTGTGTGGCGTAGGCTTCGTCAGTATCTGTACTCAAATGATTGATCAAAAATCCGGCCTAGCTTTCAGATTAATGACCGAAGCGGACTTACCCTTAGTCTTAATTAATGAGCGTGGCGCTTATTCTCACCCTTGGACTGAAGGCGTTTTTAAAGAGTGTCTGACGGGGGTCTCTGAATGCTGGGTCGCTATGTATAAAGATGAGTTGGTTGGGCATGCGGTGACATCTATGGTTATAGACGAAGCGCACTTGCTTAATCTATGTGTCGCGCGCGATTTACAAGGGAACGGCATGGGGTTGTCCTTCATGGCGTTTTTGCTGGAGCGCTTTCGTACGCAAAATATGGCGGAACTGTTTTTAGAGGTGCGTGCTAGCAACACTGCAGCCGTGCATTTGTACAGAAAATTGGGCTTTAATGAAATTGGCTATCGAAAGGCCTATTATCCCTCCTCCGATGGTCGCGAAGACGCCATCGTGATGTCGATGAAGTTGGGGCGCGAAGAGTGAGTCGTGGAATATCTGCGCGCTGATTCGCTGCCTTTAGCTGTAGAGCTTGGGTTGTGGGGAGCGATGCTTGTCTGTATTGCTCTGCTGTGGGTTAGGCGCTGTCATGTTTTTCTGCGGCGAGACTCTAGGTTGCAGCATATTTTCTGGGGTTGTGCGTTGGCCCTGGGGCTGTTTTGGCGTATCAGAATAGATGTCGACTTTGGCGTTTCTCTTCATTTTCTCCTTCTAAGTGCGCTAACCCTGATACTGGATTGGGAGTTGGCGATGCTTGCCGGCGTTATCGGACTATCGCTGCTTGCGCTTCAGGGCGCTACTCCTTGGTTACTTATCCCTTTGAATTTTATAGGGGGAGTATTTATTCCTGTCATGGTGACCAAGTGGGTTGTTGATGTGGAAAGGAAGTCTGGTGGAAAGTTGTTCTTTGCTTATCCTCTGGTGAATGGTTTCTTGGGCGGTGGGCTGTCGATAGTCGCTAGCGTCTTGTTTGGTATGACGGTTTGTTGGCTCGGAGATGGCGAGTGGAGTCAGGATCATTCTTTAATGCTCGCTTATCTCCCTTTGATAGCTTTGCCAGAGGGTGTGATTAACGGGATGTTGGCGACAGGCATGATGGTGTATTTTCCTGATGTGCTTAGAACCTTTGATTCCAGTCGCTATCAATAGCTTTTGACACTCTGTTTGCGGCGCTATAATGTTCGCCCTCAATTCGCCAGATGTTCAAGGTTTGTCATGGGACTTCGTGAAGAAATCAAACGCCGTCGTACATTCGCCATTATCTCGCATCCTGATGCGGGTAAAACCACCATTACTGAGAAAGTGCTTTTACATGGCGGTGCGCTGCAGAAAGCCGGTACAGTAAAAGGTAAAAAGTCTGGCCAATTTGCGAAATCCGACTGGATGGAAATGGAAAAAGAGCGGGGCATCTCCGTAACCACTTCCGTTATGCAGTTCCCTTATGACGACTCTTTGGTAAACCTGCTTGATACGCCCGGTCACGAAGACTTTTCTGAAGACACCTATCGTACTTTGACTGCGGTTGACTCCTGTTTGATGGTTATAGACAGCGCAAAAGGCGTTGAGGAGCGCACCATCAAGCTAATGGAAGTTACGCGGTTGCGCGATACGCCAATCATTACTTTCATGAACAAACTTGACCGTGATATTCGAGATCCAATGGAGTTGTTGGATGAAGTCGAGGATGTTCTGAAAATTAAATGCGCGCCTATTTCGTGGCCTATCGGAATGGGTAAGGGGTTCAAAGGCGTATACCACCTTCTGCGGGATGAAGTCATTTTGTACCAAACTGGGAAGGGGCATACCCTTCAAGATGGGCGCACTATTAAAGGCCTGGATAACCCCGAACTGGATCAGGTGCTTGGTTCAGATGCGGAGAATTTACGAGGCGAAATCGAGTTATTGCAAGGCGCATCTCATGAGTTTGATCATCAGGCCTTTTTGGCTGGCGAGTTGACTCCAGTATTCTTTGGTACGGCGTTAGGCAACTTTGGCGTTGATCATATGCTGGATGGTTTGGTTGCGTGGGCGCCATCTCCTCAACCCAGAGAAACGGACAAGCGCATGGTTGAAGCGGAAGATGAAAAGTTTTCCGGCTTTGTATTCAAGATACAGGCGAATATGGACCCGCTTCATCGTGACCGTATCGCTTTCTTGAGAGTCTGCTCAGGACGTTACGAACAGGGCATGAAGATAAAGCATGTGCGTTTGGGTAAAGATATTCGTATTGCGGACGCGCTGACATTCATGGCGGGAGATCGAGCCAGAGCGGAGGAAGCGTTTGCGGGCGACATCATTGGCTTGCATAACCATGGCACCATTCAGATTGGCGATACCTTCAGTGAAGGAGAGGAGCTTAAATTTAGCGGCATCCCTAACTTTGCGCCGGAGCTGTTCCGCCGTATTCGCCTCAAGGACCCTCTGAAATCCAAACAGCTTCAGAAAGGCTTGATTCAGTTGTCGGAAGAAGGCGCGGTGCAAGTGTTTCGTCCGCTCAATAACAACGACTTGATTGTTGGGGCTGTGGGCATGCTGCAGTTTGACGTAGTGGTGCATCGCCTCAAGTCTGAATATAAGGTGGAGGCCGTGTACGAGCCGGTAAATGTTTCCACGGCCCGTTGGGTTGATGCAAAAGATCCGAAAAAGCTGGAAGAGTTCAAGCGGAAGGTGTCTGAGAACTTATCTCTCGATGGTGGTGATAACTTAACCTATCTTGCGCCGACGAATGTTAATTTGCAGCTCGCCATTGAGCGCTACCCGGATGTTCAGTTCCGGAAGACGCGGGAACATTAAGGGAGTTGGCGATGGCGATTTTTATTGATAGCCATTGCCACTTTGATTTTCCCGACTTCGATGACGACAGGGAAGATGTGTTGCGTAATGCCTGGGGGTTGGGTGTAAGGCGTATCATTGCGCCCTCGGTAGGCATTCAAAATTGGACTCGCATATCTCAGTTGGCTAAGAGCTTTGACGAGCTTAATTTCGCGCTGGGTATTCATCCTCTTTATCTACACGAGCACTTAGAACTTCATCTGGATGAGCTGGATAACCAGTTGCGCGAACAACGAGCGGATGTCTCAGCTGTGGGGGAGTGTGGGCTGGATGCGACGGCGGATATTGATTTTGACGTGCAGCTGTATTTTTTGAGTGAGCAGCTGAGGATGGCGAAAGCGTTAGATCTTCCCGTGATTCTTCACTCCAGAAAAACTCATAGTCAGCTTGCGAAGCGGGTTAAAGAATCTGGCGTTAAGTGTGGGGTTGTGCACGCCTTTTCGGGAAGCTATGAAGAGGGGGTGCAGTTTGTAAAACTGGGGCTCAAATTAGGGGTTGGCGGCGTCATCACCTATGACCGGGCGCAAAAAACCAGAAAGGCGATTTCCAGACTTCCGTTGGAGTCCCTTCTGTTAGAGACGGACGCTCCGGATATGCCATTGTGTGGTCGACAGGGGCGGCGTAATTCCCCAGAGATGATTCCCCAGGTATTTAATGTGCTGTGCGCCTTGAGAGAAGAGGCGCCCGAACGGATATCCGACACGATTCTTCAAAACACTATCGATACATTTGACCTCCCAGGCTTTGAATCGAAGCCTTAACTTTGTGGGCCGCGTAATTAATTGGATTTAGAGTAGCAATTGAGCAGGAAGTGCAATATAATCCTGCGCCCGGATTTGCAATATAGTTAGGAACTTTGGCGAAGCCCCGAAGCCCGAGTTCCGAAAAGTCAGAACGTCGTTGTAACTTCCCCCGAAGGGAAGGCGCAGCGTGCGTTTTATTTGGATTAATCAGCCGAGAATTTAAGAGTAAGGCGGGATTTAAATGAAAACGATCAGCGCTAAGCCAGAAACCGTAAAGCGTGACTGGTATGTTATAGACGCGACCGACAAGACGCTTGGACGTCTTTCTACTGAAATCGCCCGTCGCTTGAGGGGCAAGCACAAAGCGGAATATACCCCTCACGTTGACACTGGGGATTACATCGTTGTAGTTAACGCGGAAAAAGTGCGTGTTACCGGCAACAAGGCTCAAGACAAAATGTACTATCGCCACACAGGCTATCCTGGCGGTTTGAAAGAGATGTCTTTTGATAAGCTGATCCAACATGCTCCTGAGCGTGTTATCGAAACAGCTGTTAAAGGCATGATGCCGCGCAATCCTTTAGGTCGTGCGATGCTGAAAAAGCTCAAGGTATACGCTTCGGCTGAACACCCGCATACCGCTCAGCAACCGATTGAACTGAAAATTTAAGGAAGGTGGATATGTCTGTTACTCAATACTATGGTACAGGTCGTCGTAAAACTTCGACTGCTCGCGTCTTCCTGAGACCCGGTAGCGGAAAAATTACTGTGAACCAGACTGATCTGGATTCATACTTTGGTCGTGAAACTGCGCGTATGGTCGTACGTCAGCCTCTGGAGTTGTTGGGCTCTATTGGCAATTTTGATGTATTTGTTACTGTTAAAGGCGGCGGTCCTTCTGGCCAGGCAGGCGCAATTCGTCACGGCATCACTCGTGCGCTGATTCAATATGATGAAGCGAATCGCTCTCCGCTGCGTAAGGCCGGTTACGTTACTCGCGACGCTCGTGAAGTTGAACGTAAGAAAGTGGGTCTGCGTAAAGCGCGTAAGCGTCCGCAATTCTCCAAGCGTTAATCATTACGCTTTCAATAAAAAGCCCGGTAATCCGGGCTTTTTTGTTTCCGCTGAAAATGGGTCAAAGCCGCCCGACAGATATTTAACTTGGATCAATATTGTTGAGACAAGGCCTCGCCGCACGTGCGTCGTCCTTGTATCGATAAGGCATTTTAATTAGTATGTCAGCCGGATTTTACGCCTGAAGAAATAAGAGCATAATGGCCTGATTTTGGCCTCAAATTGCTGCCTGATGGGAGAAACCTAGTATGACGAAAGACGACGTGAATAAGAGCCGCCGTCGTTTTCTGGTGGGAGCAACCTCGGTCGTTGGAGGTATCGGCGCCATCGGCGCGGCCGTGCCTTTTGTCGCTTCCTGGAACCCAAGCGCTAAAGCAAAAGCCGCTGGAGCGCCTGTTAAGGTCAATATCAGTAAGATTGAACCTGGCCAACAGATGACCGTTGAATGGCGGGGCAAACCTGTTTGGGTCGTGCGGAGAACGCCGGAAATGCTCAAAGGCTTGGATTCGATTGCGGAGCAATTGCAGGATCCGCAATCTGAAAAGCCGCAGCAACCCGCATACGCTCAAAACCCTCACCGCTCCATCAAAGATGAATACGTCATACTGGTTGGAATCTGTACGCATCTGGGCTGCTCACCAAAGTTCCTGCCAGAGGTGATACCCGATGAAACCGTTGGCGGTTTTTACTGTCCTTGTCATGGTAGCAAGTTCGACTTGGCGGGAAGGGTCTTCAAAGATGTCCCTGCTCCTAAGAATCTTGAAGTGCCTCCCCACATGTATGTTGATGACGTGAACCTCATCGTAGGTGAAGACAAGGAGAACGCATAATGCAGAAGCTTATCCAGTGGATCGACGATCGCCTGCCAGTCGTCGATGCCTTCGAAAAGCATATGAGCAAGTACTATGCGCCTAAAAACTTTAACGTATGGTATTTCTTTGGCTCTTTGTCTTTGGTTGTTCTAATTAATCAGTTGCTTACGGGCATTTGGTTGACAATGAGCTATAACCCCTCTGCTGAAGGCGCGTTTGCTTCAGTAGAGTACATTATGCGCGACGTTGAGTTCGGCTGGCTGATTCGATTAATGCATTCGACTGGCGCCTCCGCCTTCTTTGTCGTCGTTTATCTGCATATGTTCCGAGGGCTCTTGTACGGTTCTTATAAAAAGCCCCGTGAGCTAGTTTGGATATTCGGCATGACCATCTATCTGTGCCTGATGGCGGAAGCGTTCTTGGGTTACTTGCTGCCTTGGGGGCAGATGTCATACTGGGGTGCGCAGGTTATCGTTTCTCTGTTTGGCGCCATACCTTATGTGGGCGAAGACTTGGCTCAATGGATTCGTGGCGACTATCTAATATCGGGTATTACTCTTAACCGGTTCTTTGCTCTGCATGTCATCGCTTTACCAATTGTACTGCTTGGCTTGGTGGTGCTGCATATTTTGGCGCTTCATGAAGTGGGTTCGAATAACCCAGACGGCGTTGAGATTAAAAAGAACAAGGATGAAAACGGTATTCCTAAAGATGGAATTCCTTTCCACCCCTACTATACGGTGCATGACATCGTCGCGTTGATTGTTTTCCTATTCGTATTCTGCGTAGTAGTGTTCTACTTCCCTGAAATGAATGGCTACTTCCTTGAGAAGCCTAACTTCGAACCGGCAAATCCGCTGAAAACTCCTGAGCATATTGCGCCTGTATGGTACTTCACGCCTTTCTACGCGATGCTTCGTGCAATCACGTATCCGCTATTCGGTGTGGACGCGAAGTTCTGGGGCGTTGTCGTTATGGGGGCTGCAATAGCAATTCTGTTTGTGTTGCCTTGGTTGGATCGCAGTCCTGTGAAGTCTATTCGTTATAAGGGAGCGATGAGCAAAATTGCCCTTTTAGTGCTTGTCGTCAGCTTCGTGATTTTGGGGGTTTGTGGAGTCTTGCCAGCTAATGAGCAGCCGAGTTGGCTTGCTCCTCTATGTACAGGCTTATATTTCGCATACTTCCTATTGATGCCTTGGTATACCAGAGCAGAAAAGACTAAACCTGTACCAGAGAGGGTGACTCACTAATGAAAAGCATACTCAAAGTTCTGCTTCTCTCGTGCGTGACGTCTCTTGCACATGCGGCTGGCGGTGGAGATGTTCATTTAGATCACGTAGATGTCGATATTCGCGATAAGCCCTCTCTGCAAAGAGGCGCTGCGATGTTTACTAACTACTGTATGGGCTGCCACTCCTTAAAGTATTCCCGTTATGAGCGTGTAGCGGATGACATTGGTATTCCGCACAACCTTTACGAAGAGAATCTGATCTTCGGCGATGCGAAGATTGGGCAGCTGATGGATATTGCTATGGCTCCGTCCATGGCGCAAGGCTGGTTCGGCGCTCCGCCGCCAGATTTGACGCTGGTTTCAAGGCTGCGCGGTCCTGACTGGTTGTATAGTTATTTGCGCGGCTTTTACAAGGACGAGTCCAGGCCTTGGGGGGTAAACAACGTTGTATTTAAAGACGTTGGTATGCCTCATGTTCTGGTTGATCTGCAGGGGTTGTGTGCGGAGAAACCGGAGTTGGGCGGCAAGGCAGGTATTGATCCGTTGAGTGGAGTTGTAGTGGGCGCGCCGGGTTGTAAGTCATTCGCTACAACGGGCAGCATGGAGCCGCAAGAGTATGATGCTGCGATTCGCGACATGGTCAACTTCCTGGCTTATGTGGGCGAGCCCTCAAGGCTGGAGAGTGAAGAGATTGCTCCGTACGTGCTTTTGTTCCTGGTGATTCTGTTCGTGCCCGCATACCTCCTCAATAGAGAATATTGGAAAGACGTTCATTAGTCTTTTCGTGTATAATGTTCGACCTTGGATAAAAGCTCCAGCATCGGGTTGCCCGGTGCTGGAATTTTTCTTTCTGAATAATCTGAGTTACAAGCGACCGAGGTAATTCTATGGGAGTCGTGACCAAACGGTCATCAATGACATTTTTTTCTGATCCGCAGAGCCACTACAGTCATAGAGTCCGTATTGTTTTGGCTGAGAAAGGGGTGGCGGTAGACATCATCGATGTTGATCCTGATGATAAGCCTGCGGAAATTGCTGACCTAAATCCTTATAACACGCTGCCAACCCTGGTGGATCGTGAGCTGTCGCTGTACGAACCAAACATCATGATGGAGTACTTGGATGAGCGTTTTCCTCATCCGCCGCTTTTGCCGGTATATCCGGTTGCGCGGGCGCAGAGCCGTTTGTTGATGTACCGAATCCAAAAAGATTGGTGCAGTCTGGCGGATATAGTTCTGCAAGGTAAATCTGATACTGCTGAGGTTGAAGAGGCGCGCAAACAGCTTCGTGAAAGTCTGATAGCTGCTGCTCCCATCTTTTCAGAGAAGCCGTATTTCATGAGCGAGGAGTTTACAATTGTAGATTGCTGCGTCGCTCCATTGTTGTGGCGCCTGAAGCTCATGAAGATCGAGCTCCCTGAAAAGCCGGCTAAACCGCTGATCAAGTATATGGATCGCCTGTTCTCGCGCGAGTCCTTTAAAGCTAGCCTGTCCGACATCGAACAGGAAATGTTTAGCTGATACTTCTAACTGAGGGGTCTAACAAGGCCCCTTAAGCTCAAATTGAATTGGCAAAACCAATGACTCCCAGTCGTCCCTATTTGTTGCGAGCTCTGAACGAGTGGATTCTTGATAATCACCTGACGCCTTATGTGGTTGTCGATGCATCGCTTCAAGGCGTAGACGTCCCGCGTGATTTTGTGAGCAACGGTCAGATCGTTCTCAATATCAGTCCGCAGGCGGTGCGTGGCTTGAGTATAGGTAATGATTATCTTGAGTTTAGCGCTCGTTTTGGCGGGGTGCCGCGTCAGGTGTCCGTTCCGGTAATGGCGGTATTGGCGATATACGCAAAGGAAAATGGTCAAGGCATGGTCTTTGGCTCTGAGCCAGGCGGGGCCCCGGAGCCGCCTGGCAGTAAAAGTAAGCCTGGATCTTCTCCAGCGCCTCCTCCGAAAGGTGGGGGGAGAGATGGTTCCAAACCGAGCTTGAAGATCGTTAAGTAAACAATTAGAGCTTTTAGAACCTGAAGAGCCGGATGCCTGATAAGAAGCCAGGTATCCGGCTTTTTTGTTGGCGTTAATCGATAGGGCCAAAAATTTCGCGGTCGATGTAGTCGCAAAGAGTATGGATTGTTAATAGATGCACTTCTTGGATGCGCGCAGTGGAAGTCATTGGAACTCGAATCTCGACATCTTCGGCTTGGAGCAGGGAGGCCATGTTGCCGCCATCTTTGCCTGTCAAGGCAATCACTCGCATTCCTCTGTCATGGGCCGCCTGTATCGCTTGAATCACATTTGCAGAGTTGCCGCTGGTGGATATCGCCAAAAGTACATCGCCTTCTGAACCCAGGGCGCGTATCTGCTTGGAAAAAACTTCGTTATAGCTGTAGTCGTTAGCGATGGAAGTTAGTGTTGATGTGTCAGTCGTCAGGGCGATTGCAGGTAGGCTGGGGCGTTCCCGCTCGAAACGGTTCAGCAGTTCCGAGGAGAAGTGCTGCGCATCTCCGGCGGATCCGCCATTGCCGCATGAAAGGATTTTGTGATCGCTAAGAAGTGCGTGAACCATCAACTGGCCTGCCGCTTCAATCAGTGGCGGAAGCGATTGTGCGGAAACTTGCTTCGCTTTAATGCTTTCTTCGAAGAGGTGGATGATGCGTTCGATACTGTTCATATAAAAATCCGGAAATAACGGTGATGTACGTTGATGCGAAAACGTGGCGTCACCAGCAGCTAAATGCGTCTGGTATCCATTGGAAGCCGGTGTTTGATTTGAGGTTCCCCACGATAACATCAAATCGACATGGCATGTTTGTTAAACCTTTCTTCTGAAGGTATATATTGGCGGCAAGGATGATGCGTTGCTGCTTTTTTTGGGTGATGGACTCCGCCGCACTGCCGAACTTATCGCTGCTGCGGTGACGAACTTCTATGAATACCAGGTGCTCGCCATGTCTGGCGATGAGGTCTATCTCTCCTCCTTTGCAGCGAAAGTTGCGCTCAACGATAGTGAACCCTTGAGCGCGGGCGAATTTCTCCGCTTGGCTTTCTGCGGCGCGTCCAATATCAATAGACTTTATCAGGCGCTTGAAGGGCATTATTGGGGGGGTGACTCCGGGCTGTTTAATTCGGCTTTCGCCAAGCCTCTTTCAAATATCGCCCATTCTAAAATGCGACGAATCTGCTGAGACTCGTTCATAAATAGGTTGCCTGTCGTTCCTTGTATCTGACTGTCAGGGAACTGACGCATGAGGCTGAGCCGCGGGGCGATAGTGTAAGCGTCGGCGCCCATCGCATAGAGTCTTTCATAGCGTGTAGTGTCCGCAACGTAGCGAATATCTTGCTTGAGAGGTAAAGACTGACTCAGCAGCCATGGCGTTTCTGTAAAGTGAATACCATTCAAATCATGATCTTTGTCCGGCTGCGGGACGCCGCCGTATATCTGGGATGTCGCGTAGACGGGCAGGTCGCTGGCGTAGTGGAACAGCAGTAAAGGCTTCAACTGTCTGGCCACATAAGGCGTAGAGATCATGATGATTCCATCAATGTCCTGCCGGCGGCGCGGCTCATATTCAAACTTGCCTGCCACCGACTTCAGTTTCCTGGCCCTTTGCTTGCTTGCATTGATCTGCAGGAGGTGGGCTATTCCGTCCGAATAATTTTCTCCATCTACATATTTGTATGGGATAGGTAATGGTAGGTTGGCCGCTTGATATTCTCTGTCCAGCACGCTGGCGAGTTTGATCGCCCATGGCGCGTCAGGGTAAATCACTGCAACGCCGCGTTTTCCTTCCGATATTAGCTTTCTGGCTATCTGGCGCACTTCGTCCTCGGCGGCCAGTCCGTATTGGTACATGCCGGGAGGCGGGGCGACGCCTTCGTCCAGGTAGTTTAGTGCAAGCACGGGGGGGTCGAGTTCCGGGAAGCCGGCGAGCTGGGCGACGGCTTCTTTCTCCAGGGGACCGATAATCAGGTCATAACCTTCCAGTTGCAACGATAGATAGAGGTCGGCGATATTTTCAATGGAGCCTGAATCTATGATCTGAATTTCTGGACCTTGCCCATTGCTTTCGCTGCTGTTGATATCCTGATAGTAAGCAGCCAGAAAGCCGTCACGAATAGCTTCTCCTGCTTTAGCCAAATTGCCGCTTAGCGGAGCCAGCAGTGCAATTTTGCTGGGGCGCTCATTGGGTAGCTCCGCCAGCATCTTGAGTTCGGCGGGAAGTCTTCTCGCTGCGGGGTGGTCAGCCCATTGCCGGCGCCAGCTTTTCAGCGCAGCTAATTGCATTTCCAGGCTGAACTGGTTCTGGCGTACTGCGGTTATAAGCTCAAGCCATCCCCGCCAGTCATAGTCTTGAGCCGTTTCCAGGGCGCGGCTCAGCTCCAGGCTGGGAGTGGCGCGCAACGCATTCCAAACATCGTCAAGTACTCGCCAATATTCTTCGCCGGTATAAAGGCCTGATGCATAAATCAGAAGCTGCGCAGCATCAAGAGATGAGCCTGTCGCCATAAGCGCTTTGGCGTGCAGTTCATTGGCGCGTAATTGAATGTCTACAGGACGGCTGGCGAAAGCGTCGGAAGGCGCTGCGTTGAAATAAGAGAGAGCCTGATCTGTTCGATTCTGCTCCAGGGCCAGTGTGGCGCCCAGAATAATATATTGCTCCATTTGGGGGAGGGTCAGGGTGGTGGAGTTGATGGATTCCACCACTTTTTGCGCGTTTGCGTAGTCCCCGCGTGCGATATATATGTCCAGGGCTTTCAGGCGATGGTTGGCTTGCTCGGGCGGCAATGTATTTTTAGCGAGCTGGAGTTGTCTTTCCGCTTCGTCTTGAGTAGTTGCGTCTTGTGCGCCAGAGTCGCCGCCTTTGACGGGTAAGCCCTCACAACCGCCTAATAAAGACAGGAGTAATGTTAAGAGCAGGACGTGAAATGAATAATTATGTTTTCGCTGCATGCGCTTACCAGGGAGCAATAGTTATAAGTCAGGCCGGATTTATGGTTAACTTAGGCCGGCCGCGGCGGTTTTATAATGGCGGCGATATGCGAGAAGCCGAGTGTAAATATAAAAGCAACGGTCATTCTAGCAAAGGCCATGGTTGGGGTGGAAATTTCAGTTATTAACAAGATGAAAGAATTATGAGCGAAGCAAAGGGCGTTTTATACATAGTAGCGACCCCGATTGGTAATTTGGATGATATGACTCCCAGGGCGATCGCCATATTGAAATCGGTAGACCTGATTGCGGCGGAAGATACCCGGCATAGCGGCAAACTGTTGAGTCATTTTGGCGTTGATGCGCCGATGACGTCTTTGCATCAGTTCAATGAAGAAGCAAAAACAGAGCGTTTGTTGTCAGAGTTGGCGGTGGGCAAGTCTATCGCTTTGATATCTGATGCAGGGACGCCGCTGATATCGGACCCGGGTTTTCCTTTGGTGCGGGCGACCAGAGAGGCGGGCTTCATCGTCACACCAGTTCCCGGCGCCTGTGCATTGGTGGCGGCCTTGTCTGCTTCCGGCATGCCTAGCGAGCGGTTTGTTTTCGAGGGCTTTCTGCCCGCCAAAGGTTCAGGTCGACGAGGGCGTTTGCAAGAATTGGCGGACGAGCCCCGGACGATGGTGTTCTATGAGTCTCCTCACCGGATCTTGGCGATGATGGAAGATTTGGAGGTGGTGATGGGGGCTGCTCGAGAAGTGGTGATCGCCAGAGAGTTGACCAAAACCTTTGAGACAATAAAGGCGGGCTGCGTTCAGGACATTAAAGCCTGGATGCAGGAGGATGGAAATCAGCAGCGCGGTGAATTCGTCGTATTGGTGAAAGGGGAGCGGAAAGAACAGGGCGACTTTGTGGAAATCAAAGTGTCGCAACTTCTACAGGCGCTGCTCAAAGAATTACCTGTCAAGAAGGCGGCGGCGCTGGCGTCCTCATTGACGGGAGTTGGTAAGAACGAGCTTTATCAGCAGGCGTTGGCGTTAAAGGGCGAGTGAGTTTGCGACTTCTTCAGCGACATGTCGGCGCAAAGCTTGTGTCGGAAGAGGGAAATCGCTAATCTTGCCGCCAGAGCTTGTTAGGCAGTCGCTGTTTCGCATCCTTTATTGGGCGCGAGATGGAGGAAAGTCCGGGCTCCACAGGGCAAAGTGCCAGGTAACGCCTGGGCGGCGCGAGTCGACGGAAAGTGCAACAGAAAGTATACCGCCTAAGTCTGCTTCGGCAGACCGGTAAGGTTGAAATGGTGCGGTAAGAGCGCACCGCATGGCTGGTAACAGTCCATGGCGATGGAAAACCCCACTCGGAGCAAGACCAAATAGGGACCCAATGGCGTGGCCCACGCTGGGTCCGGGTAGGTCGCTAGAGGTGCATGGCGACATGCATCCCAGATGAATGACTGTCCACGACAGAACCCGGCTTACAGACAAGCTCTTCTTTTCTCTTTTTAACCCTGAAGCTCTTGCGTATGAGAGCTTCAGGGTTAACTTCTCTTAACAATGAAACTATGCGGCCCTTGGTTGGGCGTGTACATACCTCGTTTTATTTACCGATGTGGTCTTTATAGCTAAATATTCTTAGATGCGAGCTTGTATCTGAAGAAATTCCTCTAGCGCTTTGATTGCAAAGCTATTTTTGTCTCAAATCTGTTTATTTTTTCCCCTTTTTTTCTGTAACTACTTGTCTTTTAAGAGGAAATTATTGACCCATCCGTAACTTAATCATCTTGAAATGTTGCCTTCCGCTTTCTATAGTGTGTAAAAGTGGGTAAAAGTGGATGATTGTGGTTTTTTGTGGCGAAAACCTTCTGAGATGGGCGAATAAGTGTTTAGAGGCGTCAATGCGATCAACATGGATTCAAAGGGGCGCTTTGCCATGCCAACGCGTTACCGGGATCGTATTGCCGAAATAAGCAATAACCAAATGATTGCGACCATTGATACACAAGAACGCTGTCTTCTGATTTATCCGCTGCCGGAGTGGGAGCAGATTGAAAGCCAAATCGCCGCGCTTCCTGCGTACAACCCGGCGACCCGGCGCATCCAACGACTCTTGTTGGGCCACGCCACTGAATTGGAAATTGATGGTGCGGGACGCGTGTTGTTGTCCCAGCCGCTACGTGAATACGCATATCTGGATAAGAAATTGATTCTATTGGGTCAGGGTAAGAAGTTTGAGTTGTGGGACGAAGATCACTGGACGAAGCGGCGCGATGAATATCTGGACGAGGATGCGCTTGGTCAGGATGTCCCAGAAGAACTGATGAACATCGCGCTATAACACTATGGAAAGTAATCAATACGGACACGTAACGGTTTTATTGGCCGAGGCTGTTGAGGCTCTGGGCGTCAAAGCGGATGGGCTTTATATAGATGGCACCTTCGGGCGCGGCGGACACAGTGCGGAGATATTGAAGGCGCTGGGTCCGCAAGGGCGACTGCTGGGTATCGACAAAGATCCACGTGCGAGGCGGACGGCGATGGAAAGATTTTCTGGCGATGACAGATTTCTGTTCCGGCAAGGTTCCTTTGCTGACATGGCCTCGTTCGTTTCTGAACTGCAATGGCCAGGGGTGGATGGCGTATTGCTTGATCTGGGCGTCTCTTCTCCGCAATTGGATGAGGCCGAAAGAGGCTTCAGCTTTATGCAGGACGGGCCATTGGATATGCGTATGGACCCGGACAGCGGCCTATCAGCTTCAGAATGGGTGAATACCGCAAAAGAAGAAGAAATCAGCAAAGTGCTTTGGGATCTGGGCGAAGAGCGTTTTGCGCGGCGGATGGCGAAGGCCATTGTGGCTGCGCGACAAACTCAACCCATCACCCGGACCTTGCAGCTGGCGGAAATAGTCGCGGCGGCCAACCCCCGTTGGGAGAAAGGCAAGAATCCGGCGACGCGGGCGTTTCAGGCTATCAGGATATTCATCAACAGGGAGTTGGACGATCTGGCTCAGGGGCTGGAACAGGCGTTCGGAGTGCTTAAGCCGGGCGGACGTCTGACGGTTATCAGCTTCCACTCTCTCGAAGACCGCATGGTTAAACAGTACATGCGGGATATTGTGCGAGGGCCCAAGACCCCGAAATGGCTGCCAGTGGTGGATGATGCGCCGCCAAAAGCAAAACTGGTAGGTAAGAAAATCCGCGCAGGCGAAACTGAAGTCGTGGCCAATGTACGGGCGCGTAGCGCCGTAATGCGTGTATTGGAGAAATGTTGATGATTTTGATTCGTTCTACAGGTCAGGCTACGCCGCTGACGACCAGACGCAGCAAAACGGTTCGTGAGCCGATTTTGCCCGTCGTACTGGAGTGGTGGGGTGAGACGTGCCGCCTTGCCGCAAGCATGATCAAGGGGCGGGCGCTGATTACATTGTCATTGTTGGTTGCTCTGGTGGTGTCCGGCGTCGCCACGGTGTATGCCGTGCATTTGAACCGGCAGCAGTTTATTGAGCTACAGACGCTGCAGCGGGATAAAGATCGCTACGAGCGTGAATGGACCCAGCTGTTGCTGGAAGAAAGCGCCTGGAGCGCTCACAGCCGAGTGGAGCAGATTGCCGACCAGCGCTTTGGCATGCATGTGCCTGACGCGACAAAGATTGAGATTGTGAGATGAAAACCAGCGACCGGCGGACAGCTCGGCGTGGCGCCATGGAGCAGGCCGAGAGCGGGCAGGCGGCCCCAGCGATGCTTTGGCGTTATTACGCTGTGGCTATCATGTTGGTCGCGTGTTTTATCGTGCTGGTCTGGCGCGTTATTGACTTGCAAGTAATTAATCACGAATTCCTGCGTTCGCAAGGCGACATGCGCACCGTTCGGGTTGAGCCGATTCAGGCGACCCGAGGCAAGATATTGGATCGCAACGGCGAGCCCTTAGCGGTCAGCGCGCCGGTCGTGACTTTGTGGGCGAACCCGCAAGAAGCGCAGGAGAATGATGAGGGCTGGCGTAAGCTGGCGGATTTGCTTGGCATGCAGTCTGACGAAATGGTGAAGAGACTGCGTCGTCATAAAGGCAAAGAGTTTATATACGTGCAGCGCCAGCTGTCGCCGGAAACCGGACGCTTGGCGATGGACCTGAAACTGCAGGGGCTGTACGCAAAACGCGAATTCAAACGCTATTACCCCGCTGGAGAAGTGGCGGCGCATATCGTGGGAATAACGGACATCGACGAAAAAGGCCAGGAAGGCGTTGAGCTGGCTTTTGATCAATATTTGCGCGGCGTTAATGGCAGCAAAAAGGTGCTGAAAGACCGCCGGGGGTATGTGATCAAGGATTTGAGCCTGCTGCAAGACGCGCAGTCCGGCGCCGATCTGCAACTCAGCATTGATTTGCGTCTGCAGTATATGGCGTATCGGGAGTTAAAGGCGGCGGTGGAGGCGCACAACGCAAAATCCGGATCGCTGGTGATATTGGATGTGAGGACCGGGGAGGTGTTGGCGATGGTGAATCAGCCCTCGTTCAACCCCAACAATAGGGACAGTATGAACCCCTCGGGGTTGCGAAATCGGGCTGTGACGGATTTGTTCGAGCCCGGGTCCACCGTCAAACCCTTGTCGATAGCCGCAGCGCTTAAGACAGGGAGTTTTACAACAGAAACCCGGATCAACACCAGTCCGGGTTTCCTGCGTTTGAATGGGCAGACTATTCGCGATGCTCGCGACTACGGCACGTTGGATCTGGTTTCTATCATTACCAAGTCCAGCAACGTCGGAACCAGCAAGGTGGCGTTGAAAATCGGCGGAGAAGCGGTTTTTGAAACTTTCTACCAGGCTGGCTTTGGACAGTCGTCTGGCATTGAGTTTCCAGGCGAAGCGGTAGGCGTGTTGCCGAACTTCACCAAGTGGCAGCCGATTCGTCTGGCGACGCTGTCATACGGTTACGGGCTGTCAGTCACTGCGCTGCAGCTGGCGCAGTCATACATGGCGATCGCCGCTGACGGCGTACGCAGGCCCGTAAGTTTGATCAGGGGAGGACAGCAAGGCGTTTCTCCACAACAGGTTATGTCGCCGGGCATTTCCAGACACATAAGAGAAATGCTGGAGACTGTGGTGTTAAAAGGCGGCACAGGAACTCGGGCTCACGTCGCCGAATATCGTGTGGCTGGAAAAACCGGCACCACTCACAAAGTTGGCGAGCATGGCTATGCGGATGACGCGTATAACGCGGTGTTTGCAGGTTTGGCTCCCGTAGAGAAGCCCAGACTGGCGATGGCGATCGTGATGAATGAGCCGCAAGGTTCAGAATATTACGGCGGAGAAGTTTCCGCGCCGGTTTTCGCCAGAGTGGTGGCTAATGCGTTGCGTCTGTTAAACGTGGCGCCGGATCGGGCTATCCCAATGGTTGCAGGAGCAAGCGGCTCCGATAGCAAAAGGAATGGAGGCTGATATGCCGGGTATCGCGCAGCAACGACTGGCGGAACTGTTGAAGGGAATTGCGGAGGTGCCGGCCGCTTTGGACTGTTGGCTATCTGATATTCAACAGGACAGCAGAAAAGTAACCAGCGGCGCTTTGTTTGTCGCGGCTGAGGGCGTCAGTTCAAATGGCGCTCAGTATGTAGAGGATGCGCTGGCCAGAGGCGCTCGCGCCGTACTGCTGCCGGGAACGCGCCAGCATGTGTATGAAAAGGGCGACGTGGTCTTTATTGAACTGGCCAATGTGCGACCGGTTGTTGGGATTATCGCGCACCGGTTTTTCGGTCAGGCGACGCATCGTATGAAAGTAGTGGGAGTCACCGGTACTAACGGTAAGTCATCCGTCACCCATTACGTCGCGCAAATGGCGGAAGGGCTGGGAATGTCCGCGGCGGTAGTAGGCACGCTTGGCTACGGTCGTCCAGACAGCCTGAAAGCGACTACGCATACCACGCCGGATGCAGTGTCTTTGCACAGGGTGCTGGCGGAGCTGCGCGATGAAGGCATTGAACTGGTGGCGATGGAAGTGTCCTCCCATGCGTTGGATCAGGACAGAGCGGCGGGGGTTAACTTCGATGTGGCGGTGTTGACCAACATCACCCGGGATCACTTGGATTATCACGGCACGCTTGAGGCGTACGCGGAGGCCAAGAAGCGGCTGTTCCTGTCGGATTCCGTGCGCTGGAAAGTGTTCAATCAGGACGACCCTTATGGTGCGCGCTGGGCGCAAGAGCTGCAAGGACCGAAAACGCTGACGTTCAGCATAGGAAAACAAGATCAGACCGCAGCGGATGTATGTGCGGAAGACATTCATTTTGACGCGGATGGAATGAGTTTTGCGCTTGATCTTGGCGCAACACGCGAACCTGCGCGATTGGCGTTGGTTGGCGAGTTTAATTTATCCAATGCATTGGCTGCATGTGCGGCCATGTCAGCGTTGAAGGTGGAGCCGCAGGCTGTGCGTCAGCAGCTGGCGCGATTAACGCCAGTGGCTGGACGTATGCAGCGGCTGCATGAAGACAAGGCGCCGACTGTCCTGGTGGATTACGCGCACACGCCGGACGCCTTGGAAGTTGCGTTGAAGGCGGCGCGCAGGCATTGCCCGGGACGTCTCTGGTGCGTGTTTGGCTGCGGCGGCGACCGCGATCCAGGCAAGCGACCTCTGATGGGCGCAGTTGCTGCGCAGTATGCGGACGAAGTGGTGCTGACTGATGACAACCCTCGCGGAGAAGATCCGGAGAGCATCGTTGCGCAGATTGTGAAAGGCGCGGAACAAGGCGCGCACTTTCAGGTGGTGCGTCCTCGAAATGACGCTATCCGCTTCGCCGTGGAGCATGCGGCCCAAGAGGATGTGATTTTACTGGCAGGCAAAGGACACGAGGATTATCAGGAGATTCAGGGGCGGCGTTTGCCGTTCTCGGACATAGCTATAGCCCGCGACTGTCTGGCTTCTGTGGTTGGCGCGCGAGGCGCGAGAAGTTCCGCCAACGGCGAAATTTGAAGACAAGAGATAGTGACGATGATCGGAGACTGGTTGACAGATGACATTGCGAAAGCGGTCGGCGGAGCGGCTGAGGGCGACAGCGTCGCTTTTACGCGCGTTACGACCGACTCCAGGGCGGATTGCTCCGGCGCTTTGTTTGTCGCACTGAAAGGCGACCGCTTCGATGGCCATGAGTACATAGACGCCGCCGTCTCTCAGGGCGCTGTCGCCGTAATGGCGCAAGCCAAAGCGAACGCGGACGTGGCGCAGATTATCGTGCCGGATAGTCTGGCGGGGTTGGGGCGACTGGGCGCGCTTAACCGGAGTCGCTTTAACGGTCCAGTGGCGGCTGTCACCGGTAGTGCGGGCAAGACCACAGTGAAGGAGCTGTTGGCTTCTATATTGTCGCAGCGTGGCGACGTATGTAAGACCCAGGGCAACTTTAACAATCACATCGGCGTGCCTTTGAGCCTGCTGCAGCTAACGGAAGAACACCGGAGCGCCGTGTTTGAGCTGGGCGCCAGTGCGGTGGGGGAAATCGCCTATACGGTGGCGCTTGCGCGTCCGCAGGTGGCGATTCTGAATAACGCCGCGGCGGTGCATGTTGAAGGGTTTGGCGATCTGGCGAGCATTGTGAAAGCCAAGGGCGAGATCGTCTGCGGCTTACCTGAAGATGGCGTGGCGGTGTTGAACAAAGATGACGCTAATTTCTCCGCATGGGTGGAAATGGCGGGCGCGCGCAAAGTCATCAGCTTTGGTTTGGATGACTCTGCGATGGTGAGAGCGCAAAACATACATCTTGAGCTGAACGGCTCCACGTTTCGGTTATCCGCGCCAGAAGGAGGCATTGATGCGACTCTGCCGTTGCCGGGCGCGCACAACGTTCGCAACGCTTTGGCTGCTGCGGCCGCCGCTCTGGCGTTGGGATGGACGTTGGAAGAGGTGCGTGACGGACTCGCGTCGGCGGCTCCAGTGAAGGGGCGCATGAACAAGTTACTGGGAATTAACGGGAGTGTCATTCTTGATGACACCTACAATGCCAGCCCGACTTCGATGAAGGCCGCGATTGATGTCCTGGCCCGCTATCCGGGGCGTCGAATCGTCGCGCTGGGGCACATGGGAGAACTGGGCTCCGTTGCAGAGGACGCGCATAGGGAGGTTGCTCAATACGCCAGGGACAATGGCGTAGATATGTTATTGGGAATAGGCCGCTGGGCGGCGGAATATCGTGAAGGTTTCGGGGATGAGTCCCCGGTTGTGACTACTCATGACGACATCGCCGCATGGTTGCGGGAGCGCTTGGACTCTAACACCACCGTGTTGGTGAAAGGCTCACGGAGCGCGGCGATGGAAAACGTTGTGAAGCAGATAGTGGAGAAATGAAATCGTATGAACGTCCGTTCATCAAAAGCGATGGGAGACGGGGCTAAATGCTAGTCTGGGTAGCTGATTTTCTAGCGCAGTATTTCAGCATTTTCAGTGTGTTCCAGTACCTCACGCTGCGCGCGATCCTGGGTGTCTTAACAGCGCTGCTGATCTCCCTGCTGGTGGGGCCGGTGATGATTCGCAAGCTCAGCTATTACCAAATCGGGCAAGCGGTCAGAGACGATGGCCCTGAAAGCCATTTCAGCAAAGCCGGTACGCCGACCATGGGCGGCGCGCTGATTTTGGTGGCGATTGCGGTGAGCACATTGCTGTGGGCGGACCTGACCAACCGCTATGTGCTGATCACTTTGGGCGTGACCCTGTTGTTTGGGGCTATCGGCTGGGTGGATGACTGGCGCAAAGTCGTTGAGAGAAACCCTAAAGGCCTGCCGGCGCGCTGGAAGTACTTCTGGCAATCTGTATTTGGTTTTGGCGCGGCTGTCCTGTTATTCAAAACCGCACACTTACCACAGGAAACGACATTGATCGTTCCTTTTTTCAAAGACATCACTTTGGCGCTGGGCGTGGGATTTGTGCTGCTGACCTACTTTGTCATCGTGGGCGGCAGTAATGCGGTGAACCTGACTGACGGCCTGGATGGTCTGGCGATTATGCCAACAGTCATGGTAGGCGGCGCTCTGGCTGTATTCGCTTATTTGTCCGGTCACGTGAAGTTTGCTGAGTATCTGCATATTCCTTATTTGCCCGGGACCGGCGAGCTGGTGATTTTCCTGGGCGCGCTGGTTGGCGCAGGACTGGGGTTTCTCTGGTTCAACACCTACCCGGCGCAGGTATTCATGGGCGATGTAGGCGCTTTGGCGCTTGGCGCTGCGCTTGGCGTGGTGGCGGTCATCGTTCGTCAGGAACTGGTGTTTTTCGTAATGGGCGGCGTGTTCGTGATGGAGACGGTGTCCGTGATTCTACAGGTGGCGTCATACAAGCTGACTGGAAGGCGTATCTTCCGAATGGCTCCGTTGCACCATCATTTTGAACTTAAAGGCTGGCCGGAGCCGAGAGTCATCGTGCGGTTTTGGGTAATAACCGTAGTGTTGGTGCTGGTTGGTTTGGCGACGTTGAAGATCAGGTAATTCGTTCATGTCGATTCTGGCGCGCGACCGTAATATCGCTGTTATCGGATTAGGTAAGACCGGGCTGTCCTGCGCGGATTATCTGACGCGGCGCGGTTATGGTTTTTGCGTGATGGATACGCGGGAGAATCCTTCTGGACTGGCGGAGCTTAATGCGATCAATCCGGATGTTCCGGTTGTGACTGGCAAGTTGGATCAGGACATGCTGGCTCGCGCAGCCGAAATCTGGTTGAGCCCTGGCGTGCCATTGAGCCACCCGGATCTTCAGGCTGTGAAAGGGCAAGTCAAAATCTGTGGCGATGTAGACGTATTCAGCCGTGAAGCCAATGCGCCCATTCTGGCCATCACCGGCTCCAACGGCAAAAGCACGGTGACCACGCTGGTCGGCGAGATGGCGAAGGCGTGCGGCGTGAATGTCGCTGTGGGTGGAAACCTGGGAACGCCTGTGCTGGATCTGCTGGCGGATGAGGTTGAGTTGTATGTGGTGGAGCTGTCCAGCTTCCAGTTAGAGACGACTGATCGCTTGGGCGCTTTGGCGGCGACAGTGCTGAATCTGTCGGAAGACCATATGGATCGCTATGCGGACATGATGGCTTACCACCTCGCCAAGTTGAGAGTTTTCTATGGCTGCCGTCGCCAAGTGCTGAATCGCGATGATGCGTTGGCGCAACCGCCGCTAAGCCGGGAAGCGGAAATCACGTGGTTTACCTTAAAGACGCCCGAGCCTGGACAGTATGGGGTGTTGGAGGAGAAGGACGGAGCCTGGCTGGCCTATGGCGCAGAAAAGCTGTTGCCCGTGGAGCAAATGCGCATTCGCGGTAAACACAACTGGAGCAACGCGCTGGCTGCGCTGGCGTTGGCGGATGCAGCAGGTTTGGAGCGCGAGCCCTGTCTGCAGGCGTTGAGAGAGTTTACAGGGCTGACCCACCGTTGCGAGTGGGTGGCCGACAAAGACGGGGTCGCCTACATCAATGACTCCAAAGCCACCAACGTGGGAGCCACACAAGCTGCATTGGCCGGATTGGGCCCTGTTACAAGCGGTGGAATTGTATTGATTTGCGGCGGACAAGGGAAAGGACAGGATTTCACTCCTTTGGCCCCAGCGGTGAAAGAGTGGGTGTCGACGCTGATCATCATTGGTGAAGACGGCCCTAAATTAAAAGAAGCACTTGCGGGTGGCGTAATGGCTCTGTCTGCGGAGACCATGGAAGAAGCGGTTAAACTGGCGGCGGAAAAATCCTCGCCCGGTGATTTGGTGCTGCTGTCGCCTGCCTGCGCCAGTTTTGACATGTTCAAAAACTATGAGGATCGCGGCGATCAGTTCAAACAATGGGTGAGGGCGTTATGAGCGCATTAACGCTTACCGCTTCCAAAAACACCCAGACGATGACATTGGATTTGCCCTTGCTGGGCTCCGCCCTGGCGTTGGCGGCTATTGGGCTGATTATGGTGACCTCCGCGTCGGTTGACTTCGCTGACGACGCCAATGGGCAGGCGCTGTATTACATGTGGCGGCACTTGACTTACCTGCTGGCCGGCGTTGCCGTCGGCTTTGTGATTTTGCGGCTGCCTTTGGAGTGGTGGCATAAGCAAAGCTGGTTATTACTGGTGGTGGCGCTGGGCTTTCTCGTTGCGGTGCTAATCCCTGGTATAGGGCGCACGGTTAACGGCAGCACACGGTGGATTAGCCTGGGAGTGATTAATATCCAGGCGTCGGAAATCGCCAAGGTCTGTCTGGCGATATATACCGCTAGCTATCTGGTGCGTCGTCTGGATGAAGTGCGCGGCAGCTGGTGGGGGTTCGCGAAGCCGTTGCTGGTGCTGATGCTGGTGGCGTTGTTACTGCTGATGGAGCCGGACTTCGGCGCGCTGGTTGTCACCATGTGCGCAGTAGTTGGAATGATTTTTTTGAGCGGCGTGGCGCTAAGTCGATTCGCTGCGCTTTTGATGTTCTGCGTGGGCAGCGTGGCGTTACTGGCGGTATCGCAGCCCTACCGTTTGAAACGGTTGACGGCGTATACCGATCCATGGGCGGACCAGTTTGACAGCGGTTATCAGCTGACTCAGGCGCTGATCGCTTTCGGGCGTGGCGAATGGAGCGGCGTAGGTTTGGGTAACAGTGTGCAAAAGCTTTTTTATCTCCCTGAAGCGCATACCGACTTTGTGTTCGCGATTATTGCGGAAGAGCTGGGTCTGCTGGGGAGCTTGTTGATTATCGTATTGTTCGGCGTGTTGTTGTGGCGGGGCATGTATGTATCGCGGGTGGCGGAACGCGCGGGCCAATTGTTTAACGCCTACGCCGGCTATGGCGTCACGCTGCTGCTGGGCGGTCAGGCGTTGATCAATCTGGGCGTGAACACAGGGTTGCTTCCAACTAAAGGATTGACCTTGCCGCTGATCAGTTACGGTGGCAGTAGTTTGATTATCAGTTGCTTGTGCGTGGCGATTTTGCTGCGTATTGGCTCTGAGGCGGTTAGTGGCGAGCAGACTGAAGATGAGTCGCCGAAAGTGAAAAACCGGGGAGGCGCCCAGCGATGAGCGGCAAGACTTTCCTGGTTATGGCGGGCGGCACAGGCGGGCATGTATACCCGGCGCTGGCGTCTGCGCTGGCGCTGCGTGAGCAGGGGGCGAACGTCGTCTGGCTGGGCGCGCGTGGAGGGATGGAGGAGCGCATTATTGGTCGCACTGACATTCCTATGCGTTTGATTACTATTGGCGGCTTGCGGGGCAAAGGCGTCGCTGCGTTATTGATGGCGCCGGTAAATCTGGTGCGCGCCCTGTGGCAGGCGTTCAGCGTGTTCCGTAAGGAAAAGCCCGATTGTGTACTGGGAATGGGCGGCTTCGCGTCAGGCCCTGGCGGCATCGTGGCCTGTTTGACTGGCACGCCGCTGGTAATTCACGAACAGAATGCGATTGCCGGAATGACTAACCGTTGGTTAGCCCGCGGGGCGCGCTATGTATTGGAAGCTTTTCCGCAAACCTTTGCTCAGGCGCAATCGGTTGTGACAGTGGGTAATCCGGTCAGAGACGAATTGGCCGCTTTGCCATCGCCACAGGAGCGGGGAATCGGCGCTAGAAAACCGACGCTGCTTATTCTTGGCGGAAGTCGCGGCGCACTGGCTCTGAACGAAGCTGCGCCAAAAGCAATCGCCGCCTTGCCGGAAACGCTGCGTCCGCGAGTCGTGCACCAGGCGGGCGAGGGCAAGGACCAGACCTGTCGCGAGCTCTATGCGAGTTTGGGAGTGGAGGCTGAGGTCTACGATTTTTTACAAGACATGGCCAGTGTTTACGCAAATGCAGATCTGGCTTTATGTCGAGCGGGGGCGTTGACTCTTGCGGAGCTTTGTACTGTGGGACTGGGAGCGCTGCTGGCGCCGTACCCACATGCGGTGGACGATCACCAGACCGCGAATGCCCGGCACTTGGAGCAGGCGGGAGCGGCGAAGATATTTCAACAGGATAATTTAACGGTGGAAAGATTGGCTGAGACTTTGACTTCCCTGCTCGGGCAGCCGCAAAAGTTGCTGGATATGGCTAACGCCGCACGGACGTTAGCCAAGCCCGAAGCGACCAGAGAAGTGGTCAAGTATTGTTGGGAGGCGTGCGCCAATGACTGAGACAACTATGAAGAATACTGTTTGGGGACCGCCCGAAATGCGCCGTATCAGACGCATACATTTTGTGGGTATTGGCGGTTCCGGTATGTGCGGCATCGCGGAAGTGCTGCTGAACCAAGGTTATGAAATCAGCGGTTCCGACTTGAAAGAGTCCGCCACAACCAGACGTTTGAGCGATATGGGGGCGAGCATCACCTTTGGCCATACTGCGCAGAATATTGCCGGCGCCAATGTGGTGGTGACTTCCAGCGCCGTGGCCAAAGACAACCCGGAAGTGACGGCGGCTAATGAGCAACGTATTCCGGTTATCGCCCGCGCGGAAATGCTGGCGGAATTGATGCGTTATCGACACGGCGTCGCCATCGCCGGCACTCACGGCAAGACAACGACAACCAGCCTGATGGCGTCCGTATTAGGTGAAGCGGGCTTGGACCCAACGTTCGTTATCGGCGGTCGTCTGAATAGCGCCGGAACCAACGCCAAACTGGGGGCCTCAAGATATTTGGTGGCGGAGGCGGACGAAAGCGACGCTTCGTTTTTGCACCTGACGCCGATGGTGTCAGTAGTCACCAATATCGATGCGGACCATATGCACACTTATGGCGGCGACTTTGAGAAGCTGAAGCAGACATTTGTCGACTTTCTGCACAACCTGCCATTCTACGGCGTGGCGGTGATGTGCTACGACGATCCGGTGGTGCGTGAAATTATCCCCCGTGTAGGGCGTTCCGTTATCACCTACGGGTTTAACGAGAAAGCGGATGTACGCGCCGTGGATATCGCGCAGCAGGGTATGCAGACATCTTTTACTGCGAAACGCCCAGGCGGTCATCCAGACTTACGCATCAGCCTGAACATGCCGGGCAAGCACAATGTATTGAATGCGCTGGCGGTGATAGCGGTAGCGACTGATGAGGGTATTGCTGACGAAGCCATTGTTTCGGCATTGAATAAATTCCAGGGCGTGGGGCGTCGCTTTCAGGTTTACGGAAATTATCCGGTAGATGAGGGCTCTGTCATGCTGGTCGACGACTATGGCCATCATCCCAGAGAGGTTGACGCCACCATCAAGGCCATTCGCGACGGTTGGCCTGAAAAGCGTCTGGTGGCGGTGTTTCAACCGCATCGCTATACGCGCACCCGGGACCTTTATGAGGACTTCGTGCAGGTATTGTCCAAAGTGGATGTGTTGGTGCTGATGGATGTTTATCCCGCGGGCGAAAAAGAAATCCCCGGGGCGGATGGACGCAGTCTTTGCCGCAGCATCCGGCAACGCGGACAGCTTGACCCGATATTTATCGAGCGCGGCCAGGATGTGAAAGCCGTGCTGAGCGGCGTGCTTCAGGATGGAGATCTTCTGCTGACGCAAGGTGCGGGAGACATTGGCGCCGTCGCAGGCGTATTGGCGGAAGGCGGGCTGCAATAGCAGCCAGAACCTGTACAAAGAAGAGTGAACGATGACGCCAGAAGCAAAGCGGACTGGCGTAACGAAGCAACAAGGTAATTAAATCGCATATGACGGTCGTCAGTTGGGAAAAAGTAAAAGACCTGCCCCCCGCCGATTTCGGCAAGGTGGCGGTGCTGTTCGGAGGCGCGTCTGCAGAGAGGGACGTGTCTCTGAAAAGCGGTGGGCAAGTGCTCGCGGCCTTACGTAACGTCGGTGTGGATTGTTTTCATGTTGATCCGCGCGATGGCTTACAGCCCTTGTTGGATGGCGACTTTGATCGCGTTTTCATCGTGTTGCACGGCCGTGGCGGAGAGGACGGAACTATGCAGGGACTGTTAACCCTGCTGAATAAACCCTACACCGGCAGTGACGTTTTGGCGTCCGCTCTGGCCATGGATAAGCTGCGCACCAAGCAATTATGGGAAACCATGGGCATTCCGACGCCCAAGTATGCCGTGTTGGATGCAGGCAGCGATTGGGAGGCTATTGTAACGGAAGTGGGCGCCGGGCAGCCGCTGATGGTCAAGCCGGTCCATGAAGGGTCCAGCATCGGCATGCGTAGAGTCGTTACCGCTGAAGAGTTGGAAGCGGCCTATCTGGAAGCGGCGAAGTTTGATTCGGTTGTCATCGCAGAGCAGTGGATAACCGGCGCGGAATACACGGTCTCTATTTTAGGTGAGGACGCGTTGCCGGCCATCAAGCTGGAGACAGACCGCCAGTTCTATGACTACGAAGCCAAGTATGTGGTGAACGACACGCGCTACATTCTGCCCTGTGGTTTACCTCAGGACAAAGAAGACGAACTCAAGACGTTGGCTCTGCGCGCCTATCGCGCCATTGGCTGCTCCGGATGGGGGCGGGTGGATATCATGTGCGACGCCGCCGGCCAGCCCTGGTTGCTGGAGGTGAACACGGTGCCGGGGATGACGGACCATAGTCTGGTTCCCATGGCTGCGAAAGCATCAGGATTAAGCTTTGAACAGCTGGTTTTGAGCATACTTGGAACAACATTGTAACCAGGGCGACGAACGACCTGGATGGTAGTCAGGGACGACTGAACAAATTGAAGTGGACGGACGTGCGTAATGATAGTTACGCCAAGGCAAGTAACTGAGAGTCGCTACAGCTAATGACGCCAATGAAGAAGCAGCTCGACAAATCGCTTGGTTCCCGACGCGGCGCAACTGCGACCCGCGCAAAGGAGCGCGCCGACAACCGGAATACCGGGCCGGCTGCGATCGTGCGACTGCTGGCCTTTATCCCGTGGAATCGGGTGCTGCTGCACGTGTCGATCTTCTGCTTTTGGCTATTGGTGTTAAGTGCGCTGATCGCCGGCGTCAAATGGTTGGACCGTCCAGTCGCCACGGTTCAGGTAGTCGGCGAGTTGAATTACGTGAGCCGCGGAGAGGTGAAAGAGCTGCTGTCGCCGTTACTCCACGCCAGTTTTTTTACATCCGACCTAGAAGGTGTGCGTAAAAGTCTGGAAGCCCACCCCTGGGTAAAACGGGCTTCCATCTCCAGATTATGGCCGGACGCTGTGCAAGTGGATCTGGAAGAAGAAGAGCCTTTTGTCAGATGGCGCAACCAGGGCTATATCAACGAAGCCGGGCGGCTGTTCGTTAAAGAAACCGGCGTCGTGGTGAATGGCCTGCCAGCGCTGATTGGACCGCCGCACAGCGAGCGGCTGGTGTTTGATAACTTCCAGAAATGGAAGGCGGAGCTGGCCAAAGTGGGACTGGATGTGAACGGTGTGATCATGGAGTCCAGAGGCGCATGGCTGATCAGCTTTACGGATGGGTGGGAGCTTAACCTGGGGAAGCAGGATGTTGAGGGACGGCTACACCGTTTTACTGTGCTGTTTGAGAAGAAACTGCACCAGGAGCGAGAAAAAATAGCGAGTGTTGACGCACGATACACCCGGGGGGTGGCGGTGAAATGGAAAGCAGACGTTACTCCGGAACAAGGTTGAATGTGAACTTTAAGACAGAGTCGAAATATATGGCGAGTTCGAGTGGGAATATGATTGTGGGGCTGGACATTGGCACATCCAAAGTGGTGGCCATTGTCGGGCAGAGAAATCAGGAAGGAGCGATTGAAGTCGTTGGCATCGGTTCCCATCCGTCACGCGGACTCAAAAGGGGCGTTGTCGTCAACATCGAAACTACGGTCCAGGCCATACAACGTGCGGTGGAGGAGGCTGAGCTGATGGCCGGTTGCCGCATTCACTCCGTCTATGCCGGTATCGCCGGTAGCCACATTCGTAGTATGAACTCCCACGGCATCGTTGCGGTGCGCGACCGGGAAGTGGTGCAGGCGGATCTGGAAAGAGTCTTGGATGCGGCGCAGGCAGTGGCGATTCCTGCGGATCAGCGGGTGCTCCACGTCGTGCCGCAAGAATATGTCATCGACAATCAGGAAGGTGTGAAGGAGCCAGTAGGGATGTCTGGCGTGCGCCTGGAAGCCAAAGTGCATCTGGTTACGTGTGCGGTCAACGCTTATCAGAACATTGAAAAGTGTGTGAAGCGCTGCGGACTGGAAGTGGATGAAATCATCCTGGAGCAACTTGCCTCCAGCTACGCAGTACTGACTGACGATGAAAAAGAATTGGGCGTGTGCGTCGTCGATATCGGCGGCGGCACAACCGATATCGCAATATTCACTGGCGGCTCTATTCGCCATACAGCGGTTATTCCTATCGCTGGCGATCAGGTCACTAATGATATTGCGATGGCGTTGCGAACGCCGACGCAAAATGCGGAAGAAATCAAGATCAAATACGCCTGTGCGCTGACTCAGCTGGCAGGTGCGGATGAGACGATCAAGGTGCCGGGCGTGGGAGATCGCCCGTCGCGGGACTTAAGCCGGCAGTCGTTGGCGGAAGTCGTGGAGCCGCGCTATGAGGAGTTGTTCACCTTGATCCAATCAGAGTTGCGACGCAGCGGATATGAAGATCTCATCGCCGCAGGGGTCGTGCTCACGGGAGGAACCTCCAGTATGGAGGGGGTCGTGGAGTTGGCGGAGGAGATTTTCCACATGCCGGTAAGGCTGGCGGTGCCGCAATGGGTCACCGGCCTGAGCGATGTGGTTAGCAATCCTATGTACTCCACCGCAGTCGGATTACTGCTCTATGGATTTAAACAGCAGGAACTCGGCCGGGGCGCCCAGCACCGGGGAGAACCTGCGGAAAACCTGTTCCAACGGCTGAAGAACTGGTTTATGGGGAATTTTTAATCAGCCCAAATAGAGTCAACTCAAAGGTCTATACCAACTTGCGGAAATTAGTTTCAGGTCGCAGGTACTATAACGAAGAAGGAGAAGGGGAATGTTTGAGCTCGTAGATAACGTACCACAAAATGCAGTCATTAAAGTTGTAGGCGTTGGCGGCGGCGGCGGCAACGCAGTTCGCCATATGCTCGCCTCTTCGGTGGAAGGCGTGGAGTTTATCTGCGCGAACACCGACGCTCAGGCGTTGCGTGATGTCGACGCCAAGCACGTCATTCAACTCGGCGGCAGCGTCACCAAAGGGCTGGGCGCCGGAGCCAATCCAGAAGTAGGTCGTCAGGCGGCGATGGAGGACAGAGAGCGCATCGCGGAAACGCTGAAAGGCGCGGACATGGTCTTCATTACTGCCGGTATGGGCGGCGGCACTGGAACGGGCGGCGCGCCGGTAGTCGCGGAAATCGCCCGTGAAATGGGGATTCTGACGGTTGCGGTTGTGACCCGTCCGTTCCCGTTTGAAGGCGGCAAACGCATGAAAGTTGCGGAAGCCGGCCTGCGTGAGTTGGGACAACACGTCGATTCTTTGATCACAATTCCCAATGAGAAGCTGTTGAGCGTCATGGGCAAAAACACCAGTCTGCTGGATGCTTTCGCCGCCGCTAACGATGTGCTTTTGGGGGCTGTACAGGGAATTGCGGATTTGATTATCCGTCCAGGAATGATAAACGTAGACTTCGCGGACGTTCGCACCGTTATGTCGGAAATGGGCATGGCGATGATGGGCACCGGCGTTTCCAGCGGCGACAACCGCGCTCGTGAAGCGGCGGAAAGAGCCGTACGCAGCCCGCTGCTTGAAGATATCAATCTGCAGGGCGCGCGTGGGATTCTGGTCAATATTACTGCAGGCATGGATCTGTCTTTGGGCGAGTTTTCTGAAGTGGGCGCCACCATTGAAGAGTTCGCTTCCGACGCTGCGACAGTGGTGGTTGGAACGGTAATCGATCCGGAAATGAAGGATGAGTTGCGGGTGACGGTAGTCGCTACGGGTTTGGGCGGTGTACATGACCGACCCACTAAAGTGGTGGACAACTCTTCCCGGACTATGAACGGCACCACTGATTATCATCAGCTGGAGCGCCCGACTGTAATGCGCAAACGCGCTACATCAGTTGTGGGCAATGCGGCGGTGGATCGTCGGGCCGTAGGGGATGAGCAAAACGTGGACTATTTGGATATACCTGCGTTTTTGCGTCGTCAGGCGGATTAAATGAGAATGAGTTCGGTCTTTTAGGTTGGTGCACCTAATACCTTTCTGGTATTATTTGGCCGAATTTTATCCAGATCTTGGTAAATCATTGAAATGATAAAACAGCGCACACTTAAAAACATCATCCGGGCCACTGGTGTGGGTCTGCATTCAGGGGAAAAGGTCTACCTGACCCTGAAGCCGGCCCCGGTGGACACGGGTGTTGTATTCTGCCGTACAGATCTCGATCCTATCGTGGAAATCCCGGCGCGTGCTGAGAACGTAGGCGAAACCCTTCTCTCTACGACTCTCGTAAAAAGTGGAGTAAAGATAGCAACTGTTGAGCATTTGCTGTCAGCTCTGGCCGGACTTGGTATCGATAACTGCTACGTTGAGTTGAGCGCAGCCGAAGTGCCTATTATGGATGGCAGCGCCGGTCCGTTTGTATTTCTGATTCAATCGGCGGGCATTGCTGAGCAGGACGCGCCCAAGAAATTCATTCGCATCAAGCGCGAAGTGACGGTAACTGACGAAGATAAGCGGGCTACCTTTGTGCCGTTCGACGGCTTCAAAGTGACTTTTAGCATAGACTTTGATCATCCCGTGATCAAAGGCCGCTCACAAGAGACAGTTATTGACTTCTCCAGCACTTCTTTCGTTAAGGAAGTAAGTCGCGCGCGGACATTCGGGTTCATGCGCGATATTGAAAAATTGCGTGCGATGAATCTAGCCTTGGGCGGTAGCATGGATAACGTTATTGTTGTCGATGACTTCAAGATTCTCAATGAAGACGGCTTGCGTTATGAAGACGAGTTCGTCAAGCACAAGGTGTTGGACGCCATCGGAGATCTATACCTGTTGGGTAACAGCCTGATCGGTGAGTTTAAAGGGCACAAGTCGGGTCACGGCTTAAATAACAAACTTCTTCGCGAACTCCTTTCCCAAAAGGATGCTTGGGAGGTTGTGACCTTTGAAGACGCCGGGGAAGCGCCTATTTCCTACCTGAAACCGGTGCTGGCCTGAGATTTCTAGTCCGCTGTGTGAGTTGAAAGAGCCTCCAGGGCTTTCTTTAACTCCGGATCGTCACAGAGCTGAGCTTCTTGTCTGAGAAGCTCGGCGTTCTTTTGCGAAATTGGTTTCGCCTTCCTTTTTGCCTTTGCTTTAACTTCCATTGGCTCCACGCGAATCTTGAACTGATAAGCGAAGTCGAAATCTTTATGTTTGCGTAGTTCCGGCAGGGATGTGTGTTGATTCATGCGCAACTGATTTGCGGTTGCGGCATCGGGGACGGTTACGCGAATAACGCCATCTTTAACTGACGATAGAGTCACCTTGTCACGTAATTGAGCAGGCAGGCATTGTGAGAATATCTGCTGTTGCTTATCCAGCTGCAGGGCTCGGTGAAAAAGAGACTCCAGCGTAGGGGAGGAAGACGACAGAATATCTCCCAGCTTTCTATCTCTGTCAGGCATAACAGTTAACCAAAGATTAAAGGTTCGTTACATTTGCAGACATCAACTATCACAACATCTGTTACAATTTACAAGTATAGTATTTTTAGATAACCTCCGTCGTTTATATAATTCAGGCAACTCAAAACCCTGGAAAAGCATGAATATTATCTTCCTGAGAGATGGACATGGTCAGTCACGCGCCCGTTCTATGGGCGCGCGCGCGGTTGTGCTGACGGTGGTCCTTGCGCTGTCTCTAGTGGCTGCGTTGCTGGCGGGGGCGTTTTGGCTGGGGCGGCAGTCCGCCGCATCTGACGCTTCCATTACTCCTGAGCTGGTTAAGACTTGGCAGGAGAATCTGAAACAACAGAAAGAAGAAATCCGCACGTATAAGTCACTCGCGCAGCAAAATATTGATGCGCTGACGCTGCGAATGGGAGAGTTGCAGGCGAGACTGTTGCGGCTTGATGCGCTTGGGCAACGTCTTACTGACGTAGCAGGTCTGGATGAAGGGGAGTTTGACTTCGAATCGTCACCCGCTTTAGGGGGGCCTGAAGAGCCTGCTTTAGAGCAATCGTTCTCTGTTCCCATGTTAACGCAAGTGCTCGAGTCTATTGAACAGCAAGCGGAGTCTCGTGAGCAGCAACTGCGTGTGATGGATGAACTGTTCGTTAATCAGCGCTTTCAGCGAGAGCAGTTTGTTGCAGGCCGTCCAATCAAGAAAGGTTGGTTGTCCTCTCATTATGGTTTCCGTTCAGACCCGTTCACTGGTAAGCGGGCGTGGCACTCCGGCGTAGACTTCGCAGGTAAAGAAGGCAGCGACATTGTTGCGGTTGCAGGTGGCGTTGTAACTCATTCAGAAGAGCGCTTCGGCTACGGCAATTTGGTTGAGGTCAACCATGGCGGGGGGCTTGTTACTCGTTACGCGCACTGCGCCAAACTTATGGTTAAAACCGGGGATGTGGTGCAAAAAGGCCAAGTCCTGGCGAAGATGGGTAGCACGGGACGCTCCACAGGTCCACACGTACACTTCGAAGTGCTTCAGGATGGGCGCTCCGCAAATCCCACAAAATTTATTCATCGCGCAAGCCGGTAACACTTTTAAAGGTCTTAACTGAACTCTGGTTGAGGCCTTGTTATTACTGACTTTTCCGTGCTTTTTATCTGGCCGTATAACGGCGTCTCTATTCCCACTCTGGGCGCATTGCTTGTTACTAGGGGTAACAAGTGTGTACTAATCCCTTTATTGCTGTAACAAATTGAGGTTAGAATGCGGAGCTTGGAATTACGCTCCCGCTGAATTTTTATCTCCTTCGGCAAGGTGGCTCCAAATCCATAAAGTAACGAGTAAGCGATTCCGCCACGAGCGGAGCCTCCATAAACGCTTCAAAGAGACAGGTAATTTCGTTAGTTATGTTTTCATCTATCGCCAGGAAAATTTTCGGCAGCAAAAATGCCCGCGAAATTAAGCGCATGGGCAAAGTTGTCAAACGCATCAACGAACTGGAAGAGTCAATCAGCGCATTAGACGAAGCCGCTCTCAAAGCAAAAACGCAGGAGTTTCGCTCTCGACTTGAAAAGGGAGAAACGCTTGAGCAACTGTTGCCAGAAGCATTTGCGGTAGCGCGCGAGGCAGGCAAGCGCGTGATGGGCATGCGCCATTTCGATGTTCAGTTGATCGGCGGTATGGTGCTGCATGAAGGCAAAATTGCGGAGATGCGTACCGGGGAAGGTAAGACGCTGGTCGCGACGCTTCCCGTGTACTTGAATGCACTGTCTGGAAAAGGCGTACACGTCGTCACCGTAAACGATTATCTGGCGCGTCGTGATGCAGACTGGATGAGGCCTTTGTACGAATATCTGGGATTAAGCGTTGGCGTTGTAGTGAGTGGACAGGACGGCGAAACCAAGCGCGCTGCGTATGCATCAGACATTACTTACGGAACCAATAACGAATTCGGTTTTGATTACCTCCGTGACAACATGGCGTTCAGCCTGACGGACAAAGCGCAACGAGGACAGCATTTTGCGATTGTCGACGAGGTTGACTCAATCCTGATAGACGAGGCGCGGACGCCTTTGATTATCAGTGGGCCGGCGGAAGACAGTTCTGAGCTGTATAGAAAGATCAACGAACTGGTTCCTCAGCTCAAGAAAGGAGAGCCGCCAGAGGAAGGACAACCTGTAGACGGTCACTTCACTGTTGATGAGAAAAGTCGCTCCGTGGAGTTGTCGGAGTCAGGCCATACCTACGTGGAGGAGCTGTTAACCAAAAATGGTTTGCTGGAAGAGGGCGACAGTCTTTACGCCGCCACTAACCTGGGTTTGCTGCACCACATTAGCTCTGCGCTACGCGCTCACCATTTATATAGTAAAGACGTTGACTATATTGTGCAGAACGGCCAAGTGGTGATTGTCGACGAACATACAGGAAGAACGATGCCAGGCCGTCGCTGGGGCGAAGGTTTGCATCAGGCGATTGAAGCGAAAGAGCGCATCAAGATCCAGGCTGAAAGTCAGACGCTTGCTTCCACCACCTTCCAGAACTACTTCCGTCTTTACGAAAAGCTCGCCGGTATGACCGGTACTGCTGACACGGAAGCTTTTGAGTTCCGCCAGATTTATGGCTTGGACGTCATTGTCATCCCAACTAATAAGCCGATTAAGCGTATCGATTACAATGACTTGGTTTACCTGTCCGTGGATGAGAAGTTCCAGGCGGTTATTGATGATATCAAGGACACTGTGACGCAAAACCGTCCGGTTCTGGTTGGTACGGCCTCTATCGAGGCGTCTGAGTATTTGTCGGCAATGCTGAAAAAAGAGGGCATTGCTCACAACGTGTTGAACGCCAAGCAGCACGAGCGTGAAGCGCATGTTATTGCGCAAGCGGGTCGTCCTGGCGCAGTCACCATCGCTACTAACATGGCGGGTCGCGGGACGGACATAGTCTTGGGCGGAAACTGGGAGGCCGACGTCGCTGAGTTGGAAGATCCAACACCAGAACAAATCGCTAAAATCAAAGCTGATTGGCAGAAGCGACATGATCAGGTAATCGCTGCAGGTGGTCTGCATGTCGTTGGTTCTGAGCGCCATGAGTCTCGCCGTATTGATAACCAGCTACGAGGTCGTTCGGGGCGTCAAGGCGATCCTGGTTCAACTCGTTTTTACTTGTCTTTGGAAGATAACCTGATGCGTATTTTCGCCTCTGACCGGGTGAAAAATATTATGCAGGCATTGGGAATGCAGAAGGGCGAGGCGATTGAGCACCGCATGGTGAGCAACGCGATTGAAAAAGCTCAGCGTAAAGTGGAAGGCCGCAACTTCGATATTCGTAAATCGCTGCTTGAATATGACGACGTGGCTAACGATCAGCGTCATGTGGTTTACGAACAACGTAATGAAATCATGGCGACCGATGATATCTCGGAAATGATCGACGCAATCCGGGGCGATGTGGTCAGCGCTACAGTCAGCCAGTTTATCCCGCCGCAAAGTATTGCCGAACAGTGGAATGTTCCGGGGCTGGAAAAGCAACTGGAGTCGGATTTCGGCGTTGATTTGCCTGTGCAGCAATGGCTGGACGAGGACAAGCGTCTGCATGAAGAGACCTTGCGCGAGAAAATTCTACAGGCGGTAGTCGATTCTTACCGCGAGAAAGAAGAAGTGGTTGGCGCATCCGTTATGCGCAACTTTGAGAAACAGGTGTTCTTACAAGTCCTGGATACCTTGTGGAAAGAGCACCTTTCCAATATGGACCTGCTGCGCATGGGGATTCACTTGCGTGGTTACGCGCAGAAAAACCCCAAACAGGAATATAAGCGTGAAGCGTTTGAACTGTTCCAGAACATGCTGGATACCATCAAGCATGATGTGGTCCGAGTTATTTGTCATGTAAGAGTTCAAAAACAGGAAGAAATGGAAGAGTTGGAGCGTCGTCGTCGCGAAGCGCTCGCGCAGCAAATGCAACGCGCCCAGGCGACTCACCCCGAAGCGACTGAAGAAGATTCTGATGCGGAAGAGCAAGCTGAGGGCTCTGATGCGCCTTATGTCCGCGACCACAAGAAAGTGGGTCGTAATGAACCTTGCCCTTGTGGTTCCGGCAAGAAGTACAAACAGTGTCATGGTCGCCTGGAGTAATTGAGATGGCTGTGGGGCACGCGCCTTTACCCAACTTTCACCCTATTGCGGGCGTTCGCATTGGGGTTGGGTCCGCAGGAATTAAAAAGCCGGGACGTAAAGACTTAGTGGTGTTTGAGCTATGTGAAGGGGCGCAAACCACCGCTGTTTTCACAAGCAATGCTTTTTGCGCCGCTCCTGTGATGCTGGCGAAGCGTCACTTGGCTGAGAGCGCGCCTCGTTATTTGTTAATCAACACTGGTAACGCCAACGCGGGCACTGGTCGGCAAGGCCTGGATAACGCCATGCGATGCTGCGAGACGCTAGCGCAACTTGGCGCAGTGGCGTCCGAGCAAGTGTTGCCATTTTCCACAGGAGTCATTGGCGAGCCGCTGCCGGTAGATAAAATCGTAGCAGGGCTGCCCAGCGCTCTGGGTAATCTCAGTGACAACGCCTGGGCTGAAGCCGCCCAAGGCATAATGACAACAGATACCCGTCCCAAAGGCGCCACAATGCGTCTTGATATTGATGGCGTTGCTGTTCATATCAGTGGCGTCAGTAAAGGCGCGGGGATGATCAAGCCGAATATGGCCACAATGCTGGGCTTTGTAGCGACGGATGCGGATATCGAGCCGGAGTTGTTGCAGCGTATGCTGACTGCTGCGGCTAATAAGTCCTTCAACCGCATCACCGTGGATGGAGATACTTCCACTAATGACGCTTGCGTGCTGGTGGCGACAGGACGCTCCGGAACTCCCAAATTTACTCAGGATAATGCTGAGCTGTGGCGACCGTTCCAGGAAGCGCTGGATGGTCTGATGCAACAGCTCGCCCATGCTATTGTGAGAGATGCGGAAGGCGCCACCAAATTCGTTGCAGTCAATGTTCAGGGGGCGGCTGTGCTTAGTGAGGCGCTTGATGTCGCATACACCATCGCCCACTCTCCATTGGTTAAGACGGCATTATTCGCCAGCGACCCTAATTGGGGGCGGATTCTGGCTGCGGTTGGGCGTGCAGGCCTGCAGAACCTGGAGGTCGAACGCATCAATATCTATCTTAATGAAGTATGTATTGTTGAGGGCGGCGCGAGGGCGGCTTCTTATACGGAAGAGGCTGGACAAGCGGTAATGGACCTTGAAGAAATTACTATTCGCGTCGATCTGGGCCGCGGAGAAGTGGAAGACACCGTCTGGACCTGCGATTTCTCCCATGAATATGTCACTATCAATGCTGAATATCGCACTTGATAGCTGTTGCGGAGACGGAGAATGAAGGCTGTTCATGTCGCTGTTGCGGTGATTCTCGACCAACATAATAAAGTGTTGGTGGCCCGCAGGCCCGAGCATTTGCACCAAGGGGGGCTGTTAGAGTTTCCTGGAGGTAAAGTCGAGCCCGGTGAAACGGTCTTGGCGGCGCTGCAGCGTGAACTTTTTGAGGAAGTTGGCGTCCAATTGGATATATCTGAGGACGCAACGCACCCTTTGATTCAAATAGAGCATCACTATCCTGATAAACATGTATTGCTGGATGTGTGGCGCGTATCTCGATTCTCTGGCGAAGCGCAAGGCCGTGAAGGCCAGTTTGTGGCTTGGCTGGATCTGAATGAGCTTGATCCTGAGGCGTTTCCCGCCGCTAATCGTGAGATCATCGCGGCGCTGCGGCAAGCCAATTAATGACCTGAGTGAGGAGTGCGGATGGCTGAACTCACCCATCTTGATGACAAGGGCGCAGCGCACATGGTGGACGTTTCCGATAAGGAGACGACCACCCGGGTGGCGCGTGCGGAAGCATTAATTCGTATGCAGCCGGAAACTCTGGCCATGATTACCGAAGGTCGCCACAAGAAAGGCGATGTCTTCGCCGTTGCTCGCATCGCCGGTATCCAGGCCGCGAAAAAAACCTCTGACCTGATTCCTCTCTGCCACAGTCTTAATCTGACTTCAGTGAAAGTAAATCTGGAAGCGGATGCAAACGCTTCTGTCGTACGCATTGAAGCGATATGTAAGCTTGATGCGAAGACTGGTGTGGAGATGGAGGCGCTGACAGCCGCCAGCGTGGCTGCGTTAACCCTTTATGACATGTGCAAAGCCGTGGATAAAGGGATGGTGATTGAATCAGTGCGTTTGCTGGAGAAACAGGGCGGACGCAGCGGGCATTGGCAGGTTCAGGAGTAAGCAATGATTAAGGTATTGTTTTTCGCGAAACTGCGGGAACAGGTTGGTTGTACTGAGATGGAGCTTCCTGCGTTGGGGGCGGAAAGCAGTGTGGCCGCGTTGTTGGATGCAGTAATAGCGGAGCTGCCGAGTGCAGAGTCCGCATTGAAGCAGGGAAATGTCCTGGCGGCGATTAACCAAGAAATGGCGCCGCTGACTGCGACTGTTGTGGATGGCGATGAAGTTGCATTCTTTCCGCCAGTAACCGGCGGGTGAGGGCGCGTCGTTAGTAGTTCGTCGCCAGCTTGGGCCGGGTTTGTTTCGGCAAAGAAGGTGGCGTATAAATGGAGTTAGTAGTTATTGAGGGGGAGTCGTCTCGCTATGTCTTCAGCCCGCCTGATTGACCGATTTGGCCGTGAAGTAAATTACGTGCGGCTGTCTGTAACCGACCGCTGTGACTTCCGTTGTGTGTATTGCATGGCGGAGGACATGACCTTCCTTCCCCGTGAGCAAATCCTTTCGTTGGAAGAACTCTATGAAGTCGGCAAGGCTTTTGTCGAGCTTGGCGTTCACAAACTACGGCTGACGGGAGGAGAGCCGCTTGTACGTCGAAATATCTTGGAGCTGGTGGATAAACTTGGGCGCTTGCAGGGACTGCATGAGCTAACCCTGACCACCAATGGTTCTCAGCTGGTCAGAATGGCGAAGGACCTGCGTAAAGCCGGCGTCAAGCGCATTAACGTCAGCCTCGACAGCCTCAATGCCGATCGTTTCAAGGAATTGACCCGCACCGGGGACCTGCAGCAGGTGTTGGCGGGAATTGAAGCCGCCAAAACCGCCGGCATAGAGAGAATCAAGCTTAACGCAGTGGTTTTGCGCGGGCGAAATGAAGACGAGGTCATGGACCTGGTGCGATATGCGCGAGCGCAGAAGCTGGACATTTCTTTTATTGAAGAAATGCCGCTGGGCGCAATCACTGAGCATAATCGACAACTTTCATTTGTCTCCAGTGCTGAATTACGTGAGCGCATAAGTCTGGATTACGAATTGCTTCCCTGCAGTGAGAATACAGGGGGCCCTTCTCGTTACTACCGAATGTCCGACAGCGCATCCAGAATTGGCTTTATTTCTCCTCATAGCCATAACTTCTGCCATTTATGCAACCGGGTGCGAGTGACGGTGGAAGGGCGCTTGCTGTTGTGCCTGGGTAATGAGCATTCCGTCGATTTGCGTGAAGTATTGCGCGGCAGACCCGAACAGTTACGGCAGGCAATCGTCGACGCGATGGCGATTAAGCCGGAGCGGCACTACTTTGATCTTGAAGAAGAACCTCAGATCGTACGCTTTATGAATATGACTGGCGGTTGACGCCAGTCCTGTGTGGCGAACCATTAGCGTAACTTATTGACGCCATAGGTTGCGCCCATGAGTCTAAGTGTTGGGGTGGGACGACGCATCTGATAGAATTTCCGCCCCGCCAAGTTTTAGAGAGAGTATCGAGTGTCTGTCACCTATGTCGCCAGTTGCAAACTGCCAACTCCTTTTGGTGTATTCGACATGCACGGATTTCAGGAAGTGGGTACGCAAAAAGAACATATAGCCCTGACATTGGGAGACATTGGCGACGGAGCGTCGGTGCTGGCGCGCACGCATTCCGAGTGCCTGACCGGAGACGCGTTGTTCAGCATGCGTTGCGATTGCGGCTACCAGTTAGATGAGGCTTTGCGCAGCATTGCAGCGGAAGGACGCGGAATTCTGTTATATCTGCGTCAGGAAGGCCGTGGCATTGGCTTATTGAATAAAATTCGCGCCTACAATCTGCAGGATCAGGGCGCTGATACGGTGGAAGCCAATGAGCAGCTGGGGTTTGCGGCGGATATGCGCGACTATAGTATGTGTAAACCCATGTTGTACCACTTGGGCATCAGTCGTATTCGTTTGATGACGAATAACCCGCGCAAAGTTGATTCACTGACGAAGCTGGGTATTGAGGTCGTTGAAAGAGTGCCTCTGGAAGTGGGGAGAAATCCTCATAATCGCAACTACCTGGCCACTAAAGCTGGCAAGTTGGGGCATTTGCTGACGACACACCAAGACGATGATTATGTTGTCGCTGCGAAGTAATAGAGTCGAGAATTAAAACAGAACTCAGGATTGTCCTGGGAAAGGTTAAACGGGGCGCAAACTGCGCCCCGTTTGCGTTTTCAGGCGCTAGTGCCGGTCTTGGGCGACGCCAGGTTCAAACTCTTTAGGCGCTTTTTGATTGCGTTGGCGATGCCTTGGGCGTCCAAACCGACTTCTTTATGCAGTTCGGCTGGCTTGCCGTGTTCGATGAATTCATCAGGAAGACCCAGTTGCAACACGGGCATGGCGATGCCCTGGGAAGCGAGAAATTCAATCACGCCGCTACCCGCGCCGCCAAGTATGCAGTTCTCCTCCAGCGTCACCAGAAGGTCATGACTTCCCGCCATTTCCAGAATCATATTTTGATCCAGGGGCTTGATGAATCGCATATCTACGACGGTGAAATTACTCTCTTCCGCCACGCCCAAGGCCGCAGGCAACAAGGCGCCGAAGTTCAAAATGACAGTCTGCGCGCCGCGGCGGCGCAGGTTGGCTTTCCCAATCTCCAAGGATTCCAATCCTGGGCTGATGTCGGCGCCTGGTCCGTTGCCTCTTGGGTAGCGGACTGCAGCAGGGCCTGTGTATTGGTATCCCGTGGTTAGCATTTTACGGGTTTCATCTTCATCCGAAGGCGCCATGATCAGCATATTGGGGATGCAGCGCAGAAAGGTAAGATCGAAACTGCCTGCATGGGTAGGACCGTCTTCGCCGACCAGGCCAGCACGGTCGATGGCGAAAAGCACATCCAGGTTCTGGATTGCGACATCGTGGATGAGTTGATCATACGCCCGCTGAAGGAAAGTGGAGTAAATAGCCACTACCGGCTTGGCGCCATCGCAGGCCAGGCCTGCAGCTAATGTCACTGCATGCTGCTCTGCGATGGCGACATCGTAATAACGCTCCGGAAAACGTTTGGAAAACTCAATAAGATCGGAGCCCTCACACATGGCGGGAGTGATGCCTACTAAGCTGGCGTCCTGTTCCGCCATGTCGCACAACCACTGACCAAAAATATTGGAGTAACGCGGCTTTTTAGGCGCTTTGGCGGTGTCTTGCACCTTGGGCTTGGGTTCAATTTTATTGATGGCGTGATAGCCTATTGGGTCGCTTTCCGCATGGGCGAAGCCTTTGCCCTTTTTCGTGACGACATGCAGGAACTGCGGTCCGTTCAGCTCCTTGATGTTGTTCAGGGTCTCAACCAAACGAGGCAAATCGTGGCCGTCAATGGGGCCGATGTAGTTGAAGCCCAACTCTTCGAACAGGGTGCCGGGAGCGACCATGCCTTTGAAGTGTTCTTCCGTCTTGCGCGCCAGCTCCATGAGGCTTGGCGCTCCCTGCAGGACGCGCTTGCCGCTGTCGCGCATCTGGTTGTAGGTCTTGCTCGCCAGAAGGCGGGCGAAGTAGTTGGATAAACCGCCGACATTGCGAGAAATAGACATGTCATTGTCGTTCAGAATCACCAGCAGGTCCGCCTTGGTGTCGGCGGCGTGATTCAAGGCTTCGAACGCCATACCAGCGGTCATGGCGCCGTCGCCGATAACAGCGATGGCTTTTCGCGGCTGGTTCTGCAAGCGGGCGGCGATAGCCATGCCCAGCGCGGCGCTGATGGAGGTGCTGGAGTGGCCGACGCCAAAGGTATCGTAAGGGCTTTCCTCGCGGCGGGGAAAAGCGGCGAGACCGTCCTTTTGCCGAATAGTGAGCATTTGCTCACGGCGGCCGGTAAGAATTTTGTGGGGATAAGCTTGATGCCCCACATCCCAAACCAGTCGGTCCTCCGGTGTGTTGAAGGCGTAGTGCAAAGCTACGGTTAACTCCACTACACCCAGGCCCGCGCCAAAGTGGCCGCCGGATTGGCCTACGCTGTACAGCAAAAATGCACGTAGTTCGTGCGCCAACTGCAGGAGTTCGGCTTCATTGAGAAGGCGCAGCTGGGCCGGAGAGTCGATTTTGTCGAGCAACGGCGTATTGGGCCGATGCACTGGAATTTCTTGAAATACGTATGGTTTTTGCATTCTTGCAGTTGTAGTCGCTCGGTTCTAAGGGATTAGCCGCCGGATCATAAGCCTCGGACGCAAAAAAAATTGCCTATAAAAGCAATCGGCCATTATAAGCGATGTTGGGTTGGAGAACACGGGCAATTGGCGATCAATGCGTGCGCTCTATCATGAAGCTGGCAAGATCCTGCAACCGGGAGTTCTGTAATCCCAACGCCTGCAACTGGCTGAGAGCTTCGTTATGCAGTTGGAGCGCTTTTAGCTTCGCTTGTTCAAGGCCCAATAGTGACGTGTACGTAGGTTTGTTGCGCTCGGCGTCCTTCCCGGCGGTTTTGCCCAGCACACTGGTGTCGCTTTCTACATCTATGATGTCGTCACGGACCTGGAACGCCAAACCAATAGCGCGAGCGAAACGGCGTAAGCCTTCTATGCATTCAGCGTCAGCCCGTCCGCTGGCCAAGGCGCCCAGTACGATGCTGGCTTCAATCAGCGCGCCGGTTTTTTCTAAATGCATGCGCTCCAACTCTTCAAGCTTGAGCGTATGGCCTTCTGAGTAAATATCGATAGCCTGTCCGCCTACCATGCCCTGATGTCCGCTGGCGCGAGCGAGTTCCCGCACCATTTGCAGCACGCTTTCCGCTGAGGCGCCGGAGGATTCGGTTAAAGCGCTGAACGCCAGAGTTTGCAGGCCATCCCCGACCAGGATGGCGGTGGCTTCATCATAAGCGATATGACAGGTGGGTTTGCCCCGGCGCAGGGAGTCGTCATCCATAGCGGGCAAGTCGTCATGCACCAAAGAGTAAGCGTGGATCAGTTCTACCGCGCAGCAGGCGGGCAGCGCCTGTTGCAGATCGCCGCCCAGGGCTTCCGTAGTGGCGAGCAGCAATAAAGGACGCACTCGTTTGCCGCCGTTAAGCACGCAATACCCCATGGCCTCATTCAGCCTGGCCTTGGGGCCTTCCGGCTCGGGAAGCAGATTGGCTAGGGCTTGGTCAATTTGGGCGCGGTTACGCTGGAAAAAATCGTCGAGAGAATCAGTCTTCGGCGTCATTCTGGTCAAAAGGCTTGGTTAGCGGGGTTCCGCGCTCTTCAATTAACTGTTGAACCTTTTGTTCCGCAGTTTGCAAGGCGGTTTGGCAATGGCGAGTGAGTTGGACGCCTTCTTCAAAAGCGACCAGAGCTTCTTCCAGTTTAAGATCGCCTTGCTCCAGCTTTCTCACCAGGGTTTCCAGACGCTGTAACGCATCTTCAAAATCGGGTGTGGAGCCGCTGGCGGACTGGCTGACATCAGAGTTGGCGTTTTTTTCAGTCATCGTATTCTTATGCCGGGTTTTAGCGCAGAGCCACCCTACCTGAGAGCGTCGTCAGGGTCAATCTGTCGCCGTTAAAATTCAGCCGGGCTCCGCTTGACAGGCGTCTCCTTCACCAAACTAACACCCGGATAAGTCAGCAGTTTTTAAATTCCCTGTCTATACTTTTGGGGAAGCCCGGCGCGGCCTGTTCTTGCGTCGGCGTCCTCTGGGTTTATTCTGTACTGTCCACCCGTAAAGGAGCGCTTTGTGGATTTAGCTACGCTTTTGGGCCTCATTGGCGGTTTGGCTATCGTTACGATGGCGATGATGTTAGGCGGCTCAATTGGAATGTTTGTTGATGTGCCGTCGCTGCTTATCGTATTTGGCGGCACACTCTTGGTTGTTTTGATGAAGTTCTCTCTCGGTCAGTTCCTGAGCGCTGGCAAGGTGGCGGCCAAGGCCTTTATGTTCAAGCTGGATAAGCCCGAAGAATTAATTGAACAGGTCGTTGAGCTGGCTGATGCAGCCAGAAAAGGCGGCCTGCTCTCCCTGGAAGGTAAAGAAATTCCCAACGCATTCCTGTCTAAAGGAATACAGCTGTTGATTGACGGCCATGACGGCGATGTCGTCAAAGCGCTGCTGACCAAGGACCGTAATCTCACTGTAGACAGACACAAGCAAGGATCTTCCGTGTTCGGAGCAATGGGAGATGTTGCTCCCGCAATGGGTATGATAGGGACGCTGATCGGTCTGGTGGCGATGCTGTCGAATATGGATGATCCAAAGTCCATTGGACCTGCGATGGCTGTGGCGCTGCTGACCACGTTATATGGCGCCATGTTGGCGAATATGATAGCTATTCCGGTGGCGGATAAATTGAAACTGAGAATGGGAGAGGAAGAGCAGATCAAATCCATGATCATCGACGCTCTATTGGCGATTCAGGCGGGACAGAACCCACGTGTGATTGAAACCATGCTGCGCACCTATCTGCCTGAAGGTAAACGTCAGACTGAAGAAGCCTGACGGGAGTTGCGCCAATGAGTGACGAAGAAGAGCAAAAATGCGAATGTCCTCCCGGGCTGCCCGCCTGGATGGCGACATTCGCCGATTTGATGTCCTTGCTGATGTGTTTCTTTGTGCTGCTGTTGTCTTTCTCAGAGATGGACGCGCTCAAGTTCAAGAGGCTGGCGGGCTCCATGCGGGAAGCCTTCGGCGTGCAGGCTATCGTCAATGTGGACAGCATTCCCAAAGGGACCAGCATCATCGCCCAGGAATTCAGTCCTGGTAAACCTGATCCAACTCCACTGCAGACTATCATGCAGCAAACCGAAATGGATTTGCCCAATCTGGAGCAGCTCTGCGAGCAACAGGTGGCGGACGCACTACAGGAAGAATGCCCGAAGGTTCAAGGAGAAGAACTTAGCGACATTGTGTTGGAAAAGATCAAGATGTTGGTGGAGGAGACGGAGAACGACGCCATTACCCTGGCTTCCGCATTGGAGTCGGAAGTCCGCAACAATCAAGTGGAAGTGGAAACCCGGGGGCGCAAGATTGTCATCCGCGTGCAGGAAAAAGGCTCGTTCAGTAGCGGCTCCGCGGATTTGAATCCTGAGTTTTATCCCGTGATAGACAAGCTGGTGGAATTGCTCAAGTCCATGGAAGGGAGTATCTCCGTGGAAGGGCATTCAGACAGTATTCCCATTCGCACAGCCCGGTTTCGTTCCAACTGGGATCTCTCCGCGGCACGGGCGCTGGAAGTAGCCCATGCATTGTTTGAGTCGGGAGAACTGGAGCCCTCCCGTTTCAGCATCGCCGGTTACGCGGATACCAAGCCCCTGGCGCCGAACGATTCGGCGGAAAACCGCGCCCGCAATCGACGGGTGGAAATTATATTGCAACAACCTCTGGATGATGAGACCAAGAAAGAGATCCAAAAGGCGAGAGACGTCGCCCCTGGTATTCTGCCCAGCGATCAATCTGAGGAATGGCAAGGCTTGGCTCCGGACGAAATATTCTGATTTGGCGACTTGCTGAACGGTTCGCATTAGACCGGGTGAGAGCGTATAAATAGAAAGAGACATGATGGGAGCAGAGTAGCAGGACGCGCATGAGAATATTGGCGTATGAGCGCGGGTGAGAATCTATGTCTGAGTTAGCTGAAAGACGTCGCTTCTTTCGAATTAGCGATACAGTAGGTTTGGCGTATCGGGTGTTGCAGCGAGGGGAGGCCACGGAGAAAGAGTCATCGGCATCCCATGTTAGTTCGGCTTCTTTGCTGACTTTGGAGAATGATATCTCCAAAGCGCTGGAGAGCATGCGGGCGGCGAACGCCGGCTTGGCTCACATGCTTGAGCTGTTCAACCGCAAGATCAACCTGGCGCTTACTCTGGAGAGCCGCAACGATGGCGTCTGGTCAGAACCCCGGCGGGCCAGACGGGTCAATCTCAGCGCCTGCGGAATCGCTTTTCCTGTGGATGATCGCCTGGACGTCGGCGTGACATTGCAACTCCATATGATCTTATATCCCAGCAATATCTCCATGTCCCTGCGTGCGCTCGTTATCGCCTGCGACAAGCCCAGAGCGGACGATGAGGACAAAGACGGCTTTATCCTGCGAGCGGACTTTACGGACATTGAAGAGCAGAATCAGGAAATCCTGATTCAGCATGTCCTCAAGTGTCAGACCCGGCAACTGCGGGAGCGGCGAGAGGAGAAGGAAAAGAAAGACTGACCTCACTTTGATATACGCCCTTCTCGAATGTTTTTTCCCACATCTGCGTGACGCCGCTTGCATCATGCAGCAACAGCGTACTACTGCGGGTGCCGTAGTCCTTCGAGGTAATAAAAGCGGAAGAAAGCAACCGCTCCGCTTCAACGCCTACGCCGGTATCCGGCAGTAGATAGTCCGGCGCGGCGGCGTCATCCGCCAGTAACGCCCAGAGCTCATCCTGATTCGGCTCTGTCATTGCGGAGATGAACCGGCGTTTTCCCGCGGTCAATTTCGGCCATGGCGTATTCAATAATCCGTTGCTCAAACCGTACACCCCTGGCGTTAAGCGTTGATATTGAGGTTCTTTGCGATTACTGAAGTAAGCCAGAGTGGAGCCTGCAAGCATCATCAAGTTAAAGCCGCCGTAGGACTGGCTGGTCGGTTCCAAGGCGGCGGCGAAGTCACCCACGGATAATTCCGATTCCAGAAAGCTCCTGACCAGGGCCCCTCGGGATAGCTGCGCGGCTTCGCGGGGGCCGGAACGGTGATTGGTGACGGCGGCGAAACGACCGTTCGTCGTCGCGCCCATCCAGGTTCCGCCTTCCTGCAAGTCGCGTCCCGCATAGATGCGCGGGCGTTCAGGCCATTGCGTCAGAGGTTGGGTGGGACGGGCATAGAACTCATCGCGATTGGCGGCGACAATCAGCGGAAACCGGGGATTCGCTTGGTAAGCGACAAATAGTAGGCACATAGCTTGCTCCCAGACGTGCGTGGAATTGGAAAAGCACAGAGTCCTTAATTTATGTATCATACCACCTTCTTTATACGGGGCTCCGGGCGGAGTGGCCTGATCCTATTTTGGGGGCGAAATGGTATTCCTGGCGTATTTGGCATTGGGCGCGCTAGCGGGAGTGTTGGCCGGACTGTTCGGCATCGGCGGCGGATTGATTATTGTCCCCGCATTGATTTTCAGCTTCGAACTGCAGGGTGTGGCCCCAAGCGTCGCCACGCACTTGGCTGTCGGTACGTCACTGGCGACAATCATTTTCACTTCAATTAATTCGATTCGCGCGCACCACCAGAAGCAAGGGGTGAACTGGCGCGTATTTCGTCCCATGGCGGTGGGGCTGATGGTTGGCGCGGTGTTGGGCGCGCAGACGGCTTCGTTGATGCCGGCGGCGCAATTGAAGCTGGTAATCGGGATTTTCGCCATTACCATCGGCGTGCAGATGGCTCTGGCGCTGAAACCAAAGCCCCATCGAAGCCTGCCGGGGAGTGGCGTTCTGGTCGGCGTGGGCGGCGGTATCGGTTGGGCGTCCGCCATCTTCGGCATCGGCGGCGGTTCTCTGTCGGTGCCCTATCTGACATGGTGTAACGTGCGCATGCAACAGGCGGTGGGCACCTCCGCCGCCTGCGGTTTGCCGATTGCGTTAATGGGCGCCATTACTAATATCTGGGAAGGGTGGGGCGAAGCGGCGTTGCCGGAATATAGTCTGGGGTTTATCTACCTGCCTGCGCTGGCGGGCATTGCGATAACCAGCATGCCGTTCGCGAGCCTGGGCGCCAAGTTGGCTCATCGTCTGCCCGGAGACGTGCTTAAACGAATTTTCTCAGTGCTGCTGTTTATTGTGGGCGGCCGGTTTCTATATCAAGCGTGGGGACAATTGTGACAGAACGTTGGTTTGACTATCCGAATATCGACCCGGTGGCTTTTTCCGTTGGGCCGCTAAGCGTGCATTGGTATGGGTTGATGTACCTGCTGGGGTTCGCCGCAGCCTGGATGTTGGGAAAACACCGTTCGCATCAGCCGCATGCGCCTATGAAGGAGCAGCAGGTCGCTGACCTGATATTCTGGTGCGCGCTGGGTGTTGTGCTGGGTGGGCGCGTTGGCTATGTCATTTTCTATAATTTCGAGCAGTTTCTGGATGATCCTCTCTGGTTGTTTGAAGTCTGGACTGGCGGCATGTCATTCCACGGCGGACTGATCGGCGTCATTATCGCCATGTGGGTCTACGGTCGTTCATTGGGACTTTCATTCTTTCAGGTGGCGGATTTTGTCGCGCCGCTGGTGCCTATCGGTTTGGGCGCAGGGCGTTTGGGTAATTTTATCGGCGGTGAGTTATGGGGCAGGGCGTCTGATGTCCCCTGGGCCATGGTGTTTCCGCGCGATCCATCACACTTGGCGCGCCATCCCTCACAGCTTTATCAGTTCGCTCTGGAAGGCGTCGCCCTGTTTTTGATCCTGTGGTTCTATTCCGCCAAACCCCGCCCGCGCATGACCGTCTCCGGCCTGTTCCTGCTATGTTACGGCTGCTTCCGTTTCCTGGTGGAGTTTGTGCGCGAACCCGATGCGCAGTTAGGCTACCTTGCATGGGACTGGCTGACCATGGGGCAGGTATTATCAACCCCGATGATTGTGATTGGGGTGGCTTTCATTATTTATGGCCGCACCGTGTATGGGGCGGAAGCAAAAGCGGCGCGGAGTTAGTAGACGTTATATGAAACAGTATCTCGACATGATGCGCCACGTGCGCGAACAAGGGGCCGTCAAAACCGACCGCACCGGCACCGGCACCCGTAGCGTATTTGGTTACCAGATGCGCTTCGATCTGCAACAGGGGTTTCCTTTGGTGACCACCAAGAAGTTGCATTTGCGTTCGATCATTTATGAATTGCTGTGGTTTCTGAATGGCGACACCAATATCAAATATCTGAAGGACAATGGCGTCAGCATCTGGGACGAGTGGGCGGATGAAAGCGGCGACCTGGGGCCCGTTTACGGCTATCAATGGCGCAGCTGGCCGGCGCCGAATGGCGAGCATATTGATCAGATTTCCAATGTGCTGGCGCAGATCAAACGCAACCCGGACTCCCGCCGTCATATGGTGGTGGCGTATAACCCGGCGTTTGTGGACCAAATGGCGCTGCCTCCCTGTCACGCCATGTTCCAGTTTTATGTGGCGGAAGGACGCTTGTCCTGCCAGTTGTACCAGCGCAGCGCTGATATTTTCCTGGGCGTGCCTTTCAATATCGCCAGCTACGCGTTGCTGACACATATGTTTGCGCAGCAGTGCGATCTGGATGTGGGAGATTTCATCTGGACCGGCGGCGACGTCCACTTGTACAACAACCACCTAGATCAAGCAAAAGAACAACTGGATCGTGAACCACGCCCGCTGCCGCAATTGCAGATTCGTCGCAAGCCTGCGTCGCTGTTTGACTATGAATTTGAAGATTTTGAGATTACGGGGTATGACCCGCATCCTCATATCAAAGCGCCGGTAGCGGTTTAAGGAGCAAAGATATGAGCGTAGTGTTATCAATCGTTGTCGCCCGTGCTGAGAATGGCGCTATTGGCGTGGAAAATACGCTGCCCTGGCGTTTATCCAACGACCTGCAGTATTTCAAGCAGGTCACTATGGGCAAGCCGATTATCATGGGCCGCAAGACCTTCGATTCGATTGGGCGTCCGCTGCCGGGCAGAACCAACATTGTGGTGACCCGTAATAAAGACTGGCGTCACGATGGCGTCAATGTGGCTCATTCTCTGGATGAGGCGGTATCTCTGGCGGCGCGGGAGCAGGCGGAAGAAGTCATGCTGATTGGCGGCGCGGAATTGTACCGGCAAGGGCTGGCTGCCGCGCAACGCGTTTATCTGACGGAAGTAAAGACTTCCGTGCAGGGTGATGCGTTCTTCCCTGAGCTTGACCTCGCTGACTGGCGTGAAACATCTCGCGAGTCGCACCCGGCGGATGAGAAAAATCAGTATCCCCATGATTTTGTTGTCTTTGAGCGATCATAACGCCTCAGTTCATGCTCCCTATCGATCACATTATCCCCGAGCTTCTCACCACCCTGGAAGCTCACTCCACTGTTCTGCTGCAGGCCCCGCCAGGGGCCGGTAAGACCACTCGGGTTCCTCTGGCGCTGCTGGATTCGCCCTGGCGCGGTGAGCGCAAAATTCTAATGCTGGAGCCGCGTCGATTGGCGGCGCGCTCTGCCGCTCGCTATATGGCGAAGCAACTGGGAGAGCCGGTTGGACGCCGGGTTGGTTATCGCACTCGCCAGGACACCAAAGTCTCCGCCGATACCCGTATCGAGGTGGTGACGGAAGGTATTTTGACCCGCCTGATTCAATCTGATCCCGCCCTGGAAGACTATGCAGCGGTGCTGTTCGATGAATTTCACGAGCGCTCTTTGCAGGCGGATTTAGGCTTGGCCTTGGTGCGTGAGAGTCAGCAGGCGCTGCGCGAAGACTTGCGGGTGCTGGTCATGTCCGCGACGTTGGACTCCGCCCCCCTTGCGAAACTGCTGGATGATGCGCCAGTGCTGACCAGCGAAGGTCGCGCCTATCCAGTGGACGTGCGCTATCGCCCTCTACAACGAGAGCAGCGACCGGTGGAAAAAGTTGTCGCAGTGGTGCGAGAGGCGCTGGCGGAGGAAAGCGGCTCGCTGTTGGTGTTTTTGCCGGGCGTTGGTGAAATTCGGCGTGCTCATGATTTATTGGCGGAGCATTTGCCAAGTGGAGTGCGATTAGCGCCTCTGTACGGCAACCTTAAAGCAGAAGAGCAGGATCAGGCGATTCTGCCTTGCGCCGAGGGCGAGCGAAAAGTGGTTCTCGCCACCGCTATTGCAGAGACCAGTTTGACCATTGAAGGCGTGCGTGTAGTGATAGACGCCGGTCTGCAGCGACGGGCGGTATTTGATCCCAACAGCGGCATGACCCGCCTCTCAACAGGCAGAGTGTCGAAGGCGTCGGCGGAGCAACGCAAAGGTCGCGCCGGGCGTTTGGAGCCTGGGGTGTGTTATCGCCTCTGGTCGGAGACGGAGCAACAGGGGCTGGCGTCGTATACACCGGCTGAAATACTGGAAGCGGATCTGGCTCCGTTAGTGCTGGAGTTGGCCCAATGGGGAGCGCGTCAGCCACAGGATCTAGTCTGGCTGGACCCACCGCCGAAGGCGCACTGGCGTCAAGCTGTAGATACGCTGCGATGGCTGGACGCGTTGGATGAGACGGGCGCAATCACCTCTCACGGGGAAAATCTGCGTGAATTCGGCATACACCCCCGTTTGGCGCATATGGTGGTGATGGGGAAAGCGATAGGCGCGCCGGTGCTTGCGGCGGAAGTCGCAGCGCTGCTGGGAGAGCGGGATTTGCTGGGGCGCGATGTCGGCGCGGACCTGCAGCAGCGAGTGCGAGCCCTGCGTGGGGAGTACAAAGGCGCCAAGTTGGATCGCCGGCGCTTGGAAAGCGTACGCCAGGATACGCGCAAACTGGTCAATGGAAATGCCAGGGATGACCTGGGGCTTGAGGCCGCCGGCCGTTTACTGGCGTTCGCTTATCCAGATCGCATCGCCCGGCGGCGCCAAGGCTCCAGTCCCCGTTATCAGCTCAGCAATGGACGTGGGGCGGCGTTGGCGGAAGAAGACCCGCTGGGTCGGGAGACTTGGCTGGTCGCCGCCGATCTTGATGGGCAGGCGCGGGAGTCTCGAATATTTTTGGCGGCGGCTTTGAACCCCGCTGACATTGAAATGGGTCTGAGCGCTCATATCGTCACGGAAGACATGGCGGATTGGGACGATCAGCGAGGCGCGGTAGTAGCGCGCCGAGTCAAACGGTTAGGCGCGTTGATTTTGGAAGAGCGGCCAGTTGCCGTAGGCCCTGAGTTGATCAGAGAGGCGCTGCTGACCGCTGTGCGCCGCAAAGGACTGGACAGCCTGCCATGGAGCGACGCTGCGCGGCAGTGGCGCGCGCGCGTCGGCCTGATGCGCAAACAGCAGCCTGACGCATGGCCTGACCTTAGCGATGATGCGCTGTTGGCTGAGCTGGAAAACTGGCTTGGCCCCTTCCTCAATGGCGTATCCAACTGGGCAGGACTGCAAAAACTGGACGTGCTGTCGGCCCTGAAAACCTTGATTGACTACACTGCGCAACACACTCTCGACGCCCAGGCGCCGGTTGTGTTGACGATTCCTACCGGACAGAAGGTCACTCTGGATTACCGGGCGGAGAATGGCCCGGTGCTTGCCGCCAAACTGCAGGCGCTGTTCGGCTGGACAGAAACGCCACGAGTGGCTGGTGGGCGAGTACCGGTGGTGATTCACTTATTATCGCCTTCGCAAAGACCGCTGGCGGTCACCAGCGATTTAGCCAGTTTCTGGCGCAATAGCTATCCGGATGTGCGTAAAGACATGCGCGGCCGTTATCCCAAACACCCCTGGCCGGAAGATCCTCTGACGGCGGAAGCCAAGCAGGGAACCAAGAAGCAACAGTTCTGAAAGATTAAGCAATGAAGGACGCGTTGGTGAGGGGAGGCAGAGTTGTTTTAGACGCGCCGTCAATGTGAAGCCAGTGCGGAGACTGGCTCCGCACTGGTAGGGCGATATCAGATTACTTCAATAACTCTTTATCGCGCACAGCGCCCTTATCGGCGGACGTCGCCAGTAGCGCATAGGCTTTCAGCGCCGTGGTGACTTTACGTGGACGAGGCTGAGCCGGCTTCCAGGCGTCGGCGCCTTTGGCTTCCATCGCCTGACGACGCGCTTTGAGCTGTTCCGGCGTCAGACTGACGTTGATGCCGCGATTGGGAATATCAATGATGATCTCGTCGCCTTCCTCAATCAGACCGATAGCGCCGCCCGCCGCTGCTTCCGGAGAGCAATGGCCGATGGATAGACCGGAGGTGCCGCCGGAGAAACGGCCGTCGGTGAGCAGGGCGCAGGCCTTGCCCAGGCCTTTGGATTTCAGGTAGCTGGTGGGATACAGCATTTCCTGCATGCCCGGTCCGCCTTTGGGGCCTTCATAGCGAATGATCACCACGTCGCCTTCTTTCACTTGGTCGTTCAGAATGCCTTTTACGGCGTCGTCCTGGCTTTCGAAGATTCTGGCTTTGCCCTTGAACAACAGAATGCTTTCATCGACGCCCGCGGTTTTTACGATACAGCCGTCTTCGGCGATGTTGCCGTACAGCACCGCCAGACCGCCTTCTTTACTAAATGCGTGTTCGGCGCTGCGGATACAACCGTTCTCGCGATCCAGGTCCAGCGATGACCAGCGTGTGGACTGGCTAAATGCTTGCTGGGTCGGGATGCCAGCCGGACCGGCTTTAAAGAACTTGTGCAGTTCCGGATCATTATTACGCATGACATCCCATGCATCCAATGCGTCTTTCATGGTGTCGCTGTGGACCGTGGGGACGTCGGTATGCAGCAGTCCGGCGCGATCCAGTTCACCTAGAATCGCCATGATGCCGCCGGCGCGATGCACGTCTTCGATATGATATTTCGGCGTGTTGGGGGCGACCTTGCAGAACTGGCCGACTTTCCGCGACAGGTGGTCGATGTGGGTCATGCTGAAATCCACCTCGGCTTCCTGAGCCGCCGCCAGTAGATGCAGAATGGTATTAGTGGAGCCGCCCATGGCGATGTCCAGAGTCATGGCGTTTTCAAAGGCCTTGAAGCTGGCGATGGAGCGCGGCAATACGGAAGTGTCTTCGTCTTGATAGTAGCGCTTGGTCAAGTCGACGATGCGGCGCGCTGCAGTCAGGAATAGTTGTTCACGATCAGAGTGAGTCGCCAGCGTGGTGCCGTTGCCGGGCAGGGACAGGCCGATGGCTTCAGTCAGACAGTTCATGGAGTTCGCCGTGAACATGCCGGAGCAGGAGCCGCAAGTCGGGCAAGCGGAACGTTCATATTCTTCGGTCAATTCGTCGGAGGCGCTGGAGTCCGCCGCAATCACCATGGCGTCCACTAAGTCCAGTTTGTGCTCGGACAATTTGGTTTTACCGGCTTCCATCGGGCCGCCGGAGACGAAAATAGCTGGAATATTCAGGCGTAGCGCCGCCATCAGCATTCCGGGAGTGATCTTGTCGCAGTTGGAGATGCACACTAAGGCGTCGGCGCAATGCGCATTAGCCATATATTCCACAGAGTCGGCGATGATTTCCCGGGAAGGCAGGCTGTACAGCATGCCGTCATGCCCCATGGCGATGCCGTCGTCCACCGCGATGGTGTTGAACTCTTTCGCAACGCCGCCGGCGGCTTCAATTTCCCGACACACCAGTTGTCCCAGGTCTTTCAAATGAACATGCCCAGGAACGAACTGAGTGAAAGAGTTCACTACGGCGATAATGGGTTTGGAAAAATCTTCGGTCTTCATACCGGTGGCGCGCCAAAGAGCGCGAGCCCCAGCCATATTACGGCCTTTGGTAGTGGTACTGGAGCGGTATTCGGGCATGGTTATACTCCGTGGTTATTAAAACAGCTAACGAAAAGCACTCATCGGCTACAGGATAGCAAACTTGCCTGACCCCATAAATTCTTTTGCCGATCTGGGTCGCTGCATTTTGGATATAGGTCTAGACTTGCTACTGTAGAGTGTGAGCCAACCGGAATGCGCCTCCCATGTCATCAGAATCCCTTGATCAGGCAAGCTCCAACTTGTCGCGACTGAAGCACTTTTCTCTACTGGCCAAGCTATCCGACCCGCAGTTGGTGGTTTTGTCCTCGCGAGCGGACTATCGACGCTTCTCCAAAGGCGCCAAGATTCTCGACTTGGGGAGCAAGGACAGTTATGACTACTTTTTGCTGGAAGGCGAAGTCGCGCTGACGGCGGAGGATGGACGCACGGCGTTGATCGCTGCCGCGTCGCAGGCGGCGCGACAGCCCATCGCGCATTTGCAGCCGCGCCGCTATGAAGTCAAAGCGAAATCGCCTTGTGTGATGCTGGTGGTGGATCAGCCGACCCTGACCCGCATGCTGAAGGACGCGCCGCTGGATTACCAGATTGGCGAAGGTGTGTCGCAGGTGGACCGCACGGAGCATCCCGCCTACTCACTGGTCACCTCGTTCTATCAGGACCTGAATGCGCACCGGTTGACTTTGCCCAGTCTGCCGGACATGGCGATGCGTATTCGCCATGTCACCGAGCAGCCGAACTTTCACCTCAACGATATCGCCAAGGTGATCGTGCGCGATCCCGTACTGACGGCGAAGTTGATTCGTTCCGCCAACAGCCCTTTGTACCGAGGTTTCAAGGAAATTGAGTGCTGCGAGGACGCCGTGGTGCGTTTGGGGCTGGATACCACGCGACAGCTGATCACGATTTTCACGCTGCGGGAAATCTTCCGCAGCAAGAACGCTATGCTGCAAAAACGCATGACCAAGCTATGGCGCCACTCTTCCGATGTTGGTGCGATCTCGTTTGTGCTGGCGCGCATGACGCCGGGAATCAAACCGGAGCAGGCGTTGTTGGCGGGTATTCTTCATGACATCGGCGTGGTGCCGGTGATTATGTATGCGGAAGAGCATCCGGCGCTGCGGACTCACGAGGACATGCTGGAAAGCCTGATTATGGAGCTGCGGCAGGAAATCGGCTGCGCCTTGCTGGAGAGTTGGGAGTTCCCCGACGCCTTCGTAGCGGCGGCGCGTCATGCTGAGGACTACATGTACGACTCCGGCCAGGAAACGCCTACCTATGCGGATCTGGTGATTGTGGCGCAGATACATTCTTACATTGGTAAGCCGGAGCACGGTTCCATACCGCCGCTGGATCAGGTTCCCGCCTTCCATAAACTGGCCTTGGGCGAACTATCGCCGCAGCGTAGCCTGCAGGTGCTGCAAATGGCGGAAGAGGAAATCAACAGCGTGCGGCGTTTGCTGATGGACTAAACGTCTGGCGTTTCTCGGGTGTCCAGGTCTTCCGTCGCATCGGGACGGCCATTGTTTTTGACGTTAACTTCCTCCGCCAACACGGTGAGGTGGCGCTCCAGCCGCTCCATCTTCATTTCCAGATCGTTCAACTTGTTAAGAATTTCCAGGTCGCGGCGTACTTGGTCTTTTTCATCCTGAGAGACGAAGAAGGCGGAAAATCCCGCTGTCAGTAATGAAAACAACGCCATGCCGAGAAGAATCAAAAAGGAGGCGAATAGCCTGCCGACAGTGCTGGTCGGCACAATATCGCCATAGCCGACCGTCGTCACCGTCACCCATGCCCACCAGACTCCATCCCAAGGCGTTTCAATGGCCGGATCAAGTCCAGCGATGATAAACCCCGCCATGATAATCACGATAAATCCGATAAACAGCGTGTTACCCAGGTTATGACGAGATAAAAGGCGCCGCGCCGTGCCGGAAATCTGCAGCAACAGGCTGAACATGACCAATAAACGCAGGGTGCGCAACGCGCCAGCCAGCGGTGAGAACCACCAGATCAAGGGACAGCCGAACAGAATGATGATCAGATTGACCCAATTATTGCGCAGGTAATAGGTTTTTTTGTCCACCAGGGCGGTGAGCAGAAGGGTTTCCACGATGAAGAAAAGCCAGATCAGCCAGTCAGTGATGAGTAGCGCTTCGCCGGACAGTTCGTCGTTGGCCTGTAAATACCACTCAATGATGATCCAGATCGCCAGCATCATCATCGGCCACTCCAAAATCTGTCCCCAGAATCTGGCGCGTGAATTCTCAGTGACGGATACGCCGGCAAGGCCGGTGACAATAGGGAGGCGGTCGGATAAAGACATATTGGATTTGGGCTAACTCTGCTTGGTGTGTTGTTTCATGTTTATGAAACAAATATAGCCAGCGTGGCGATGCAAGTCAGGGCCTTTTGTTTCAGTAACTTGCCATTTCACATAGGCGGTCTAATATCTGAGATTAGGCCGCTTTGGCGCGTAAGGAGCGACGCAAGGCGAACAGACGGGCGCTGTTCCCCGGCTTAACGGGGGGGATGCTGTGATAATGACGAAAGAATTCCCTATATTTCCGCTGAATTCTGTGTTGTGCCCCAAGGGGCGATTGCCACTGCAGATTTTCGAACAACGTTATCTGTCTATGATCAGCCGGTGCCTGAAATCTCACGAAGGCTTTGTCATTGTGCTGATCAAAAACGGCAAGGAAGCGAGTGGCGAATGCACTTTCTTTGATGTCGGCTCTTACGCAAGGGTCGTCGATTTCCAGCAGTTGCCGAATGGTTTTTTAGGAATCACTGCGGAAGGGGAGTGCAAGGTGAGCATATCTCAGGCGCATCGGCAAAGTGATGGGTTATATGTGGCGAAAGTTGAGGCGCTAGGTCTGGAGACCCCGACGGAAACCCCCGAGCAATATTCCGAACTGGCGGACCTCCTGGAGGACCTGTTGCGTCATCCGGTCATTCAGGCGCTGGGCATGAGCGTGGATTTTCATGACGCCCGCGATGTGGGGTGGCGCTTAGTGGAGCTATTGCCGCTGGCGATGGAGGATAAACAGTATCTATTGACTCTGGAGGACCCCGTCTACCGACTTGAGCAAATCCGGTACCTTATCCACGCCCTGGCGGAATAGCCCTTACCCCTTCATTTGAACGCTGACGGCTTCCGGCATGGTCCAGCCAAGATAGGCGCACGCCGCCAGAATAAAACCGAATAGCAGCGCATAGCGCCAACCGGCCCGCCACATCGGGGCTCTGTCGAAATGGCTTTGCGCTACCCGGGCGAAGCCGCAGATTGTCAGTCCCAGTAAGGCGCCTCCGACGACGTCTGAAAACCAATGTACGCCCAGATACAGGCGGCTGAACGCTATCAGCAAGGCGGCCATCGCGCCGGAAATATAGATCGGCCAACGTTGCGGTGGCCTGAACTCCCGCGCCAGCATTGATGTCGCCAGTCCATAGACCAGTACCGCGCCGCTGGTATGGCCGCTGGGATAGGCGAAAGACTCAGGCGCCAGCAGCGCTTCCGGCCGGGCGATTTGTAACCAGTGTTTCAGTCCAGTGGTTGCGGCATGGGTGACCAGGCCAGCGCCCACGCAGCACAACATCAGGCGCAGGTTGTTCTGCAGTAGTAACAACAGACAGAAGAATCCGAAGGCGATGTATAAAAATGCGGGATCGCCCAGTAGCGTCATGCCTGTGAAGAGATAATCCAGAATTGGAGTGTGCAGACGTTGTATATTCTCCGCGACCCAGGCGTTCAAGTGCGACACTGCGTCGGTGTTCATCACCAACAAGCTCCACAAGATGAAAAGCAACAGCGCGCAGGAGCCCAGAAGAAAGGAGCTGATAGGATATTCTTTGACGCCGCCACGGAGACTATAGCTGTTGGACCATAAACGGCCGACGCCAGGGCGCTTAGCGCCGAAACGGAGCAGGGAACGGTAAAGCTTGCCGCTGGGGCGCAATTGATAATGAAACTGAGTAAACAGGCTGGCCAGACTCACCAGGACCAGAACGACGACGGTTAATACCGGGTAGAAATGCGGAGGCAATGGCGCACGCGTGTCGATAGCGGCGCCGACCAGAAAACCGGGTACGACATACAAGGGCGCCCAGGCCAGAGCGGATAACAGATTAAAGGTAAAGAAGCGGCGCGCGCTCATATTGAGCATCCCCGCCACCAGGGGAATGACAGGACGGACGGGGCCTATGAAGCGCCCGATAATGACGCTTTTTCCGCCATGGCGCTGAAAGAAGCTTTCTCCTTGCGTCAGCAGGTCAGGGTATTTCGACAAAGGCCACAACCCGCGAACGCGGACATCCAGGTATTTACCGAGATAGAAACTCAAGCCATCGCCACAGACTGCGCCTAAAAAGGCCGCCATGATGGTCCATTGCAACGCCAGCGCGCCGCCGCCGCAAATCGCCGCGAGACCGAACAGCAATACGACTCCGGGTATGATAATGCCGGCGATAGCCAGGGATTCCAGAAAAGCCACCAGGAAGACGGCGATAGCTAACCAGTCAGGATGCTGTTGCATCCAAATGAGAAGAGAATTCGGAGACACAGTGTTTCCTTTGCAACTGAAACTATTGGCGCATCGCCCGATTGTAAGTATCTCCAGGTGAGCGCTTTTCGGAGGGCTATTTTAAGCTGCAGGCGGCCTTTTTTCTAACTTTCCGCCCTGAAAGACTGGTAATGTTTGGCCGCTCACGCGGGCGTACAGGTAGACCAGGAAAGAGTAAGTGACCTGATCATTTGGCGGCGACAGGAGCCTGAATGGCTCCGGTTATTTGGACTTGCTTAGCACCACGCGGTTATGACCGGATTGCTGGGCCTGCTTTAAAGCGGTCAACGCCCGGTCCGTCAGAGCCTGATCGTCTGTTTCTCCGGATTTCCGCGTCAGGCAACCTACGCTGACAGTGAGACTGTCGATAATTGGCCAGGTATGCTCCTCCACACTGCGACGTAAACGCTCCGCGATCACCAGCAACCCTTCTTCTGGCGTCATCGGCAACATAATGAAAAAGCGGCCATTATCGACGTAGTAGATACTGTCGCCCGCTCGGGTCATTTGCAGGAGTTGGGCGCCGAATTGAGAAAGCAGCTCATTAATGAAATTCTGCCCCTGCACTTCGCGCTGCTGATCGAAAAAGTCGACTTCCAATACCACCAGAGACAAGGGGTGGGACGTGGCTTCCGAACGAGAAATTTCCTGCTTGAGAGAGAATTCCAGGTGCTTTTGATTGTAGGCGCCGGTGAGTGGGTCTTTGATGGACGCATGCACCAGAAAGCGGGATTTATGGTGATACAAATAGGCGTAGACGCCGGCCAGGCCGACTAACAGCGCATAACTGGTGGCGAAACGCAGCGTGCTATAGAAAGAGTCGCTGTATGACAGAGCGACGCTGCTGATGAGCAAGGTGACAATATTGAAAGTAAACGCGGGGCGCAGAGGAAGAAGCAAAAAGCTGAACAGCCCGATGCCATACAGCCAATGTACGATCGCCTTTTGACCGCCGCTCAGCTGTAGCGAGACCACCACGAGCATAACGGTCAACACCGCGAGATGACCGCCATAGGCGTTCAGGTCGCTGCGTCGAGCCCAGGCGTAAATGGCTCCGAACAGCATCGCCGGCGCCAGTAGAATGCTCATGTAAAACAGGTCATATAAGCCGTAGCGAACATTTTGTACGGACATGAACAAGAGCAGGAACAACGTCGCCAGGTATAAGGCGATGCGCGTACGGGTGCGTAAATAGGATTCAGCCAGCAAGTGTCGCTCCTCCGTCGGATTCCACTTCCAGGAAATCAGTCTGTTGATTCGCGCCTTTGTTGCGGGCGAATGTGAGCGCGCGACGGGCGTTGGCGATCAGCGTTTCTGGAGTATCGCCAACATTGAGCGTCGCCAGTCCCAGGCTGACGGTGACTGTGATCTCGCGCGTGCTCAGCGCCTGTTTTGCTTTCACTCTCAACTGCGATGCTTTCTTCGTCGCCTCTCTGGAGTTGCAGTGGGGCAGCAGAATAATAAAGTCCACGTTTTCATAACGATAGTAGCTGTCGAACAGGCGTAGATTCTCATGCAGCATGCGACCCAGCCTGTGCAGAATGTGATCTTTATCGTCGGCGGAGGCGTGCTCCAGGGAGTTGCTATCAATGCTCAAGGCCAGAATAGACAAGTCAGTGCCTTCGCGCTCGCTGCGCTGAATTTCCTTGTCGAGGTCTTGCGCCAGATACTCGCGGGTGGACGCCAGAGTAAGGTTGTCGGTGCGGCGCAACGGCTTGAGCTGCTGTTCTTTGATCTCGCGCAGATACACAAAAGCCAGAGACATGGCCAAGCTCAATAAGTAGATGAAGAAGATCTGCACTTTTTCCGGCCCCTGATAATAGCCGATAAGCGCCAGCGCTAATGCGATGGAGTAAGCGGAGGTGACGATAGTCGCCACTTGAATCCGATAAATCAGAAAGGCGATCAACGGCACAATGTAGCACCATTGCTCGGCGGTGCCCGGATAGCGCACCATGGCCGCCAGGGTGATGATCACCAGAAACACCACGATGACATGGGACAACCATAACGGAGCGGGTTGCTCTCCATGGCGTTGATTGAGCTTGCCGTTGGCCAGCAACAGGCCTGCGAATACGCCGGCGACGCCGGCCATCAACCACTCTGCGAAGAGTGCGGCGCCCAGCGCCAAAAGTGCGGCGACTACCGCCGCGAGAGAATAAGCTTTACTGCGCAGTTGGTTGTTTAGCTCAACGGGCGTCATGTTGTTTTATGTTATGCATCGGGGATTTGAGTATAAGTTGTCAGTATTATTCAGCATTTGCTGATGTATAATAGCCAGTTTACATCATGTTTCGGAAATACCAAGCAGAGGTCTTAGACTGCATGGATATAAATGCCTACATGCGCGAAGTGGGGAGCGAAGCCCGCTCGGCGTCCCGATTGATCGCTAAAGCGGACACCGGCGTCAAGAACAAAGCGCTGATCGCTACTGCGGAAGCTATCGACGCCGCGCGAGAAGAACTGATGGCCGCTAACGCCAAAGATCTGGAGTCCGGTCGGGCGAATGGCCTGGACGCTGCATTGCTTGATCGTCTGGAGCTGACGCCGGCCCGTATCGACGCTATGATCAAAGGGTTGCATCAGGTTGCAGCACTGCCGGACCCGGTAGGCGAAATTACGGGTCTTAACTATCGTCCCAGCGGAATTCAAGTCGGCAAAATGCGCGTGCCGTTAGGCGTTGTGGGCATCATCTATGAGTCTCGTCCCAATGTGACCGTTGAAGCGGCCAGCCTGTGTTTGAAATCAGGCAACGCCACCATTCTGCGCGGGGGCTCTGAAGCCATTCATTCCAATCAGGCGATCGCCGCCTGTATCGAAAATGGTTTGAAAACAGCGGGTTTGCCTGCATCAGTGGTGCAGGTGATCAAGACGACGGATCGCGCTGCTGTGGGCGAACTGATTACCATGCCTGATTATGTCGACGTTATCGTCCCTCGTGGCGGCAAGGGACTGATCGAGCGCATCAGTCGCGAAGCCAGGGTGCCTGTCATAAAGCATCTGGATGGCGTCTGCCATGTTTTTATCGACCGCGATGCGGATCTGAATAAAGCCCTGACTATTGCGGTTAACTCGAAAACCCAGCGTTACGGCACGTGTAATACTATGGAGACGCTATTGGTGGACGCGCCTGTCGCCGCAACCATTTTGCCGCAGTTGGCGCAAGCCTACGCCGAGAAAGGCGTTGAGTTGCGGGGCTGCGAGCGAACCCGGGAAATCCTGCCGCAGGCGTTGAGCGCAGTGGAAGCGGATTGGTCCGAAGAATATCTGGCGCCGATTCTGGCGATCAAGGTAGTTGAAAACCTGGATGAGGCGATAGCTCATATCAATCACTATGGCTCGCATCATACTGACGCGATCGTGACGGAGAGCTACAGCAAAGGCCGTCGTTTTCTGACGGAGGTAGACTCCAGCTCGGTGATGATCAACGCATCCACACGATTCGCTGACGGCTTTGAATATGGCTTGGGCGCGGAAATCGGCATTTCCACCGATAAAATTCATGCGCGTGGTCCCGTCGGACTGGAAGGGCTGACCTCACAAAAATACGTGGTGCTCGGAGATGGCCATATTAGGCAGTAACGGGCGCGAGGCGAGTTTTCCTACCTGATCATGCAGGAACATTCTCCCATAGTGCTGCTTGGCGGCACTTTCGATCCCATACATTTCGGTCACTTGCGTACGGCGCTGGAACTACAGCAGCACTTCGGCGAGTCAGCCGAAGTGCGCCTGATTCCCTGTGGCGACCCGCGTCATCGCTCGGCTCCCAAGGCGTCCGGGGAACATCGTCTAGCCATGCTGCGGCTGGCGTTGGAAGGAGAACCAAGCTTGCGTATTGACGAAGTTGAGGTTCGCAGAACTGGCGCCAGCTATACGGTGGATACGCTGTTGGAGCTGCGTCAAGAGGTAGGTAATCTGCGGCCGTTGATATTTGTTATGGGGACTGACGCATTCGAGTCACTGCCAAAATGGCGAAGATGGCTGGAAATTATTCAATTAGCCCATATAATGGTGGTTAACAGACCGGGTTGGTCATTTTGTGAGCAAGGTGAATTGGGAGATTTTTTGCGTCAGCACTCCGCAGAGAGCAATAACGACCTGATACGCCAGCCTGCCGGAAAGGTTGGATTTATTACGCTTACCCAAATGGGAATTTCCAGTTCCAAGGTGCGTGAGCTGATCGGCTTGCGCCTATCCCCCCGTTTCTTACTACCGGATTCGGTGTGGCGATATATTCGCCAGCATCGTTTGTATGGCGCTGTGAATGCCTAGGGCGCTTTTCCTTAATTATTGCAACGCGACAGTTATTGGAAACCGCTTGCGGGCGGCGGGCGCCGCATTATTTAAATATTCTTTAACCCCCCCCTCTATGAGGCGTTATGGAGACTGAAAATCTGAAAGAGATAGTCATTAAAGCACTGGAAGATATCAAAGCAAAAGATATCTCCGTGCTGGATGTAAAAGACCGCACCAGCGTAACGGACTACATGGTTATCGCCAGCGGAACCTCAAATCGTCACGTTAAATCCATCGCGGATAACGTCATTGCTGAAGTCAAAGCCAACGGCGGTCGTCCGCTGGGCTCTGAAGGCGGCGCGGCGTCCGATTGGATCCTGGTGGATCTGGGCGATATCGTGGTTCATGTCATGCTGCCGTCGTCCCGGGAGTTTTATGATCTGGAGCGCTTCTGGCGCGATTCGCCAGTGGCGGAATCCATGTCGCATCACGTGTAATTCCGGCGATAAAGTATTTATTGACGATTAAAGAATTACAGTGCGGATAAAGCTAATCGCAGTGGGCGGTAAAATGCCTGGCTGGGTTGAGCAGGGTTATAACGAGTACGTTAAACGTATGCCTCGTGACATGCCCTTGCAGCTCATCGAAATACCCATGCCCAGGCGTCAAAAGAACGCGGACCCGCATAAGCTCAAGATCCAGGAAGGAGAGAGCATTTTGCAGTCACTGGGTTCCGGCGATCATGTCGTCGCATTGGAAGTCGAAGGCAAGTCATGGTCCACTCCCCAATTGTCGCAACAAATGGAGCGCTGGCGCATGTCCGGGCAGGATGTCGCTTTGCTGGTGGGAGGACCGGACGGGCTGAGCGATGCGTGTCGAGCGAGAGCGAATCAACAATGGTCGCTGTCGCCGTTGACGCTGCCGCATCCGTTGGTTCGAGTGCTGCTCGCGGAGCAGCTTTATCGAGCCTGGACCATATTGCAAGGACATCCTTACCACCGGGAATAATCAATATACCGGCGTCAGGCCTGATCAAGGCGGGGAGACCAAGCGGGCGGGCCGCACAGACGGCCCCGGCCCTGATTGAGGGCGGCTCCAAATTGAAGATTGACTGAGTCGTTTCCCGAATTAAAGGAGAAAAGGAGGTAAGTATGGGAATAATGGAAAGATAGTAAGTACCGTCCTCGGATAGATAGGACTAAGATAATAGCGCCTGCGTCCGCGACCAGAATAATATCTACCGGCGGAGCCTGACATAACCAGCAACTGACGGTATTGACCACAAAGAGCCATGGCTTCCCGAGAGCTGAAAGACCACTTCCGCGAGCAACGCATTTTTTTCCAACGGGCCATTTGGGCTGCACTGGGAGTGATCGCCTTGAGCCTTGCGCTGTTTGCGCGCTATTACTACCTGCAAATCAGCCAACACGAAGTCTACAAGACCCTTTCTGACCGTAACCGCATGCAGTTGCAATCCATCACGCCCACTCGTGGCTTGATCTATGATCGCAATGGCGTGTTGCTGGCGGATAATCAGCCTACGTTTTCCCTCACATTGGTGAAAGAAAGAACGCAAGATCTGGAAGCCACAATCGCGGAACTACAAGACATTCTTGAGATTACAGAAGATGACGTTGAGTCGTTTCGCAAGCGGATGGGGCAGCGTAGGCGTCCATACGAATCGGTGACATTGAAGTCAAGGCTGACGGAAGAGGAGATCGCTCGCATCGCCGTGAACCGACACCGACTTGCGGGCGTTGAAGTCGAGGCTGAGTTGATCCGCTACTATCCGCTGGGCGACACCCTGGCTCATGTGCTGGGATATGTCGGCCGCATCAGCGAGCGGGAGTTGAAGCAGGTCGACCCCGCCAATTACAGCGGCACGCAGTATTACGGCAAACTTGGCGTGGAGCGTCATTATGAAAGCCTGCTGCATGGCTCCGTTGGCTATCAGACAGTGGAAACTGACGCGCGGGGGCGGGTTTTAAGAGTTCTGGATCGTGCTGCGCCAACCCCTGGCTCCGATATTTCCTTGTACCTGGATGTCAATCTGCAGCGCGCCGCCATAGAGGCGCTGGATGGCAGACGGGGCGCGGTCGTGGCGATAGAGCCTTCCACCGGCGGGATACTTGCGCTGGTCAGTACGCCCAGTTTTGATCCCAACCTGTTTGTCACCGGCATCGACTCCGCGACCTATAAAGCATTGCAGGATTCACCTGACATTCCTCTTTTTAACCGCGCGCTGCGGGGGCAATATCCGCCCGGCTCCACCGTCAAACCGTTTCTGGGTCTGGCGGGATTGGATACGGAAACCATCAACGTTAATACCCGGATATGGGATCCGGGGTGGTATCAGCTTAAAAACGATGACCGCAAGTATCGCGATTGGAAGCGCTCCGGCCATGGCTGGGTGGATCTCAATGCCTCCATTGAGCAATCGTGTGACGTTTTCTTCTACGATATGGCTTTCCGTATGGGGGTCGATAACATGTACGCCTATATGGCGCAGTTCGGCTTCGGTGAGCAGACGGTTTACGACATCGACGAAGCTCAGGATGGCATCTTACCCTCACGAGAGTGGAAGCGCGCGGCGCGGCGACTTCCCTGGTTCCCGGGCGACTCCTTGAATATGGGCATCGGTCAGGGCTTCATGCTTTCCACCCCCATGCAGTTGGCCACCGCCACGGCGGTTCTGGCTAATCGAGGCAAGTGGGTGCGTCCTCGTTTGATCAAGACACTGAATGAAAGTGAAGTGACGGATATTGAATCGCCGCCTGACGTCACGCTCAAGCAGGAGTGGTATTGGAACTATGTGATCAAGGCGATGGAAGGCGTTATGCATGGGCGTCATGGCACAGCCCGCTCCAGCGGTAAGGACTCACCCTACAAAATGGCGGGAAAAACCGGGACGGCGCAGGTAATCGGCATCAAACAGAATGCCGTGTATGACGCGGAAGCCATCGCTGAACGTCATCGTGACCACGCTCTTTTTGTCGGCTTTGCGCCAGTGGATAACCCCAAAATCGCAGTGGCGGTATTGGTTGAAAACGGGGGCGGAGGCAGCGGTGCGGCTGCGCCGGTGGCGCGCAAAATGTTTGACGCCCATTTGGTTGGACCCGAACTGGAACCGGGGCGGATGCAGGCGGCTTCGCCCTGAACTAGATTTGTATTGATGCGCGGGCGAGCCCCGTTGCGACTATTACTATAAACATTCGTCCCGACCAGAGTCGGGTGACGCAGATCGATACTTGGGATATGAAAAGCAGCGATTTCGTAAGGCAGTTACCCGGCGGTGAGGCGCATTTCAGTCGCCCTCGCACGCTCGCCAGCGTTCTTCACATCGACGTTCCGCTATTCACTTTGCTGCTGATTCTGGTGTTTGGCGGCTTGTTCGTGCTTTACAGCGGCAGTGAGAAAAGTATGTCCGATGTGGCCAGGCAAGGCATTCACTTCGGCATCGCTTCCGCCTTGATGCTGGTGCTGGCGAGATTTGATCCGCAGGTGTTCAGGCGTTGGGCTCCGTGGGTGTTTTTCCTTGGTTTGGCCGGCCTGGTGGCGGTACTGGTGGTCGGCAGCGACGCCAAAGGCGCTCAACGCTGGCTGAAGATTCCAGGCGTCGGCGTACGGGTGCAGCCATCTGAATTCATGAAACTGGCGGTGCCGATGATGGTGGCCTGGTATCTGTCGGACCGTATCCTGCCTCCTTCCTTTAAGCATATTATCGGGACGCTGATCATTATCTTTGTGCCCGCCGCCTTGATCGCCAAACAGCCTGACTTGGGAACGGCCATTCTGATCGCCGCCTCCGGCGTCTTCGTGTTGTTATTCTCGGGGCTTGGGTTGCGGTGGATTCTCGGCTGTCTTGCTGGCGTTGCGGCGCTGGCGCCGGCGATGTGGTTTTTCGTCATGCACGACTATCAAAAGCAGCGGGTGTTAACGTTCCTTGACCCCGAATCGGACCCTCTGCGCACTGGCTGGAATATCATCCAGTCCAAAACTGCGATTGGTTCCGGCGGCTTTGGCGGCAAAGGTTGGCTGGAAGGCACCCAGTCTCATTTGGATTTCCTGCCGGAGAGCCATACGGACTTTATTATCGCTGTGCTGGCGGAAGAGTTCGGCTATATCGGCGTGGCCTGTATTCTTACCCTGTATATGATGATTATCGGTCGCGGGCTGTATATAGCGGCTAACGGCCAGGATACGTTTTCCCGTTTGCTGGCGGGATCGTTGATCATGACATTTTTCGTATATGTTTTCGTCAATATGGGCATGGTGAGCGGCATTCTGCCGGTGGTTGGCGTGCCTTTGCCATTGGTAAGCTATGGCGGTACCTCCGTGCTTACCCTGATGGCGTCCTTCGGCATACTGATGTCGATTCATACTCATAAGAAAATGCTGTCCAGATAAACTCACGAGGCAGTCCTGCGTGGCGGGGCCTTAGAGACGAAGGGGATTTATGCAATCTTGGAATGACATTCCGCAAACAATAAAAAAGTCTGCGCTAGCGTTGTTTGTATTCAGCGCGCTGGGAATAAGCGCTGTGAATGCGGCGGAGGAAAGCGTCGCCTATAAGTCTCACCCGGAAGCCAAAAAGTTTATCGCCAGTATGGCGACCAAGCACGGCTTTGATAAAGCGCAGCTGCAGCAGATTTTCGCGGGAACGGAGAAGAAACAGGATATTATCGACGCAATGAAGCGGCCTGCGGAAAAAGTGCTGGAATGGAAGGATTATCGCCGGATATTTCTCACCGACCAGCGCATTGCCGGCGGTAAGGAGTTCATGAAGGAGAACAAGGATGCGTTGATCCGGGCGGAAGCGGAATATGGCGTCCCCGCGCAGGTCATCACGGCGATTATTGGTGTGGAAACCCTGTACGGTCGACATAAGGGGCGCTATCGGGTCATTGACGCTTTATCCACGCTGGCGTTTGATTACCCTCCGCGCAGCAAGTTCTTTCGCAGCGAACTGGAGCATTATCTGTTACTCGGTCGGGAGCAGGGCTTTGATGTTATGAGCTTGACTGGCTCTTATGCGGGCGCAATGGGCTACGGTCAGTTCATACCTAGCAGTTACCGCAGCTATGCCGTTGATTTTAATGGCGATAAGATTGCTGATATTCTGACTGACAAAACGGATGCGATTGGCAGTGTGGCTAACTATCTGGCGCGGCATGGCTGGCGTCAGGGAGAAAGCGTTGCAATGCAGGTCGAGATGAAAGAGGCTCCGCCCGCAGCGCTACTGCCGAAGAAGCAGAAGCCTGCGCATAGCGTGGGTAAATTAAAAAAGGCGGGGGTGCCTGTCCCTGAATCATTGGATGATAAAGCTCGCGCCAGACTGATGGCGTTGGAAGCGGAAACCAGCAAGGAATATTGGCTGGGACTACAGAATTTTTATGTGATAACCCGCTATAACCACAGCGATTTATACGCTATGGCGGTGTTCCAACTCAGTGAGGCGATACGTAACGATGATTCGAGCGATACCGACGGGTCAGTGGAGGCGGCTGGGGGTTAACGCCCTGGCGCTACTATTGATCCTGCTGGCGGCGGGGTGCTCCACGACGCCGCCCTCCCGCTACCATATTCAGCACGACCGGGGACCAGACGGCGAGGTGGACTTGAGCCATCTGAAAGAGCCAACTCCCCGCAAAGAGCCGCGTAGTCGCGGCGGTAATAAGAGCCCTTATTCTGTTTGGGGTAAAACATATTATGTGATGAACTCCAGCGACGGCTATGTGGAAGAAGGCGTGGCCTCCTGGTATGGAACCAAATTTCACGGCTATAAGACGTCCAACGGCGAAACATACAACATGTATGACTACACCGCCGCTCATAAAAGTCTGCCTTTGCCCACCTATGTACGAGTCACCAATCTGGAAAATGGCCGTAGCGTGATCGTGCGGGTGAATGATCGCGGCCCGTTCCATGGCGGCAGGTTGATTGATTTATCGTACGCGGCGGCGAAAAAGCTGGGCTATGACAAAAAGGGGACCGCTCGTGTAAGGGTGGAAGTGGTGACGGAAGCCACGACGCCCGCCCAGGTGGCGCATGCGGCGACTTCCAAACCGGTTGTGACGGCGGCTCCGACGCCGGTTCCCGCACCCACTTCGGATGTCGCACAAGGATATTTTTTACAGGTGGGAGCGTTCAGTACGGAACTGGGGGCGATTAAAGTGCGTAACCACATCAGCTCACTGCTGGACGCGCCAGTGTTCGTTAGCAAACCGGATACAGACTCGATCTATCGGGTGAGAGTGGGGCCGTTCGTCAAAGAGGAGGAAGCGGCTCGTTTTTTGGATATCCTGCAGCGCGCGGCCTATCCGGAAACCATGCTGATCAAGCGGGCGCTGAATAATCCCAGCATTTGAACGGCGCGTTACGGGTTACCGCAAGTTAATGCGACAGAGTTTCAGTTCGGGGTGAATTAGCCCCGGCTTTCCGTTACTATTCAGCTGCAAAACCGCGACCTAATCACACACAAATCCAAGTAAAAGCCAGAGAACCAATCATGTCATTACCAAGGATGCGAGTTTATATTGCATTTTTCCTGTGCTGGGCCGTCGGCGCAGCCTGGGCGGACCAAGCTTCCCTGATACCCTCGGCGCCGCAAATCGCAGCCTCTTCGTACATCCTGATGGACGCCGAAAGCGGCGCCATTATCGTTGAGAAAAATTCTGAAGAACGCCTTCCCCCCGCCAGTTTGACCAAGATGATGACGTCCTACGTGCTGGATTACGAAGTTGACCAGGGCAATGTCAGCTTCAACGACGAAGCGCCGATCAGTGTCAAAGCCTGGAAAACCGGCGGCTCCAAAATGTTCGTGCGCGAAGGCACCAGCGTTCGTCTGGGCGATTTGCTCAAGGGCATTATCATTCAGTCCGGCAACGACGCCAGCGTCGCCGTCGCGGAGTTTCTCGCCGGCAGCGAAGACGCTTTTGCTTCCATGATGAACCAGCACGCGCAGCGTCTGGGCATGAGCAACACCAATTTCGCAAACGCCACTGGCCTGCCTTCGGAGAATCATTACTCCTCCGCACATGACTTGGCGAAGTTGGCGAAAGCGATTATCAACGACTTCCCTAATCAATATCCGCTTTATTCAGAAAAATACTTTACTTACAACAATATCCGCCAGCCTAACCGCAACCTGTTGTTGTGGCGCGACAAGTCCGTGGATGGACTTAAAACCGGCCATACGGAAGAAGCGGGCTATTGCCTGGTGTCTTCCGCCGTACGCGACGGCATGCGTCTGATCAGTGTGGTGATGGGCGCCAAGAGCGAGGAAGCCCGCGCTCGCGAGACGCTGAAGTTGTTGAACTATGGCTTCCGCTATTTTGAAACCCATAAGCTGTACTCAGCCGGGCAAAAACTGGTGGACAGCGATATATGGGCCGGCTCCGCCGACACCCTTCCATTGGGGTTGAGCAAGGAAATTGTAGTGACTATCCCGCGGGGTAAAAAAGACGCGCTGGAAGCCACTGTCGATATCGATAAGGTTATCAAGGCGCCAATCGAAGTGGGCGCGGAGCTGGGCAAGCTAACTGTCAAGCTGAATGGCGAATTACTGCTGGAAAAACCAGTGGTGGCTTTGGAAGCAGTTGAAGAGGCTGGCTTCTTCAAGCGTATCTGGCACGCTATCGTGCTGTTCTTTATGGGATTATTTGAATAAGCGCAAACGCCGGGACAAGGGCGAGCCAAAACGCCCTGTAAAAGCGTATAATAAGCAGACCTCTGGCCGCGTGGCGACCAGAGGTTTTGTTCATTTTTAACCCAGGCGGTTTGTCTTGGTTGCTGTTAAAGGTGCTCTCATGACCGATAGCCAAAAAGAGGCTCCCAAAATTGAATTTCCCTGCGACTATCCGTTGAAAGTCATCGGTGTGGCGGGGCCTGATTTTCAGGAAGTCGTGGCGACAATTGTGCGCGCCCATGCGCCTGAGTTCGATGCGTCTTCGATTGACGCGCTCGACAGCCGCAACGGTAAATATCTTTCATTGCGTTTTAGCATTCAGGCACAGAGCGAGGAGCATATTCGTCGCCTGTTTCTGGATCTGAAAGCGCACAGCGCCGTGCAAATGGTGTTGTAAGTCGTGACCCAGCAGGACTCTGTCGAGATGGAAACTGTGGCGTCGACGCAAGTTCAGACGTTGATAGTGCGGCGCTTTGGGCTGGTGTCCTATGAACCGGTCTGGCGGGCGATGCAGGATTTTACCCAGCAGCGCGACGCTGAAACCACGGACGAAGTCTGGCTATTGCAGCATGAGCCCGTGTTTACTCAGGGGCAGGCCGGCGATGCCGAGCATGTTCTGTTCCCGGGCGACATCCCGGTTGTGCAGGTGGATCGCGGCGGCCAGGTGACCTACCACGGTCCCGGCCAACTAATGGTGTATTTACTTTTGGATCTGCGGCGTCTCAAAATGGGCGCCCGAGATCTGGTGACAATGATCGAAAACACGCTGGTGGATACGCTGGCGGGATACGGTATCGAAGCCCATGCCCGCAAAGATGCGCCCGGCGTGTATGTGGGAGACGCCAAGATTGCGTCCCTGGGGTTAAGAATTCGACGCGGTTCCTCGTTCCATGGTCTGGCCTTGAATGTGGATATGGATCTGGAGCCCTTTTTGCGCATTAATCCCTGCGGCTATCAGGGGTTGCGGATGACGCAGATAAAAGAATTCGTACCGGATGTGAGCTGGGCATCAGTCGCCGATGCGTGGCTGAGCCAATTTGTCCGCGCAGCGGGCTTCCAATCAGTTGTAGAGCAGAGAGGGTTACCCGGAGATGAGTGAAACCAACGTACAAGGTTCTCTGGCTGAGGCGCCGAAAGCGGCGGTCAAGCGGGTGGAGCAGGGCGTCAAACTGCGCGGTTACGATAAAGTATCCCGCAATCCCGTTAAGATTATCGCCACTGACGCCGTGCCCAGAAAACCGGACTGGATACGGGTGCGCCTGTCCTCTTCCCCCAGCGTGGAAGCCATCAAGCAAAAGCTGCGCAAGCTGAATCTGCACTCTGTCTGCGAAGAAGCGTCCTGCCCCAACTTAAGCGAGTGTTTTAGTCACGGCACCGCCACCTTTATGATCATGGGCGATATCTGTACCCGCCGCTGTCCGTTCTGTGACGTGGCCCACGGTCGTCCCAACGCGCTTGACGAAAACGAGCCGACGCATCTGGCGCAGGCCATTGCTGAAATGAATCTGAAGTATGTGGTCATCACCTCGGTGGACCGCGACGACCTGCGTGATGGCGGCGCGGGACATTTCGCCAAGTGCATCAGCGAATCCCGTAAATACAGCCCCAACCTGAAAATTGAGGTTCTGGTGCCCGACTTCCGTGGTCGTATGGACGTGGCGCTGGATATTCTGCGCGAGTCGCCCCCTGACGTTTTCAACCATAACCTGGAGACGGTGCCTCGTTTGTACAAGCAGGCGCGTCCCGGCGCTGACTACGCATGGTCATTGCTGCTGCTGAAGCGTTTCAAAGAAGCGGCGCCGGATGTGCCGACCAAGTCCGGTCTGATGCTGGGTATTGGCGAAGAAATTGAAGAAGTTAAGCAGGTCATGAGAGATCTGCGCGCGCACAATACCGATATGCTGACCTTGGGCCAGTATCTGGCTCCTTCCAAAGACCACTTGCCCGTTGTGCGTTTCGTACATCCTGACGAGTTCAAGGAGCTGGCGGATTACGGATACGAAATCGGCTTCAAACAGGTGGCGAGCGGGCCGTTGGTGAGATCTTCCTATCACGCGGACAAGCAGGCCGCCGGCGAGACCATCTCCTGACGCGGAACTTTTAAAGGGAATATTGAATGCGGCATGAGTGATAAACCAGACGCCAAGAACAATGCCCGGGAGGTTGACCGTATCAAGACTGGAAGCTTTGAACGACGCCTCAGCCTGACGCGGGCTGGTTTGGTCGCGGGATCGCGGTTGGCGGGCAATATGGCCGCCAACCTGTTCAAGTCCCGTGAAAAACGTGAGGAAAGCCGTCGCGAAGCGCTGTCCCGTCAGGCTCAGTATCTGGTGGAGGAGCTGGGACAGCTTAAAGGCAGCGTTGTTAAAATCGGCCAGGTCATGGCGCTGTATGGCGAACACTTCCTGCCTGTGGAAGTGACCGAAGCTCTGCATACTCTGGAAGACCGCACGACAGCTCTGGGATGGAGCAAAATTCATCAAGTTCTGCTTCAGGAGCTAGGAGCGGATAAGCTCAAGGAGCTGGATGTCCTGCATGAGCCTATCGGCGCCGCTTCCCTGGGGCAGGTGCATCGGGCGCGCCGCAAGTCCGACGGCAGAGAGCTATGTCTGAAGATTCAGTACCCAGGCGTTGCGGAGGCGGTGGATTCTGACCTGGACTCCGTCGCCCGTCTGTTGAAAGTTGCGCGTATGGTGTCGTTCGGCCCTGACTTCGACGAGTGGCTGGAAGAAGTCCGCGCCATGATGCACCGGGAAGTGAATTACAGCCTTGAGCTGGAAACTACCCGCCGCTTCGGCGAGATGCTCAAAGACGACGATCGTTTCGTGGTTCCTGACGTTTTCCCCGAATATTCCACTTCCCATGTCATGGCGACATCCTATGAGCCGGGTCTGGGCGTCACCCATGCGCAGGTCCAGGAATTGTCCCTGGCGCGTCGTAACCATCTGGCGCAGGCGGCTTTGGAGTTATTCTTCCGCGAGCTGTTTGTATGGGGCGAGCTGCAGACCGATCCCAACTTCGGCAACTACCGTATTCGCCTTGGCGCTAATCCAGGCGAGCCGGACCGCATCGTGCTGCTGGATTTCGGCGCTGTGCAAAAATATCCGGATTCATTTATCCGTCCCGTATGCGACATGATCCGAGCCTCCTATGAGCGGGATCTGGAGCGAGTGATCGAGGGTGCGGTGAAACTGCGTTTCATGCGTCGCGACTGGCCGGCCAGCGTGCTGGATGAATTCGGTAAAGTCTGCATGGCGGTGCTGGAGCCCTTGGCTGCGGAGGCGGAGGATGTACCTGAATTCGCTCTGAATGCGGACAATGAATACTGCTGGCGGCGCAGCGACCTGCCGACCCGCATCGCCAAACGCGCCGCCAAATCGGCGATTAACCGTTACTTTCAGATTCCTCCGAAGGAGTTTGTCTTTCTTAATCGTAAGCTGGTTGGCGTTTACACATTTGTGTCAGTGCTGGATGCGGAATTCAACGGCAGCGCTATTTTGGAACGTTATCTCTATCCACAGACTGCCGTTCAGGGCGCATGAGCCTCCTGGCTTAACGCTGAAAAAAGGCCCCCGCGCCGTCCACCCTGAAAATAGAACGCGGGAGCCGGGAAGCGCATTACGCCGTCAGGCGCAAATGTTTAATGAAGTATGAATTAGCCGTGCTGACGAAGCCTTTGGCGCACAGTAAATCCGGATGCACGATGGGAATGGATTGACCGTCGCGGATAAAGCCGGAGATCAGCGCCTCCCGCCACAACGGACGCTCATTGGCGTCAAACGCCTCGAACTGATCGTCGGTGATCTCCACTTTCACTGGCGCGTTGCGGGTTTCCAGCGCGATATAACCGTTTTCCTGGTTGGCGGAGGCGCGCAACACCACTACGTTGACGTGTTCGTTGCTATTGCCGGGACGCAAACGAAACACCGGCACCACATGCCCCATCCACTCCACGACATGCGAACAGCTCGGCGCGGAGGTGGGCAAATCCTGCACCGCCACATCCTGCAGATATTCGCAAAGCGTATCGGCGACGAAGGCGATGCTCTGACGCTCGCCGGCGTCAGCTAACCAAACGAACATTTTGAAATTGGAATTGGGGGAGTTCATAGCGTAATGCCTTCTCAAAGTATTCGATCAGTTGATGGGCGCTGGTGTAACACTCCCAGCCGGTATTGTGGCGCAGAACGCCTTCGATCGGACTTGAGCCGACCATGAAGTCCGGTAGGCGGCGCGGTCGATGATTGGCGCGCAGTTTATAGATGGCGCGACAGGAAAGCGCCAGCGCCGGTTCGGCGCCGGATTCGGGGCTGCATATCAGGGCGGCGCGGGAATCGCCGCCCTGTAGCCCGGGCTGGGGAATGAACCCTTCGCGAAATCCGTAAACGGGATACAGTTCACCGTTAAAACGGATGCATGGAATGTGTTCTATATCCAGCACTTCTTCCTTTCCCGCCAGATAAAGAATGTCGCTGGCGGGCAGATACAAGGTCCTGCCCGCGACGACCAGTGAGTAATATGCGGTTAAGCTCGACTTTTCTCCAATCATGTCAGCAACTCCCTGATGGTATCCATGAGCTCGTTGTCGTTGTAGGGTTTCGTGGCGTAAGCCGTCACCCCGGCCTTATGGGCCAGACTACGATGTTTTTCGTGGCTGCGTGAGGTCAGCATAACCACAGGCATGTTGGCCCAGTCCTGCTGCTGACGCAGGTGTCGGGTCAACTCCAGTCCGTCCATGCGCGGCATCTCCATATCCACCAACAACAGGTTGGGGGTGATGTGCCGCAGTTTCTCGACGGCGTCGAGGCCATCGCTGGCGGTGACGACTTCAAAGCCGCAGTCCTGCAGCAGCTGCTTCAGGGTGCTGCGAACGCTGAGGGAGTCGTCCACCACCAGTATTTTAGGGGAATCAACCTGGCTCTCGGTGATGATGTGAGCGGTTTGATAAGCCTGTTTGGATTGATTCTGTTGCAACAGATCCGACAGGTTCAGCACCGGCACCAGCGAGCCGTCGCCCAGAATGGTCAAGCCGAAGACGCCGCGCAGACCGGGGATCAATTTACCCGGCGTCCGCACCACCAGCTGTTCGCCGGTGAGCAGCATGTCTACGGCGATGGCCACGGTGCGTTCGTTGAGTTCGGCGATCACCACTGGTTTGCCGGCGCCTTCCGGAGCGGGTTGCCCATACAGGCGCTGCGCCAGGTCGATATAAGGGTAAAGCTGACCGTCATATTCCAGATAGGGCTTGCCGGCCACCTCTTCCAGTTCGCCGGTGTGAGTCGGCAGAATCTGTTTCAGAACGGCGGTGGGCAGGGCGAAGCGTTGCGCGCCCACAAGCACCAGCAACATGTACTGGGTGATTTCCTTCACTGGCACCCGGATCAGCAGGCGGCAGCCGCCTTCGTCATCGAAGCTGAAGCGCACCGTGCCGCCGAGCAGCTCAACCTGGCTACGCACTGCGTCCATGCCAATGCCGCGGCCGGATAACTGAGTGGCTTTGTCCTTGGTGCTGAAGCCGGGGAGCCAAACCAGCTGCGCCAGGGATTGATTGTCCGGGCGTCCGCCGTCGGCGGGCAGCAGGCCGCGTTGCTTGGCTTTTTCGTAAATGCTGTCGAAGTCGAGGCCGCGGCCATCATCGCTGAGGCTGATCTCCAGGAAACGTCCATCCTGGCGGTAGTTCAGGGCGATCAGACCTTGTCCGGACTTGCCGGTGGCGAGACGACTTTGTTCATCTTCGATGCCGTGGTCGACGGCATTGCGCAACAGGTGCATCAGCGGGTCGGCCAGTTTCTCCACCAACTCCCGGTCCACCTGAATATCTTCGCCAACGATAACCAGATCCGCTAGTTTGCCGGCGGCGCGACAGGCTTGACGCACGCAGCGCTGCAGACGGCCGCTCAGAACCTGCGCCGCGACCCGTTGGCGCGACAGCAACTGGTGCTGCAAAGTGTCGATATGACGGTGCTGTTGTCGCATCAGCGCATCCATCATCGCCAGTTGGTCCTGTAGCTTCTGGTTCAACTCGCGTACGTCAGCGATGGCTTCGAACAGCTGGTGGGAGCAGCGATGCATGTCGTCATAGCGGTCCATCTCCAGCGGATCGAGATCCTGCGCATGTTCGCTGTCCGGGCGCAGTTTGCGCGCCATGCTGCGGCTGTCGATCAGGCCTTCCAGCTCCAGACGGGTTTCGTTCAAGCGGGTGTCGTGGCCTTTCAGATCAAAGCCAGTGAGCTGCACGCGCTTGTACAGCTCCTGCGCCTGTACGGTGTTGATGCTCATCTCTTCCGCTAACTGCAGCAACTGCTCCAGACCGGCGTTGTCCTGCGGCGCGGCAAACTGTTGCTGCGCGGGAGCGGCGGAGGCTTCTTCCTGTGCGGGGGCAGCCGGCGCGCGTTCCGCAGCGTTGTCGCGGGAGGGCAGCGCCACCACTTTGTCATCCGCCGGGGAGGCGTCGACTTCAGTGTCTGCATGGTGCTCCTGCATCGCCGCCCAGGCGGCTTCGGCTTTCTCTGGAGAGCGCCAGTGCACCAGTGCGTTGAGCAGAGGAAGGGCGTCTTCCGGCGGTTGATCCCGTCCCAGCAGGTGGTCGATCATGCTGCTGACGCAATCCGCGGCGCTGAGCAACATGTCTTTCATCTCTAGGCTCCACGCCGCCTTGCCGTCCGCCAGGGCTTCAAAGATCTCCTCCATGGCGTGGCTGATATTGGCGACGCCCTTGATGCCGATCAGGTTGGCGGCGCCTTTCAAGGTATGGCTGGCGCGTTGGGCCTGCTGCAGGAAGGCTTTCTTGTCAGACAGATCGCCATGCAGGGAGGACAGCGCATGGAACAGCGCATGAGTATGGTTGGGTGAATCCAGCAAAAACGCCTGGAATACTTCCTGGTTGGCTCCGTCAGATGGAACCAGGGAGATATCTTCAGGCGTTAATACGGCGTCTTCTGCTGTTTCCTCCATAAACTCGTCGTCGCTGAGCTGGAAGTCCACCAGATTTTCCAGAATAGCTTGCTGCGTCTCTTCGTCCAGACGCTCGCCCCAGGTGGCGTCGTCGATAAACTGCATCAGACACAGGCAGCTTTCTTCTGATGCGCCGCTTTGCAGGTATTCGTGAAGCAATACGGGCCACTGTTCCAGTAAGTCCGCCAGCTCCGGGTCCACCTGGTCAATGGACTGCAGGCGAATCGCCACCATATCGAACAGCAGTTGCAGGCCGGACAATCCCAGATAGGCGCAGGTTTCGCCCAGGGTTTGCAGCAGTTCGCAATAACAATGGCGGGCTTTGATGGAGTCCCGCATTTTTTCCGCCTGCTTGGCGAATTCCGGCAGCAGGGCGGCGGTTTCCTCCCACAGCGACGCCAGAATTTCCTGGTGAGATTCGGGAAGATCCGCGGGGGGAGTGAAGTCGGAGAGGTCGAATGTTATTTCCGGTTCCTCTTCCGTGACTTCCGCCACATCCATCGCCGGCAAGGTGACGCCGAGTTCTGCCGCAATGTCGACGAAATCTTCTTCATAGACTTCCGCGACCAGCTCGTCGGCGTTGTCCGTTTCGGTTTCCGTTACTTCCATCGCGGGGATAGTCTCGGCGGAAGCGTTTGTGTCCGCTACGGCGCCCTCTGGTTGTGATGCGTTATAGTCATTCCAACTTTCGGGGCCGGCGGCGTTTTGCTGCGCTTGCAGTGATAATTGTTCTTCCGCCAGGGGTTCCAGTCTGTGCAGCCAATCGATGATGGACCAGACCTTTTTCGCTTCAACCGGGAAATTCGGCATGGTTTCATTGCTTCGCGGATCTTTTGGGCCGTCGCTGGCGATATTCGCATACAGGCGTTGCAGGCGCGCCTGCAATTCCGGCATGGCCGCCATCTCCAAAGCGTCGTTGACGTTTTCCAGAGCGGCGAAGACTAATTCCGCATCGACGGTCCGTTGCGTCGCCGCCACATCCTCCAGTTCCGCAGTAAAGGTGCGAATGAGTTCGACGGTGGGTGAAACAGGGTCTTGCTTGTGCATAGACGGAATCCATCCTGGTTAGTGGTTGCGGGCGCTCCGGGGGAGCGCGCCAAACATCAGGTTTAAACAGCAACCTTTTCCCGGCGGCTGGCGCATCCTGCGATAACGCCAGCCGCAATCCTCCTGCCTTCTAGCTGGCCTGCTTGAGGCGTCCCGGCTCTTCTTTCGCCGGAGCGCCCGCGCTTGGAATCATCAGCTTGCTTGGCGTAGAGGCGCTGGTTTCCAGCGACTCGGTAGACAGCTCCGGTATCCGGATATTGGTGGATACGGAAGCCGGCAAGGTGAACAACTCCACCGTTTGTTGCAGAACGCCAGAGGCGGTGCGCAGTCTTTCTGTGTGCAGGGACTGGCGTTTCAGCTCCATGTCGGTGACGCGGGTGCTGGCTTCGATTTCGCCGGTTTGTTGACACACATTCTGGGTTTCTTTGGCCTGGGCCAGAGAGTTCTGCGCTATTTTTTCTACCGCTGTTACCAGCTCGCGAGTGGTCTTCTGGGTTTCCTGCATCTGAGAGCCGGCCTGGGTGGCGCGTTTGGAACCGTTGACCACCTGGGTGATACTGTTGTTCATGGTGTCCACCGCATCCGCCGTTTCGGTCTGGATATTGCGAATCAAGCTGCTGATCTGAGAGGTGGCGTTACGTGAGCTTTCCGCCAGACGCTGCACCTCGTCCGCAACCACCGCAAATCCGCGACCGGCTTCACCTGCCGCCGCCGCCTGCATACTGGCGTTCAAGGCCAGTACGTGAGTACGTTCCGCGATGCTGTTGATGATGTCGATGATGCCGCTGATTTCCAACGAACGTTCTGACAGACGCTTGATGCGTTTTTCCGTTTCGCTGATGGAGTCGCGGATTTCATCCATACTCTCGACCGTGTTTCCTACCGCCTCATAGGCTTTGTCGGTAGAAGAAGAGGCGCTTTGCGCGATCTGGTTACAGGACTGACACCACTTGGCGATTTGCGCCATGTGTTTGGCGACGCCATCCAGTTTCTGGATAGTCTGCTCGATCAGTTTCCGCTCTTGATCGGCGACGCCGACAACCTTGCGGGTCTGTTCATCCACCATGACGCTGGAGGCGCTGACCAGGTTACTGACGTAGCGGATTTTGCCCAAGGCTTCGGAGGTTTCCTTGGTGACCAGGTTCAAGGCGTCCGCAACCGGCCCAGTAATGTCTTCGCGTACGATCAGTTTGGTGGTGAGATCGCGGTCGCTGAGTTTGGAGGTGCCTTCCAGCAGCTCGATAACCGAGTTGTTGAGGACTTCGTTCTCTCTCTCGATGCGGATCAGTGTCGCCACTTTCTCGTTCAGCAGCTGGTCGAGGGCCTGGCCCAGCGTCACCAGCTCGTCGGTGCCAGTGAGCGCAGTACGGGCTTCGGAGTCGCCTTGTTTGACCTTGTCCACGGTTTCCGCGATGACGTTGACCGGACGCAGGATGGAGCGACGGATGTATTGCGACAGACCGATAGCGCCGCCCAAGCTCAGCAGAATGATGGCGGAACCGGCGATCAGGGCGATATTCAATACGCCTTCGGAGGTTTCAAACGCGATCTGCGCTTGTTGGGTTAACTGGTCTGCATAAGCCGTGGACGCGTCGTTGAAGGGCCCGATGAACTCAGACAAGTCGTTCAACAGGAACAGCTCCAAGTCGGCGCGGGACTGGTTGCCGCCCATGGCTTTGAACTGATCGAAGGCGGCGAATACGCCGGAGACGGTTCTCTGCATGTCGGCGAAGGCGGACTGCTGTTCGCCGGCCTGGGAACTGGTGGAGGCGCTTAAAGCCTGCCAGTCAGCTTCAAACTGTTTACGGGCCAACGCCAGTCTGGCGTCAGCGTCCGCCCAGGTGACGACACCGGTGTTCAGACTGTTGATGGTGTCCACCATGCCTTCCTGCAAGGTGTTGATCAAGTGCGTCAACCGTGATGTTTCGTTGACCTGATTATGCAGTTTCTCGGATGAGTTTCTGGCGTAAGTCAGGGCGAAGAAAGCCAGAGATCCGATGATCACCAGCGTTAACGCCATAACCAGCGTTTGCGACAGCAGTCGTTGTCCTACGCTGAGTTTGCTGAGAGAAAAAGTACGGTTCAATTTCATGATAATGCTCCTGCTTATCGAGCCTGTATAACCCGTTGCTTCATGCCATTCAGAACAATCTGGCCAGTTGCGAGCCTTCTATGGGGAGATAGGACTTGTTGTTGAAGTAAGTCATCGTCACCAAGTCCGATCCCTGATTGTCGCCGCGGAAGTCGAGAGCGACGCCGCCGATGTTGAACTCCGCGTTACGGGTGGCGCGCACAAAGCTTTCCCGGGTCAGGTCGCCTTTTATGCTTTGCATGATGGCCACGAACATCTTGCCGACGATATAGCCTTCCAGACTTACCACGTTCAGGCGTTCGCCGAGCGCTGATCTGGCTTCTTTTACGATAGGCAGGTCGGATTCCAGGTCAGGCACCACTTGGGTCAGAATGACTTTGTCCGTCACGCCGAAGCGGTCCAGGGTGTCGCGCAGGTTTTCCGCGCCGGTGAAGGATACCGCGCTGATCAGCCAGTCTTCGCCACGCTGTTTGGAATAGGCGGCGAAGCGGCCAATCGCGTTGTAAGTGCCAACTGTAACCACCAGGCGGCAGCGGCTGTTGCTGGCTTTTTCCCATTCTTTCAGTGATTCGAAACCGGCGCGGGAAGTCAGGGTGTTGCGTTGATAAACGCCGACAGGGCCGATGCCGTTGCGCTCAGGCGAGTCGCCGGATTTGGCCAGGATAGTGTCCAGCTTTTCCACGATGTCGCGGGAACGCACGTTGTTTTGCAGCGCCAGTTTGATGCCTTCCACTCCCGCCATGCCATAGGCGTCGTTCTGCACGTACGCGCAGATTTCGGAGGCTTGCAGACCCGCGCGGAAACCTTGTTCGATGACCTTGGCGGTTTCCTGCACATAGCTGGCGCGGAAGTTGATGACGTCGCCAACGCCGGGACGCAGCAGACCTGCGCCGGTAAAGAAGCCGACGGCGGGCACTTTGTTATCGGCGAGGATTGGCAGCGCCACCTGTGCGGTCGGGGTGCCGACATTGCCGATCATGGCGAACACGCCGTCCCGGATCAGACGGTTGATCTGCTCAACGGTCAGGTCTGGGGTGTATGAATCGTTGAGGGTGACGTATTCAAGCCGTCTGCCTTTGATGCTGACGCCTTCGAACGCCGCGAGCACGCCGTCGCGCATGTTCAGGCCCAGACCGCGGGACTGACCCTCCAGGTCCAGTACGCCGCCGACGACAATGCGATCTCCATAGACGCCGGGTGATTGTGCGGCGACAAGTTGGCTCAGGGCCAGACCGAATAAGAGTGAGATGGTCTTTCTCATGTTATCCTCCCATGGGACTCCTTTTAATAACGCTTCCGAAGTGGGTTTTGGGGCGTAGCCCACCCTCTCCGGTCCTGACTTTCCCGGAAATTCCGTTTAAGCAACCAGGGTTTAGCCTGCGCCTTGAGGGGCGGATGTTTACTGCTATCGCTGACAGGCTTGTCTATCGGGGTAAGGCTTAACTCGTGCTCAGCATATCGGTCAGCCTCCTTTTGAATGTTTCCAGATTCCATTCACACCAAATGCCGTTCTGTCTGTAGACCGCATTGACGCAGGCCATCAGAGCGTTGGAAAGGGGCGGCGGCTGAGTCATGCGCTCGTCCGCCGTCATCATCAGCTTGTTGGGAAAACGACGCACTTTAATGGCGAAGGATTCCTGCCCCTGATCGAAATACAGCAGGTAAGAGGGGCTGGTCCGCTGCACGACTTTACGTTGCTGCGCGATGGCTTCAGCGTCTTCGCGCAGGCCGAAAAATATCTCCAGGTCGACAACCGGCGTTACCTGGCTGCGGACATTTACGAAGCCGCTTAACCACTTGGGAGCGTAAGGGACCGGGCAGATTTCCGGGGACTCCAGCAGCTCCTTGTAGCAGTCCTCGCGAATCAGCAGGCCCAGGTTGCCCTGATCAGCCGTTTCCGCGTCGACTTCCTTGACGGCCAGCCGCAGGGCGAACCATGCGGTGGCCTGATTTTCGCGGACTTCCTCCCGGGTTTCCGCGTTAATTTGCCGGAGCAGGGCGAAGGCTTCGGAAGGCCGCAGTATTCGCTTGCTCTCTACCGGGATTGACACGCTGTTCATGGCGTCTCACCTCGTCCCTGAATCGGCTTCAGGCGTAGCTGTGGAGTTGACTTAGAATTTCTTCGTTCTTGTAAGGCTTGGACACCAGCGCCTTGGCGCCTTGCTTGGCCGCCCAGATGTGGTCCACCTTCTGGTTTTTACTGGAGACGAACACCACCGGAATTTTGGACAGCTCCGGGTCCTGGGCGATTTCCCGACAGGTGCTGAATCCATCCATGTCGCCCATGATGATGTCCATCAGAATCAGGCTGGGCTTTTCTTTGCGCGCCTTGCTGATGGCTTCTTCGCCGGAACGGGCGGTCACCGTTTGATAGGCGGCGCCGGAGACGATCTGCTCCAGATGTTTCAGATCGGTTTCGCTGTCATCGACGATAAGTACTTTCTTGTTCATAGGTTATCTCCCTAGAGCTGCTAATTGTGGAAATATGAGCGTTTCCGTTTTGGTTGCGCCGAGATAGCGGCGTACGACTTCCGCCAGTTCCCGGTCTTCCGGGGGCTTGGTGATATAACCGTCGCACCCGGACATTTTTGCTTTGACGCGGTTTAACGTGGATGATTTGCTGGTCAGCATCACCACTTTGGTTTTCACTTGTTGCTTGATTGAGCGGCAAGCCTGATAACCATCCATGCCAGGCATCATCACATCCATGAACACCAGGTCGTAGCGGCAGTCGCGCACCTTCAGCAGCGCTTCTTCTCCGCTTTCCGCCACATCCACGCCGGCTTCGAAATCCAGGATTTCGTGCAACTTCTGTTTCATGAAGGTGCGCACCGGCAAGTTGTCGTCGACAACGAGAATGTTCTTTACGTGGGTCTTCGCTTCTTGTTGGTCCGATTGCGTGGCCTGCTGCAATGCCTCGCGCAGGCGACGAAAAATCAGGGGACGGGTCAGATGGATCGCGCCATCGTCGACAGGCTGTTTGCTGCGACTGATGACGATGGTTTTCTCGAAGTGGGTAGCCGCCTTCATTCTTTGCCAAAGGCTGCGGCTTTCTGGCTTATCGACATCCACCAGTAGTATCTGACCTTCCATGGTTCCGGGCTCACTGGCCAGCTGGAAGTTTCCAAACCATGTTTCGTCCAGATGAGACAGATTTCGAAGCAGGACCAAGTCTTTCTCCATTAGCCCCACATGCGAAATAATAATCTTGTCCATGAAACCCTCTCCTCGACCTTGCGGTCTTTCCTTTGGGTCTGATTACGAAACGACTAAGTGAACTGCTTCGATGTGATTAAAAACTAATCACTGTTGCCTGGATTATTGGAATGAATGTTAAATTTGTCAAAAACATGCTCGTAAACAATAGTAATAAACGTCGATAAATTGACGTTCTAGTTCGCGGTTCCCATTGCGTGATGTAATTGGAGAGGGAAAATTGTTACGAATAGTGAAAGCGTGTCCGTATTCACGTATGCAGCTAAGCGTTTGATTTTGCTTCAGTCGAGAAGGTAAAGAAAAACGGCGGGTGAGAAATCGCCCAAATTCGCCGTACATTGCGGTGAAAAACTTTGCAAAATTAAATACAGGATTTCGCCCGAAAATGAGGTTTGGAAGAGGGCTTTTAGCGTTCGCCGGGAACAAGCGAGCGACGCCGAGAAGCGAAAATGAATCTCGGAAAAGCCTTATCTCTGGGGAGAAAAATGGGAGAAGGCGCATGAAAAAGGGGACCCAGAGTCCCCTTATCGGTTTATCAACCTCAGCGCGAATTAGTGAATCGCGCTCTTGGCCAGTTGCCCGATATCAGTATGGTGCAGCATCTTGGAGAAGCCCTCAGTCGCGCTGGCGGGACCAAACGCTACAACAGGCACAGGCGTGCTGGTGTGAGTGCCGGTGGCCCAGACGATGTTCTGGCTTTCGGCCATGGCGCGACCCAACAGGTCATGGCGCACTTCCTGGCCGTACACGTAGAACGACTTGAAGTCATTCACTTTCGGGAACATCTTGGCGCTCAGGTAGTCGTGGCCGTCTACCTGAAAGTAGTTAGGCTCTTGCTCCAGAACCGCCTTGGCCTGCTCCAGGGTGATAGGGAAGGCGTTGTTGGCGTTCACCAGTTTCATGAGTGCTTCTGGGGACTGTTTGTCGCCGTCGTACTGAGCGAACAGATCCGGGAAGCTCATTTTTTGCTGGTACAGCTTGCTCAAAGTCTCGAATGAACCAAAGTTGAAGTTAGGCGCGTAGGCCGCCTCTTTGAACGCTTCGCCGTTCAGCGGTTCGCCTTCGGGGATGTCGGAGCGTGAATAGCTGAAGCCGAAGCCGCCGGTTTCATGGTCGGCGGTGATGATGACCAATGTGTCCTGACGGTTCTTCACCCATTCGTAAACGTAGTTGATGGTTTCGTCGAACTTGAGCATCTCATGCAGCATGGTGCCCGCGTCGTTGTCGTGGCCCGCCCAGTCGATCTGGCCGCCTTCGATCATCAGGAAGAATCCCTTTTCGTTGCGGGACAGAATGTCCAGCGCCTTCATGGTCATTTCTTTCAGAGTCGGTTCGGTGCGCTTGGGATCGTCTTTGCTGTGAGTGTAACGGATGCCGTTCATCATGCCGGAGTAGTTGAACAGGCCCAACAGCTTATCGCCCTTGGCGGCGTCCAGCTGATGGCGGTTGAACGCCAGCTGATATCCCATGGAGTCGGCTTCCGCCAGCAGGTTTTTGTCGTCCTTACGCTTGGACTTCAATTGCACGGCGCCTTCGGTTTGCTTCTCCAACTGGTGATACAGGTCGCCTTTGTCGTTCACGGACTTGGGCAGCCAGTGACGCAGACCGCCGGATAGCATGACGTCCACCTGATTGGCCAGCATGTCCTCCGCGATCTGGTTCTCCATGGAGCGATGCGCACGGTGAGCGGCGAAAGACGCGGGAGTGGCGTGAGTCAGACGGGTGTCGGACACCAGGCCGGTGGATTTACCCATGCGCTTGGCTTTCTCCAGTACGGTCTCAACGTGGTCGCCTACTTTATCCACGCCAATGACCTCGGAAGGCGCAGGCTCGCCAGTGGCCAATTGCGTGGCGGAACAGGCGGAGTCGACAACCAGATTGTAAGCGGGAGTGTGGCGGGACAGACCCAGAACGCCGGCGTCCATGAACTTCTGCATGCCGGTGAGCTGACCGCGGTAAATGGAGTCCGGCGCATTGACGGCGTATTCGTGCAACAATCCGATCTGCTGCGGCCCCATGCCGTCGCCGATCATCATGATCACGTTTTTAACTTCCGGTTCGTTGGCGGTGGTTTTCTTGTCCATGGTGGACTGACATCCCGCCATCAAGGCCGAAATTGCTGCTGCGCTGGCCAATAATTTCCAAGAATGTATTCTTCTTAGCATAGACTTCCTTATTGCATAGTCGATTGATGTGATAATGGAGCTTGCGCCCCTTTAGTCAGGCGTTTTTGTTGTTATCGCCCAATTCTTTTGATCCGGTCACAGCATACCCGCATCGGGGTGACATTATCCCTGTCGACCCGAATGCGAGTTGATCGGGGTCTTTTATTTCAGATACTTGGCCGTCAGTGCGCTCATGTATTCAGGGTCGTCCCGCAGACGCGAAATCTCTTTCCAGATGGCGGTCTGTTCCGCAGTAGTGAGGGGAGAGCCTTTGGCGAAAGTAAGATGGTAGGATTTACTGCTGAGGGGGTTGAGGTCGGATTTCAGCTTGGTTTTGTATTCCGCCTGCCGCATCAGGTGCTGGTAAACTTCCGGGGTGGTGATCACCGAACCGCTTCCCAGCTTGGCCAGCTTTTCGATGTTGCGCAGTTCCCCGGTCTGGCTTTCGTATATGCGCCGGTTGGATTCCCGCAGCGTGCTGACGATGGAGTAACCGCGGGCCACGCGCACCGGTTCCGGCAGCGTATTGAGGTCGCCCTTGAATTCGTATTTGGCGTCGCTGGAGACCACTACAATATATTCCACTTGCGCCACCCGTGAGGCGGAGCGTTGCGCGGTAGCGGCGTCGGCGGGATAGTTCATGAACTCCGCGCGCTCTTTTTTGTAGGAGGCGGTAACGACGCCGTGCACCAGGTTGCCGCGGGCGGAATCCAGGCATTCCTGCCACAGCATGGGTTTGAATTCGACTTTATAGCCCAGGCTGTCGGCGGCTTTTTTCACGATGTCCACATGCATGCCTGCGGCTTCGCCTTGTTCGTCTACGTAGGTGAACGGATACCAGTAGTTGTTGTCGCTACAGAAGACGATATCTGTTTGCGCGGCGGCGAGATTGGAAACGAAGAGAGTAGTAAGAAAAAGCGCCAGCGCTCTGAAGGCATTGTATGTCGACATATGTTTTCCTTATGGGAAAGTGAATACAGATTGTGTCTTAGCAGGCTCTGTTTTTAGATCGGGTTATTATTCTGCACATACGCTGATTTTATTATTTATTTCGACATGTTAGCTGATGTAAGTCTAATGGCAAGGGCTTGTTGGGGATAAGTTACACAGTGTTACCTTGAATGAAATGCGAGGGATAAGCGTTAGATTTTCGCCACGGGGGCGACAGGGCGCTTCCGGTTGAGGACGTCGCGGGAATACGCCTGGTTGCGGGAGTTTTGAAAAGCGTCGGTAAAGTCGCGAGAATAACGGGCTTGTCTGACATTCTATTTTGGGATTTCGCGATAAATGAAACTCACCGCCATTCATCATGCCGCCATTATTTGTTCGGACTATAGGGCGTCAAAACGTTTTTATACGGAGGTGCTGGGGTTGAAAATCCTGGCTGAGAACTTCCGTGCGCAACGAAATTCATACAAATTAGATCTGCAGTTGCCGGACGGCTCTCAGGTAGAACTGTTTTCCTTTCCCGATGCGCCGCCCCGACCCAGTTATCCGGAAGCGCGCGGTTTGCGGCATCTGGCTTTTGTCACGCCATCGGTGGAGGAAGCCAAGGCTTATCTGGAGTCCCAGGGCGTGGCGGTGGAGGATATCCGGGTGGATGAATATACCGGTAAGCGTTTCACTTTCTTCGCCGATCCCGATGATTTGCCGCTGGAATTATATGAAGCCTGAGTGTGTGGGGTGGAGATGGATGGAAAGTGGACAAGTCAGGTTCGCGGCAGGTTAAAATTCGCGGCAGGTTAAAAAAGGGAGCGCGAAGGCTCCCAAACGCAGAGGAGCAAGGGTCGTTGCTTTTGCTTCTCCTCAAATCGAACTTCGTCCTAAACCGAATTTCTCGCCGGACAAATATGGCTTCCCCTCCAATGGGAAGCGTTACAGCAGTTTTTGCAGCTCAGGAATACAGGAGCCGCAGTTGGTGCCCGCATTCAGGCATTGTCCAATCGCTTCCACCGTCTGTAGTCCTTTTTCTCGAATAGTCTGGCGCAGGGTGTTTTCCCCCACGCCGAAACAGGCGCAGATGGTGCGGCCGGCATGAGCGGCGTCGGAGCGCGGAACGCCGGCGAGCAGGCCCAGACGGTCATTGTGGGTCAGCGCCTCCAGGTCGAACAGGCTCGCCAACCAGGAGCGTTCCGGCAAATCCGGCGTAGGGCCGATAAACAGACATGCCGTCAGACGGTCGCCAGTAAAGCAGGCGCTGCGGTACTTGCCTGTCGCGCTATCCTGATACTCCAGCCACTCGCTCTCACTCTGATCGGACGCGCTCAGCAGGGATTGCGCCCATTGGCTCCAATCCTCAATAGGCGCGGCCCCGGCGAGCTCATAACGATAAAAGCGGGTTCCGCGAATCTTGGTCCAGTAAGGCGCGCCTTCCAGATTTAATTCTTCCCGGGCGAAAATAAACCCGTGCCAAGCCGCCTCAAAGCGCTCCAGCGCCACAGGAGTATGCTTGCTTTCCGGTTGCCCGGAGTACGGGTCGGTAACAGGATTGACCAACGCGCCGACCCGTCCCACCGCGCTGTATTGCGCCGTCCAATGCATGGGGACGAACAGCTGCCCGGGTGCTTGCTCGTCGGTGATATGGGCTCTGGCGATCATAACGCCATGACGGGAGCGAATCCTGACCAGATCGTTTTGCTCGAAACCGAGACGTTCCGCGTCTTGCGGATGCATATCGCAATAGGGTTCGGAAATATGGGCATTCAGTTGCGGGGCCAGAGCGGTGCGGGTCATGGTGTGCCACTGATCGCGGATGCGGCCGGTGTTGAGAGCGAAGGAATAGTTCTCATCCAGCTTTCCTCGCGGCGGCTGAGGCGTAATGGGCGACAGCAACGCTTTGCGGCTCGGGCTGTAGTAACCACCGTCCTGAAACAGTCTGGCTGCGCCTTGCGGCGTGGCGGCGTTAACCGGCCACTGGATTGGCTCAAGGGCGTCGTACTCAGCGTCAGTCAGGATTTCCAGGGCGGAGATATCGAAAGCCCGCAGTGTTTGCTCCGGCGTATTTTCGAACCCGGATAAAGCGGCGTGCTCAATGAAAATATCCCGGCTATTGCGATAATTGAAGGCTGCGCCGAAACCCATGCGCTGGGCGACGGCGCTGATGATCCACCAGTCCGGTTTGGCGTGGCCGGGAGGCGTTAGAAGTGCGCGCTGGCGGGAGATGCGGCGCTCGGAGTTGGTGACGGTTCCGTCTTTTTCGCCCCAGCCCAGCGCTGGCAACAGGATGTTGGCGTATTCCGTGGTGTCAGTGCGGCGGATACAGTCGGAGATGATCACGTTTTCGCAGCGGGACAGCGCCTGGGCGACCTTGTCCGCATCCGGCATGCTGACAACTGGATTGGTGCCCATGATCCAGATCGCCTTGATGCGGCCGTCCGCCACGGCGTCGAACAGGTCCACGGCTTTCAGGCCGGGCTGGCTGGCCATGCGGGTGGCGTTCCAGAAGCGGCCGACTCTCTCTACGTTATCCGAGGTGAAGTCCATATGCGCTGCGAGCTGATTAGCCAGACCGCCCACTTCGCGGCCACCCATGGCGTTGGGTTGGCCAGTGAGAGAGAGTGGCCCCATTCCCGGCTGCCCGATGCGGCCGGTAGCCAGATGACAATTGATAATGGCGTTGACCTTGTCGCTGCCGCTGCTGGATTGATTCACCCCTTGAGAGTACGCCGTCACTGTTTTCGGCGTTTTGCGGAACCAGTCGTAAAACGCCGCCACTTCGCCCTCTTTCAGTCCGCAATGGCGGGCCACCGACGGGATATCCGCAGTTTCGGCGGCGCGCGCGGCTTTGATGGCGACGCCAAAGCCCTCGGTATGTTGTTCCAAGTATTCGTAGTCCAGCGCGCCCAGACGCGCCAAGTATGCCAACAGACCGTTGAATAACCACGCATCAGAGCCTGGCTGCAGTGGCAGGTGCAGGTCGGCGATATCGCAGGTGGCGGTGCGACGCGGGTCGATCACTACCACTTTCATCTGGGGGCGCTGCTGTTTGGCGGCTTTGATGCGTTGATACAGGATAGGATGGCACCAGGCGGTATTGGAGCCGGTCAGGATAATCAGGTCGGCCTGCTCCAGGTCCTCGTAACATCCCGGTACGACATCCGCGCCGAAAGCGCGTTTGTGGCCTGCGACGGAGGAAGACATGCACAGGCGTGAATTGGTGTCTACGTTGGCGGAACCAATGAAGCCTTTCATCAGTTTGTTGGCGACGTAATAGTCTTCCGTCAGCAACTGTCCCGAAAGATAGAACGCCACGGACTCAGGGCCATGCTCACGCGCCGTGGCGCTCAGCGTCTCCGCCGCCAGATCCAGGGCGGCGTCCCAGGATACCGTTTCCCCGTTAATTTCAGGGTTTAACAACCGGCCGTGCAAGGTCAGCGTTTCCGCCAGTGCGGCGCCTTTCGAGCACAAGCGTCCGAAGTTGGCGGGGTGGTTGCGGTCGCCCTGAATGTGGATCTGCCGGGTTGCGGCGTCCGTCACGACCGCCTGGATGCCACAACCCACGCCGCAGTAGGCGCAAGTGGTGTGTAGAGTGCGATTAGAAGTCATAAACTCGGGCCTGATGCAAAAAGGGTGAAACGGCGAAACCGCGGCGGGGAGTGCGGTCCCGCCGTTTCAATGGGAAAAGCGTCCCCAAGCTCACCATTCTCAATCGCTCTCTTCCGTGGCGGTGAGGGCCACGAAAATCTGCTGTCCTTCCATGCGCACCTGAAACCTGCGCGTACAGCCGGTGTCATAACCCTGGGCTTCGCCGCTCTGCAGACTGATCACCCAGTTGTGCAGCGGGCAGGTGACGTTGTCGCCATGGACGATTCCCTGGGACAAGGCGCCGCCTTTATGGGGGCATTTGTCGCGCAGGGCGAACACTTTGTCGTCCTTGGTGCGAAACACCGCCAGGTCGCCGAAGCGGGACTGCACTACGCGGGCGCCCAGGCGTGGTATTTCTTCAAGACTGCCTACCTCGATCCACTGTGTCATAGCTGATATCTCTTCTGTCTTACGTCTCGGGAGTATTCACGTTTTGATTGTTAGTGCGACTCAGTTCAATTGCGTGAGAGGGATGAACTCCTGCTTCTCCACGCCTTGAGCGGCCCGTTCCGCCCAGGGATCGATCTGCGCTAGTTTTTGCGACTCCAGAAAGCGGGCGTGGAACGCCTTGCGCTGCTCCGGATTGTCCACCAGTTCGGATTTGACGTAACTGAGGCCAACCCGCTCGACCCAGGGTGCGGTGCGCTCGTTGTGATGTCCTTGCTCCCGGTACATCTGCATCAGCGCGCCGGCGTACTCCATGACTTCATCCATGGTGGACACTTTGACCAGGAAGTCGGAGACGCGCACCTTCATGCCGCCGTTGCCCCCCACGTATAGCTCCCAGCCGGAGTCCACTGCGACGACGCCAAAGTCTTTGATAGTGGCTTCCGCGCAGTTGCGCGGGCAACCGGATACCGCCATTTTCACTTTGGCCGGCGTCCAGGAGCCCCAGGTCATCTTCTCCAGTTTGACGCCCATGCCGGTTGAATCCTGGGTGCCGAAGCGACAGTACTCTGAACCGACGCAGGTTTTCACAGTGCGCAAGGCTTTGCCGTAGGCGTGGCCGGACACCATGCCGGCGTCGTTCAGGTCTTTCCAGATATGGGGCAGGTCCTCTTTCTTGACGCCCAGCAGGTCAATACGCTGGCCGCCGGTGACTTTGACGCAGGGCACTTGGTATTTGTCCGCCGCGTCGGCGATGGCGCGCAGTTCGTTGGGGGTGGTGAGGCCGCCCCACATGCGCGGCACGACGCTGTAGGTGTTGTCTTTCTGGATGTTGGCGTGCACCCGTTCATTGATGAAGCGGGAGCGCGGATCGTCCACTTTCTGGTCCGGCCAGGCGCAAACCAGGTAATAGTTAATAGCCGGGCGACAGACGTGACAGCCGTCGGGTTTGTCCCACTCCATGAAAGCGGCCACTTCGTGAAAGGTTTTCAAGCCATTGTCGACAATAGTTTTGCGCACGGTGTCATGGCCGTAGCTGGTGCATTTGCAGAGCGGCTTTTCACTGGGAGCGGTGCTGTAATCGCCGCCTACGGTCACCGCCAGAATCTGCTCCACCAGACCGGTGCAGGAACCGCAGGAAGCGGACGCCTTGGTAGCGGCGCGCACGTCGTCCAGGGTAAAGAGCTTGTTGTCGGTGATGGCCTTGACGATATCGCCTTTGCAAACCCCGTTACAGCCGCAGATTTCCGTGTCGTCAGGCAGTTCCGCCACGGCGCTGATGCCTTGGCGCCCCGAGTCGCCCACCAGGTGCTGACCGAAAAGCAGGGTGTCGCGGAAGTCGCTGATGTTGGTTTTGTCGCGCATCAGCTGGAAGTACCAGGAGCCGTCGCCGGTATCGCCGAACATCACGGAGCCGATGATTTTGTCGCCTTTGACCACCACTTTTTTATAGACACCGCGTTTCGGGTCCTGAAACACGATATTTTCGCTATCGTTGTCCCCGAGGAAATTGCCGGCGGAGAACACATCGATGCCAGTAACTTTGAGCTTGGTGGAGACCTCTTTCTGCTTGTAGATGCCGATGCCGTATCCCGCCAGATGGTTGGCGCAGACTTTAGCCTGATCCCAGATCGGCGCCACCAGACCGAATAATTCGCCCCGATGCTGCACACATTCGCCAATGGCGTAGATGCTGGGATCGAAGGTTTGCATGGTGTCGTTGACCACGACCCCGCGCTCGCAATACAGGCCGCAGGATTGAGCCAGTTCGGTATTGGGACGAATGCCCACCGCCATCACCACAATATCCGCAGGCAGCGTTTCGCCAGTGTCGAACTTGATGGCTTTGACGTAGCCGTGTTCATCGCCTTCCAGGCAAGAGGTGTTGGCGGACATGCGGAACTTCATGCCGCGTTCTTCCAAAGCCGCCTGCAGAAAGCGGGCGGAAGGTCCGTCCAACTGGCGGTTCATCAGTATTTCCAGGTTATGCACCACGGTGACGTCCATGCCGTGTTTCAGCAGGCCGTTGGCGGCTTCCAGACCGAGCAGGCCGCCGCCGATCACAATGGCGTGCTGTTTGGATTTGGCGGCGGACAGCATGGTGTCCACATCGGAAATATCACGGAAGGTGATGACGCCTTTCAGGTCTTTGCCTGGTACAGGAATAATGAAAGGGTTGGAGCCGGTGGACAGCAACAGCCTGTCGTAGGCCGCCTCTGTTCCGTCCGCCGCATAAACGATTTTGTTGCGACGGTCCACTTTCTGCGCACGCTTTTCCCATCCGGCATGCAGGGTGATGTTGTGGGTTTTATACCACTCCATGTCGTTGATCATGATGTCTTCGAGCGTCTTTTCTCCAGACAGCAATGGCGACAACATGATGCGGTTGTAATTGCCGTGGGGCTCTGATCCGAACACGGTGATGTCGTATTTATCCGGCGCTATTTTGAGTAACTCCTCGACCGTCCGCATTCCAGCCATTCCATTTCCGACGACGACTAATTTTTCTTTCATGGACCTTCTCCAGCTCGCTGAATCCGCTACAGGCTAATTGACGGTGGTAGAGCATGAATGGCGCCAATCGAAATCTCGTTGTTTTTAAGTGACTGTAATTAAAGAGATAAAAAGTGATTTTCGATGCGTTTCGAGGAAGTTTGCCTGCGAATGGTGCGGATTCACGACCAAGTTTTGTTCTAAAAAAGTGCGCTAATTTCAGATGGCGCCCAACAAGAGTGATTAATTTGGTGCGATCGCATGATTCTGTTGTGCGCTTAACTGGTGCGTTCTGTGGCGATGAAAAAACCTAACGATGGGCGTAATAAATTTAGTTGTTTGATATCTAAAGGTAATTTTGCTTATTGGCGGTAGCGTCGCGGTGGCTGGAAAAAGCGTTGAAGGGCTTGAATGGGCCATTTTGAGTGGTTGGCACAGCTTTTGTAGTTCTAGTGAATGCTTTTCTACTAGAACTCAACTGCCAAATAAGACAGGAAGATTTATGTCATCCGATAAATTGAACATTCTGGATTTGTCCCAGGGGGGCGTCCGAACGTTGCATTACACTTGGTTCGCGTTTTTCCTAACTTTTGTGATGTGGTTTTCCCATGCCCCGATGAAGCCGTTCATCGTGGAAGCCTTCAATATGACCAACGAGCAGTGGAAAGCGCTGCTGATTTTGAACGTGGCGCTGACCATTCCCGCTCGCATCGTCATCGGCATGTTGGTGGATAAGTTCGGCCCCCGCGCGGTATACAGCCTGTTGTTGATGATTTCCGCTTTCTTATGTTGGGGATTCGCGTTTTCCACCAGTTTTGAGCAGCTCGCGCTATTCCGCTTTCTGTGTGGATTTATCGGCGCCGGGTTCGTCATCGGCATTCGTCTGGTGGGAGAGTGGTTTCCGGCGAAAACTGTCGGCGTGGCGGAAGGCGTATACGGCGGCTGGGGCAATTTCGGCTCTACGGCGGCGGCCTGGACATTGCCTGCGGTCGCCGCTTATCTCTATGGCGGCGATGACGGATGGCGCTATGCCATCGCCACCACCGGCGTGGTCGCTTTCTTTTATGGAATGCTGTTCTATCGCAAGGTCCGCAATACGCCGAAAGGCTCCACCTATTTCAAACCCAAGAAGAGCGGCGGATTGGAAGTCAGTTCCTGGAAAGACTTCTGGTTTTACATCGCCATGAATCTGCCCATGTACATCGCTTTGGCGGTGTTGACCTGGAAGTTATCGCCTGCGGGCCTGGGGCTGTTATCCGACGCCACGGCGCTGATGTTGTGGGTGGGATTGGGCGTGTTGTTCCTCATTCAGTTCTGGCAGATCTACAACGTCAATCATGAGCGTCTGAAGCAGGGCGTGCCGGAAATGCAGCGCTATAAGTTTAAGCAGGTGGCGGTGCTGGATTGGGCCTATTTCGTGACCTTTGGATCAGAGTTGGCGGTGGTGTCGATGCTGCCTGCTTTTTTCATGGAAACCTTTAGCCTGTCGCCAGTGCAGGCGGGTCTGTTGGGGGGCGCTTTCGCCCTGATGAACCTGGTGGCCCGTCCTGGCGGCGGTCTGTTGTCGGATCGCTTTGGCCGCAAGAAAACCTTGTCTATTCTGATTGCGGGCCTGGCGGTGGGATACTTGCTGCTGAGTCAGATTTCTTCAGCCTGGATGATCCCGGCGGCGGTGGCGGCGGTCATGCTGTGTTCCTTCTTTGTGCAGGCGGGGGAAGGCGCCGTGTTCGCCATGGTGCCCTTGGTGCAGCGTCGTATGACAGGTCAGATCGCAGGTATGGCTGGCGCCTACGGCAATGTGGGCGGCGTGACTTTCCTGACGGTGTATTCGTTTGTCGACGCCTCCACATTCTTTGTGGCTATCGCCGGGGCGGCGGCGGTATGTTTCCTCGCGGTGCAGTTTCTGGAGGAACCGGAAGGGCATATGGTGGAAGTAGGCGAAGACGGCAGCGTCCAGTTGATTGAAGTGAACTGATTGACATAGACGTACCGCTACGGCGTACTTACTTTAATTTTCGCAGCAGGGCTCGTGGCGCATGATATTCGCCAGCGATTTGTCGCTATCGGTTGACCAACACAGTATTGCGGGGGTAAAGCCTCGCAATGAAGACTGCATCGGCGTACGTATTCCTGACCGGGAGACGTTGCAACTGAAAGGCGCTGTGGCGGTCATCGCGGATGGCGTCAGCGCGGCGGAAGCGGGCAAGGAAGCCAGCGAAGCCTGCGTGACCAATTTTCTGAGTGATTATTTCTGCACTCCAGATTCCTGGTCGGTGAAAAACGCCGCGCAGAAAGTGTTGCAGGCGTTGAACCGATGGCTGTACGGGCAAAGTCTGCGCACGCTGAATGACGACAAAGGTTACGTGTGCACCTTGTCCATTCTGGTGTTGAAGTCGACGCAGGCGCATATCTTTCATGTTGGCGACAGTCGCATCTATCTGTACAGAAATGGCGAGTTGGAGCAGGTCACGACGGATCACACCGCTCGCGTCGATGCGGAGCGCACGTATCTGGCCAGAGCCATGGGGTTTTCCCCCAATCTCGACATTGATTACCGTGTTCTGGAGGTACAGGCCGGAGACTTGTTCCTGTTGAGCACGGATGGACTGCACGACTTTGTCCCGCACAGTCAGTTGCGGGAGCGACTGCGAGAAGCGGCGCAAACGCCTTTTCAGGGACTTGCCGCCGACCTGTTGCAGACAGCTCTGCAGGCGGGCAGCGATGACAATCTGAGCTGCCAGATTCTGCGCGTGGACAGTCTGGGCTTACGCGATGCGGACTCCTGTTGCCGTGAACTCAGCCGCCTGCCGTTTCCGCCTCCGCTGGAAGTCGGGCAGAGTCTGGACGGTTATCGCGTCGACCGTATTCTGCATGAAAGCGCGCGCAGCCAGGTCTATCAGGTCACTGATATGGAGACTGGGGAGCGTGCGGTAATGAAAACGCCCTCTCTCAATTTTGTGGATGATCCCGCTTATATCGAACGTTTCACCATGGAGGAGTGGATTGCGCGACGGGTGCACAATCCCCATGTGGCGGGCCTGGTTCCCTGTAAACGCGCGCGTAGCTGTCTTTATTATCTGACGGAATTCGTACCTGGCGCGCCCTTGTCCCGATGGATTCGCGATAACTCCCGCTCGGATATTCACCGGGTGACCCGCATTCTGGAACAGATTGTCAAAGGCGTGCGGGCGTTACATCGCAAAGAGACCTTGCACCAGGATATCAAGCCGGACAACCTCCTTATCGGCAATGACGATCATGTGACGCTGGTGGATTTCGGCTCCTGCCGTATTCCAGGAGTGGAGGAAATGTATCTGCCGATTGAGCGGGAAAGGGCGTTAGGCACCGCCAGTTACAGTGCGCCGGAATATGTGTTGGGGGCGAAAGCCACGACGCGCTCCGAGCTGTTTTCCGTAGCGGTGATTGGGTATGAAATGCTCACCGGACATTCGCCTTATGGCGAAGCCTATGAAAAAGCCGCGTCGCCGACGGCGTTGGCTAAATTAAAATATACGCCCGCCTATCATCATAATCCCATGGTTCCCGTGTGGATGGACGGCGCTTTGAAGAAAGCCCTGCAACTGGACCCGCGTCGTCGCTACGACAGCTTTTCCGAATGGTTGCAGGACATGACTTATCCCAACTCCCGACTGATGCCGGATAGCGCGCTGCCCATCGTCGAACGCAATCCTTTGGCCTTCTGGCGCACGCTAAGCGGGATACTGCTGCTTACTCAGCTCGCCACCTTGCTGTGGTTGCTGCACCTGTTGCGGTAGCGCTCACGATTCAGCGGGATCAGGGATTTCCGCCGCCACTTTCTCACCGATCAGGCGGTGGGTTTTACCGGAAGGGTGAATGTTGTCGAAGTAATAAAAGTTGTCGAACTGTTCTTCGCTACAGATGTCGCTGAACTCCAGATCTTCCGTCACGTAACAGCCGTCGGTGGTGTTGGTGAAGCCGTAGTCGGCGGCGTTGTTGAGGATATCCAGGGCGATCTGATAGGAGTTGATCATGGTGACTTTCGTATCGCCCATGTTCAGTTGCGATAGCTTTAACTCCACTTGGCTGTTGAAGTACACGGTGAGATCGCTGACCAGTTGCGAGCGTCCCTCCTGTCCGGGCTCCGCTGATTCTTTTAACACTTTCGGCGTTTTACCCACATCCGGGACCGTCAGCACGACGATGTTTTTCCCGCCTTTGTCGATCACCTCCTGAACATTCGCGGCGACTTTGTCCGCAGCAAGATTCAGGGCGTTGGTGTTGTTCGGAGAGGTCTCTCCGCGTTGTTCAAGGATATCGTTGCCGCCGATAAAGAACAGGTACAGCGCTTTGGGCGACGCTTCTTCAGAGTGATACTCCATATAGGTGTCCACTTGGAAATCCAGATCGATATTCTGATCTGCGTCCGCTTGTCCTCCGGCCACGGCGTAGTTGGTTCCGTCGGTAATTTCACCCAGATACAGGGAGGGCTCCACCTCCAGATTCAGGGATTCCGCCACGTAATCCACGATCAACTTACCGTTAGAAATCCGATTGTCGTAAAAGGGAGAGGGCAGGTCCGTTTCCAGGGAGAGATAGCCGCCGATATTCCCGGTGTCAGACAGGCTATCTCCAAACACATAGAGCGCGCTAAAGGGGCGGGACTCAGAGGTCTCCTTCTCTTCATCATCGCTCAATTGACAGCCCGACAGGGCGATTGCGCACGCCAACGGCGCTAAAAAGGTTTGTTTCCAGGTTCCTTTCACCATGTTCATCATGCTCATCCTATTTTTCTACAGTTAGCTCTCTTTGTTCGTACAACCGCCGAAACCGGGCTCTCAGCGACCGACCATCTCAACTCCAACGCTCCGCGTAGGTCTGAGTCGTTATTCCCCTATCGCAGGATCTATGCCTGAAATGAGAAATGAACTGCTGATTGACGGTAATCCCGCGGAATCACTGGGCTCAGAGGAAATTAACCATGAAGAACAAGAACTTCTTTTACTGAACGCTATTCAGTTTTTTTGTAAAAACCGCTACTGGAATTTGTAAAGTAGGGTGTGGATAGACGCTTAAATAAATCCATCATCCAAGTTTTAATGAATAAATGTTAGGCTGATTACCTGCATACTGTATTAATAACCAAAAACAAATTACATATAGCGGAATGAGTTTGGCAACTCTACGGATGGTAAGGAGTGCTCTAAGTAATGGATGAAGAATTTAAGAAAGAGATGGGTAATAAATCTTCCTTGGAGAAAATTCACGGAGCCTGCCCAAGTAGTGAGGATAACGCAGATTTAGCCCAAAAAGATTGCGATCATGATTGGGAAGCTATTTCGCAACCGCCTGTTGCAGAAGCCACTGAAGCTAATAAGGAGTTAATAGATAAGCTTGGTAATAAGGCGAGTAGGTCTGGACAAAAAAGAGGCTATGCGTTCGAGAACAGAGCTATAGAAGACAACCTTCCAAAGATGAATCTTGTAAGTGCAGGTGCTGAGTACAAATGTAAAAAGTGTGGTCAAGATCAGGAGGTAGATGTTGTTGGAGATAGGCAAATAGGTGAGGCTAAGAGTACAAATGCTAAACAGTACAGGAAGAAAGGTAAACAAAGGAAGCGGTTAAGAGATATTCAATCCAAGCTGTTTGACCCATCTTTGCCTCCGAGAGCCAAGATTGATGGACAAAATGAAGATCACCAGAAACTAAAAGAAATGTACGAAAAGTCTGGATTTGAAGTGGAGGTGGTTAACTAATGGATACTAAGCTAACAGCGTGCTTCCTTGTTCCGAATATCAAACTAGTTGAGCTAAGCCGTGAAACGAATCGACTCCTTTATACATTAGGGTTTTCAAAGACTCCAGGGATTTACTCTGTCACATTAGATGAAGATAGAAATGTAATTGATGAGCACGGGGATGAAGTGTTTCTTGACGGAGAGCCACTAACTGAGTTCTTGAAAAAACACCACGGTTATTCTCAGGAGTTTATATGGAATGAGCGGACTCAGTATTGTGTTTTTTTTGAGCGAGAGTCCGTCGGCTATGTCTATATAGACTTTGACATAGTTTCGGTAAAAAAATACATGGATAGTAGAAATATAAAAGCTTTTGGCGACATGCTTTCGTATTTGTGTAGTGCATTGAAAGCTTTTGGCGTGATAGCTGATTTCGATTTACCGTTTAGTTTAAGAGATGAAGACAGTCTCATCGAAGACTTTTTAAGAAATCCGGATAATGATAGTCAGCCATGTTCTATCGGAATATTTCGCCGGCCCCTTTTTGGGCATCAGCGCAAACGGCTAATAATAAGTGAAGGGAAATGGAGTATTCACAAAGTCGAGGCGCCCTATGTTCTGTACTTGAGTTGCGACTTGGAGCAAACCCTTCGGCTTTTCGGAGGACGTTAATATTGAAAGTAAAGCAGCGCTTAGGTTTGTCTGGCAAGCGCTGCTATACATGGGCCATCAACTCTCCCCAGGAACGTTAATCACGCCTTCAAGATAGAGTCGCGCCTGGCCCACCAGCAGTACGTTAGAACCGCGGTAGTGGCACATGACTTCGCCGCCTCGTTGGGAAATTTGTCTGGCGGTCAGTTCCACCTTGCCCAGTTTTTCTGACCAGTATGGCGTCAGTGTGCAGTGGGCGGAGCCAGTGACCGGGTCTTCCGGCACCCCGACTTTGGGGGCGAAGAAGCGGGATACGAAGTCGACCTTGTCGCCTTTGGCGGTGACAATCACGCCCAGGGAATCGATGAGCTTCAGCATGCGCATGTCTGGATAGACGGCGCGCACGGCGGCTTCGTTTTCCAGCACGACCATGTAATCCCTGGACTTAAGCACTTCCAGCGGTTTTACTCCGCCGAGCGCCTCCAGCAGGGCCTGTTCCGGTTCAACCAGTTCCCCTTTACGGCTGGGGAACAGCATGGCGTAGCCGCCCTGCTTGTGGGGAGAAACCTCCAGCGTACCGCTGCGGGTATGAAATTGAATGCGAGGTCCCTTGAACCCCTTTAGTTCATAAAGGACGAATGCCGTGGCCAACGTGGCGTGGCCGCATAAATCCACTTCCGCCTCCGGTGTAAACCAGCGGAGATCGAAGCCATTCGTGCGCGGCACGTAGAACGCCGTTTCCGATAAGTTGTTCTCTGCGGCGATTTTGCAGAGCGTGTCGTCCGGCAGCCAGTCATCCAGGCTGCAAACCCCGGCGGGGTTTCCGGAAAATACGTTGGAAGTGAATGCGTCAACCTGAAAGTACTGATGCTTACTCATAAAGTGATCTCAAACCAGTGTTGTGTCTTGATGCGGGTAAAACCCAGACCCTCGTAAAACTGGTGAGCCTGCTCCCGATGAATTCGCGACCCTAATCGAATTTTATATACTCCCTGTTGTTTTGCCCACTCTTTCACAGATTCGATCAGCATTCCGCCGACGCCTTGTCCCCGTACGCTTTCATCGACCACCAGACTGACGATTTCAACATAGCCGCCTGCGATCAGGGTGCGCTTGAGATTGCTCTGGATGAAGCCGTGGATGTTATCGTCGCTGGCGGCGACCATGAAATGCGCGTGGGAGTCGTGGAGTAATATAGAAAGAGTATGATCGAGCTGGGCCTGGGTAAGGGAGTACCCCAGCTGCTCGATCAGGGGTAGAAGAGCGGCGGCGTCTGCCGCCCCCGCTCTGCGCAACGTCAATGTTTGCAAGCTTTGTCCTTAGTGTTGCAGGATCTGGCTGAGGAACAGTTTGGTCCGCTCGTTCTGTGGATTGTTGAAGAACTCGTGCGGCTCATTTTCCTCTATGATCTGGCCGGCGTCCATGAAGATAACCCGGTTGGCCACGGTCTTGGCGAAGCCCATTTCGTGGGTGACGCAGATCATGGTCATGCCGGATTCCGCCAGCTCGATCATAGTGTCCAGCACCTCTTTGATCATCTCCGGGTCGAGCGCCGAAGTGGGCTCGTCGAACAGCATGATTTCAGGGTTCATACAGAGACTGCGGGCGATGGCCACACGCTGCTGCTGACCGCCTGACAACTGTCCCGGATATTTGTGCGCCTGATGCGGGATCTTAACCTTTTCCAGGTATTTCATCGCTGCCGCCTCGGCTTCTTTCTGCGGTACTTTACGCACCCAGATTGGAGCCAGCGTGCAGTTCTGAAGCACAGTCAGGTGAGGAAACAGGTTAAAGTGCTGGAACACCATACCGACTTCCCGGCGTACGCTGTCGATGTTCTTAAGGTCGTTGGTCAGAGGAATATCTTTAACGATGATGTCCCCTTGCTGATGCTCTTCCAGGCGGTTGATGCAGCGGATCATGGTGGACTTGCCAGAGCCCGATGGCCCGCAAACAACGATACGTTCGCCCTTGTACACTTCCAGATTGATGTCTTTCAATACATGGAACTTACCGTACCATTTGTTGACGCCGCGCAGGTGGATCATGCTCTTGCGGGATTCTGCGCTGTTAGTATTCGTATTCATGTCGTACTCCAGAAAACTTGCCTATCGGTGACTGGTATTCAGTTTACGCTCCAGCGCCTGGCTGTAGCGGGACATTCCGAAGCAGAACACCCAGAATAAGAAAGCCACGAAAATATAACCTTCAACGGAGAAGCCCAGCCATTTGGGATCGTGCAATGCTGACTGCACGATGGCGAGCAGGTCGAACAGGCCGATGATCAATACCAGACTGGTGTCTTTGAACAGAGCGATAAAGGTATTGACGATGCCGGGAATCATCAGTTTGAGCGCTTGCGGGAGAATGATGAAGAACATCATCTTCCAGTAGCTCAGACCCAGCGAATGAGCCGCTTCATATTGACCTTTGGGAATCGCCTGCAGACCGCCGCGTACGACTTCCGCCATATACGCGCTCTGGAACATGATGACGCCGATCATGGCGCGCACCAACTTGTCGGTTTCCGTGCCTTCGCTCATGAACAGCGGCAGCATGACCGAGGCCATGAACAACACCGTGATCAAGGGAACGCCACGCCAGAACTCAATGTAGACCACACTGATGCTCTTGACGATGGGCATCTCAGAACGACGACCCAGCGCCAGTGCGACGCCGATCGGCAAGGAGACAACGATACCGACGGTGGCGATGACCAACGTCAGGGTCAAGCCGCCCCATTTATGGGTTTCCACCACTTCCAGACCGAAAGCGCCGCCATACAGAAGGAAGTACGCAATGATCGGGAAAATGACCAGCATAAACAGCGCAATCCAGCCTTTCTTCGGCGTTTTGTCGATCATCAGCGCGACAATGCCAATGATGGCGATCGCGAACATCAGATTAATGCGCCAGACCTCGTCCGGCGGGTAGAAACCGTAAATGAACTGAGGCAGACGTACGGATATGAACACCCAACAGGCGCCGCCGGATGTGCAGTCTTCCCGTGAAGTTCCAATGACGTCTGCGTTAATGACGCCCCAAGAAACAAACCAGGAAATACCTGAATAAATCAGGTAAAAGGCGATAATGGTCAGGACACTGTTCACCGGGCTGCTGAACAGATTGGTTCTGAGCCAGCCGACGACGCCTACCGTATTGGATGGCGGGGGCAAGTCGGGCAATGGAACAAATTTATTGCTCATGTCGATTACCTCTCAACCAGTGCAATACGGCTGTTGTACCAGTTCATCAGAGCGGAGGTGCTCAAGCTGAGGAACAGATAGACGGCCATTGTCATAAATATAATCTCTATCGCCTGACCTGTCTGGTTCAGGGTTGTGCCCATGAACACGGATACCAGATCCGGGTAACCGATAGCGGTCGCCAGCGAAGAGTTTTTGGTCAGGTTGAGGTACTGGTTGGTCATCGGGGGAATAATGACCCGCATCGCCTGAGGAATGATAACCAGACGCAGACGCTGCCCATTCGACAGTCCCAATGCATTGGCCGCTTCGCTTTGACCTCTCGGAATCGCTTCAATACCGGAACGCACCACCTCGGCGATGAAGGCTGCGGTATAGACAGTCAGCGCGATCAACAACGCAATCAGCTCTGGGATAATCGTCAAACCGCCTTTGAAGTTGAAGCCCGTCAACACAGGATAATCCCAATGCATGGGAGAACCAGCGAGGAAGTAAACAATCAGAGGAAGGCCGCACAAAATACCAACGGACGGCAAGAACAGGGGAAAAGTCTTGCCTGTCTCGCGCTGTCTTTTACGCTCGAATCTTACCAGGCCGATAATAATGCCGATGGCGACCACTATTGCAAAAGCGACGGCGCCAAAACCATCTTCATAGACGGGGCCGGGAAGGTATAAGCCGCGGATATTGAAGAATACAGACTCGCCGATGCTCATACTGTTGCGTGGGCTTGGGAGGCCTTGCAATACAGCGAAATACCAGAAGAAGATCTGCAGCAGAAGGGGGATGTTCCGGAAAGTCTCGATATAGGTCGTCGCCAGCTTTGAGATTAGCCAGTTGTGCGACAGGCGTCCGATACCGATGAAGAATCCAAGAATAGTCGCCAGGATAATGCCCAACACAGCGACCAGCACTGTATTCAGCAGACCGACAAAGAATGTACGGCCAAAGGAATGGGTCTCGTCATATTCAATTAATGACTGGAGAATCCCGAATCCGGCTTGATCGCCAAGAAAAGCGAAACCGGTAGTTATCCCGCGCTGTTCCATATTGGTAAGCGCGTTATTAATAATGTACAGGAAAAAAGCGACTACGGCGCCCACAGCAAGTACTTGGAAAAATACAGAGCGTACTGCAGGATCGTTCCAGATTTTTGTTTTCGCTTTATCCTGTCCTTTGTTTTGAATATCCACTCAATGTTCTCCAGAGGATCGGCAAGGAGTTATTAAATTGGGTGTTTAGAACAGGATAGGGCGCACGGACGTGCGCCCAGACACTATGGCTTGTATTAGCGGATAGGTGGAGCGTATTGCAGACCGCCTTTGGTCCACAGTGCGTTCAGACCGCGCTCAATGCCCAGCGGAGAGGATTTGCCGACGTTACGTTCGAACATTTCGCCGTAGTTACCGACTTGCTTAACGATGTTGAAAGCCCAGGTATCGTCCAGACCCAGGTTTTTGCCCTGGCCGGCTTCGGCGCCCAACAGACGTTGTACGTTCGGGTTAGTGCTGGATTTCATTTTGTCTACGTTATCGGAAGATACGCCAAGTTCTTCAGCGGTAATCGCTGCGAACAGAGACCACTTCACGATGTTGAACCACTGGTCGTCGCCTTGACGAACCACAGGGCCCAAAGGCTCTTTAGAGATAACTTCCGGCAGAACCATGGCTTTGTCCGGGTTGGAAAGCTGAATGCGCAGAGCGTACAGCTGAGACTGGTCGGAAGTCAGAACATCGCAACGTCCGGCTTCGAAGCCTTTTACAGTCTGGTCGGAAGTGTCGAATACCACTGGCTGGTATTTCATACCGAACTCACGGAAGTAGTCGGCCAGGTTCAATTCGGTGGTGGTTCCCGCCTGGATACACACTGCTGCGCCGTCCAGTTCTTTCGCGCTCTTCACGCCCAGATCTTTACTTACCAGGAAGCCCTGACCGTCGTAGTAGTTGACGCCAGCGAAGTTAAGGCCCAGTGAGCCGTCGCGAGTCAGTGTCCAGGTAGTGTTACGGGAGAGGAGGTCGATTTCGCCGGATTGCAGAGCTGTGAAACGCTCTTTGGCGGTGAGTGGGATGTATTTTACTTTTGAAGCGTCGCCTAGCGTCGCAGCTGCAACTGCGCGGCACAGGTCAACGTCGAGGCCCATCCAGTTGCCTTTGTCATCCGGGTTGGAGAAGCCGGGAAGGCCAGTGCTCACGCCACACTGAACAAACCCTTTTTTCTTTACAGCGTCCAGTGTGCCATCAGCCATCGCTGCACCGGTAGCCGTCATAAACCCAAGCGCTGCAACTGCAGAAACGAATGTCTTCTTCATTTTTTACCCTCGGTTGGTTGTTTGTTGTTCATTGTTATTACCGGATTTAACTTAGCATAGTGTTTTCGCAAAAACGAGAATGCGTAAACACAAAAATTCGGGCATTTCGGTAATTACGTATCCAATGAACTTCACCTTGGTTAATGCAATTGTAATGCCGTAACTTCATGATTTTATTGGTATCGTGGCGCATCATAAATTTGGCTGAAGACCACGGACTAATTCCAAAGTAAAGTGTAGATGATGAAATACGGTTGTGCTTAATGTTGGTGCGCGATAGGGAAAAAGATTAAATTTCGGTGCAAGCCAATCCGTTTTTATGCTAAAAAATACGTGTTTTCCGAAGGGGGAAACTGTTAGTGAGAGACCTTCCATCATAATCGGCTTTCCATGTATTCATCCGTTACTTCCACAAGCTCATTTGAAACCCGCAAAAAATTGCTCATTGAAGAAATGGCGAAATTCTTGCCTTCCGATTCCATCATCGCAGATGAGGAAACGTTGCGGGTCTATGAATGCGACGGCTTGTCCGCTTACTGCGAACGCCCGTTGCTGACTGTATTGCCGGACTCTGTGGAGAACGTGCAGAAGATCCTCAAGCTCTGTCACCGTTGGGGTGTGCCGGTAGTCGCGCGCGGCGCCGGGACAGGGTTGTCGGCAGGCGCCACACCGAGCCCGGAAGGAATTTTACTTTCTCTGGCCCGCCTTAATCGGATTCTGCGCATCGACCCGGAAGCGCGCACCGCCACGGTGCAGCCCGGCGTACGCAATCTTGCGATCAGCCAGGCGGTGGAGCCTATGGGGCTGTTTTACGCGCCTGATCCCTCCTCGCAAATCGCCTGCACCATTGGCGGTAATCTGGCGGAAAACGCCGGCGGCGCTCATTGTCTTAAGTACGGTTTGACCGTCCATAACGTGTTGGCGTTTGAAATGCTCACCGCCGAAGGCGAGAGAGTACGCGTTGGCGGGCAGGGACTGGATAATTGCGGTTTCGATCTGTTGCCGTTGATTATTGGTTCGGAAGGACTGTTGGGCGTCATTACCGAAATCACTGTGAAACTGTTGCCGTCGCCAGACGCTGCGCAGGTAATCATGGCGGCGTTCGACAGCGTGGAGAAAGCGGGCGACGCAGTTGCGGGGGTTATCGCCAAAGGGATAATTCCCGCCGCGCTGGAAATGATGGATCGTTACGCTATTCAGGCGGCGGAGGATTTCGTGCGCGCCGGCTATCCGACCAATGTGGAGGCGCTCCTGCTATGTGAAATTGATGGCGTGCGGGAGGAAGTGGCGGAATATGTGGAACAAGTGGAAGACCTGTTTCGTGAGCTTGGCGCCGTCGCGGTGCGAACGTCTCAAAGCGATGCGGAGCGTGCACTGTTGTGGAAGGGACGCAAGTCTGCGTTTCCTGCGGTCGGGCGTATTTCACCTGATTACTATTGCATGGACGGCGTCATTCCCCGCAGCCAGCTGTCTTATGTGCTGACGCGAATGCGGGAAATGTCGGAAGAATATGGATTGCGCGTGGCGAATGTATTTCACGCTGGCGACGGTAATTTACACCCGTTGATTATGTTTGACGCCAACGTGCCGGGCGAGTTTGAAAAGACGGAAGAGTTTGGCGGCAGAATTTTGGAGCTGTGCGTCGCCGTCGGCGGTTGCATCACGGGCGAGCATGGCGTCGGCCTGGAAAAAATACGGCAGATGCGCTCGCAATTTTCAGACTCAGAGCTGGAGCAGTTTCACGCCGTGAAAGAGGCCTTTGATCCCGGCGGTGTTTTGAACCCCGGAAAAGGCGTTCCTATATTGCGCAGGTGTCAGGAATATCGCTCGATAGGCAATTAATAGTGTGGGCGGAAGCTCCGTCCCGGATGAACATATATAAATGACGGACATAGCTGACAGACTGGTCGACCAAGTGATGACCGCCAAAACGGCGAGTCGGCCTCTGATGATACGGGGCGGCGGCAGCAAAACTTTCCTGGGACGCGCCGCCGCCGGCGAGACGCTGGATATGAGCGGGCACAGTGGCGTCGTGGACTATTCGCCTTCTGAACTGGTGATTACCGCCAGAGCCGGCACGCGCATCGCTGATGTGCGGAGAATTCTCGACGAACAGAGCCAGATGCTGCCGTTTGAGCCTCCAGAATTCGAGGGGCGGGCGACGCTGGGCGGCGCCCTGGCCGCCAACACATCCGGTCCCGCCCGTCCTTGGCGTGGCTCCGTACGCGACGCCCTGCTGGGAACACGCATCATTAATGGCAAAGGCGAACATCTGCGCTTCGGCGGCGTAGTGATGAAAAATGTCGCGGGTTATGACTTGTCGCGAGCGCAGTGCGGCGCGATGGGCTCCCTGGGCGTCATTACTGAACTCAGTATCCGGGTGATTCCCAAACCGGAGCTGGAAACCACGCTGGTGCAGGAATGCAATGAGGCCACGGCGATCAATAAAATGATTGAATTGTGCCGACAGCCGCGTCCGTTATCAGCCGTGTGCTGGACGGGGGGCCGTTTGTATTTGCGGCTGTCCGGCGCAGAGCAGGCGGTGGCCAGCACCATCGGCTATTGGGGGGGGGAGTTGCTGGAGCGGGCGGCGGACTTCTGGCGCCTGATCCAGGAGCAGACGCATGAATTCTTTGACGGCGATATGCCTTTGTGGCGTTTGTCGGTCAAACCTTCCGCGCCGCCGTTAGGCAATGACGCGCCAGTGCTGTTGGACTGGGGCGGCGCCCTGAGGTGGGTGCGGGCTGAATCATCGTTAACGGCCATGGAGCGGTATGCGGTTTCCGCTCAAGGCCAGGCCAGCCTGTACCGTCATGGCGACCGTAACGGCGAGGTTTATCACCGGCTTTCTCCGCCGTTGCGGGCGCTGCATCAAAGGCTGAAAGCGGCTCTGGACCCTGACGGCATTTTCAATCCAGGCAGGCTGTATTCCTGGCTTTAGTATTCAACCGGATTGGCGGCGAGCGAGTCCGGGACTCAAAGGTCACTGATGAAAACCGATATTCACGCTAAATATAAGAACACGCCTGAAGGCGATGAAGCGGAAAAGATTATTCGTTCCTGCGTGCACTGCGGCTTTTGTAACGCCACCTGTCCTACCTATCAGGAACTGGGCGATGAGCGCGACGGACCAAGGGGCCGCATCTATTTAATCAAGCAGATGCTGGAGACGGACGAGGCCTCGGAAAGCACCCGCTTGCATTTGGATCGTTGCCTGACTTGTCGCAGCTGTGAAACTACATGTCCCTCCGGCGTTGAGTACGGCAAATTGCTCGACATCGGACGTGGCGTGGTGGAGAAAAAAGTCCCCCGCACCTGGCGTGAACGTCTGCTGCGTAAAATCCTGCTCCTGTTGCTGCCTTACCCTCAGCGTTTCGGCTTCCTGATCGTCGTCGGTCAATGGGTGAGACCGGCATTGCCGGAATATCTGCGCAAGAAAATCCCTGAGAAGCAGGTGCCGATTACCTGGCCGCCTCAACGTCAGCCAAGGGTAATGATGGGATTGCATGGTTGCGCCCAAAGCATCACCACTCCGAATACCAACGCCGCAGCGGCGCGAGTGCTGGATCGTCTCGGCGTCAGCCTGATCGCCTCGACCGACGCCGGTTGTTGCGGCGCCGTCAGTTATCATCTGGGCGCGCAGGATGAGGGCAAACGGTTGATGAAAAAGAACATCGACGCCTGGTGGCCGGCCATCGAGTCGGGTTTGGAGGCGATTGTTATCACCGCTTCAGGGTGCGGGGAACTGGTGAAGGAGTATGGGCATATTTTGAAGGACGATCCCGAGTACGCGGAAAAAGCCCACAGAGTGTCGCAAATGACCCGCGACCTGAGCGAAGTGGTGGCGGCGGAGGATTTGTCCGTGCTTTCTATAAAGAGGAACTACTCAAAAATCGCCGTGCATTGCCCTTGTACGTTGCAACATGGGCAAAAGTTACCGGGAATTGTCGAAAAGATCCTGACTGATGTGGGGTTTGATCTTGCTTCGGCGCGAGACAAACACCTCTGTTGCGGATCAGCCGGCGCCTATTCGCTGTTGCAGCCGAAGATGAGCCGCCAGTTATTAAAGAAGAAAGTCGCGGCGCTGGTGCAGGACGATCCAGACACCATTGTCACCGCAAATGTAGGTTGCCAGTTACACCTTGCGTCTGAGGCCAGAGTTCCCGTCCGGCACTGGATTGAGATCATGGACGAAGCGCTGGGATAAGGTGGGGGAAATGGAGTTACAGAGGGAGACAGGCGTTACGCCTGCGCTCCCATCAGCGCCTGTTTAGGTTTACGTACTTTCAGGATGATGAAGATACTGGTGTAAACTACGGCGATGCACCACAAGGAACTCATCAGGGTGTACGCCAGATAGAGACACACTAGCGCTCCCAGACCCGGCAAAATACGGTCCTTGCCTTTGAACAGGCGAATAGCGGAAAGCATCGTCAGCAGATAAACCAGAACGATCATGCCGTTGGCCATGCGAATCAACTCTTCCAGAGGAACCTGAAGTACAGAGAAGACAAGCAGGCTCGCAATGCTGGCGATGGACATGACGAACACTGCATTCGCGGGAGCGCCATGGCGGTTCACTTTGCCCAAAGCGGGATAGGTCGCGCCATCCTTACCCAGGCTCCACAACATACGGGAAGAGCCGGCCAGATAGATATTCATGGTGGCGACGCAGGACAGAAAGCCGAATAGCCCAATCAGCAGTTTGCCGTGCCCGCCAATCAGCGCATCGAACAGATACACCATGGCGGGGCCGGAATAATCCGCGCCTAATGCATAATGCAGCGTCACCCAGCTCCCCATCCAGTACACCAGTCCGACCAGCGCCACACCGATAATCAGGCATAACGGAAAGTCCCGCTCAGGATTTTTGAATTCTGTCGATAAGTGAGCCAGGGTTTCAATGCCGATAAAACTCCAGAACGCCAACCCCGCCGCGGCGCCGACTTGCTCCCAATTAAAGGAAGAGGGCTCAGCCGGGGCAGGCGGAATCACGTCGAGCCAGGCAAGTATCGAAAGCAGGACTACAATACCACCCACACTGAAGGCGATGGCGGTCTGCAGCGAGCCTGAAAGTTTCACGCCTCGCAAGTTGACCCACAGCATGCCCGCTACCAGCGTCAATTTGACGGCGAGGAGTTCGATCGACGTCAGTGCGATAAGGGAGGTGAGAAACCACCCCGCCATTTCCATTGCGGCGGGCAGCCCTACCGGCACCAGGGCCAGCAAAACCCAACCCACGATGCGGCCCTGGGTCGCGCCAAATGCGGAGTGAACATAATGGGAGGCGCCGCCGGCGTGGGGATAACGCTTACCCAGTCTGGCGAAAGCGAAGGCGATGGGGATAATGGCGAACACTAACAGCCCCCATCCCCACAACGCATTGGCGCCGGAGTGCTTAACGGTGAGTTCGGGGACGATGAAGACGCCAGTCCCCAATAGGGCGGACGCTAAGAGACCGAGACCCTGGCTAAAACTGAGCGAGCGATGGAGCGACGGCATAATAATTTTCCTTGAGGTTTATGCGGGGTCTATGGACAGCGTCGTGCTTTCATTGAGGGAGCGGTGACGGACCTTTGCAATATTAATCAAATCCCTCGTTGCAAATTGCGGCTTTGCGCCGCCAAAATGCCGGTTTGATCGGCATAACGTCGGCGCGTCGCCAAAATGTGGATTAAAAGGCGCTTTATGGTTGATTTGTCGAGTATTTTAGTGGGAGAGCCTGTGGACAAATTTGATGAAAAAATTCTTCAGTCATTGCGTGAAAACGCCAGACAGCCGGTGTCCGCCATCGCCGAGAAAGTGAGCTTGTCCCGCTCGGCGGTGACCGATCGTATTCGCAAAATGGAGGAGACGGGAATTATCCGCGGGTATCAGGTGCTGGTTACTCAGGCGCGGGAGGATCAGGTCTCGGTGTATCTGGAGATCAGCTATAACGAAATTCAGTGTACGGAGATGGCGCAGATACTCAGAACTATTCCCGAAATCAAAGTCTGTCACGGCGTAGCGGGGGACACGGATATGATGCTGTTTCTGAAGGCGCCGAACATGGCGCGGATTCATGAAATCCGTGATCGTCTCACCGCTATTCACGGGGTCGGCAAAATTAAAACCCATGTGGTGATGTCGGAGTATATCAACGAGTTTCTTAACGCCTGATGGCGTTTAGCCGTAACCTCGCGCCATCAGCACAGCGCATAAGGGAATTAATAGAACCAACAGCATTTGCGCATGGATTGCGCGTGTGACTCTGCGGCGATCGTCGGCGCCAAACTCTGGCGTCTGGCCGGCCTGGATCGATTTGCGCCAGCGCAGAAACTGTATTGTCGGATAAAGGGAAATCAGCCCGGCGGTGATAAACAACGCAAGCTTGCTCCAAAAGAAGAAGTTGGAAAAATAGTAAGCCTCTCCTTTCTCGAAAAAGACCCTCGCAAACCCGCTTGCCAAGACCGTCATCGCGCTTAGCCCAAACCAGCGGTCCGTCGCCAGCAACGCTTTGGCGGCATCCAGTGACCAATTCATACTCAGGATTTTACGCTCTTGCAGCAACAGACTGACCAGCGCAAAGATGCAAATAAAGTGAAGCCAGGATAGAGCGATGGGGACGAGCATGGCGTGAATTCCTGATGATGTTGTCGGTGAAAATATTGTGTGGTCACAATGTTTTCTGTGTCAACAATGTTGACGCTTGTGGTTTTGCGCCCCACACTTACCAGAGATATCCGGTTTAAAGCGGAAATTAACGCTTATCTTCGGAAGCATCGTACGAAACGGCGTTAAGCTGCTGTGGATCATAGGAGAGACTTTGAGATGGATTTATCCTGAACCAATAACACGAATAAGTAGAAGAGAATAAGGTGAGTAATTTGAGAGAAGCTGTCGCAGGCGTTGACGCGCACCAGCCCTACCATCACGGCAACTTACGGAATGAGTTGCTGGACAAAGCCCTGACGCAGCTCAAGCAAGTCGGGCCGGACAAGATCAGCCTGCGGGCGCTGGCGCGTGAAATCGGCGTCTCGCAAACCGCGCCATATCGCCACTTCGCGGATAAAAACGCGCTGCTGGCCGCTTTGGCGGCGCAAGGGTATCGCGAATTGCAGCGGGTAACCCAGGAAGCAGCCGACGCCCATAGTGACCCATCACACCAGCTTTGCCATTCCGGCAATGCCTATATTCAATTCGCGCGGGATAATCCCGAGTTGTACAAATTGATGTTTGGCCCAGTGATCGCCTGTCCAATGGACTACCCGGAACTGGCGGAGGCGGGCAGTAGCGCCTTTCAGGTTATTTTGAACATCGCTACGAAAGGGGTGAGTGAAGGCGTATTCACCGACAGAGACGTGTCCCTGATCGCCCACGCCGCCTGGTCCATGGTGCATGGCATCGCCAGCCTGTGGATAGACGGCATGTATAAATGCACGGAGAGCAGCGGCGAAAAGTCGATGATTCTGGATTCTCTGAAAATCTCGCTGTACGGAATTTTGAAAAGGGACGGGGATTAAACAAAGCGGGAGATGACGTTTGGAAAACGGCGGGAGAATGTCCCGCCGTTAATGCGATATGGGGTTCGTCGTCAGACGTTAAAAGAGTGGGCGAGCTTCTTCGCCACCAACTGATTTTTCAGTTTCACGTAGTCTGGTACGCCATTTTTATAGGGCGGGTAGGACTCGCCCTGAATTAACGGCTGCAGATAACGGCGCGCCGCCTCAGTAATGCCGAAGCCGTCCTCGGTAATAAACTCTTTCGGCATTTTCTTTTCTACGTTGGCTATTTTTGCTAAAGGCGCTTCGCCAACCGACCACTTATAGGGGCTGTCCTGCTCCCGCACAATGACCGGCATCACTGCATTTTTCCCCGCCAAAGCCAGATCCACGGCGGCTTTGCCCACGGCGTAGGCCTGATCCAGGTCGGTGGCGGAAGAGATGTGGCGGGCGGAGCGTTGCAGGTAATCCGCCACCGCCCAATGGTATTTATAGCCCAACTCGCTTTTGATCATATTGGCGATGAAGGGCGCCACGCCGCCCAATTGCGTGTGGCCGAAAGCGTCGGTAACGCCGGCGTCTGACAGGAAGCGCCCGTCCGCATATTGCGCCCCTTCCGACACCACGATGGCGCAAAAACCGTCGCGCTTGACCACTTCATCCACGCGTCTGAGAAAGCTGGCTTTATCGAATGGCGTTTCCGGGAACAGGATGATTTGCGGCGCTCCGCCTTCCTCGCGCTGCGCCAGACCCGCCGCCGCCGCGATCCAGCCGGCGTGACGCCCCATGACTTCCATGACGAATATTTTGGTGGAGGACTCGCACATGGACTGAATATCCAGAGAGGCTTCCATAATAGAGGTGGAGATATACTTGGCGACGGAGCCGAATCCGGGGCAGCAGTCGGTGATAGGCAGGTCGTTGTCGACGGTTTTAGGGATGCCGATGCTGGTGATCGGATACCCCAGCTGCTCGCTGATCTGAGAGACTTTGTAGGCGGTGTCGGAGGAGTCGTTGCCGCCGTTGTAAAAGAAGTATCCGATGTTGTGAGCCTTGAAGACTTCGATGAGGCGCTCGTATTCGGCTTTATGGGTTTTGATGTCTTTCAGCTTATAGCGGCAGGAACCGAAAGCGCCGCCGGGCGTGTGTTTCAGTGCGGCGATATCCGCGTCGCTTTCCAGGCTGGTGTCGATCAGCTCTTCACGCAGAGCGCCGATTATGCCGTTATGGCCGGCGTAGACTTTGCCTATTTTGTCTGAGTGCGCGCGGGCGGTTTCCAGTACGCCGCAGGCTGAGGCGTTGATGACCGAGGTCACGCCGCCGGATTGCGCATAAAACGCGTTTTTAACCGTCATATTCGTTGTCGCCTCTCGTCGTCTTATGGGCGCGAATCATACGCGAGTTTAATGCTATTTTCATGTCTCCACACACCGCCACGATATTTTCTTAAATTTACTCAATAGATAGGGCCATTTCCGGTTCGGCGCTGGCGCTTAGGGAACCCGTCAGTAATAATTGACCGATATGCGCCCGAAGCTCAGTTTTCTGACGTTCAATTCGCAATCTGCGCCAAACAGACCGCCTGCGTTGACGGTCGGACGGATGAGACACTGATTCTTTTCACAGATTAAAAGATAGCGATTAGCAAGAAACATGCATGTACACATACTAGGCATTTGCGGGACTTTCATGGGTAGCCTGGCGTTGCTCGCCAAGGAAATGGGATACAAGGTCAGCGGGTCCGACAAGAATGTATATCCTCCCATGAGCACGCAGCTGATGGCGCAGGGAATTGAATTGCGCGAGGGATATGATCCATCCCACCTTGATCCCAAGCCCGACCTTATTATTGTCGGCAACGCCATGAGCCGGGGTAACCCGTTGGTGGAGTATGTTCTGGATAAAGGCCTGCCATACACCAGCGGTCCACAATGGCTGGCGGAGCACGTATTGCAGGAGCGCTGGGTGCTGGCGGTGGCCGGCACTCACGGCAAAACCACCACCACCAGCATGCTGGCCTGGGTGCTGGAGCAAGCGGGACTGGCTCCAGGGTTTCTGATCGGCGGCGTTTCCCAAGGTTTTGATGTTTCGGCCAGACTGGGAGACACCTCTTTTTTCGTCATCGAAGCGGACGAATACGACAGCGCTTTTTTCGACAAACGCTCCAAATTCATTCACTACCGTCCCCGCACGTTGATCATCAACAACATGGAATTTGATCACGCGGATATCTTCCGCGATCTCGGCGATATTCAACGCCAGTTTCACCATGTCGTGCGCACTGTGCCGCGCCAGGGGCTGGTGATTACGCCCACGCAGACGCCTGCTGTTGAGGAGACGCTGGCGATGGGATTGTGGTCGCCGCGGCAGACTTTCTCTCTGAGCGATGCTCAGGCGGATATTCGGGCCGAGTGTCTGGCGGAAGACGGCAGTCGTTTCGAAGTGTTTTTAAACGGCGAGTCATGCGGCATTGTGGAGTGGGGCATGAGCGGCGCCCACAACGTACAGAATGCGTTGGCGACCTTGCTGGCGGCGCGTCATATCGGCATTCGCCCACAGAACGCTATTCCCGCGCTGTCCGCCTTTCCCGGGGTCAAGCGTCGTCTGGAAAAACTGGGCGAGCGCAACGGAGTGGCCGCCTACGATGATTTCGCTCATCATCCCACGGCAATTCAATTGACCCTGGAAGGATTGCGTAAGCGTGTGGGCGATGCGCCAATCTGGGCGATTATCGAACCCCGCTCCAATACCATGAAAATGGGCGTGCACCGGGACACGCTATTGGCGTCTGCGGAACTGGCCGATCATGTGATCTGGGCCAATCTGGACGGCTACGAATGGCTTGATGACGCTGTGCGCAATGCCCCCCCCAAACACCAGATTGTGGATAAGGTTGATGAAATCACGCGTCTGCTTGCCGACGTAAAAGGGCCTGCCCATATCGTACTGATGAGCAATGGCGGTTTCGCCGGCCTGCCTGCGAAGCTGAAAAGCATGCTCGCCGAGGAGGAGGCGGTGTCGTCGTGAGCTTTAACGAGCCAATTACTGTCGCGATTACCGGCGCCTCCGGCTTTCAGTACGGCTGGCGTTTGTTGCAGGTGTTGCTGCAAAAACAGCATCAGGTTTATTTGATGGTGTCGAAGGCGGCTTATGTGGTCGCCAGCGTGGAAGCGGATATCAAACTGCCTGGTCAGGCGGCGAAGCTGGAGCAGGCGTTGACTGGGGAGTTTGGCGCAGCGCCCGGGCAGTTGCGCGTATTCGGTAAAGAGGACTGGATGTCACCGGTCGCCTCCGGGTCGGGCTCGCCGGCCAGAATGGTGGTGTGCCCCTGCAGCACGGGAACCTTGTCCGCTATCGCCACCGGCGCCAGCAATAATCTGATTGAACGTGCGGCGGATGTTGTGCTGAAAGAGCGCAAACAGCTGATTCTGGTGCCGAGAGAGAGTCCTTACTCTACGGTGCAGCTGGAGAATATGCTGAAGCTCTCGCAAATGGGCGTCACTATACTGCCTGCTTCACCGGGCTTTTATCACAAGCCGGAATCCGTCGAGCAGATGATCGATTTCATCGTCGCCCGCATTCTGAATCACCTCGGCATTGACCAGGATCTGACTCCTGCGTGGGGCAGGACCTCCTCGACTCCCGGCGGCGACGATTCCTGATCCTCGTCGCCCGTCTGTATTTAAAAATCAAATATTGCGAGCAGCATTATGAGTATTGATTGGAACGTCACTCCCGCCGCAATCTGGCGTCAATTTAAAGGAAGTCTCCGCGCGGTCCGTGAAATTGATCCCATTCGATTCAATGAACTACTTAATGTGGATCGCCAGAAAGCCGCGCTACAGAGGAACACGGAGCGCTTTCTGGCGGGAAAACCAGCTAATAACGCTCTGTTGTGGGGCTCCCGCGGCACAGGCAAATCTTCGCTGATCAAGGCGATGCTGAATGAATATTTTCCCCAGGGACTGCGTGTTATCGAGGTGGATAAAGACGATCTGATTTACCTGCCGGAAATTGTCGATGAAGTGCGCGACTTGCCCCAACGCTTTATCATTTTTTGCGATGACTTGTCGTTTGAAGCAGGAGAGAAGACCTATAAAGTCCTGAAAAGCGTACTGGAAGGCTCTATTGAATTGCCGCCGAAAAATGTGTTGATCTACGCCACCTCAAATCGCCGCCACCTGATGCCCGAGTACATGTCGGAAAACCTCGAAGCCAAGATGGTCAACAATGAAATTCACCAAGGGGATTCGGTAGAGGAAAAAGTTTCCCTGTCGGATCGTTTTGGCTTGTGGCTCTCTTTTTATCCATTCAACCAGGACAGTTATCTGGATATTATCGATCACTACTTTCATGACTATACCGGCGACCGCGAGGCGCTGCACAGACTGGCCATTCAGTTCGCCACCTCCCGAGGCGGCCGCAGTGGTCGCGTCGCGTATCAATTTTTCAAACAGCATAGCGAAAACTAATCGATGACGTGGCGCAAGCGACTGACGTGGGGCGGCCTGATCACCTTGCTGGCGCTCTGCATTCTGACAGGAGTGGCCTGGTGGTTTGCGCCGCAATGGCTGCCCCCTCTGGCGCAGGAGCTGGCTGGCCGCGCGGGCGTGGATATCCGCAAGCTGGAAATTGGTCGTCCCGGATGGGGCGGCTGGCGCTTACGGGAGGTCGAACTTGGCCTGGACGGTGGCGCAATCATTTATGGGGAAGACGTTAAAATCGGCTGGCGCTGTTGCCAAAAAATTGAAGAATCACTGACTGCGAAAGCGCAGCGAATCGTCTATACGCCAGCGACGAAGGCGGCTGGGGAGCAAAGCGCGCCGGTGGCGGTGAGCGCCTTGTTATACAGCGTGGCGCAGCGTATTCCCTTTATTACGGTTGAAGTGGAGCAGTTGCAAGCGCCTGCTGGCGAGCAGACGCTGACCGCGAGCCTGTCTTTGGAGCGCACACCGGAAGGGCTGGATTTACAGATTCAAACCCAGTATCAGGATGCCCCCATGTCCTTGACGTTAAACTGGATGGCGCCCACGTCTCTCTCTCTCAGTCTGGCGAGTGATCAACGCATGACGTTGACCGCTAAAGGAGAATTGGGCGATGACGGCGCCTGGCGTTTTACAGGAGAGCATTCAGCGGACTGGTCGGCGTTGCTGGCGGCGATTCGTATGCCGCAAGAGCCGATAACCTCGTTACAGACGTCCGGAGGCTTTGAATTGACGTTTCCGGATGTCGTAGGTAGTACTCCCTGGTCGTTCAACATCAAGCCGACGTTCCAAACACAACTGGTCCAGCAGAATATTCGGGTATCCGGTGAGACGGAAATTGAACTCACTGGGGCGATGGCTCCAGAGGTTGCTGTTATCCAGCCATCGACGGTTCTGGTGGATGTTCCGCAATGGCCGGAGTCTGCACAATCCTTGCCTTTGTCATGGCGGGTAAGGACGCTGGAGGCGGTGCGATGTGAACAACTGTCGGCGGAGCCAAGTTGCCCTGACGCACTGAAGCTGGAGCTGCATTCCAAACCTGCGTCAGCCACTGAGCCTCAACTCAATGCGAAGGCCACGCTGCAATACGCCGCCGCTACAAAGACGGTGTCCATGGCTCTGCAAACCGACGCGACGCTGAACGACCCACAGTATCCGCAGAAGGTCGAGGTGGCGCTGGAGGGGCATGTGAAGTTAGGGGCGGACATGCAGGTAAGTCTCAATAAGGGCGCGCGTATCGCATGGAGCGGCTGGTCGTTTCAGGAGGCGTCGATGGAGCTCAAAGATGGAAGCATAGAGTTTGGGAAAACCGCTTTGACGATCAATACAGGGGGCCAAGAAACTCAGCCCGGCCGGGGTAAACCGGCGTTTTCCTGGAACCTGGCTACGGACGCCAAGGCTAAAATCAACCTGTCCCACCAGGGGCGAAATGCGGAAGTGGCCTTTACGGGCCGGATCAAAGCGGACGATAAGCGCATCGCTGTAGATAAAGCGCAGTTGAAAACGTTAGGGCTGAGCAGCCCGCTGGAAATCATTTATCGTCCGGCGGAGAGAAAAGGCTGGCTGTCTTATGATGTCGAAGGCAAGCCGACCAACTTCAACTTCGTTAAATCGTTCATCGCTTCATTTCCTGAGGCGCTGACGCTCAGCCTCGGAACAGTCTCCGTCCGCGGAGCGGTGAATTGGACAATGAAAGACGCCCTGGCGATTGACGGTCGCGCTAATGTCGCGCTGTCCAATTGGGGAGCGACCTATGAGGAAATCAAAGCTAAAGGCTTAAGCTTGACGACAGACCTTCAGTTTACCGGCCAAGACGCAACTTTTAACCAGCCGCTGCGACTTGCGATCAACTCAGTGGAAGCCTCTGATATGATGCAGGCCACGGAGGCGGCGATCGATGTTTCCGGGCGGGTGGATTTCGCCAAAGGACTCAATTGCGATCTGCAGCTGGAGCGCGCATCCGTTGGTCTGTTTGATGGCAAGGCAAGGCTGGTGCAACCGGCGAAAGTGCAATGCCCGTTGACCCATTCTGATTTGTGGGTGGAAGTCTCCAATCTGGATCTGGGTAAGCTGGTTGCACTGGAAAGCGATAAAATTAAAGCCAGCGGCCGCATTGCCGGACTGTTGCCTATCTCCATAAAAGATGGCGGCGTCACCGCCAACAACGGCCGCATCGCCGCACAGTCGTCAGGCTCGATAAATCTGGTGGATGTGGACTATTGGCGCGCGCTCAGCGCCGCCAACCCCAGTCTGCAGTTTGCTGTCGATGCGCTGGAGAACTTTAACTACAATTCTCTGGTCAGTCGTGTGGATTACCAACAGAATGGGGTTCTGTTGTTCGACATTCAACTCGCGGGCAAGAGTGCGAACAAACGGTACTCCGGCGCACCTATTGCGCTGAACGTTAATCTGCAAACCAATATTATTGATAATCTGCGGAGCATATTGGTCCCTGGCTCTATTCAGAAAAAGTTGGAAAAAGGGACTTATTAACCGTAGCGACAGTTCAGTTTATGTTCAGCTACGGTTGCTATAGTTAACTGAAGTAAATAAGGCTTAGTTATTTGATGAATACTAAAAACTCAATATTGTGTGCGTTATGCTTGCCGCTTATCGTCGCATGCGCTCCAAGGGTTGAAGTGGCGGTGCCTGACAAGCCCATCACGATAAACCTCAATGTAAAAATTGAGCATGAGATCAGGGTGAAAGTAGAGAAGGATCTTGAGAAGCTCTTTTCCGAAGAAGATGATTTGTTCTAAGCAGCGCCCCTACGTTGCGATAAAAGTAACCAAACGACCGCATACCTGTGTGTAGAGGCGCGAGAGAGGATTTCTGTATGAAAAAGATCATTCTGGCTTTATTTTGTAGTTTGTTTGTCAGTATGCCCGCATGGGCGTTGGATTTAGACGAAGCCAAAGCAAAGGGCTTGGTCGGCGAACAGGCTGACGGCTATTTGGGCGCAGTCAAATCTGGCGCGGAGGTCAACGCGCTGGTGTTGGAAACCAACGACAAACGTAGCAAGAAGTACGCAAAAATTGCTGCGGAGCGCGGCATCTCTGTAGACGAAGTCGGTAAATTAGCCGGCAAGTTGCTGATAGAGAAAGCCGGTCCTAAAGATTACGTTAAAGGTTCTGGCGGCTGGGTAATGAAAGAAAAGCTTTAATCCGCCCGCAAGGGAAATAGCGGCGATATGCATCCCTCTATTTCCCTGTGACTTGTTGGAGCTGGTTAAAGGCTTTATCCGTCACGCTATAAGCGGCTCCAAACCCTTTCACAAAACGACCGCTGGTGATCTCCATCCTCAATAAGCTAAAGTCCGGCAATTGACGCAGCATGGCGATCGTGGGGCCGAATTTGTCGGCGAATCTGTCGAGCATGGTTTCATAATCCTGGCCATCGCGACCGACCTCCGTTACGGAGCACTGCAGTATCAACCTTAATCTGGCGAATAGATTCCGACTAACCTGCTCCTCTTCTATAAACAGCAGACTCGCGGTCGGAGTCGTTTTCAGACAGGCCGTGTGGGGCGCCAGCGCGCTGACGTAGATGTAAAAATCTCCATTATGACGGACGAATGGCGCATAGCTCGCCAGTGGTTCATTGCTTTCATTGACGCAGGCGAACTGCACTGTCTTAAAGCGCTCGATCAGCGTCTCTATTTCCGTCCGTAGCGATTCCGTCTCTGTTGACAAGTTAGTCTTCCTCTTACCGTTATGACGACGAATCAGGCGATTCGCCTGAGAGCAAACTGTCTCTTTTCGTCAATCAAAATGACACTTTTCGTTATTGGTGGGGTATGGCGTAATTGCGAAACTGAATTGACATTCACACCATTGGAAACCTCCGCACAGAATAACAACAGGAGACGGTCATGATACCGAGAGCACTTTTCGATAGCGACCTGGAACAGTTCAGAGATTCCTTCCGCAAGTTTTTGGAAAAAGAAGCGTCCCCTTTTCATTTGCAATGGGAAAAAGACGGGCAGGTGGATCGACAGTTATGGAATAAAGCGGGGGAGATGGGGTATTTATGCCCCACCATGCCGGAAGAATACGGTGGCTCTGGGGTGGACTTTCGCTTCAGTGCGGTTATCTCCGAAGAGATTTCCCATCTGGGGTTATCCGGTATTGGCTTCGGACTGCACTCGGATATTGTGGCTCCCTATATCCTTCACTATGGAACCGAATCACAAAAGAAAAACTACCTCTCCAAAATGGCGACCGGGGAGATGGTGTCCGCCATCGCAATGACGGAACCCGGCGCAGGCTCTGATCTCCAGGGTGTGAAAACCACAGCGGTTAAAAACGGAGACCATTACGTCCTGAACGGCTCTAAAACCTTTATCACTAATGGGCAACATGCCGATGTGGTAATTGTCGTCGCCAAGACGGACCCCAAAGCAGGCGCTAAAGGCACCAGTCTGTTTTTGGTGGAAAGTAGCTGGAAAGGCTTCAGCAAGGGCAAGAATCTGGAAAAAGTGGGCATGAAAGCTCAGGACACTTCTGAGCTGTTCTTCCAGGATGTCATGGTGCCGATGGAAAACCTGCTAGGCGCCGAAAACAGTGGATTTATCGCCCTGATGCAGGAACTGCCGCAAGAAAGATTATTGGTTGGCATCACTGCAATTTCCGCCTGCGAAGCCGCCCTCGACCTGACCATCAAATACTGCAAAGAACGCAACGCCTTCGGCAAACCGCTCATGGCGTTTCAAAACACCCGCTTCAAACTCGCCGAGCTAAAAGCGGAAGTCACTGCAGGTCGGGTCTTCCTCGACCGCTGCCTGGAACTCCACCTCGACAAAAAACTCGACGTTCCCACCGCCGCCATGCTCAAACAATGGTCCACCGACCTGCAATGCAAAGTCATGGACGAATGCGTCCAACTCCACGGCGGCTACGGATACATGTGGGAATACCCCATCGCCCGCGCCTGGGCCGACTCGCGAGTCCAAAAAATCTACGCCGGCACGAATGAGATTATGAAGGAGATAGTGGCTCGGTCTTTGTGAGTGGTCGTGCCGTTTGGATCTGTTGTGAAATACTCTCAGGATTCAGCTTGGTTTAAGGGCGCAAAGACCATGTATTGCCTTTATGTAAGCTAACAACTGGGCAGTCCGTCACAATTCGGATAGATAGTTCGTCCTGTAATGGGTACGACATCACCCAAATGGTGCGTATTAATAAGTAAGCCTCGGACAGTCTAGTCCTCCTCTGGAGCCTGATAATTTCGTCTGCAGTCAGGCTCCTGATTTTCCTTTCTTCTCCGTCTTCCCTTACCACGCGCGAGGCTCAGCTGGTTGCGGCTTTAACGTTTAAGATCGATGCGTCTCCAAACTCATGCCGGTTAGGCTGGTTGTGTACTATCCACTAGAGATAACGGACTAGTCCTAGGGCTAGACGGCCTGACCGATACAAAGAAATTAACAACGTTAATAGAATGCCCGGCCATGTGGGTCTAAGGTTATATGCATAGCATTTTCCGCTCTATCGAAAATGCTAAAGGACTTTGGGCCACCGCTCAGAGATATAAACTACAAAAAGGGCTGACTTATGTTTCATAAGAACAGAAAAGTTGGGGTATTTATTGGGACCGCCTTGCTCGCCAGCGCAGCGCAGGCTTCCCTACCGCCAGTGCAGGGCGCGCCTAACAGCCGTCCTATAGAAGTTCACGAGCACGCCATTCCGTCTCAGCATGAGGCTGAGCTTCCACCGCCAGTGATGACGCCCACCAGAATCCGCCAGGATTTCATGATGATGGCCGCGAAAGAGATTGCGGCGGATTGTGATCCTCAGGATTTGGCTTCTCTTTCCGGGTCAGCTTTGACCCAGGCCATCCAGAAATCCGATATGGGATGTATCAACGACCTGTTTCAGGCGCGCGGTAATGTGGCGCGCAATCTGTTCCAGGAAAGCAAAATGGTCACTGTCGCGCAGGCGATCGCGTCTGAGTCCAGCCGTTACCAGGGTGATAACACCACAGGTATGGAGCAGTTGATTCTTTATATGCGCGCCGGTTACTTCGTGCAGTGGTATCACTCGGATGAAGTGGGCGATTACAGCAATAACCTGAAGCAGCAAGCCGCCACGGCGATCACCGCGTTCATGAATAGTGCGTTGAACTACCTGCATAAGCGGGAAAACGCATCGGTCATGGGTGAGGCCTTGACGTTGGTGGACAGCTCTTTGAACCAGGGCGTTTTTGTCTACGACACCATTTACTGGTTACAGCTGCTGCAGGACAAAGCCGCGACTGAAGATGCTTACGCCCGCGCATTGAACAGTATCTTCACTATCTATTTCCGTGGCCATGGCTACGATGATTTCAAACAAAAAGTCGCCAACGACTCTCGCGTCGCCAAAGCGCTGTATGACTTCATCATGAAGAATGACGCATGGCTGAACGACGACCGGAGCTATCTGGTGCTTAACGCCACCAGAGAGCTGGGACGCTTCCTGCAGTACGACGGCACGCGCAAAGCGGTCGGTGGTTGGATTGGCGGCTTAATGGATAAATATCCGTTGGCGTCCGATACCGTGAACATGTGGGCGCTGCTGGCGGGCGCCGTGGAATTGAATGACCCGGAAAACTGCAGCGAGTATGACGCGTGTAATGTGAAGCAGCGGGTCAAAGAGGTAGTGCTTACCATTCGTCACGATTGTAGCCCGACAATTACCGTGAATGCTCAGGCGATGTCGACCAAGGAACTGGCGTCAGCCTGTGAAACCTTGGGAATGCGTGAAAATATCTTCCACGATATGTTGAATACCGGTAAACAGCCTGTTGCTGACGACTTCAACGACAAGCTGGAGCTGGTGGTGTTTAAAAACAGCGGCGCGTACGGCGATTTCGGCTGGCTGCTGTTTGGCATAGACACCAACAATGGCGGTATGTATCTGGAAGGCACGCCTTCCGATCCTAATAACCAGGCGCGATTCATCGCTTATCAGGCGGATTACGCCCCAGGCGAACATCAGGTCTGGAACCTTGAACACGAGTATGTTCACTACTTGGATGGTCGCTTCGACTTGTACGGCGACTTCAACACCGGCATGCAGGTTCCCACCGTGTGGTGGACTGAAGGTCTGGCGGAATACGTATCCAAGCTGAAGGACAATCCTGGAGCGGAAGACGTAGCCCGTCGCGAGAAAGTCGCGCTGTCTAAAATTCTGCGCAATACCTATGACGATGGCGTTGATCGCATCTATCGCTGGGGATACTGGTCCGCGCGCTACATGCTGGAGCAGCGCCCATCGGATACCACGCAGATTCTGTCCTGGTTCAGAGCTGGCGATTACGAAAGCTTCGAAGCCTGGTTGAACTCGACCGGTCAGCGTTACGATGAACACTTCGCCAACTGGCTGGCGGCGGTGCTGGAAGGCAACGACGATGGCGGAGATGACGGTGACGATGATGGCGACGACGGTGGTGATGACGGCGACGACGATGGCGGTGATGATGGTGGCGACGACGGTTCCGACGATCCGCGCGCGCTGGAGCCCGGCAAGCCCAAGTCGCTGACAGCGGGCGCAGGTAGCCAGGCTTACTACTTCATGTTCGCGCCACACGGCACGGATCTGCTGCATCTGCTGACTCGCGGCGATAATGGCGATGTGTCCGTTTACGTGAAACACGACGGTTGGCCGACGACGACGGATTACGACCAGAAGTCCACTTCCGGTAATGCTGACAACAGCATCCAGGTTTCCTCACCTGAAGGCGGTACTTATTACCATGTGCTGCTGACGTCCACCGCCGGCTACAGCGATCTGTGCGTGACCGTGGGCTTGAATGACGCGCCAACCGACTGTGGCGACACGGGCGGCGGCGATGATGGCGGCGACTCATCTGAGGGGCCTGAACTGCTAAGCGGCAAGCCGCGCAGTAACCTGGAGTCCACTCATGGCGAGTACTATTGGTTCTTTGTACCAGCAGGAACCCGCGCTTTTGAGCTGAATACCTGGGGCGGTCGCGGCGATGTTGATCTGTATGTGCGTAACGCAGGCTGGCCAGACGCCAGCACATACGATGACTTGTCCGCCAGACGCAGCAACAACGAAAGAATCGTAGTGAGAAATCCAAATGTCGGAACCTACTACCATGTGTGGTTGAAAACCGACGGCGGATACAGCGGCGTTAACCTGCAGCTGACTCTACGGTAGTTGAAGCCTCCAGCGCAGTCACTCTGGCTGCGCTGGCAAGCTTGAACACCCTTCCTTATTGTCCGGGCGTATATGCGCCCGGTTTTTTTGCCCCCGCATGAGTGAGCCAAGGCTCATTGTCACGTTCCTCTCAACTCGATTTAGACCCACAGCAAAGTTTTACAGTTCTTTACAGCACATAAAACGACTGTTTCAAACGAATGTTTTAAACTCTGCCTTGTTGTTTAAACGGCAATCAGGGGAATCCATTCGGGAGGCGTTATGAAGAACATCCTGCAAGGTGCGGCTCTGGGATTAATATTAGCCGGTTTTTTTGCGGCCAATGTGCAGGCGCAGGAAAATCTCACGGTAAAAGTCGAGTCTGCCAAGTCGTTCTCAGGCGCTTATCAAGTGGGCGAGGACCGTGTTGAATTCGCCAGCTCTCTGGGGCGGGATGCGTTGGTCGAAGTCAGCGTCAAGGTAAACGGCGCGACGCGCGAAGCCGCGGTCTATCTGGAGAAGGGCGATATACAGAGCGCCAGCGAGCGAGGCTTTAGCAGTGAAGAAGAAACGTTGATGTTTGACGCCGCCAATGCGCTGGCTGAGTACCTTTCCGCCAGCCGCGAAGACATAGAAAGTCCAGCGCTGATGTTGGTCGGCGTAATGGATTATTGGTCTAGCCGCACCAACTGAATTGGTCTGATCAAGATACCCCGGCGTCAGGATTAACCAGAGGCGCCTGCGCTTCCGGTTTGGGCGTCTCTCGTGACTCGGTGACTTCCTGTTGCAAGGTTTTGACTTGATTCGTCAGCGACTCCACCTCTTTGTTTTTACCCGCCAGATCTTTGCTTAACGTCGTATTCTCTTGAGCTAAAGTCGCGTTCTCCTGGCTTAACGCGGCGTTAGACGCCTCCAGGGTTTTTACTTGAGCCGTCAGCGACTCGACTTGAGTCGTCAACGCCGCCTGAGCGGTGTCGCTCTCTTGCTGCTGAGTATTTTGCGCAGCCAGCGCGCTTCTAACTTCCTCTAATTGAGCGGCGAGGTTTTGCTCGCGCTCATGCGCGGCGGCGATATCGCTGTTGCTGCGCTCCAGCGCGTCTGTCGCCTGCTGTAGAGAAGCCGCCGTATCGGCGAGTTCACTGGCCAGAGTTTCTATACGGGCGGTTTGTTGCTGGATCAACTCTTGTTGCTGGGACAGCGTGTCTTCCAGCTCGTTTTGTTTGCCCGCCAACTCCGCGTTTTCAGAGGCTCTGTCCTGAAGCTGCCGGTGCAGGCCGGCGGCTTCATTTTTGGCGTCGGACACGGCCTGAGTGAGTTCGCGCACCTTGGTTTCACTGGCGTTCAGATTGCTTTGCAGTGTGGATTTCTCTTGCTGTAATTGCGCTTTTTCTTTACGTAGCCCTTGCAGCTCCGCGCCAGCGCTACTCGCTTCCGCCTGACTGGTGCTGAGACTTTGATTAAGCTGCTCGTTACGTCGCGCCGATTCCGTTAAGGCGCTCGTCAGACGTTGGGCTTGCGATAGTAAGTTGTCCAGTTCGCCGCGCACGCTTTGTTGACGCTCCTGCAGTTGGTATACGAGATAGCCGACGGCGATGAAGATGACAATGGCCGGAACGGTCAGCAAGGCCTGCAAACGTCCGCCTTTCCTGGCGGCTTGCGCCGCAGCCTGCTGCGCCGCCAGTTGCGTCTCCACCTCTTTCATGCGCTGATCAATGTCGCGCTGGCGTTCTTCCATGCTGCGTTCGCGTTCTTTCAGCGCCTGTTCTTTGTCGCGCAAGTCGCTGGCTTTGTCATCGTTGCTTTTGGCGCGCTGTTTGGACTGTTCTTCCTGGCGGGTCAGAGCCTGCTCCTTGCGAGTCAGGTTCTGCTCGCGCATATCGAGAGAGCGCTGCTTGCGCTCCAGGGCCCGCTCATCACTATTTTGCATTGCTCCAGGCTCCGGCTTATTTATCAAACTGTTATAAACAGTGTAGCCAATGCCCGGGAACTTGCCCTTGCGCTTAAGGCGTCAACGAGGACCAGGCGCTGTCGCAAAAGATATCGACATAGTGCGTCGGCGGTTTTTTCACGCGACCGGCCAGCCAGTGACGTGCGTAATCCTGCGCCGGACCAATCAGCAGCGAGTGGTAAAGATCGAAGGGCAGGGCGCGGATCTCACCGTTTTCGAGGTAAGGCGTAAACCAGTCTTTCAGATAAGTGAAATGTCGCTTGTTGTCCTGCTTGAGTTTTTGTTGTTGCTCTTCACTGAGGGCTTCGCCCCTGGAGCTGAAAATATAGCGCGCCCACTCTGGATTCTGCGTTATCCATTCAATGTAAACGCGCACGACGGACTTCACGCCTGCTTCGGCGGTTTTGCACTCCGCGAGCGCGTCTTTCAACTGGGCGAAATGATCTTCCATGCCCAGCATATAGAGGGCGGCGGCGATGGCTTCTTTACTGCCGAAATGGTGATAAACGCTGCCTACGCTGGCGCCGGATTCCGCGCGAATCATGTCGATGGTGGTCGCAGCGATGCCGTGTTGGGTGAAACACTTTAATGCGGCGTTGAGAATGTCGTCACGACGACTTTTGGAACGGGTGCTTGAATTCTTCATATTGGAACAATATTCTAGAATAAAATTCTAGTCTGTCAGGAGGCTATTATGACGATCGCAGCGACTGCTCCACAGGAACAGGCGAACTCCATGCTTCGCTTGTATCACTCTTTTGCGCGTCTTCCACTGGGCGCCTGGCTGTTCAGCCGCGCGCTTTGTATTAAGGCTCCCTATTTTAGCAGCATTCGGCCATGCATACGGCAGCTAAAACCAGGGCTGTCCGAATGGGAAATCAAAAACCGTCGTCGGGTGCGCAACCACCTGGGTTCGGTGCACGCACTGGCCATGGGAAATCTGGCGGAACTGTGCGCGGGAACTTTGATGGAAGCCTCGTTGCCGGCGCATCTTCGTTGGATACCGAAAGGCATGCAGATCGAATACCTGAAAAAAGCGACCACAGAACTGGTGGCGACAGCAGAGATTGCTGACCCGGCGGCGCTGACGTCAGGAAACTATGAAGTCGAAGTCATAGTGAAAAACGCGAGCGGCGAAGCGGTGTCGCGCGCATTGATCACCATGTGGTTGAGCGAGAAAAAGCAACGGCGTTAGCAACCTGAAACAGGAGGCCAAACATGGACATTATGCAGGTCGGAAACCGAATACTGAATGAGCAGGCTTTCAGTCGTCTATTGGGAACCAGATTGATGAAACTGGAGCCGGGCGCGGCGCATCTGGAGCTGGATATTAAACCGGAATTCTTGCAGCAACATGGATATGTGCACGGCGGCGTCGTCAGCTATCTGGCGGATAACGCGCTGACATTCGCCGGCGGCAGTCTGTTCGGCGATGCGTTAACGGTGGAGTTTAAAATCAATTATCAGCGGCCGGCGCAGGGAGAGCGGCTTGTCGCCAGAGCGAAGGCGGAAACCACTGGCAAAAAAGTAGTGTGTTGCACCTGTGAAATATTCTGTCTGAAGGACGGTGAAGAAGTTCTTTGCGCATCGGCTCAAGGAACCGTTCTCGGAAAAGTCTGATTAACTGGCGCGCCCTGACGAGGTGTCTATGGCGCGTTAGTCCGCCTAACTTGTGAATAAATCACGTAAATTCGCCTTGCCAAGCGAATAATCACTTGCCTCAAATCTTTTTTTGTCCATACTTGCCAGTCAATTGAACTATCGCCTGATATAAGGTGCGGAAAAATCTTTTTTCACGAAAAAAAGATAGAGAAAACGCATTCTTACTTGGGTGTTTTCTAGACAAATTGTACTTTCCGATTACATTTAAAGAGGAAGTGTTTCCTCTCTCCTTTGCTTAATTAATTTGGGGTGACAAGATGGCGACCAGCAAAAAAGGCAAAATCGGCCTTGATCGACTCTTTGACAAGGCTATTGAGGAATTGCGCAGCGCGCAAGACAAACTCAACACTCATGTGGGCCAATGGGTGACTAAGGCTGAAGCTGACCTGAAAGTGGACCAGTCTTTGAAAAAAGTATTCGCCCGCATTGAAGATCTGCAAAAGAAACAGATCGACAACATGCATAAGTGGCAGAAAGATTTCGAAGCGAGATTCGCAGCTGTGTTGGATTTCCAAAAGCAAATGCTGGAAGCCATCATGCCTGCTGGCAAAGCGCCTGCTGCAGCCAGCAATACCGTTAAGCCGGCCGCCGCTAAGCCGGCAGCGGGCAAAACCGCCAAGGCGCCCGCCGCGAAGAAACCCGTAGCGGCCAAGAAGCCGGCAGCGAAGAAACCCGCTGCGACTACGGCCAAGAAGGCGCCTGCTGCGGCCAGCAAAGCCGCCTCCACGGCGACTGCGTCCGCCGCTAAAACAGCCGCTGCGAAACCAGCAGCTAAAAAGCCTGCCGCCAAGTCTTCGGCCGCGGCTAAAACTTCCACTGCCGCGAAGAAGCCCGCTGCGAAGAAACCAGCGGCTAAACCAGCCAAGCCAGCGGTAGCCGCAAAGAGCGCGGCGGACAAAACGGCTGACGCGAAGCCTGCAGCGGCGGACAACAAAGCGGCGTCTACCACGGCGGCTAAGCCAGCGGCGAAAAAGCCCGCAGCGAAAACTACAGCCAAGAAGCCGGCGGCGAAAAAAGCGACGCCTGCTAAAACTGCTGCGAAACCCGCCGCGAAGAAGACAGAATCCAAGCCGAAGGCGCCTCGTAAGACCGCCGCCAAGAAACCGGCTGCGCCTGCTGTGAAAGAAGCAGCGCCGGAAGCGGCTAAAGCGACTGCGGAATCCAATCCGGCTCCAGCGGCTGCGACTTCCACTCCCAGCTCAGAAGCTTAAGCTTCGGCGAGAGGAAGACGACTTCCACGACGATCATGGGGCGCATTCAGCGCTCCCTGGTTGTTGGTCTGATTAAACCCGCTCGGTCCCTCAACTGGAGCGTGACGCCAACTCTCTGACAAATAATCTGGATGGCGGACTTTGATCCCGCTTAGCATTCTTTATCAAGACGAATGGCTCGTCGCCATCGACAAACCTTCCGGCCTTTTAGTGCATCGTAGTGAAATCGATCGCCACGAAACCCTGTTTGCAATTCAACTTCTGCGCGACCAGATTGGACGCAGGGTATATCCGTTGCATCGACTGGATAAACCGACGTCCGGCGTTCTCATGTTTGCGCTGGATTCCGATACGGCGAAGAAATGCGGAGAGTCCTGGGAAACCGGCGTTGATAAAGCCTATCTGGCGATAGTGCGTGGCGTCCCCGCTGAAGAGGGCGTGATAGACAAGCCATTAAAGGAGCCCTGGGATCGCCTGGGCGATCGTAACGTCAGCAAGGACAAACCGGAACAACCGGCGGTAACGCATTATCAACGTTTGGCGGAGTGCGAGTTGCCCTATGCGGTGGACCGTTATCCTACCTCGCGTTACGCCTTGCTCAAGGTGCGCCCGCAAACCGGAAGACGGCATCAGATTCGCCGCCACTTCAAGTCGCTGTCGCATCCCTTGATAGGCGACACCAGTTACGGAAAGGGCGTGCATAATCGCTTTTTCGCCGAGCAATTCGGCGTGCAGCGACTACTATTGCATGCGGCGGAAATGCGTTTGCCCCATCCCTGCAGCGGCGAGACTTTGACCGTCTGCGCGCCGGTGACGGGAGAAATGCGGCGACTGCTGGAAACGCTGGATTGGTTAAATTCGATACCTTTGGCGTGGCGAAAAATTTAATCAAAACCTGTATTATTGGCGCGCTCCCTGGGTGATCCGCCCGCCTGCGTTATCTTTCTGATATTCCCGTCTGCCTGTGAGTAACAGTGCGTATGGTCTATTGGGGGCCTGATTCCAATAATTGTCCATTTTTTCATCGCCAGGCGTTGGCGGCTGGAGCGATCAAGACTTCCCAATTTAAAGAGGAAATTGTTGTTATGTGGTTGAATTACGCGGTGATAGGCTTGGCGATTCTCGCTCTCCTCGGCGTGGTCCTGGAAGAGGTGATTCACGTAAACAAAGCCAAAATCACCCTCTTCCTTGGCGCACTGGCCTGGATTCTACTCTTTGCATTCAATAGCGGCGATCCCGAACATCAAGAGGCGGTTATTCAAGGGCTGGAAAGCAATATCGCCGAAATAGCCGGACTCTGGCTTTTCCTGTTGGCGGCGATGACTTTTGTCGCCTATCTCAATAAGAAGGGGATGATAGAAAACCTCATCTATCTGTTTCTCCCCAAACGGGTGTCGGAGCGCAAGCTTTTATTCTTAACCGGTCTCTTCTGCTTTGTATTCTCTTCTCTCGCCGATAACATCACCGCGACTCTGGTTTCGGTCACGCTGATTCTGTCCCTGCGGATGGACCTCGCCAAAACCCTGCGCTTCGCCGCGCTGGTGGTTTTTTCCGTCAACTCCGGCGGCGTTGCGCTGATTACCGGCGACGTCACCACCTTGATGATTTTCCTGCAGGATAAAGTGGATATTCTGGATCTGCTGCTGCTCAGTATTCCCTCATTCGTCGCCGTCATGTTTATGGCGACGGTGTTGAGTTTTGGTTTGTCCGGGGACGTGATTGTGCAGCAGCACCGCACCGACGTTCGCGGCGTTGATATCGCCATCGCCGGCGTGTTTCTGGCGACGATTCTGGGCACCATCGTTCTCAACGTGATTTATCAGATTCCTCCCGTCCTGACCTTCCTGTTCGGTCTGGCGACCATGTTCCTGGTGGCGCGTTTCTTCAACGACGACATCGAGAACGACCCGATCCTGGAATACATCCGCGTTATCGAGTTTGAAACTCTGTTGTTCTTCCTGGGCATTCTGTTGTTGGTTGGCGTACTTAAAGAAGTGCATGTCCTGGAGTCGCTGTTGGCCATGTACTCACAAGTGTCGCCGCTGGTGGCGAACTATCTGATGGGACTGCTGTCCGCCTGTATTGACAACGTGCCTCTGACTGCGGCGCTGCTCAAGTCCGGCATCACCATGAGCAAAGCGGAATGGATGGGACTGACCTATGCGGTCGGCGTCGGCGGTTCTTTGCTGGTGATCGGCTCCGCGGCGGGCATCGTGGCGATGTCCAAAGTACGCGGCCTGACTTTCGGCAGTTACGCCAAGTATGTGCCTGCGCTGCTGGGCGCATACTCTGTGGGATACGCAGGCGTCTATCTGATGGCGAAGTACGCTATGTAGTTTGTCGCCGGAGAGCGCTCCTTTGCTCTCCGGCGTTTCTCTCTTCACCTTAATCTGCCGACTTGTTCACATCACTGCTTCGTTCGCCCCTTCCAAAGGTGGATTCTCCCCATTAGCGCAGTTGTTAAGCTCGCTTGAGCCTATAAGAACAACAGTTAAGTGGGGGCCCTATGCTGCCTGTCCTTTCCGATACGCTCTACGTGGAGTCTGATTACTGTCCCGGTGCGTCAGAATCGCCGTTGTCGGCGTCGGAGCGGCGACGTTTGCTACTGCAGTATGGAACTCAGTCCAGCGCGTACTTCAGCTTTCAACCCGGCGTTCAGTATTTCGGTTCCGCTCAGCGTGGCTTTGTCAGTTATTGTCCGTTGGGTTGGCTGCAAGGTGGGGCGGATGTCGTTTTTAACAACCCGGTGTGTGCGGATGAGAACCTGGCGCCACTGCTCGACCACTTTCTTGCGACGCGCAGTCGCCCTGTCATATTTGTCGGTATTGAGGACAAAGTGGCGCAATTCCTGGCGCATCTGGGGTATCGAACCAATGAAATGGGCACGGAGTTCAGTTTCCCGCTGGAGGGCTTTTCCGTTCGCGGCAAACACAAGAAACAACTGCGCCATGCCGCCAACCTGGGGGAGCGCTTTGGCTTGAGAGTAGAGGAACGGCGCGCTTCGCAAATGGATATTGATGAGGTGGAGGCGATTTCGCGACGCTGGCTGAAGCAGAAGGCGGTGCGGCGCGGCGAACTGCGTTTGCTGACGCGTCCTCCGCAGCATCGGGATGAATGGTTGTCGCGTCGCTTTTATTGTTTTCAGGGAGAGCGCTTGCTGGGGTATATCTACTTTGATCCCTATTTTTCGCAGGGCGGCGTCGCCGGATACTGCGCCAATATTCTTCGTAGCGCGCCTGGAACCGGACCAGCGGGACTGTTGGATTATACGTTGCTGCAGGCGATAGAGCAGTTCCGCCGAGAAGGCGTGGCGCGTCTGTCTCTGGGCATTGCGCCTTTACACGGCCTGCAGGCTGCGCCGGGCGAGAATCCGATGCTGCGTCGGATTGGCGAATGGCTGTATCGCCATGGTTCAGGACTCTATGCCTTCGCGCCTCTGGCGTACCACAAAACCCGCTACCGGGGAGAGGAAAGCAAGTGGTATCTGGCTTACAAAAACCTTTCGGCGCCGCGCTTGCTCTGGAGCCTGATGGCGGGCGCCGGGGTGCTGGGACCATAAAGGGACTGCGACGCACGGCATGGGACTCAAATGGCGAGATCAGCCCAATATTCGTCGAAGTTGACGATAGGCTCTGGAGGCGGCGACGCGGATGATATTGAAGTGAGGTATAGTCTTCCTGCAAGGTATGGGGAGGACGATATCCAAGGATCACTCAGGAGAGGAGCTTTATGTCATTCATCAAAGTCGAAAAACGCGGGCATATTTTACTTATTGGCCTGAATCGCCCGGAGAAAATGAACGCCCTGACGGTGGCCATGTTCCATGATATCGCCGGCGCCTACGGCCTGTTGCAACGCGATTCTGAACTGCGAGTTGGTTTGCTGTGGGCGGAAGGCGAGCACTTCACATCGGGGCTGGAGTTGAATGACTGGGCGGAGACCTTTGCGACCGGTCGGCCGCCGGAGTTGGGCGAGGGCGAAATAGATCCCTTTTTCATCAGCGGCGAGCCGCAGCATAAACCCGTGGTGATGGCCACGCAAGGGTATTGCTACACCTGCGGCGTGGAAATGATGCTGAACACGGACGTGCGTATTGCGGCGGACAACACTCGCTTCAGCCAGTTGGAAGTGAAGCGCGGACTATTCGCCTGCGGCGGCGCGACGATGCGTTTGCAACAGGAAATCGGCTGGGCCAACGCGCAGCGCTATTTGCTGACGGGAGACGCCTGGTCCGCACAGGACACGTACCGCTGGGGCCTGGTGCAGGAGCTTGTCGAACCGGGAATGCAGTTCGATAAAGCGCTGGAAATCGCCGAGCGCATCGCCAAGGCGGCGCCATTGGGCGTGCAGGGCAGTCTGGCGTCATCCAGACTGGCGCGCCTGCAGGGAGAAGAGGTCGCGAAAACACAGTTGTTCAGTGAGATCAAAGGACTGATGGACAGCGAAGATATGCAGGAGGGCATCGCGTCTTTTCTGGAGCGACGCGACGCCGTTTTTAAAGGGAAATAGAGCGCTTAAAGAAAGACCAGCACAATCCCGGGCCAGGCCACCAGCAACGCCAGGCGCAGCATGTCGGCGATGATAAAAGGCGTGACGCCTTTGTAGCATTCCACCAGATTGATGTGTTCCGCCTGGGACTTGAGAACGAAGATGTTCATGCCCACCGGCGGCGTGATCAAGCCGATCTCAATCGCCACCACCGCCAGCACGCCGAACCAGATGGCGGTGTGTTCCGGCGGCATATTGAAGTTCAGCGACATCACCACCGGAAAGAATATCGGAATGGTCAGCAGCAGCATCGACATACTGTCAAGGAAGCATCCCAGCGCCAAGTAGATCAGCAGCAGAATGACAATCACTGCGGTTGCGCTCAAATTCATGGCGGTGATCGTCTCGGCGAAGGCGTTGGGGATATTGGAAAGAACGATGACGGAATTGAACAGGTCCGCCCCCAGTATGATGAAAAAAACCAGGCCGGTGGTGATGGCGGTCTCTTTGAATATTTTCATCATCGCCTGCTTGTTGATCTGACGTTTTATTTGCGCCAGCAAATAGGTGGCGAAAGCGCCGATTGCGGCCCCTTCGGTGACCGTGAACACGCCGCCGTAAATGCCTCCCAACAACCCGAGGAATATCGCCAGGACCGGCGTTACGCGCAGCAACGCCGACAATCTCTCTACTCCGGAGGCCTTATGGGTTTGCGGCCCCACGGAAGGGAACAATCGCACGTACGCCTGCACCGCCAGCAAATAGCCGATAGTGGCGATAACACCGGGAACGGCGGCGGCGATAAAGAGCTTGGATATGTTCTGCTCCGTCAACAGCGCGTAGATCACCAGAGCGATAGAGGGAGGGATGAGTATGCCCAGTGTGCCGCCGGCGGCGAGCGTACCGGCGCTGAGCTGGTTGGAGTAACCATGGCGTTTCATTTCGGGCAGAGCCACTTTCGACATGGTCAGGGTGGTGGCGAGTGAGGAGCCGCTGATGGCGCCGAAAAAGGCGCAGCTGGTGATGGAGGCCATCGCCAGTCCGCCGCGCACGGAGCCGAACCAGGAATTGCAGGCGCTGAACAGGGTTTTGTTAAGGTTGGCGACGGTTGCGAACTGCGCCATCAGCAGAAACATGGGGATGACGGCGAGATCGTAGGAGGAAAACCGGTAGAACGGACCGGAGTTAAAATGATACATCAACGCATCCCAGCCCAGGATGGCGGTGTAGCCCGCCGCTCCCGTCAACAGCATGGCCGCGGCCACAGGAATGCGCAGAAAAATCAGCACGAGCAGCGAGGCGAAGGCGATTACGCCGATGTACAGATCATCCATAAGGGCCTTGTCCTTGGCTATTTATCGGTGACTAATTTCTGCAATAAGTTGCTCATAGCGATCAACGCCGACAGAAAGCAGGGCGGCGCGCAGGCGAGCAGCACCCAGCCTAGTGGTATGGCGAGGATCATGGTTTGTTCGTTGTAGGAAAAGTACTCCTCGGCGCCATGAATGAGACGCCAGCCAATAAACGCGAAGATCAGGCAAAGCGCCAATTCGGCGATCGCGCAGGCGGCTTTTTCCAGGGCCAGTGGCAGTCGTTTGACGAGGAGGTCCACCGCCAGATGTTTATAGCCGTATTGGCAGGCGGGGAAGGTATAGAAAATCGCGGTGGCGACGCCGATTTCGACGATTTCGAAGTCGCCGGTCACCGCCGTTCCAAACAGCCAGCGCCCGAATACGGACGTCGTCACTACCATGACGATAGCGACCAGCGCTGCGCCGCTGAGATAGGCGCTGCATTGCGCCGCGACAGCAAGCCAGGCGTCTGCGGTGCGAACGCTTTGGCGCAGGGCCGGGTAAGTCGACAAGGCAATCATAACTGTCGCGACTTCTCGTACTGTGTGACCAGATCTTCAGCCTGCCGCAACAAATATTCGCCATTTTTGTTCTGCGAATTCACTTTGGCGACCCAGTCTTCCCGCACCGGCTTCACCCGATTCTCCCATTCCTTCAACTGATCAGCATTGATGGAGTAAAAGTGATTGCCGTTTTTCTTCGCCAGCGCAATGCCGACTTTTTCGAAGTCGTCCATGGCTTTGCCGATCTGCTTGCTCAGCGCAATGCCGGAATTCTGGTCGATGATGGCTTTCAGATCGTCTGGCAGGGAGTCGTACTTCTTCTTGTTCATCGCCAGGATAAAGGTGGCGGTGTACAGACCGCGGGCGCCGCTGAGCAGGGTATGGCTCTCCGCAAGTTCGTCCAGCTTCAGGGAAGGCACGACTTCAAACGGCAACAGGGCTGCGTTGATGACGCCCTTGGAAATAGCCTGGGGCACTTCTGGAGCGGGCATGAACAAGGGATTGGCGCCGAGCAGGCGAAGAGCTTCGCCGGAGGCTCTGGTGGGCGCGCGAATCTTCAAAGACTCCAGGTCGGCGATTTGCTCAATGGGCTTGCCGAGAATATGGAAGGAACCGGCGGCGTGCGTATGCAGGGATAGCACATGCACATCCTGATATTCCTCCGGCGCGTACTTCTCAATGAAAGTATGAAAGGCCTGGCTGGTCGCTTCCGCAGAAGACGCAACGAAGGGAAGCTCGAACACCGAGGTCATTTGAAAACGGCTGGGCGTATAGCCAGGCAGTGTCCAGATGATGTCGACGATGCCGTTTCTGGCCTGATCGAACAGTTGCTGCGGTTTGCCTCCCAACTGCATGGAGGGATAGATGCTGACCTTGATGCGTCCGTTGGATTCCTTTTCAATTTTCTCCGCCCAGGGCTCCATCCAGCCCTCTTGATCCAGAGAGGTCGCCGGCAGGAAATGATGCATCCGCAGGGTGACTTCCGCAGCGTGAGAAAAACCAGTGAAAAGCAGTGTAGTGAAAAGTAATGTCGTTAAAAAAAGCGCAGTGGCGGCGAAAGAGTTCGCCAACAGGGTTAAAAGTTTTGAGGTAAGTTTGGGTTGTTTGTGCGCCCCGGCCGCAAGCAGGGCGTCGCCAAGTCGCATGACGGCGTGTGATCGCATGGCTTCCTTCTCCAACTCAGTTCTTAGAATGAGCGCGCTATCGACCCCTTTAGCGCTGCAGGCTCTACATTAAAGTAATGTCGTGAGCCCCGTCAATCTGAGGACCTGTTTTGAATTGGGAAGGGTGAACGGGTCGCGCTAACGCGGCGAAAAGGCTTGCAACAGCGTGCGCCAGCCCCGATCCGAAGTGAGAATCGGGGCCTGCGAAGTTTAAAAACCGACGGGCTTGCCTTGCTCCAAAGACGCGTAGGCGGCGTTCGCCAGTTTCAAGGCGTTGACGCCGTCCTGCACGCTGACGGGCATGGGTGACTGAGTCACCAGCGCCTGCACGAAAGCGGCCATTTCCGCCTGATAGGCGGCGGCGTAACGTTGCAGGAAGAAGTCTTCCAGCCTGTCGCTGTTTTCTCCTTCCGCGCCGAAGCGGTGCAATTGGGTAGGCTTGATATTGTGCGCCTGCAACATGCCTCTGGCGCCGAAGGCCTCCACGCGCTGGTCGTAACCATAGGCGGCGCGGCGGCTGTTGAGAATCACGCACTGGGCGCCGCTCACGGTGGTCAGGGTAATGGTGGCGGTATCGATATCGCCGGCCTGACCGATCGCCGGATCAACCTGGCAACTGCCGATGGCGTGCACGTCCCGCAGCGGCTCGTTTAGCAGCCATAACGCCATGTCAAAATCATGGATAGTCATGTCCCGGAACAGACCGCCGGACACTTTGATGTACTCCACCGGCGGCGGCGAAGGGTCGCGGCTGGTGATCACCAGTTGCTCCAGCTTGCCCAGGTCGCTGAGGCCGCGCTGCAAGGCGGCGAAAGACGGGTCGAAGCGACGGTTAAACGCCACGAAGTAGGGCAGGCCGCTTTGCTGTACGTGCTCCGCAACGCCGCTGGCGCTGTTGATGTCCAGATCAATGGGCTTTTCGCAAAACACCGCTTTGCCTGCGTTGAGAGCAGCGTGACTGAGTTCCGCGTGGGTGTTGGTGGAGGTGGCGATGATCACAGCATCCACATCGTCCGCGTTGATGGCGGCGTTGACATCCACCACCTTCGCGCCGACTTTCTCCGCCAGATCCCGCGCCGCCTCTTCCCGGGGATCGGCGATATAACGAAGGTCCACATTCAGGTTCGCCTTGGCGTTCAACGCGTGGATGACGCCAATGCGGCCCGCGCCGAGAAGACTGATTCGAATCATAAAATTGCGCCTCTACTTTCTACTCTGGTAATCACAACAGTAATAAGGTTTGCCTTTCATCCATACTGACGATGCAAACGACGCGACCGGCGCGGGACCTGGATGTCCCTGAATCGATCCGGCGTCAGCCGTCGCCCAGCTGTTGCTGCTCAATCTGGTAGGCCATGCCGATAACCAGAGCCTGAGCCAGACACAGACTGGATGTCAGCGAGCGGAATCCGCGCACCTCGCTTTCCTTGACGTCGAAATAGACGGAGGAAATGGGGGCCAGCGGACTCAGCCGGCTGTCAGTAATACTGATAATGGGAACGCCGTTTTCGTAAGCCTTGATCACCGCCGCGCGGGTTTCCTGAGCGTAAGGGCTGTAGCTGATGGCCACCAGTACGTCGCTTTTGTCCAGAAACGCCGCCTGTTCCTGCAACATGCCGCCGCTGCCGTCGATCAAATACACTCTGCGTTTGATCTGACGCAGCGCGTAGGTGAGGTAAGAGGCGACGGAAAAAGAGCGGCGCATGCCGAGCACATGGATGGCTTTCGCGTTGTGCAGCAACTTGATGGCGGCGTCCATGCTCTCGCCGGACACCATCTCCGGCAGATGCTCCAGACTGAGCAGATTGCCGTTGACGAACTCATTGAGAATGGTGTGCGAGGTCACTTTGCCGGAATGCACTGGTTGCGCGCTGGAGAGACGGATGCGTTCGCGGTAGCTGGTGCTGTTCTCCACCAGTTTCTGCCGGAACAATTGCTGCATTTCACTGAAGCCGTCGTAACCGAACGCCGCCGCGAAGCGAATCAATGCAGAGGGCGTGACTTCCGCTTGTTCTGCAATGACGGAAACCGTCTCCATCGCCACGGTGCTGGGATGGTCCATGACGAACTGCGCGATTTGCTTGAGCCGTTTGCTGAGGTCGTTGTAACGCTCAGTGATGGCCTGCTGCAGTTCTAATAGGTTGGTAGGCTTAATCGCGGTGGACAATTCGATTCTCCGGCAATGAAAATGAAATACAGTGTCGCCAATCCTACAAGAAAGTTTCAGTGCGGAGCGAGCGTAAATTCACTTCCGGATTGCGCGGAAACCGCGCGGGCGAGGCGATAACAAGAAGAAGCGGGCTGTGCGAAAACGCTGAAATAGGTTTGGAATGACTGATTAAAGGCGTTCACACGGCCTCCGGTTTATTGGCTTCTTGTTGTTCTACGGCGTTCCGATAATGGAACGTATGATCCATCCTATTTAAAAAAATAGCGCTTTTCAAACTTTTTGTTCCAAAAAATATGAAAATGGAATTTTCTCTTCTGTCTCCTGTTTGTCCAGCGATAAGCCTGTGTTTTAAGGGCTTGTTTAATCCACAAGATTTGAAATTAGTGGTTTAAGAGAAAAAATATTGAAATTTTTATTTCGTTTGTGGAATGATTGTTTTAATCTTGAATCACAGGTTGCGCTCTGGCGTTCAGTCGAAGAAGCGGCGTTGCGCAGCGGTGAAAACAACAATCTCATCCTGATGCAGACAGGTATCTAAATCGCAGGTGGCTATGAGCAAGAAGACACTACGAATCGGCCTCATCGGTAGCGGCTATATGGGCAAGGCGCACGCAATTGCGTTTCGCTCAGCGCCCGCAGTATTTGAACTTTCAGCGGATATTGAACTTGCAATGCTGGCGGATATCAGCGCTGAACAGGCGGCCGCGAAAGCCGCGGTGATGGGGTTTAAACGCTCAACCGGAGACTGGCGCGAACTGGTCAATGATCCTGATATTGATGTAGTGGATATCTGCTCCCCCAACTGGCTGCATAAAGAAATGGCGCTGGCGGCCATCGCCGCCGGCAAGCATGTTTACTCGGAGAAACCCCTGGCGCTGAATGCGGCGGATGCGCGCATGATGACGGAGGCGGCGGAACGAGCAGGAGTGAAGACGCTGGTTGGCTTCAACTATGCGAAAAACCCGACAGTGAGCCTGGCGCGGGAAATCATCCGCAGCGGCGAACTGGGAGATATCGTGCACTTCCGCGGCACCCATAATGAAGATTATCTCTGTGATCCCGAGGCGCCGTTCAGCTGGCGCCTGAAGCGCGAGTTCTCCGGCTCTGGCACTCTGGGCGACATGGGCTCGCACATTATTAATATGGCGCAATACCTGGTCGGCGATATCACGGACGTGGTGGCGGATCTGAAAACCGTGCATAAGAAACGCCCCATCGCCAACGCGCCCGGTGAGTTCGGCGAAGTGGAAAACGACGATCAGGTTCACCTGTTGGCGCGCTTCGCCAACGGTGCTCAGGGGACGCTGGAATCCAGTCGCATCGCCTGCGGACGCAAGAACTCGCTATGGTTCGAAGTGACCGGAACCCTGGGCACGTTGATTTATGATCAGGAGCGGTTGAGCGAGTTGCAGTTTTACTCCCGCAAAGACGCCGGGCCGCGAGAAGGCTTTCGACGCATATTAGTTGGCCCGGAACATCCGGATTACGCCAATTTCTGCGTATCGGCGGGCCATGGCCTGGGTTACAACGACCAAAAAGTCGTGGAAGTGCGGGATCTGGTGGAAGGCCTGTGCGCAGAACGCCCCATGTGGCCGCAATTCCGCCATGCCTATGAAGTGAACCGGGTGCTGGATGCGGTGGAGCTGTCCCACCAGGAACGCCGCTGGGTCAGTATCGAAGAAATCGCCTGAGGCGCCGGCGACACTCAGGCAAATACAATAACAGAAACATTCATTATCAAGTTCGTAGAGGAGAGCCCGATGTCGCATCTGTTACGCAAAGCCAGACGGGAGCAACAGCAACGTATCCACGTCACGCCGGAAAATGCGTCCTGGAAATACGTGGGATTTCAGGCGCTGGCGTTGCAGGCGGGGGAGACCTGGGAAGGCGAGTTCGCCGACGCGGAATGCTGTCTGGTGCTGGTGGCGGGAAAAGCGACGGTAGGGGCTGGGGCGGAGACGTTCGCGGACATCGGCGAGCGCATGTCGCCCTTTGAAAAATTACCGCCCTATGCGGTGTATATTCCTCCCGCCACGCGTATTCGCATCGCTGCGCAAACGGATCTGGAAGTCGGTCTGGGCCTGTCTTCACAGGTTACCGGGCAATATCCGGTGCGGCTGATCAAACCGGATCAGGTGGCGGTGATGAATCGGGGCGAGGGCTCAAATCTGCGCCGCATCCATAACATTCTGATGCTGGACCAGCCGGCGGAGCGACTGCTGTTGACCGAAGTGTTCACGCCCAGCGGCAACTGGTCGAGTTATCCACCCCACAAACATGATTCTGACCGCCTGCCGGAAGAGTCTTATCTGGAAGAAACTTATTATCACCGCGTCAATCCGGCCCAGGGATTTGTGTTTCAGCGGGTCTACAACGACGACCGCTCCCTGGATGAAACTATGTCCGTGTACGACGGTGATTGTGTGATCGTGCCCGAGGGTTATCACCCGGTCGGCGTGCCCCACGGCTATGAATCCTATTACCTCAATGTGATGGCGGGACCCGTTCGTGACTGGAAATTCCACAACGATCCAGATCACGAATGGATTCTGACTTCATCATGAAGCCCTCTCGCTGCGACCTGTAGAGCGTCATAGGCGCTTAGCCTATTAACATGGCAATAACATTGGCATGTTAAAAATCAGGCGGCCACCTGTCCCGGTGGCTTTTTTTATTCAGGCGGGGCGCCTCTTGTGAAAACGCCTGCTCCCCGGTAGCGTATGTTCGAACGTTTTCCTTCGTACTATGCTGACGGACAAGCTGCTTTCGCTAATTTATCTGAACAGGACTGGACTTGTGCGTCAGGCGCAGTCCGCCGCGCAGACGTATTCTGTGCTTGGTTTTTATCGAAACAGAGGAGATCGGGCGATGACGATGGTGATTGATGAGGAGAAGATTGACGAAGCCGTATTGGCGCTGCTGCATTTGACGCTGCATCAGGGCAATCGGGCCTGGAAAAGCTTTGACTGGGAAGTTATGAACCGACTCTACGAAAAGGGATTGATCCACGACCCGGTGGAGAAAACCAAATCCGTCGCCTTGACCGAACGAGGCATGCAGGAGTCCGAGCGTTTGTTCCAGCGTCTATTCGTCAAGAAAGAGCAGGAGTAACTTTCTAAACGGGACGCGGCCTCATAACCGTTGAAAGAATTCCGGCCGTCCACTGAACCACTCGATTAATAGTTCCTTGAAATAAATCAGCTTCTTCGGCTGATAGCGTTGGGCGGGAAAGACCACGAACAACGTGTGGGTGTGGGAAGGGTAATCCTCCAGCAGTCGCACCAGCCGCCCGCTTTGAATATCTCTATAAGCTTCATAAAACGGCAGCTTGGTGACGCCGAGTCCTTCCACAGCGCATTGCCGCATCATGGGATACTGATTGGCGGCGATTTCCGCCTGTATCGGCACGCTGATTTCGCGCTCGGGGCCGGTAAAGCGCCATTGGCTCAGTTGCTGGTGTTGGTTATGGACGATGCAGGGAAAGCGCGTCAGTTCCTCCGGCGTCTCCGGTTTGCCGTGGCGCGTGATGAATTCAGGGCTGGCGCAGATGGCGTCCACCATGGCTCCCAATGGTCTCGCCACCAGATAAGGGTCGGGCTGGGGCGTGGCGCGAATGGCGAGATCGAACTCCTCCGCGATCAGGTTGCGGCTCTCATTGGCCAGATCTATCTGCACTTTTACCCGGGGATAACGCAACCGGAACAGTTTTAGAATCTCCGGCATCATGGAGATGCCCAATGAAACGGGGCAGGTGAAGCGCAGTACGCCCACTGTGTCCTCATTCAGGTCGCTTACCACTTCTGTGGCCTGACGAAACAACGCCTGAATCTCCGTGCTGTAGCGAAACAGCGCTTCACCAGCTTCCGTGAGACGTAAACTGCGGGTGGTGCGATGCAGGAGCTGTGTCTGCAGCAGCGCCTCCAGCGCTTTAACCTGCTTGCTGACCTGGGACTTTGAGCTGTTCAGGCTATCGGCCGCCTGAGTGAAACTGCCGTCCTGCGCTACCTGATGAAAGGCGGCGACCCATTCGAGATGAGCGAGTAAGTTCTGCATATTGTTTCTATCTGGAAACAGTGAGTTGGTTTTTAGCTAGATTATCCCAGTCTATTTTTGCATTAAAGTGCTTTCATCAACAATCAATGTGGAGAAAGCACAATGAAAATCGTAGTAATCGGCGCCACCGGAACCATCGGCAAAGCCGTTGTAGAAAACCTGCAGGATAGGCACGAAGTGATCAAGGTCGGCAAGAGCGGCGGCGACTATCAGGTGGATATTGCCGATGAGACGTCCATTCGGACGCTGTTCGAGACTATCGGCGAGTTTGATGCGCTGGTCAGCGCAACCGGCGACCTGGCGTTCGCGCCGCTGACAGAGATGACTTCCGAGCAGTGGGATATGGGGCTGCGCAGTAAGCTGATGGGACAGATCAATCTGGTGCGTCATGGTCTGAAGTATGTCCGCGATCGGGGCTCTTTCACGCTGACCAGCGGTATTCTTAGCATCGACCCTATCCTCTGGGGCGCAGCCGCCACCACCGTTAACGGGGCGCTGGAGCGCTTCGCCGTGGCGGCGGCGATCGAAGCGCCTCGCGGGGTGCGTATAAACGTCGTCAGCCCGACGGTATTAACGGAATCCTGGGATAAGTACGGTTCATTTTTCCCTGGTGAAACGCCAGTGGACGCTGCAAAGGTGGCGAAGGCGTTTCAAAAATCCATAGAAGGCGCGCAGACCGGCAAAGTAATTTATCTGCGTGGTTAGAACGATATACTCTGGCCTCTAATGCGCTCGGAGCCTCGGGCGCAAGTAGAGGTTCTCAATAGCCAGACAGGGTCTGACATTTGCAGGCCCTGTCGTTGCAGACAAACTAGAAGGAAGCTATTTGTCTGCCTGATTAATAGTGGTGAAATACTTGGCGGCGGGCTGGGTTAAACCGGCGTTGCGTCGACGAGGAGTGGGCGCCGCTGCGGCTGGCGCTTTTTGGAAGAGGTGCATGATCACGGCGAAAAAGTGGGTCTGTACTGCAAAGCGCTGGGCGCCGCCGACGTTCCGGCGTCGTAAACGGCCCATGCTTCTCAGACCCTAAAAAGCAGACGCGTACTCCCCCTCGGATCAACGACGCCTGCGTACGATTGGTGGCGTTTCGTTCTATCGCCTTATCTTGAGCCGTCAGCCAGTTTTTCCGGCGCCTTATTAATATGACAATGATATTGGCATGTTAATACTCAGGCGCATGGATGCGCCTGCGCGGCGGCCAGCCGCGGGAGACAGGGCCTGACATGTGCGGGCCCTGTCGTTGCAGACAAATAGAAGGAAGCTATTTGTCTGCCTGATTAATAAGCAGCGAGGAATAGTTGTTCTTGGATGACAGCACGACCTTGCTGCGCCCTTCGCCTTTGAACAAGGTCAGGATATTGTGGTGATTGGCGTTATCGGAAAAGCTGCGGATATTCGCCTGCACTTTGTTGAAGTCCTCTGGCGCATTCTTCAGTTCAAAGACGACCCGCGTTTCATGATCGCCCAGGTTGACGTTAGCGGGACTCAGCTTGATATCGACGCCGTCGATACTGAGTTGCACTGTATCCAGAAGGTAGTTCGTGAGCTGACGCTCCTGCTGCTCCCGTGTGAAGCGCTCGCCGCTATTGCCTGTCTGTAGTTGATTCAGGGTGGCGGAGACGCCGGCTTGCGCCAGCACGGCGGTCAATCGCCAGACATTGTCCTCGCCGCGGGACAGGTTGAAGAACGACATGAACGTGTAGTGCGCGGAGGCAGGGGGCGCTGACAGCGCCAACCAAAGCAGTGTCAGGGCCAAAGAGTTATATTTGCGCATTCCGCCTTACTCCACGATTAACTGTTGTTTCGCCATAACGCCTTTCAGGCAGCGCGGTATGTTCACGTCTTCCGCCGAAGAGGAGTGATAGTGATACATGCCGGTCGGGTAGTGAATGGTGGGGCCGAAATGGCCGTTGCACTCATCCAGGTTGGTTGGTGTAGCGCCATTCGATTCCAAGTGTGTGTAAATGGGGAATCCATCCATCGCGTAGGCCACCAGATCGCCGGAACCTTTCGGATACACCGCTTCGCAGCGAACGTCGCCGATATGATGCCTGGCGTAAATCTCATTAATGGTTTCCGGGAAAATATGGGAATGGTAGAAGCCCTCGTTAATATGTCCGCCGCAGGCGTCCAGGGCTGGCATACTGCCGGTTCCGGTGGGCGCGCCGGGAATGCCGTTGGCTACTGAGGGCGGTAAGCCGTTGATGGGCATCCCGATCAGGGATAAGCCGACAATCTTGGATGCGTCGTCCATGGGCGTGGATTCCTGGGCATGCCAGGAGAAGACGGGAATCATGTATGAGAGTTGCAGTTCGTTATCGGGTTCGACCTCAATGCAGTAGGACAAGTCTGGGTCCAGATTAGGTATTTCGCCGGTTTTGATCATGATGAAGCGGATGGCGCCGTCGTCGTCCACGATATCGTAGCCGTCCGCCTCCATGTCCTCGAACAGATCCCTTTTCAAAACCCGCAAACCGGGATTGGTCGCCCCGTCATAAGGGTAAACGCCGCCGATATCATTGATGGTTTCCGGGCAGAAGGGGCCGACCTCCACCGGATTGCTCTTAACCTTCAGCCTGTAGCACCAGGATTGGTAGCCGTTGCTCAATTCACAGCGCTCCATGGAGATATCCTCCAGAAAGTGCTCTTTATCGAAATAGGAAGGTATCAGCGCGGGGAAGAAATACCCCCTTGCCGACTGGGCTTCCTGGGCTTGCGCTGCAACGCCCCAGGCTCCCGCCAGCACAGTGGCGAGGGTGAACGTGTGGATGGAGATTGAGCGTATTTTCATATCAGTTCCCTTTTTTGACTGGTGAATAGTTCCTGTATGTGAGCGCTTGCTATATCTCTTCGGCGAATGGATTCGCACTTGTTTTGTTGTGAAGAACGCACAATGACGAACCCGCTATGGCGTCTGGCCCGGTATGTGGCCGAGCGACGCGGCTAGCGAGGCGGAAAGGCTGGCGTCGACATAAGCGGTTTCCTTTGGCGTTGATATTCCTTCGCTCTGATGCCGGACCAGGGTGACTGAAGCTGTGACGGCGCCAGGACTGGCAATCAGGATGAGGGAATTATTCCAAAGGCGCGGTTAACGACTGGTTAATTTGCAGCCAGAAATTTAACGAAGGCGCGCATGCATCGGGACCGGGAATTATGTGGAGCGGTAGATCGCCAATTCCCGTTTGGCGCGTTCAGTGTCTGAGTCGGCGATGGCTCTGGTTGCGCGCAGGCTTTCAAGATAGCTGGACGGCAGTCGCAGCGCCTCGGCGCCCCGCAAGACATGCTCCAGATACCAGTCGAAGGGGAGGAGGTATGCGTCGGTAATAGTTGCAACGTAAGTGAGCGCTTGCATAACGGCTTTGTTCTCTGTCGTTATGCTGAGGTCGGCTGGATCATAGCCGTTACCGGCGCCTTCAGCGAGATCAAGAGCATATCGGTCCTGCTCGTCGATCAGGAACAGACCGCCGTAGACCACGTCCTCAATTGTCCCGGTATGGAAAATATCGCACTTGGCGGACGCATCCCGGCCAACCTTGTGAAAACGCAGTTGATAACCTGCTAACCAGCCCGTACCCATGAGCTGGGCGCTTGGCGTGCGGGCGCGCAAACGGAGCAGGGACATGTTGGAGCCATAGGCGAAATAGGTGAATTGCGAGGCGGCGTCCATATCAGAACTGGATGAATTTCTGAATGAGCATCGGCTCGTAACCGAACAGGGCGCTGAGATGATGCAGATAGGCATGCTGGCCTTGTCCCTGCCAGACGCCGCTGACTTTCTGCCGTATTTGTCCGTAACGCTCCAGCAGGGATGCGGTATCGTCAGACTGGGTGGGAATATCCTCGCCGAATGACTGGATCAACGCCAGCCAATGGGCGCTGACTCCCATGATGAAATAAGGCCAGGTCTTCTGCAGGTGAGGCTCCCAGTTGGGATCACTGGTGGCCTGCAGGTCGGAAGTCGGATCGCGGTAGCCGCATTTGACCACTAACTGATTGAGATCGCCGCTTTGCAGGAGTTGCGCAACGATCGGCGAACTCTCCAAGCCTTTGAAGACCCGGCCGGCGGTGTTTGGGTCTGTATAAAACAAAAGACTGAACTGATGGCCGGCGGCGTCCGGCGCGGCGCGGCGGTGAAAGCGCCATAACGGCAACGCTCCCGCATGCTGCGCCAGCACGGGCGCGACCACTTGATCCGCCAACAGCAGGTCCATGTTCCAGTTTGGATCGCCGTTGTCGTTAAAGGGCATTCTGAAGCAGGCGCGCCACCAGAATTGCTCTTGCGTTGGCGTGATGGGATGAACGCCGGGAGTCGTTAAACCCGGTTTGCTTGGTGTGGGTTGATGGGCGCAGGCGGCTAGCCCGAGCAGTGTCAATAAAGCCGCCATGAGACGCAGGAACGACGTGGCCGTCCATCCCGCCAGATTGAGCTTGCGCATACCTGGCGAGGGCGGCGCTGGGGTGGCTGTCTGCATGGCGGACTCCTGTGGTTGGTTTAGGCTCCGTAGTTACTCAGCGTATCCCGCAGAGCGGAAATCAGATCGTCGCGAATTTCCTGTGGCTCCATTACATTGCACTCCGCGCCCAGATTCATCAACCAGTTACGTAGCTGGATAGTGCGTCGCACTTTGGCGGTGAGAATGTAAGAGCCGCTCTCATCGGTGGCGGGTTTGATTTTCTGGTCCACGGCGATGGGGTTTTCGCTCAGGTCTGATATCAGATTGCTGTAGGGGTTAGCCGGCGTGATGCGCAGCTTCATGGAGTAAACCGAGTTGTCTTCCGGATCGATGAACACGTCCATTTTGCCCGCTTCCAGATAGTCGCGCAGTCGGAATTTCTTGGGCACGCGGGAGCTGCGCTGATCCATGGTGATGCGTTCAATCTTGTGCAGCAGGAAGTGTCGGTAGGCCCCTGGTGTGTCGATGTCTTCATCTTTTTTCGCCACCAGATAAATTTTCGGCAGCAGGATCGCGACCCCAAAGGGGTGGGCGCGATACTCTTTGCCGCGATAAGTGAACAGCACCTGTTTGTTTTTCAGAATAGCGCGATAGATCGTGTCCAGATGCTCAATATCAAAGTCCGCAGGCTGCAGACGCTGGCCGCGCTGATAGAACTCCACGGAATCCCGCAGACGGTTATACAACTGCGGCGACAAGGATTTCTCCGACTGCTCCAGACGCTCCTCCGCCTGGGCGAAAAAGCGCTCCAGCTCCGATATCGTATTGCGCGGCAGCAGGTTGGACAGATGCTTCTTGGCCATGGCGAAGGCGATGGCCATGTACTGAGGCATCTTTTCATAGTCGTATTGCAGGGTGGAGTAGGGGTCTAGTTTCCATAGCAGGCTTTTGCCAACGCCCCTTACCACTTCCAGGCCGAACTCGTTGCCGGGCTCGTCGTCTTCGTCCTCCATTTCGTTTTTGCCGTACAGGAAATTCATATCGCGCTGGATCAGGCGCTTCTGTGAATTCGGGTCGCCGCCCTCTTCCATATAGTCCGCGGAAATCAGATGGTTTATGATCTCTTCGGTGGATTTGGGCGCTCTGGCTGATTTCAAATAAGCCAGGATGGATAAGCGGCGTAGAAAAGTTCTCATCAGTTCCCCATAAAAACTTTGCGAAGACTAAAGAATACATTCTTTTGCGACATCAATGGTCGTTTTACTTCCTAATCTAACTCCTGTAGACGAAATAAACCATCTCGGGAGAAAGAAAAATGTATAGAGTCAATGCGTTTACCCAAAAAGGAGCCAAATTCCGCTTCCGCATCCAGAGCGAAAGCGTCGCCGATTTGCATGACATCCTGGACCGCATCTTCGAAGGTCGCAAAATGCGTCTGGTTGTCGTTGAACCGGTGGTATGACGAATGGCTTTCCCTCTCCGGGGCCGGCGCGTCGTCTGCAGTAGCCGCCTCCCCGGACATTTCCCGATTCGCCCCAGGTTAGCGGCGACTTCATAGTAAAAACTCCCCATCCGCCTCTCAAGCTATTGATTACGCATTTGTAAGCGCGTGTAACTTTTCTCCGGCATTAAAAATTTTACTGTTATTCCTCATGCTAGATCTGTACAATTAGCGACCATTTTTTATTCACTGCAAAGCAGCCCCCCTGATAGGTCCCGAATTAATGTCTTCAACTGATTCTGCAACCGCGCTGTCGAAAGATTTCGCTTCTCTTGGTTTATCTGATTCTCTTTTGTCCGCTCTTAAAGACGTGGGTTACGAGCAACCCTCACCGATCCAGGAGCAAAGTATTCCCCTGTTGCTGCAGGGCGAGAGCATTTTAGGGGTGGCGCAGACTGGTACCGGCAAGACAGCGGCTTTCGCTCTGCCGTTGTTGGAAAGACTTGATCCAAAGATCCAGTCTCCACAAATTATCGTGCTGGCTCCCACCCGGGAACTGGCGATCCAGGTGGCGGAAGCCTTCAAAAGCTATTCCCGTTATCTGCCTGACTTCACAGTACTGCCGATCTACGGCGGTCAGGATATGCGCGGACAATTGCGCTCTCTGAAGCGCGGCGTGCAAGTTATTGTCGGCACGCCTGGCCGCGTGTTGGACCATTTGCAGCGCAAGAGCCTGGATTTGTCGCAAATCCGCGCGGTTGTGCTGGATGAGGCCGACGAAATGCTGCGTATGGGTTTTATCGACGATGTTGAGGAAATCCTCTCCAACGCGCCCGGCGAATGCCAGTACGCGCTGTTCTCCGCGACGATGCCTCCCGCAATCAAGCGCGTGGCGGAAAAATATCTGAAAGGGGCGAAAGAAGTTCGCATCGCCGCCAAGACTTCCACCGTTGAGCGTATCAGCCAGCACGTACTGATGGTTGATAACTCCCACAAACTGGATGCGCTGACCCGCGTACTGGAAGTTGAAAACTTCGAAGGCATGATTATTTTCGTGCGCACCAAGTCCGCCACCACAGAACTGGCTGAGAAACTGCAGGCGCGTGGCTACGCCGCTGAAGCACTGAATGGCGATCAGACCCAGAAGATCCGTGAACAGACCATCGACCGTCTGAAGAAAGGCCGTCTGGACATCGTTGTCGCGACTGACGTTGCGGCCCGTGGTCTGGATGTAGAGCGCATCGGTCTGGTTCTGAACTATGACATTCCTTACGACACCGAAGCGTACGTTCACCGTATCGGTCGTACCGGTCGCGCGGGTCGTGAAGGTAAAGCCATCCTGTTCGCTGCGCCGAAAGAGCGTCGCCTGTTGCGCGCCATTGAAAGCGCCACCAAGCAACCGCTGACTCCGTACGAAGCGCCTTCCGCTGAAAAAATCAGCGAGCAGCGCATCCAGCAGTTCCAGGAAAACCTGCACCGCACTCTGGACGGCCAGGATCTGGATTCCATGAAAAAGGTGGTGCTGGATTTCTGTAAAGAGAATGAATTGGCGCTGGAAGATGTCGCCGCCGCGCTGGCGTTCCGTCTGCAGGTAGAACAGCCGTTGTTCCCGATCCTGAAGGATCTGCCGAAGCTGGATAAAGACTTCCGTGGTCGTGACCGTGATCGTGACGGCCGTGGCCGCAACCCTCGCGACCGTGATCGTCGTGGTCGTGAAGGCCGTGAAGGTCGTGATTCGCGTCGCGACGACGGCATACCGAGAGAACGCTATCGTATCGAAGTGGGCCGCTCCCACGACGTTAGCCCTGGCGATATCGTCGGCGCTATCGCGAACGAAGCGAACATTGAAAGCAAGTACATTGGCCACATCGCCATTTACGACAACTTCAGTACCGTTGAGTTGCCTGAAGGCATGCCGAAAGAAGTGCTTCAGCACCTGCAGAAAGTACGTATTCGTCAGCAGCTGATCAATATGAAGCCGGATGCTGGCAAGCCTGAGCGCAAGCCCCGCAGCGGTAGTGGTCGTGGCGGTCCTCGTCCTTCTTCCAAACGTCCGCGCTCGTAAGACTTAGCCCGCCGATCTAACGGCGGCGCTCAAACCAGTGGGGTGGCTTTTCGCTACCCCACTGGCGTTGACCGGTCTTTTTCTGATTCCGCACCTCCTCGTTTCTTCCCCCCTGTTTTTCATAACTATCCTTGCCATATTAATAGTTTCTCCCAGTGACATGGAGCAATGGCGCTGTTCGCTTTGAGTTTGTCCAAGAGATTTTCTTGTGGCGGGGAAAGGCGTATCAAGAGGGAGCTAAACGGACGCGAGAGGCGCGCGCCCGTTCTGCGTTTGCAGTGAGCCTGCAAGTTTACAGCGGCATAGGCTTGTGAATGTGGTAGCCCTGTACGAAGTCCACGTCCAGACTCTTCAATCGTTCCACGGTTTCTTCATTCTCCACGAACTCCGCCACGACGTTCAGACCCATAATGTGGGCGACTTCTGTGATGGAGCGGACCATGGCCAGGTCCACGGGGTCGCTGAGAATGTCGCGGACGAAGCTGCCGTCGATTTTCAGGGAGTTCACCGGCAGGCTTTTCAGGTACGAGTAAGATGAAAACCCGCTACCGAAATCGTCCAGAGCGAACTTGATGCCTTTGGCGCGCATGTTCTGCACCAGGGCGGTGGTTTCCACCAGACTGGAGATGGCGGAGCTTTCCGTGATTTCAAAACAGACTTTATCCAGTGGAATACTGTATTTGGTGAACGCGGTCAGCAGGAAGTCGGCGAACTCCGAATCATTGATGGTCTGGCTGCTAAGGTTGATATTGACCTGACTCAGCCGCTCCAACTGACCCGGGCGCGCATGCAGCCACTTAAAGTAGGCGTCAATGACCCAACGGTCCAGTGAGCGAATGATATTGTAGCGCTCGGCCGCCGGCAGGAAGGCGCCGGGAGGCAGTATGTCCGCTCCCTGCTTTAAGCGCACCAGAATTTCATAACGTTCTCCGCGCAGCTCAGGTTTCAGTGCGCCAATGTTCTGTTTATAGAGCACCAGCTGATTTTGTTTAATGGCTTCCTGTAGTGCGGTGACCACCTGCATCTCGCTTTGACGGCGAATGATTTCCCCGGTCTTTTCGTTATGCACGATGATGCGGTTGCGGCCGGCGTCCTTGGCGGCGTAACAGGCGGTGTCGGCGAGGCTGAATATCTCCTCGATGGAAGGCGTCGCCGCGGTAATCGGCACAATGCCGATGCTGACGCCGACGCTGAATACTTTTTCTTTCAGCGCGAAGCGGAATTCGCTGACTTCGTTGCGCAACCGGTGGGCGATCTCCGACGCCTTTTCTATGCCGCAGCGCTCCAGCAGGATGCCGAACTCATCTCCGCCCAGGCGGGCGAGTGAATCACGCTCCCGCAGATGCTGGCGGAACATAACGGCGATTTGGCGCAGCAGTTCGTCGCCGGCGGCGTGGCCGGATGTGTCGTTGACAATCTTGAACTGGTCCAGGTCCATGAACAGCAATGCATGTTGCAGCCCTTGCTCACGGGAGCGCACCAGTGCGTTATTGAGACGGTACTCAAACTCAGTACGATTGAGCAGGCCGGTCAACGGGTCGTGACGGGCCAGATAGTGCAACTGCTGCTCGTTTTCCTTTTTCTCGGTGATATCGACGATAGAGCCTTCCACAAAGCCTGCGCCGCCGGGCGTGACAACCTGACGGGCGAAAATGGTGGCCCAGAATTGCTTGCCGTCGAGACGCTGGCAGCGGGCTTCAAAGCCAAACACATGGCCGTATTGCTTCAACGATAGGAAAAACAAGCGACGCGCGTCTTCCTGGAGGGGAATCATGCCGCTCAGGTCGCGGGTGTTGCTGACTAATTCTTTCTCGTTGCATGCGCCCAGTAGCTGGGCGAACGCCGGGTTGCAGGCCATCAAGGCGCCTTTGGCGTCGAGACGAAACATGCCTTCCAGAGAGTTTTCATAGATGGCGCGGTATTTCTCCAGGTTTTCCGTGGCCTGCAACTGTGCGAACTCACGTGCGGATTTTTCGCCTTTCAAGCGATCCGCCAAAGCCAGACTGAGCGCTAACACCATGCCGACGACGCCGAACTGGGTGGCGTGGCCGGTCAGGCTGTTCAACGGCAGCAAACCGACTTTCCCGGCGCAAAATACGATGGATGCGAATACCAGGAAAGTGTAGGCCAGTGTGAAATAACGCGCCGGACGAAAGTTGGAGCGCAGCAGATAAAGACCTGTGAGGTAACCAAACATAGGCGTTATGGCGATGTTCAACAGAGACAGTTTGAGCATAGCCGTGTTGGAGGCGAAGAACGCCAGCAGCGCGCACAGCAGACACCAGCCGGCGATGTGGGCGAACCCCCGCGCAATGGCTGGCAAACGTTCCGGCAAGGACAGAAAGCTGCGAGTGAACAGCGCCAGCGCCGCGAGGCAGAGGTTGATGAAGAAGACCAGACTTTTGGCGTTCCAGGTTGGGTTGTCCGGCCAGAAATAGGCGTACGCCAGCCCGCACAGGGAGGCTTCCGCCAATGCATAGCCGCCCAGAGCCGCTGTGAAATACAGATATCCTTTATCGCGCAGAAACAGGAACAGCATCAGATTATAAGCGGCCATGATGCCAATGACTCCCAGCAGTGCGCCGGACAGACTCGCCTCTTTGTGGTTGTAGGCGGTGAACTGAGACGGCTCCCACAGGCTCATGGGAACCTGGATGGAGGAGGTCGCGTCAACCTTGATCACCACTTCGTAGCCGGTGTCTCCCGCCAACTGCAGGGGGAAGACGAAATTCGGGTGGTTGATCGGGCGTTCATGGAATGGACGCTGAGCGCCGCTGCTGATGGCGTACTCCGGTTGGCTTTCTCCCAGCCGGAACAGGAACAGTTCAATATTATCCAGCAGTGGGTTGCCCAGGTTGAGAAACAGCTCGCGGCTGTCGCTGCTGCGGTTCAGAAGACCGAAGGCGAACCAGTGTTCTTTGCCGGTGAAGCCGAAATTGATCTGCGACGCGGAGATCTTCGGCGCTATGCGCAGAGACTGTCGCGCCTGCTCCAGTTCAGATGAGCCGATCTCTGCGGCGAAGTGGCGCACCTGTGGAATGGTCGGCGGGAACTCGCCGGCATGGACGTTCACGTCGTCGGCTTGCGCGTGCAACGACATCAAGCACAACAACGCCATAGCGGCGACGGCTGACAGCGTGTGCGCAAGGCGAGGAGTTGGATACATCTGGAAAATAATCGAACGCCGGCTCATACCTGGAGATACTGCAATGGAAGGCCACTAAAATAGGCGATGCGGCGCTCTGTTGAAAGCGGTAAACGTGAACTACTGTAATATTATGCTTGGCGCTACAGGCGATAGCCGCCGGACTCCAGCGCGGCGATCATTTCCTGAGTCAATAAACGGTACCCTCTGGTTTCGGGCGCCCATAGATAAACCTGATCCTCCGGCTTATTTAATTGATAGCCGTTTTTTTGCAGATCCACTTTGCGGTATTTGAAGGTGCCGGTTTTAGCGATGCTGGGCGTGACGCGGATGAAGACCGGTATGGCGTAAGCTGGCAACGCCTCCTGCATGGCCTGCGCCAGTTGTCGCATATCCGGGCCGCGTTGTTTGTCCTTCGCCACAATGGCCGCCATGCCGGCTTTGCCGCTCATGTTGGGAATCTCTACGCCGTAGACCACGGCTTCTTCCACGTCGTCCAGCTTGTCCAGCGCGTTTTCCACTTCCGTGGTGGAGACGTTTTCCCCTTTCCAGCGAAAGGTATCGCCCATACGGTCCACGAACTGCAGGTGACGCCAACCGATTTCCCGCAGCACGTCGCCGGTGTTGAACCAGGCGTCGCCTTTGCGGAAGGCGTTGCGGATGATGGCTTTCTCCGTCGCTTCCGGCTGTGTGTAGCCTTCGAAGTTCCATCTCGGCGTGATTTTACCCAGCAGTAATCCCGGCTCGCCTTTGCTGACTTTCTGCAGTTTGCCCTTGTTGTTGCGAACCGGTTCCCGCGAGCCCTCATGAAACTTCACCAGCGCGTAAGGGGCGGTGGAAAATCCGACGGTGTTGTCCAGATTCAGAAAGTTGCTGAAGCCGACATTGCCTTCGCTGGCGGCGTACAGCTCCGCGATCTGCTCAATGCCGAAACGCTCCTTGAATTGACTCCAGATAGATGGCCGCAGGCCATTGCCGATCATCTTTCTCAGGTTGTGGTGACGATCCTGGGGGCCTGGTGGCTGCGCCAGCAGGTAGCGGCACAGTTCGCCGACATAACCAAAGCAGGTGGCCCGATACAGGCGCACGTCGCTCCAGAATTCACTGGCGGAAAACTTGCGGCGGATGGCGATAGCGGACGCGCCCGCCAGCGCCGCGCCCCAGCACACCAGCAGTCCGGTGCCGTGATACAGGGGCAGGGGGGCGTAGACGACGTCTTTTTCCGTCAGCGCCAGCGACATATGGCCAAAGCCGCCATAAGCCTTGAACCATTTGCGATGGCTGCTGGGAGCGGCCTTCGGCAGGCCGGTGGTGCCGGAGGTGAACAGGTACACGGCGGTGTCGCCGGCGAGTGGGTGATCGCTGATAACCGGATTCACGTCGGGATAGTTTTTGATCATGGCGCCCAGATCCACATATCCCCCCGGCGCTTCAGAGTGATCCTTGAGCGTATCCGCGTCCGCCAGAAAGAGCATGTGTTGCGGGTCTGCGGCGATGTCGATCTGGGACGCGGCGGAAGCGACAGCCTCCAATTGCTCTTCTCCTACGACAATGAGTTTGGGACGCGTGAGGCGCAGGCAATGAGCCAGGGCGTCTCCGCGCAGGGAGGTGTTGATCATGGCCCCGGCGGCGCCAAGTTTCAGCGCGCCGGCCAATGCCGCCAACAGTTCCGGTCGATTCTCCAGGTTAAATGCAATGACATCGCCACGGGCGATGCCGCGGGCGCGAAAATAGTGAGCGAAACGGTTGGCCCAGGCGTTGAACGCCTGATAGCTGATGCGCCGGTCGCGGTAGAGAACGGCGTCGCAGTCGCCATGGGCGTTCGCATTGCGTTCGATGATGTCGCCGATGGCCAGGGCTTTGTCCGGCTTGAGCAGGGCGTAGTAGTAATAACCTTTGAGCAGGGAAGGCAGTTTCTGGGCGACAAAGGGCAGTTGACGCGCCAGATCTCGGGCGGATATGCGGCCTTCCTGCGGCATGGTGCGGTCCTCTTGTTTTTCTGTCTTTAATAGGGGCGGGTCCGGTACTGCTTTTCAATGTTAGTCAATAATCCCGACTAGTCGACAAACAAATCCGTCATCAACGCCTGACCTGCGTCGGGGTTGTAGGTGTAGGCGGAAAAGTCCGTCACACCGGCGTCACGCAGTACTTGTTCGTCAATCAGCCATTCGCCGCTGCGGCGCTGTGTTTTGTCGGACAGTATGGCGTAGGCGGCGTCCGCCATGATCTCCGGGCTGCGCGCGCGATCCAGCGCCTGTTTGCCGCCTGCTTCGAATTCAACGGCGGCGGTGGCGATCAGGGTTTGCGGCCACAGGGAATTCACGGCGATGTTGTAGCGACGGAATTCCTGCGCCATCCCCAGGGTCAGCATGGACATCGAATATTTGGTGAGGGTGTAGGGAGAATACTGTGCGAACCATTTGGGGTTGAGATTGACCGGTGGCGACAGATTGAGAATGTGCCCCAGTCCGGATTTCTTCAGCCAGGGCAGGGCGGCCTGGGCGGTCGCCATCACCGCGCGGGTATTGACCTGATGCATCAAGTCAAAGCGCTTCATGGGCGTATGCTCCACCCCGGACAACTTAATGGCGCCGGCGTTATTGATGACGGCGTCCACCCCTCCGAACGCTGCGGCAGTGCGCTCCACCATCTCCTTCACCGCGTTTTCGTCACGGACGTCAAGCTGCACGGGCAGCGCCTTGCCGCCCGCTTGCTCGACTTCCTGCGCCACGCTATGGATAGTGCCGGGAAGTTTGGGATGAGGTTCGGCGGATTTGGCCGCCAGGGTAACATTAGCGCCGTCCCGGGCGAAGCGCAGGGCCATGGCGCGCCCGATGCCGCGAGAGGCGCCGGTGATGATAATGGTCTTATTGTGCAGAGGTTGCATGGGGTGATCCTTGTTTGTTGTTTTTATGTAATGACTAATCCGCGCTGAGGGTGACCAGCAGCTCACGGATTCTGACCTGATCGCCGGTTTTCACTTTGACCTCCGTCACCACGCCTGAGATATCCGCTTTCAGCGGATGCTCCATTTTCATGGCTTCCAGCACCACCAGCGTGGCGCCTTTCTCCACCTGCTGTCCCGGCTCGACCAGCACATCCACGATACGGCCGTCCATGGAGGCGCGGATGCTGCCGTCGCCAGCGACATCGCCTGCTTCAGCCGGGGCGTGGGTCAGGTCTTCAAACTCATAGACGCAGCCGTCGAGATGCATGGATAGACGATTTTCTTGCCGTAAATAGCGCACCCGGCGGCGCAGACCGTCACATTCGAACAGCGCCTGCTCCGGCTCAATACTGTGTAATCCGAGAGTGAGGACGCGCTCGTCAAGTCTGACCTGGAAAGCGCCATTTTCCTGCGCTTCCAGCGCCAGCTCCCAAATATCGTCGCTGCTGCGCAGTTCGTAGGGCCATGATTGATAGCCGGCGCTGCGCCAGTTGCAGTGAGGATGAGCGGCGTCGCTCTGGTGGTGGAAAATCAGCGCCGCCAGCGCCACGACTAAATCCGCCGGTGTTTGTGGCGACAATGAGGGATCGTCCTTGAACTCATTGGCGAGAAAGCCGGTATTGGCTTCGCCTCGTTGAAATGTGGGGTGTTTGAGAATATTGGCCAGAAAGCGCTGATTGCCGGTGACGCCGAACAGCAGGCTGTCTTCCACGGCCCGTATCAGGCGGCGACGGGCTTCTTCCCGGTCCGCGCCCCAGGCGATGATTTTCGCCAGCATGGGGTCGTAATGGGGCGTAATGGTTTGACCCTCTTTGACGCCATCGTCGATGCGTACGCCTTCGTTCCGCGCCGGTCGCCAGCGTTGAATGCGGCCGGTCTGGGGCAGAAAATTCTGCTGCGGATCTTCCGCATACAGACGCACTTCCATGGCGTGCCCTTGAATGCGCACTTGTTCCTGAGTGACTGGTAATGCTGAGCCGGCGGCGACCTGAATCTGCCACGCCACCAGATCAAAACCAGTGACCAGTTCAGTAACGGGGTGCTCCACCTGCAGACGGGTGTTCATTTCCAGAAAATAAAACTGCTTGTCCTGATCTACCAGAAATTCCACGGTGCCCGCCCCGACATAACCGCAGGACTGGGCGGCTTTCACCGCCGCCGCGCCCATACGCTCGCGCAGCTCTGCGTCGACGAAGGGGGAAGGCGCTTCCTCTACGACCTTCTGGTGCCTGCGCTGCACGGAGCAGTCCCGTTCACCCAGATACAGGGCGGAGCCATGAGAATCGGCGAATACCTGGATTTCGATATGACGGGGTTTTAGTAAGGCTTTTTCCAGAATCAGTTCGTCGCTGCCGAAGGCGTTGAGGGCTTCCGAGCGCGCCGTTTTGATTTGCTCCGCCAACTCTGCTTCGCCCTGCGCCAGGCGCATGCCGCGACCGCCGCCGCCGGCGGAGGCCTTGATCATGACCGGGAAGCCAATGCGTCCGGCCTCGGCTATCAATGTGGCGTCGCTTTGGTCCTCGCCTTCGTAGCCGGGAATACAGGGGACTTCCGCATCCTGCATCGCCAGCTTAGATAGGCGTTTGCTGCCCATCAGGGCGATGGCGTCGGCGGGAGGACCGATAAAGGTCACGCCGGCGTCTGCGCACAGCTCTGCAAAACGGGCGTTTTCTGAAAGAAATCCATAGCCGGGATGCACCGCGTCGGCGCCGCTCAGGCGGCAGGCGGCGAGGATTTTATCGCCATCCAGATAGGACTCCGCCACGGGCGCCGGGCCGAGTCGCACCGCTTCGTCCGCCAACAAGGCGTGAGGCGCGTCGCGGTCCGCGTCGCTGTAGACGGCGACGGTGCGAAAGCCGAGGTCGCGGGCGGTGCGGATCACCCGACAGGCGATTTCGCCCCGGTTGGCGACCAGTATCTTCGTGATCATTGCGCCCACTCCGGGTTGCGTTTCTGCATGAACGCCTGCGCGCCCTCTCTGCCTTCCGGGCCCTGGATGGCGCGGGAGAAGTCGGCGGCGGCGCGATCCAGCAGCGTTTCCAGTTCAGTGGACTCTACATCCAGCAAAAGCTTTTTCGTGACAGCGCTGGCCTGGGGCGCGCAGCGTCTAATCTGCGCCAGGATCGTCGCCAGCTTTTCCGCCAAATCATCGGCGTTTGCGACGCACTCATGAGCGATGCCGAGTCTTGTCGCTTCTTCTCCGTCGCAGCGTACGCCCAGCAGCGCCAGACGACGGGCTTGGGTGAGGCCGATGCGGCGCGCCACGAAAGGTGCGATTTGCGCAGGAGGAATGCCCAGCCCTGTTTCCGGCAGGCCAAAGCGGGCGCTGCTCAGGGTGATGGCGACGTCGCTGACGCAGGCCAGTCCGAAGCCGCCGCCCAGCACTGAGCCTTCCAGTAACGCTACCACTGTCTGCGACGCCTGATTGACGCGCGTGATCATGCGTCCGAACTCCCGGTTCAGCGCCTGGAATGGATCGCTGTTTCCTGACCCCGCCTCGGCGCGGGCGGCGGCCATGTCGGCGATATCTCCCCCGGCGCAGAAGTGACTGTCGGCGCCGCGCAGAACCATGGCGCGAATACTGTCGTCGGTATCGGCGTAGTCGAATAGCGCCATGATCTCGCGCACCATCTGCAGGCTCATGGCGTTGCGGACCTGAGGACGGTTCAGGGTGATGTGCAGGGCGTGGTCGCGCTGCTCGGCCAGCAGTGTTTCGGTGACGGGAAGACTCATGATTTATTCTCCTGTGGAATTGGCGCTGCGTTTGCCTGGCAGCGTTCCCATCAGCTTACAGATGATGCCAAGCATGATTTCATCGGCGCCGCCGCCAATAGAGACCAGTCGCACGTCACGGAACGCCCGCGACACCGGGTTGTCCCACATGTAACCCATGCCGCCCCAGTATTGCAGGCAGCTGTCGGTGACTTCGCGACCGAGGCGGCCCGCTTTCAGTTTCGCCATGGACGCCAGTTGAGTGACGTCTTTGCCCTGGATATACAGTTCGCAAGCTTGATAGGTGAGGGCGCGCAGGGCTTCGATTTCTGTTTGCAGCTCCGCCATGCGGAAATGAATGTATTGGTTGTCGATCAACGGCTGGCCGAAGGTTTTGCGCTCCCGGCAGTAGGCGATGGTTTGATTAACGCAGGCCTCCAAGGCCTTGATGGTGTTGGCGGCGCCCCACATGCGCTCTTCCTGGAACTGCACCATCTGCATCATGAATCCCATGCCTTCCGCGCCGATGCGATAGCGCTGGGGAATGCGCACGTCATCGAAAAATACCTGGGCGGTTTCGGAAGAACGCATGCCGAGTTTGTCCAGATGCGGGGCTACTTCAATGCCCGGCAGGTTCATGGGGACGACCATCAGAGTTTTGTTCTTATGCGGTTTGTCGTCGCTGGTATTGGCCAGCAGGCACATGAAGTCAGCTTGCGGCGAGTTGGTGATCCACATTTTGGAGCCGTTGATCACATAGTCGTCGCCGTCTTTGCGGGCGCTGGTTTTCAGGCCGGCGACATCGGAGCCGGCGGAGGTTTCGCTCACGCCGATACAGCCGATCATCTCGCCGCGAATGGCGGGAGCGAGAAACTCACTTTTCAGTTCATGGGAGCCGAAGCGGGCGATGGCGGGGGTGCACATGTCGGTCTGTACGCCGATGGAGAGGGGCACGCCGCCGGCGCCGCAAGCGCCTAGCTCCTCCGCCGCGGCCAGGTTATAGCTGTAATCGAGTCCCAGGCCGCCGTATTCTTCCGGTTTATGAATGCCGAGCAGGCCCAGATCGCCGAGTTTTTTGAATATCTCGCGCATGGGGTAGGCGCCGGCTTTTTCCCATTCATCGATATGGGGCTGGATTTCGTTCTGCACGAAATTACGCACGGTGCGTCGCAGTTCGCTGTGTTCCTGAGTGAATATCATTGTTATTTTTCCTCTGTGTAAACCTGCCTCGTCGCGCCTGCGTCAGAAGCGCGCCACGCCAAAAGTATTGGGGCGCAGCGCTCTGCGCTCCGCCTCGTAACAAACATCCAGCAGCAACGCCAGAACGCGACGGGTGTCGCGGGGATCGATCAGCCCGTCATCCCATAAACGCGCGGTTCCGTAGAGGGCGCTGGAGCCTTGCTCAATTTTTTCCGCCGCGGTTTTCTCAATGTCGTCGAGCATCTTCGGGTCCGGCGTCAGGCCCAGTTTGGCCTGCTTTTCTTCGGTGACGATGCGGAGCACCTTGCCCGCCTGAGCGCCGCCCATGACGGCGGTGCGGCTGTTGGGCCAGGAAAAGATGAACCTTGGGTCCAGGCCTCGGCCGCACATGGCGTAGTTGCCGGCGCCGTAAGAGCCGCCGACCACCATGGTCAGTCGGGGAACCTTGGCGTTGGCCACCGCTTGCAACATCTTGGAGCCGTGCTTGATGACGCCGTTCTGTTCCGCATCCGTGCCGACCATAAACCCGGTGGTGTTATGGAAGAACAGGATCGCGGTATTGCTTTGCTCGCAAAGCTGGATGAACTGAGCGGCCTTGGCGGCGCCTTTGGGGGTGATAGGGCCGTTGTTGCCAATGACGCCGCAGGCCATGCCCTGAATGTGGAGGAAGCCGCATACTGTTTGATTATCGTAGAGCGGTTTGAAGTCCAGATACTCAGAGCCATCCGCGATGCGGGCGACGATTTCGCGTACGTCATAGGGTTTGCGGGCGTCGGCGGGAACCACGCCAAGCAGTTCTTCCGTTGGATACAGCGGTTCTTTCCAGGTGCGCGCAGGCGCCGGAGCGAGCTGATCGTTCCAGGGAATGCGTTTCAGAATATCCCGCGCCAGACGCACGCCGTCAGCGTCGTCCTCCGCCAGAAATTCTGCGGTACCGGCGATGGAGGCGTGCATCTCGGCGCCGCCCAGAGTTTCGTCGTCGGCGATTTCACCGGTGGCGGCTTTCAATAACGGCGGTCCGGCGAGGAACATTTTGGCTTTGTTTTTCACCGCGATCACATAATCGGACAGCCCGGGCTGATAAGCGCCGCCTGCGGTGGCGTTGCCATGCACCACGGTGACCTGGGGAAGTCCTGCGGCGGAAAGGCGGCACTGATTGGCGAAGCCCCGCGCGCCCTGCACGAAAATGTCCGTCGCGTAGTTGAGATTGGCGCCGGCGGATTCCGCCAGAGTGATCACCGGCAGCTTGTTCTCCATGGCGATCTGCTGTACGCGCAAGGTTTTTTCCAGTCCGGCGGGAGAAATCGCCCCGCCTTTGACGGCGCTGTTGCTGACGATGATCAGGCAGCGCACGCCTTGCACATAACCGATGCCCACGATGGAGCCGCCGCCGGCGTAGGAGCCGTCTTTGTCGTCATGCATCTTGTAGCCGGCGAGGGAGCACAGTTCCAGAAAAGGCGCGCCGCGATCAAGCAATAGATTCAGGCGCTCTCCGGGCAATAGCTTGCCTTTTTTATGAAACTTCTCGCGGGCCTCCAGGGCTTTCTCGCGCACTTTGCTTTCTATGCTGCGGAAGGATTCGATCGCCGTCATCATAGCGCTGCGGTTGGCGGCGAATTCTTCGGAATGAATGTCAATTTGAGAGGTGAGCTTCGGCATGGCGCGGTTCCGGCTGTTAATCGTCGAGGACTTTGGGTCGGACGGCGCGATGGAAGCCGTTGTAGACCGGTACGTTTTTCGCTTTCGGCAGCGGCCATACGCGACCGCCCTGGGAGGCGGCTCCGTCCACTCTCAAGGTGGCTCCGCTGATAAACGCCGCCGCCTCGCTGAGTAGGAAGCAGATGGCGGCGGAAACTTCGGCCTCCGTTCCCAGGCGTTTCAACGGCACGCCATTGGCCAGTGACAGCAGCATGGGTTTCATGCTGGCGTCGTAATGGTCCAGTCCGCTGGAGGCGATCCAGCCCGGCGCCACGGCGTTAACGCGGACTCCCGCCGCCGCCCATTCCACGGCGGCGGTTTTGGTGAAGTTGTCCATGCCGGCGCGGGCGGCCCCCGAGTGCCCCATGCCGGGCATGCCGCCCCACATGTCGGCGATAATGTTGACGATGGCGCCGCCCTGTTTATTGAGGCATTGGTTATACAGCTCGCGGGCCATCAGAAATCCGCCTACCAGATTGGTGCGCACTACGGTTTCAAATCCTTTTTGATTAATGGCTGAAAGAGGCGCGGGGTACTGACCGCCGGCATTGTTCACCAAGCCATGGACAGGACCCAGTTCCGCAAGTATTTCTGCGATGACCGCCTTCACTTTGTCTTCTTCGCGAATATCGCAGACATACGCGCTGGCGGCTCCGCCATCCTCATGAATCTCCGCCAGTACGCGCTCCAGCTTTTCCTGCTTGCGACCGATGATGGCGACTCGTGCGCCGAGCGCCGCGAGTTCGTGAGCGACGCAGCGCCCTATGCCGCTGCCCCCGCCGGTGACAATGACGGCGCGGTCAGCGAATGCGTTTTCCCGGAATACCGATTGATAGGGCATATCAGGCCAACTCCTCTGCAATGCTGCTGGGAATGGGGATCGGGAATTCCAGCAACTGCTGGGCGAAGGCTTTCCCCTGCGGATCGATACGCAGACTGGCGACGCCTCCGCCGCCCAGGCTGTTCTCCAGCAGGAAGTTCAGGGCGGATATGCCCGGCAGATCCCAACGGGTGACGCGTCCATTCTGTGGATGCAGCACATGTTGCATATAATCGCGCACCGTCGTTTCGGTGAGCGCTGCGCGAATGTAGGGAAGATACTCCGCCCGGCGCGCAATCACGCCGATATTGGCGTGGTCGCCTTTGTCGCCGGAACGAGCCCACGCCAACCGGATGAGAGGAACCTCCGTCTGTGTCGGCTCCAGCGGAGCAGAGTCAATATGGACTGCTTCCGCAGGAGAAGGCTCAGGGTCGCCTCCCCAGTTCACTTCAACATGCTTGCCTACGCCTTCCATATTGGCGGTGATGGTGATGCCGTCTTTCTTCGTCAGAAACGAGAATAAACGGATCTTTGGCCAAACCGTGGGCCGTCCGCCTACGATGCCGGTGATGCCCGGCGCCATACCGGTGGCCGCCTGGGCGATCTCCCGGGAAAACAACGCCAGCGCTTCTTTTTGCGGATGCGCGCAGGCTATTTTCACTACTACTTCCCGGCAATGGCCGGTCTGGGCGTGGGCGCCGTAAGTGGCTTCCGTTCCCAGCAGCTCAATGTCCGTCTCGGTGAACCCTGGCCAGCCGCGTTCTTCAAACTGCGTCTGGGTTTTACGAAGAATGGCGTCGGCGGTGATTTTTGCTTTAGCGGCGGCGTCGATGCCGGCCATGAGGAAAGTGGCGACGCATTTATGGCCGTCCGGATAGGTGGCGCACACTTTGTATTTGTCGGTAGGCGCGCGCCCGCGGGCGCCGGTGACGCGGACTCGATCCGGGCCGACTTGCTGCAGTTTTACCTGGGTGAAATCGCAAATGACGTCCGGCAACAGATAAGAGCCGGGGTCGCCGATTTCATAAACCAATTGCTCGGACACGGTTCCCAGGCTGACCAGACCGCCGGTGGCTTCAGGTTTGGTGACAGTAAAATCTCCGTTGGCGTCGACTTCCACGATAGGAAACCCCATGTTGTCGAAGCCTTCCACATTGCGCCAGTCGGTGAAATTACCGCCGGTGCATTGCGCGCCGCATTCAATGATATGGCCCGCCAGGCTGCCTTGGGCCAGCCTGTCATACTCATCCATGGACCAGCCGAACTTATGAACCAGCGGCGCCAGCACCAGTGCGCTGTCCACCACCCGCCCGGTAATGACGATGTCAGCGCCGTGCGCGAGGGCGGTGACGACGCCCGGCGCGCCCAGATAAGCGTTCATGCTGACACAGACCGGGGGCAGGGGAACGCCGGAGAACATATCCGTCAGATTCTGGCGTTCAAACTCTGCTCGGCGATGCAGGATGTTATCTCCCATGACGGCGGCGATTTTCAGATCGAGGCCCAGTTTGTCGATGTGTTCCTGCAACGCGTCGCGGCAGGCCTGGGGATTGACGCCGCCGGCGTTGCTGATCACCTTCACGCCTTTTTCCTTCAGTCGCGGCAGGAGCGGCTTCATCACATGGTCAACGAAGTCAGTGGCGTAGCCTTTATTAGGATCTTGCAGCTTCTGGCCGGTGAGAATGGACATGGTGATTTCCGCCAGATAGTCGAACACCATGTAATCGAGATCGCCTTTTTCCAGCAATTGCGCCGCAGCGGTGTTGGTGTCGCCCCAAAATGCGGCTGCGCAGCCAATGCGCAGAGTAGACTTGGTGGTCATGGTATCGCCCGTTCCTTTCTGATCAATATCGCTGACATGCGGATATCGCCTGTATGTCGTTTGAAGAGTTATTGTTGTTGAACGCTTATTGTTTGATTCGAGCCTGTCCAACGATACCAAGCAAGCGCTTGGTTTGTAAAGGGGGCGAATTGAGATAGACTTAGGAACGATGTAAACCTTCGGCTAAGCGCCATGAGGGAGTTTTTTCCGACGTTTGCCGTTAGAATGTCCGGCCCCGCGACGGCCCCCGGATTCCGCCGCGGAGGCTCCCATCAGTCAGCTCAGGAATGTGATTGCTTATGAAACAACTTGCGCAACTTATCGAAGAGGGACGCATCACCGACCCTCAGAGCGCCAGGGGCAGGTTGCTGGCCAAGGCTGCGCACCTGTTCAAAGAAAAAGGCTACGAACGTACAACGGTGAGAGATCTGGCTGCTTCCGTGGGCATCCAGAGCGGCAGTATTTTTCATCATTTCCGCAGTAAGGAAGATATCCTGTTTGCGGTGATGGAAGAGACCATTCTGTACATCACCGCCAAAATGCGCGAAGCCCTGGAACAGGCTCCAACGCCTCGCGACCGGCTGCTGGCGCTGTTGCGTTGTGAGCTGGAGTCGGTGTTGGGCGGCACCGGTGAAGCGATGACGGTGCTGGTGTATGAGTGGCGCAGTCTGTCTGAGCCCCGCCAGGATGAGATCCTGAAACTGCGCGATCAATACGAAGGCCTGTGGCTCGACACCCTGAGCGAAGCCCGGGATGCGGGTCTGGTGAAAGGCGACGTGGCGGTGTTGCGGCGTTTCCTGACCGGCGCTTTGAGCTGGACCATCACCTGGTACAAGCCGGAAGGCAGTATGACGGTGGAGGAACTGGCGCAACAGGCGTTATATCTGGTCGTCAAAGAGTAGGCGTTCCTGTTCCTCGCCCTGAAATACGCGGCGCCCGCCATCATGGTCTATAGTTTTTCTTGATATCCGTTGATCGGAATTATCTGTTGAAAGGGATTGTGCGTTGACTTCGTGCGCGCAGTTCCCCAAAAGGGAAATTCGCCATGGTCACTATTCGCAGCGGCGCCCTGTGCAGCGCGCTTCTTTGGCTACAAACCCTGCTATGCGCCGCTGACTCTGAACTCAAACTACATGCGGTTTCCGAAGAGTGGGCGGCCTACTCCAACGCGGATTGCACTGGGCTGTACTGGGATGTTCTCAACGCTATTTACATGCCGGACGGGGTCACCGTTATCTGTGAAATAGTGCCTTGGAAACGAGCCCTGTATTGGGTCTCCAATAAAGAGAAAGACGCACTGGTCGGCGTATACGGCAGTCGCAAGGATGTCATGCGGATTCCTGAGTTGCACTTCTGTGTTGATGATCCTGTCGTGGCGTTATTTTTGCGAGGGCCGCACCAGGAGTGGCGAGGCGTCAGGCGGGTGCGAAGCGGCGAAGCGGCCTGGATTCGGGGCTACGATTTCAAACAGTGGTTCAATTCGGGCATGGAGCCTGTGGAGTTGGAGAGCATCGAGCAGGGCTTGGAATTGGTGACGCGACGCAGAGTGAAATACATCATTGATTACTCCGTCAATATTCAGCGCGCCATGCGCGAGTTGGAGCTGGAAGAACAGGACTATAAATACGTCACAGTCAAAAGTGGTGAGAAGCTCTATGTCGGCTTTGCGGATAACGAGCGCGGACGTCTGTTTGAGGCGATACTGGATCGTAATCTGCCCCAGTTGTACCAATCTGGAGAACTGGAGCGCATCTACAAAAAATGGGGCATGAAGCCCCAATGGCGACATTTGCGGGAATCCTGGCCGCAGTCCTCCAAGGCATTGGATTAACACCTTTAAAACAAACAAAAAATTGTCCCGTATCGCAAACGGGGTCTATGCTTTTAGCTAAGGTTCAACGAAAAATGTCGACGTGCGCCCGGTCGTCGAGACTGGCGGTTGCGACGCGCGTGAATGAGCAAGGAGATACCTGTGGCTCCTCCTATTCGGAAAATTGTCTATGTGGAAGATGAACCCGATATTCAGGCTATAGCGCAGATGGCCCTGGAGGCCATTGGTGGTTTCGAGGTTGTGCTGTGCAGCTCAGGCAGAGAAGCATTGGAGGTGATTCCTCAGGAAATGCCGGACTTGGTGCTGATGGATGTGATGATGCCCGAGTTGGATGGGCCCTCCACATTGCAAGCCTTGCGGGAAGTGGAGGAATGCAAACATCTGCCCGTTGCGTTTATGACAGCCAAAGTGCAGAAATCGGAAATAGATGAATTTATCAGTCTGGGGGCGATCGGCGTGATCCCCAAGCCCTTTGACCCGATGAAGCTATCCGATGAGGTTAAGCGGCTTTGGGAGAAGGTGCATGCGGGATGAGCGGGAGAACGCGAAGGACGATTCACGCTCGCCGATGGAAAAAATGCAGGCCCTGCGGACGGCCTACGCAAGCGCCTTGCCGCAAAAACTGACCAATGTTCGCGATAGCTGGGCCTCTATCAGGACGCTGCAAAGCTTCAACCGGGAAATATTGATGCCATTCCGGCACCTGGTGCACCGTCTGGCTGGCTCTGGGGCTTCATACGGGTTCGCCCGCCTCTCCGCGCTGATGCAGAAGATCGAACAAAAGGTCGATCAGCTTTCCGATTTTCCCGAGAACGCCAAGCGTTTGGTGTTGGAAATCGACAATCTGCTGACTCAGGTCGACTCTTCCGCGCAACCGGATGAGCAAAGCAACGAAGAGCCCTCACTGATTTCCTCCCAGCGCATCCAGCGACCGGCGGCGCCCAAGGCGCTGCTGGCTTTGTCGAAAGAAAGCGCCTGCAGTTCGTTGCCGGAACAGTTGAAACATTACGGTTATGAAGTGCGCGCCTGTTCGGCGGAGGATGTGAGCGAACATGCGCTGCAGTTTGAGCCGGACATTGTGGTGTATGAAGAACTGGGTGCGTCCCAGGCCTGTCCGGCGCCCATTGAAATGGGTAAAACCAAAGTCCCTTTTGTGTTCGTATTACATCAGGCGCCGAGCCTGTTTTTGCGCGTGCAGGCGTACCGGGCCGGCATACGCGAAGTGTTGCAGTCGCCGCCGGATATTTCTCAGTTATTAAGTAAATTCGATCAATGCTTTATCTCGGAGAGCGACGTCCCCTATCGAGTGCTGCTGATCGATGACGACAGTGAGCTGGCGATGTATCACGCGCAGTTATTGGAGCAGGCGCAAATGAATGCGAGGGTGGTGTCGCAGCCGGAGGATATTCCTGATGTGCTGATGGAGTTCTTCCCTGATGTGATTCTGATGGATTTATATTTACCCGGTTATAACGGTATTGAACTGGCGGTGGCGATCCGTCAGGACGCGACCTTATATGGCGTGCCGATCATTTTTGTGTCGGTGGAGCAGGATATCGCCCGCCACTTGGGCGCGATACGCGCCGGCGGCGATGACTTTCTCATCAAGCCGGTGCCGGCGCTTTTTCTGTTGGCCTCGGTGGAGAGCCGGGCGCGCCGCGGCAGAGAACTGCGCGGCATGCTGAGCAGGGATGGTCTGACTGGTCTGCTCAACCATATCAGCGCTGAAGAGTATCTGTCCCAACAACTGTCTCGGGCCCGTCGTATGGGAAGCAGTCTGGCGTATGTCATGGTCGATCTGGACCACTTCAAGCGGGTCAATGATCAATACGGTCACCTGATGGGCGACCGCGTGTTGGTGAACTTCGCCCGTTATCTGCAAGGGCGTCTGCGTCGTAGCGACGTCATCGGGCGCTACGGCGGCGAGGAGTTCGTGGTGATATTGCCGGATACCACCAAAGAGCACGCTCGCTTTGTCATTGAGTCCATGCGCATGAGCTTCGCCACCATCAACCACAATACCGAGGAAGACCCTCTGCAGGTGACCTTCAGCGCAGGCATCGCCGCCTTTCCGGATATTGACGACATGACAATGCTTAGCAAGGCGGCGGATGACGCCTTATACGACGCTAAACAGCAGGGGCGTAACAAAGTCTGTATTTATAATCCCAAGACTTCAGAATGACGGACAGGAGTAGCGGTAAGGGCATGGACGGTGCATTGATAAACAAGTTGGCGCAGATTCAGCGACATTATCGCCAATCCTTAGGCGCCAGGGCGGATGCGCTGGAGAAATGGTGGGACGAATTGCTGAAAAAGAGCGATCGTCAGCGTCTTAACGATATCTGTATGACGCTGCACAGCCTGGCCGGGTCGGGAAAGACGTTCGGGCTTCCTGAGCTCAGCGCGGCGGCGGCGGAATTAAATGCTTATTTGCAGGACTTGATCAGAGAAGGCTCGACCGCATTTGATAAGTATAACGAGCGCATGGGTCTGCTTTTACAACTGATGCGTCGTCCTCATACCGGCGACGCGGTGTCTGGAGCCAGCGAGATGGAGAATAGACTTTGTCCGGGACGCTTGGTCTATATTGTTGAGGATGACCCCATGCTGTCGCAGTGGATGAAAACCCACATTGAGCAGCACGGCTACAGCGTGCGTATCTTTGACAGTCTGACAGCGCTGATGCAGCGGCCGAAAGAGGACATGCCTCTCGCGATTCTGATGGACGTTATTCTGCCGGAAGGGGAGAACGCGGGGCTGGACTTCGCCATCAACCAGGCTTCATCCGAACTGAGCGGCGTTCCCCTGGTGATTATTTCCACGCGCACCGACTTTGAAGCGCGCCTGCAGGCGGTGCGCGCCGGGGTGCGCCACTACCTGACCAAACCTTTGGACTCTGAGAGTCTGCTGGCCAGCATTGAAGATATGGTGGAAGAAACTCCCGCTGAGCCATATCGCATACTGTTGGTGGACGATGATGAAGATATTACCGCCTTGTATCGGGCGCATCTGGAAGCGGCCGGCGTGGAGGCGCGCACCCTGAGCGATCCGAAAAAAGCGCTGCAGGTGATCATTGAGTTCAAACCGGAACTGATTGTTCTCGATCTGCATATGCCGGAATGCTCTGGATTAGAGGTTGGTCAGATCATTCGGCAGCATGTGCAGTTCGCCAATGTGCCGCTGGTGTTTCTCTCCGCGGAGTCTGACTCCAGCGCGCAACTGTCCGCCATCGAACTGGCTGGCGACGATTTTCTAATGAAACCCATCGATCCTGAAGTGCTGCGCATCAATCTCATGGCGCGCGCGCGTCGGGCCCGTATGGTGAGCATGTATGTGCGCAGCCTGATCAAGGAAATGTCGTTCAAAGAGCAGCACGATGCGCTCACCGGGCTGCCTAACCGATTGCATCTGGAGCGCCGCCTGGAACTGGCCATTCGCAACGTGCGTTATGGCGTGCGGGATCAGTTTTCACTGTTTCTGATCGACGTGGACAACTTCCAGCATATCAACGACGCTTACGGGCATGAGTTGGGCGATCAGCTGATCGTCGACTTGTCCAAGCGCCTGGAATCCCTGATCCCCCACACTGCGGTGTTGTGCCGTCCGGGAGGGGATGAGTTCGCCATTCTGTTCAAAGGCGTGCGTGACAAGAAGCAGGTGATTCAATATGCGGAGCGGCTGCTGGAGGCCTGTGAGACGCCGTTCAACATCGGCATGGATGAAATCAGCATTGGCCTCAGTATTGGCGTCGCCACCTACAGTCGCGAACACAAATCCAACTTTGGCATTGAGTTGTACAAAGAAGCCGACATGGCGTTGTTCACTGCCAAGAAAATGGGCAAGAACGACTTCGTTATTTTTGAAGAGCACATGGCTTCAGAGCTGAAAGCCCAGGTAAGCATGACCAGTGACTTGCGCAAGGCGCTGATCAACCGCGAGTTTCATCTGGTGTACCAACCCCAGGTCAATTTGTACAACCACCGCATATTCGGCGCGGAAGTATTGCTGCGCTGGAATCATCCAGTGCGGGGGCCGGTGTCGCCGGCGGAGTTTATTCCAGTGGCGGAAGCTCATGGTCTCATCGACCAGTTGGGCGAATATGTGTTGCGTTGCGCCATCAAGCAGATTGCCGACTGGAAGCGTCAATATGGCCGCGCCGTGCGTCTGGCTGTGAACGTGTCGCCGCGTCAGTTCGGACGTTTTGACTTTGTATCCCAGGTTGGTTTGATGCTGGAGGAGTTTCAGGTGGATGGGCGCCTGCTGGAATTGGAAATCACAGAAAGCGCGCTGGCCAAGGACATAGAGACAGCGGTGTCCAAACTGATGGAGCTGCGTTGTCTGGGGGTTGGCGTGGCGGTGGATGATTTCGGCACCGGCTTTTCCAATCTGGCTTCGCTGAAGCGGTATCCGGTGGATCTATTGAAGATTGACCGGTCTTTTATTCGCGATATCCCGCATGACCAGGATAATCTGGCGATCGTTATCGCGATTGTGCAAATGGCGAAAACCTTAGGCTTGAAGATACTGGCGGAAGGAGTGGAGACCATTGATCAGATCCGCGTCATGAGACAGCAGGGGTGTGATCTGATCCAGGGCTTTTATGTCGCCCGTCCCATGCTGGTGGACCAGTTTGAGAAAGACTACCTGAGCGGCTCAGGTCAAGAGAGCGGGGCTTTATAAATAGCGGGGCTTTATAAATCCAGCGGTTGCGTCAGTGACCCGGTGTAATAGAATGGGGCTGCGCCTGTTGTAGGACTTGGATTTAGTGAGTAGTCATGAAATACGAAATTGTGCCCGTTACCCCTTTTGTTCAGAACTGCACCGTGCTCTGGTGTGAAAAAACGCGTCAGGCTGCTGTGGTGGACCCAGGCGGCGATCTCGCCAAAATCGAAGCGGTATTGTCCCGCAACGGGCTGACGCTGGAGAAAGTGCTGCTGACCCATGCTCACATAGATCACGCCGGCGGAACTGCGGAGTTGGCGGAGGCTCATGAAATTCCGATCGAAGGGCCGGAATATGAGGACAAATTCTGGATCGATGCCTTGCCGCAACAAAGCATGATGTTCGGCTTTCCTACAGCGAAGCAGTTTACCCCGGATCGCTGGTTGAACGAGGGCGATGAAGTCAGCGTCGGCGAGGAAACGCTGCAGGTGTTGCACTGCCCGGGACATACGCCCGGACATGTGATTTTTTTCCATCAGGGCGCGCGGCTGGCGCTGGTGGGCGACGTTCTGTTCAATGGCTCCATCGGCCGCACTGATTTTCCTAAAGGCGACCACGCCACGTTGATTCAGTCCATCAAAACCAAATTATGGCCACTGGGCGATGATGTTTCCTTCATCCCCGGGCACGGCCCCATGTCCACTTTCGGCGCGGAACGTAAAACCAATCCTTTCGTGAAAGACTAGCCGCGCCTTTCCTGCCCCGCTCTTTTTCTTGCGGCGCTCAGGACTTTAACAGATCGAAGTACAGCGCCGGGCGTCGCAGCTCCACCAGGCTCTCCAGCGCCCGTCCCACGCGCAATAGCGTATGCTCGCGCCAGGCGCCGCCCATGAGCTGCAGTCCGATCGGCAGGCCTTTGGCGTCGTAATCCACCGGCAGCGTCAGCGCCGGCAGGCCGGTGAGATTGGCGGAGAAGGCGAAACGCATCAACTCCGTCAGCACCTGCAGGTTGGATTCGCCGCTGGGCTCTTTCTGCGCTCGAATACGCGGCGCCGTCATGGCGGTGGTGGGGGTAACGATGATGTCCACTTTTTGCAGCACGTTGTCGAACTCGCGCATGGCCTGGGTGCGAAAGCGCTGCGCTTTGATGTAATCCGTGCTGGAAAACTGCTGCGCCAGGGCGAGATTCAGACGTGTGTCCAAACCGAAGTTTTGCGGATTGCGACGATATTCTGCGTCCACCGCCGCCAGCATTTCCGAGCCAATGGTGATGGCGTGGCTGACCCGCTGCAGATCCAGGCCTTCGAGGCTGATTTCCTGCACCTGGGCGCCCAGACTTTTCAATTTTTCTACGGCGAGCTGACAGGACTGGGTGATTTCCCGGTTGGCGTGTCCGAACCAGGGAGAATAGATGCCGATACGCAGGTCGGATAGGTCGCGCTTCATATAGCCGGAAAGGTGGGGCGGCGGCTGATCGATGGAAAAGGGGTCCATCAGGTCCGCGCCGGCGATAGCGCTGTAGGCCAGCGCCACATCGTCTACGCAGCGTCCCATAGGGCCGACATGGGCCACGCTCCAGCACAAAGGAAAAGCGCCATGCTCGCTGACGCGTCCCCAGGTCGGCTTGAGGCCCACTACGCCGCATAACGCCGCGGGAATACGGATGGAGCCGCCGCCATCGGCGCCGATGGCGATAGGGCACAGGCCCGCCGCTACTGCAGAGGCGCTGCCGCTGGAGGAACCGCCGGCGTAATGGTCGAGATGGTAGGGATTGCGACAGTGGCCGTGATGCACGTTGGCGCCGGTGACGCCAAGGCCGATTTCATGCATATTAGCCTTGCCGATGATGATCGCCCCCGCGGCGCGCAGTCGCGCTACGGAGGTGGCGTCCTGATCGACAGAACAGTCTTGTCCGTATACCAGCGTTCCCACGGAAGTGGCGTATGGCGCTGCGTCGAGTTCGTCTTTGATGGCGACCGGTACGCCGTCCAACAAGCTCAGGGGGCGGCCTTCCCGGTAGCGTTGCGCGCTGGCTTTCGCCTGTATCAGTATGTCTTGCTCTGAGCTGAAAATGACGGCGCGCAGTGGCGGATGACTGGCGTCGCTCTGTTGCAGCGCGGCAATAACGCGTTGTGCGACATCCAAAGGCGTGGTCTGACCTTTACGGTAGGCCTGGATGAGATCTCTGGCGGAAGTCAAAGGGAACGAGTCGTTTACGTTTTTAATCGCTTCCTCCGCGATGGCGATGCTGGCTCGGGCCTGAGCCGCTTCCAGGGCGCGTCCGGGAGGGTGCTTGGGAAACAGCGTCGGCGTCGTATTCAACTCCGCTTCGCGCAGCTTGTAGGCGCCCCCCTCTCGCAACAGCGCGAGTCCCAGAATACGCCTGGAATAGTTGCTTTCGAGCAGGCTGACCAGGGTTTTCAGGGGCGTTCCGGCAAGGCGGGGAAACTTCAAAGACTTCAAATCGTAAGACATAAAACTCATTCCGGGGGTGAAGCTGCGTTTTTATGCTCTGGCGCAATTGGTTATATTTTATATAGAACGCTTTAGTATAAACGCCAAATGATGACGAAGGCGCTGCAATTGGCGTTCACGTCCACTCTTCTCCTGCTAGGATATACATATATGACCCATTTGCGTTGTGGAATTTATATGCGAAGCGTTTCATTTACCGGCAAGATTCTAATGCTCACTCTGGCGGCGGCGTTGACTGCCTGCGGAGGTGGAGGCGGCGATGACGAAACAGCGACATATACATTGTCTGGTTCTATTACAACGCCGTCATTCACTCAGGTAGACTCCGATACGTCTGACACCAGCGCAGGCTCCGTCTCCAATAACAGCGAGGCGGAGGCGCAGACATTGAGCAATCCTGTGATTATTGGGGGCTATGTCAGCGCATCAACAAGCCTGTACAGCTCAGGTGAGTTGTATCAACTGGACCCCATAGATGTCTTTCGGATTAAACTGTTGACTGGCCAGAAGGTAGTGCTTTCTTCCAGTCCTGCGTCCAGTAGTTTTAGCGTAAACCAGACTTTGACCCTGAGCAGGGTGGATGGGAGCGGCTCGCCGCTGTCCGCGAATAATACGGGAACGGCAACCCTGACCGCGCCTTCAAGCGGTGATTATTATATTCAAGTCCAAGAGCTCGCTGGCCCCTCCAGTTACGTCATGGTTGTCGGCGAGACAACCGCCACGATGACCAGGCAAGCTGCTGAGCCCATACCTGCCCAGGCGGAGTTTGTTCCGGGAGAGGCGATCATTCGCTATAAATCAACGCGAGGCGTTTCCGCACAGGCGTTGCCGGGGTATTTCCTGGAGCGGTTCGAGGACGCCAATACGGGGTTGTTCCGCTTCGATGACGCCCAGATTGTACAGGGACCGGCGTTTAAATCCCTGACGCAGAAAGCCAATGAAAGGCAACGTACTCTTGAGTTAATAGAGTCTTTACGTCAGCGTCCGGACATTGAATTCGCCGAGCCGAACTACATTCGCAAAGCAATGGAAACCCCGGCGGACCCGTTTTATTTCCTACAATGGCACTATCCACAGATTAACCTGCCCAGTGCGTGGGATGTCGCCCATGGCGCTGGCGTAGTTGTCGCAGTGCTGGACACGGGCATACTGCCCACGCACCCCGACTTGTCCGGCCGTTTAGTGAGCGCCAATGACGACTATGACTTTGTCAGCTCAATCTCTTCTTCACTGGATGGCAATGGTATCGACAATGATCCCACTGATCCGGGAGACAGTCTGGTGGGGGGCAGTAGCTTCCATGGTACGCATGTCGCAGGAACCGTCGCCGCAGCCTCCAATACGGTTGGCGGGGTGGGCGTCGCTTTTGAGGCCAACATCATGCCCATTCGAGTACTTGGACAGGGCGGAAGCGGCTCCGATGCGGACCTGGTGCAAGCGATTCGGTTTGCGGCAGGGCTGTCAAATTCCTCTGGAACCTTCCCCAGCCGGCGTGCGGATATTATCAACATGAGTCTTGGCGGCCCGGGCTTTTCCACTGCTTTGGGCGCTGCTGTTCAGGATGCCCTGAACGCAGGTGTGATTGTGGTGGCGGCTGCAGGTAATGAAAATATCTCATCGGCATTTTATCCGGCAGCCTATCCTGGGGTGGTATCGGTCAGCGCGGTGGGCGCGGATGGGCAAAAAGCCCCTTATTCCAACTATGGCTCCACCGTCGATATCGCAGCGCCGGGCGGCAACATGCTTCAAGATGTAAACGGCGACGGACGCGGCGACGGCGTGTTGAGCACCTGGGCGGATGACAGCTCCGGTTCTATTGAACTTTCGTATGCCTACATGCAAGGCACCTCCATGGCGTCCCCCCATGTGGCGGGCGTTTTTGCGCTAATGGAATCGGTTCGCGATATTACGCCGGATGAGATCAATACTTATCTGGCGAATGGCGACCTGACGAGGGATATTGGCGCAGCAGGCAGGGACGACCTTTACGGATATGGGTTGATTGACGCAGCCAAAGCGGTGGTCGCCGCGGGCGGTGAGCCCCCGCCAGCCGTCACGGCCTCGGTCAGTAGTCTGAACTTCACCAATACCAGCGCGACGTTGATCACCTTGAGTATTCCGTCCGGCGTCAGCGGCGTCTCCGTGACGGCTTCTACCACTGGCGATCTGGGATGGTTGTCAGTTAACGACAACAGCGATGGCGACGCCTCAACCTTCTTGGTAAGCGCAGACGCCAGCGGCTTGGACTTGGGAGTCAGCTATCCGGGAGAAATAGTTGTCGGATATACCATTGATGAGAGCTCTGAGGCGGCGGAGCTGACAGTGCCTGTCACATTGACCTTGGCCGACCCGGATTCGCCCGCGAATGCCGGCAAGCACTATATCTTGCTGGTGAACGCCGACACCTTGGATACTTTGTATCAAGTCAGCGCCAGCGCATCGGGCGGGGCTTACAACTTCGCTTTCAGTGGCGTGGAAGCGGGAAGCTACCTGCTGGCGGCGGGAACGGATCTGGATAATGATGGCAAAATCTGTGATTCAGGCGAAGCCTGCGCCGAGTATCCGGTTCGCAACGCGCTGGAAACCATTGTGGTTAATGAGTCCAAGTCAGGGTTGTCTTTCGCCACGGGCTTTCAGAGCGAAATCAGTGGCGCCGGAGCAGACGGCTCGCCAGCGCATAAGGAATATCGGCTTCTTAACAAGTGAAGCCGGGCGGGGTGAAAGGAATTTCACCCCTTCCCAGTTGATCTTTGGCGGCATTCCTATAAATTAATGCCCAATTCCAATCTCCGGCCAACGGCCTCTGCGCCCCGGAGACAGTCACCAGCGCATGCAGGCGCGTTTCCGGGAAAGGCCGTTGTCCGGCCCATTCAGTCAATAGCGGGCAGGGAGCGCCGCCCGAAAGCGCGTCGGCAAGTAACGAGTTGTATTCAGGAGAAACTTTTGTCAAACAACTACAACGCCGACTCCATTGAGGTCCTTAACGGCCTGGACCCGGTTCGCCGTCGTCCGGGTATGTATACGGACACCTCGCGGCCCAACCACCTTGCTCAGGAGGTTATCGACAACAGCGTTGACGAGGCGCTGGCGGGGCACGCGCGACAGGTGGACGTCGTACTGTACAAAGACGGCTCTCTGTCCGTAACCGACGACGGTCGCGGAATGCCTGTGGACATCCACAAAGAAGAAGGGATGCCCGGCGTTGAGCTGATTCTGACCAAGCTGCACGCAGGCGGAAAGTTCTCCCACAAAAACTACCAGTTCTCCGGTGGCCTGCACGGGGTGGGCGTATCCGTAGTGAACGCGTTATCCCTGAATCTGGAAGTCTTGATTCGTCGCGACGGCAAGGTGCATCGCATTACTTTCGCCAACGGCGATAAAGCCTCGGATCTGGAAGTGATCGATACCTGCGGCAAGCGCAACACCGGCACCACGGTGACCTTTCTGCCCGACCCCAAATACTTCGATTCCCCCAAGTTCTCCGTCCTGCGCCTGCGCCACGTGCTGCGCGCCAAAGCGGTATTGTGCTCCGGTCTGAAGGTCACCTTTAAAGACGAAAACACCGGAGAGAAAGACGAGTGGTATTACGAAGACGGCCTCAAGGACTATCTGAGCGGCGCCACTAATGAGTTCGTTACCTTGCCGCAGGAGCCTTTTATCGGGCAGATGGCGGGCAACACAGAAGCGGTGGACTGGGCGGTGCAATGGCTGCCGGAAGGCGGCGAACTGGTGGCGGAAAGCTACGTCAACCTGATCCCCACGGCCCAGGGCGGCACCCATGTCAACGGTTTACGCACTGGCTTGCTGGAGGCGCTGCGGGAGTTCTGTGAATTCCGCAACCTGTTGCCCCGCGGCGTGAAGCTGTCCCCCGAAGACGTTTGGGATCGCTGCGCCTATGTGTTGTCAGTGAAGATTCAGGAGCCGCAGTTTTCCGGTCAGACCAAAGAGCGTCTGTCCTCCCGTGAATGCGCCACCTTCGTTTCCGGTGTGGTGAAAGACTCCTTCAGCCTGTGGCTGAACAAACATACGGCGGAAGCGGAGCAACTGGCGGAGCTGGCCATCAACAACGCCCAAAGCCGTTTGCGCGCCGCCAAGAAAGTCGCGCGCAAGAAAATCACCAGCGGCCCGGCGTTGCCTGGCAAATTGGCCGACTGTAGTGGCAGCGACGCCATGCGCGGCGAATTGTTTCTGGTGGAAGGGGACTCGGCGGGCGGTTCCGCGAAACAGGCTCGCGACAGAGAGTTTCAGGCGGTGATGCCGTTACGCGGAAAAATCCTTAACACCTGGGAAGTGGATTCCGAGCAGATTCTGGCGTCACAGGAAGTGCACGACATCGCCGTCGCCATTGGCGTCGATCCAGGCTCCAGTAACCTGGAAGGCCTGCGCTACGGCAAGATCTGCATTCTGGCGGACGCCGACTCTGACGGTCTGCATATCGCCACCTTACTGTGCGCGTTATTCGTCAAACACTTCCGCCCACTGGTGGAAGCCGGCCACGTCTTCGTCGCCATGCCCCCGCTGTATCGCATCGACGTGGCGAAAGACGTCTACTACGCCCTCGACGACTATGAAAAGCAGGGCATCCTCGACCGTATCGTCGCCGAGAAGAAAAAAGGCAAACCCAACGTCCAGCGCTTCAAAGGTCTGGGCGAGATGAACCCCCTGCAACTCCGCGAAACCACCATGGCCCCCGACACCCGCCGTCTGGTGCAACTCACCGTGGAAATCGCCGACGACACCGAAGAAAAAATGGACATGCTCCTGGCCAAAAAACGCGCCTCCGACAGACGCGAATGGCTTGAGAGCAAGGGGAACCTGGCTGAGATTGCGGTTTAATCCTTGGAGAGCCGCCTCGGAGTGGAAAGCAGGATTCCCTGCTTTCCACTCGATACTCTTTCTGCTTGTCCAAGTATCACCTTTCCTGTCATTAACATCCTGATTTATGGGCCACAATATCTCCGGCATCGTCACTACAAAGAAGTTTTACTGGAAATAAACCAACAAAAAAACGAATAGCCACGGCGCCTTTTCTATGAAACCCAGGACTAGATTAATAACCGTCAACGACGCTCGATATGTCTGGTTAGTTGATGAAATTGAATGGAACCTGCTCAGGTTGAAAGTCTGGCGGGAAGGGGAAAAGAGCGCCCCTTGGTTTACGCTGGATAAAGGCATGAATATTCCGTGGCGGTTCTCCCCTAAGATTGCCGAGGCTACTCCTGACACATCCTTTTCAGTAACACCCAAGTTGGTGGCGGAAGCTATCAGGCAGGTCCGGTCACAACTTGGCTTCCCTGAAGAAAATGATAAAGCTTTAAATCTTTATGTTAGTTCTGACGGCAAGTCCATTTTGCCGTTATCAGCAGAGGCGCCGCCAAACCGCTAAATACCCTCGATTCTCTCCCTCACAATCCTCGCAAGCGCTTCCAGAGCGTCTTCTGGGAAGCCGCTCAGGCCTGGGATGTCATTGCTTTCCAGCAGGATAAATTCTCCGTTTTCGTTTTCCAGGAAGTCCAGGCCGAGTATGTCGGCGTTCAGGTGATTCATTGCGATTTGGGTTTGCTCCCGCAGCGGTTCAGGTACAGGAATTACCTGGAACTCCTGGGTTTCAATATTGGCTTTCCAACGGGCGCCACGGCGGGACATGGCCCACATCCGGTCGCCGATAGCGAGACAGCGGATGTCGCGGACATAGGGAATGTATTTTTCCAGCGTAATGTAGTCGTTGGAAATGAACGTCAGGTCTTTTATATCCGACCAGGCTGTTTCGGTTTCCGCCAGGGCTTTGCCGTAACCGCCATGAAAATTTCCGACCTTCACCACCGAGGGCAGGGGAGGATCGACTTTATCCAACAGATTCTCGCCGATGGCGATGGTGTCAGGGGAGACAGTCAACCCCGCTTCTCTCAGCTCCGCCAGCATGGACAGACGATCATAGCCGCGCAGTAAGGTGCGCGCTGGATTTACGCAGGGAACGCCAGCGAAACGAATCAGTTCCAGTACACTGCGATGAGACTCGTCCGGTTTAACCGCGCCAAGACGCCACAACACAGCGTCCGCCCGTACGACGCCGGAAGCGTCAAACACCCACAGTCTGTTATCGTGATACAACCATTTGCTGGTTTGCAGGCGACGGTAATGCACCTCGTGGCCGGTCAGGTATTTTGGCCAGTATTGCTCGCCGTTCACCACGATGATGGAAGCCATAGAATCCTCGAAAACTTAGTCAATAACCCCAAACAGGGCGATGGATTATATGTCGTCGGAACGTACGACGACGGTTCCTGCGAGCTTGTCATGAAAGCCCTGCTTTCTCGGGTCCCAGGCGACCCACAGGAAACCGAGGCCCAGAAGCAGCGCGGAGATATAGTATGCGAAATAACGCCCGATCATTTGTCCCTTAGATGGCTTGGCGCCGGTTTTGGCGTCGACAATGACGGCGTTAAGCAGCATTTTTCCTGGCGTGGCGGACCGGTATATCCAGAACAGAATGACGGCGAGCGCCGGGAAAACATAATTGAGCAACACATCCGCCGCCCCTGCGATTAAAGTCTCCCCATCGAAATAATTGAAGCCGTACAGGGCGATCAGAATCGGGTAGGTGACCGCCATGATGATTATCGTGTCGATAATACTGGCGCCGGTTCTCGCCCAGAAGCCGACATACTCCATATCTTCAATATGTATTTCTGAGGTCAATTGCGCCTGAGGGGCCTGGTAGGGATTCATTGAGTTACCTTATGCATCGGAGTATCTGTATTGAACAGTGGTGCTGGTCTGCTCCTGGCCGTAGATGGAAATGTCCTTTTTATTGCCCCGGTGGTTCTCCACAAACTTCACCGACTGCACAAACATACCCCCGGAACCACAGCAAGGGTCGTAGATTTTGCCATGGTAGGGTTCGATCATTTCGGCGATCAGTTTGACCACACACTTGGGGGTATAAAATTCGCCCCCGCCTTTGCCCTCGGTCGCCGCGAACTTGCCCAGGAAGTATTCGTAAACGCGCCCGACCACGTCTGTTTCATTGTCTTCCACCGTGTCGATGTTATTGATGGAATCAATCAGGGCGGCCAACTTGCTGACATCCAGCCCCAGGCGGGAGAAATAGTTATCCGGCAGCGCGCCGCGCAGGGATTTATTGTTCTTTTCCACGGTATGCAGGGCTGTGTCGATCTTGACGGCGATGTCATCCTGCTTGGCGTTCTTGCTGATAAACTCCCAGCGGGATTCCTCCGGCAGATAGAACACATTCTTCATGGTGTAAAAATCAACCATATCCACGTAGCCGCCGTGGCCTTCCTCGATCAACTCCTTCCGACGTTCTTCAAACTTGTCGCTGATGAATTTCAGAAAGATCAGAGACAACACCACGTGCTTGTATTCAGATGATTCCACACTGCCGCGGAGCTTGTCGGCAGTGTCCCACAAAGTTTGCTCGAAACTTCTCTGCTTCTTGTTCGCTGTGCTTTTTTCGGTTCTTTTTGCCATGAAAGTAACTTTAGTTGCGCTAAGCCTTTATTCGGGCCTGCATATTACATGCAAACCCCCTGTTGAGGACATGCCAAGCTGAAGTGCGAAATCGGGTCATCGGGCGCCCAGCAAAATAATCCGGGGAGACGCAGGCTAGTGCTTTAACCCTTTCGTTGTTTTACTCGCCATCAAGTAGGGGAGCGTGGCGACCTCCAGATGTAGCGCACCTTGCCAATAACGAGCGCCCATTGCCTGCAAACCCTCTAAAACCCAAAGGGTCTGCTCTTTCTTTGGGGCTTGGGACTGAAGAGTGTTCCCAACTCACAATAAGAAACATTGTGAGCATAGTTCTTGGATTCAACCGACCATTCGACAAGACCCAAATTGGGGTCTATAGTACCCAATTTGGGTCTCATAGAGAGCGAAAATCAACTATGCCATCAACAAGCGTTGGAGATGCTTTATTTACCAAAGCGCAGCAAAAACTGTTAGCGCTTTTTTTTGGTCAGCCCGAAAGAAGCTTTTATTTGAATGAAGTGGTGCGCTTGGCGGCTATGGGTAGGGGCGCGATTAGCCGGGAGTTGTCGAAGTTGTGTGAGTCGGGTTTGCTGACGTCTAGTAAACAGGGTAATCAAAACCATTATCAGGCCAACAGAGCCTCTCCTATTTTTGATGAACTGGTCAATATAGTAAAAAAGACCTTTGGAGTATCAGGAGTGTTGCAGTCGGCGCTTGCGCCACTTCTTCCCAGACTTAAGCTAGCATTTGTATATGGCTCTGTTGCAAAAGGGGAAGATAATGCGGCGAGTGATGTAGATGTGATGCTAGTGGGCGAGGATTTGAGCTACAGTGAAGTTATGCAAATGCTGGAATCCGCCGAATCGGAACTACAGCGCACCATCAATCCGACGCTATATACTCTAACAGAGTTTGAGGAGCGCTTAGCTGATGGGCAAAACTTTTTAACCAAAGTCATGGCGCAACCGCGCATAGATCTGCTGCAGGGAATGGAGAAGAATAATTGAAAGAGCTGGATAACTTGGTCAAGACTAAAAGCTTAAAAAGTGAGCCGGCAGACGCTGGAGAATTCGCAGGGCTGGTCAAGGCTGGCGATACAAAACTTCAAGATTGCCAGATTCAAGGATTGAGTGAGGACAGTCAGTTTTCCTTAGCTTACAGTGCAGCTCATTCGTTTTCGCTGGCGGCATTGCGCTGGCACGGCTACCGTTCTGACAATCGCTATCTGGTGTTTCAATGTTTACAGCACACTCTGGGATTGGATAACGCAAAATGGCGGGTGTTGGATAAATGCCATAACGCTCGTAATTTAGCGGAATACGAAGAACATCTGGATGTGAATCCGACTTTACTCAGAGAGCTTATCAGCATAACCAAAGAAATACAGACCTTGGTTAAAGCGTTGGCTCCGATAGAATAATGGCGCTGGTTGTTGGATCGAGGATTAATAAATAAAGCAGAGAGTCTCAGCCCACGTTGGGCGCTACAGTCTTGAAAGTCTGCATATGGCGAAAAACGTCCTCTAAAAAGTGGTTGAGGGAGATCTAGCCCAAACACTTAGTCATGTGTCTAATATTTGCGAGTAAATCTAAAGCCCCCGACGGCGGGCTCCGCCGCCGAAGGCTGTGATAGCTTACAGAGGACGGCGCTGCAGGCCTTCTTCTTCCAGCTCAAGCGCGCTGTCTTTGCTGATGGACAGGCTTCTCAGCATGAGGGGCGGATCTTGCGGCGCTACGCCAGTCCAATCCTCCAGCATGGAGTATGCTCTGCTCTTATCACGCTCGTTCAAGGTCAGAATATCGGAACCGTGATTGCCGCCTTTCACCATAAAGGTGCGGGTGCCGCGACGGTTGGAGTCAGGGATAAAGAACGCAGCCGCTGTCCAGGGGTCGATATCGCCGTAGACCATGATGACGTTTGTACTTTTCATCGCAGCGAAACCGGCAATGTCCCACATGGCTCTGTGGTCGAAGGGTTGGGTCGGCCATTCGCTAACGTAGGCGCTGTAGTCATTCGGATCGTACATCAACAGGTTGCGCAGATGGCTGGTGAGCAGGCGTGGGTAGCCCAACTGGGTGATCGCCTGATAGAAATAGGCTTCATACTGCTCCAGACCGGAATCGGTGACGAAGGTTAACGGTCCCCAAGCCAGCATGAAATCGAACAGCTCCTGATCGCTGGCGTCTTTGGCGGGAATATCTTTGCAATTCTCCAGGTCCCCGTACTGATAGAACTGGAAGTACAACTCGCCGATAGTCAGGTCCAGTACGCGGTCCAGACCGCCTTCCAGATTGAACTCCAGGCCGTTTTCAGCCGCGTAAGTCTGGATGTACGCCTTCATGGTTTCTCTGCGCTTCAACACCTCACGCTGATAACGCTTGAGCGTCTCGCGACAGGCGCGCGGTCCCACTTCTTCCTGGAAGGTCACGTAGCGAGGGTCAAGACGACCAAAGCTCTGCGGCGCCACGTTGGCGACGGTGCCGTCTACGTCATTGGGGAAGAAACGGCGATGGTACATCGCGGTCATACCGCCTTTGCTGGCGCCGCGGGAAATCCACTTGCCGCTATAGAACGGACGGATCGCCTGCACGATGCGGTGGTGATCAGTCGCTGCCTGCTTGATCGTCAGATATTGCCAATCCAACGGATCGGGCCTGGACTCTGCAAAGTAACGGTGCTCGATTTTCAGCTGACTGGCGTTGAGCACTTTGGTGAGGTTGTATCGATAGGTGCTGACGGAGATGTTATAGCCGTTTGTGGCCAGCACCATCGGCGCTTCTGCAGACTTGTGCAACAACACCATACGTTGCTTGAAAGTCCCCATAGCGGGGTTATCGTGATCGACCGGCTGCTCGTAGCGAATCAGAATGTAACGATAGCCGTCAGGTGGGTTATCCAGTTCCTCCGCCTCCATTCCCTGCACCCCATTGAGGTATTCCAGAATGTCTTGAGCAGGAGCCTGTTCGGCATAGCCTGCGCTGGACAGAAAGAGGGAGAGAATAAACGCGAAAAATAACGAATAAGGTGGTTTTTTAAGCATATCCATTGTCGCCTTGAAAAATGAGTTCCTTTTCCAGGCATGGCGTCGGCTGTTATTAAACCTGCTCCGAAGCGGTTCATAACGAGCAATGCGCCCGCTACTGCTACAAGAGCGGTTAACTTATTATTCTTAAGATAAGAATCCTCAGCTGATCCGTGCCCGGGATTTATTATTGAGAGTAGGGTCCTTGGTTGTCTGGGTAGCCATGCTCCTTTAGCTGCGCGATAGGAACGCCATTATAGCCATGAAAAACGACGGATTTAAACGAGTAAGTCTGTAAGCGGCCGCATACTGATGGGGCTCGTTCAGGATGAGCAGGTCAGACAGATGGCGCCCGCCCAGTCTGGCGGCGCTTCTGCGTAACGCTCTGCGCCGGGTTGCGCGTTAAAAGGATTTTTTACGATTTTAAGCAGGTTTTGCACCGGCAGGTAGTCTCCCTGATGCGCTTCCCGGATAGCCTCTTCGAGCATGTAGTTGCGCAGAATATATTCTGGATTCACCTGGAGCATGGCCTGTGTTCTATCTGCGAGCGTCACGTCTGAAGAGTCTACATGCTTGCAGAATCTGGCTTTCCACTCTGAGAAGCCGCGACTGTCGCAACTCAAGTCGGACATAAAAGACAGACTGCTTTCATTACCGTCATAGCGGCTCAATGCGCGCATAAAACGGTTCATGTCCGTGTTGTTTGCGGCGAACAGCGTAAGTAAGTCGTCTATTAGTTGGCGCAGACTGCCATCCGCTCCTTGCTGAGTCAAACCAAGACGCTGCGACATCTTCCCATAAAAAGCGGCGCTGTACAGGTCGGCGAAATCATCGAGAGATCGCTTCAGGTCGTCCAGAGGAATAAGCGGTAGTAACGCCTGGGCGAGTGCGGACAGATTCCACAGCGCAATGCCGGGCTGTTGCTTGAAGGCGTAACGCCCGGCGGTATCGTTTTTGTTGCTGATGAAATTAGGGTCGTAGCTGTCGAGGAAGGTGAAAGGGCCGTAATCAAAGGTTTCGCCAATGATCGACATGTTGTCCGTATTCATCACCCCATGCACGAAACCATAGCTCTGCCATTGCGCGACCAAATCGGCAGTGCGGTTACGGACTTCATTGAACATGGCAAGGTAGGGATTGTCCGCTTCTTGCAACTGGGGGAAATAACGCTCAATACAATAATCCGCCAGCAGTTTGAGGTCATCATGCTGGCCCAGGTAATAAAAATGCTCAAAATGACCAAAGCGAATATGGCAGGGGGTGACACGCAACACCATGGCGCAGGGCTCCATGCCGTTGCGCATGGTGTACTCCTCGCTACCCACCAGACACAAAGCGCTGGTGCTGGATACGCCAAGGCTGTTCATGGCTGCGCTGACCAAATATTCCCGAATACTGGAGCGCAAGACGGCGCGACCGTCGCCAAAGCGAGAGTATGCGGTGCGTCCAGCGCCTTTCAGATGCAGGTCCAAACGGCGGTTATCCGCAGTCACAACCTCGCCCAACAGTAGTCCACGACCGTCTCCCAGATCCGGGTTGTAGTGCCCGAACTGATGTCCTGCATATTTCATTGCGATGGACTCGCCGGTTTCGAGCGCGCCGCCGCCACCGCAATAGCGCGCCAACTCTTCAGGATCAAGTTGGCTCCGGTTCAGTCCGAGCGCTTCCGCCACGTCTCCGTTAAAGCTGATCAGATGCGCGTCTTCCAGCGGTGTCTGCGCCACTTTTTGATAAAAATGGGTGGGCAGGCGAGCGTAGCTGTTATCGAAAGAAAGCGCATTGAGAGAATTCGCGGAGGAGGACATAGATAAGCTCAGAATGAAGTGAAACGGGTAGCGCTTACCTTAACATAACCATTCCCTGCACGCGCTTACCCGGAAAAATCATCTAAGTAAATTTTACTTCGTAAAATTAACGGAGGCGCCTTTTTGTGCTAACGGATTATGCTGGCGTTGAAAGTAAACGTAGCGTCAAGCCTCGCAGGGTGCGCAGGCGAGCACTGCGCCTGTGCAATACCTCCCTGTACGCTTTTCTCTGCGTACTTTCACAACATACCGATATCAAAAAATGGATTACATAATATGAAAAAAGGAATCATGGCGGCGCTGACTGCGGCGGCATTTTTTTCTGGCGGCGCAACGGCGGATAATGCTCTCTTAACCACCCAACCTAACCTCATTAATGAGGATATTGAAATTTATGACTTCGCATACGGCGGCTCTGGATGCCCATCCGGCTCCGCCAGCGCGGTAATGTCTCCTGACTACTCCAAAATCAGTATGTTCTTTGATCAATATACTGCAGACTCCACCACCACGGACTCAGGACGCGTACGCAAGAGTTGTAACCTGGGCGTCGCCGTTCGCGTGCCTCATGGTTTAACCGTGGCGCTGGTGGCGCTGGACTATCGCGGATACGTGGACAATGCGCCTGGCGCCTATGCATCATTACAGGCTAACTACTTCTTTGCCGGCGAGTCCGTTGGGTCGCGCTTGAACAAAGAGTGGATAGACCCGGAAAACCCTATCGTGGAGGATTTCCTGGTCGAAGATAACTTCCGCATTGGCTCTATTTCCTGGTCGCCCTGCGGGGAAGACGCGATTATTCGCGCGAATACCAGTATTAAAGCCTATAAAGCGGCGGATGGCGGAAAAGCGGAAATCCAACTGGATACCGTCGACGCCTCTTCTAAGATCGAGTATCAATTACAGTGGGATACTTGTCAGCAGCCTTGAGGACGCCTGCGGAACATAACGCTGAATAAGCGCGGTTTCAGGTAAGTGAAGATCAGAGACTGATAGATCCGCCCGAGACGAAACCTGCAGGAGCAGACTTTCGCCCCGGGCGGTCTTGCCTATGGCTCATCAGAATGAACGTGACGGCCAGTGCGACGGCTAGTACGGGATTTTATGGGGACAGTAACGGACGTTAGGGGAAAAGCTTGTAACCGCTTTTCCTTCTGGCGCGAAATATTTTTCTCAACTCTTCCTTGAGGTGATCTGGATTATTGCAGTAAATGGGTTTACAGCTTCCGTTGCGCGCATCCAGTTTGCCGGACACGCACAGAATCTCCAGGCGGCCGAACAGGTCCCGTTGAATGCTGGCCCGGTAAAATCGACGTTGTTTCGGGTGTTCCCATCGAATCATCTTAAATACTCTAAAGTCGGTTATATTCGGCGGATTTGTATCGGCGACATTCGCCGGATGTGCATAATTTTTCCCTTTACGCATCATCGGCGGCGCTCCGATATCCGGCTGATCTGAGCCTGACGTCGCTTGCGGACATGGCTCATCAACGCAACTGAGGAGCGTTCCCAACAGGGTCCTGTCTCTGGACCATGAAAAGGGCTGCGGAGTTTATCTAAACCGGGGCGAAAAAGACACCCTCTCAGAACTTAAACCGCTTAATTTTTATTTGCTTCGGTTGATTTATAAACAGTCTGTCACTCTCTTCAGCACAGGGACAATAGCTCAATACCAATAGCCATGCCAATACCGTTTTGGCCGATTGGCGCGACGCGTTAACAAGTCCTGTGGACAGACCTCTGAGCTGGAAATTGCCAGACCTTCATCCGGACTTTGCTGCATCAGATCAAGCAGACGTTGGATTCTTTTTTCGGTCGGCGGATGCGTTCTGAACAGAGAGGGCTGGGACTCACCCCGACCGGGGGCGAAGATGCGCTCCATCCAGCTGCCCTGCCGCTCTTCAATCGCATGCAAAGCGGAGGCAAGGCCAGCAGGGTCTCCGGTCAATTGAGCCGCCGTAGCGTCAGCCAAGTACTCACGAGTGCGCGACAGGCCCAATTGCAGCATCCTCTCTCCCTCCAATTGTAAAGGCGTTCAGGACATTACTGGGCGCAATATAAACCGTGGGCGTATTTGACAACTCCGCGCGCTCACTTAGAGCCTGAATCAATTGATACAGTCCTGGAGCCTGAGAAGGAGGCAGATATTGCGCTTTGTAGGCGCGAATCAGCATGTCCGGGGCCAGCCTCGGCGTAATTAATAATGAAGCTATAACGACACCCGCCAGAGCATAGGCGGCCAGGTTCCCGAAAAACCAGCTCGCCAACATCCAGGCCAGAAAACTCATACCGCCAAGAATCAGCGCAGAGTGAACGGCATTGGATATCTGATGCCGTTTAATCCGCCAACTGTCGACAGAAAGCACTGCAACGCCACCTTATTTATAGAGAATCGCCACTTAACGAAAAAGTCTTTTCTATATATCAGGTCGCCAAGGCGGAATGAAAAGCCCCTGGTTGGAAAGCGAACGGTGAACAGTAGAATAAAGCGCAACATAAATGGGGACTGGAAAAGCGCTCTTGAAATCGGGTAAAGTACGCCCCATATTACGATCATCGGGGACGACTTGGTTTCGACGCCGGTTACAAACCCTGAGGTGCATGTCGAGTGGGCAGTAACACTCGTACTCCAATTACTGTAAAAAATAGTCGCAAACGACGAAACTTACGCTCTAGCAGCCTAAGGGCTCTAGCACTCATGCCAAGGTGCTTGTACCGCGGTTTTTATGAGTGTCACCCATAACAAGCTAGCCTGTGCAGCTGCTCCAGTTGTACACGCGAAACATCAGGAGATCGCCTTTTACACCCTGCCCTTCGGGTCGTAACGGGTTAACTGAATAGAGGGTCCTAAGCATGTAGAGCCAATGGCAGAGGACTGGCGGACGCGGGTTCAATTCCCGCCGTCTCCACCAAATTTGAAAGGCCAACCTTCTCGGGTTGGCCTTTTTTATTGCCTGCTCCTGCGTACTGTCGCGGGCTCCTGCGGGTTCTCGCGGACTTGGTGGCTCATCCCAAAACCGGGTGTTTGCCCCTGTTTCGCTCTCTCCTGGCCATTTCTCTCTCCTCCCTCGCTCTCCGCTAACCTTGAAGTCCGCGACTTTCCAAAATTACTTTTCCTTTGTAAACAGCTAGTTACATGGCGGACTAATCGAGAGGTTTGATTACAGCACTGGATGGCGATTCAAACTCTAAAAACCTACGCCACAGTTTAGCTGGGATTCAAAAGAGTACACATCTCATACCAGCTATAGTAAAGAGCGAACCTGGTTATGTTAAAAATGACTTGGTAGAATCGGCTTTCAATTTCCTATGCAAAAAAGAGACAGTAAATTCCCATGCCAACTTTTGTAGACCTATTTTGCGGAGGAGGATTTGGAGCTCGCGGTGCAGTACGTGGCGGTGGCAAACCCCTTCTTGGAATTGATGCGTGGGATTTGGCCGTCCAAACCTATCAAGCAAACTTTCCAACTGCTGAAGTCATACACAGCAAAATAGAAGATACAGACCCCATCCTCTTGGCTAAAAAATTTAAGCCAGATGTTCTTCTGACATCGCCTGAATGCACTTCCCACTCCATTGCTAGAGGCGCTCGTCCAGGAAACGAAAGTAGCAAAGAAACAGCAATAGGCATTATTCCCTGGATTGAGGCAATGCTCCCTCGCTGGGTTATCGTGGAAAATGTTAATCGAATGAAAAAATGGGGAAGACATAACGAGCTAATTTCATCGATCAAGTCACTGAATTATGAGGTGAGTGATTTGCTGCTCAACTCAGCTACATTTGGCTCGGGCCAAGCAAGAAAGCGAATGTTCCTAATATGCAATTTAGAGGGTATTTCCTTATCTGAGGCCGACTTACTAACTGGAATGACACCACAGTATAAGTGTGCAGCGGACATAATTGATTGGAACGCAGAGTATAAATCTGCGCCGCTGCATAAACCTAGCCGAGCAAAAGCAACATTAGAGAGGGCTGAACGTGCAATTCAGGCTCTAGGACGCAACGTCCCATTCATCATTGTCTACTACGGAAGTGACTATGCTGGGGGATGGCAGTCGTTGGCAGCGCCTCTTCGCACAATAACAACATTAGATCGCTTTGGGCTGGTAACTTGGCATGACGATGTTCCTTATTTAAGGATGCTTCAGCCTGACGAACTTAAACACGCCATGGGCGCGGGAAAAGAGCATTCTCTGCCTGTTGGAAACCGCAGAGAGAAAGTTAAACTATGTGGAAACGGAGTCTGCGCTGAAGTAATGGAAGCCATTTTCAGGACGATTGCCCGCACCGACGCAAAGAAATCTGAGCAGGCTGCTTGAGCTAAAAAGCCAGATTGGCTCCTAGATTATCCCGCCTGCTTTCTTAACGCCGCCAATATTCTGCTAACACAACACTCTAGATCTGACTTCACTTCGTGCTCCCATAGTCTTACCACTAGCCACCCGTTATCCACTAATATTCTATTCACAGCCTTATCTCTGCACATGTTCCTCCGAAGCTTCTCTTTCCAGAAAGCCTGATTGTTTTGGGGGGTACGATAGTGTTCTGGGCACCCATGCCAGAAGCAGCCATCAACAAAAACAGCAACTTTTGGGCCTGAAAAAATCAAATCTGGCCGACCAGTAATTTTTCCCTGTAAACGGTATCTGAGGCCAATGGACCATAGAGCCTTTCTGAGTAACAGCTCAGGCTTTGTGTTTTTTCCCCTGATTTTAGACATGCATAATTTTCTTTGTTCAGGGGTCAACACATCAGTTTTAGCATCCATCATCAGCCATCCATAACCTCCCACAAAGATTTTCCTTAAGTCTTATCCTATATCGACTGGCTCTTTTGACATCAAAATCAGTGAAAGAGTAGCAGCCAATTAACTTTAGAGCTCGGCCCCCTAATATCGGGTCCCTCCAGAGTTTCTCCTGACTTTATTGAACCCAACAAAATATATTTGCTAATATCCTGCTCATCCAATCACCGTATCAGTTTTCAGGGACATGAGCATTGTAACAGGGATTTTTCAGACGATTTATAAACACCTTCCGCTCTATTCAGAAGAGGGGGGAGAGTTCACATCAGTTAGTCGCTCTAAGCTTGTAGAAGTATTGATTCTAGAAAATCACGTGTCCAGTGATATAGCTGAGGCACATCTTCTTGTTCTTGAACGGATACTTCGTATATCAAGGTTAATTAGCGAAGATCAGCTTGAAAATGGAAGGTGGCAATTCGTTTCGTTTCCTGCCTCCCTATTTGCTCGTTCGCTGTTAATATCCCTCTCTGATCCAGACCAATACTACTTTGAAAAAGCCTTTTGGCAAGGTCATGAACAACACTCACCTTACACTGAGAAGCAGCGTACTCTATTAAGAACGCTAGAGCTCCAGCGTTGTCGTCACCATTTCACTGGAAAAGCTCAGCCGACCCGTTTTGTTCACGTAGCTTGGGGTATTATCCATATCGCTGGAAAAATATTGCTTCGGGCCAGGGAAGATAAGAAGCGCAGCGGGTTAAAAAACTATGTATTGATTGGCGGGAGAATGACTCAAGAGGACTTAAGGCAAGCAAGCATCCCCAATCCGCTGGAAGCTCTTCAGAGCCCTTTCGCTGCGGATTATCCTGAAGCATTCAAATTTGCACTTAAGAGGGAGATATACGAAGAAACAGGGCTAACTGCAGACGAACATTATGACTTTAAGCTTCTTCGTTCAGTTGCTCCCTACAGAGAAGTTGAAGGGGCTGGAGCAAATCATTCTTTCACGAATTACCAAATCAAAATATTTCAACTTCAGCTAACAACTGAAGGCTTCTTCAAGCTGATCGAATCGCTGTCACATTATCAAGAGTTAGTATGGTTCGAGCAGCAGGAACTCATCAACGCCAAGACAACCGATGGAAAAATGGCGTATATAGATGCATTAGTTAGTGATTTTTCGTGTATCTCTGATTGGCAAGAATTCATAGGCAGTATCCCTGTTTCCTACCAGGAAGAGACTTGGGGAGACGACGAAATTGGAAGCCTTACATTACCAGCAGTCTATGGCGAAAGTCTATTAAGTGGTAGGCCCGGTAAAGAGCGAACTCAATCAATTTCTCTAACCGGTAGAGAAATTGAAATCCTAGTTTTTCTCGCATCACTAAGTAAGAATTTTAAGACTACGTCAGACCAAGCAGCAATCAAAGTGGCTAGTATTGGCGGAGGCTGGGCTCAGATATGCACCCCCTCCCTTTCTCAAGAGTTTGGGAACTTGGCTAACAAGCTGAGTGGCTCGACCTTTCCAATCATAGAAGCCCACGACGAGTGCTACTTTCGATTGAAGATTAACCCTAGTTTATTATTTATTTCCCCATCTCTTTTTGTTCTTAGAGTTGACTCAACCAAATCTACTTTATCGTTAGAAAGGAAAGAGTTTATTGGCAGTTTTTTTAGAGTTCCAAGCGAAAGCGTCGAGTTAAATGCTGGAGTAACTTTTAAACGAGCTGTTTTTACTATGGCTAAACAAGGCGAAGTTGACACTAGCTTTATAGAGTCAGTCCAAAGAATAGCACGAAGAGATATAAACCCAACCTGCCAAACCTTAGGGCTTAGAGGGTTAGTCCGGCTAGAGAGCAACCTTTTAAAGCTGGCAGTTGACACCCGGATTTTTCCCTAAAGAAAGATTGAGACTAAATTTGTCCGCCAATTGTCCGGATCAATTTGATTGCCAAGGTCGTAGGATGAGACAACAAAAGACACTACTGGTTTAGGAATGCAATATGATCCAGTTAAATGACCCCCGAAGCGATATCGTAATGCTTTTAGAAAAGGAGCTCGTCGGTCCCCTAGGCGGAGAGAAAGAAGTTCTTACCGACAAACCCCATAAAAGATACCTTATGGGAGTACTGTTTCCCAAGGCCGTAGAGCAGGATGAGGGCGATGAGGATGATTCCGAAACAATCGATCAAGTTGACAGTTCCATTGCCTTATCATCAGAGTTTAAGCCATCGTCAGTGGCAATATCATTTGCAACCAATGATATTGCTATTCTAAAGCTTAGAGTTTCGGCCGGGCGCTATACACAAACAGGTAATGAGTGGGAGCGGGAGCCACTTAGTACTAATCTTGTATTTGACTGCCAGAATCAACAGAACCAGACAATTACACTATTTGACGGCGCTGGTAGATTGTCCATTAGAAAACGAGAGTTAGGAAAGGGGTACATACTAACTATTGCGCTCTCTAATGAGGTAAATAGCGATAAGATACTTAATAGCAGAGATTGCCTATATCAACCCAAAATATACTGCGAGGCAGTTGAGGGGTGCTTTAAAGAGTACCCGTCTACAGACCGCTTTAAGTTTGATCCAGAGCAAGAAGAAATTGTGCTGCAATATAGTGAAAGGATTAACTGGGGAGTGGGCCATGGCTGCGCGATTGAGTGGGATCAAGCAGATAGCAGTCCTAACTGGATAAGCTCAACCTTTCTACCTTGCTGCGAGGTGTTTGGGTTTGGCACCGATATAGACTTCAAAAAATACCCTGAAATACCGGAAAAAATATTCAGCCTACAATGGATATCTAGCAATAAAACCTCTTCCGTTGAATTAACGGACGGACTAAAAACACTAATAAATGCTTACAGAAGCTGGATTTCACATCAAAATAAAACAAAAGTTCCAAAGCATTTAGAAAGAGCAAAAGAGAGAATCATAAATAGACTTCATGATTCACTAACCCGTATGTATTCTGGTATTGAAGTGCTATCAAATAATAAGAATGCACATACCGCTTTCCGGCTTGCGAACGTAACAATGCTACGGCAAATGGTTCACAGCAGTGAAGACTTCGGGGGAGTCGTAAGAGGAAGAAATAGCAAAACTTTTTCCACACCAGATTATATGGATTCAAAGTACGAATCCAAAAGATGGCGCCCATTCCAGCTGGCATTTCAGCTCTTAGTGATTGAGTCGCTCGCATACAACTCTGTGGGTGATATACCTGAATCACGTGACATTGTTGACTTACTATGGTTTCCAACAGGCGGAGGAAAAACAGAAGCGTACTTAAGTATAGCTGCTTGGGAGATAATCTACCGTCGTCTTGAAGAGGGGCCAAAAGGTGGAGGCACGGCTGTAATTAAAAGATACACCTTAAGATTGCTTACTTCTCAGCAGTTTCAAAGAGCAGGGACGATGATTTGTGCACTAGAAACAATTAGAAGAGAAAATGTGCAGCTACTCGGGAATGAAGTTATATCACTTGGATTGTGGGTGGGACAAGACAGTACTCCAAATTGTTTTTCCACGGGGGATAACGATAGACCAGGAGCCAAAGAAAAGTATGAGCTAATGCTTGACGAGCCCAAGCCAGAGAATCCGTTCCAATTGCACAGTTGCCCCTGGTGCGGAACATCTATTGTCCCACACACCAAGTCTTCAGACGCTCATGACTATGGTGTTAATGCAACAGTTCAAAGCTTTTCATTTTTCTGCCCCACGGATTCATGCGAATTTCACGAACGACTTCCGATCCAAATAGTTGACGAAGCACTATATAAAGCTCCTCCAACACTGCTGATTGGAACGGTTGATAAGTTTGCTCGTCTACCCTGGCTTCAAGAAACAAGCGTATTCTTTGGTTCTTCTCCTAATGGCCGACAATCTTTCTGTCCCCCCAGTCTAATTATTCAGGATGAACTACATCTGATTTCGGGTCCTTTAGGGACCATCGCAGGACTTTATGAGGCTGCGATAGACTCAATTATCAGGAGTCTAGGCGGACGCGCTAAAGTCATAGCCGCAACTGCTACTATTCGCGCAGCGAACCAACAGGTTAAATGTTTGTTTGGGCGTACGGTACAGGTATTTCCCTCTCCAGGCTTAAATGACTCGGACTCTTTCTTTTCAAGTGAGGACAGAAATACACCTGGAAGATTGTACATCGGCGTCATGCCATCAGGGCATACGGGGCAAACTGCTTTAATCCAGACCTCTGCGGCCTTATTACAAGCCCCAATAACAACGGGGCAACATGGCCAATGTCGCGATACTTGGTGGACCCTTCCTATTTACCATAATAGTCGCCGGGAGCTGGGTAAAACCATGACTCTAGCAAGGGATGACATTCCCGCTCGTATAAAAGTAATCGCAGGAAACCATTCCCCCAGGCAGTGTGACACCATAGAAGAGCTTTCGGCTAATATAAAAGGGACTCGTATACCCGAGGTGCTAGAAAAGTTAAAAATACAAGCAGATAAAAAACATGCCATAGACATACTCCCCTGCACAAATATGATCTCAGTGGGCGTTGATATTGGTCGTCTTGGCATAATGCTTATCAATGGGCAGCCCAAGACCACAGCTGAGTATATTCAAGCATCCAGCCGGGTTGGACGGGACAAAACAAGACCCCCTGCAATTGTTGTAACGTTACTATCGCCATCAAAACCCCGAGATCGCTCTCACTACGAAACTTTTTCAACCTATCATCAGGCGCTGTATCGCTATGTAGAACCAACTAGCGTTACTCCGTGGGCTTTACCCGCACGTCAAAGAGCACTTCACGCAGCGCTAGTTTCTGTCATAAGAGCTTCAGAAAACATGGGGAGCAACGAAAGCGCTGGGAACTTCTCTTTAAAATCCCCTGAGATCCAGCGCCAAATCGAGTTGTTAAAGACAAGAATTACGGAGGCCATGAAGGGGCTTGAGAAAAGAGAAATTGATGAAGTAATGCATTACTTGGATGAATTAGCTTCGAGATGGGAGGAGAAAGCTGAGCAGGGATACGTTAATCGTTATGAGTCGCCGAGCAAACAATTCCATCCCCTCATTAAAGCTTTCAAAGCTCCAAAGAGAAATGGCCTATGGCCAACTCTAAACTCTATGAGAAATGTCGACACAGAAACTGAAATTGATCTTTGGAGTTAAAAATGGCTATTGACCGTAGTGTAAGAAGCTCTCAATTGATAACCCCTTTTGGGCCTGGCGCTATTTTAGACATAGGAGAGGAGTCCTTACTACTAACCGACTTGGCTGGATGGCCTAAAAACCTTGAAGCCATCAAATTAGATCGCCTCACACGCCTGTTAAGAAAGAAATTAAAAGCTCCACCTCACAAAGAGGAGTATGGATCAAACAATTACAAGCACTCGATAAGCGCCATTAGGTTTCCAAAGTGGATGTTTTGTCCAAACTGCCGACACATGGTGCGATGGGGTAAAAGTAGCCAACAAAGATTAAAAGACGAGTTGGAAGATAAGCCAACCTGCCCATATGAGAAGTGCAAAAAGCGTGTTCTTGTACCAATGAGATTTGTCGTTGCATGTGAGGAAGGACATTTGGATGACGTGCCCTGGGATATATGGGCCCATGCAGCGTCTAAAGGAAATCATTGTGAATCAAAGGCTAACTATCTTTATTTTATCACTGACTCAAATAAAGGAAGCGGCTTAGATGCCTTACGTGTTGAATGTAAATCTTGTGGAGCTAGTAGAAACTTCGAAATGCTTACGTCACCAAGTGCGCTTTCAAATATAGGCTTAAGTTGTACAGGAAGGCAGCCATGGCAAAAGATGCAATTGGGCACTTGCACTGCAACTCCAGTGGTACTACAGCGTGGTGCCAGTAACCTTTATTTTCCAGTCGTACGCTCTGCATTAGATATCCCCATAGATAATAGTAGAGTTGATAGCTCAATAACCGAAAAAATAAAAAGCAATAGTCTTTTTGATGAATATATAAATCGACTAAGCATAGACAAGAACTCAGCTGAGTTGCTCGCCAAAATAATTACAAATGAAGAAAATTGTACATTAGAGGACCTGGAACATGCTGCAAGTAACGAAAGTCACCAGACACCCTCCGATACAAAAGTACCTATAGACCACTATGAGATCCAAGAAGCAGAGTGGTCATTCCTTATATCCGAGAATATAGAGTCTCATAGAGAAAATACGTTTTCTGCCAGAGTAGAGCATGGCTTTCATCAAGCCACCCAGTGGGACTTAGAGAAAAAATTTGATCGAATTGTATTGCTTGACCGTCTAAGAGAAGTAAGAGCATTTTTAGGGTTCGAGAGGGTGAATCCGGGTGGAAATACTCTCGTCAGCCCAAGCGGGAATAATGACATTAACTGGTTGCCAGCGATTGAAGTATACGGTGAAGGGATATTTTTCCAATTCTCTGAGTCAGAAATGGAACAATGGGAGAGAAAAGAGGCTGACTTTATTAGTTCGAGAATTGACCCGATAAAGAAGCGTTATGATGAAGGCCAAGTCAACTATCTTGACACGCCAACTCCTAGGTTGCTTCTAATTCATACATTCGCACATTTGATGATTAGGCAGCTAAGTTTTCAAAGTGGTTATTCCAGTGGCTCCATACGAGAGCGTATATACGCAGCAGAAAATCAGGCTGGAGTTCTCATATATACAGCAGACTCAGATTCTGAGGGCAGTCTTGGTGGACTAGTTCAGCAGGGGCAAGTAGATAAATTAAATGCGACGATTGCTGCTGCCTTAGAAACTGCATGCTGGTGCTCAAACGACCCTGTGTGTAGTGAAATGGAAACACAGGGAGTGATGGGACTTAACAAGGCGGCCTGCCACTCATGCTCTCTCGTGTCAGAAACCAGCTGTACAATGAATAACTTGTTGTTAGACAGAAAGCTATTGTTAGGTGACGTTTCTGGCGAAGGCTATTTCACAAGCACAATCCGACAAATCAGAGCAACGGAAGGAACTAGTTTTTCTCATGAGGATGCCTAACTCTAGACAGATCAGTGACGAGCAAGAGACTATCTATCTTGATGCGCCAATGTCCGGCAATATATTAATTTCCGGGCCTCCTGGTACAGGAAAAACAGTGCTCGCTTTTCTTCGTGCGGGCACATTACTGAAAAGAAAAAGAAGCGTAACTGTACTCATGTACAACAGAGTACTTCAAAAGTATACATCCAATGCAGTTGAAGTCGATGGAGAGGCTGTGAAGACCTGTACTCTCCATAGCTGGTTATTCAAGTGGTGGAAAACCAATAAAATAGCATCGAAAGTATCCTATCCAGGAAGAGTATACCTAGACTGTCCTTTCGAAGAAAAGGCGGCAGCGAAGGGACTTGGAGCTCAATGGGACAATTATGAAAAAAAATGGTGGATAAGCCATGAACTGCATCAACAAATTGGTCAGCGTTTCTCTCAGTGGATTAACGACAAAAGCGATCAATCTATTTTTCCTCCACGCTTAGCCCCATTTCTGTATGATTGGGAGAAAATGTCCATATCACTAGTGACACACCCAATGAGAGAGTACCCATTGACCGATTGGGGACATCTCATAGTTGATGAGGGCCAAGACTTCCCCCCGGAAATGTATCACTTTTTTAAAAGGGTTAGTCTGGTGCTGAATGACGTAAACTTAACGATACTAGCAGATGAAAATCAAAGACTTACTGAGAATAACTCGACGTTGAATAATATTAAAGAAGAACTATCCATCTCAAAAGAGAATGAATTTCTTCTAACAAAGAATTTTCGTAATACTCTACAGATAGCCAAACTCGCAAACTGCTTCTACGTAGGCCTCTCCACAGGGTGTCCATTGTTACCTGACCGGCACGGAGATAAGCCCTTACTAATTAGCTCTACCGATCTGGATGGACAAATCAGCCATATAGTGAAGGTCCTAAATTCGAGGTCCCCCGCTGAAGTTGGCGTTATCGTTCCACGGGATTCCATAAGGAAGGAAGTTGTAGCTAAGCTAGAGGCCTTGATAGGCGATCGTTATAGCGTGCAGACATACTCATCCAACCAGGATGAGGCTAAAGACCCCAACGACTTAGTGTTCGATCAGGTTGGAACGGTAACAGTTTTGAACTATCAAAGCTGTAAAGGTCTTGAGTTTGATATAGTTTTTTTACCTGAGCTACAAGATTATCAAGTAGACAATAGCGAACTGGACAATTTCAAAATGAACATGTATGTAATGTGTTCCAGGGCCAGAGACGCACTATTCTTAACATACTCATCCCATCTAGATGAGAAACCTGATATCCTCACTCATCTTCCAGTAAATGAGACAGATATATTGGAATCTATTTCATGGCAGAATCACTCACAGTAGACTTATTTTCCGGCATTGAGACAAAACCCCGTTACTTACTGACCAGTGCGCGGCATCTACTACGTATACTAGATCAGGGGCTTATTGTACCAGACTTAGTTGGTCAAACTAGTGAAGGTGGAATTGCCAATTTTGAAGAAAATCAGCTTTCATTAGTTTGGCAATCTGGCACCCCTCTATCCCGACCCGCTTTAATAGAGATAAATAATTCGGAAATAGACGCTGGTTCAATACCACTAGCAGATGTATCAAGAATACTTTTTAAAAGCAAAGATGAGTACGAAGACCTGCTTTGTCGCGGATACGAGAACGTTCCTTTTTGCCTTTTCAAATTCGATACATTACCTGAATCAAAGCTAATAGAAAATAGCACCATCAGAGCTGAATTTTTTCTACCAAAGCTTGACCAAAGAGCGCTTAGCAAGAAGTATAGGCATTTTGATTCAGCTATAGCAGGAATAAACTATTTAATATTTTCCAATAAAAAAGAAAATGAAATATTGGAGACAATTAAAGCCTACTGTAATTCAGACTTCAGAAAAAATATTGAATCTATTTCCAGCCAGCTTGCGTCTCAATTTGAGAAAAGCGACCCAACTACGCCTACCATAATATCAACCTATTTAAAAGTACTAATAGAAAATGAAGGCAATGGCAGCTGGGTTAGAGAGCAGATCATAGATAATTTTGTACGAGCGCTTCCTGACAATTTGAGCTCTAGAGAAGATATAGCTGCTTGGTCGTCCATGGTAAAGGATATAAGCAGAGGTATTCGTGACATGCCTGTGCTTAATGATGAGAAGAATATTGTTCTTAGGGCCATACTCCTTCACATACAGAATCCCGATGAAAATTCTATAAATAGGATGAAAGAAAGTCCTTCCGCTCCAGGGGAAGCTGTTTCTTGGTTGGCTGGATTTTTTGCCGCATGGAACTATGGCTATGCCTCATTATTAGCGGAAGAGAAAATTAATCATCCTGGCCTATTCTTTCTATATGGTGAAATCATTTCCGGTTGGATCAACAAAAAAGAAGCAAGTCTTGATCATTTATACCGAGACACTGATGATGTAAATACCAAGCTCTACTGGCGAGAAAAGTTTATGTTGGACTGCATCAGAGAAACCATATCTCCGTCAGTTGAGGAAAATGACCAAGGCTGCACAGAGTTAGAAAAGCCGGGATTAGTTGAATATGCGCAGAACTCTAAGTTAGTTGCAAGCATCATTAATAGCAATAAACAAGGGATTGCTTTAAAACTTAGAGCGGACTTGTTAATGCAGCTTCCAAAAAACACGAGGATCGCATTGGCAGAGCAGCAGCTATATGGTGCCAGTCTAGTCACGATGAAAGTCAAGATCATCGATCTTAAAGTGAAAAGTCAAAAAGAGAGGCTGACAAAAGAGAAGGCTATTGAGCTTCTCAAATTATCGTATTCAACCAAAGACGTTTTACGTATAAAAATGGATAACAGCTCTGTATATCTGGAAGCAATTGCCTGCCCTATTGAAACGCTGTCACAGGACTATTTTGACGAGACTTTAAGCGTCTTTATAAATTCACTAATATCTCTTAAGTCAAACAAGAAAAAAGGCACAAAAAGGGCAAAATCAAGCTCTAGAAAAAAAGTATAACTGATAATTTTAAATCTATTTCTTCGGCCTGGAGATATATGTGGCTCAACTAGCTCTTCATCGGGATGTATTATTTCAGTCAAGGACCCTACCCAAGAAGGTACATAAAAAGCTGGTTGAGCTTGTTCGTAAATTTGAAGAAGATCATACTCAGGCAAGCATAAATCTCGAAAAATTAGAGATGGCTCAAGACTCTAGAGTTAGAAGCGCTCGTTTAGGAGACGATTATAGAGCAATTCTTATCGCTCCGGAGGAAGGCAGCACGTATATTGTCGTGTATGTAGATCACCATGACGAGGCCTATCAGTGGTGTAAGAATAAGCTATTTTTAGAAAACAAAAGACTCGGTTACTTCCATGTCTTGAACACTGATATTATCAATTTATCCAAGGAACAAGATGAGTCAATCGAAAATTGCTCTCAGTATCCTCTATCAGCACTATCTGATGAAGACCTCTTTTATGCCGGGATACCGAAAGTTCTAATTCCATCTGTACGAGCAGTAAAGTGCGACGATGACTTTGAACGCCTTGCAGATTTCCTACCAGAAGAAGCAAAACAAATTCTTTATGGTATTGCCTGTGGTTTAACACTTGATGTGGCAATGGAGGAAACGCTTGGAATTCAGCTTTCAACAATTTCTCACGAAACAATCTCAGGCTCTGAAAGCACTTACTACTCCAATCTCATTTTTATAGAAGGAGAAGAGCATTTAAGAGAAATACTTCAAGGAGATATAGCTGAGTGGAGATTGTTCCTCCACCCGTCACAGAAAAGACTGGTTGAGTGGAATATTCAAGGCCCAATGAAGGTTAATGGTGCAGCGGGTACAGGAAAAACCGTAGTGTTAATGCATAGAGCACAGTGGCTTGCCCGCCAGATTAAACCTAATGAAAAAATTCTCATTACGACTTTCACAAAAAACCTTGCAGTAACCATCAAAGGCTTGCTAGGTCAAATGATTCCTGAGCATATGGATAATATTGATGTAATAAATTTACATCTTTTAGCCAAGAATATTTGCCATAAGACAAGCTTCAACCTGCGTACATCAGATGATAAAACTGTCACTTCTATGCTAAGACAGTTTTTGAGCGACATGCCGGTCACAACAGAGTTCTCCCATAACTTTATTTTAGATGAATTCTATGAAGTTATAGAAAAGATGAGCATCGAGACTGAAGGAAAGTATTTGGAAGTTCTTCGTAAGGGGCGACCACGTATAAAACGCACTCAAAGGTTATCTCTCTGGCCAATATTTGTTGAGATGAAAGCTTTCCTTAATAAAGAAGGGATAGCTTCTTTCGAAGAATTATTAAGGATGGCACTCAATGAAGTTGAAAACAGCCAGCACCCAAAATACAAACACGTATTAGTTGATGAGCTGCAAGACTTTAGTTTAACTGCTCTTGGTCTTGTAGCGTCATTGTCCAAGCTTGATGGCAGCTCATCCAACCCTTTGTGCCTAGTTGGTGATGGACATCAAAGGATATACAGTAACACACAAGTATCTTTACGCCATGCTGGTATAAATGTCATTGGGAGATCTCGCCGTCTAAAAATTAACTATAGAATGAGTGAACAAATTCGAAACTTTGCTCATGCAACAATAGCCGGACTGTCAATCGACGATCTAGACGAAGGAGTAACAAATACTAACGGTGATAGGTCTATTTTTAAAGGCGCTTCGCCAAGAGTTTTAAAAGTGACATCATTTCAGCAAGCCGCCACGGAGATTGCCAACTGGATAGTGGATATTAAGAGCTCAAGCAAAGGTAATATAAAGGATCATGAAATTTGCATAACAAGCAGGTCCAGATATTTCATCGACTCCCTTAACAGAGAAGGGGTAGATATATATGAACTACAAGCAGACAAGCAAGATCCTGGCGAAACCGCTCCCGGTATCCGATATGGAACTAAAAAAAGAGTGAAAGGACTAGAGTTCAAGGCTGTTGCAGTAATATTAAATGGTAATTCTACGGAAAGAAAAGCTTTGCTTGAAGATTATGTGGCAATATCTCGCGCCAGAGATTTCCTTTTAGCAATAACTGTAGAAAATGACTAATGTCTGATTTAGGCTGTACTAGTTCATATTATATGTAATCAATAACACTTCTTCGCACCAGCTCTACATCTGGCCAATTCAGATCCGCATCAACAGGGCTATTAAGCCATTCCTCGTCCAAGCTTTCAGATTGGTTCAACCAACCCAGTTCCATAAAATCTATTCCTAGTATTTGCTCTACAGCCCAACCGGCTATGCGGGCATGTTCCAAATTTTCCATTTGTTGAAGCACCCAGGGCAATAAGTCTCTGCGCTTGGCTGCCCCCACGGCAATTAAGCATGAGCGTATTGGCTCCGGCTTTGATTGCAGCACTCGCATTAAATGGTCTGCAGAGTCTGCATCTAGATTCCGGAAAACGATTTTTAGTAGCCTTTCCCTGTATGGGCCTGGCTCATAGACAAACTGCCCAAGAGGTAGTGATGCAGCTGGTACGCCTAGCTTGACCAAACGCTCCAGAACGACTGCTTTTTCGCTCATTTCCATTTGGTCTAGCATAGTGATCAATGTTGATGTCGCGTCTGCACTGCAGTATTCACAAAGTCCGCGAACAGCAACTTCATTATTCTGTTTTTGGGCGGCATTGATCAGCTCATTCCAGGAAAGGCTTGGTTGTATATCCATAGCCATAAGCGCGCAGTATCCAAGAGCTGCATGGGCAGGTTTACCCGAGGTCACCATGCGAGAGCATAACTGCTTAACCTCTGGCGAGGGAGACCATGTCAAAGCATCTAATAACGCATGCCAGAAGATGTACGACTCTATGCCGGCATCGACTATTTGTTTAAATCGGTTAAAGTCGAAAGGCTCCAGAGAGAGCATGCATCCCACGAAATACTCACCTCCATGGGAACTGTCCAGTAGGCCCTCAAGCTCTTCCCAGGCGTATTCGCGCAGCAACCTAACGCCTTTAATATTAGGTTTCAGCCGCTGTTTAAGCTGGGCAATGTAGTACTCGTCTGGCGTTGATTCTTGCCGTTGCGCCCACCAGCTATCCCAGAGCGCTGCTGCGTCCTCGATAAAGAATTGGAGCACTTCTGGGTTATAGGAGAGCTGCTCAGACATATTAAAGCACCGTGTTCTTTTTGTTATGAAACACCGGGTCGGCGAGTCTGCAGACGTTTTTTCCTTCAAACTTCACATCAAAAGAATACATCATAAACTCTGCAGTATTCTTAATGGTTCCAGACTTGATACCACCACCAGCAGTGCCTGGTTCATCACCTGTGGACGTACAATACTGCGCAGTTTTGATCGTCGCCATTTGCCCGTCGGTTTTGATGGTTTTTGTTCCTTTTACCAGATCCGAAGACATTGCCAGGTTCGGATATGGTATCGGCACAGGGCCTCCTGGAGTGGGAGTCTTGCAAACATCGGGAAACGCAATGCTCTTACCCCCGCTGCCTTTGTGGGATATTCCACGGGTATTGGCGAAAACGGTGACTGCCATAAAACTCTCCTGTTTTCCTGAATTTTGTCGGAACGCTTATGTAGCGATGTTGCCAAGCTTATAAAAAGCCAAATCGGTAAAACCCTTGGCTTGTAGATGTTGTTTCACACTTTCATGCGCGATCAGCATGTTGGTGGATTCCGCAAGGCGGAAAAAGTTGTGCCCCTTGGTTCTTCCTGGGTCAACAACCAAGCGGTCAAAGTCCACATCGTACAAAGCCGAATTGGTAGGCCCATGCCCCGTAACAATAGATCTTTTCATATCTGCGGCAGAGACCAAGCTAACAATATTCACCACTTTGTAGTGTGTATAGACTTGGTCGCTGTCGGGATCAGTTAGCTCAAGATCGTAAACATCAAGGCTATCAACCCCACACTCTCGCAGTGCGCTAATCAGCTCATCACTGAAAATCGGAGCGGCAGCATTCAAAAAAGAAGGCATATGATGCGAATCATCTTCAGAGTATGGATTATATGGCTGAAGCGTAAACTTCAGTGGAGTAGGAGGAGGCACAGTAAGAGCAGACCCTCTCCTCCAGTAAAACCAGTCGACATCTGAAATATCTCCATCTGGCTCTTCAATCCATCTTCCAATGCAATCACGGTCGAAGGCGTAATACATCTTTCAACACCACATGCTCATCGTTTTATAGCGCAACCTTGCTAGGGTCATAGAATGTGATATCGGTAAAGCCTTTAGCCAGTAAGTGCTGCTTAACTTTTTCGTGAACGATAAGAGCGTTAGTTGACTCAGCAAGTCGGAAAAAGTAGTGCCCACCAGCTTTTGCTGGATCGATGACTAAGCTATCAAAATCCACATCATAAAGAGGGGGACTGCCTGAGTCGTGGATTGTCGCGTCTGATTTCTGCATATCGGCGGCAGCAATAAGGCCAATGATATTTACAACCTTATAGTTGGAATAAACTGCGCCATTGTCTGGGTCTGTTATCTCAACATCATAGGTATCTAAATTATCGACTCCACACTCTTCCAGCGCTTCAATTAGGTCATCTCTAAAAATAGGGGCGGATGCATTCAGGAATGATGGTAGGTATGGCGAATGATCCCATACATCTGGGCTGCATGGTTTTAAAGTAAACTTAAGAGGATTAGGGGGCTGAGAAGGAAGTACCGCCCCCTTGCGCCAGTAGTACCAGTCGACCCCAGGAATATCTCCGCGCGCACCCTTAATCCATCTTCCAGGGCAATCTCTATCAAATACGTAATACATTGAAGCTTTCCTTCTAGTCTCTGTGGTCTTTTTCTATCATATACATCCGTACAAACCTGGAAGTATAAACGTTCTCTTTCCAGTTTCTGGTCGGAAATCTAAGCATTCGCTTCATTCTTGTCGACACTGTGTTTAACCGACTAACTAACGCGAAGATTTGTGTCTGCTCTTGCTCTTTATGCTTCTGCTCTGGACACCAGATAGTTTCCTGATCGCGTAACTTATCAGCTATTTTATCAAGCACTCCTCTAACGAAAATACTGTACTTTTCATGAGCATCGTGGAATTGGCAGCGCCACTCATCCATTGCGGCGAATGCAAAGTCTTTCGGTTCTATTCCGTGTTTGGCTTTAAACGCTTTACCTTCACCTCCCCATGGGCGCACCCCATAATTCCCGGGTGACCAGACTCCATTCGGCATGGAATTTACGTTGTAACCTATATTGCCTGCAGCTTTTCCATCTATGTGTAAGTAAGCCATGATTTCACTCTCTTTGAGAGAAGCATTTCCTGGTATCAGGTGATGGGCAGCTACAGCAGCGTCAAAAGTCTTGCCTCCAATGGTCACTTTGCGTGCATTGGGCTTTCCGCCTAAGGCACGCCCAAGCTTTCCAGCGTCATTTTTAAATTTATAATCCCCCAAAGAGCCATCCATTGCCTCTTGGTCTTCATCAATGTCGTCAGTTAACTCGTTTACTTCTTCAGTAAGTTCAGGCTGTTGACGACAAAAGTAGCAAGACTCATCATGATTTTCGGATGCAATTTCCGGTTCGGTAATAGGCTCACCAAGTTCCATAGACTTTTACCTCTACATGCTTCTACGTTAAGAAACTGATTTTGGGATTGAGAGCGCAGCTGCTCCTCGGGTTTCATAGTCCGAAGCGCTCCATGTCAACACAGGACCTTCAACATCGCCTTGCTCTAACATGTAGGCGCTAAGCGCCACAAGGACGGGCGCGGTAGCAGCTCCAATGTCGCCATAACAGTCTGCTGGGTGCATGATGCTTGCGTTGTTATCGAGCTTGTCTCCAAGTCTACTAACTGCAACGCCCCATTCTTTTGTCGGTGAATGCTCACCATTGAGACCACAAATGATCTGCTGGACAGGACTGTTTAATTGGTCACAGGCAGCAAGCATTGCAGCAGTTAAACCGTCTCCCCGACAAACCTGGTCACTGTAATAGTGTGCTTCTTCTTGGCTGACGCCTGGCGGATCTAATATTACCTTAGAGTTTTCATCAGCGGCGCTTAGCAATAGGCAGCCGGCGCCCTCTCCAGGTAAAAATCCATCCCCGACATGGGATAGTAGCAAGCGGCCTTCGCTTTCCCATGTTCCTAGCGTTTTTAAACATCGGCAGCTATCTACGCCAGCAACGAGTGCTGTTTTAACGACACCCTCACTAACTAAACGATATGCGTCCGCGAGTGCTGAATATCCACCTGCGCGGCCCTGGTGATAAACACGACTGTGTAACCAGTCGATGGAAAGGCCTGTCAGTCGGTTTATCTCTTGAAGTGTCTGCGGCGCTACCGTTTTACGTAAGCTCAGTTTCTCAGGCAGATTGATAAAACATGGAGTGGGACTTGTAACTTTCTCACTGATCTTGAGTTGCTCTAATGCCACAGCCAGTAGTTGCAGCATTCTCCGGTAGCGATAGCTCGTTTGGTTAGTTACGCCATCTTGTAGCTCAGGTAAGCATTCGTCTGGCAGTATAGACATCCGGTATGGCTCACCAGTTGAGGCGATATAATCGTAAGTTTTTAGGGTACTAATTCCTGCTTGTACCGCCGTCGACATAACCGGGACATCCAAAGCAAGTGAAGACACCACACCGGATGAAAGTATTGCGACTTTATTCATAAGAAAAGCTTCGCTTTCAATGATGCTATATGGACGGTCACTTTGATTACCTGCCTAGCCTCAATATTACTGACTTAACCGACAACACTTTTCGTTCGCAGGGGAAAACGCCGCGCATCACTATTTGTTGACGGTTAAGCTCAGGCTCAAGAATTAGGGTCTCATTTCTCAGCTCAACTACATGCCTTGCGCCCGCAAACTCAATCATTGCAGTAACTGCGCAATGGGGAACCTTAGAGTGGATAGTGGGACGTTCTGGATGAACATGCTTAAGATGTATAGCTTCACCGCCATGATAGAACTGATCATGACGATATAGCGATTGTGGCCCACAAACGAAGAAACGAGAGTCAAAGTCCTCGGGTAGAAATGGAGCTCGAGTTTGGTTCCAGCTCTCATCATAAGTTCCCGCGAGTTTTACTCTCGGCTCCCAGGTTGGTGATATAGCTGCGACACCAACTGGTTCTGGCATATCCTTTAACGCTTTAATCAACGAATCAGGAGCCTCAATATTTGGCAAAGGCTGCCCAATCATTTCCTTATCCGTGCGTTTACCTCGAAACCCTTTTCCTAACGGATTACCGAGATGAAACAAGATAGAGTTCTGTCCTGGATCGCTATTTTGCGATAAGCGGTGACTACCTCCGAATGCATTTTCGTAGGTTAAAGGCATAGTTTCGAAATGTGCTGGCGAGCTGGGGCCGCTTTCCGTCCAAACTCGATCTCCGAATACTGTTAAATGCTGCAGCATCTCGCCGACCTCCACGCATACTTGCAGTTGCGTAGTGGGTTTATTCTGAGGCGACCATGCTGAGCCGACAAGTATGCAACTCATTCCCGGCTGTGGCAGATGGTTATCTGCTGGATACTTAAGACTAGAAGTCTCGGGCTCATCCCAAAACTCGTTTTGAACTAAGATGGGAGCCTGCTTCTCATGAAAGCGCGGATGCTCATCCAAAGTAAAAGATGCTTTTGCCACGAGTAAAATTACATCGCGTCCTGTCTCGTCCCTGGCCACATCCAACTGAGCCTTCATGGGCGTTTGATTGAATAGTCGGAGCATGGTCCTAAACCGCCTTATCCTGATACACGACAATGAGAATTAGTTGAGCTGAATGCTTCCCCCGCGAATACGGTGAGCTCCTCTTGCTCGACTTAATACTTGCTCCCCTTGCAACAGTATTTTCCCGTCAGCAGTTAACGTGATCCTCGCTTTGCCGCAACGTATGGTGATCGATTTGTCAGCCTGGATATCCAGGGTTTTGTCGTTAACGCGAACCTTTGCCGGGGAAGGAGAAGTAATGTCTATTTCTGGTGACGACGTTTGAGTGTAGGCAATGGCGTTATCCAGTTGACTAAACAGGAAGCCGATAATAATGGGTTGGCTGTTGGCATTTTGGGCGAAAGATAAGGCTATCTGGCGACCTCTATCTTGCTCACTCACGGGAATGGTTGCTAACGCAGGCTGAGGTGACTGTTTGGTTTCTTCATTCCATGCAACCAAAGGCATTCCCTGACTGTCGATTGAAACAACCCAGCCAATTAATAAGCCGTTAGTTTGTGTGCCTTGTTTATCAGATGCAGTAGCAGGTTCAGATGTGGTTAGAGCGTTCATGCCTGATGACTTCCTTTGCATTACTGAAAAATGCTTTCCAGTTCTGTAGGGACTACTTTGCAGTGTACTCGTAACAGAGCGCTTCTATATGCCTCATTGCTCCATTTCCCTGCACACAATGATTGTGTAGTCTGCCTTCATTTTTGTTACAATAAATTACAATGCAAGTAAATTTTACTAGCTTAGCAATTATGGGGGTATAGTCTAATTCGATTAGACCTCCAGAACTAGCCGGTACTACTAGCTTGACAGCATGCTTAGCAATCAAGCAGCATTGTCACTTGTTTTATCTTGTATTTCAAGGATGGTTGATTCACATGGATTCGCGTAGTAAGAAGTCCCTTCATACATTCGCTCAAGAAGCGACCCAACAAAGCCTCTCTGGATACTTACCTAACGCTGCAAGCAGGGCTGATTTTGAAACGCCATTGCTAAGTGGCAATAGCTCTCATAAAGAATATAAAGCATATCGTGGATTGAGCTTAAAAGAGATCACACGTCTAATGAGCCAATCGTCAATGGAGTATCAGCTAAAGAGGATGAAGTCCCGGGGCTGGTGACTTTTGCCTATTGGAAAGGTTAGCGAGTGAAACGACGGGACTTGTCTATTCCCGTCGTCATAGGATTTTTACATTGCTGGCTCTGGCAGCTTCCGTGGCCTTTTCCCGAAAATACCCTGCGCCGCCATACTTACAACTTGGTCCCCTCCCACCACGAAGTGGTCAATAAGCGGAATTTCAACGAGCATAAGCGCCTGTAGCAAACGGTAGGTAATGAGCTGGTCGTTAACGCTAGGTTTGGGATCGCCGGAGGGATGGTTGTGGGCGACGATGACTTTTGCAGCGTTATGGCGTAAGGCCGCTTTCACCACTTCGCGAGGATAAATATGGGCCTCGTCGATCGCGCCACGGAATAGCACTTCGTAGGCGATCAATCGATTCTGAGTATCCAGGAAAAGTCCCACGAACGTTTCGCGTGGCTCTGGAGCCAGATGCATCACCAGATACTCTTTCACTTTGCCTGGGTCATCCATGTTGCAGGAATGACGTTTAAATCGTTGCGCCAGAGCACGCTTGGCGGCCTTTAAAACGATGTCCGAATCCAAGGGCACCGATAGGGTGAATTCCCCGGTGCGCCTGTTCAAATGAAGCGTGGCCGTAGTAGACTCGACGTCAGCCATGATCAACTCCTTGAAAGTTGGTTTTGGTTAGTCGGCGTTGGGTGCTACCAACACTCAGCGCCGGCGATTAGAGGTCGCCTATGAACGCTCAATCATCGATGGATTGCAACTGAATCAGTGCGTTATTAGAAAGGTGAGCGCTCACTTTGATCTCCTGTCGTACAGCAATTCTTCGACATACTTGTTTGAACTCTTTCTCTCTGCTCTTTCCATAACAGCGGTGGATCAACCGCCAGATCAAACAGCGTGATGTGGTTGGGCAATGCGTCGTCCAGAATGGCCGCCACGATATCAGGCGGTAACAATGTCAGATTGAGGATGCGGCTGACATAGCTGTTATCCACGCCATTCTTGGCTGCGATTTCGCGTAGCGTTTCCGCTTCTCCTGAGGCTAAGAGCGCCGACCATCGATGCGCCCTGGCGAGCGCCACTTGCAGCGGCGTGATCGCCTTATCCCAGGGTCTTGGATCTTTCCTCTCCTCAGGAAGCGTCACCAGCTTGCGCCCACTGCGCCGCTTGAAACGGATCGGGGTGGTTAGCGTCACGGCGCCATGACTATCCGTGATCAGGCTGGTCTTCCCTGTACTCTGGATACGCGTTCCACTCATGCGGCGGCTCCTTCGTGGGATGAATTGATGGCGGGCTGTAACTCCAGCGCCATTCGCTCAATGCCATTCATGCGCAGCCGCACCTCCAGGTCATTGGGCGAAACCACTACTTTTTCCACCAGCAGCCTGACAATGCGTGTCTGCTCCACCGGAAACAACTGGTCCCAGATCTCGTCCAACCGCGACATGGCGACGGTGACCTTCGCCTCGTCGAGTTCAGGATCAAGCCCTGCGGCGACTGGCGCCATCTCTCGTAATAACGTAGGCGAGCGCAGAATGCCGCGTAATTGCTCCAGTACCGCCGCCTCAAGCTCCGCCGCAGGAAGACGTGGCAAACCGGACGCGCCAGCTCCTTCTTTAGCGTCCCGTTGCGGTATGTAATAGCGATATCGTTTGCCGTTTTTCTTGGTGGTGTGCCAGGGCGACAGCGCCCGACCGTCATAACCAAACACGATGCCTTTCAGCAGGTAAGATACCTTCGCGCGGGTGCTGGCGGCGCGCCCCCGCCCGTTTTTCGATAGAATCGCTTGGACCTGTTCCCACAGCTCCTGGTCGATAATGGGAGGGTGCTCCGCTTGATGCCACTGATCCTTGTGGCGCAGCTCACCCAAGTAGGTGCGATTGTTCAGCAGCTTATAGATCAAGCTCTTGTCAATGGGTTTGCCTTTACGAAACCGGCCATCCTGCGTGGTCCAGGACTTGGAAGTGGCGCCATCCAAACGCAACTCTTTCACCAGCGTCGTGCTGGAACCCAGTTCGGCAAATCGTCGAAAGATATGATGGACCAGCTTGGCTTCGCGCTCATTAGGGACCAGACGCCTGTCTTTGACGTCATAACCCAGCGGAGGAATACCGCCCATCCACATTCCTTTTCGCTTACTTGCAGCAATTTTGTCGCGAATACGTTCACCCGTTACCTCACGCTCAAATTGGGCGAACGAGAGTAAGATATTCAGCATCAGTCGTCCCATGGACGTGGTCGTATTAAACTGCTGCGTAACGGAAACAAAGGAGGCGTTGTGCCGATCAAAGACTTCCACCATCCGGGAAAAATCTGTCAGGCTGCGTGTGAGTCGATCAAGCTTGTACAGAACAACCACATCGATTTTACCCGCCTCAATATCCCTGAGCAGTCGCGTTAGCGCAGGGCGATCCATGTTGCCGCCGGAATAGGCGGGATCGTCATAATCATCCTCTACGGGAATCCACCCCTCCGCTCGTTGGCTAGCAATATAGGCGTGACCAGCCTCGCGCTGGGCGTCGATCGAGTTGTACTCCTGGTCAAGGCCCTCCTCATGGGATTTACGCGTGTAGACCGCGCAACGCAGCCGACGTTTCACTACGTCGTTCATCGTTTGCCTCCTTTGCGCGCGCCTTTGGGTTTCGAGGCTGACTTCAGCCCAAAAAACGCTGGGCCAGACCAACGCGTGCCCGTGATTTCCCGAGCGATCATGGACAAGGATGGATACAGGCGGCCCTGATAGTCATATTGCCCATCCGCAAGCACCGTCACATGGTGCTCAACTTCGTGATATTCACGTGTCAGCACCGTGCCAGCGGGCGGCCGGTTTTCGCGGACAGGCTTGCCCGGGTCAGTGGCCTCCACCAACTCAGCGATGCGGCGTTGGTTGCTCTCTAGTAGCTCTGGATTTGTCTTGCGGAACTCTTCCTCCTGCAACCGATAGGCAATGCGGCGCTCTAAGTAAGTGCGCACGTGCGTTGGGGCATCGGTCTCGAACAGCTTTCGCCAGAGCCCCCGGAGCTGGGGCATGGGCAGCGTGGGCAAAGCAGCCACTCGGGCTGCGATGGAAGGCGTGGATATCAATTCTATTTGGCTCATTCAACCTCCGTGCTCTCAGTTTTTAGCGGAGTTGGATGAACGCTCTGTCGCCCCTGGAAGGCAAGTCCCACCTTGCTCTCTTTTTGATAATTCTTCTCGCGAAGGCGAACAAGCCCGTGAGCGAGGATAAGAGCGACCTCCTGTCTACGCTGCTCTGCACTCATACGCTCGGGAGGAATGGCTTTGCAAGGGCTGTACGGGGAATGGCTTGATGGCATTGCTGGGCGGTCCTGACTGTCAAACTGCTTGATGGAGGGGCAATTATCGGCTCAAGCAACCAGCCTGGCCATGAGGGAGTTTCAAGCTGCTGCGAACAGTTGTGAGGGGTTTCAGGCGACTTAGGGAAGGACGGAAAATTTTAATGCTTCTCCCCCTTAAAGTGGCGTGAACGGAGGGAAGTGGCACACCGCAGCAAGAGCTTGTTCTTAATAATGATTAACCCCTTCGTTCGAACATAGCATGGTTGAGAATCATTATTAGACGCGATTTTTCCTGGGAGATTGCATGACTTAGGGAGTTCTAGTCACACTATATCTGCTTTATACCATTGTGTTCATCGGAGCCGCGTTCTGATTAGTGATAGCTGGTGCTTCCTAGCTGGAAGCCTGGGACAGTTAAATGAGGAAAATCAACGTAAGGCGCGGAATCTTATGCCTTGGATTGCGGGGCTGGTCTTTTTCACTACGAGGGAGCTGCAGGTATTTGAGAGCGAACTCTAAATGAGTAGGAGTTAAAACTAGGTAAGTTAGTCTGAGAAGGCTAAAGCTGGAACTCCCTTTCCAGCTAATCTAACTATTCTTCATACATAAGCTATATTTATAGCTGTTAGCCTGCGCTAATTTTATGATCTACAATAGTGGTATACATCAGCTGAACTTTCAGCCAGTGCATCAGCACTCATTATTACGAACCCAGCTTCAGCAATGAACGCCGTTCCATCACTAGCTATCCAAGCTGTGAGTTGGAGGCTAAGTGTCACAAAGGCTTTTATCCAGTCTCCAAACACCATCTTTCCTTTGTAGGCCTGAAATATTGGATAGATTAATGATGCGTTATTTATTTGGCTCAACACATTCAGAGCTGCCTTTGCTTTATCATAAGCGCCTACTTGATTATGGTATCTAATTATTGCTGCCTGCAAGCCAGCTGGAAGGCTGCTTTGAGAGAGTTTATAGACAACTGCATTTATTTCATCATTAGAAAACTTAGCAGGTAGGCCTGCAAGAGACGAAGCAAACAATGCAAACCTTACTACAGAAACTCCTATAGCATTAACGCAAGAGCTAACTTCTACATGCTTTTTAACATATGGCAAATCAAACGAAATAGGCTGTATATCAGGTCGCCTCCATGTCATAAACTCAAACAAGTCATCTTTATTTTCCCGGATATTATCTGATTCCCCTGCAAATATTGTCTCAGCCTTATGCAACGCATTCCTCACTTCATTTCCGCCATATATATTGGTAACTGTACCAAAGGCAGACTCTATACTAATAATGCCATCACCATAAGCTATACCATTAGTAGCAGATACAGCAGCATAACTACCTGGATCGAGAGTCAAAGCGATCCTAGAATTAGTATTGTCATCGTCGGGATTAATATGGAAGTCATTGTTATAGCGAATTACACGCCCACTTTCATCAACAAGATACAAGAAAGTATCCACATCATCAGACTCTAAAGTTATTTCTACATTTGTCCGCTCTATAACCCGAAAAAACAATCTTGGATTAGCAGAAGAACTAGATGATCGCCCTGCTGATGGCTGCCAATTCACCTCGCTACTTTTGCTATCTATAAAGGGGCGGCAAGTATAATTATATCTGTATTCGTGAGAGCCATTTACATGCAACTTAAAAGCTGAAATAAAATTTCCATCCGGGCAATCTACATTATGTCTATCAAGATACAAAGAGCTACCAAAGTTGCTATCAGAAGCACCGTCCGCCCCATAAGACGTATGCCTCTCATATATTGGTTTTGAAGACAACAACTCCTTATCTCCACAAATATAATCATACTTTATATGATCACTACCAACCCTAGTCAATTTAAAGGATATAACAGGGTTGTAACCACAATCTACATTATGCCTATCCAGATAAATAGAGTTCCCATCACCGTCATCATTTATTGCAGTAGACTTGATTTCTTTATTAACAACCTCTTTATAGCTATCACATTTAAATCTATACCTAATCTGTTTTCCAGAATTATCGCGCTCTAGCTGAAACCCTTGCAAGGCTCCATTATCACTATTGGAGCAATTGACAAAGTGTCTATCAAGGTACCAGTTGTATCCTTGTTTATTATTTTCACTACCGTCGTTACTGAATGGGGTATGCAGTATATCGCTAGTTTCCAGCCTAATACTTCTTTGCAACTGGGGGTCATTAGTTATTTTCCAAGCATTAAGGCCATTTTCTTGTTCGAAGCCAAATTTATAATCAGAGTAATTGAAAGCAGCCAGCTTTCCATAATCATCAAAACAAAAAGTAGCATCCTCACGTGAAGTAGGATACATTTCGACATCCTCAGATATTTTCAATCTAAAACCTTCATGACGAATAAAATATCCTGGATAGTTCACCGACTCGAATGAATAACACTCTTCTGAAGCCAACCCTTGCCTAAGAAAAAATTGCGAGTCATTAATATCAAGATCTGTTGGCCGAGGGTTTAGACTAACATCCCAAATATAAGAGCCAGAATGACGTAGCACTCTTTTATTAGCAGCATTAGTCGCATCGCTATAAGCATCAACTAGTCGAACAGAATCACCAATACTAGCCGCATGACTTTGTGAGAACGTTAGCCCCAAACATGAAACAATCAAAGCTTTCGATAATTTTGACATATTTATATCTCAGAAAATTATAATTTATTAAATTATTAAAACCTAGTTCTACTGATATAAATTAAAACCTCCATTGCCTAACATACAATCCATCAACAGTTCGTTGATTTTCACACGGTTAGCTATACTTTAAATATCCTATAGATGTAGGATACAGGCGAAGGAGATTTAGAGTTACGCCCTATAAATTGATTGGGTATTAACCAGCTAGATATGCTAAGCAGTCCGAATTCAGACACTCGAAAAAGTTGATTTGTAGGGGGGGAAGTCCCAGCAATCATTGCCGACCGAAAAATGAGGGTGCTAGAAATGACACCCGTAAGCGGGTTCTGTGACACTTAATCTTGGAAGGCCCACAGCCTACTCAAGACTATACTTGCCTAGTGTGCTCCTCCGTCCACACATCGACGATCTGGCGAAGCCTTTTCTTGTCCGCTTCCGGCAGGGATTTGTATTTGCGGAAGAAGGCCTCATCAATAACGCCCTGATCTGGCGTAGTGGCGGAGCCATTCAGTAAAAATTCCGAGGTGACTTTAAGCGCTGTGGCGATCTTGTCTATCTTCTCCACTGAAGGGTTACTTGATTCGAAATTCTCCAGATTCCACAGATAACTTTTACTGGAACCGGACAGCATTGCCAGCTGTTCAAGACTGAGTTTTTGTTGTTCACGCAACTTACGAAGTTTGCGGCCTAGCGTTGATGGCACAAGACGTTCCTTTGTTATATTTATTACTTTTTTATTTATAAATCATATCACTATGCCAACTACACGCGCATCTTCTTGTTCTTGACAGAAAATAGCCCATTAGGAATAATCCGTTCAGCCTACCGAACGATTCCGTCCAACACCCCCAAGGAGGGCTGGGTGCCAATAACAAAAAACAATTGCCTGAGCAGATGATAGATCACCCATTCCGTATAAACGGTAACGGATTCTATTGAACATTAACCAGTGAAGGTTGCTGTATTTATGCCTGCCATTGAAAATAAATTACCGCCACAAAAACGCTATGACTTAACTCCGCTAATGACGGGAGCGCCTCTGACTTGGGATGCCGAAGATGGTATTGAGTCAGTGAACGTGGTCATGCTTAAACTAAAGGACCTTGCTGGATACGGGCGTATCCAGGTGGAATCTCCCGCGCAAAGCGTACTTGGTCTGCATGAATATTCGCGCGAATATTTCGGAGGCCACTGTCCTCTCGCATCTGGCGCGTTTATTCCCACACAAGCGAAGATCATTATTCGCTTTCACCCTGACAAGCAAGGCAGTCGAAGTAATACTCTGCCAATCAATATCACGCTCCCCAATGGATGCGACCTGCTTACGCGCACGAGCAAAGAAAAGCTTGTTGGTGAGAAATATCTAAAACGTTGGGGGCTATTGAACGATATTCACGGATGACAACTGACTCAATTACTCTGGAAGCATTGACGCTCATTCTGCGATTACTAAATAGTCCGGCGCCGACTATCGCTGGCAGTTTGCTGTTTGAAGAGTTCCCTGGCGTCGCCTACGAGCTTGTGAATCGGCTTTTCTTAACGCCAACAGGTTGCTTGGGCTATTTAACTCATGGGCATCAGGGATTTGCTGATTTGACTTGGTGCTCGGAGACGAGGCGGCATCGCTACTTCTCTTCCAGCGCCGGCTGGGTCAGCGTTCCGGCCGAGGAGATACATCGGTATACAGTTGATGTGGATAGGTTGCTTCTCTGGCTGCAGGGCTTCTTCACGATTGGCGCTCATTATAGGGTCACGCCTCTATTGGACGACTGGCTGTGGCACTTGGGAGCGACTCGGATTCGCGGATATCGCGTGAACCTGTATTTTGTGCGGAGCCTGGATACGACAGAGCGCTTGTTGTCTGTCATGAAGGAACTTAGGAAAGAGTCGGCCAGAGCGCCAGCGATTGTGGTAAGCACCTCAAGCAAACTTCCTACGGGCATAGATATGCCGCAAGATATAGCGTTAGTTTCTCTTGATAGGCTTCTGAGCCGAACTGGCGGTTACTGTGTGCTGGACGAGCTCTCCGTCCTGTCAATTCTACAAGGCTATTCTGAAGCGTCTGAAAATGAAGGCGGTATCGGACTTCGATTTTCTACTGACTTTCGGCGCGTTCGCTGGAATGGACAGTGGTATACGCTCACCAAGAAGCAATCGGCAGTGATGGAAGCCTTGTATCGAGAAGGAGGACGTGCACACAAAGATTTGCTTCGTGCAGAAGCGGAGACTAATGAAGAGCTGCACAGAATAATGCGGAATAAAATCGATGGGAAATGGGTAATACATCCACTTTGGAATAGTCTCATTAAAAAAGAAGGGGGTGGATATTATTTCCTTGATGGGTATTGATAGGCTTACTAATCTCGTATTTATCTGCACACATTTAGCGTTAAATGTCCCCTGTAGAAGTATTACCACAGGGGACTTTCGTTCCTTAAGCTAATGAAGTTGTTAGCCTACCTGCAATTAGTATTCCTTGCTGGGCATATGCCTGATTTCTTTGCTCTTCTACGTCATCCTGTATATTGATTGCGTTCTCACTCATTATGCGGTGGGTACCATTTCTCAAGTCACAAGCCATAGCCGTCGACTGAAAAGCGCGCAACCCATTGTTAGGACCGTTAAATACAGGATTTGGAGAAATAACGTAATTGTTTTGCTGGCAAGTATTTCTGATGCTGTCCCTAATTTGTCGACTCGTATTATTTGGGTTTATCCCAAACAAAGTCTGAACGTATGTGTTGCCCACTGCCGCAAAGCGGCGTTTAAGCATGATATGCATCTTCTCTACAAGCGCAGGAAAGACTCTTCCTACCAAGCAGTTTTGTACGTCAATTGCATCCGAATCAAAGTGTGCAAGAGCCACAAGATCATTGTCCCCATTGTATTTGACCAAAATATATACAGCAACACATGGATTAACACTGTTCGTATATAGATACCTTCTGTTAGCCGCGATGGCTCTGTCAGTTCTACTGACGATGACATAACCTTGCTGGGGCACATATATGCCGTTGTTTACTATCGTTTGCGTGCTAGCCTGGAATCTCCTCATAGCTTGCCGATTATTCAATTGAGGCAATTGCGGTATGTCATTGGCCCCTTGAAAAACAAAGTTATTAGCTTGGATTGGCATGATCAATAATCTCCTTTTGTTTGCTGTACTCAAGAAGCGAAAAAGTGAGATCTAACCCTTGGCGAGTTTTTTGATTTGCTAATTTCTTTCACATTTCATGGCCGACTTGTGTTTGAGGTGGGACTTGTGGGTTTTTATTGTGTTTTGGGGCAGTTTGAAGCATATGGGCTTAACACCGGTTGTCGCATGAGACTCGCTTCGGTGTGCTTGCCGTATCTAAATGCTGGTTTTCCTTTGTACGGTGGAAGCTAGACTTTGATTTACCTGCCTACAATCGTCTTGCAAAGCACACAGTCATAACTCAACCAGATATTGAAAATCCCACTGCCTTTCCTCTGTGTAACCCTCCCAATTTTCCCACTACCTGTTTTGCAAGATAGATCCACGATTCCGCAATAACCCAAAGGAGCTAATCGTGGAAATAAAACACTTCAGTCAACGTGAGTTGGCTCATCGCTGGGGCGTATCTGAAGCCTGTCTGGAGCGTTGGCGCACTATCGGCAGCGGTCCTGTCTATCTCAAGCTGCATGGGCGCGTGCTTTACCGCATTGAAGACGTGGAGGCCTTCGAAACGGAGAGCCTGCGTAAGAGCACTTCCGAACGGTTTGAGAAGGGAGACGCCGCATGAGCCGATATGCCATGGAGGAACTGATCGGGACGCCCGCCAAAGAACTGGCGGAGTATTCCGGCGAAACGCTCTACCGTCTAAGAACGGAAGCGTCAATCATGCTCGCCGCCGCCAAAGTGTTGGTGTCCCACCTGGATTATGCGTTGGAGGCCAAATACGGCCGGCGCGCTAAGGCGTTACGCCGGTGGAAAGAAGCTGATTCCGTGAGTTTTGAGGACGGCGCAGTGGATGTTCACGCCAGCGTATCCGAGCGTGTGGAATGGCGTCAGGACGCCCTGACGAAGATTGCGCGACGCATTGCTGAGGCGGGTTGCGATCCCGCTGACTTTCTGGATATCACTTACTGCGTCAGCGAGGACAAGTATAACGCCTGGCCGCAGAGTTTGAGACGCTCTTTCGAGCAGGCGCGCATTCGTAAACCAGGCAAGCCGTCGATTCGTTTGTCTCTCAGGGAGGCGCGCTCATGAGTCTTCCCATCATCACCGCCGATCAAAGGTTAGCTGAAAAGCGCGGCGTCAAAGGCGTGTTGATTGGCAAAAGCGGCATCGGCAAGACGTCTCAACTGTGGACGCTCGACGCCCAGCGCACGTTGTTTTTCGATCTGGAGGCCGGCGATCTCGCGGTTGAGGGATGGAAAGGCGACTCCATCCGTCCACGCACGTGGCCGGAGTGCCGAGACTTCGCTGTGTTCATTGGTGGACCCAATCCCGCGCTCCGCGAGGATCAGCCGTTCAGCCAAGCTCACTTTCAGGCGGTATGCGAGCGTTTTGGCGACCCGTCCATTTTGGACAAATACGACACCTTGTTTGTCGACTCGATTACCGTGGCGGGCCGTCTGTGTATGCAGTGGTGCAAGGGGCAGCCGCAGGCGCATTCGGAGAGAACTGGCAAGCCTGACGCACGCGGCGCATACGGATTGATGGGCCAGGAGATGATCGCCTGGCTCACCCATCTGCAGCACACACGGGACAAAAATGTCTGGTTCGTCGGCATCCTTGATGAACGTCTCGATGATTACAACCGCCGCATATTTTCCCTGCAGATCGACGGCTCAAAAACAGGACTGGAACTGCCGGGCATTGTCGACGAGGTCGTCACCTTGGCCGAACTGAAGTCGGATGACGGCGCGGGCTATCGCGCGTTCGTCTGTCACACCCTTAATCCCTGGGGATACCCCGCCAAGGATCGTTCAGGCCGCCTGGAGGCGGTGGAGGAACCGCACCTGGGGCGGCTTATGGAAAAGGTCGCAGGGCCCGCGAAACCGGCTCTGGAGCGTCTGGAATACACGCAGCCGCCCGCTGTCGATCACCTCAATGAAACCAAGGAGCAAGCTCTATGAATCAGGCATGGAACGACTTTAACGATGCCGATCCACAACAGTCCGCATTCGATGTGATTCCCCGGGGAACGGTCGTGCCCGTACGCATGTCGCTGCAACCCGGTGGCTATGACGATCCCAACCAAGGCTGGGACGGCGGTTACGCCACCTACTCAAACGACACCGGAGCGGTCTACCTGGCGGCGGAGTTCATCGTCACTGGCGGCGAGTACGCCAAGCGAAAACTGTGGAGCAATATCGGTCTGTACTCGCCGAAAGGACCGACCTGGGCGCAAATGGGACGGAGTTTTATCCGCGCCGCGCTCAACAGCGCCAGACGAGTCAACCCTAACGATAACTCGCCCCAGGCGGCCGCCGCGCGTCGCATTCATGGTTTCGTGGAGCTCAATGGGCTGGAGTTTCTGGCCCGGGTGGACGTTGAAAAAGACGCCAAAGGCGGAGATCGCAATGTGATCAAGAACGCGGTGGAGCCGGACCATCCAGAATACGCCGCCTGGGTGGCGGGAGCAGCTCCATATAGGACGCCTCCAAATGGCGGCGGCGCGCCTGCGGCGCCTGCAACCATGCAACCGGCTGTTGCGGCGGGCAAGCCCGCCTGGGCTCAGTAGGAGCGTTATTTCTCATGTTGTTCGAAGTATGTCAAACAGCCGCCGTCACTAGGGCGGCTAAGGAAAACACATCTTATGAAATGCCGAGTCTGCGCTCGCCAGGCCAAAGGGTTTGGTCACTTGAACACACGGCATCGACCGGGCGAATCCAAGCGTTATCCCACCGACTGGCGGTTCTGCTCGGCGCGATGTCAGAAAGCCTTTCACGCGCTGTATGCGGATTGGCTGAGAGGGGCGAAGGAGGAAGTCATGCTAAATACCACCGACATTGAGCAAGCCGCTTTACGAGGGTGTCTGAAACCCTTCGGCGACGCGGCGACCGCCATCGGTTTTGACAAGCCGTTAGGCGCTTACTCTGAGGCGGAGGCGATGACGGTTGTCGAGGCGATTATAAGCGGGTACGTGGCGGCGATGACTCAATACCACGAGTCCGCACGCTGTGCTCCGGTTCGTTCGTCTGGCGTGAGGTCAGAGCCAAAGGCGCATCTGTTTTCCGATTTGGAGGGAGAACTGCCTTGGGAGAAATCTGCATGATGGATTTCAACTCAACCGAAAGTTTCTCCGGACGGATTTCGGCGTTGGTCGATATCGGGCTGCGCAAAGTAAGGGATGAGCAATCGCCAAGGACCTACCTGGGCGCCTCACGGTTGGGCGTAGCCTGCGAACGGGCGCTGCAGTTTGAATACGCCCAGGCGCCGGTCGATCCGGGGCGCGAAACGCAGGGCCGTATTCTGCGGATCTTTGAGCGTGGTCATGTCATGGAGGACTGCATGCTGAACTGGCTGGAAAAAGCCGGCTTCACGGTTCTCACCCGCAATGAGGTAGGCGAACAGTTTGGATTTTCCGCTGTGGACGAACGCCTTCAGGGGCATGTCGATGGCGTTATCGTAAGTGGGCCGGAGGGATTCGTTTACCCCGCGTTGTGGGAGCACAAATGCCTTGGCGCCAAGTCATGGCGTGATCTTGAAAAGCATCGTCTGGCCAAATCAAAGCCGGTCTATGCGGCTCAGGTGGCGATCTACCAAGCCTATCTGGGGCTGCATGAGGCGCCTGCGCTGTTTACCGCCCTGAACGCCGACACCATGGACATCTACGCCGAGCTTGTCCCTTATAACGGCGAACTCGCGCAGCGTATGTCCGATCGCGCGGTGAAGATCATCCTGGCGACCGATGCGGGAGAGTTGCTGCCTCGCTCGTTCTTGGACGAAGAGCACTGGGAATGTCGGATGTGCGCATGGCGCAACCGGTGCTGGACCAGTGGGGAGGCGACAGGATGATCGACTTCAACGAGCGCGTTGCTCCCCCTTTGGAAAACCGCGATCTCCATGCCGAGCGTGAGGCGATTCGCGCCGAACTGATCGCCAATCTGGAGTCGGTGCTGACAACGCTGTATCCGGCGGGCAAACGTCGCCGCAATCTGTTCTTGATTGGTGACGTATTGGGCAGTCCTGGCGAAAGTTTGGAAGTGGTCCTTGAAGGCGAAAAAGCGGGTCTTTGGACTGATCGGGCGGAAGGCGTCGGCGGCGATATCTACGCCATGATTGCCGGGTATTACCACGTTGACGCATGCGTGGACTTTTCCAGGGTTCTTGATCTGGCCGTCGAGTTGTTGGGGCGTTCTCGCACCCAGCCCACACGCAAGCGAAGCAAGTCGCCGCCGATGGATGATCTCGGTCCGGCGACAGCCAAGTGGGATTATCTGGACGCGAATGGAAAACTCCTGGGGGTGGTGTATCGCTACGATCCTCCTGGGCGAAGGAAGGAGTTTCGGCCGTGGGACGCCAAGCGTCGCAAGATGACGCCGCCTGAGCCACGTCCCCTGTACAACCAACCCGGTATCGCGCAGTCGGAACAGGTGGTGTTGGTGGAAGGCGAGAAATGCGCCCAGGCGCTGATCGATGCAGGTATCTGCGCCACCACGGCGATGAATGGAGCCAAAGCGCCAGTGGACAAAACCGACTGGCGTCCGCTGACTGGCAAGCATGTGATCATCTGGCCTGATCGGGATGCGCCGGGTTGGGCCTACGCCGACCAGGCCTCTCAGGCGATTCTGCGGGCGGGAGGACTATCGGTCGCCATTCTGACGCCATCGGAGGACAAACCCGAGGGCTGGGATTCAGCGGACGCTCTGGAGGAAGGCTTTGATGCCGTCGGGTTTATTTCAGCTGGCCCCCGCATGCCCATAGAACCCAGCTGCGACGAGGAGGATTCAGAAACACTCCTGAGTGACGTCGACTGGGCCACCGAGGACGGCCTGGCCATGGCCTTCACGCGTCGCTATGGCGAGGACTGGCGGTATTGCTCTCTCTGGGGCAAATGGTTGGTGTGGTCAGGCATGCGCTGGAACTCAGACCAAATGCTGTTTGTTCAGCATCTTGTGCGCGGTGTTTGTCGCGCCGCGTCTCAAAAAGCGGACAGCGACAAACGTAAGGGCCGACTCGCAAGCGCTGCGACAATCGCCGCAGTGGAAAAGATCGCGCGTTCTGATCCCGCACATGCCTCCACCCCTGAGGAGTGGGATGCGGATATCTGGGCGTTGAATACGCCCGGTGGTGTGGTCGAGCTGAGAACGGGTCAGATCCGGGCCCACAGACGCGAGGACCGCATGACCAAGTCAACTTCCGCGACACCCAAAGGCGATTGCCCGACTTGGCGCACCTTTCTGGCGGACGTCACCGGACAGGATGCTGAGCTGCAGGAGTATTTGCAAAGAGTGGTCGGCTATTGCCTGAGTGGAGCCACCAGCGCGCATGCGTTGTTTTTCCTCTACGGCACAGGGGCCAACGGCAAGAGCGTGTTCGTGAACGTGGTCGGCGCCATCCTGGGCGACTACGCCGCCAATGCGCCCATGGACACCTTCATGGAGGCGCGCGGCGATCGGCACCCAACGGATCTGGCGGGCCTGCGCGGAGCACGATTCGTGTCGGCCATTGAAACCGAGCAAGGCCGGCGTTGGAACGAGTCCAAGGTCAAAGCCATTACCGGTGGCGACAAGATTTCCGCGCGCTTCATGCGCCAGGACTTCTTTGAGTATGCCCCCCAGTTCAAATTGCTGATCGCCGGTAATCACAAGCCTGCCATTCGCAACGTCGACGAAGCGATGAAGCGTCGGTTACATCTGATCCCATTCACTGTGACCGTACCTCCGGAAAAGCGCGATGGCGGCCTGACCGACAAACTACTCGCCGAGCGCGGCGGCATTCTCGCTTGGGCAGTGGAAGGATGTCTGGAGTGGCTGCGCGATGGGCTCAAGCCCCCAGATTGCGTACGGGCGGCGACGGAGGAGTATTTTGAGGCGGAGGACGCCCTTGGACAGTGGATTGAAGAACGTTGCGAACGTATTGGGCAGGCGAAAACCGCATCGTCCGAGCTTTATGCAGACTGGCGTGAGTGGGCCGAGCGCGCAGGCGAATACGTGGGTTCCATCAAACGTTTCTCAGAAACCCTCATAACGCGGGATTTCATGCAAAGCCGTTTGCATGGCGGAACGCGTGGTTTTAAAGGCCTGAGGCTACGCCCCAAACCTTATCAATATAGCTATTACGACTAACTCTGGTGACGGATGGTGACCATCGTTCTGATTTACCCCTATACGCGCGTACGCGTAATAGTGTTATTCGGTAGGCCAGTCACTATCCGTCACCACTCTCTCAAACGGAGATGGAAATGACCTTATCAGTATTGGCGCTGGATCTGGGAACACGCACCGGATGGGCGGCGAAAGGAAAGGATCGCGCCATCGTCAGTGGCGTGATGAACTTTAAACCCCAGCGCTTTGAAGGCGGCGGTATGCGCTTTTTGAGATTCAAACGTTGGCTGACCGAGCTGAAAGCGAATCTGGACGGCATTGACGCGCTGTATTTCGAAGAGGTTCGCCGGCATGTCTCCACCGATTCCGCGCATGCCTATGGCGGCTTTCTGGCGACGCTAACGGCGTGGTGCGAGCATCATGAGATCCCATACCAAGGCGTGCCTGTGGGGACCATCAAGCGTCACGTCAGCGGCAAAGGCAACGCCAGCAAGGAGGATGTGATAGCGGCTGTACGGAAACGGGGATTCAATCCCTCGGATGATAACGAGGCGGATGCCCTGGCGATCATGCTGTGGGTGCAGGACACACAGGAGACGGAATATGAAAACGCCTAAGCCCATTTACCGCAGCCCCTTGGGAAAATATCAGCCTGATCAAGGACCCGATCCCGAGAAAATCAAACGCGAGGGGTGGCGCAGTCAACGTATCCTGGTGATTTCACCTGACGATGACCGGTTGAACTGGATAGAGAGCGAGCTGTTGTGTCGGATTGGAGAGCGCCTCTACGGCGCAGGGGAACCTAAGCATGAGTGATTGGACTTTAGAGCATGTGGCTGACCGTTTCACCGACGCGGCAATCACAGCGCAACGGCTGCCCCCTGTCCGGGTACAGGGATACGCTAACAGCTGGCCAGCCATTCTACGCAAGCCCTGGGAGAACATGGGCGCGGAGCCTGTGGTGAAGCGATTGCCGCCCGATCCGGCCGCGATTGATCGCATGCTTGAGACCTTCCGTTGGGTGAAATGGTTGACCGAGGATCAACGTCACCTGGTGTGGATGCGGGCGGATGGCTGTCCCTGGAAAGAAGTCTGTGCGCACTTCGGTATGGACCGCACCACAGGGTGGCGTCGCTGGAAGGCGGCCTTGTCTACTGTGGCGGTTCGACTTAACGATCCCGAGGAAAGGATTAGTTTTAATTAGTTATAAACAACTCCTGCGGAAAACGTAGTATTGGTGCGGGTTGGACGCCAATTGGGGGCGTAACATCCGCCGGCTTTTTTGGTAATATTTGCGTTACCTCGTGACACGAGCGCACCTCCCCGCTATGGCAGCCGTCAGGCGATTATTTGGCCTATCTGGGCGCCTTTTGGGCTCCCGATGGGTCCTTCCTGGCCATGAATTGAAGCGGGGGGCGTGAGCGCCGCGTTTGTTTAGCGTCAGCGCTAAAAACGAGGTTTGCAGGGTTTGCGGTTCGCAGGCCCGATTCCAACGTACTTCCCTTTACCCGCCCGTGAAGCGATTCACCGGCGGGTTTCTTTTTTGAGGCCCTGAATCTGAATTCTTTGTTCGCGGTTGGCGCCCCAAGCTATCCGCCATTGGTTGTTCAATACCGGTCAGTGGAAACGCTCATCCCGTATTGCCGAAACGCGCGTACGCACTCCGAGGAACAGGTGGCGCAGATCGCCGCCAGTATTGCGGAGTTTGGCTGGACCAACCCCATCCTGGTCGACGGAGAGAACGGCGTGGTCGCCGGCCACGGGCGCTTGCTGGCGGCGAGAAAATTGGGACTGCTTGAGGTCCCGGTCATTGAGCTCGCGCATTTGTCGCCGACGCAGAAACGCGCCTATATCCTCGCGGACAATCAGCTGGCCTTGAAGGCGGGCTGGGACGAGCAATTGTTGCGCGTTGAGTTGGAGGCGTTGCAGGAAGATGGTTTCGACCTGGATCTGACCGGCTTCGACGCCGACGATCTGGCAGCGTTGTTGGAGGCGGAGGAAACCGAGGTAGAGGGGCAAACTGACGACGACTCGGTTCCCGAAGAGGAAGAGGCCGTAATCTCCCAATCCGGCGACGTCTGGTTGTGTGGCGAACATCGCGTCCTCTGTGGCGACGCAACCTTACCGGATGCGTACGCCGCATTATTCAGCGATGGGAAGCTGGCGGATATGGTATTTACCGATCCTCCCTATAACGTGAATTACGCGAACAGCGCCAAAGACAAGCTGCGCGGTAAGAATCGCGCGATCTTAAACGACAATCTCGGCGACGGTTTTTACGACTTCTTGTTGGCGGCGTTGAGCCCAACCCTTGCACATTGTCGGGGCGCGATATACATCGCCATGTCCTCCAGCGAGCTGGACACCCTGCAGGCGGCGTTTCGGGAAGCGGGAGGCAAGTGGTCGACTTTCATCATCTGGGCCAAGAACACCTTCACGCTGGGACGTTCAGACTATCAGCGCCAATACGAGCCGATACTGTACGGCTGGCCGGAAGGCGCGCGCCGACACTGGTGTGGCGATCGCGATCAAGGCGACGTATGGCAAATTAAAAAGCCGGCGAAAAACGATCTGCATCCCACCATGAAGCCCGTGGAACTGGTGGAGCGCGCCATCCGCAATTCCAGCCGGCCGGGAGATAGGGTGCTTGATCCTTTCGGCGGTTCAGGCACCACCTTGATCGCAGCGGAAAAGTCAGGACGCGTCGCGCGTCTGATCGAGCTTGATCCCAAATACGTGGATGTGATCGTGCGCCGCTGGCAGGAGTGGACGGGAGAAAGCGCTATCCGTGAAAGTGATGGATCTAAGTATGGCGAGAATCTCAAGTTAGACGGCTGAGATAATGTGCTTTAATTGGACTATCTCGTTCAAGACTTTCAGGAGGGGGAAGTCATGAAACCGAATATCTTTCGCTATGTGGTTCGCTACGACTGTGAGAGCGCACCAAGTCTCTATGAGGGTTTTTGCGTCATGCCTGTCTGCATGTCCCACATCAGAGAGCCGGTAGAAATAGATGACTGGATGATTGGCTTTCAGAGCAAAACGCCAAATCACGTCGTGTACGCCATGCAAGTCAGGGAAACACTATCTCTAGTTGATTACTTGAAAGACAAGAGATTTGCTGACTCTATCCCTAAACCCGCCACATCCTCAGAGAATATCCACATCCTCGACAGGAAGAGGCAACTGGAGCACAAAGTAAGTCCTGCTCACATCGGCCCTAATTATGAGGAATATATTCGTAGCCTTACGGTGCTGGTCAGCAATAAATTCTGGTATTTCGGCGCCAATAGCCAGCTTATCTCAACCGACCTGACTCATCTGTCGCCGCCACACCAAGGTAATATCGTGCATAAGAATCGACGCGATACCGATTTAGACAGATTTAAAATTTGGCTATCACGCTGGAGTATGGGAATTCATGGAGAGCCGGAAGAAGCCTGCGTCAAACTTCGTGACTGGCTGTCTGCGCTGGGGGCGAATGTGGATGAGATTGGAGCGAATCCAAATGGTAAAGGTTTCGATCCAACCGATAATGGCCACCCATGCTCGAAGCTGGGTGGCGGTTGACGCTTAAGCCTCAGCAGGCTCGCAATAAACCACATACCCAACCAGTTCAGGCAGTCCGTAAGGGATGCCGCGCTGTACGCTGGTGATTCGTCCGATGGTGCGTTTCATCCAGCTTTGGGTGGTTGCCTCAATAGCGGCCGCAAGGGTTAGCCCGGACAATTGCTTACCTTGAACCTCATCCGCAAAGCGTCTTCCGTAGCGGCTATCCAAAAAGTTTCGGATGGATTCAAGCGGTTGCCCCGTCGCGTTCGAAATGGCTGTCATGGCTAGAGGCCAAGCGACATTGGCCTCCTCATTCATCGTTCCGAAGAAGCCCCAAGCGACGTTTTGGGTGGTGGGTATGGGTGTTGAGCGTTCCATCTTTGATTTCCTTTGGGTCAGTTTGTTGCGTCCCTAGTAACGCTTCATATGAGCGGGAAGCCAAGTTAATCCTCGGCTTCCCTTTGGATAAATCGCTACCCAAGTCTGGCGACGTAGCGAGGGTAGTCTCCATGATCGGGGTTGATGTAGAGGTAGGGGCGGCCCGGGGCGGTGACTTCGATGCAAAGCTCACCGCCGTGAACGCTTCCCCCTTTGCCGCGCAGCCAATCCCGACGTGCGCTGAGGTGGTTGGTGAACACGTCAAACTCAATCGTCGTCATTTCCCGGGTTTCGGTAACGTAGATCCTGTGTTGTCCGTAACCGCCGACCTCGTTCAGGTCGACCGGCTTCCGGGCGAGGGGCAGACGGACGCCCAGCTCTTCCACCTCAATGCTGGCGCCATCAACGATCAGAGTGCGAGGGGTTCGGGTGATGGTGAGGGTCATGGTTTTCACTGTCTTTCTCCTTGTGTTGCGTCGTTAATCTTGACGCCCCTAGTAACGCTTCATATGAGCGGAAATCCAAGTTGAATCTGGAGGGATAACCGAGGTTTTTTGCGTCAGGGGCGGCGAACAAAAAAAGCCGGCGACGAGGCCGGCTGTAAGCGTTCAGGAGGGCCGATCAATCAGCCGCCAACACAACTTTAAGGCGATGTCCTCCCAGGGGGCGATAAGGCGGCTAGCGTCCGATAGCAGGCCGAGGAGATGAAACCGAATCAATAACCGGGCGTCTTCGTCTTCCTCAAGTTTGCCCAGGTAGCGGGCAAGACGCTCATCTATCAGCAACCCATGCAGCTTGGTGATCGCCTCGCGCTTGGGGAGCGGTTCCGACATCAGGCGCGTCAGAGCAAGAGCTTTTTCTTCGGTGTGTGGTTGGTGGATGGTTTCCATTAGGGCTTCTCCTTTTTGTGGTGAGGCGGCTGCGTCGCGCCGCCGGGTAGTTGCTAGGGTCAGGCTTCGATGATGCGCTTGCAGATGGCGATGGCCGCCTCGTCCCAGGTCACGTAGGAGAGGTGCAGGTTGTCCAGCGCCCGCTCAAGGTGAAAGCGCACCAGGAGGCGGACATCGGCGTCCTCCTCAAACTCTTCAAAAAAGTCAAAAAGGTCGTCGTCACCGGTGAGGTGGTAAAGCTTGTCGCTGGCGTCTTTCTTCAGCAGCGGCTTGGCCATCAGGCGTTCCAGTTTGGCGGCTTTTTCTTCGGTGTTGGGTTGGCTCCAGGTTCCCATTTTGTCGCTCCTTTTGGGTGGTTCGTGTGGCGCTATGAACGCTTCATAGCGCCGGCTTAGCAAGTGATTTAGAGCGTTAGGGCTGGTCGGTTTTGGCGATGCGGTAAATGCGCTCGCCATCTGCGGATTTCTCTGAGATCACGTTGAGTCCCAGCTTCTTTTTCAGCGCCCCAGAGAGCGTTCCGCGCACCGTGTGTTTTTGCCATCCTGTGGCATGGCTGAGTTGGTCGATGGTGGCTCCTTCCGGGCGCTCCAGCATCTGGATGACAAGGGCTTGCTTGCTGTTGGCGCGCAGGCGAGGTGGCTGGCGCTGTGGCGCTGTTTGGGCCACGTCCCGTTCCGTGTCGAGGGACTCAGGCTCGGGCTCTGCAGGAATTGGCTTGCCGCGTCCCAGCGCCTCGTAGGCGGCGTCATTGATTCGCCATGCCTCTCCCTCAGCGTGGATCAATTCAAGCCTCATCAGGCTGGTCAGCACTTTCTTGCGCGCGCCGCCTTTGATGTGGTCTGGAAACCAGTCCACGCGACCCTCGCGGTGATCGATGGCGTGGGACAAAACAGCGTGTTGTGTGGGTGACAATGTAGATTTCATAAAAGCTCCTTGGCGGGTTGGTTAAGACGCCGACATGAACGCTTCATTCGAGCAGGAAGCCAAGTGGATTTAGCGTTATTTTTTTGAAGTGATTGATACAGCTCATGGGAATGCATATTCGCGTTTATGCTGCTAATAAGGCCCCCGTAGCGAGAGCTATTAGTCGAATGAGAGGGGGTAAGTGACTGGCCTTGTGAAAGCTCCGTTTTGGCATACGGATATGTGAGTGGCCTAAAAGTTTATTGACGGCATTTGCACATATCTCGCGCATTCACTAGCGGCGAGATTTAAATGTTGCGCCTTAACTTATTATGGTTAACTTTATCTTGGAGACTTTGGAATGCCTGTAATCACGGAAAAACAGATTTTTGGCTGGGCGCAAGGCTGGGCTAAAAACAAAGGAGGGGAAATTGTTAGAAATTTCATGCAAAAAGGTGGATGGGAAGGCTGGGCTCAAGTAGAGCTGACGAATGTATTTCAGACATTACCTGGCGACGGTGTTGTTAATGTTGAAAGAGAAGTTCACGCATATGAAAATGCGCGGCAAGCGGTCGACATAAAGATTACAGACGTCAACCAACAAAAATCATTCCTGGTAGAGCTAAAATGTGAATCGCTATTTGCCTCTGCAGACAGCGCCACGCAACAAGCTGGCAACAGATTCTATCTAAACTTCCAAGACGATATCCAAAAGCTCAGATCACGAACAAGGCAACAAAGCATACCGCTAGCTCTTATGTTCATCATTAGCGACGAAGCAAGAAGGGAGACTGATTCTTACTTTGGCGATAATGTCCAAAGGGAGGACTTTAGTCTACCTGACGGTTGGACGTTAAGTATCTATTTAGCGGTGTGCTAATAGAAAACGCATAATTGATATTCGTCTGCCTAATCAAAACTCACAATTTATTGTACTTTGGCTAGGCAGATATGAAGTCAACAGCTTTTGATGATTTATAGATACTCCTCGCATTTCTCACGAAGCACTTGCAACAAACGGCCAATGCCAAATACAAGGCGACACGTTTTTCTACGTCAAAGGCCTACAAAACGATGACCTCGGCGCTGTGGCGCTCAGAACCTTATACATGTTTAGCTTAGTGGCGACACAGCGCATCCCGAAAAGCAAAAGATGCAATCCAAGTGTTTTAAGCGTTATTTCCCGATGTGATTGATACAGCTCATGGGAATTTCTATTCGCGCCTATGCGCGTCATCGAGGCGTCTCCGATACCGCCGTTCGTAAGGCGATTCAGACAGGACGCATCACCCCCGAGCAGGACGGAACGCTGGATCAGGAACGGGCGGATCGGGAGTGGGAGCGCAATACCGAATCACCCAAGGTGGGATCGCGCCGAGGCGTCGTCAAAGCGCGAACCCCGGAAGACATCGCCGGCAACGGGAATGCCTCACTTCTACAAGCGCGCACCGTTAATGAGGTGGTCAAGGCGCAGACGAACAAGGTTCGCCTGGCGCGGCTTAAAGGAGAATTGGTGGATCGCTCGCAGGCGATCGCCCATGTGTTTCAGTTGGCGCGCACCGAACGCGACGCCTGGCTGAATTGGCCCTCGCGGGTGTCCCCTCATATGGCGGCCCATCTTGGCGTTGATCCACACGCTTTCCATGTGGCGCTGGAATCGGCGGTGCGCGAGCATTTGCAAGAACTTGGCGAGCTGCGTCCCCGAGTGGATGGATGATTTCGGGCCCGGATTATGACGGGGCGGCGGATATCGAACGGGCGTGGCGTGAGGGACTGACCCCAGAGCGTTTGCTCTCCCTGTCGGAGTGGGCCGACCACCATCGGGTCCTGTCCAGCAAAGCCTCTGCGGAACCCGGGCGCTGGCGCACTCAACGCACGCCCTACCTGCGCGAGATCATGGACTGCCTCTCTCCAACCTCGCCAGTTGAACGCGTCGTGTTTATGAAGGGGGCGCAGGTCGGCGGTACTGAGGCCGGCACTAACTGGATCGGTTACGTTATTCATCATTCCCCCGGTCCCATGATGGCGGTCTGGCCTACCGTGGATATGGCGAAGCGGAGCTCCAAGCAGCGGATAGATCCCTTGCTGGAGGAGACGCCGGCGCTGACAGAATTGGTCGCCCCCGCGAGATCAAGAGACTCTGGCAACACCATCTTGTCGAAGGAGTATCGCGGCGGCGTATTGGTCATGACCGGCGCCAACTCCGCGGTGGGGCTGCGCTCCATGCCGGTGCGTTATTTGTTCCTGGACGAGGTGGACGCCTACCCGGTGGATGTGGAAGGCGAAGGCGACGCCATCACCTTGGCGGAAGCGCGCACGCGCACCTTCTCCCGGCGCAAGATCTTCATTGTCTCCACGCCGACTATCGCCGGAGCCAGCGCGATTGAGCGCGAATACGAGGCGTCCGACCAGCGGCGATATGTCGTGCCTTGTCCACATTGCGGCCACCCGCAGTGGCTGCGCTTTGAGCAGCTAAGATGGGAGCGTGGCCGTCCCGACACCGCCGCCTACGTGTGCGAAGCCTGCGTCGTCCCCATCGCCGAGCACCACAAAACCTGGATGCTGGAGCGCGGCGAGTGGCTAGCGATGGCGCCCGGGCGCGGAACCAAGACTGCAGGCTTTCACTTATCTTCCTTGTACAGCCCGATAGGCTGGCGCACCTGGGCGGATATCGCCTACGCCTGGGAGAGCGCCGTCAACAAAGAGTCCGGCTCCAACGCCGCGATCAAAACCTTCAAGAACACCGAATTGGGCGAGACCTGGGTGGAGGAAGGCGAAACGCCGGATTGGCAACAGCTGGCCGAGCGGCGTGAGGAATATCCGATCGGTTGCGTACCCGCTGGCGGCCTCTTGCTGGTGGGAGGCGCGGACGTACAACAGGATCGCATCGAAGCGTCGATATGGGCCTTTGGTCGCGGCAAGACAGCGTGGCTGGTTGAGCATCGGGTGCTGATGGGCGATACCGCGCGCGAGGACGTCTGGAAGCATTTGGCGGCGTTACTTGATGAAACCTGGAGCCATGAGGACGGCGCGCCAATCCCCCTAACGCGATTCGCATTGGATACCGGCTTCGCTACACAGGAAGCCTATGCATTCGTGCGCGCCCGTCGCGATCCACGCCTCATGGCCGTCAAAGGACGAGCGCGTGGCGCGGCGTTGGTCGGATCGCCCACCGCAGTGGACGTCACCCAAGGCGGTCGCAAATTGCGTCGGGGCGTCAAACTGTTCTCGGTGGCGGTGGGCATCGCCAAACTGGAGTTATACAACAACCTGCGCAAACACGCGGACATGGCGGAAGATGGGGTCACTCCCGTCTATCCGGCTGGCTACATTCACTTACCCCGGGTCGACGCCGAGTTCCTCCAGCAGCTCTGTGCGGAGCAGCTGGTGACGCGCCGCGACCGCAACGGTTTTCCGGTGCGCGAATGGCGCAAGATGCGTGAGCGCAATGAAGCGTTGGACTGTTATGTCTACGCCCGCGCCGCGGCCTGTGCGGCGGGGTTGGATCGTTTTGAAGAACGCCATTGGCGCGAGCTCGAAAAAACACTGCGTCCGCCAGATACGCCAGAACCTCCTATTGCACGTTATGACGACAAGGCCGCCCTCGAAGGCGGCCTTGTCGTTTCTAAATCCCGATCCCCAAGTCGACGCCGCATTCAGAGCGCGTGGCTGACACGATAAGAGACCCATGTATACCCAAGAGCAACTTGATGTTTTGAAGCGGGCGTTGGCCACCGGCGAGCGCCGGGTGAGCTTCGGCGACAAAACGGTGGAGTACCGTTCGGTGGCCGAGCTGCAGGCGGCGATACGCACCGTGGAGGCGGAGATTTCCCGACGCGAACTTACGCCGCGGGTGCGACGGATTTATATGACGACGGGCAAAGGCGCCTGATGGCCTGGTTCGCGCGTCTGCGCAAAGGGCTGTTCGGGCAGACCGCGCCAACCTATGACGGCGTTGGCGGCGGCCGGCGGGCGCTCGCCTGGCAAGTGGGCAATCCCGGTGCGGTGGCGGCGTTGGCGTTTACCCAGAATGAGCTGCGCGCCAAAAGCCGGGATCTGGCCCGCCGCAATGTCTGGGCCGCGGCGGGCGTCGAAGCCTACGTCGCCAATGCCATCGGCGTCGGCGTCAAGCCGCAGTCCCTGGTCAAAGATCCCCGTTTGCGGGAAGCCATTCATGAACGGTGGCGCGACTGGTGCGAGGATGCCGACGCTGCCGGACTGACGGATTTCTACGGCCTGCAGGCGTTGGTGTGTCGCGCCATGCTGGAGGGCGGCGAGTGCCTGGTGCGCCTGCGCTACCGTCGTCCGGAAGACGATCTGCCGGTAGGTCTGCAACTGCAGGTGTTGGAGCCGGAGCATCTGGACCCGACGCTGAATCAGGACCTGCCCAACGGCCATACCGTGCGCGCTGGCATCGAGTTCGATTGCCTGGGGCGGCGCGTCGCCTACCACCTTTTTCGCACGCATCCGGGAGACGGTCTGCTCGCCCCGGCGTCCGGCGCGACGGACTTGGAAACAGTGCGGGTTCCCGCCGCCGAAATCCTACATGTGTTCCGGCCGCTGCGACCGGGTCAGATCCGCGGCGAACCTTGGCTGGCCCGGGCCCTGGTCAAGCTCAACGAGCTGGATCAATACGACGACGCCGAGCTGGTGCGCAAGAAAACGGCGGCGATGTTCGCCGGTTTCATCACGCGCATCGGCCCGGAGGACAACCTGATGGGCGAAGGCGCGCCGGACGGACAGGGAGCCGCGTTGGCGGGACTGGAGCCCGGGGCGTTGCAGATTCTTGAGCCCGGCGAGGACATCAAGTTCTCGCAACCGGCGGACGTCGGCGCCAGCTATGCGGACTTCATGCGTCAACAGTTTCGCGCCGTCGCCGCAGCGATGGGCATCACCTACGAGATGCTCACTGGCGATTTGACCCAGGTAAATTACTCCTCGATCCGCGCCGGCCTGCTGGAATTTCGACGTCGCTGCGAAGCGATTCAACACGGCGTCATTGTCCATCAGCTATGCCGTCCCATCTGGCGCGCATGGATGACTCAAGCGGTGCTGGAAGGCGTGTTGCGCGCGCCCGATTTCGCTAACCGTCGGCGGGACTATCTCGCCGTCAAATGGGTGCCCCAGGGATGGCAGTGGGTTGATCCCAAGAAAGAATTCGATGCGCTGATCGTGGCCATTCGCGCCGGGTTACTGTCGCGCTCTGAAGCCATCTCCGCGTTTGGTTATGACGCGGAAACCATCGACAGAGAAATTGCCGCTGATAACGCGCGCGCAGACGAGCTCGGTCTGACGTTCGACTCCGATCCCAGACCAGCCGCAGCAGCGACCGACGCCGCCCCTTCCGATTCCTCAGAAGACTAAAACACATATGCCCATGATTCATTTAGCGTCCCGCTTGATCGGGACGCCGCTACTGATCGCCCGCTGCAAACTGGATGTGATCCTGGCGGTGGTGGGGGGTCGCATAGGACTGGCCAACACGGGCGTGAGCCTCACGCCGCCGGCGCCGCGAGCGCGCAAAGACAGCGCGCCCGGCATTGCGGTTATCCCCGTGCATGGCTCGCTGGTGCGGCGCACGCTGGGCCTTGAAGCCGCGTCAGGCCTGTCTTCTTATGGCCAGATCGCGCAAAGCCTGGATGCCGCCGTGGCCGACCCACAGGTGGCGGGTATTTTACTCGACATTGATTCGCCGGGCGGTGAGGCCGGCGGGGTCTTTGAGCTGGCTGAACGCATCCGCGCGGTGAACGCCCGCAAGCCAGTCTGGGCGCACGCCAATGACTCCGCTTTCTCCGCCGCCTACGCCATCGCCGCAAGCGCGGGTCGGCTCAGCGTGTCGCAGACCGCTGGCGTGGGCTCGGTAGGCGTGATCGCGCTGCACGTAGACCAGTCAGCGAAAGACGCCCGCGACGGATTAGCGTACACGGCCCTGTACGCCGGCGAGCATAAAAACGATCTGTCTCCCCATGCCCCGTTATCGCCGGAAGCCGCCAGTTCTCTCCAGGCGGAAGTGGATCGTCTGTACCGGATTTTCGTCAGCCAGGTCGCCCAGATGCGCAACCTGAGCGAGGACGACGTGCGCAATACGAAAGCGCGTCTGTTCTTTGGCGAAGAAGCCGTGTCGTTAGGGCTGGCGGACGCCGTCTCAAGCTTTGATCAAACCCTCTCTGAATTCACCGATGCGTTACGACGACAAGGCGCACTCACGCCTCGTGAACGTCGCAACGCGCACGCTTACCCCCGCTCGTCCAAGGAGCTTATTGTGTCTGAAGTCCTCCCAGAAGCCTTACCCAACCACATTGACGATCCTGTCGTGGAAGCGTCTATCGAGCCGGCTTCGCCGCCGGTGCAGGCGCCGCCTTACGCCCAGGCGCAGGCCATTGCCGAGCTTTGTTTGATTGCTGGCGTTCCCCAACGCACCGCCGAGTTTCTCGCCGCGGGCAGCAGTGAGGCGCAGGTCCGGCAGGTCTTGCTGAGCGCGCGAGCGGAGCAGCCTGACATCGCCTCGCGCATTACAGCGGAAACCGGGACGCAGCTGCGCCCCGAGCACAGTCCGGTTGTCGCCGCGGTCAAGCGTTTGGCGGGAGAGGCGTAGTCAATGCCCGCCATTCACGAAGCCAACAATCTAGGGGATCTGCTCAAGTTCGAAGCCCCTAATCTCTATTCCCGCGATGTGGCCAGCGTAGCGGTCGGACAAAAGCTGGCGCTGGGAGCCGTTGTTTCCCTGGATGCGGAGGGACGACTGAAAGCGCTGACGCCAGCCGCCGAGGGCGGCGATACGGCCGTCGGCGTTCTGGCCGTGAGCATCGACGCCACCAGCGCGGAGCGACATGACGCGCTTTTTATCGCCCGTCACGCGGTGGTCGCAAGCGATGCGCTGATCTGGCCTTCCGACATTACCCCCGAACAAAAAGCCGCTGCAATGGCGCAACTGAAAGCGCGCGGCCTGCTGGTGCGCGCGAGCGCCTGACGTCCCTCCTGAGAAAGAGTTCATGCTGAATCCCTTTGATACCCCCGCCTTTTCCATGGCCGCGTTGACGGCGGCCATCAATATTCTGCCCAACCGATATGGGCGCCTGGAATCGATGAAGCTCATGCCGATGCAGCCGGTTCGCACGCGCCAGATCATCGTGGAAGAAATGAATGGCGTGCTGAATCTGCTGCCAACCCTGCCGCCGGGCTCGCCCGGCACGGTGGGACGTCGCGGCAAGCGCTCGCTGCGTTCTTTCGTGATACCGCACATTCCCCATGACGATGTGGTGCTGCCGGATGAGGTGCAAGGCGTGCGCGCCTTCGGATCTGAAACCGACATGGAGACGATCGCAGGCATCATGGCGCGCAACCTGCAAACCATGCGCAACAAGCACGCCATCACGCTGGAGCATCTGCGTATGGGCGCCTTGAAAGGCGTCATTCTGGACGCCGATGGATCGGTGCTGTACGACCTGTACGACGAGTTCGACATCGCCCCGACCACCATTCCTTTTAACCTGGGCAATGCCGCTACGGCGGTTAAGGATCGCTGCATCAAAGTGTTGGCGCACATCGAGGACAACCTTCGCGGCGAGTTCATGACCGGGGTGCATTGCCTGTGTTCGCCGGAGTTTTTCGCGGCGCTGACGGGCCACGCCAAAGTGGAGAAAGCCTACGAGCGTTGGCAGGACGGCGCGATATTGATTAACGATGTGCGCTCCGGATTCACCTTCGGCGGCATCGTCTTCGAAGAGTATCGCGGCCAGGCCAACGATATCGATGGCGTCGCACGTCGCTTTATCGCGCCCGGCGAAGCGCATGCGTTTCCCGTAGGCACGATCGACACCTTCGCCACACATTGCGCGCCAGCGGACTTCAATGAAACGGTCAATACCATCGGTAAGCCGCTGTATGCGAAACAGGAACCGCGCAAGTTTGGCCGCGGCACGGATTTGCATACCCAGTCCAATCCGCTGCCGATGTGTCGACGCCCGGGTGTGCTGGTGCGCCTGGCCGCATGATCGCGCGCCTGGAGGCGTTATATGACGCCGCTGATCGAGCAGGATTGTTAGTTCGCGCAGAGACTGACGGGGGCTCGGCGTCGGTGGAATTCCGCGCGCCGGACGAACCTGTGCTTGACGGCTTGGCGCTGTCTGCTGACTACGCGATTCGCTATCCGGCGTCAGCGCTTCCCACCTTGGCGGTGGATGACGAGATTTACATCGCCGGCGTTCGCTATCAGGTTCGCGATATCCGGGCCGTGGGCGATGGCGCAGAACGACGGGCGGATCTGACCCGGTTGGAGCCGCTCAGGTGAATTCCATTCGTGAACGCATTCAACGCACTTGCCTGGACACGCTCAAGAAGGCGCTGGCTCCGGTCCCGGTCTGGCGTTATCCCACGGCCCCGATCAATCGGGAAGCAAGTCCGGCCCTGTTATTGATGACGGAGTCGGACGTCGTCCTCGCCCGCGTGAATGACCGGGTTGAACGCGCACTGAATATTCGTCTGGTGGCGATCACCCGTGGTCGGGATGCGTTTGAACAAGCGGACCGACTCGCGGTCGCGGCCCATACGGCGCTGATGCGCGACGCCAATATGGGCGGACTGGCTTACGCATTACTGGAAATCGACGCGGAATGGGACGCGGAAGACGCCGATGCCGGCGCCGTCGCACTGCCATTGCGTTATGAAGTGCGATATCGCACACACATCCATGATTTAACCCGAGACGGAAGCGTATTGTGACGTTAAAGCTCTTATGTCCTCACATCCATGCCGGCGTCGCCTATGGTCCCGGCGACTGTATTGAGGTCGATGCGGCCGCCGCCCGTTGGCTGATCGAGCTTGGCGTGGCTGAAGCCATCACATCGACGAAAACGGCCCAGGCCAAAGATCGCACTCCCCACCAAAAAGGAAACTGAACATGTCGTATTTCTCCGGCCAGGGGCGCGTCTATATCGGCGCGCGCGATCCCCTCGGCCATCCCTTGGGACTCAGTTACGTGGGCAACGTTCCTGAGTTGAAAGTGTCGCTGTCGGTGGAAACCCTTGAGCACCAGGAGTCCGTCAGCGGACAACGCTTGACGGATCTGCAGTTGATCAAAACCAAGAAAGGCGAATTTTCCTGCACCTTGGAGGAGTTGATTCCGTCCAACCTGGCGTTAGGACTCTATGGCGTCTCCACCGAACAAACCGCCGGCACAGTGACCGCGGAGACGCTGCCGAATCCGCTGAATCCGGGCGAGCTATACCTGCTGGCGAAGCAGAATCTGTCCGAGGTCATGATCAAAGACTCCGGTTCGCCAGCGAAAACCCTGGCCCAGGCGCAGTACCGCGTGAACGCCAAGCATGGTTCTTTGACAGTGCTCGATAAATCCGAGAATGGCCCCTTTGTCGAGCCCTTCAAGGTGGATTACAGCTACGGAACGGCGCAGAGCACCGCCATGTTCACCCAGCCGCTGCCCGAGCGCTGGATTCGCTTTGAGGGACTGAACACCGCCGACGGCAACCGCGAGGTCGTCATCGATCTGTACCGGGTGGCGATCAATCCCGCCAAAGAGTTGTCGATCATTACCGACGAGCTGATGAAATTCGAATTGTCCGGCCAGGTCTTGGCGGACACGCTGAAATCGGCGCAGGGCGACCTGGGTCAGTTCGGCCGCATCGTGTTGTTGTAGGAGGACGCGTGGACACATCGGAATGGGACGTGCTGGCGCCGCCCGCACATACCCTGGATATTGCGGAAGTTACGCTCACGCTTTCGCCATTAACCTTGGGCGAACTGCCCGCGTTGATTCGGGCCGTGCGGCCTTTTATCGCCCAATTGGGCGGCGAGCCGGACTGGTTGGCGTTATTCTGCGACCACGCCGACTCGCTTCTGACGGCGTTGGCGATAGCGAGCCGGCAACCGTTACCCTGGGTGGAAGCGTTGGCGCTGGATGACGCATTGAAATTAGCGACCGCGTTGTTCGAGGCGAACGCCGATTTTTTCATGCAAAGGGTGGCTCCGGGATTCGACCAGCTGGCGCAACGACTGGCCGCCCGATTACCTGGAGCGACGCCATCGCCCGTTTGATTCGCGCAGGCCACCGCTACCCGGATCTGCTCACGTACACCCCCGCCCAAATCCAGACTTTTCTTATTGCGGACCAGCGTTATGAAAACGAACGGATGCTGGCGCAGTTGACGATGTTGAATATCGCGGCCCAGGGCGGCCCTGAGGATGTGAGTCGTTTGCGAGAGGCGTTACGCTTTGCGGATTGATCTGGTCGCGGATGGCCTGTTGGATCGGCGGAGATTTAACGCCTGGCGCAAAGAAAAGCGTCAGGCGGTGCATTCGGCGGTGGGCAAAGTCATGCGCGCTTCCGGCCGGGACATGGTGACGCGGGTGCGTGATGACATGCGTCGCGGTTTCTCACGCACGTCGCCGGCGCTGCTGCGTTCCGTGCGCGCCAAAGTGTATGACGCCAAGTCAAACCAATTACCCGCCTTGTGGGTGGGGTCCAAGATTCCCTGGTTGGGCGTTCATGAGCGCGGCAAGGTGATACGGGGACGCATGTTGATCCCTTTGTTGCCTGCGCATCAACGAATCGGACGCAAGGCCTTCGCGCGCCTGGTTGACGACTTACGACGGGCGAATCTCACCGCCTTCGTTAAGCGCCACGGCAAACTGATTCTGATGGCGCACAGCACGCCAGAGTCGTCGCGGGTTTTGTCTCGATTTCGCCGCGCCGAGCGTGAGCGACGAGGCGTTCGTCGACTGACCCGCGGCGAAGCCATTCCTATCGCCGTGCTGGTCTCCAAAGTCACCTTGAAAAAGCGCTTCGACCTGCAGCAGTCAGTGCGCGCGGAACTGCCCCGATTGACCGCGTCGCTGCGCGTCATCCTTAAACGACTCTGACCATGGCTTCACCACGGGCTCAAATCCTTATCTCCGCCGTCGATGATACCCGGCGCGCATTCACCTCCGTCAACGGCAGCCTCTCGCACCTTCGTGAACACGCCAACCAGCTAGGGGATCTGCTGTCCCGACTGGGCGGATTGATCGGGCTTGGACTGGGCGTGCGCGAGCTGACGGAGACGGCCGACCAATATAAGAACCTGCAGGCGCGACTCAAGCTCGCCGTCACCTCGCAGGAAGAGTTCAATCGCGCCGACGCCGAACTCTACGCGATCTCTCAACGCAACCGCGCGCCGTTGGCGGAGACGGTCACGCTGTATGCGCGACTGGCGCCCTCAGTCCGCGCTCTGGGGAGGGAGCAAAGCGAAGCCTTGGCGGTGACGGAGACCATCAGTCAGGCGGTCGCCTTATCCGGCGCCTCCAGCGAAGCCGCCGCGGGGGCGCTGCTGCAGTTGGGTCAGGCGTTTGCGTCAGGGCAGCTGCGCGGCGAGGAGTTTAACGCGGTCGTGGAACAGACGCCGCGATTGGCGCAGGCGATTGCGGATGGCATGGGCGTTCCCATGGGTGCGCTGCGTGCTCTGGCGCAGGAAGGCAAGATCACCGCCAAGGCGGTCATGGATGCGCTAAAAAATGAGAAGACGCGCCTGACGCTGGAAATGGCGAGCTTACCGGATACCGTGTCGGGCGCGTTGGTGCGCCTGAAAAACGCCTTTCTACGCGCGTTTGGCGAGCGGGACTCCCATAGCGGCGTGACCGCCGCACTGGCTCAGAGTCTGCAGTTTCTGGCGCAGCATTTGGAGGTGTTGATCGATCTGGCTGGCGTGGCGCTGGTGGCCGCCATGGGACGCATGATCGCCTCTTTGACGGCGAGTCTTGCCGCCACCCGGGCGGAAAATGCGGCGCGACTGGCCAGTCTGAAAATACTGTCGGCGGAGGCGGCGGCCCGGCATCAAAGCGCATTGGCGGCGTTGGCCCAGGCCCGTGCGCAAGGCGTGGCGACTGGGGCCTTAGTCGCGGATGTGGCGAAAACCCGCACCCAGGCGATGGCGGCGTCTTCCGCCTTTGCTCAGGCGGCCGCCTCCGCCACGCTTTGGGGACGGGGTTTGACAGTACTGCGCGGCGCGCTGGCCTTGTTAGGCGGCCCCGTCGGCGCCTTAGTGACGGCCTTGGGCGTGGTGGCGGGCATGCTGTACTCCGCCCGTGACGCCACCGTTCAATTCGGCGGAAAGACCGCCACACTCAAGCAGATTGCGGCGGCGACCTGGGACCTTGTCACCGAGAAAATCGGCGCCGCCATCGAGGCGCTGGGGCAGTTCATGGGCGCAGGCGAAGTCGGCTGGCGGCGAGTGCGTGAGGCAGCGATCAGGGAACTGCGGGAACTTGGCGCGTCGGTCCGTAGCGGAATCAATCTGGTGCTTGGAACCTTTACGGCGGTCGGACGCGTGGCGGGAATCACAGCGGCTTTTCTGGTCACAAGGTTTCGGCGCGCCTTCTCTAATATCGGAGAAATGGCGAGGGCGCTGGGACGCGATGTGAACGCGGCTTTCAAGGGCGACTTCTCCATGCAGTCTCTAAAGACGACCATGACGCGTCAACTTGGGGAGGTGGGCGTCTACGGGCGGCAAGTTTCTCGGGAGCTACGCAAGTCCTTCTCCCGGGACTATGTCGGCGAGGCGGCGCGGGCGATCGCGTCACGCATCAAACCAGAAACCCATGAACCGGGCGTATTTGGACGCAACCAACCGGCAGGCGCGGCGCCGGGCGCAGAAGGCGCACGACTGACCCTGGACCAGGCGCGCGCCGACGCGGAACTGCGCCTGCTCAAAGATTCGTTGGCGCGGGAAAACGCCGAATTGGATCGCGCTTTGGCGGAACGTCAGCTGTCATTGCGGGAGTACTACGCCGAAAAAACGCGACTCGCACAGCGCGACATCGACGCGAACATCGAGCGGGTGCGCACGGCGATACAGCGTCAGAAGGCATTGCTAAAGACGAACCAGGACGTTGCTGGGCGCGCCAAGGAGCAAGCGGATCTGGTGAAACTGGAAGCGGAGCTGACCCTGCTCAACCGACAGCGGACGGAGGCGGAAGTCGCCAATGCGCGTCGGGCGGCGCAGGCGGAGAAAGAGCTCGGCGACGAGCTTGCGCGCGTCAAAGCCGAGTTAAGGGAATTAACGGGCGTCGCCGATAGCGCGGACAGACGCGCGCAAGTGGCCCAGCGATATCAGTCCCTGGTGGCGAGACTGCAGGCGGAAGGCGATCAGGAAGGCGCCGCCCTGGTGAACCGACTCATCGACGTGCAGGCGGCGGAGGCGGATTTGGCGGCCTGGGAGCAGCGCTTTCATCAAACCCTGACGAACATGAATGCCGCAGAGCAAGCCATTCAGTTGCAGCGGCAAGCGGGACAATTGGGGGAGGCGCAGGCTCAACGGGAACTACTGGCGCTACACCAGGCGACAGGCGATGAGCTTACATCCATGTTGCCCAAGTTAGAGGCGGCGGCTTCCGCGATCGGGCCGGACGCGTTGGCGCGGGTGCAGGCTTGGAAAAACGAAATCACCCGGGTTAATCAGGTCGTGGATGAGGTGGCGGTGTCCTTTGACGGCTCACTGCGCGACGGGATGGCGAATCTGTTCGAGTCGGTGGGCGCTGGGGCCAAGAGCGCCAGCGCCGCGTTTGCGGATTTTGGCCGTTCCGTACTGGGGACGATTCAACGCATGGCCTCGCAAAAGCTCGCTGAGTCGTTGTTTGGCGGTCTGTTTGGCTCCGTCGGCTCCGCCAGCGGTCCCGGCGCCATATTGTCTTCCTTGTTCAAAGGCTTTGCCCAAGGCGGCTATGTCAGCGGACCTGGAACGTCCACCAGCGATTCCATTCCCGCGCGGTTGTCCGCCGGGGAGTTCGTCGTCAATGCCGCCGCCGTACGCCGTGTCGGCGTGGGCTTATTGCACTCTATCAACGGCCTGTCCGCCGGTCCTCGCCTGCAAGGCGGCGCCTTGGGCTTCGCCAGCGGCGGTTTGGTTCCCACTGGCCCGCGTCCGTCGGCGAGCGCAGCGGCAGGGGCGCCTGGCGCGAATGGCGGCTCCGCCGTCCGCATCGTGAATGTCGTCGATCCGGCGATGGCGGCCGACTACCTCACATCCTCCTCCGGGGAGAAAACCATCCTGAACATTCTGCAACGCAACGCGGGCGCGGTGCGGCAATTATTAAGCTGAGACTTTTTTATGGCCTACGAATCCGGCACGGCGGGCGATTACGTCGACTTGCTGATGCGCTTATACCAATTCGTGACGCAAACGATGACGCCTGTTGAGCAGCGTTGGCGGGCGCTGCGTTGGATTGGGTATAAGCGCATTTTTTGCAGCAGCGAACTGGGCGGTTATGAGGCCTTCAGAGGCTTTGACGCGGACAGCGCCAGCGAATGGTTAACCGCGCAAAGTCAGGCGGCGCCGTCTCATCTGGGGCTGGAACTGGTGCGCCCTCTGGAAGTGCGGGCATTTACCCTGAGGGGAGCGGGCAAAGCCTCGCGCTCCCCCAAATCCTTCACCTTGGAAGGGTCGGACGATGGCGAGGTGTGGACCGCTCAGGAAACCTGGAATGACCAGAGTTGGAGTAATGCGCAGTTTCGGGAATACAGCGTCAGTACGCCAAGCATCGGCGCGAAAACCCACTGGCGCATTCTGATTCACGCCAATAACGGCGACTGGGGTTACAGCGGGCTGCGGGATTTTGATCTGTTGGAAACGCTGGAGACCTCCCGCATCAGCCATGGCGTCCCCGCGCAGTTGATTCTGCAGGGGCCAGGACTGTCCGGTAACGACGCCGTTTTTGTGGGAATAGAAACCTATGCGTCGCCCACCACCGATATCTTCAACTGGCGCCTGGCGGGCTTTTCAGGGTTTGTCGAAGCGAATGGCTTCAGCAAGCAGCCAGGCGCATCGCCCATGATGGGGTTTCCTGTGTGGAATGCGGCGATGCCGTACTGGTTCGTGGCCAACGGCCAACGCATTGTCTGTGTGGTGAAAGTGGATACGTCGTACATGACGTTTTACCTGGGCAAGTTTCTCCCTTACGCCACACCAGGACAGTTTCCTTATCCCTTGCTGGCCGCCGGTATGACTCCCACCGATGCATTGACCCGCTATTCGGATGGTTCGCTGGTTTTACCCTACAAAGGCAATCGCGCGAACTTCAAATTCCGCTTCATCGACGGTGAATGGCTCCAGCCAGAAAGCTGGCCCTGGAATAACAGCGTGATCACCCGCGACACGGAAGGCCATTATCCGCTCATGCCGATTGTGCTCAATGATCCCGCCAATACCTACGGCGAACTGGACGGCGTGTATTTTGTGCCGGGGTTCGCCAACGCGGTGGAAAGCACTGTCGTTGCCGACGGCCTCGAGCATCTGGTGGTCCAGGATGTGTTTCGCACGGGCGTGCGCGACTACTTTGCGCTGAGGTTGGCGTAATGGCGTATGAAACTGGCCAGGTCGGTTCTAACTCCGCGCTGAGGGACGCCATGATGCTGTTTGCCGAAGCCAATGGTTGGCGCGTTCAGGGGGATTCGCTCAGTAAAGGCGTCAATCATGTGAGTCTGACATTGGCTGATCCCGACCAAGTGGTTATCGCCGGCGCCAACAGCGCGGATTTCAGCGTCGATCCTTGTCCGCAAAAGGCGCGTATCTGGCTGCCCAGCTCTGCGTGGCCCGTCACTTATCACTTGTTCGCCCATGAGTCGCCCGACCTGATGCTCTGTGTCGTGAATTACTCCGTGTCCCGGCATCAGTGGATGGCTTTTGGCGACATTCAGAAGTACGGCGCCTGGGAGGGCGGCAACTGGTTTGCGGCGTCCCACTGCATGGCCGCCAAATCGACGAACGGGTTCTATTTCACACCAACGCAGGCGGGAGAAGGCCAATACCGAGCGGGCTACTGGCGCTCACCGGCGGCGCCGTTTTGGAACACTCGTAATACAGACTCTCATTCCAACGGCTTTCAGCATTATCGGGCGAGCTTTCTGCACTGTCGGGTGGACGGAAATATCTGGCCCGGCGCGAACGCCAACAATACGGTCTGGCCGTCTTTTGCCCAGTACGCGCATCCCATTCAGATGCGGCAGCCCAACAGTTGGAGCCAGCAATCGGTGATGACGCCGATGTGGTTGTGGCTGCCGCGCTCAGACGGCTACATTTCGCTGTTAGGGCATTTGGAGCACTGGCGCAGCCTGCGGCTCAATTACTACAACGCCGGGGATATCCTCACGTTAGGGGGCGAGCGCTGGAAAGTGTTCCCCTGGTGGGAAAAAGACATTCAGAGTCCTAATGGCTCCTATGGCAGTTCTGCGGGATCGCGGCTCTCGACGGGCACGTTTGGTTTCGCCGTACGCTATGACGGTCCCTGACCATGACCGCTGTAGAAGGCTTTATCCCCGCGTCCTGTAGCGCCGTATGGAACAACCCACGCTTGGCGCAGGACATGGAGCATCTCGCGCTGCCGGCCTGGCCGCCCGACGTGAGCGCCATCGCCAGCCCTGCGTCGACACGCTCACAACGCAAAGCCGCCACGTTTACGCCGCGTATACCTCAAGAAGGGACGCTCGCCGCCAGCTTTGGCGTGGATTGGTATCACCGGGTGCATGTTCTGCCTGAGCGCATTGATCTGGGCAGTGTGGCCTCGGTGCAGATGCGCGAGATAGAAGTCTGGAATGCGCACATGCAGCCCCAGACGCTCAACTCCGTGGCGCGTGAAGCCGCCGAAGGCATGACGCTGACCGGGCCGGCTTCGCCACCGACGCAGTTTGGCGCCTTGGAGTCGCGCCGCTATTCGTTGTCCGTGGCTCCCAATGGGCCGCCGCAGGTGGAGGCGCGATTTCGGTTTCTATTTAGCTCGGATACGCCCACGCTAGGGGTGACAGGGCGACGCATTGTCGGCTGGACGCTATCCCCGGACTGGTCTGAACCCGTCATTGAACGCTTGGAGTGGCTCACTGACGTGATGCGCTCCCACTCTGGCGTGGAACAGCGAGTCAGAGTGCGGGCGCATCCTCGACGCATGCTGGAATACAGAGTGTTGGCAGGTGTGGATCGCCCCCGTGTGATGATGGAGAACCTGCTTATCTCTTGGCAAGCGCGCGTGTATGGACTGCCATGGTGGATAGACGCCGCCGTTTCCGCAACCCCCATCGCCGCCGGCGTCCAGACGCTTACCGTCGATACGTCGCACCGTGATTATGCGGTCGGCGGCTTGCTGACGCTCGTACACGATTTGCGTGCGGAGTTTGCGGAGATCGCCGCGGTCGAGCCAAACCAGTTGCACCTTAAACGGCCCCTGGAGCAAAGCTGGCCCGCTGGAACCCGAATAGCGCCGGTACACTCCGCTCGCGTGGGGAGTAGCCAGAATCTGACCTACGTGACCGACGCCATTGTCGCCGCCAAAACTCAGTTTCGGTTGGAGGAGGAATGCGCGCTGATTGCAATGACGGAAGAGCCCGACTACCAAGGCTATCCCGTGCTTAGGGTCCCGCCAAACTGGCGTGATGATTTGGACGCCTCGGTAATGCGAGACCTTCGGGAGTTGGATTATCTGACCGGACGCCGGGTCGTGGACGACCTGACCGGGGTCGATCGCCGCCGGCGCGTCCATCGCTGGCTGTTGGCGGGACGTCCCGCCATTGCGGATTTCAGGCGCTGGCTGGCGGCCCGGGCTGGGCGTTTGAAACCGTTCTGGCTCCCTAGCTTTCAATCGGACATCGCCGTCGTCGCGCCATTTGGAGCGCAGGATGCGGCCTGGACCATCGATAACAGAGGTTACGCCGCAGGTCCCGCCGCCTGGGCGGGACGACGAGATCTGCTTATTCAGACAGTTTCAGGAGAACGCTTCTATCGTCGTATTACCGGCGCCTCTGAGGTGGACGCGCAGCGTGAGCTGATTGCATTGGACCAACCGCTTGGCGTTTCTCTCTCCCCCGCGGAGATCGCTCGAATTTCTTTTATGACGCTCATGCGTTTGGATGCTGACGCCGTCGAAATTTCCCACCATACCGATGCGCTGGCGGAAGTCAGCTTGCCCTTAATGAGTTTACGGGACGATCTATGAGTTACGCAGACCGAGAGACATCAACGGACAAAGCCTGTCCGGTCGAGCTCTATGAGTTTCGCCGGGGAACGCGCGTCTGGCGTTATACCAGCGCCGCCAGGGATGAACGCTTTAACGCGTTTGTCTATGCCGCCATCGCACTCAAGCGCGGCGTGATAGAGCGCAGCGCGCAAAGCGGACGCGCAGGTTTTCGCGTCACCCTGCCTCGGGATGTGACGGTGGCCCAAGCGTTTATTACCACGCCTCCCTCTGAAGTGACGTTGTTGACGGTATACCGGCGACATCGGGATGACCCGGAGACGGTTCCTGTGTGGATGGGACGGGTGCTGAATGCGGAGTGGCGCGGCTCTGAAGTGGAGTTCAATTGCGAGCCGGTCTATACCAGTTTGCAGCGAACGGGCTTGCGTCGCCTGTATCAACGCAACTGTCCTCATGCGCTCTATGGCGCGGCCTGCGGAGCCAGTCCCACGGCGCATCGCATTAAGGGGAATGTGATGGCCCTGGAAGGCCCTGTCATTCACGTCGCCGCCGCGGCCGACTATGCGGACGGCTATTTCGCGGGAGGATTCGCCACCTGGTCCGCCGAGGGATTGACGGAAAAGCGCATGATCGTCGGCCAGAGTGGCGACGCAATCACGCTGTCCACAGCGCCGCCGGGTCTTCGCGTTGGCGCAGCGGTGATGTTGTATCCAGGCTGCGACCACACGTTGATGACCTGTGACGCCAAGTTTGGCAATAGTCTGAACTACGGCGGCTTTCCCTTTATTCCCTCCAAGAACCCGTTCGGCGGCAGCCCAATTTACTGAGGACCTTTCATGCCTTGGATGCAAATCGTCGTGTGGATCGTCGCCACACTGGTTCAGTACGCGCTGGCGCCCAAACCGCCGCAACCGCCGGCGGCGGAGTTAAAGGACTTGGACGCGCCCACCGCCGACGAGGGGCGTCCCATTCCCGTGGTGTTTGGAACAGTGCTGGTGCGCAGCGCCAATGTGGTCTGGTACGGCGATCTGCGCACCACGCCCATCAAATCCAAAGGCGGTAAGAAATGAAATCATTGACTGTCACTCACGCCGATATGCGGGCGCTAGGCTATTGCAATCGCGGCGGCCGCGCCTGGTTCGCTCGCCATGGGTTGGACTGGTCCCGGTTTTTGGAAGTGGGATTGCCGGCGAAGACATTGCTGGCCACCGGCGACGTCATGGCCCAAGCGGTCGTGGCTCAGGCGCAAACACGCCAAGACGAGGAGCAGGATGGGCGGTAGCAGTAAGTCGGTCACCGTTGGGTATCGATACTACCTCGGGATGCACTTGGCGATCTGCCACGGCCCGGTGGACGCCCTCACCGAAATTCAGGTCGGCGATCGCCAAGCCTGGAAAGGCGACCTCAAAACTAGTGGGCGACTTCAGCTCAACGAGAAAGAGTTATTTGGCGGCGACAAACGTGAGGGCGGCGTCTATGGCTCCGTGGATGCGGCGTTTGGGGAAGAGACGCAACTACCCAACGACTACCTTAAAGCCGTCCAGGGAGATCCTCAGCCCGCCTATCGCGGATTGTTCAGCCTCATTCTGAGGCAGGTCTGCCTCGCCGCCAACAATCCCTATATCAAACCCTGGGCGGTGCGGGTGAAGCGTTGCTTTAGGGCCTGGTATCCCGACAAGGCGGAGATTCATGGCGCCGCGAATCCGGCCCATATCCTTTACGAGTGTCTGACCAACCCCGTATGGGGCATGGGCTATCCCGCCATCAGTTTGGATGACGGCGGTTTTCGGGCGGCGGCCGATGCGTTGTATCAGGAAGGCTTCGGATTAAGCCTGATCTGGTCGCAGCAAAGTAAAATCGAGCAGTTTGTGAAAGAGGTGCTGGATCATATTGGCGGCGTTCTGACGACCTCTCCCACCAACGGGCGCTTTGTGCTGAAGCTGGTGCGAGCCAACTATGCGCAGTCCGCCTTACCGGTTTTTGGTCCAAACACTGTGATCGAACTGGAGAGCTTTCAGCGAGCGGCCTGGGGAGAAACCACCAACGAGCTGGTGCTGATCTACACCCATCCCGAGAGTTTCAAGGAAACCAGTGTGACGGTGCAGGACCTGGCCAATATCCAGGCCCAGGGCGCAGTGGTATCCCAAACCCGGCGATACCCTGGCATTACATCGGATGTGCTGGCGTCCCGGGTGGCCATGCGCGACTTAACCGCCGTTTCCACACCTCTGGCGAAGGTCCGTCTCAAGGTAAACCGCAATGGATGGCGGCTGGCGCCGGGAGATGTGTTTATCCTCACCTGGCCGGCATTAGGCATTGAGTCACTGGTGTTACGCATCGCCGCCATCGATGGCGGAACCCTGACCCAGGGCGCGATTCATATAGAAGCGGTTGAAGACGTGTTTGGCTTACCTGCGGCCAGTTATACCTCCGCTCAGCCAACAGGATGGAGCGATCCTGTCCCAGCGCCATCAACCTCCCCATATCGACGCTTGGTGGAAGCCCCATACTGGGACCTTGTAAGGTCGTTAAAGCCTGCGGACCTGGAGTATCTGGAGCCGTCTGAGGGTTATCTGCAGACGTTGGCGGTGCGTCCCTCATCTGGGGCGCTCAATTATGAGCTGCACAGTAAGTCGCATACCGCGCCCCATTACCAACGGCGAGGTCAGGGGGAGTTCTGTCCTTCCGCGGTATTGGCCGATGAGATTGGCCCTCAGGTAAAAACGACAGTGATGGTCATAGAAGAGCGCGATCTCGACTTGGTGGAGATTGGCGGGTACGCCTATTTGAACGATGAAGTTGTGGCGGTGACTGCGATGGACCTGTCGCAGCGCAGTCTCACCCTGTTGCGTGGCGTGCTCGATACGGTACCCGTGGCGCATCCTGCAGGCAGTCGCCTTTGGTTTGCCGATGGGTTTCAGGGCGTGGACGCTACGGAATACGCCGCCGGCGAAAAGGTGGATGTGCGCTTGCTGACCGTGACAGGGAAGGGAACCTTGGCGTTGGACTCCGCGCCTGTCGAGTCCTTATCGATGAATCGGCGTCAGGACCGACCTTACCCGCCAGGCAATCTGAAAGTTAACGGCGCCGCCTATCCTGACGTCATCACTGGGGCCTTAACGGTCTCGTGGGCGCATCGTGATCGGCTCACGCAAACGGTGGAATTAACGTCTCAAAGCATGGGGAATATTGGGCCTGAGCCGGGTGTGACTTACGTCTTAAGTGTGTATAGCGAAACCAAACGCCGGATTCTCTCCGTTCCCTCTCTGCAGGAAACCTCTCTGACTTATTCAATAGAGCAGGAAATAACAGATACCGGACTGGGGCGTCCCAACGGGCGTCTATTCATCACTTTAGAAGCCATGAGGAATGGGCTCGCCAGTTGGCAAAAGCACAACATCAGTGTCGAGCGCGCGGGGTATGGCCTTAACTATGACCAATATTATGGAGGGCATTAATGTCTGCACGTACTGACCCCAATCTTGGATTGAACTACGGTTGGAGCACGGGGGAGTCGGGATGGGCCGCGGGGATGGACGCCAACCTTAAACGCCTTGGCGCGTTGGTGGGCCTATCCGTGAAGGGGCGACATACAAGCGCTCCACCTGCTACCGCCCAAGAGGGCGATCGTTATCTGATTCCCGTCAATGCGACCGGGGAATGGGAGAACAAGGCCGGACAGGTCGCCGTCCGTATTCAAAACGCCTGGGACTATTACACACCTCAAACGGGATGGCTGTGCTTTGTGGAAGAGGAAGCTAGGCTTTGCGCTTATACCGGAACGGATTGGAGCGCTGGCGTCTCGCTCTGACGCCGACAGCGTCCCATCCCATTTAAGAAAACGATCTAAACTTTCTTTGGAGTTCCCTAATGACGGAGACGAATCTCTCTGTGCCCGAAGATATCCTGCTGTTGCGGCGGGAAGAACTGGACGAACTACTCGATCATGCGGCGGAAAAAGGCGCCTTGCGCGTGCTATCTCATCTTGGCTTGGAGAACGGTCATGCCGCTCGCGACATCAGAGAACTACGAGACTTGCTTGAAGCTTGGCGCGATGCTCGACGCACTGCCTGGCGCACGCTGGTGAAAGCCATGACGACCGGGCTGTTAGCGGCATTTTTGGTCGGTGCGGCGATTAAGTTGAAACTGTTTCAGTCTTGATCGCGCAAGGAGCAAACGATGATTGAGGCAATGATGATCCGGGATGAAATTCACTCGGGGTGTATTCTCAGTACGCTGACAGTGAAAGGGGCGACGTTTCAGATCCTTGAGCGGCCCTGGTTAGATAACCGGCCGAAGGTGAGCTGCATTCCTGCTGGCGTTTATGAAGCAACGTTTCTGGAACGCTCCAGCAGCGGCAAGTACAAGAACGTTTACTGGCTGCAGGATGTGCCAGATAGAACCGGCATCCTGATTCACAATGGCAATATTGTCACTCACACACAGGGATGCCTTCTGATTGGCGATCGCCGTGGCTGGCTCTCTGGTAAACCCGCCGTCCTCAACTCCCGCTCAGCCCTCCATGTATTCACCGAACTTCTCAATAGAGAACCACTGCGGCTGACCATTCAAGGGGAACACTAATGCTGGAAGGACTGCTGGCGCTGTTTTCCTCGTCAGGGTTAGGCGCGTTGGTGGGCATGTTTGGCAGCTGGTTAACCAAACGAGAAGAACGCAAGGATCAGCAATTCCGGCTCACCTATGAGCTGAAAATGGCCACGCTTCGCAAACAGGAAGCGGAGCTTCAGTACGACCATGAACTGGCGCTGGCGGACAAACAAATTCTAAGAGCGGACACGGAAGGAAGGATAAACAGAGATATCGCGGAGACCGCGGCGTTCAAGGATGGGCTTAAAGAGCAGAGTCAAACGTATGGGATGTGGTTTGTGGACGCTATCCGGGGCCTGATGCGACCGCTGATTACTGTCTATCTGCTTATTCTGGCGACGTTTGTCACCCTGAATATTAGCCGCCATCTCGGTGGTGCTGGCGCGTTGAGCCCGGTCGAGTTAATGGTTCTGTACAAAGAGGCCATCGCGCAGCTGTTATTTCTGACAACGACGGCCGTTACCTGGTGGTTTGGGTCAAGGCCGAGTAGTTTGCGACAGCTAAAACGCCAATAAATTTGGAGGCAGAAACACAGTAGGTGATTATAGCTGAAACTGCGACGCAACCTAATGATGTACCTGCTGCACAACCAACAACTTGAGCAATTTTTGCGACAAACTTATTTTTTCTTGCAAAGCGGCCAAATTCTCTGCGCCCTTTGTTCGTAGACCAAGTCTCAGGATTAATTGCCACCCATGGTTAGCCGCTGCTCCTAAGAATCTTATATATCTATTCTGGAGCAAGTGTAGTATTACTTATCAAAAAGGTGCCTTCATACACATCTACTGTCGCACAGCAACCCGGCTTTTTTGAACAGGATTATGACCAATACTTTTTTACGACTCCACTCCAAGGGCTCTACCGCCCAACATCAGATGAGCGGAGCCTAAATCCGGCTTTCGACAAGAAATGTTGCGCTAACTGATAACCGATCGAAGCAACTATAGATGGAAATGTACCAGACTGACTCTGACGTTTTTTAGGTGTTAGTCAGATAAAAACCAATCTGCCACTTTTTAGTACATCTAATATTTAGGATATAAAGAATCATAGTCAACATCAAACTGGCATGATTCAAATTCATTATAGTCACATGGATCAAATTTTTTTGGCAATTTGGCTCTACTGCCTCCAACTCCTTTTTGAAGAACTTTTTCCGCAAGGTTTTTAAGTTCTTCCCACCATTTTGAACTCAATCCTTCTACTGAATGCAATTCCCAAGGGTCATGTTTAGAGTATCCAGCGTTAATAAAATCTGTTAGCGCGTGAATCTCGTCTTCTACTTCTGGTAAATCTACCCACCACCAACCACCTGATGTTGATACCAAAGACAGGAATGATATAAGAGGGTTGTATCTGCCATCTTCCAAGTAAGGGCTATCCTTACTTGGAATTCGACCAGGCAAAACACCTTCTATATCACTCTTTGTAGAACATATTATCGACAACATAATCCAGAAATCATCTAAACAGTCATCTTCTGGCCATTGTTTAGGCCTATCTTCAAGAATCATATGGTTTGTTGTCCCCACTTATATACATGGTAGTGAAATTGGTTGTTATCATTTAAAGGCGCAACTACTTCAGATTTTTTTGCATTTTTATGGCCTGGCCCAATATCAGTTCTGATTAATTGCATAGTACCTTTTTTGCCAACAGTTATCCCTACGCCATACAGAGTATCCCCAGTATTTTTGGGTCCTCCAAAAACCATTCTTAAAGGTATTCGTTTCTTTCCAAATCGTATCTTTTTACCGATTGGAAGAGGTGGGGTGTAACCAGTTTTATTCCCCATGCCAACAAAACTTGGAGCATATATTTCAATAGATGTTATATCTTTGCCTTTTAGCTTGGCATAACCACTACTCCAATCGGAAATCCCGGCAGCTATTGCCCTCGGACAATAAACCAAACAACTGTCGGCAGCATCTGCAAACGTCCATCCCCTAGCTCCTGGGTTTTGGGGTTTTCCTATATTTTCATTTGATCCTGATTGGCTTAATACATTTTGAAGTGCTCCAAGAATTTCGTAGCCTGTACCTAGAAACTCCGCAGCATTTTGTAATCTCAAGCCAAGCCTTACATAGCTGAGAGTTGCCCCTAACGTCGTTTGTAAATTTGAGTTCAAACCGACACCAATCTCCCCTAAAGTCATATGGCCACTAGGGTCAACGCTGTTTACAGGGTCTGAATGTGTATAAACATACTTATGAAGGGTCGCAGGCTCTCCCATACGTCCTTGGTAAGTATCTTGTTGGGTAAAACGGCCCACACCCTGGTCGTAATGCCTCGCCCTTAGGTAATACTGATCCAGCGATGCATCATACTGCTCTCCGGTATACAGGTAGCTGTTTGGGGTGTCTCCTTCGCTGTGCAGCAGGATGCCGAAAGCGTCGTAGTGGTAGCTGTCGGTTTGGACGCAGGTCTGGTTTGTTAAAGAGCGGACGGAGGCTTGGCCATCGTAGACATAGTAGCTGACGTCGCCGGCTCTTGCCTGGCTTAGCAGGTCGTCGCCGTACACATAGCTAACTTGTTTGGCGCCATTGACGACTTCTTGCAGCACCTGGGCGTAGTCGCGGTTCTGGTCGACGATAAAGTCGGTGGTTGCGCCGCTTGCCGCTTTCCGGGTGCGAATGCCGTCCGGGTTATAACCGAAGTTAGTGGTCTCGCCCGCTTTGGTTACTGCGAGGAGTTTGTTCTTCGCGCTGTAAGTGTAACGAGCGCTGACCAGACCGTCTTCGGTTTCCGTCAGCGTATTGCCGTTGGCGTCATACGCGTAGGTGACGCCGCCCTGTTGCGTCAGGCGATCATTGTCGTCATAGCTGTAGGCGGTGTGCACGCCGTCGATGATGCTGTAGATGCGGTTGCCGACCTTGTCGAAGCGGTATTCCGCGCTGTAGTCACCATTGACCGGATCGCTGATGACGTCATGCGTCAGGCGATACAGAGCGTCATAGGTATAGGCCGACACCCGGCCGTTGTGCAGCTCTTCGATTTGCTCCCGTCTCCCCGTGCTGTGCAGGGTGTAACGGTAGTCGGTGACGACATTGTCCGCCGCATCCGTCGTGGTTTGACGCGTCAGTCGGTTCAAGGCGTCATAGACATAGACGGTGGTTTGGCCGTTGGCTTGCGTCACGCTCTCACGGTTGCCCACCGCATCGTACGCGTACAGGGTTTCTCCGCCCTGAGGATCGATCACTTTGCTCAGACGGTTTAACGCATCGTACAGGTAAGTCGTCGTTTCCGCTTTCCCCTGGTGGGTGAGAGTGGCGGAGGTTTTATTGCCCGCCTTGTCATAGCTGTAGCTGAGCACCGCGCCAGTCGGCTGAGTCTCTTCCACCAATCGGTTCAATGCGTCGTATTGATAACTCGTCGTTCCCAGAGAATTCGTCGCAGTGAGACGAGCGCCAATGGTGTTATAGGTAAAGGTTTCGACCTCACCATCTGCGTAGTTGATGCGACTCACCTGATCATTCACATCGTAGGTATAGACGGTCGTCTGACCATTAAAGTCGGTATGGCTGAGCAACCTGCCAGCGTCGTCATAGCTAAAGGATTCCACCTGTCCCATCGGCAGCGTCCGCGTCAGCACACGGCCCATGGCGTCATAGGTCCAGCGGGTCGTGCGGCCTTCCGCATCGGTCTGCGTCAGCTTATTGCCGGCCTGATCATAGGTGAAGGAAGTGACGTTATTCAGCGCGTCCGTCACCGTAATCAAACGGCCCAGCTTGTCATAACCGTACTGGGTCACTCGACCAGCTTGATCGATGCTACTCAGGCGACGACCAAGAGCGTCAAAGGTTTCCTGCAGGCTTGAGCCGTCATGGAACAGGGTTTTAACCCGTTGATCCAGGATGTTGTACTCATACGTCGTCGTGTGACCGTTCGCATCCGTTTCACTGATCAGGTTGCCGTCCGCGTCGTAGACGAAGCTATGGCGCTGATTCAGTGCGTTGATCACGGCGGTGCGACGACCTGCCGCGTCATATTCGTAGTGAGTGACGTTACCTTTGGCGTCCGTCTCGGACTCAACCTGTCCGGCGGCGTCATAGGTCACGCTGGAGAATGAGCCGTCCGCCAGCTCAGTACGAACAACGCGATTCAGTTTGTCGTAGGTAAAAACAGTGACCCGCCCCAGACGATCGGTTTCCGTCAGGACATTGCCTTCCACGTCGTAGGTTTTGCTCTCCGAGGTTCCATCTGGATAAGTCGTCGCCAACAGACGGCCATAGACGTCATACTCGTAATCCGTGCGACGTCCCTGCGCATCAATGGTGGCGATTTGATTGCCCGCAAGATCATACTCGGTTTGCGTGGTAGAGCCGTCAGCATACTGGGTCTCGATAACCCGGTTGCGCGCGTCGTAGACGTAACGTGTGGTTTCATCGACCTTGACGCCATCCACCGTACGCTTGCGGGTTTCCGACAGGACATTGCCGTTGTCGTCATAGGTGTAAATGATGCGCTGCTCCAGCGCATCAACCTCGGTTAACTTATTGCCGTCTTTGTCATAGGTGTACTGGGTTTCATTCCCCAGGGCATCTTTGCTCTTCTCCACCAGGCCGTCACGGTTGATGGTATTTTCAGCGACATTCCCCAGCGGGTCCGTGACCGACAACATGTTGCCGATAGAGTCGTAGACGTTAGTAAAAGCGTCCCCGCTCGCGTCGGTAATCGTGAGTTCCTGGCCGCGGGTGTTGTAGGTGAACGAAGCCGTATTGCCCAGTTCGTCCGTTTGCGTCAGTTGGTTATTGCGCTCATCAAATGTCGCGGAACTGACATAACCGAGCGGGTTTGTCTCACTTAACTGGTTGCCGTGATCGTCATAAGCGTAGGACCAGGTATGGCCTTCCGCGTCGACCTTGGAGGTGACATTGCCGTGATCATCGTAATACAGGAAGGTCGTATTGCCGTTACGATCCGTCACGACGGACTGACGTCCTTCGATATCATGGTCAAACTCAGTACGGTTGCCTTCGGAGTCTTCCTGCGCCATCAGACGACCTGCATCGTCATAGATGTTTTTGACTATCGTACGGCCCAGCGGATCAATGATATCCAGCAAACCGTGAGAGCGGTTGTAGGTATAGCTGGTCTGCGCCGCCATGGGGTCGGTGCTGACTTCCAGGTCACCGTTAAAGTCATAGGTATAAGTCAGCTCATTTCCATTGGGGTCGGTCATGCTGACAATGCGACCTTGACTGTCACGGGTAAAACGCACCGCCTTACCGCTGGAGTGGAAGATCCCATCGTTGGTGTACGTCAGGGTGTGGCCATTGGGATCGACCACTTTTTCTATGCCGACGCCTTGCTTCAGGTAATATTTGTAGCCGGCCTGAGTGGTTAGCAGGTAGCGGCTGGGGTCCAGCGCGCGGGAAAATGTGTCATTATCAACCAGCTTGCCATTCACATAGCGGCCAGACGCATCATCCAACGCTTCCAACGTGGACGCCGTATCGCCAACCGGCTTAAACGCCAGCTCAACATCCTCCATTGCCGTATAAGTATTACAACGAGGAGAAGCGGAGACTTCAAAGCGCTCGACATCGCCGTCCGGCAGCGTCACCGTCACCGTCGGCGCGCCCAGCGGCTCAACGCAGAAGTCGAGAATCAGACTGAATGGACCACGCTTGTATTGATTTAACGCCCAGAGGCCGCCCAGGGTGCGTGATTCCTCGATCTTCACATCCTGATAGCCCAAACTCCAGCCATAACCAAAGTCCAGCGCCTCAGAGCGACGACGGCTGTCGTAGGTGCGCGTCACCCGAACAGGCATGCCCGCCACAGGAATATTCAGGTCTTCCAGGGTGATAGAGAAGTTGCCGACCTTCAGGTCGCCCTCTACAGCGATCACTGTATTGGCCGTCGCGCTCAAGCCGTTTACGTCTTCAGCGTACAACACAACATCGTACTGACCGTTAAGCAGCAACGAGGGATCAAAGGTGGCGATTTTGGCCTCGCTTACATTTTCACCGCCTTGAGCAATCACTTGCCAGGCCTGTTGTCCTCGTGGCGAAAGCATCACTTTATAAAGCGCCAGATTCGCATCCTGCACTGAGCCAATCACATCCGTCGGCGCAGTGATGGTCGCATCCAGAGTAGGCGCGCTTAAACTCACCAGGGGCGCGTTCTCGTCAGCGGCGTCGCGGACCGCGTAGCGCGCGGTTTCAATCACCGTATCCACACCATCCGTCACGCCAACTTCGATGGTATGTACGCCAATGGTCTCTGCGTTAACGATCACTTGACCGAAATCGCCCATTGCCGTCTCCACCCCATCCAGCCACAAGGCGATAGTTGGTGCGCTTTGACCGCCATCCACAAACACGTTGATGGAAAGAGTATCGCCAGGATTAACGAATTCGGGGGAGACAACGACCGTCGCCGTCAGGGGCTTAACTTTCTGAGTGACGTTAATGCTATAGCTCTGCAGTGAACGTCCGGCGCCATCTTCCGCATAGACAACCACGTCCTGGATGCCAACCTGATCAGCCCCCGGCGTCCAGCGCAGCGCGCCGTCGGCGGCGACAGACATGCCGACAGGCCCAGACATCAGGCCATATGACAGCACATCGCCATCCGCGTCCGTCGCTTGTATCTGATAGCTGTACTCCCGGTCAACCGACGCCTGATCGAAGGGACGACTGACGATAACGGGATACGCATTCGCATCATTCGCCGCAACCGCCTGCAACGTAAAGCGCTGCACAGCACGCGCCCGGCTATCGCTAACGATCACCGTGATCTGGTATTGGCCTTGCTGCTCTGCTGACGCCATCCAGCGAATGGCTCCCAGGTCATTAATCGCCATGCCGTCTGGCGCATTTTCCAACTGATAAGTCAGCGTATCGCCATCCGCATCGCGAGCGGTTACCTGGTAAATATATTCCACGCCAATGCGAGCGGGAGAATTGGGAATGCTATCAATGACCGGCGCAGTATTCGGCGCCAAGGGGTCGTTCACAACCACCCCAAACGTCTGCACAAAGGCCGCTCCTCGGGCGTCTTCGGCGCGTAGAATGACCTCATGCGCCTGACCGGCCTGCGCCAGAGAGGGCGTCCAAGTAATCACGCCATCAGCCAGAGTCATGCCATTAGGCGACTGACTCAAGCTCAGAGAAACCGCATCGCCATCTTGGTCCACCACTCTAATAACATAGACATAACTATCGTTCGCCGCCGCGCTCAAAGGGGGCGCACTGGTAATCGCAGGCGCGTGATTCGCCCCTTGGTTGACGGGCAAGTTCAGGCTCTGCGTTGCGTAACCGCCCTTACGATCATGCACTTCAATCTCGGCTCGCGCGGTCTTACCGGCCCACTCCGCAGAAGGACGCCACGTGAATAGCCCTGTGTCGGAGATAGTCATGCCCTCTTCGGAAGCTAACAGGCGATAATCGAACTCGGTATCTGAGTCTGCATCATCGACAACAACCTGATATTCATATTGCTGGCCAACATATACAGAGCCGTTCGGCGAGGACACAATGCGAGGCGCGTGGTTGAGTAGATAGCCCCAGTTAACATCAATTACAAAATACTGCTTACGCACCGCGCCCTTTGCATCGATCGCGCTGATTTCCGCTGACTTTACGCCAATGTGCCGTTCTTCGGGCGTCCATTGCACCAAACCAGTATGACTATCGATGGTCATGCCGTCCTGTTTCCGGCTTAAAACGTAAATCACCTCATCGCCTTCTGGATCAACCGCCTGAGCTTGATACTCGTATTTGAAACCATGTTTGGCGGATGTGACTGGTGTAGAGGTAAACTCGGGCGCCAGGTTATCGGGACTGGAGACAACCAGGGAGACAACCTGTTCAGCCTTTGCGCCGGATAAGTCGGTCGCACGCACGCGGAAGGAGTAGCTGCCTTCTATTGGATTCTTAACTTTCAGCAAGCCTGAATAGCGCCCAATCGACACATTACCTGGCGGATCAATCAATTCAAAGGTATGGCTATCGCCGCTGTCCACGTCCTGGACACTGACTTGCATATCCGTATAGACCCCAGCGGTCGCCTCAATAATGGTGGCGCTGACAATCGCAGGAGCAGAGTTCTCTTTCTGCAGAGACAGGGCGTAGACCTGGGAGTCGGACAAGCCGGCTTCATCCGACACAGACGCCCGAATAATCGCCGCGTACACTCGATTATTGTTAGTCAAACACTCAGGAAAGCTTCCGTCCGTAATGACTTCCGCCAACAAATCGCCGGTTAATCCGTCTATGTTCGCTGGGAAGTTCAGGTTCAGCGCCTCGCTGGCGCTTAATTTTGTAATAGACTGCGAACCAAGCAGCTCTTTGTCGCCGCCAGGCGCAAGGTGGTACAGGTTAACATTGAAAGCGGTATTTACGGGTTTGCGGCCACGGTTTTTGACCGTCACAGAGATAGCGCCGCCATCCAGTCGCAATCCGTATACCGTCAAATCCGCCTGGCCTACGCCGGGCTGATCTGGAAATACATTGGCCCTGAAGCTGTTATGATCCAACCAGCTTTTTGTGGGATGCACAGGAACGCTTAGATCATTATTGATGTTATTAACGTTGTACGCATGCTGGTTCCAGATGCTGCGCGTCCCCACCCATGAATCCGTGGCGTCTTCAATGACATGCAACCCTTTGTTGGTCACATCAAAGAAGCTATTGCTGACGGCAATAATTTCCGCATGGTCATCGTGATCAATATCCGCAATAACAGGATATTCGTGTGCGGTCACACTGACATTTTCAATTTCGTAAATGACATCGCCACTGACGCCGTCATAGACGCGCAAGTAATACTCATCCCCGTACACAATCTCCATGCGTCCGTCATCATTGAAGTCAAAAGCGGAAGACGCGGTTACGCCAGAGGACTGGTCCCGGGTAGGCTGGCTCCAGACAACGTCGCCATTGGCGTTGTAGACCCCATAGCGGGTTTTGCCGGCGACGCCGATTTCAGGCACGCCGTCGCCGTCCAAATCCGCCACCACAGGCGGGCCGCCGCGTCCGCCGCCCTCAATTTTCTTATCTTTCCAGATGACACTGCCATCATGGTTATACAGAGAGAGATAGCCGTCATAAACGTTGACGATTTCAGGGAAGTCATCGCTATCGAAGTTTCCTAACGCGGATGTACCCTCACCGTTGGTGATAATACGTCTGCCAGTGTGGTCATAGATGGTAGGGCCGGCGATCAACTCCATATCGCCATCCAGGTCGATATCCGCCGCATAGGTAAGCGGACCGCTGGCGTTCTCGCCCTGCGGGTTAGCGCCAAAGGGCGCTTTACCCAGCCATTTGAGATTGCCTTGGTTATCGTACAACGCACGCCCCAGGATAATATCCGGCGAACCGTCCTGGTCGAGATCCGCGATAGAAGGTCCGCCCCACTGAGCTTGCTCCAGTGTATTCGCCTGCCATTCCAGCTCGCCTTCATGAGAGACGACACTCAGCTTTTCCGTGATGTCTATGATGACAATTTCCGTCGTCCCATCGCCATCCAAATCCGCCGCAGCCATTGACCTTAGCGGATAGGGTCGGACGGACTCGGACGTCCAGATATGCGTCCCGTCTTTGGCCCAGATGGCGCGCAGGAATCCCGCGTTTTGGTAACCAGATTTCCTGAAAGACTGGAAAATAATGGCGATGTCGTCTTTATCATTCAGCTTGCCATCGCCATTTGTGTCATAGAGTGGTACAGCAAGTGGGGTATGCATGACCTGGTTATATTCGTCATGGGGTATGGACTCGCCGTCCAGTGGCCAGGACCACTTGATAACCGGATCAAGCGTTCGCAAGTCTTGTGGGTCTGCTGCGCAGTAACCATTATCATCCGCGCGGTTATCCACGTAGCGCTCATCGCCGAGCCAGGTAATAAGACCAGACTTGGGCTGAATGCTCATTCCAGCAGGCTGATTGACTAAGGCGTAGGTAAGTTTGTCGCCTTCATTAGGGTCTGTCGCCTCTACATCATAGCCGTACTGCAGTGTCGTACTGGCGGTTAATACCGGCGCACTCACAATCTGCGGCGGCAAGTTCTCCGCGATGGACAAGGTCAGCGTCTGTTGGGTTGTAGCGCCGCGCAGGTCTTCTACTTGCACGACGATCTGATAATCGCCAGCAGCCAGGTCGCCAATGTTTGCGATCAAACGGCCGGTGCGAGGATCAATGCTCAGGCCATCAGGGCCGGACACCAGTGTAAAGTGGTGAGCGTCACCGATGTCTGCATCGGTGGTTTTAACTTGGAAGTTGAGCGTCTGACCTGCCTGATGTTTCAGTTCCGCATCACTGGTGATGACAGGGTCGGCATTGCGGTCTTCCACATTGATTGCGAACAGGCGCGTGTCTGAAAGGTCGCTGGCATCGGATACGCGTAACGAAACCAGAGCCGCACGGGCCTGGTTATTGCGAATGTCGCACTCTTCCACCACTTGGCTGACCGCCATGGTCACATAAATATCGTCAGTCAGCAGATAATCGTAAACACCCAGACTGAGACGAGCGGTTTCTCCGCTGGCCAGATGGGTCAGACGCTGCGTTCCCAGTAAACCGCCGTTCTCCGGCGCGCCTACATAAAAAGACACATCCACCGGCGCGCTGACGTCCGCCAGGCCACGATTCGATAGCGCTACGCTAACTTGATACACATGGTCCGCCCCAGCTTCCAGCGCGATGGAGCCCAGGCGAAGATCGGGATGATTAACTTGGGCGCCAGTGGTTGAACCACTGCTGTCCGTACTCACGTCGCCAATATGGGTGACGTAGCACTGGCTGTTCAGCTCTTTAACGGATTGCACGTAATCTTGCGGCGGCGTCCAGCTGATCTGGCCGCTGACGGTATCGATGGTCATGCCTTGCGGGGCTTGATCCAGGTGAAACGCCAAGGCGTCGCCATCTGGATCAGTAGCGTTCGCTGTATAAGCGTAAACTAAACCTTCCGGCGTAACAGTGAGCGGCTCGCCAGTCAGCACTGGGGCGTCACTCACCGGACGTACTGTCAGCGTCACTGTCGCGACGGTGGAGTCAGCCAAGCCATCGTTGACGCGGTAGGTGAAGGAATCAACACCATTGAAATTGGCGCTTGGCGTATAGCGCAGCGTAGGCGTTTCGCCGCTCAGCGTTCCGTGGGCCGGACCTTCAAGTACGGAGAAAGTCAGGCTGTCGCTGTCTATGTCAGCGCCTTGCAAGATCACATCGATAAAGGCGTCTTCATCCAGCGTCAGTTCGAGTGATTGAGCGATAGGAAGATCGTTTACAGGTGTAACGGTGATGGAAATTGTAGCCTGTTCAGACTGGCCCTGGCCGTCGCTGACGGTAAAGATAAAGGCGTCGTCGCCGTGGAAGTTGGCTTTAGGCGTATAAGTCAGTGTCGGCGCATCGCCCGTTAGAACGCCATTAACAGGTTGGCTCACCAAGGTGAAAGTCAGTGCGTCCGCATCGTTGTCCTGCGCAGTCAGCACAATCGCCAGGGTCTGGTCTTCTGCAACCGTCAGCGCCTGATCGTTGGCGGAAGGCGCATCATTCACTGGAACGACTGCAATGCTGACAGTGGCTTCATTGGATTCAACGTCGCCGTCGACCAATTTGAATCGCAAACTGTCCTGACCGTGAAAATCAGCATTCGGGGTATAGGTAATCGCGTCACCCTGTTGTGCGATAGTCCCGTGTTGCGGGGCCTGAGTGATAACAAACTCCGCTTCGCCGGAGATGTCTCCCGTCGCCTTCAGCGTAAAATCGATCGACTGATCTTCTTTCGTGCTGACGTCCTGGTCCTGAGCAACGGGTGGCTCAACGGTCGCTTCACCGCAGTTTTCCTCGCCCAGATACTTGAACGTGAGATAGCCCTTACCGTTGAGCTTGTATCCCGTGATCGCGATTTTGGCGAACGTCGCCGCCTGATAAATCCGGTTAGCGCCGCCGCCCTGCAGATCGCCCCAAACCGGTACGATAATCTCTTTATTCAATAGTCCGTCCATGGCGGTACGTACGGCCTTGCTGTTCTTCACGCCAGGCACGGCGCTGATCCAGTCCATGCGGTTCAGGACGCGGTCCTGCCCATCCAGCGGATTGATATAGGTATCGGCATTAGCGGAGGTGAGAGAGCTCACCAGATCGCTCTGCTTGACGCTGCCTGCCCAGGACAGCCAGATGAAGTTCCCTTGATCCATACCAGGATACAGGATCACGGTTTCTCCAACTCTGGAGGGCAGCGAGCCATAATCAAACGTGATGGGATAAAGCTGGCATTGCTCCGGCTTGGAGGGAGTGGACTCAGGCAGGCGCCCCGTAAAAGGAAACCAGTTGATCTGCATCTCCCCATACCAGGCCTTGGCGAACAGATGGCCGCGAAGTACGCCCTGGGGTTCAATCACAACCGCCTGCGGCGCCAATACAGAGCCTTCCACACCAATAGACTGAAGCTCTAGTACCTGCGCTTCAAAGAAATTGAAAACGACTTTGTCCGCCACATTGGCTAGAGACTGCAGGCTCATTCCGGACATACCGGTTTGTTGGCCATCAATATTCAAGATATAAGTCGCGTCGGCTGGCGCGCAGGAAAGATCCACTTCAAAGGTATGCGCGGGAAAAACCAGATCCCCGGAAAGCTGGAAGACTTGCAGATTACTGTCGCACGCCGCCGTCAGATAAAGCCCGCCCCACTTGGACTCCACCTTGCCATTGGCTTTCAACTTGGATAGATCTTGCGACAGTTGCTCTAAATAGGCCTGCACACTTGGAAAGTCGACGGAGGGCGTCGCTCCGCCCTTGATCTTGGCGCCTTGGGCCATGCCATGTCGTACAGCATCGCCAATGTTTGTGACAGAGCCGCCGGCAATCACGTTGCCATAGTAAACACGCCCACTGGGAAACTTGATATCGCCCCCGGCGATTAATACGTCGCCCGCCTCAGACGCATTCAGCTTATCGCCTACGCTGTAGTTATTCAGGGAGATGTCGCCGCCAGCAGCGAGACGACCTTCCACATCGGAAGACAACGCCAGGAACTCATCGAACACCAAAGCGTTAAAGCGCTGTGCGGGTCCAAAATCTTTGGCGGAAACCTGAAAGCTGAACAGACCGAGAATGACGGTCGAGAGAAAGGAGGCGACATACTTAGTCATTTAACTATCCTGATTACATCCTGATCGTGGGGCGGTTCGCAACGCCCTGACTAGGGGGCAAACCGAGCGACGGCGCGATTATACGGATTGGAAGCGACAGGAATAGTCTTTAAGTAAACTTTTTGTAATTTTTTACATTTTTTAACCCAAAAGGGAGATATCCGCACGAACAAACACGACACTTAAGGATTAGGCTTTTCGTTGGCCGGGGAGGGCTCTATCACAATTTTCAGCTCAGTGAACTTGACTGCAAGAGTATTTGAAAGGCCCCGAAGGAACACGCACAAACCAGAAGTATTAAGAAATACTACCGTCAACATGGTTTGTTCCACGCTTGCCGCCCCACCACCAAATTCAAAAGGCCAACCTTCTCGGGTTGGCCTTTTTTATTGCCTGCTACTGCGTACTGTCGCGGGTTTCTGCGGGTTCTCGCGGACTTGGCGAGTCACCCCAGAACCGGGTATTTGCCCCTGTTTCGCTCTCTCCTGGCCATTTCTCTCTCTTCCCTCACTCTCCGCTAACCTTGAAGTCCGCGACTTTCCAAAACCACTTTTCCTTTGTAAACAGCTAGTTACATGGCGGACTAATCGAGCGGTTTGATAGCTGATTCGGTGGAGAAAATGCACAAGATAGAGGAGATTAACTCTGAAGCTTACAGTACAAGAGAGAAATATGGCTTCTTTGCAAGGTTTGTTGTTGGAACTGTTTTTACTGCCGAAGTCCGCTCGAGGCTGAAAATGCCGGTATTGACCATGTGTTGGTTAAACCTATCGGCGGCGGATAACCTGAATCTGACCACCGCCGCCGATCTTAACCAAGCGGTCGCGCGGGACAGAAAGGCGTCGATCCAAGGCGACGACAGCGTAATGATGGGCGGCTCGCGCTCCGCGATGATCAGCGGCAGCGACACTCAGACCAGCGCCAACAAAACCATAAACTTTCAGGGAAGCCATACCGACACCGCCAACATAGCCAACGCAGCCAGGAAGATTCAAGCGCAAGTCATCGAACTGAAAGCAAGCGCCGCTGTGACCATCCAAGCACCGATTATCGCCATGAGTGGGGGGGGGATGTGTTGCAGGTGATTGCGGATCTAATTGGAGTGGTTCAGGAGTTGGCGAGTACGATGGCAAGCGATACACATGGCGGAGGAGGAAACGGGACACCATCAAGCAATGGGAGCCATAGCAGCCAGGCGAGCCGCGCGGGCGCTTTGAAAAGTCAGATCACAGGGGTAATGCCATAAGGCTCCACTATTTCCTACTCATCTAAAGCAGATATTGGTGGAAGTGCTATATTTGCTTTTACCCTTTGTGTAAAAAGGCATTTTTGTAGGCTGAAGCGGATTGAACTTTTCAGATACCAGATTGTAACTTCCTTTTCTTTCTATCTCGATCTAAGGATGTGTTACGTTCAATCTATTAGGATAGGATATGAAGACAGTAAATGAGTGCGTTCAGTGGCTTGTTATTTTAATCATACTATATGTCCTACTCTTCAAAATAGACTTTGACTTCTTGAAATCCGCCCCCAAAAGAGTTCCGCAGACAGAAGAGCGGCTATCTCAACAAGAAGAGAGACTGAATTCACTTAAAAATAAAATGGAAGAAATTCAAACTCAAGTTGATCAAATCAATCAGAAAATATCGACTATTGAAAAAAAATCTGACACAACTGAGAAAAATGAAAATTTAGAGAAAATAAGGATAGATCTATCTTCGCTAAAATATCAGATGGACCTCTTAAGTGACAAGATTCAACAGCAAGTTAAAAGTGAAAAAAATATTGAAACGACTTCTTTAAATAAAGTTGAAAATGGGGTGGAGATTGGTGCAGTTGCGCAGTGGACTAAAAACAATATATTTATTGTTGGAATTTCATTGTCATTGTTGCTTTTTGCACTAATACATTCAATAGTTAAACGCAAGAGGAGGCAGCTTGCAGATGTAGCTCCGCTGAATTTCGTAAAGAGCCATTCTAATAAAGACCGTGAGTGTGCTTAAACGAGATTCTGGCGATTAAATATTATATAAATGGAAAACTAGGATGAAGTAAGGCTGCAAAATGACAAAGTTACCCATTGAAGACTATGATAGTCTAGATACAGGAGATGACATGCAGCTTCGTATCCGATACCAGCATGGTTATGGGTTACTGTTATTCTGTGCAGCAACAGTGGGAAAAATAGAATGGATACCCTTGATAAAAGTTTCGCCACGCTGGTACCTCCTTTAAGTAGATGACTACTAGGAATAACCCATGTCTTCTGATCAACCCAAAAACCTCTATCGTTACCGTCAGTTTAGTGCAACGACAATTGAGTCGCTGTGTCACGACAATTTGTACTTCTCAAGTCCAGCGAACTTTAATGACCCTTTAGATTGTCAACCATCTGTAATTTCTGACAATGACAACAAGACGCTACGTAAGCTCCTGTCAGAGTTAATAAAGCGGAGAGTTACTTCCCAATCGATCGCCTCTTTAACGAAAGCAAGTATTGGTGGAGATAGAGCCCGAAATCATGCAGAAAAACTGGGCGCACAAGCGGCCGAATTTGAGCTTTCAAGTATTGCCTATCATTCCACGAATCCAGAATATGAGTGTGGCAAAGAAGAGGCTGAAAATTGGCTTTTGACCAGTGAAATCGAGAGCGAGCTTTTGAAGCAGTACGATCGTGGAGTCTGCTGCTTTTCGTCCACGGTTAATAACCCCCTTCTTTGGAGCCACTACGGAGATCAGCATCATGGACTTTGCATTGGTTATACGCTTAATCGAACTCCCATACCGACTGTACACAAAGTTGAATACGGTGGTAACCGGGAGGTAAAGACTAGTTTGATAACTAAAGCGTTTCTTGAGAAGGATCAAAAATCTCAGGATAAGCTTGATCGTGATGTGTTGCTCCGAAAGGCATCCCCATGGAAATATGAGCGCGAATGGCGATTGATAGGTGATAGAGGGCTTCAGGACTCACCTCTAGCACTTGTGGACGTTACTTTTGGGCTTCGCTGTCCAGTGGCAATTAAGCACTCCGTAATTAAAGCCCTTGAATCGAGGAGTGGTGCGGTAAAGTTCTATGAAATATATCGTAGGCGGGGAAGTTTCAATCTATTACGGAGGCCAGTGGATACTGGTGAAATGCAAGCATTTCTACCATACACTGCAATGTCGGGTATTGAGATGTTTGGGGAGCTAGTTACTGATTTGTCAGGGTGACTGGATACCCATAGTGGAGAAGAACCAAAATCTTTGCGGTGATACCGCCGCTAAAGCAGCGACAATGAATATTCGAAAAATGCCTATTTTGAAATTGTGTTGACACTTTTGGGCTAAGTAACTATCTCATAACCCCCACTTGAATTTTTTAACCTTTGCCGGTTCACTGAGGCGCCACTTCTCTGATAAGGAAACGTCATGTCACAAAAGGACTCAAGCGCCCCGTCCAGTAAATCGAAACCCCTGGACACTCTATGGGAAGTACCGGACGAGCTATGGCTACGAATCGAACCCATTTTAAAAGAAGACTGGCAACCCAGCGCCAAGGGTGGCCGCCCCATCGGCAACTGGAGGGGCTATTTGAACGGGATTATTTTTCGGATGCGTTCAGGCTGTCAGTGGAACCAGTTGCCCCGCCGATTTGGGGATGACGCCACGGTCCATCGCTGGTTTCAGCGCTGGAGTAAAAACGGCGTGATGGAGAAGATCTGGGCGAGTCTATTGCGAGACTGCCAGGAACTGGAAGGGGTGGACTGGGAATGGCAAAGTGCGGACGGCTGGCTGGGGAAAGCCCGCTTTGGGGGGGGAGAATGTGGGGCCGAACCCGACAGACCGAGGCAAGAAGGGAACCAAGAAAAGCCTGCTGGTGGAAGCCGAGGGAGGCCCCTTGGGACTCGTCATCGCCGGAGCCAATGTCAACGACCATAAGCTGCTGGAAGCGACGCTGGAGTCGATTGTGGTAGAGCGTCCGGCTCCAACGGTGGAGGCGCGGCAGCATTTATGCCTGGATAAGGGGTATGACAATGTGGCGAGCGAAGACGTGGCAGCCCGGCATGACTACATACCGCATATCTGCCGAATTGGCGAGGAGGCGCAGCCAGCGGACCGTCATCCAAGTGGAAAGCCCCGGCGTTGGGTAGTGGAGCGCACGTTTGGTTGGCTGTCTAAGTGCCGTGCGTTACTGATTCGCTATGACAAAAAGGACAGCAACTATCTGGGATTGCTGCAATTGGCATGTGGTCTGTTATGGTTTCGGCGGATGTGGCGGCTACAGGGGCGTCAATGAGGTTATGAGATAGTTACTAAGCGTAAAAAACAAGAAGTTACGAGAAATCGAACTTCCTGTTTTTTTTGGAATTTAAGTGGTGTCCTAGGGGCGGAATTGAACCGGCACAGTATCAAATACTGAGGGACTTTAGGTCCCTATACCCTTGCTTCCAAGGCTATTTGCGAAAAATTTTGTGCAGGGAAAGCCCTAAAACAGAGAGGCCCTCGCGCTGGAAGGGCTGAAGTTCATTTATTGAAAATTTTTGAGGAGTTATGAATTGTAAGTGAGAGAAAAAAGTCGCCGCTCGTGGGGGCTACTTCCGATGTGTCTATGCCCTAATCTCTAGTCGGCTCGTTTCAATCCTCTCCCTCACTTGGAGGGTGCCTATAGCTCGCTGTTTTTAAAAATCTTAATTACGCTTTGTCATGGAGATGGTATCGGTGCAGCAAGCCAAAGTGCTCTTCCGCTTTTTCTTACCGAATGGCTCAGTCTTCCGATGATGAAGCCCTGAAAAGTACTTCTACTCAATGACTTGGGGTTATAGCCCGTTGTGATAACGAGCCCCCCAAGAAAGTGTATATGCGCACGCACGGTTTCTTGTAAGTGAGGTAGCTTGCCTTTCCGGGATGTTTACACTGGAATCATTGATCTGAAGGAACTATCTTCAAAGTGTTGGAATGGAGAATCGCGCATGTGTGATATATAAATGTTAAAGGCACCCAATGGACGTGCTAATTGAAATAGTAATTGGAGCCTTCGCTGGAGTTTTTTTCTCTGTTGGCTGGATGATCTTGCCTTGGATGCCAATGATCATAATCGATGAGCTCCGGAAGAATTATCGCGATGGGGATTGGCTGAGTATGATTTTCAATATCCCCAATGTAATTCTCGCTACGCTGCCTTTCTGGCTCGTCTACGGGGTATACGATTATCGAGGCTTTGCTTGTGCCACTGCTTTCGCAATAGGCCTATTCTGGTTCCAGCTACGGTTTTTGTGGGCTTGGGCGACATACAGAGATGAGAGTTAGTCTGCTTTAACAAATTGTTGTAGTATGTTTAGGGCCTTCGGCCCCACACCGGACGCCCATTTCGCTTCGCTACATTTTCGCCGCTAAACAAAGGTGTTAGAAACAAAAAAGGAGTGACTATGAGTGATAATCAGGAACAGCACGTTGATAAGAAAGAATGCTATAAATGGTATGGCGTAGGAGCATTTACTGGCATTTTTGCTTGGTTATTTGGTACATCATCAATACCAACGCTAATTCTGAAATATGTTTCAGGTGTCGGTTATCTATTGGTATTTTCAATTCTAATTGCGGCAGTTCTTTTAGGTATATCCCACTACAAAAAACAACCTCTCAATATCCTAACTAAATATATTTCGGTTAGGTCAATAAAAGGCTCAGCTAAAGTCGTAAGTTTCTTATCCGGTAGTTGTACAGTGTCAGCTGTATGCTGGTTTGTAACTGGCAGTTCAAACGCGTCAGGGTTCACTCTTTTTGGCTTAATTTTTATCTTTGCATTCTCATATTTTTATTGGGCAATAAGCTCTTTAATTGAGGTTCCAGTTGAGTAACGAGGGACGGCTGTTTCTAACAAGTGTATCTTGCCGGAGTTGGGCAAACTGTCACCTTTTTCGGGCTGCGCTTCAAAAAAGCCGCCAACTTCACCAAGCTGGTTTTTGAGGCGTTAGCGAGAGGGGATATAGGAATTATGGCTAAGCTAGTAAAGCTCTCAAATACCTCGTGGGAACAACCATTCCGAGACCGAAAAAAAGAAGTTCACTTGTGGACCTCTCAAAGTGAGGTCGCAGAGTATTGCAAACTGAAAGACGGAACGAAACGGTTACTCCAAATTACCTTTGAGCCACGTTTCGGCATTGATCTGATAGATTATTTTCAGATTACTAGTGGACGTGAGGTCAGATTTCCCCAGGAATTACAGGATATCATTAGGCCTATAGTTTTGAACAACCCGAACTCCTACTTCGTTGTTCGTGTCCTTAATGTGGAAGAGAATGAAGGTTCACCACCCCTTAACGAACTAAATACGGACGGTTCGGCGACCATCAAGACCCGAGTAGGCCAACAGAGATTCCGCAGTGCGCTTATGGAGTATTGGGGAGGTTGCGCGCTGAGTGGCCTCCAGCTTCCCGAAATACTAAAGGCATCTCACATCAAGCCGTGGAGGGAGTCTGACCATACAGAACGGCTCGACCCTTTCAATGGGATTTTGCTCTCTCCCACCTACGATGCTCTTTTCGATAGAGGATATATCTCCTTCGATGATAGCGGTCGAATAATACTCTCGGAGTCGGCGAAGCGGCTCTCTGCAGATCTTGGCCTTTCCAAAAGCATGAAATTGAGAAAATTAGACGACCGACATAGGAAATACTTACGTGTCCACCGTAGCTTCTTCGACCCGAATCGCTAACAAATGCGTAACGGGCCGGTTTTCCGCTGGCGCTCCAAACAGGCCCGTTACGCTGGCGTTAATCTCTCAAGGGCAGATTCAGCAATTCTCCCTATCCAGCCATATTGGCTTCAGTTCCGAAATCTGACTAGATGACCACTTTGGTGACCTGCATGGACGTTATGTGGATAGTATTACCCGGGTTTTATAGGCGAGGCTTCTTACTGCATGTCCATCTGCACCTTCTTCGACAGGTCCTATTGCTAACCAGAGTTTTTTCCGAATGGGAAGTTGTAAATGATGCTCTGGGTCATTTTCGATAGAAAGCTTTGCGTGTTCCAGTAATTGTTTCATCTACTCGATCTCTGTTGCGGGTCATCTTGAACAGAACCCACAATAGCATAACAATATTCGAAGTTAGGGTACTGGACTTTGATGGATTATAGAGTTCTTGTCATATCCATAAATTAACTGCATTTTAAATCATGCGATTATTAATCTATTAGAAATAGGGTCGCGGCGAATCATGATAGTAACCACTTTTGAATCAGGTGTATCGACTGGGGCGCTCAGTTGTGCGCGAATATATCCTGAATATTGATAGGAGGCTGTCGATACCTTGGGAAAAGCGTAATTATGACGTATGCGACTTGGGCCAACTGGGACCACTTTGAATTCTCCCCAAAGTTTACTCATCTCGGATAGAGTAACATCTAGCTTAGGAGACAAGTGGAGTTCTAAATATTCTACCCTTGAGGGATTTTTCTCTGTGCGGAATGATATGCTACCAGAGTCAAAATTGATGTTGGCGGGTTTAAAGTTAGTGCTGCCTAAAGATATGAAGTCCTCTCTCATTTCTGTGGATATTAGCGCTAAAAACTCATGGGAGCTGTATTTTCCCATAAGATATTGGTCTACAATTTCCTCTATTTCTCTTAATATGCACATATTGAGCTACCCTGATAGTATATTTAGATGATAAGCAGGTGAGTCAATTACCAAAGTTTGCGTACTTTTGCGCCTGTAGCCCATGCGTCAGCTTCTTCTGGAAAGTTTTGATATCGTTTACGATAACTCATCCTGGCTTTAGGTCAATGTCATCAACTTAAGACCAAGAATATAGTTCAAAGCGGTTGAAGGCAGCGGCAAGATGCGCTTCTGCTTACAATCTCGGGCGACCATGGTTCCTGATGATCTGTATAATAAGTGTGTTTCTCAGCCAGTTCCCCTTGGAGCTGGACTAAAGGGCATTTGAAGGCTTGGCTGCATGATTTCAAGCACTGAATATTTCTTCAGCTAGTTCAACTATTTTTTCTTTTATATCGAATATTTCTTCTTGCTCTTTTTCTGCGTAAACCGCTGAAGGTTGCCACCCATTCCACGTGAAGCCTGCCACCCGGACCGGAGCAAGGCTGCCACCCATCGGAGCGTAGCGACGCGGGGTTTCTCTTCTTACTCCAAAGTCTCGGCGCCCGTCAACTTTGCCTGCTGTTTCCGCATGGACTCGCCCCTGAGATTGATCTTGTAGGCGTTGTGAACCAGACGATCCAGAATGGCATCTGCGAGGGTCGCGTCACCGATCAGTCCGTGCCATTCCTCAATGGGTAATTGGCTAGTGGCGATGGTGGAGCGCCCTCCGTGCCGGTCTTCCAGAACCTCCAGCAAGTCTCTTCGGTTCTCCGCGCTCAGCTTCATCAGCCCCCAGTCATCCAGGATCAGCACGTCAACCTTGGCGAGGCTGGTCAGGAGTTTCGAGTATTGGCCGTCGCCTTTGGCAATGATCAGCTCCCGCAACAGTCGGGTCAGGCGCACATACTGTGCGGTGTAGCCTTCCCGGCAGGCCTTATGCGCCAGGGCGCAGGCCAACCAGGTTTTGCCGACCCCGGTGGGGCCGGTGATGAGCACGTTCAGGCGCTCCTTTACCCACTGGCATCCAGCCAGTGACTGGACCAGTCCTTTATCCAGGCCTCGTGAGTTCCGGTAATCCAGGTCTTCGAGGATGGCGGCGTGTCGCAGCTTGGCCCGGCGCAACCGGCTGCTCATGCGCTGGTTGTCCCGCTCGGTCATTTCCCGGTCGACCAGCAATCCAAGGCGCTCCTCGAAGCTCAGGTCGCTGATGTCGGGGGTGGCCGACTGATCCTCCAGGGCGGCGGCCATGCCGGTTAACTTGAGAGCGTGGAGTTTATCCAGTGTGGGATGTTTCAGCATGTCAGGTTCCTTTAGTGGTAGTAGGCGGGACCGCGGATGTTGTCGTGGGTGTCGGGCAGGGCCAGCTCCTGCTGCTCTTCCAGAGGTTGCTGATCCAGGCGATGCTTGAGGATGGACTCAATGCTCTTGTAGCGGTAGCTACCCAGCGTGAGCGCCCGTTGGCAGGCGGCTTCGAGCCGTGTCTCCCCATAGCTCCGCCCCAACCGGAGAATGCCCAGGCAGGAGCGGTAAGCCTGCTGTGGGTGTTTGCGGGCGCCCAATGCGGTGCGGATAAGCTTCTCCGTCGCCAGCCCGGTCTTGGCCGCCCAGGCGATTAGCCGCTCCGCAGACCACTCACCGGCTTGGCGATGGGACTCTGGCATGTGAGCGGCGATGGTGCTATGCCGGCCCTTCTGATCCGAACGCCGATGGCTGGCGATCCGGTTGCCTCGGTAGAAGCATTTGATGGTGTTGTGGGTCATCCTGACCTCCACCTCTTTCTTGATCAGGGTGTAAGGCGCCGAGTAGTAATGCCCGTCGATGGCGATGTGGTAGTCGATGTGTACCCGGGCTTTCCTCCACTCAGCGTAGACATACGGCTCTGCGGGTAGCGGTTGTAGAACCGGTTTGTCCAGCTGTTTGAAGTGATCGAGCCGGCAGCCGGGCAACTTACGGAAGGGGCGGTTGTTGAGCGTCTCCAGTAGCTCACGAATGGTGGCGTTGAGTTGCCCCAGGGAGAAGTGCTGACGGTGGCGCAGGGCCGCCAGGATCCAACGCTCGACGATCAATACGCCGCCTTCCACCTTGGCCTTGTCGCGGGGCTTACGAACCCTTGTCGGGACAATGGCGACGCCATAATGGGCGGCCATGTCCTGATAGGTTGGGTTGAGATCCGGTTCGTAGCGGTGGGCCTTGCTGACACCGGAGCGAAGGTTGTCCGGAACCACCAGTTCCGGCGTCCCGCCCAAGAACTCGAAGGCCCGGATGTGGGAGCCAATCCAGTCTGGCAACGACTGGCTCCAGGTGGCTTCGGCATAGGTGTAATTGGATGCGCCCATCACCGCCACAAAAACCTGTGCTTCATGGATCTCACCGGTGGTGCGGTCAATAACGGGCACGGTGTGCCCGGCATAGTCCACAAACAGCTTCTCACCGGCCCGATGGTCCTGGCGCATCACCAAGTCCAGCTTGCCGCGCCAGATTCGGTAGTGCTCGCAGAACCAGCTGTATTGGTAGCCGTTCGGATTGGCTTCCCGGTACTCCTGCCAGAGCAGGAACAGGGTGACGTTCTTGCCCCGGAGTTCTTCGTGGATTCGCCGCCAGTCCGGAATACCCCGGGCCTGTGCTGGCAGGTCTGGCGGCGGCGGGAAGAGCAACTGCTCCAACTGGGCTCCACTCAGATTCTCTGGCAACGGCCAGCTAACATCCGCTTCGGCGGCCCGTCGGAGATACTCGCTTACGGTGGGGCGGCTGATGCCGCAGGCTTCTGCAACCTGCCGGTTGCTCAGCCCTCGCTCCCACTTGAGGCGAAGGACTTCTTTAATTTTACGCATGGATAACCTCTTCGCTGGCATCTGGCCCTCTCCGGATGAAAAGGGTCAAGAGTACCGTTAGTTATCCCGCGCCGGACGTTTTGATGGGTAATTCAGGCAGCGTGCCGGGGTGGCAGCTTTACCGTGGAATCAGTGGCAGCTTTGCCGTGGAATGGGTGGCAGGCTTCGTCTGGAATCAGTGGCAACCTTGGTCTGGAATACGCAGCCTTGCTCCCAACTCCCGTATTTTTGTAGTCAGGGAGTTAAGAGCAGGAGAAATCCCCACTATTTTTGCAGAGGACGATCTCATTCTAAAAAGCACAGCTAAGCGTCCATCCTGTTAGGCAGACTCTCTGTGTGTATGCTTTTTGACTATCAAATAGTGCCTGTAGGTATTAATAAAATTTCAAGTAGAGTACACAATCAATAGATTGACGGTAGTCAGAAAACACATTCCATCCTTCGAAATGGTCTTTGAAAAATTCCAAAGTTTCGTTTTTTAAATGGCATTCAGCGTATCTATTTGTTGATTCAAAAGCACTCTCTTTATCCCGAATGAATTGCAAATCCTGCTGATAAATTCCAATTATTCTGCCTTCATCATTTCTAACGACTAGATCAACGTGATGGTTTTCCTTTTTCCCTTTTTTGACAAAGCTGGCAAATTCCACCCTTTTTGAGGCGCTAGATTGTCCGGGATACGATAAAAAGCTATCTGCTTCCTTGCTTTTATACCCAGTCCCAGGCAATAGCGTCACTTCATCAACAACCACGCCTGAGCTACTTAGCTCAAAATGTAATGTTTCAGAGGTGGCATTTGTAAAACCAATATATGTCTTGGCGTGCCCTTCGCCTGCCATTGCTTGCATAGAAAGTGAGCACAAGAGACCAACACCTAATGTATTTATTAATTTTTTCACGAACACTGCCTTTGTTAGAAAGTTGCACAGAATTATTTGTTATAAATGCGGGCGGGAGTATAAGAGCTCCCATTGGCGAAAACAACTAGGGTTATCTCAATTAATTTATTGATTTCAATGAGGTTTTTTGTTGACAAAATCTCTCTATGGAGATAATTATCGAGACAACGAGGTCGCTTGTTGTAAGCGTATGAATTACCTATTTGCCAACATGACGCCGAAACAGGAACTCAATGCTATCCTGGCATGCAGTGGCGGCATGCCTTTCGGTGAGGATATATCCGCTGCCTATGGGAAAGAGTAGCGAATAAAACGACGGGCATTATCTGTACCCGTCGTCATAGTATTTTTACATTGCTGGCTCAGGCAGCTTCCGTGGCCGTTTCCCGAAAATACCCTGCGCCGCCATACTTACAACTTGATCCCCTCCCACCACAAAGTGATCGATAAGCGGAATTTCAACGAGCATAAGCGCCTGTAGCAAACGGTAGGTAATGAGCTGGTCGTTAACGCTAGGTTTGGGATCGCCGGAGGGATGGTTGTGGGCGACAATGACTTTAGCAGCGTTATGGCGTAATGCCGCTTTCACCACTTCGCGAGGATAAATATGGGCCTCGTCGATCGCGCCACGGAATAGCACTTCGTAGGCGATCAATCGGTTCTGAGTATCCAGGAAAAGTCCTACGAACGTTTCGCGCGGCTCTGGCGCCAGATGCATCATCAGATACTCTTTCACTTTACCCGGGTCATCCATGTGGCAGGAATGACGTTTAAACCGTTGCGCCAGGGCGCGTTTGGCGGCCTTTAAAACGATGTCCGAATCCAAGGGCGCGGATAGGGTAAATTCCCCGGTGCGCCTGTTCAAATGAAGCGTGGCCGTAGTAGACTCGACGTCAGCCATGATCAACTCCTTACAAGTTGGTTGTGGTTAGTCGGCGTTGGGTGTTCCCGCACTCAGCGCCGGCGATTAGAGGTAGCCTATGAACGCTCAATCGTAGGTGTATTGCAATATAATTAAGGTAATAGTGGTTTTTATATTTAATGGAAGTAGTTGTTTTCGAAGATGGAATGGAATATTCCGATTTGTGTGAAAAATATTGGGAGCTTGACGACTTAGGAAAATTTAAGTGGACAGTATCTGCCTTGGCCAAGGAGTACTCTGTTCCATACCACCATATACACAAAATAGTCAAAGCGAATTCAATCGCCTATTCAAGTCGCATAGGTTGTGACACCTGTCAGGAGCCATATGAGTATGATAGTCGTAATGACTACAACTCTGTTCCTTTAAATATCCATTGGATATGCGATGACTGCCGCGACATCATGAAGTCCATGGAGGAGAGAGCGAAAAGAGAAATGCTTCAAATTCTCTGGGATGACTCCGCCAAAAGAGCATATTCACTTGAAGACCTTAGCGTTCGTCATGCCGTATTCCTAATGGCTCTAATTCGCTATAGCGGAAGTGAGGATCTGCAATATCTGAATGCGTTCAGAGAAAATAAGACGGATGTTTTTTCACCTGATTTAGATTATAGCGGAGAAATTATAGTTGAGCTTGCTCGCAAAAACATTATCGCCGTTTCCCCTGAGACAAGCCTAGATTCCGTTAGGTACAATGAAGATGGTTCACTTTCCAGAAATTTTGGAATGGTAAGGTGGGCGCTTCCATTAAACCCTCAGGAAGGCGGACCCATAAGTTTTACTGAAAACCTGGAAAGAAAGCTGAACACGCAGGATTTCTTAACGGAGTCATGTAAAGAAGTTATCTCACTTTGTAAAGAGATATCCTTGAGGGAATGTATCGCGTATCTAAAGTTTACCTTGAATGAGCATCAACTCAGCTTCAGCCCTGGAGAAAAGACAAATCTGGTATTAAATAAAGCCCTGGAACATTTCTCTGTATCCCAAGTGTGCAGCTTTATTTGGAGAGCAAGCAAAGACGCAGTTGCTTTTTATGTGCGAAGCGGGACACAAAAACGGCATGCTGCGAACACTGTTGTGGGCAACATAGACAAGCAGATTGAAAGGGCTTTAGCGAACAGTTGGCAAGTTCCGTCATTTAAACGGCGCTATGAGATGCCTCAGTCGGAAGTGAGCAGGGTATTGTTTAATACTCTGCTGCGCACAGACGATGGTGGGTTTAATCAGTTGCTAAAAGATATTCTTCCCGAGCCTGCTTAAAATCCTGAAGAGATAACTTAGTTAATGCCAGTGGCAGACTTGCGATATGTGCCTGCCGCCCCTTCCGCCCTGTTGTTTCTCCTTGGAATAGAACACAATTCTCATCAGTTACTCTTCCCATAAAAGCACTGAATCAACCGCCATATAGAACAAGGTACGATCATTTGGCAACGCACCGTCCTGATTGGGGCACTGGGTGGAGAAAGAGAAGCACTGTTGCTGCATTTTGTCGGTAGTTATCGATCACTGCCGACACATTGCAACAGATGCATGCGCATGGCGGAGGGTTGAGACAAGAAACAACTTGTCAGGACACCGTCCGGACAACTAAAATGGAGTCATTCAAAGTCCGGAGGATCAGTGCATGAGCACCCCGAATGTTTCCAAGACCGAACGTATTGACGTCCGTGCAAGCACGCCGGTCAAGCAACTGCTACAGGAAGCTGCACGCGTCTGCCACAAGAACGTCAGCGAGTTCCTGCTTGATGCGGGCGTGACGGCCGCCACGCAGACGCTGGCGGATCGTCGCCAGTTCGTGCTGGGCGAGGCACAGTGGCAGGCTTTCCAGGAAGCGCTTGATCGTCCGGTGCAAAGCAAACCGCGTCTGAAGAAGCTGCTGCGTGAGCCCGGGGTGCTGGGTTGACCAGCGACGCCAGGGTGTCGCCCTACGAACCTGTTCGCAAACTTGCGGCAACGGATCAGGTCGATGCGTTCGACTGTGGCCAAGTCGCGCTGAACCAGTTCCTGCAGCGCTACGCGTTCGTCAACCAGAAGGCCAACAGCGCGCAGACCTACGTTTGCCGCCTGGGAGATCTGGTGGTCGGCTTCTACAGCCTCGCCGTCGGAAGCGTCGACCCGGAAGCTGCGCCGTCGAGGGTGATGAAGGGACTGGCGCGCCATCCGGTACCGGTCATGATCCTCGCCCGGCTCGCGGTGGATAAGGAACATCAGCGTCAGGGGCTAGGCCAGGCATTGCTCAAGGATGCGCTGCTGCGCACAGCACAGGCCGCCGACATCGCTGGCATCCGTTGCCTGCTGGTGCATGCCAAGGACGATGCGGCGCGGCGCTGGTACGAGTCCTGGGAATTTGAGCCCAGCCCGACCGATCCGTATCACCTGTTTCTAATGCTCAAGGATCTTAAGAGCTTGTTGGACTGAGGTGGTGTCGCCACCTCAAAGCCTAGCCCGCGCCCTCTGTTCCTCCCATAGCAACGGTGGATCAACCGCCAGATCAAACAGCGTGATGTGGTTGGGCAATGCGTCGTCCAGGATGGCCGCCACGATATCAGGCGGTAACAATGTCAGATTGAGGATGCGGCTGACGTAACTGTTATCCACCTCTTCCTTGGCGGCGATGTCGCGTAGCGTTTCCGCCTCTCCTGAGGCTAAGAGCGCCCACCATCGATGCGCCCTGGCGAGCGCCACCTGCAGCGGCGTGACCGCCTTATCCCAAGGCCTTGGATCTTGACTCTCCTCTGGAAGCGTCACCAGCTTGCGTCCACTGCGCCGCTTGAAGCGGATCGGCGTGGTAAGCGTCACGGCGCCGTTACTATCCGTGATCAGACTGGTTTTCCCTGTACTCTGGATACGCGTTCCACTCATGCGGCGGCTCCCTCGTGAGATGAATTTATGGAGGGTTGTAACTCCAGCGCCATTCGCTCAATGCCATTCATGCGCAGCCGCACCTCCAGGTCATTGGGCGAAACCACTACTTTTTCCACCAGCAGTCTGACAATGCGCGACTGCTCCACTGGGAACAACTGCTCCCAGATCTCATCTAACCGCAACATCGCGACGGCGACCTTCGCCTCGTCGAGTTCAGGATCAATCCCAGCAGCGACTGGAGCCATCTCTCGTAATAACGTGGGCGAGCGCAGTATTCCTCGTAACTGTTCCAGTACTGCCGCCTCAAGCTCCGCCGCAGGAAGGCGCGGTAGGCCGGACGCGCCAGCGCCTTCTTTAGCGTCCCGTTGCGGAATGTAATAGCGGTATCGTTTGCCGTTTTTCTTGGTGGTGTGCCAGGGCGACAGCGCCCGCCCGTCATAGCCAAATACAATGCCTTTCAGTAGATAAGATACCTTCGCGCGGGTGCTGGCGGCGCGCGCACGACCGTTTTTCGATAGGATCGCCTGGACATGCTCCCACAGCTCCTGGTCGATAATGGGAGGATGTTCCGCTTGATGCCATTGATCCTTGTGGCGTAACTCACCCAAGTAGGTGCGATTGTTCAGCAGTTTATAGATCAGACTCTTGTCGATGGGTTTGCCTTTACGAAACCTGCCGTCCTGCGTGGTCCAGGATTTGGACGTAGCGCCATCCAAGCGCAACTCTTTCACCAGCGTCGTGCTGGAACCCAGCTCGGAAAATCGTCGAAAGATATGATGGACCAGCTTGGCTTCGCGCTCATTGGGGACCAGACGCCTGTCCTTGACGTCATAACCCAGCGGAGGAATACCGCCCATCCACATTCCTTTTCGCTTACTTGCAGCAATTTTGTCGCGAATACGCTCACCCGTTACCTCACGCTCAAATTGGGCGAAGGAAAGTAAGATATTCAGCATCAGACGCCCCATGGACGTGGTCGTGTTGAACTGCTGCGTGACGGAAACAAAGGAGACGTTGTGGCGATCAAAGACTTCCACCATCCGGGAAAAATCCGTCAGACTGCGTGTTAGTCGATCGAGCTTATACAGAACAACGACATCGATTTTCCCCGCTTCGATGTCCCTCAGCAGTCGTAATAGCGCTGGGCGATCCATGTTGCCGCCGGAATAAGCGGGATCGTCATAATCATCCTCTACAGGAATCCATCCTTCCGCACGTTGGCTGGCGATGTAGGCATGCCCGGCGTCGCGCTGGGCGTCGATCGAGTTGTACTCTTGGTCCAGTCCCTCCTCATGGGACTTACGCGTGTAGACCGCGCAACGCAGCCGACGTTTAACTGCATCGTTCATCGTTTGCCTCCCTTACGCGCGCCTTTCGGCTTCGTGGCTGACTTCAGTCCGAAAAACGCCGGGCCAGACCAACGCGTCCCGGTGATTTCCCGAGCGATCATGGACAGGGAGGGATACAGCCGACCTTGATAGTCATATTGCCCATCTGCGAGCACCGTCACATGGTGCTCTACCTCGCGATATTCTCGCGTTAACACCGTGCCCGCGGGCGGCTGGTTGTCACGGACAGGCTTGTTCGGATTGGTGGCCTCCACGAGATCATCGATGCGGCGTTGGTTGCTCTCTAGCAGCTTCTGATTTGTCTTGCGGAACTCCACCTCCTGCAACCGATAGGCAATACGGCGCTCTAGGAAGGCGCGCACATGCGTCGGGGCGTCGGTCTCGAACAGCTTGCGCCAGAGACCTCGGAGCTGGGGCATGGGCAGCGTGGGCAAAGCGGCCACTTGGGCTGTAACGGAAAGGGTGGGTTTAAGTTCGGTTTGGCTCATTTGACCTCCGTTCTCTCAGTTTTTTGACGGGGTTGGATGAACGCTCTGTTGGCCCTGGAAGGCAAGTCCCACCGAGCTCTCTTTTTGATAATTGGTCTCGCGCAAGCGGATGAGTCCATGAACCAGGATAAGAGCGACTTCCTGTCTACGTTGTTCTGCGCTCATACGCTCTGGAGGAATGGCTTGGCATGGATTACAGGGGGAATGGTGTGGCTGCATTGCTGGGCGGTCCTGACTGTCAAACTGCTTGATGAGTGCGTCATTATCGGACCAGGCCGCCCATTCGGCCATGAGGGAGTTTCAGGTTGTTGCGAACAGTTGCGGGGGATTGCAGGCATATGCGGAAACGGCGTAAAAAATTTAATGTTTATATGGTCTACACGTGAGTAAGCACATTGTGTATATGATTCGACATCAACGACCTCTACCATTGTGAGTTTCTATTGTGCGTTCTATAGCCGCAGCGATACTTGAGGCCAGTTCTTCATCCGCCACGGCTCTCGCTAAGGTAACGCCGCCTATCAACATGGCTAATCGAGCCCACACCTTGTCGAGATTCTCTCTTTCGGTCCCTTGCTTGATGGAGTTTTCATTTCCTTGCGCCGATAGAACGACCTTCAACAGCTCAGTTTGAAACAAGGTGCGAATATCTGCTTCCGAACGACCTACCTCTGAGGTTAGGCTTTGTAACGCGCAACTTTCAGCCAAGTCACAAGTTCGTTTCTCCTGCATATAAAACTTTGCGAACTCTGACCACCATTCATCGCCGTATTGCTCGCGAAAATGTGTGACGCCTTCACCCAATTCCCTCAGCCCCGAAGTGACTGCCGCTTCAAACGCCTCCTTTTTGGATTTGAAGTGTCCATAAAACGCGCCGGAAGTGACGCCTGCTTCTTTGGCCAGTCCGTCTACACCAATACCACTGAAGCCGTTCTTTCTGAAGCTACGCCCCGCCGCCTGCATAATACGTTTGCGAGTCTCTTCTTTTTGGCCTGCTTTATATCTCATGTCACCTCCTTCAAAAGCGCTCTTTTGGCAATGAAAATGAAATTCTAGCATAAAATAACGGTCGTTACTCTTGACAAAATAACGGTCGTTACACAAATAATATAACGGTCGCTATTTAATGGCGATTTAAGGAAAACCAGAGCTCATTCATTAACATCAGGAGTCACACTCATGCCGCTCACTATTACTCTTACCGAAGGCGTGCTGCCGCCTGGAGCTGAACAAGAGGCCGTCGTTCGCATTACAGACGCAATGCTTAAATGGCATAACCTGACGGGGAATAATGTGATGACCCCAAACGTCACGGCTACCGTGCATGTCTTACCGAAGCAGTCGACATTTGCAGGCGGGAAGCCAGTGGCGGGAGCATGGATTGAATGGAAGACGCCGTCTTTCGCTTTCAATGACCAAGAAATCAGAAGAGGCTTCTTTGCTGAAGCCACCCAGGTTATTCAAGAGCTATCTGGAGGCAAGCAGCCCAAGGAGAATATCTATGTCAATGTAACCCATGCGGTGGATGGCGCATGGAGTCTTAATGGTCAGGCCGTGAGTAACCTGACGCTGCTGGAGGCCGTCGCCGCAGGTTAAGTCGTTCCACTTCGATAGTTGATTGCCCATTCCTGCACGGTATCGATGGAGTGGGCTTTTCAGGCTGGTTTGATAAGAGATTCCAATTCGGTAACCTGAACCACTATCTTTACCGCTGAGATAAACCTACCACCAATGACTTGAAGTCAATAACTGCAATACTGAATGACTGCTTGAGGAGGAAGGGGGAGGATTATTCACCAGCCCAAGCCTCGACGATCTGACGAAGCCTTTTCTTGTCTGCTTCCGGCAGGGATTTGTACTTACGGAAGAAGGCCTCATCAATTACACCTTGATCTGGCGTGGCCGCGGAGTCATTCAGTAAAAATTCCGAGGTGACTTTAAGCGCTGTAGCGATCTTGCCTATCTTATCCACCGAAGGATTGCTCGATTCGAAGTTCTCTAGGTTCCACAAATAACTTTTACTGGAGTCGGACAGCACCGCCAGTTGCTCAAGGCTGAGTTTTTGTTGTTCACGTAACTTTCGAAGTTTGCGACCTAGTGTTGATGGCACAGTATGCTCCTTTTTATATTTATTAATCGCCGTTCAGAAAATAGTACCACTATAATGAACGAATACGTACCACTTGACAGAATGAAGATTGACGGAAATAATCCTTTTGGCCTACCAAGCGCGCCATTCCGCACTTAACAGGGAGGAAACCTGGCGCCACGAGGACGCATGCCGCGAAGCTCACATTCCTGACTTCCACCACTCGGCGTCCTATGTTTGATCGTTAATATTACCAGTGAAGGTTGTTGTTCATGCCTATCATTCGCCAATTCGTCCGACATGCGTCGGTCGAGATTATGCGTGACTATTTTAGCCGAAAAAGGCCCCCCGTTGACGGGGTGGACTGGACACAAGACCGGTCCACTTTATTACACACGCTGACCCAATGGGTGGACACGTTTACGCCGGAGGAAAGAGTTCGGCTGCGTGTCGATATGGAGCGTGTCCAGCAGATGTCCGACGAGGTGGGACAAGCTGCGCTGTTGGGAGCGGTCCGAGATGTGACAAAACTAAAAAGCTTACCGTCCGCCCAGGATCGCAGTCTCTGGACCTATTTGCATGAATCTGAAAGTTTCCGTCACGCCGAGGATATTCGCTACGCCGATCAGTATCGTCATGGGCGTAATTGGAGTGGGTATCAGGTTGAGACAGGTCTAAGGCTACGTTCGGACGAAATGTCCCTTGAAGTGTTTAAGGATAGGGTTCGTTCGCTGTTCGGACTGGGCGAAAAAGTCAAAGTGGATATGTTTCAGCGAGTGTTGGCTGCGGAGGACGGCGGTCAGTCTCAAGTCTTCCAGATAATGGTGTATCAGGAAGGGCTGCCGGACTCCTACCTCGAATTCGAGGGAGAAAACGACATCGTTTCCAGAATCAGGCGTCCTATCTCCGAGCACGCGATCATTTACTGCGAGTCCAATGGGGCGGTCGAGGTGGTCGCAGCGAAAGCGGAGCGAAGGGACGCTATCGCGCGGGCGTTCACCGAAGCCCTCCTGGCGCGTGGCGTGGAAGCGGAACGGACCCCGTTGCGGCGATACGATCTGGAACCGCTGATGGCTAATCAGACTTTGACCTGGGATGCATCCGATGGCATTGAGTCCGTTCATTTGGTTATGCTCAAATTAAAAGATCTGGCGGGTTTGGGACGCCTGCAAATAGAGACGCCAGCGAAAAGCATCATGGGATTGCATGAATACGCTCAGGAGTATTTCAGCGAGCATAGCCCGCTGACGTCCGGTGGGTTCGTACCCACACAGGCGAAACTGGTGATTCGTTTTCATCCGGATAACGGCAGCGCTCGCAGTAAAACGCTGCCTGTGCGCATTACCCTGCCCAATGGCTGCGACCTGCGTAGCCGGACGGATAAAGAGCGACTGATTGGGGAGAAATACCTCAAACGGTGGGGGCTGCTGAACGATATTCATGGATGATGACGGAAACCCTACTGACGTTGAACGCTTTGGCATTGTTGCTGCGTTTGTTAAACAGTCCCTCTCCGGGCATTTCTGGAAGCTTGCTGTTTGAAGAGTTTCCTGCGGTGGCGGGGGAACTGGTAAGCGGTCTGTTTCTGAAACCCACAGGATGCCTGGGATATCTCACTGATGGGCACCAAGGCTTCGCCGATCTGGTCTGGTGCCCGGAAATTCGTCGACATCGTTACTTTTCCGTCAGCGCTGGCTGGGTGGAGGTCTCCGCCGAACGCATCAATCGTTACATGGTGGACGTCGCTGTATTGCTGATTTGGCTGCAGGGCTTGTTCGGCATAGGGGTTCACCATCGGATAACGTCTTTGATCCCGGATCGCTTTTGGCATCTTGGCTCCACTCGATTTCATGGATGCCTGACTCATGTGTATTTTGTGCGGAGCCTGGATTCTACGGAGAGACTGCTGACGTTTATGAGCGCGTTGGAGCGGGAGGCTTCGCGAGCGCCAGCCATAGTGGTGTGTTCTTCATCCCGCCTGCCTGAGCGTATGGGGTTGCCAAGGGACATGGCGTTGGAGCCATTGGTCAGTTTGATGAGCCGATCCCATGAACACTGCTTTCTGGATGACCTGTCCATAAGAGCTATATTGCGAGGCTCCTCGGTGGCGATGAGCGAGGAAGGCGGCATTGGATTGAGCTTCACTTCCGACTATCGTCGCGTGTACTGGAATGGAGAGAGCTACGCTTTAACCAAGAAGCAGTCCGCCGTGATGGAAGCGCTGCATCGAGAGGGTGGACGCGCGCACAAAGATTTACTGCGCGCGGCGGCAGAGACCAATGAAGAGTTGCATCGCATTATGCGGAATAAAATCGACGGGAAATGGGTATTACATCCACTTTGGAATACGCTCATCAAAAAAGAAGGTGGTGGATATTATTTCCTCGATGGGCGCTTATAGACTTACGAACGGTGTATTTGTCAGCCCAAATTTAGCGTCAAATGCCCCTGTAGAAGTATTTCCACAGGGGGCTTGCGTTCTTTAAGTTAGTGAAGTTGTTAGCCTGCCCGCAACTAGTATTCCTTGCGCTGCATATGTTTGGTTTCTCTGCTCTTCTACGTCATCCTGTATATTGATTGCATTCTCACTCATTATGCGGTGGGCGCCATTTCTCAGGTCACAAGCCATAGCCGTCGACTGAAAGGCTCGCAACCCATTGTTAGGGCCGTTAAATACAGGATTTGGAGAAATAACGTAATTGTTTTGCTGGCAAGTATTTCTGATGCTGTCCCTAATTTGTCGGCTTGTATTATTTGGGTTTATCCCAAACAAAGTCTGGACGTATGTGTTGCCCACAGCCGCAAAGCGGCGTTTAAGCATGATATGCATTTTCTCTACAAGCGCAGGGAAGACTTTTCCTACTAAGCAGTTTTGCACATCAATTGCATCCGAATCAAAGTGTGCAAGAGCCACAAGATCATTGTCCCCATTGTATTTAACCAAAATATATACAGCAACACATGGGTTAACACTGTTCGTATATAGATACCTTCTATTAGCCGCGATAGCTCTGTCAGTTCTACTGACGATGACATAACCTTGTTGGGGCACATATATGCCGTTATTTACTATCGTTTGCGTGCTAGTCTGGAATTTCATCATAGCTTTTCGATTATTCAATTGAGGCAATTGCGGTATGTCATTGGCCCCTTGAAAAACAAAGTTATTAGCTTGGATTGGCATGATCAATAATCTCTTTTTGTTTGCGATGCTCAAGAAGCGAAAACGTGAGAGCGAACCCTTCGTATGTTTTTTGATTTGCTAATTTCTTTCACATTTCATGGGCGACTTGCTTTTCTTGGCTGAAAGTTGGATTTCTATTGTGTTTTGGAGGGGGAAGCATGTGTTCATAATAGCGGTTGCAGCACGAGACATGCCCCGGTGTGCTTGCGGTGTCTAAATCCTTAAGCACCTGTAGCAATGAGAACCCTATATCGTGAAGGGGGACGCACACATAAAGACCTTATCAACGCGGAAGTGGAGACTAATGAGGAATTTCATCGGACTCTGCTTAAAGGGGACAGCGTCCGCTATGGAATACTTTGATTAAAAATGATAGGAGGGGTCTATTCTTTTTGTGCTGGTATTACAAAAACTCGAAGCTTTTTTGCCTAAGGCGCATTTCCGTGTAACAGGTAACGCCCTGTTGATTTCAGGGCGCTACTGTAAGCTATAAGAACTATTTTAACTCATCAAAAACTGTCAGAGTTACGCGCGTGTTAGGCTTACACTTGCAATAACAGGAAGGTGATCTGACTGCCCTCCATTATCCAAGGCAACTGCGCCATTCTTTTCTAGTCCCTCAAGGCTGGCAAATCCATAATCCAATTCTTTACCACTCGCCGGCCTTGTCACCTGCCCGCTGCGCAAGATCTGAACTCTTTCCGATTCTTTCACGCCACCTTCTGCGCTCGCTCCTTCGAAGTTAAAGTCGCCAAAGATCATCCACCGCACAGCCTGACCAGAGTGGACTTTCATATAACGTATGGCTTCGACGATACGATCTTCTCCAAATCCATGATAGTTCGCCAAGTTAAAATTCTTCCGCCCAACCGAAAACTTGCCAAAGATGAGTCCTCGACAACTTTCAACTGTTGACGGGACATATGTGATTGTTGGTTTGGCCACACTTTCTCTATCCCACAAGACCGCCATGGAGCAACGAGCGTTTCCCTTCTTGGGCCCTTCCCATGGCACCCAAAACATGTCGTACTCCCCAAACTGGGTTATCTTTTCAGCATTTTCTTCGCCTCCCCAGCCTCCCATTGAAGTTACTTCCTGCAAACAAGCAATATGAATATTTTTTTCTTTTAGCAGCCCCCTGATCTTGCCGCCAAGTGCCCCATCTTTGAACCCCTGAAGATTCCACGTAAGAATATTGATATCCGTCACAAACTAACTCCTCTCAAATTTGCATGGGCTAAACGAATACGAATATTAATACAAGGCTATGACGCCGGCACCTATTTAATAAAATTGGGTGCATGGCTGCTATAAATTCGTCTTCAAAATGTTTAATGCGTTAGAAGTATAAAAGAGCGTCAAGGAAAGCTGAGTATCACAGCACAACCTAATAGCGCACTGCTCCCCCTTATCCCCAAATGAGTGTTCATGGCACGGTGGTTTTCGCTTATTTTGGATATGGCGTTATGACTTCTGGCTCAAGTGCAAGAGTGGAAAAGAGTGACGGGAATAACTACCCGTTCGCGCTTTAATTACGCTTGTTGAAAATTTGGATGGAACGAAACACGACCCAAAGCTAAGTAGCAAAATAAAAATTTCCTAATAAAATAGGCGACTTACGACCACTCAATCTGATCATATTTTGCACCGTGAAGTACGTCAATCATCTTAAGCCCGCTGAAATAAAGACTCTTACCGATGGATTTCGCTACAGCCCGAGCTCCCGCTTCCGTATTCGCTGTCACGCCATATTGCTCAGCAATAAAGGGTATAAAATCGATAAAATTGCCGACATTATCGACTTCCACCGCAACACCATTTCGATCTGGATTGAGCAGTGGGAAAGCATGGGAATATGCGGCCTCATTAGCGACGCCTCCCCGGGAAGACCGCCCATTTACACGGAGCAGGAACAAGAAAAGGTTTGTAAGTGGATTGACGAGCAGCCCCAACAACTACGAGACGTCCAGGTACGTCTGGAAAAAGAAACTGGAAAAAGCGCCAGTCTGGAGACCGTTAAACGGAACTTAAAAAAAATCAAAGTATAGCTTCAAGCGATTCCGCTTTTCGCTGCGCGCTTCGGGATGAAGACGCCTTCCGCCAGTTTCAGGGCTTTGTGAAAGATCTTCAATCCTGGGAGGATGCGGGCGAAATCGAGCTTTACTACTTTGATGAATCAGGCTTCAGTCAGCGTTCTAACTTACCTTATGGCTGGAGCCCTGTGGGAAGCCGACGCAAATGAAATCCTATCCACACAATAAGAGACTGAACGTTCTGGGGTTTATGAGTCGCCGCCAGAAGCTGATATTCCATGCCACAGAGGAGCGGGTGGATTCCGCCAAAGTCGTAGCGCTTTTTAATAAGCTGGCGGAGAGCAAAGATCCGCTTAAGCCTGCCGTGGTGCTTCTGGACAACGCCTCCATGCATCGCTCTGCGGAGTTTCGCCGACATAGGTTGGATTGGATAGATAAAGGCATCTGGCCGATCTATTTGCCGAAATATTCACCGGAGCTAAACCTGATAGAGATCTTGTGGCGAAAGGTGAAGTACAGCTGGCTGCCTTTGGATTCGTATGAGACTTTCGACAGGCTGAAAGAGTCAGTGAACGACATCCTGTCAAAGTTTGGACAGGAATATAAGATTAATTTTGTTTAGGTACTTAGTCTAAAGCGCCAGTTATAGCCCAGCACATAAACATGCTAACATCTCGCGCCTAGAGAAATTCGACTGCAAGGTATAAAGAAAGGCTTAAGATGAAGACAAGGATTATCTTTTATGGCGGTGCAAGGGAGATGAATGCTGACGGCTCTGCCAGAACAATAGGGATCAATGACAATAGTGCTTTCAAGTTTGCAGCATTGAATGTTGAAAAGACTTACCAAAAGTTTGGTGACAGCGTTATTTTGAAAAAGATCACCACAGCACAAGATATAGTGAACTTCATTTCATCACTACAAACTTCTAGCATTGCTTCATTAGACATTCTTTGTCATGGCAGTCCTTTAACATTAAATTTCTCGCTAAAACCCTACGAAGCTTGTGGGTTTTACGCTAGTTGGTTAGGCAAAAAAGCCATCGAATCTTATTACAGTGATGATGATGGCAGCTATTCATTCACCTCCCAAGCTCGTTCCGTGTCGGATATTAATTGGAGTAAATTCACTGATAATGCCAGAGTGCAGCTCCATGGCTGTCTAACAGCAAGTGACTGGTTTAGAGCTCCCAATGGAAAGAAAATCTTTCCTATTCTGGTAGATAACATCGTTGAACAAATATCAGATGAATTGCAGTCTGCGGGCAAAAGCAAAGCTCTTGTCATTGGTCACACAACTCGCGGAAATCCTTTAATTAATGGAAAAAACACTACACTACTTCAACAAGATTACCGCCATGGTGAGCGCAAAATTTACAGCAATGGAAAACTGGTTCTTACGACAAAACAGAAAGGCTATTTAGACGAATCCTTTTAAAATTAATCAAATTCAGGATGGTAATAATGACAAAGCGACTTCTTTATGCCGCCATCACTGTAATTGGTTTGGTATTCGTTGGAATACTACTCGGCCCTTACCTGAGAAGTCTAAAGTTTGAAAACCCAACGCTGATTTCAGCCACTGCGACGACCTATGATTGCGCTGATGGACATTGTGTTGGGTTTATCATTTCCAGCGTAGACAATTCAGACTTGAGCCAATACATAGGGAAAACTATTTACCCCTACAGCAGTGAAAAAGACAAAGACACACTTCAAGAACAATGGGCTCATTTAGCGCAGAAAACGGGAACTGGTGTTTGCATCAAAGGCTATTTACACAAATATCCTGTTAACACCATGCGGTTATTCCAGTCAGGCTATGGGGGCTATCGCATTGACATGGTGGATTACAAAGAAGGGCCTTGTGGCACTTGATCTGTTTGATCAGTTGGTTTGGTCGCCGTCATTTTCATTATCCTGACAAATATCCTCTATAGACTTCTGCGTACCTGAAGCAAGGTAATCAGGCTCGTCGACGCTTTCAGATATTTTCTTGAGTTTGCGGCTTCTGCGCTTGGCGAACTCCCCAACTTCCTCAGGGAAGGCTTCAGCATCAGTAGAATTGAGAAACTCTTCACCGCCAAAAATAACTCCATGTTCGTCAAATTCTACAGACCCTCTCTTAAGCATCTCCCGCCTCCAAGCCTTGGCCCTCTCATTTAGCCATTTGTAAAACTCTTCTGTTCCAGGTTCTGGGCGTTTGTCTCTCGTACAAGATCCCACTAGACTCGTCAATGGCGCAGTCGGCTAACGCGTAGTATTAACATGGCAGTGATATTGACATGTTGATAATCAGGTGTATGGATGCGCCTGCGCGGCGACGAGCCGCAGCCTGACCTGTGCAGGCCCTGTCGTTGCAGACAAATAGAAGGAAGCTATTTGTCTGCCTGATTAATAATGACGAAAGCCGGGGCAATGGCCCTTTAAGTTGGATAAATTGAAAAAGTCCTGCATTCTGTACAACTCTTCCTGATTTTAAAGTGTCGCCGAAAGTTGGGCAGCCAAGAACAAGCGCCCCAGTCGTAGCTCCTATAGGTCTCCGTCACCCGGTAGTAAACTATCCAGATCGAAAGTCGAACTAGCTGCCGGCTTTGCTTTAGGGACAACGACAGGGTGTTTTAGATAGCCTTCCTCCCCCATTTCACTGAGCCAGCTCAGCCAGATGTGATTACTGAACTTGATCATGAGCTCGTCGTTTTCATTTTGGTTGGATGCGTTACGGATCGCCTTTAAAAACACGGGCTCTAGCTCTGGGACCTTGTAGCTTAACGACCTGATGTGTTCCAGAAATTGTGGGGGAAGCAATAAATTATGGGCCTCAACGTAGTGAGCCAGCCCTTCTGGCCAATACCACTTTCCATCAGTCCGTTCAGCACAACCAAGCGGGCTACTCTCTGAGTGTTCACATTCAAAGCGACAGCGTGCGTACCCAAGCCAACCATCGCCGCGCGCGGCATTCTTCAGGTAACTTACGATACTTTCTTTGTCAGAGCCGATATCTCCGCACAGAAAGCTCGGTGTGACTCCGCTTTCATAATTATTCGACCAGAAACCGACTTCATTCAAAGTGGTGACTTTCATGTTTATTCCTATGCGACGGTAGAACATGAACCATTAGGCGTGAAGGTTTCAAATCCTTCCCCTACAGGACGCAAACAAGAATTTAGCTCTTCATTCGTGAGGGGGCTACCTTTCGCTTCAGTGCGCTGGGCAGCCTTCTGTTCATCTAATTCGTACAGCGCGTGGTAATGACGAAAGCCGGGGCAATGTTCTTTGAAGCGCTGCAAGCTAGAGTCGTCCAACATAAAACTATCCTATCCCGCGCCTCTCACAAGATTAAGTGAGTGACCATGGCAAATCTCTTGAGTAAACAGAATTCAGAATTTTTGATTATCGTCGTCCCCAAACATTAAGTGAGCCATTGCTATGGGGTCGTAGTCAGGATCGAATTTATGCACCTTCTTAGGCACGATGACAGGCGATTTTAAATACTCGTCTTCACCCATTTCTTTTAGCCATGCATTCCATTCGTGCGAGCTGATTGTAGTGGTCATATCAGCGCAGCCAAGCGCGTTCGTTTCTGAGTCTTCGCATTCAAAACGGCACCTGGCATAGCCTAAAAATGACATGCCACGAATTCCATTTTTCAGATAGTTAGACACTCTGGACTTCAAATCTGCATTTAGCTCTCCGCATAGATATGCTGGCGTCACTTCATTTTCATAGAAAGCAGACCAGTACCCAATAGCGTCTAAAGAAAACGTCTTCACTATCTTTTCCAGAAAATTCGTTAAAGGGCGCTTATAATAATATATTTTTTCAGCGATAATAACTCATCGAAAAATATTAATATTCCCCGCATTTGATTTAAAATTCATGATTATCACAAAATCAGTCACTGTAATGGACTGTTGATGTAAATGGTATTTTATAATCATAAATATGGAGTGAGTTAAAGTTGTTAATTAGGGGGGTAACTTTAATGTGTGAAGAAATGTTTTCATGCTTTTGCGGAGAAGGAAAGTTTTGCGAGTGTGTTGTTTTTTTTATTGTTTTTTTAAGTAATTAAATAGCGTATCTAATCGATTATTTGTATCCCCTATGCTTTTGTTATCTAGGAATTTTTCTCTGACCCAGAAATAATCGGGATTGGATAAAAAGTCCCATCCGAATGAGAAGCAGGCTTCGATAAAGCAAGTAGCTGAATGTACTCCATGTCCGCCAAGCTCATTCATCTGTGTTAAGGCGAATTCAATATATCTAATTAGCTGTTCTTGGCTGTATACTTTGGCTTTGTCTGGATGACGTGTGGAAACTTCTCTAATTAAGCTCAATATGAAGTTACGGTGCGCGCCTTCCTTCAGAGTGTCATATTGACTCTGGCTTACACTCATATATGAATCACTATCGTCAGCAGCCGGTCCTTTATCTGGATGGTGAATGATTTGCTTAATGGCTTGATTGTCACCGTTAACCAGGTATGTGGAGCATTCTAGCTGGCCGGATTTCCATGAGTATTTTATTGTAGTTGTGGGATCTAAACCCTCCATCCAGAAAATACCTGCGTTACCTATGATTCGGTTTAATTGAGATGCGTCGCATATGGGGAGCAAGTCTCGGCATACTCTTGGGTCATAGTATCGGAAGAACCAACTTTGACGCTGTGGGCCTGTGACCTTAGATAATTTTTTGAAGTGTCGTATGAGATAACCAATTGGACGCTGGCTGGCGATATAAATCGCCCAGGAGCGTCCCCATCCGCGAGCTAGAAGCCACGAACAAAATGCATTTTCTCTTAGTTCAATAATGTGAGGCGAAACTCGTAGCAGTTCCTCGCTCGCTTCAGCTTCAAGTAGTGCTGAATATTGGCACTCACTTAATTGTATCTTTTCATACAGGCTATCATCTTGAGCGCAATCCACGATGGCATAGTAATACTCGAAGTTAGGGCACTGAGCTTTAAGTGTTTCAATAGTCGCTGCCATATCCATAAAGTTATTACGTCCTAAGTCATGAAATTATTACGCTTTAGAAATAGGGTCGCGGCGGATCATGATAGTAACCACTTTTGAATCAGGTGTGTCGACTGGGGCGCTTAGTCGCACGTTGATATATCCTGAATATTGGTATTCAGGCTTTAATACCTTAAGGAATGCATAATTGTGGCGGAGGCGATCTGGTCCGGTTGGAACTTTTCTAAACTCCCCCCAATATTTATTCAAATCGGATAGAGATAACGTCGTTTTTGGTGTAAGAGCGAGTTTCAAATGCTCCACTATGAAGGTACTTTCTTTAGTACGGAAAAATAAGCTGCCTGAATCAAAATTTGTGCTGGCTGGTGTAAAAGAAATCTTGCCTAAAGAAATACGATCTTGATCGATATCTGTTGCAATTACTGCTAGTAATTCGGCCGCACTTTTTTTTCCGGCTAGGTACATGTCCGCAATTTCCACTAACTCTTTAGATACGTCCACAATTAAATCCCCCAAATGATAGACTGCTAATTAGTTTGTATTTGTTCAGGCTACCAGATCTTTCGTACTTTGGCTCCAGTGGCCCATGCGTCGACTTCTTCTGGTAAGTTTTGATACGCCTTGACTGCCTTCACGTATTGAATATTTGCGTCAGCGACATCTGCTTGGGCCAGTTCAATAGCTGCTGTGGGTGCGCTTGGATCTTTTTGTATCGCTTCGCGCCTATCAATCGCGGCTTTCAATGCCGCCTCTGACTCGTCTAATTGGTCATAGACTGCATCACGATCTTCGAAGTTGTCCCCGTAGACATACTGGAACATTTTGTCGATTGCCTGTCCCTTATCAGACTCTGGATTCAAAGGGGTCATTTTTGCCGCCTCTGCGACAACTCCAGGTAGCCCTATTTCTGACGGGTGACCGCCGTTAGCTGCGTGAAGCTGCCCCATTCCAAACCATTGCTCTGCGTGTCTAGCTTCATGGAGCAGGTGGTCAGCGAGCTGCATCTGTTCGTCTTGAGTTAGTGATGACTTCATAATAAGGCTACTATCAACCACTATCTTCCACTCCCTAAAGTCAAACTGTGCACCTTTAATTGATTCGTCGTGAATAAATATCCCTGGAATTCCCTCTTTTGTTAACTGTCTATTTAGCTTTGCGCCAAGTTCTTTTAGTTTTTCACTGGGGGATAGTGTTTCCCAGCGGCTGAAAACATCTTTCACTTCAGCTGTATATTCGCCTACACACTCATCAGTTGTTAACCCCCATCCTTTACAGTTTTCAGGCTGGTTGAACTCGGTTTCGTTTGAAGGTTGAGCTTTTGGTTTAGCCGGCTTTGGGTTAGATGAGTAGTCTTCACAAAAGGGCTGAGCGTCTTGAGCCGCAGTTTTATTACTCTGAACCTGAGCGCTATCAGATTCTTGTTGCCTGGCTGATGATTGGGCGGGCGCCGGCGAACTGAGTGTTGTAGTAGAAGGTGGAGAGTTTCGCGCTTCGTTGGGAGCGCTTGACCAACCGGGATTTCCACTTAGAGAGGTGACATCCATAACTTCTCCCGTCACCGCAGGCGGCGGTGGTGGGGCTGGATTGGCGAGAGCAATCAAACGCTCGGCCAGTCTCGCCTCTGAACTGACAGGTACTGGTCCTTCTTCGCTCTCGTTGATAACTGGACAGAAAGGCTTTTTCTTATCAGAAAAAACCAACAGTATTTCGGCGCGCTCAACGCCTCTGACAAAGTCATCCTTCCACTTGCGAAAGTGGAGAGAACCACGCCCGGGAAAAGCGCCAAACCCTGAGCGGAAATGATAGCCGCATAAATTGCTGGCGACATCACTGACCTTGAAGTCATTGCTCAAGCAACGGTCGGCAAAGCTCGCTGCAAAAAAGGGAGACTCGATAAATGGGAGGTCGGCGACAGTGATATCAGACCAATGCTTAAACGCGTAAGAGCGGGTGGAATACATGCAGGAAACATCCCTTGTATTACATCATTTCTAATGGTTGGAGCGAAATGAAGTGGGGCTCAAAAACAAGTTACGTACGGTTACAATGCAAGTGCATTTTACCGAGTGAGCGGCCTTGGGCGTATTGCTCTATCGGTATAGGAATATATGGCTAGGGGAGGCTTCGCTATCTTGACTCCAGACTATTAATCAGGCAAACAAATAGCTTCCTTCTATTTGTCTGCAACGACAGGGCCTGCACAGGTCAGGCCCTGTCTCCCGCGGCCAGCCGCCGCGCAGGCGCATCCATGCGCCTGATTATTAACATGCCAATATCATTGCCATATTAATAAAACGAAAACTGGCCCCACTCCCCCTTACCAGCCATAATTCCACCATTCCAAGACGCAGCGTTTCTTTGCGTTCGCCCGGTTAAATTTAACAGTAGATCAACAGCTAGGGAGTCACGATGACCAGTCTAAGCAAGTTCAGTTTTATGGCGATTTTGCTTTCTCTTGGGGTATTGCAAGGTTGTTCTGAAACGGACCAACAGACGACAGAGGAGAAGCCTTTGCGCCCCGTCAGGACCCTTGTGGTGGGAGCGGTGGAGAATGCGAACTGGCGTGAATTTCCCGGTACGGTGGATGCAGCGCAGAAGGCGGAGCTGGGGTTTCGGGTGTCGGGCAAGTTGCACAGTCTGAACGCGAATGAAGGGCAGATTGTGAAGGAAGGAGAGGTGCTGGCGAAGCTGGACGATACGGACTTTCTTATTCAGCTCAAAAGTCGTCAGGCGGATTATCAGCAGGCCCATGATGATTTCTTGCGGGGTAAATCCCTGATCGGTAAAGGCGTAATCTCGCAATCGGATTTCAGCAAATTACAGGCGCAGGATATTGCGGCCCAGGCGGCGCTGGAGTCCGCGCAGAGAAATTTGGAGTACACCGAATTGAAGGCTCCGTTCAGTGGCAGGATCGCTAAGCGTTATGTTGAGAACTATGAAGAAGTGTCCGCCATGCAGTCGATCTACGCACTGCAGGATATCTCTTCTCTGTTGGTGAAAGTGGATATTCCTGAAGGCCTGATGATTACCGCGCAGGAAGGGACTGAGCCGGAAGTGCAGGCGTTGTTCTCAGGTATTCCCGGCGAGAGTTTCCCCCTGAAACTGAAAGAAGTGTCCTCCCGCGCGGATGAAGCCACGCGTTTGTTCAATGTGACCTTCAGCATGCCGGCCAATCCTAAATACAACATTCTGCCTGGCATGACCGTCACCGTTAGAGGGCGTCCACCGCAAGCGACGGGGCAGGATGGCGCTATTTTTGTTCCTCCGCATGTGGTGCAGGAAGACGGCGACGGCCGTTATGTGTGGACGGTCAGCCATGAAAACGACTCGACGGGCGTGGTCAGTCGTCGCGCAGTGTCGACTGGGGCGATTCAGAATAACGGCATTCAAATTCTGTCCGGCCTGGAAGAGGGCGATGAAGTGGTGGCGGCAGGCATGAGTAAGATGCACTCCGGCTTGCAAGTGCGCCTGACCACGGAGGGAAGCAAGTGAATATCACACGGCTTGCGATAGAGAATAACCGGCTGACGATTGTTCTCCTGCTGGTGATTGCTGTGGCCGGAACCCTGACCTTTCTGGGCATGCCCCGCGCTTATGATCCGGGGTTCGTCATGCGTGCGGCGCAGGTGGTGACTTACTTCCCCGGCGCCAGTCCCGCGCGCGTGGAGGAGCTGGTTTCCTCGCAGATTGAAGAAGCAGTGAAGGAAATTCCCGAGCTGGACTTCGTGAAGAGCGAGTCCCGCACCGGCGTCTCCATCGTCACGGTGAACATCAAGGAAAGTTACAAGAACATGCGTCCGATCTGGGATAACCTGCGGCGCAAAGTTGAGTCTACTTCCACGGATCTTCCTGACGGCGTTGTTGGCCCCTATGTGAATGATGAATTCGGCGATGTGTTCGGCATTGTCATGACCATTACGGCGGAAGGTTTCAATTATGCGGAACTGAAAAAGATTTCTGATGATGTGAAAACGGAGTTGCTGCGGTTTCCCGATGTCGCCAAGGTAGAAATCTGGGGTGAACAGGAAGAGCGCATTTTTGTTGAGTATAACAACGCTCGCCTGTCTGAGCTGGGCCTGTCTCCAAGCCAGCTGTCGCAGGCCTTGGAAACGCGCAACATTATTATTTCCGGCGGCTCTTTTAATCTGGGGCGCGAGCGCATATCGCTTGAGCCAAGCGGCAATTTCGAGTCGGTGGAGGATATCGAGCAGACCATCATCAACATCCCCGGCGCCAATCGCTTGATGTATCTGAAAGACATCGCCACGGTGGTGCGCGGCTATGTAGACCCGCCGGAATCCTTGTTGCACTCCTCCGGTGAGTTCGCGCTGGCGGTGGCGGTGGCCATGCGTGACGGCGGTAATAATATCGAGCTGGGCGAGCAGGTCTCGGCCATGATGAACGAGCTGTTGCAGCAATATCCTTACGGCATTGAGTTTGATCTGGTCAGCTTTTCTCCGGCGGAAGTGGACCAGAAAGTCAGCGATTTCGTTTCCAACCTGTTGCAGGCGATCGCGGTGGTGTCCATTGTCATGTTGTTCACCCTGGGCCTGAGAACCGGGCTGGTGGTTTCCACGTTGATCCCTTTATCCATGCTGCTGGCGTTTTTGGTGATGTCCTATCTGGATATCGGGCTGGATCAGATTTCTCTGGCGGCGCTGATTATCGCCTTGGGGATGTTGGTGGATAACGGGATTGTGATGGCGGAAAACATCATGGTGCTCATGGAGAAGGGCAAAAACGCCACCGAGGCCGCTATCGACTCGGCCATGGAGTTGCGTATCCCGTTGTTGACGGCCTCGTTGACCACTATCGCCGCATTCCTGCCGATTTATCTGGCGGAGTCCAATGTCGGCGAGTTCACCTCGTCCTTATTTAAAGTCGTGGCGATTACCTTGCTGGCGTCCTGGGTCATTTCTCTAACGGTGATCCCCATGTTGTGCGTGTATTTCCTCAAAGTCACCCAGCAGGAAGAGAGTTACGGCTCGGTGTTTTATCGTACCTATCGCAGTATCTTGACGAGCATGTTGCGCAACCGTGCGGCGACCTTGCTGGTGACGGTTCTGGTGTTTCTCGTGGCGATGAAAGGCTTTGGTTACGTGCCGAAAATCTTCTTCCCGCCTTCGGACCGGAATTACTTTCAGGTAGAGCTGAAGCTGCCGGAAGGTACGGCGATAGAAGAGACGCGCCGAGTCGTAAACGACATGGAGAGCTTTGTTGAGTCCGACCTGCAGGTCACGGACTCGCGCAAAGACGGGGTGACCAAGTGGGTCAGCTACATCGGCAACGCAGGCCCCAGAATTATTCTCTCCTATAACCCGAAACCCAATAACAGCAGCTATGCGATGATGATCGTCACCGCCAGCGACGCCAGGCTTGTACCAAACCTGATAGAGCGGATCGGCCGTTATGCTCTGGATAACCACCCTGATCTTGAGGCCACGATCAAGCCCATGGCCAATGGACCCTCCGTAGCGCATCCAGTGGAAGTGCGGTTAAGCGGATCGGATGCGGATGTGCTGTTCCGGCACGTCGACGCTTTGAAAGCGAGGATGCGTGAGATTGGCGGCCTGACCAATATCACTGATGACTGGGGGCAACGCATCAAGAAACTGGTGATCCATATAGATCAACCCAGGGCGCTTAGATCAGGCGTTACGAGTCAGGATATAGCAGTGTCTCTGCAAGCGGGAATCAGCGGGCTGGAGTTGACGGAATACCGGGAAGGGGAGGATATCATTCCCGTGATGGTGCGGGCGGAAGGCTCCAATCGCAACAATATCAGCGGCGTTCGCTCGTTGTCGGTCTATGTGCAGTCTACTGGCAAATCTGTTCCGCTTTCGCAGGTGGCGGATATCGAAGTCGTTTGGGATACAGCGAAGATCTTTCGTCGCAACGGTCTGAAGACCGTCGCCGTCGGCGCTCAGCTGGAAGGGGATATCACCGCGGCGGAGAAATTCGCTGAGTTGACGCCCTGGCTCAAGGAGCAGCAGAAAGAGTGGGGGACCAGCACTCGTTATGAACTGGGCGGCGAATCGGAGAGTTCCGGCAAGGCGAACCAGTCTATTGTGGATAAGCTGCCTATCGCCGGCTTCGTCATCCTGATTTTGATGGTCGGTCAGTTCAACTCCATCCGCAAAGCAATCATCATCTTGAGCACGATTCCGCTGGGTTTGATTGGCGTGTCGGCGGGGCTGTTGGCGTTGAACAGCGCTATGGGCTTTATGACCTTCCTGGGCATCGTGTCATTAGCGGGGATTGTCATCAACAACGCGATCGTGTTGTTGGAGCGCATTAATCTGGAACTGGCGGAAGGCGTTGAGCATGGCCAGGCTATTATCAACGCTGCGCAACAACGCACCAGACCGATCTTGTTGACGACAGCAACCACAGTGCTGGGGCTGTTGCCGTTGTATCTGGGTGGGGGGGAAATGTGGGAGCCATTGGCGATCGCCATCATGGCGGGCCTGCTGTTCTCCACGATCCTGACCCTTTGTGTGGTGCCCGTGCTGTACGCCACGTTCTACCGCGTGCGGTTTTAGTCAGGTTGGCGAACCTACCCGGCATTGGCGACGACAATGTCGGGTAGGACAGTACTTTTTTACAAGTCAGGCATGGAGCGCTTGGTTAACCTGCGTCGGGAACGGGTTCAGGTCCGGCAGCGCCAGTCACGGCTGTCTCACTGAATACCTGATTCTCGATAGCAGGCTAATACTTAAAAGGAACTTCATTAATGAAAACGCAATTCGCAATGCTGGCTTTGGCCGCCTCAATCATCTCCACGCCCGCCATGTCGGCGGACACCCTCTTCGAATATTACAAAACAACCGCCAGAGCCAAGGTAGACGGGGTTGGAAAATCAGAGTGGGAGTCCACGACATACCGAGAGGCGACGCCGATACATCAATCCTATAACCTAAGCGCTTCCGGCAATGGCGCGACATCCTCCATGCGCTACGACCTGGACTATTCTCCCTATGACAACGGCGCTGTATTAAGGTATTCCATTGATGGCGAAATCCAGCGCGATGAAGAAAGCAGAGCTTCCGTCGACTTGGGACATGGCGGCGCAGTTAATCATAAGTTTCGTGCGACAAACAGTGGTTTGCTGAAAGTGAATTTCAATATCGACACTTTATTGGTCGACTGCCCGGAACGGGCGGTGTGCATGAGTGTTGACGGGGAGGTCACCGTGACAGGAAACGGCTATCGGGAAACCATCAAATTCACGCCCAAAAACGGCTTTAAAGACGGGGTTTCATATCTGGAGATACCGGTGCAGGAAGGCAAGGATTACCTGGTGCAGTTTAGCTCTGGCAACGGTACGTCAGGCGGCTCTAAAACCCAAAGCATTACGGCGGTTTACACTGTGACTTGGGAAGCGCAATACGACTGAGACTATTGACGATCAGGCCAGGGGGCGGACCCCTGGCCTTGTTCCATAAACGGGGAAAATGTATGGCGGGTTATTCCAAGAATCCACTATCTAAAAAGCTGGGCGTCAAAGAAGGTTTTGTGCTTTATCCGTCAAATGCGCCAGCTGATTACCCTGCGCTGGTTAGCCCTCTGCCTGACAATGTACTGATTGTTGATGCGCTTCGTCCTGATTTGGACATGATCCATTTTTTCACTAAAAGCCGAGATGAGCTGGAAGCGGAGCTTGGGAACTTGGCTGACCATATCAAGCAGAATGGCATGATATGGATATCCTGGCCTAAAAAGGCCTCCAAGGTTAAGACGGATATGACGGAAGATGAAATCCGACGTATCGCTTTGCCTATGGGCCTGGTGGACGTGAAAGTATGCGCAGTAGATGAAGTTTGGTCTGGCCTCAAGCTGGTGATACGCAGAGAAAACAGGAAGTAAGTCCAGCGCGTTTGCGTTCTATTATTCTTTCCACAAGCATTGTTTGACCTCCACGCCAGAGGCCGCCGGTTTACCCGGCTGACTCTGGCGCTTGCAGTTCACGAATGGGACGAATTTCAATGCTGCCCAGGCGGGCGGGAGGAATGCGGCCGGCGAGTTGGATAGCCTCATTTAAATCGCGGGCTTCCATCATGTAAAAGCCAGCCAGCTGCTCTTTTGTCTCCGCGAAAGGGCCGTCTGTGGTGGTGACGCGGCCGTTACGGACGCGCACGGTGGTGGCGGTTTCCACTGGTTGCAAAGCGTTGCCGCCAACGAAGTGGCCGCTTTTTCTGACCTCATCGCCGAAGGCGATGCACTCTCCGTTCAGAGAGTCCCATTCGTTTTTGGTCATGGCGTTAATAATGTTTTCATCGTAGTAAACAAGGCACAGATATTTCATAACAAGGTCTCCAGATTAATGGGGCGCGATCACCCTAAGTGAGTTAATAGCCTCTTCCAGACTATTCGCCTCAATCATAAAGAAACCGCCAATTTGCTCCTTGGTTTCTAAAAACGGACCATCTGAAACAATGGGGCCTTTCCTGCTGGGACGAATGCACAGAGAAGAGGGCGGCGACAGTTAATCAGTGCGCCGCCCTGATCCGCTCTGTCAGGGTTCGAGGTTTAACAGCGCTGCGCCATCAGGCACGCTGAACGGCGCTGAGTAATGTTCATGCACAATTTTCCACGCGCCTTCGCGACGGCGATAGCAAACCGTGCCGCGCATCCAGGAACTTTGCGCTTCCCCTTGCTCATTGACACAGCCGCAGCGGTTGAGAAAGTGCCCGACGGCCAGGTCTCCCTCTGCTTCTATGCGTAAATCTTCCACTTCAAAGATCATGAGGCCAGAGGTGTAAGACAAGCAGGTTTCCCAATGTTTGCGATAGGCCTCCGCGCCGTCGAATTGCAATTGCAGGATCGCGTCGAAGGCGCGCACGTCTGGCGCATAGTGACTCATGATGCGGTCCAGATCCTTGGCGCAGGCGGCCTCCACCCAGCTGCCCAGGGCCTGACGTATCTGGCTCTCAGTGGTATTTGTTGCGCTCATAACCGTCTCCTTATTTTGCTTGTTTGTCAGTTCGACTGTGATCAGGCTTCTTGGCTGCAGTTAATCATCCAGGGCGTGCCGAACCGATCCACCAGCATGCCGAAGCGTACGGACCAAAAGGTCTGTTGCAATGGCATGCGCACTTGACCGCCTTCCAGCAATGCGTTGAACAGGCGGTCGGCTTCTGCAGGGGTATCCGTATCAAGTTGCACGAAGAAGCCTTTGGGCTCTTCAAAGCGCCCGGGAGGCGTATCGGAGGCCATCAATCTTCTATCTCCGACCGCCATACAGATGTGCATGATCTTGTCCTCCCAACCTGGAGGGTTCTGAGTCAGGTCGGGACATTCTGCGAAGGTCACTGAATACTCAATTTTTCCGCCCAGGACTTGCGCGTAGTATTCGAAAGCCTCTTTGCATTGGCCATTGAAGAATAGATAGGTATTCACCTGAGGCGGCTTCGCTGACAATTGCGCTTGCAGCGCGCTGTGCCGCTCCAATCCCTCGCTGGGCGCGAAATCTTCCAGTTCATAGAGCTGGCGGATTTCCAGCTCGACTTCTCCGTCGCCATCCAGAGCCGGCCAGCGACACGCCCACTCGATGGCTTCTTCTTTGGATTTCGCCTGAATCATGGTGTAGCCGGCGATGAGTTCCTTGGTTTCCGCAAAAGGACCGTCGAAGACGGTGGGCTTGCCGCCGGAAAATTTGATGCGCGCCCCTTTATCGCTGGGCTTCAGACCCGCCCCATCAAGCATGGCCCCGGCGTTCGCCAACTCCTGATTGTAGCTCCCCATGGCGGATATCAGGTCGTCTTCAGGCATGACGCCGGCTTCCGTGTTTTTGTCTGCTTTACGTATGATCATAAATCGCATGTTGACGCTCCATTTCTATTTCAGTCTTTGATTGTCAGGGGCGTTTCAATAAAGCTATCCCCTTGATGTACTTCCTTGTCGATTGGGAAAACGGCAAATCGACATGCGGCAGAAAAAAATTCAAAAAAATTTTAAACATCCTTTAATGACACAGCCAGTTCCTCCAGACGCCTTTCTAAAAATCGGCGTTCGGGTTCCTGCTTTGCTAATGCCAGCGCCTGTTGATAGGCGTCCCGCGCCTGCTCAAACTGTCCCAGACGGCGATGCATGTCCGCCTTGGCGGAGTGGGCGAGGTGATAAGAATGAAGCTCTCCCTCGGCGAAGATACCGTCAATGATCTCTAGCCCGCGTTGCGGGCCGTCGCGCATGGCCACCGCCACAGCGCGATTTAACGCCACCACCGGTGATGGGTTGATGCGCAGCAGTAGCGTGTACAGTCCAATGATTTCAGACCAGTCAGTGGCCTCTGCGCTGGGCGCTTCTGCGTGGATGGCGGAGATGGCCGCTTGCAGACTGTAGGTTCCAATGCTCTGGGCGCTTAAGGCTTTAGTGACCCACTGTACGCCTTCTTCTATCTGCGCTTTATTCCACAGTGATCGGTCTTGCGCGTCGAGCAGAATCAGGTCGCCCTTCATATCGGTGCGGGCGGCGCGGCGGGAATCGCTGAGTAGCATCAAAGCAAGCAATCCCATGGCTTCTGACGCCTCCCCTTTGGACTTCAGCAATTCCACCAGCAAGCGCCCCAACCGAATAGCTTCAGCAGACAAGTCGCTACGTGTAAGGCTATCGCCAGTAGACGCGGAGTAGCCTTCGTTGAATACCAGATAAATGACATGCAACACGGACTCCAAGCGTTCCGGCAACTCGGATTCGCTCGGTACTTCATAGGGAATGCGGGCGTCCCGTATTTTAGATTTGGCGCGTACAATGCGCTGGGCCACTGTGCTGGGGGAAGCAAGAAAAGCGCGTGCGATTTCCTCGGTGGTGAGATCGCATATCTCCCGTAACGTCAGCGCTACTTGCGCCTCTGTGGATAAGCTGGGGTGGCAGCAGGTGAAAATCAGGCGCAGGCGATCATCTTCAATATCTTCGTTCTGTTTGTCTTCCGCGTCTGTCGCTTCCGCGTAAAGCCGTTCGGCGATGTCGGTTAGCGAGGCGTCAAAGCGTGCGCGGCGACGTAGATGATCAATCGCTTTGAAACGCCCTGTAGACACTAACCAGGCGCGTGGATTGGCGGGAACGCCTGCCTGCTCCCATTGATCGGTTGCGGCGGCGAAGGCCTCATGCATGGCTTCTTCCGCCAGTTCAAAATCGCCCAATAATCGAATCAGAGTCGCCAAAATACGTCGGGATTCCGCCCGATATACCGCCTCAAGTTGCTGACGGGCGCTCAATTTTGCATTTTCTTCCTGCTGCGGCACTTCGGCTTTCCCTCGTAACTTGTTGAATGCCAATATCCCATCCTAAGTGATGAGGGGAATTGCGGGAAGTGCTGACTAACTTTTGCACGATGCGCCGTTAGGATATTCGTCGCATGCTGAAGACACGGGGCTAAGATGCTGTATAATCCGCCCCGGTTTTTATGCCGGGAAGCCTAGGGCGTTAGGTTGGTCAACCAAAGCGGCGCCGGGAAAATCCCATACGCACGAGCGTTTCATTACAAAAATAACAGTCTCATCCAAATCTGTAGCCAGCATGCGGCGTCCGATTCGACAGAGACTCTACGTGGAGATTTTTGATGCAAGAAATTGTTAACTATCTGAACGGCCTGATCTGGAGCCCAGCTCTGATCTACCTGTGTCTGGGAGCGGGTCTGTTTTATTCTGTGTTGACAAGGTTTGTCCAGGTCAGGCATTTCGGTGAAATGTGGCGATTGCTCCTCTCGGGCACCAGCTCTGACAAAGGGATTTCCTCCTTCCAGGCCCTTGCGGTCTCTCTCTCTGGCCGGGTCGGCACCGGCAACATCGCAGGCGTCGCCGCCGCTATCGGTTTTGGCGGTCCCGGCGCAGTCTTCTGGATGTGGATGGTCGCTTTCTTAGGCGCGGCTACTGCTTATATCGAATCCACTCTGGCGCAGATTTACAAAGAAGAAGATGAAGGCCAATATCGCGGCGGTCCTGCTTACTATTTTGAAAAGGCCATGGGCCAGAAGTGGTATGCCTGGATTTTCGCCATTGCGACCATCATTGCTTGCGGGCTGTTCCTGCCGGGCGTTCAGTCCAATAACATCGGCAGCGCGGTTGAGACTGCATTCGGCGCCGGTTCTATCATCAACACTTCTTTCTTTGGTGAAGTAAGCTTTGCGAAGCTGGTTTCCGGCGTTGTCGTCGTTCTGATTCTGGGCTTCATTATCTTTGGCGGCGTAAGACGTATCGCCAAGTTCACTGAAATTGTAGTTCCGTTCATGGCGTTGGCTTACATCATCATCGCTTGCGTTATCGTGGGGCTGAACATCGACCAACTGCCTTCCATCATCGGCCTGATCGTGGGCGACGCATTCTCCCCAATGGCAGGCTTCGGCGCGGCGATCGGCTGGGGCGTAAAACGCGGCGTTTATTCTAACGAAGCAGGTCAGGGCAGCGGTCCTCACGCGGCGGCGGCGGCGGAAGTTCAGCATCCGGCTCAGCAAGGTCTGGTGCAGTCTTTCTCTATCTACATCGATACTCTGTTCGTCTGCTCCGCGACTGCGTTCATGATTCTGATCACTGGCGCATACAACGTTCATGGCGCTACAGAGGGTGCTTTCCTCGTTCAGAATGTGGCGTCGGAAATTGCGGCTAACGGCCCTGTATTCACCCAGATGGCGATTGAAAGCACCTTGCCTGGCGTAGGCAAGCCGTTCATCGCATTCGCGTTGTTCTTCTTCTCATTCACCACCATTCTGGCGTACTACTACATTGCGGAAACCAATGTGGCGTACATCAAGCGCACCGTGAATATTCCTGGCATGGTCTTCATCCTGAAAGTCGCCATCATGGCGTCCACTTTCTACGGCGCGGTGAAAACTGCAGATCTGGCCTGGGGCATGGGCGACATCGGCGTAGGCTTGATGGCGTGGTTGAACATCGTGGGTATCGTGGTGATTTTCTTCATGGCCAAACCGGCTTTGAGAGCGCTGCGTGACTACGAAGATCAACAGAAGAAAGGCGTGACCGAGTACACTTTCGATCCTGAAAAGCTGGGCATCGAAAACGCTGATTACTGGACCAAGAAAGCTGCAACCGAAGCGCGTGCCAAAGCAGGCCAAGCTGAGCCCGCCAAAGCGCGTAAACCGGGCGTCGCCTGATAGCTCCATGAGCATGTTTCCAGCGTATTGACGGAAACAGCCAAATAAAAAGCCGGACTAAATGTCCGGCTTTTTTGCGTCAGCTTCTCAGTAACAGCGGTTTGTTTTATGCGGAAGAGAGGTTACCCCTCTCCCAGCATTTCCATCTCCGCCTGCTTGAGCAGGTTCCTGCGTCGCCACCACCATTTACAGTGATGCGCCCTCGACCACAGGTGATACAGCGACAGCGTCACCGCAAGAATGCCGCCGGCCCAGGCCAATATATCGATAAGGGAAAGCTTTAACAGGGGAGATATAAGCTCTCCATCACTGAAAAAGAAGTAGTACACAGGATGTAACAGCAGGTATCCCCACAGCATCCAGGTCATGAGCGATATCGCCCCGTCCCTTAACCATAGACCCTTGGTGCGCCGTGACGCCTGTGTGTAAATAAGTGTCCTTTGTGTCGATTCAGCCACGAAAAATTTCTCCTCTATCCGGACTTTCCCAAACTGCATGTTGATTGCGCTTTCTGAACAGGGCCTTGGGCACTGCGATGGTTACCGTGGCGATATTGAGTATCCAATAGAACAACGGATACCAAATACACCACAGAAAGTTTTTGAGTAGTCCCTGGTCGTAATGACGGTCGATCAGGATGCTGACCAGGAACTGCAACAGACATAAAAAAATCATCAGTACGGCGCAGACTTCAAAAGTCAGCACCTGCTCCGCAGTGGGAGCTTCTGAGAATGTGAGTAAGCGCCAGGCAAGCAGGCCGATCACGCTGTAGCTCCAGTAAACGCTGGCGAGATACTCCAGCAGTAGCGGCCAGAACCGCAGCTTGCCTTGAAACAGACAACGCCAGCCGTATTTCAGACAGACCTCCGCGCCGCCTTGCGCCCAACGCAGCCGCTGTTTATAAAGACCACGAATGGTTTCGGGCATGAGTACCCAGCAGCGCGCCATGGGTTCATAGCGAATATTCCAACCGGCCATTTGCAGGCGCCAGCTGACGTCGATGTCTTCAGTCACCATGCTGGTGTTCCAGCCGCCAATTTGCTGCAAGGCGCTTTTTCGGAACGCGCACACCACGCCGGAGATAGTGAACAGGGTGCCGTAGATACGTTGCGCCCGTTTGATCAGGCCGATAATGGATGAGAATTCGCCAGTCTGGATTTTGCCGATAATGGTGGAGCGGGTGCGCACTCTCGGATTGCCTGTGACGGCGCCGACGCCGTTTTCACTGAGGAAGTGACGCACCATCCATACCAGCGCATTGCGGTCGAGCAGGGCGTCTCCGTCGATGCAGACAAGACAGTCGCCCTTGGCATGCTCCAGCGCATTGTTCAGGGCGGCGGCTTTGCCTTGGTTCTCCTGATGGATGACGCGCAATCTGGAATGCTCTTTGGCGATTTCATCCAGACGCGCGCCAGTATCGTCTTTGCTGCCGTCATTAATGGCGATGATTTCGTAATTCGGATAGTCCTGTTCCAGCAGACTATCAATGGTTTCCTTGATGTTGGCGCCTTCGTTATAGCAAGGCACCATGACCGACACCATGGGATAATGACGCAGCTTGAGTTTGTGGTCGGGGTGATTTTTCAGGTAGCGGCGCTCCCAGTGAAAAAAGTAATACACCCCACCGGTGATCCACACCAGCGCCATCACGCTGGGGTAGAGATAGATGCAAAGAAGCAGAATATCCAGGGTCATTTCGCCGCCTCCAAGGTGGAGTTGAGCGAGAGCTCGGGGCGTACGATGTTGATATCGGGAATTCCCTTGATGAAATCATCAGGGTAATAACCAAAGCTCTTGATCCCTTCCGCAGAGATGATTTGCATCTGTCGCTTGAGCACGCTAGCGGGAATAGCGGACCCGTCGCGCCAGTCTTTCGCCTGCAGTTCAAACACCAGCTTGTCCGGATTAACACGCTGCAGTGCGGTTTGCGCCAGCTTGCGCAGCCACTGCTCGGGATTTTTCTGCTGCTCCATATATGGCATGGCCATGACCGCTACGTGGTCATAGGCTTTGGCGAAGGCTTCCAGATTCTGGGCGAACCAGGCTTCACTATTTGCGTTTAACACTGGCTGGGCGTACATATTGCGCGCCAACAATAAATGTTGCCCATCGCTGGCGAAGTAGCGGGCGCTGCGCTTGGCGAGGCGGTGGGTGACATCGATCAGGTGCTGGGTCTTCAGTTCCGCCCAGCGCTTGGAGAGGTCTTTATCCGCATGAATCGCTTCGATGGAGTCGCCAAGCCCCCATTCCGCATACTGCTTCAGCGCATCGGGAGAGGCGTCCTCAAAGTCGCCCAGGAAGGCGTCATCGTGGAAAAGAATGCCATGGAATTTGCCATACAGACTCAGGTCTTCGTAAATATCGCCAATGGTTTCTATATTTTTCTCGCTGAACGGGGAGAGTCTCAGATACTGCTCCGGGGCGGGCTTCTGTGTGCGTACATCGGTGACGTAGCTGTATTTTTCGCCCAGATCAAAGGCCAGAACCGGCATCCAGGCGTACATGCGGACACCCGCGCGTGAGCGTAACTGCCACGCGACGCGGTTGAATATGTCCGCGCGCACAGGCAAATGGCGATTGGGGAAGTAGAGCGCGTCTGCGACGCCATCGCCATCCGGGTCGGCGAACGCCTGCAGGTAGACGGTATTGACCTTGTAGCGGCTAACCCTTTCTATGAGGAGATCGATGTTCTGCTGAATAACCTTCGGGTCGGGATCGTAAACATAATCCAGATCCACATGCAGTATGCGCTTCACCATCGGCGGCTTGGGCTCGCCTTTCAATATGCGCCCGAAGTGTTCCAGACTGATTTCCTGGTCCATCAGATAGCGGTAAACGTTCAGGCCGGAGTCGTTGACCATATTGACGCCTTCGTCCAGAGAAAAGGTGTAGGGATAACCTTGTTCTTTGGCGATTTCGATGGAGTGGCTGTTGTAAGCGCCATAGGGCCAAACCATGATGCGGGGCGACTTCAGACCCCGGGAGGTCATCTGCTTTTTACTGGCCTTGAAGTCTATACGCAGGCGTTGATCGTAGTTCTCAGTACTCTCATAGACATCGCGATCTTTGTCATATTGAGGACTAACGGCGGCGGGCTGTTCGTTGCCGAAAGGGTTGGCGTAAATACCGTAATGCAGGTTGTAGGTGTGCGAAGCGAACTCCACTAAACCGGATGCTTCCATTTCCCGGATCTGCGCCCAGTTCAGAAAGTGTTTGCGGTCCAGGTTGGTTTTTCCGTACAACACCTCCTTGCCCGGTTCAACCTCCAGCCACTTGCCCACCAGAGCGATGACAGCGGGATAGTTATAAAGCTTCAGCAAGGGAAATACGGTGGTGTAGAACGACTCATAACCATCATCAAAGGTCAGCAGCACTGCGTTCTCCGGCAGCTTGGACTTGCCTTCTTTGGCGTCGATAATCTGCTGAAAACTCACTGGGTGATAGTTGTTTTGCTTGATCCAGTTGAGGTGCTCGACAAAGCGGTCGCGGCTCAGCGTGTTGGCGAAGATGCGCTTGGTGGGGTTGAGTTTGACGTCATAAAAGTCGTGATAGCCCAGCACCACGTAACTGTTCTCCGGACGCGCCCAAACCAATGACGAGAGCAGCGCCAAGCTTAAGAAAAATATCCGGGCGATAGTTCTCACTGCATGAACCTCATTTCAAAATTAGCGAAAATCAACGTGCCGTTTTCGGGCTCTCCGTCGTAGGTGGCTTTGTCGCGACTGACTCCCAGCCTGACGCTGACCTGATCCCGCCAACGCCATTGCTGGCTGTAGCTGATTTCCCAGCCGATAGCCGGGTCGTAGCCTTCCTGGCGGTATTGGTTGACTCTGGTCTCCAGAAACTGATCCAGGTCCCAATCGTCAGACACTTTGATGCGGTAGCTGTGGCGCAGCTCTGCGCCATAATTGCGGTCGGATGTAGGGTTAAAGTAACTGGCCGGAACTTTGTCATTGTCGCTGCCGCCAGCGCTGACGACGCCGGACAACTTATAGCGCGGCGTTTGCCATAGCTGAGTCTCCAGCCAGGCGCTGATGGCTTGACGGTCATTGCCGTCGGTAAAGTTGCTAAGTGAAGCGGAAGTTCCCAGAGAAATTCGGGGTGTGAACCTGTATGTGGCGCCAAGACCCCACTGACGCATATAACTCTCATCGTAAAGACCTCTTAATGGCGTCTCCGATGGGTTATAACGGTAGCTCGCCTGCAATGACAGATCGTCAAACAGAGTCCAGCTGGCGGTGCTCCAAAAGTAAGCTTTGTCGTTAAGCTTGCCGCCGGAACCCGCTTCCAATTCCAATGTGAAAGGATAAAAACTCAGGTCGGCGCCAACGCCGGTATAGCGAGCGAAGAGGTCGCGTTCTTCCCATTCTCCATACATTTTCTGGTCATGGATAAAGATACGTTGCCCCTCCCAGCGCTGCGAATATAAACGTGCGTCATAACGCCACTCTCTGGAGTTTTGCGCTTGCCCCGGCTTGCTGTTGCTGGATTTGACGCGACTCGCATTGACGCTAAGGAAAGGTGCGGATGCTTCATCCCAGCGTTTGTTGATTTCTCTCTGCTCGTGGGCGGGATATGCGGCGTTCAGTTCTTCGCGTTTGGCGTTGAGTCCCCGCCAGTCGCCTTTCTCCAGTTGCGTCAGCCATAAGCTGCGCCTGGCGCTGCCTTGAGCGTTGCCGGAAAGCATTGAGTCGGCGCGACGATAGCTGTATTCCGCGTCACTGAAACGGCCCTGCCAACGTTGCACGTTGCCCAAGTCCATCCACAACCAGGGGTTGCCGGGCGCTTCCACCAGGGCGGCTTGCAGCGACTTTTCCGCTGAATCGAGGTCGCCGCTCCAGGCCTGATGAATAATGCTTTGCTCGCGCAATTGTTGATAATTTTCGTTACTAACCTTAAAGCTGCCGGTGAAGTCCCAGCGTCGAGGAGGTTGGGCGTCCAACAGTTTTTGCAGCAGAGCCCCGCCTTCCTCATATTGCTCTGCGTCCATATGGGCGTAATACAGCTTCTTGCCCAGCTCTAATGTTGGCGCTTGTGCATATAGCTGCTTGAATATCGGCAACGCTTTGAAGGGACGCCGGTTGGCGGCGTATAAGTCTGCGCGCGCTTCTTCTATATAGGCTGGAAGCGGTTGCCGCGTTTCAATGACCGGTAGCATATCGCTGGCTTCATCAAAGCGTTTCGCGACGACCAGTCCGTAAAAGATATCCCGCTCGATATTGCCGCGCAGGGAGTGCTCCGCAGGAACTTTGTCATATAGCGCCTGCAGATCGGCAATGCCTTTATCCAGTATATCCGGGCGGGATGATTTGGCGCCGCTGCGTATGTTCAGAGTGGACTTGTAGTACTCAAGCCAGTAATGGTCGATGCCTTTGAACCAGTCCGGATGCGCCTTGACGATTCTGTCCGCTGCGGTGGCTGCGCCGAGATCGATGGCGGCTTTATAAAGACGCAGTCCGATGTCCCGATTGTCGGGGGAGAAGCTGTAATAGTCCTGCAGAACGCCGATCTCGCCGACCTTGTCCTGCAATACCGTCATGATATAAAGCTCATTCTCAAAACGCTCGACGCTGGGACGAGTCAATTCTCTGTAATTAGCGATCGCTTTTTGAGCGTGAACGTCTTCTCCCATTTCTGCGCTGGTCAGAGCCAGTCCCAGCCATGCGTCCCGGCTTTTAGGGCTGCGTTTGGTCAGAAGTCTGTAAAGCTCAGCTGCGGTAGCGAAGTTTTTTTGATTACGCTGCGCCTTGGCCAAAATCGCCAGACTGTCGTTGTTAAGCGCTTTGAGAGAGCATGGATTACACAGCGCTAGCGCGCTATCCAGCTCGCCATTCCAGGAGTACAGCGCAATCAGGTCATTCAGAACCGCTTTATCATGAGTTTGCTTATACAGTTTGGAGAGGCCTTTGATGGCTTCCTTTAAATGTCCGGCGCGGGCGGATATGACGAACTGCTCCCGTTTTTCATCAACGGGGCTAGCCGCCAGAGCGGGAATAGCTTGAGAAAGAGCGACCGCGCTGACAACCAGGCGCGCGAGTTTGCGCGCGGATAGCCGTATAGACGGCTCCGTAGGAAATAGAGTCATCGATTAATAGCCCATTAAGCGTTAAGTCCCTCTAAACAATGGGAGAAATGAACCGCAGGAACTGCTTTACGATCCTTCTGTCAGAGGTCGGAGGCGCTTGCTGAAGTTGTGGTAGTGTCGTTTCGCGCGTCAAGTTATTGACGTGGTTCAATTGCATTTGCAGTTTGCTGGCGTCGTAAAAAAAGCTGACGCCAAAAAATTGATAAAACCTAATTAATTCAATAGCTTGCGAGCATCGCCATTTAACCCGAAAAGACCTGGGCAGAAAAATAGGTTGATATGGCTATAACAAAAGTGGTGGCAGGCGACAGAAAAGGACTAGTTAAACTGCTGGAGACTTGGTTTTTTAAGAAGGGAAAATTAGTGTAGACGGCTTAGGCGAAAATTTCTGTGAGGCGCGTCGCACAAGGGGGCAGGGCGCAGATAACGCTTTCACTTTGAGGGGCGCGAGTAAAGGGGAGCGTCTTCATCGCTGATCAAAGTGAATGAAATGTCACACGTCCGTCATAAGAGGCGGACAGAAATTCCTTATCTCTATATGCGCATAGGGAGGTGACGAAATTTTCGTGGCTGACGTCCTCTTTGAGCGCTTCTCCCGCCAAGCTCCAGTAGCGAATCAGGCAATCTTCTCCACCGCTGATAAGCTGGTTTTCTCCCTCGACAAACAGGCTTCTTACGATGCCGTTATGCGCTTTCCAGATGTTTCTCACATAAGGTTCCGGTAATAAATCGATGTGTAATATGTGACCGGTTCCGGTCCCTGCGAAAACGCTGCGAGCCTTGTCAGATAAGGCCAGACAACGAATTGGACCCGTATTGGGTGAGAGGCGGAAGCAGTGCTCGCGCGCGTCTATTCGCCAGAAGGATAACGAGCCGTCTTCTCCTCCGCTGACGGCATTTCCTTGTCCCAATGAGGCGATATCCCACACCCACCCCTGCCGCCCCGTCAGCGTCCCCTGAGGCTCCAGATCATGACTCCAGAGTCGAATAACGCCGTCTGAACCGGTAGTGACAATTTGGTTCTCGTCCAAGGGGGAAACATGCAATGGAGTCGGGCAAAAGGTGTTAATTTTCCTGACGGGAAAATAGCTCGTTTCGCGCTGCTCCCATTTACTGAGGGTCCCATCTCGAGAGACGGCGAAAAGGTCATCTTTGGCGTTTGAACATAAATCCAGGACGGAGTTTGCGTGGCGGGACAGAGTCTGCAGCAGTTGCTTCTGGGGACTCCATATGCGGATGGTTTTATCCCGTGACGCTGTGGCGAAACGTCCGCCTGAAAGCGTCGCTACCTTCCAGATATAACCGTTGTGAGCATGCAGAACATGCGGATTCAATAGTGCGGGGATGGAGCCGATTGAGCGTGACGGGCGATAGATCAGGTCGCTGCGAAGAATGTACTTTTCTCCGCTCAGGACGGTATCTCCGCTGTGCCAGAGGCTATGGTCGAACACGATCAGGTCGCCGCGACGAGGCGTAAATCGAGCGCTTATTTCCGCTGCGGAAGCATCTTTGAAAAACAGGGTGTCGCCGCCGCTGAACTCAGTGGCGTCATTGAGATAGAGCAGGAAGGTCAGCTTTGATTCCGAACGGTCTGGACAGGCATAAACCCCGTCCTGATGGGGAAAGAAACTTTGCCCGGCGCTGTAGCGGCAAAGTCGCAGACGAGGATTCAGAGAGTGCAGGCTCCATGCAGGGCTGTTCGCTGCGTCAGGCAGGCTTTGGGGCAGGAGCTGGCCGCAGACCTCAAACAAACGCCGCGCCAGCATGGGATCATCCACCACCTGTCTGGCGTTATTGCGATAACTGGGCGGGTATTTCGCGTCTGCCGGGCTGAATCCGCGGGTGATGGCGCTGGCCAATAGCTGTTCGCAAAAGATCTCGGAAAAGACGCCGCGCAGAACGAAACATTCTTTCTTCAATTCCGGCGCTAAATCGATGCGTTGGACGCCTTCTGGCGGGTGTTGAGAGGTGTTAAAACGACTGACGCTTTTCATAAGGCCATTTTCCTCCATCGATATCAAAATGTCGCAGTGAATTGCATTTTGTTTAAGTTGGTCAACCAACCAAAATAGGTTAAGAGCAAATGGTCGCGACCGCAATAGAAATTTGGTTAAATGACCAAAATAAAACTCTGCCTGATGAGGTGAGGGAGACAATGGGTAGAAAGTCCAATACAGAAGAGCGCCGTATGCAGATAGTCAATGCGCTGCTGCGTGTGATGACGAAAAAGGGCTATGAGGGCGCGACGATTCAGGCAATCGCGGCGGAAGCAGGGCTTACGCCGGGACTGATTCATTATCACTTCAAAGCCAAACGGGAAATTCTGCTGGCGCTGGTCGAGTATGTCGTCAGCATTGGCGAAACCCGATACCGCATGCTTAGCGTCGATGCGCAAACGCCGCAACAGCAGCTGCGCGCATTTGTCGACGCCAGACTGGCGTTGGGTAAAGGCGCTGATCCAGAGGCGGTGAAAGCCTGGGTGCTGATCGGCGCGGAAGCAGTGCGGGTGGATGATGTCAGAGAGCTCTATTGCGAAGCCATCGCTATGCAAATGAAAGAGCTGGCGCAATTGTTGTGGAATATTGCAGGCGATCGTTTGGCGGCGGAAGACATCCGTAAGTTGGCGGCGATGGTGCTTGCGACGATGGAAGGAGCGTATCAGCTGGCGGTGACCAATCCCGACTCTATGCCTAAGAACTTTGCGGCGGAAATGGTGATGGAGACAATCGTCAAAGCCTGCGGCGGAGAGTTTTCCACTGCAAAGCCTGCGCCGCCAGGGCGCAGAAGGAAAGGCGACGCCCGTTGAATTTCCGTTATTCCCGGGCGCCTGATTGACTCTCTCCGTCAGCGGCGTTGATTTCGGCGGTAAGCGTGTGCTTGAGGTAATCAATGCCAGGCCTGAGCGTCAGCTCCCAGGCTTGCCATACCCCGTCATCGTAGGCGTGGTCGTGGCGAAGAACGGTCTCCAGCAGGCAACTTAACCAAAGATCATACATGTACGGCGTCAGTCCCATTTTGTGATGGGAGTGGGAAGCTTCAATTAGTTTCAACCTGTTATCGGGGCAGCCGCTGGTTGCGTATTCCTCCAGGGCGTAGACTGCTGAGCGTACAGCGTGGACCTGCTGTTCGATAGGGCGTCGGTTGAATATGGCGCTGACATCGGCGTCTGAGGCTTTGAGGCGCATATAAAAATCATCAACAAAGCGCACATCGCTTCCCACATCGCAAAAACAACGCGAGAAGCTGTCTCTAAATAGGTTCAAGTTGTGTGTGGATACCAGACTGGAGTTCTTGTTCATAGAAAAAGTATGGTCTCGCTCGCCCAGTTGCGCAATGTGGCGGAGAGCGGCTGCAATCCTGGTCGTTTTGCCTGTAATGATGGCGATTAGCTTGGTTGCCGGATGGACATGGAGTAATCTACGTCGATTCGCAGTATGGCTGTAGTGGGTTTCATTTTTACTCTCAAAGGAGACGCTATGCCTGAGCATGGAAAGCAGTCCATCACCCTGACTCTCGCCCTGGCCGCCGCATGCGGCGCATTGGTGTACGCCGCCAACCTGCACCTGACGATACATCCTCTACAGCTAAAGAATGCGGAGCTGGAGCTTCAGCTGCAAAACCGTATTTCGGAAGTGACCAACGCGGAGATATACCGGGAGCTGGAGCGTAAATACGCGATGACATTGGTGGAGCGCAACATGCTGTTAAGCGCTAATTCGGAAAACTCCAACCTGCACTCTGAAGTGGCGGAATTGCGGTCGCAGAACAAAGCTCTGGAAGACATGCTCCGACAACACAAAGCAGCCCTGCAGGAGCGGGACGAGAGGTTGAAATCATACAGCTCGCAGAGATTAATCCTCGATCGGATCGATGAACTGCGCAAGGAACAGCACCGCATCGATCAGAGTCTGGCGCAACTACTCGCAGGAACCACGCCAAACGAAAACGAAGTATCGAGACTGAACAATCGCCTGCAAATGCTGCAACAACAAATAGCAGCGTTGACTGCGACTTTGGCGCCGCAGAGCTAGGCGCACAGACCTTCCTCTTAAATCTATGGACTAACGAATTACCTTTTGGGAGAACGCGTGTCGAGCAAAAAACCGGTATGGGCGGACTGGGACCATCATCAGAAATATCTGCAGATACATAAAAATCGGGAAGATTACTGTCGGCAGGGCAATCTGCGAGCAGGATGAGTCACTCGAACAGCTTCAGGAGTGGGGCGTATTTGATGCGATAGAGTTACCGGACCATACTTTCTTTAGCGAGTTGGAATAGATGTTGTCGGACATGGGCGTGACGCCGAGAGTTTACGATTGAGTACGCCATCGTGATATGACGGCGTATTGCCCGATAGAAGATGTTTGATCCTGCTCATGGAGTATTAGATCAGAACATTGTGGTCGGGAAGTCTTCGTGCGCTCAACGTCTGCTTATTCCCCATCAGGAGCAGGCCAACTTTCACTTATCAAGGTACGACCTGGGTTTTCCTGATTCCCATTGTCGTGTACGAACTTCAGATCCTGCTAAACATATTCGCTAGCTCGTCTACTAAGACCTTGTTGGGTTCGAAGTCGTACCATAGGGGATTATGATCAGGATTGGACCGGATCAGGATCTCCCCTTGCGCCAAAGCAAACGCTTTACCTTGGCCCACCTCGTCGAAGAGGAGTGGGCGTACTGTAGATGAAACCTTTATATTTAGACGATCAGCCAGTTGGCGTGCCGGAGATAGGATCTCGTTCTTGCTTTGCAAAGCTCCATGAAACTTGCCTACGCCACCATCGCAGACCGCCAGGACCAGCCAGTTACAGCCGCCGGCGCCGACTCTAGCCAGATTCTGTTCGCCGGAAAAAACGCTAAGCAAACTATGTATGATAGGTTGGTGTAAAAGCTCGCTTCGATGACCAACTAATATAATACTCATGAATTCATCCAATGAGCCCAGGGCTTGGGGTGGGCGGAGTACTGAAAAATTACTATAGAGTTGGTTTAAGTTTTTTGCTTCTCGGGCCCCGTCGACGGAGTTGGGAATCCATGTGATTAGAGTATGTTGGGTATGTGACGGCATTGTTCTTCCCTTTTATTGCTGCTTACGAAATAGCTGTATCCCGGCCTGACCAAGGAGGGTAGCTCATCGGCGACCAAATAAGCGCAGGTTTGGTTATCGAGCGACCGTTGCTGTGAATAACCTTTGTATATCGCGCATGCGCGTTTTCTGATTATAAAACCTCGAAGATACTTCCTCCAGTGTATTGATTCCAGAGTAAAAACTGGAAGTTTGAACAGCTTTATTCACGAAAAACGGTACGTGAGAATATGCGCATTCGTAGGGGGCATGTTAATACCATGCGCATGGATGCGCCTGCGCGGCGGCTAGCCGCGGGAGACAGAGCCTGACATGTGCAGGCTCTGTCGTAGCAGACAAATAGAAGGAAGCTATTTGTCTGCCTGATTAATAGTTAAGTGGCGTCGTGAAAAATCATCCCTAACGCATATCGCTTGCCGGAACGCACCCGGCTCACGCCGTGGCGCATGGTGACCCGATACACGCCTCGGACGCCTTGCGCCGGGCGATGATGCACTGCGAAGATTACCGCATCTCCCTGCCGTAACGGAATCACTTCTGCGCGTGACTGCATGCGAGGTCGTTGTTCCGTCAATATAAATTCGCCGCCGCTGAAGTCCTCGCCCGGTTTGGATAGCAACACCGCCAGTTGCAGAGGAAAAACATGTTCGCCGTATAGATCCTGATGCAGGCAGTTGTAGTCGTCCGCCTGGTATTTAAGAATCAATGGAGTGGGCCGGGTCTGCCCGGCGGAGTGACAGCGTGCGATAAAATCCTCATGCGCTTCGGGGTAGCGAATGTCCTGATTCATCGCAGCGTTCCATTGATTCGCCACGGGCGCAAGATAGGGATAAGCCTGCGTTCGCAACTCCGAGACCAAATGGGGCAGGGGATAGCGGAAGTACTGGTATTCCCCTTGTCCAAAGCCATGCCGCGCCATGATCACTTTGCTGCGATAGAGCTCCGCTTCGTCGTAAAGGGAGACCAATGCCGCGCACTCCTGCTCACTCAGCAATCCGCCAAGGATTGACGCTCCTCGCGTTGCTAACTCATGTGCGGTTTGTTGCCAGTCATAGCTATTCAAGCGCGCGGACAGGCTTGCCGCGGGCGTACGTGTTGCGGCCACGTCAGTAAAAACGCTCATTCCTGAGCCTCCCGCTCCAGCAGCGCCTGTTTGCGCTCGACGCCCCAGCGATAACCTGACAGAGCGCCATCGCTGCGCACCACACGATGACAGGGAATCGCCACGGCCAGTAGATTGGCGGCGCAGGCTTGCGCCACGGCGCGGACGGACTTGGGAGAGCCGATGCGCTGGGCGATATCGGCATAGCTCGCCGTCGCACCGGAAGGGATCTCTTGTAATGCGCGCCATACCCGCTGCTGAAAAGCGGTGCCGCGTATGTCCAGAGGCAGGTCGATACCGACTTGAGGCGCTTCAACAAAGCCCACGACTTTGGCGATTACGCGCTCGAAATCCGCGTCGTCGCCGATCAGCTCTGCGTTGGCGAAGCGGTCCTGTAAGTCCTGAACGAGCGCCTCAGGATCGTCTCCCAGCAAAATGGCGCAGACGCCGCGTGCGCTCTGCGCCACGAGGATAGAGCCCAACGCGCACTCGCCCACGGCGAAGCGGATTTCCGCGTTGGCGCCCCCGCGGCGATAGTCGCCCGGCGTCATACCCAGGATCTGATTGGACTCTCCATAAAAGTGCCCGTTGGAGTTGTAGCCGGCGTCATAGATCGCATCCGTCACGGTATCGCTGCGCTGCAGCGCACCGTCAAGGCGTTGTTTACGCTGCGCCGCGGCGTAGCTGCGCGGGGTGAGGCCGGTGATCTGTTTAAAAACGCGATGAAAGTGAAATTTACTCATGCCAGCGCATTGCGCCAGTTCATCCAGGCTGGGAAAGGTTTCAGAACCAGCGATCAAACGGCAGGCCGTAGCGATTTTCTCCGCTTGCCGCGCCGCCAGCGAAGGCGCGTCGGGGCGGCAACGCCGGCAGGGACGGAAACCCGCTTGCTCCGCGTCTTCAATACTGTCGTAAAAACGCACATTCTCCGGGCGCGGCGTTCTGGCGGCGCAGGACGGACGACAATAAACCCCGGTAGTCTTCACGGAGTAATAGAAACTGCCGTCCGCCCGGGTGTCGCGCTCCTGCAGCGCGCGCCAACGAGGGTCGTTCATTGTGGCGTCGGTCTGAGTAGGTTTTGACGATGCGTTCATGATGGCGCTCCTTGGTTAAGGTCTACCTGATGGCGGAGAATTTAGCAATGGGCGCCATTGCCCGCACTCTGGCGATTGCTTTCAAATTCGCGCCGACCACCAACGCGCCGGACAATGAGCCTGATTCAGTCCAGGCGTAGTTTTTTGCGGATGCGGCTGAGCGCCACGGGCGTGATGCCGATATAGGAGGCGATGTATTGCAGGGGAATTTTGTCCTTAAGCTGCGGGTTCTGCTCTAGAAAATTGAGATAGCGCTGTTCCGCCGTCAATTGCACAAAGCCGTATATGCGTTCCTCCTTGCCAATGAACAGGGCCTCCAGCATTTTTGTATAGGTGGCGAGCAACCCGGGATGACGCTGCAGGCTCTGGCTGAAATGGCTCCACTCAAGCTCCAGACAGAGAATATCGTCCAGCGCTTCAATGCTGAACAACGCTGGCGCATTTCGCACCATAGCCCGCGTGGAGCCGGCGATGTTGGGCGAGCAGGCGAAGGACTGGGTGAATTCCTTGCCCTCGGGGGAGACGCAGACGTAACGGGCGAAGCCTTTGGCGAAATAGAAGAGCTTGGGCGCAGGACGGCCTTGTTGAATCAGCAGCTCGCCCTTACGGTAGCAGCGCACTTCGCCTTGCAGGTCCAGATCCGTTAGCTCGAGTGCGTCAATCAAGTTGAATGATTGCTTTAGAAAATCCAGGAAACTCCGTTCGATTTCCCGCTGATTCATTGTATCCCCTCATTTCTACATCAATTTGCCGGTGCGTCGCCAACATGCGTCTTACGCGGCGCTGGCGACCAGGCGCCGGAGATCAGCAGCAGGGCGAGCAGCGTCAGAGCGACGCCTGGCAGACTGTACCACAGCCCCGGTCCCTGCATGAAACCCTGTCCGGTGGCGACGAATGTGGGGATCAGATAACTGAACGCCAGCAAGCGGTTGGGACCGACTTTCTGCACCAGATGCTGTTGCAGATAGAACGTAGCGATGGTGGCGAACAGCGTCAGATACAACAATACCCGCCAGAAATCGAACTCGCCCCAGGCGACCTGCTCAATATCGCCGGCGACAATCATAACCGGCGCCATCAGGATTGCGCCCATCAGCATGATGTAGAAAGCGCCCTGAATGGGAGGCGTATTGGAGCCCCATTTCTTGACCAGCGTGACATGCAGCGCAAGGCTGGCGCAGGCGAGCAGGAATAGGGCGTCGCCGTCGTTCCAGGCCAGGGTGTGTGCGCTATCTCCATGGGTGGCGAGCAATACCCATAGCGCGCCGCCGGCGCCAATGACAAATCCGCATAGCATGGCGCCGTTGACGCGTGCGCCGAGGAACAACCGGCTGATCACTACGCTCATCAACGGAACCAGCGTGTAGATCACGGAAGTATTCAACGCAGTAGTGGTTTTCAGCGCTTCAAACAATCCGATAAAGAACAGCACCAGGAACAGGCTGATCAGGCCATAACGTATGAGCAAGCCTAGGTCCTTGAATAAGGAGTAACGGGACAGCGCCAGCGGCGCCAGCAACAAGGTCGCAAGAATAAAGCGCAACTCCGTTCCAGCAATGGGGCTGGCGTACTGAGGCAAGTCGGCAGACACCACAAAGGAGGACGCCATCAGCGCCACCCATAGCAACAGCGTTAGCGTATCTTTCGTGAGCGCGTGCATAAGTCGAATCCAATTGAATGAATAATGTCAGGGTAAAACGGGAGGTTCGCGCGACGCGAGAGAGAGTCCGCGTTTAAGCGGACTTTTCTGCGATAAATTTATTGAATAGAAATTCCGAGATGGCGGTGTCTACGCTTAGCCCAAATGTCTGCGTCAGATGACGGTGCAGCGTCTCGATATCGGCGACGGGCTCTATGGCGGTTTCGCCTTGGCGCATGCGATGGAGCTCGCCGTTGCGTAAGGAGTGCACGTCGTTGAAGTGCTTCCGGCACACCACCAGATTGTGCAGGAACGCGGCGTTGGGGTGCTTATGCGAGTAGAAATGTCCAGTCAGGCAGTCCGCTTCGGTATAGCGCCCCAGATCAAAGGTATAAAGAGTGAAAAACTCGCCTTCTTTCATAATCTGGTAGCAGTAATCTCCCCGCGCATTTTTGACGATGCGATAGACTGCGTCGCCAAGATCCTGTTCCAGACCTTCTTCAAGCTTGATGGGGAAGCGCGCGCCGAAGTGTCCGAAGCCGGTATCGACGATGTACTGGGCGTCTTCCAGGGAAAGCAAAGTGATGCGATGGGTGCGGGGAACGTCGTTGTCGGTGTTATACACCACGCGCGCCAGCAGAATGCGTACATCCAGGTCCAGCGCGGAAAGCGCGTCGAATGTCAGTTTGTTGTGTTCGAAGCAGTAGCCGCCGAAGCCCTGACGCACAATTTTGTTGAAAACAGACTCACTGTCTATCTGGATGTCCTGGGACAACGCCACCGCCAGGTTGTTGAAGCTGTGCTTGGCGATATGCCGGCTCTGCATATCGCGTATCACATCCAGTGTGGGGCGGTTGGGGTTAACGTCCAGGTCAGTAAAATAAGCGTTGGCGATTTCGGTCAATGTCATTGAATATATCCTTCTTCAATCAATTTTCCGTCAGCCTATCCTGAACCCTGCGGTAAGTAATTAACCTGGGTTTAGTGGGCGCTCTCAGCCACGGCGGGCTTTTTGTTCGCATACCGACCGCTGGACTTCGGCTTTCCTGAGCGTCGGCCGGGCGATTTGTCATTACTGCGTCGTCTACTGCCGGAGGCGTTTTTGCCGTTACCAGGCGCTTGCCCGCGACCATCCATTTCAAGTTCGATTTTGCGCTGTTCCAGATCAACGCGAACGACTCTTACCTGAATCGCGTCCCCAAGCCCGTAGCTTTTTTTACTGCGTTCGCCCGTCAGGCGCTGTTTGGCGGCGTCGAATTGATAGTAGTCGCCCTCTAGCGCGGAGACGTGAATCAAGCCTTCAACCATGACGCCTTTGAGCTCCACGAACAGGCCGAAGTTGGTTACTCCGCAGACCGTACCGGCGAAGGTGTCGCCAATGCGATCCTGCATGTATTCGCATTTCAACCAGGCTTCTACATCCCAACTGGCCATATCCGCCCGACGGGATGCGAGCGAACATTGCTCACCCAGTTTCACCATGTCCTCTGTTTTATATGGATAACTCTGCGATGGCGTCAAAGAGGCGGCGCTATCAACGCGGCGCACGGGATCTGCGCCCAATCCGGTTATCGACTTGAAGGCGCGTTTGAATTTGCCGCCGCTCTCATTGCCCCGAATCACGGATCGAATGGCGCGATGGGTCAACAGGTCGGGATAACGTCGGATCGGTGACGTGAAATGTGCGTAAGCGCTGTAAGCCAGTCCGAAATGCCCCTGGTTATCCGGACTGTACTCAGCCTGGCTAAGGGATCTCAGCATTATGGATTGTATGACTTCCGCGTCTGGACGCTCGCTGATGCTGTTCAACAGGCGGCGATAGTGCGTGGACGTCGGCTGCTTGCCGCCGCCCAATGACAGTCCCAACTCGCCGAGGAACGCACGCAGGTTTTCCAGTTTTTTCTGCAGAGGCCCCTGGTGAACCCGATACAGAGCCGGGAGCTTAAGCTTTTGCAGAAAACGCGCTGTCGCCACATTGGCGCATAGCATACATTCCTCCACCAGCTTGTGAGCGTCATTGCGCACGACGGGATCAATGCGACGGATCTTACGCTGGTCGTCGAATTGAAATTTGCTTTCAGTCGTTTCAAAGTCAATCGCGCCGCGTTTGCTGCGAGCCTGTCGCAATGCGCCGTACAGCTGATGTAATGCCTGCAGGTGCGGAACCAGATCGCTGTAGCGCTGTTGAACCTGCTGGCCAAGTCTGGATTCCGGTTGCTCCAGCAGAGCACCGACTTCTGTATAGGTCAGGCGGGCATGGGAACGCATGATCCCTTCGTAGAACTGGAACTTGCCAAGATTGCCCGCAGAGTCGATGAACATTTCGCAGATCATGGCCAGACGATCCACATTCGGGTTCAGAGAGCAGAGTCCGTTGGACAACGCCTCCGGCAACATGGGCTCCACGCGACCGGGAAAGTAGACGGATGTCCCACGCTTCTGGGCTTCCAGGTCCAGCGGACTGCCTGGCGTCACGTAGTGAGAGACGTCCGCGATAGCGACAAATAAACGCCATCCGCCATTGCTGCGCGGCTGGCAGAAAAGTGCGTCGTCGAAATCCATGGAGTCTTCGCCATCGATCGTGACCAGGGGAACGCTGCGCAGGTCGTACCGGTGCAGTTTATCCTCGTCAGAGACCGCCGCGCCCAGTTGTTTCGCCGCCTGAACCGCGTCATTAGGCCAGATAAAAGGGATGTCGTGATTACGGATCGCAACATCGATTTCCATGCCGGGCGCCATGGCGTCGCCAAGCACCTCAGCCACGTCTGTCAGCATAGGAGAGCGGTTTCTGGCGTACTTGACGATGTTTACCACCACATACTGTCCGTCTGCCGCGTCGCCGACGCTCTCTGGCGTGATGATGATTTCGTTGCAGATACGATCGTTATCAGGAACCAGCGTGTAGACGCCGGATTCGTGTTTCAGGCGGCCTACCAATTGCGTGGTATTACGCTCCAATACGCTCACGATCTGAGCTTCCTGGCGGCCACGGTGATCGACGCCACTGATGCGAACCTGCACACGGTCTCCGTCCAGCGCTTTGCGCATTTGGCTTTTGTTCAGCACTAAGTCATCGCCCCCTTCATCCCGGGCCAGGAATCCGTGCCCTTCACGACGACCGATGACGCGGCCGCAAATCAGTTCACTCGATTTGATCGGCGTATAATCTCCGCGATCGAACATGATTTGACCATCACGCTCCATCGCTCGCAAGCGACGTCTTAGCGCCTCCAAATCCTGCTCGCTACTCAGCTTGAGGCGTTCAGCCAATTGTTCACGGTTGAGACGTCCGCCTTGCTGGTTGAGCACATTGAGAATGAACTCGCGGTTGGGGATCGGATTATCGTATTTTTGCGCATCATGCGCGCTAATTGCAGTTATTGAGGCTGTGCTCATGGTGTTTCCTCTTTGGAAAAGACAGCCGATAACTTGCTCTGGATAATATATGAAGGAAGGCTTCAGTGTAGTTCAGATAAAACTCGACAAGATATATTGGCTGGTAATGCTTTAATTTATTAAGAAATAAGCGACGAGCGCTTATAAAGATATGTTCGTGGAAGGCGATGGCGAATGGCCAAGTGGCTTTTTGCGGATAAAAGCGGAACAAATTTAGTTTAAGCTCATGCGGCTGGGGCGGCGATATATCCGCCCCCGCTCGCATTGAGAAAAAGGGCTAGCAAAAATAATATTTCCGATAGCTCCGATTATTGCTGCTTATAAGCAAACAATGTTCTCAGCCTGTGGCCCTTTTGGACCTTTGGCGACAGTGAACTCAACCTGCTGACCTTCCGTCAGGGTTTTGAATCCATTGCTTACGATAGCGCTGAAATGAGCGAATACGTCTGGGCCTGATTCTTGTTGAATAAAACCAAAACCTTTAGTTTCATTGAACCATTTAACAGTGCCTTTAACTGTATCGGACATAAAAATCTCCTGAAAATAAATGAATAAAAATTTGCCTTGCGGGCGGTTTTAAAGTGGAAAAACAAGACTGGAATTTAAAACTACAGGACGAAGATTATGACTAAAACATCGAGCGGAGTGTTAAATAAAACTAGAGGCTTTCTTTCTACCTTTCCGTGAGTCTATAGTTTTGATGCTGGTTGTCAATAAATAAATTATTAAAAATATTATTAATGTCGGCGGCGTTATCTCAAATGTCGAGGGATATGTTTTGAATAGAACGGGTTACGAGTAAACCGGCGGCGAAACTTGAGCGCAGGATGGGCGCGCGTAATCCAACATTGCATTCGCTTGTCGGCTCTGGAACCATGTTGTCGGTTTGGAAATGGACTGAATGATTGGTATCAGATGAAGCTGAATGAGCTAGTCGTCCGCGCTGCGACGGCGGCGGACACGCCTGATTTGAGCAGGATTTTTTTTGAGTCGCGCAAGGAGACGTTTTACTGGATTGAAGCCGATATGTTTTCTATCCATGACTTTTTGGGCAGCGTGCGAGACGAAGAAGTGTATGTCGCCGATCACGAAGGCGTAGCGGTGGGATTTGTTTCTGTCTGGAAGCCGGAGAGCTTTATTCACAACCTGTATGTCGACAAGCCCTATAAAAATAGAGGCGTCGGTACGGCGCTGTTGGAGTTTTGTCGTCGACGTTATGCGCCGCCGTTACAGTTGAAAGTCGCCGCCAAAAACGAGCAGGCGGTCGCCTTTTATCGCCATCGGGGCTGGTGTGAAATCGAACGTGGGGTTGATCTGCCTACTGGCGAATATCTATTGATGCACTTGACGACCGCCTGACTCGCCCCCAAAGAAGTGATCTGCGTTGTTATTCGAACCGCGTGAAAATTATCAGAAGCGCTGCAGGCTGTTGGCGTCTCCCACGGCAGAATCGTTATGATGAAAACTATCTCCATAGTAAAGATGGAAACCCTATGAATCTGCAACTGATCGACCTGTTCTGGCTGACGCTTTGCGCCATCGCTTTGTGGGGATGGTGGGAGGCGTTGAAGGTGCGGGAGATCGCTTTAGTCGCCGCTCGGCGCCAGTGCCAGGAGCTTGATCTGCAATTCCTTGACGGCAGCGTAGCGCTGCGCAAGTTGAGTTTTCGGCGGGACGCGCGCGGCTCCATGGGTCTGGCGCGAACCTATACGTTTGAGTTTTCCTCCACCGGTGAGGAACGATATAACGGTGAAGTAGACACCCTGGGGCGCTTGGTGAAGGATGTGCGCCTGGATGCGCATCGCATCAGCTATCACTAGCGGCCCGGGCGGCTAACCCGTCAGTTCCTGCTCGCGGCGATACTGTCCCGGCGTTCGCCCGGTCCAGCGTTTGAACGCCCGCTGAAAGGCGCTCTGGTCGGCGAATCCGAGAAAGAAAGTGATTTCCGACAGGTCCAGACGCTCATCGCTGATTTGCCGCAGCGCCAACTCCCGGCGCGTCTCGTCGAGGATCTGTTGATAACTGCATCCTTCCTCTTGCAGCCGACGTTGCAACGCCCTTGCAGAAAGGTTCAACGTCCGCGCCGTTTTTTGCAGACTGATATCGCCAGCCTGCAGCAGGTTGGTGAGCGCTGCTTTAACTTTGTCGCTGAAATTCGCCTCAGGATTGAGTTGCAGCAACAGGCGGTCGGCATACTCGTCCAGCAGCGCCAGCATGGCGGGGTCATGTTGGCGTAGGGGCAAGTCCAGATAGACGCTGGGGAAGTGAACTTCAATGCTGTCGCAGGAGAATTCCAGAGAACACTGGAACAGGCGCTCGTGCTCGCGGATGTCGGAAGGGCGCGAGTGCTGGAAGCGGATGAGCGTTGGAGAAACGTACGCGCCAGTAATCCAGCGGGCGAATGTGGTCCAACTGGCGATATTCTCTTCCGCGATATGTCGCGACAAGTCTGGCGAACAACTGTCCCAGCTCAGAATCACGTCATCGCTGGAAAGGCGATAAGTGGTATGTCCGACGTCGCAAACCAGTCGTTCATAGCGTTCGTGACGGGCGACCGCCTCCCGCAGGGTTTTACAGTTCATGACGCTGAGTCCCAGAACGCCGTATTGCCCCGGTTTGATTTGTTCGCCGACATGCAGCCCGATGTGGTCGTCATTCAGCTGAACGCCGGCGGCTTCCAGCATGGCGCTGAATAGTCGGGTGGGAAGTCGTTGCTGTGGTTCGCCGATTACCGCCTCGGAAATTTGGAATTGTTGGAGGAATAAAGACGTATTTTGTCGTTTTATGGTGAGATAATCTACCAGGCCGCGGAGATAGGCGGCGGAAATCTGACTGTCTCGAATAATCATGGCGCGTCTTTGGGCTGCATGTTGGAACGAAATTATGTTTATTTTGCGTTCGCAGGCGAGCTTATTCTAACCAGCCCCGGCATGCGAAGCGCAAATATGAATTATGAATGACTGCTCTATACAATTACCGCCGATTCTGTTTTAAATAAGCCGCCGCTCGTCACTAATCAACCACCCATATTGGAAAGTTGTAATTCGTGTCCTGGAATCAAGAACAAATTATCGCCATGGCGCCGGACAGCGCCTCAGTCAAAGCCGCACAGAAACTCACCAGTACAAGCAAATGGCCGTTATTGGAATATAACGATGACGCCATCTGGGGGCACTGTCAGGGAAGCGGATCAAAGCCATACCAGTCCCGCATTGACCTGTCGGGTCCTGCATTCAAATGCTCTTGCCCGAGCCGAAAATTTCCCTGTAAGCATGGGCTCGCGCTGTTTCTACTGTACGCCCAGCAACAAAATGGTTTCACCCGCCAGCAGGACGCGCCCGATTGGGTTGCCGAGTGGCTGGAGAGCCGCGCTGACCGCGAGCAGAAAAAAGTAGAGCGCGCGCAGAACAAAAAGCCGGTTGACGCCGCCGCGAAGGAAAAGCGTAAAGAACAGCGCGAACTGAAAGTCAGCGCTGGAGTGGAAGAGTTGACATTGTGGGCGGAAGACGTCGCCCGCACTGGTCTCGCTGACTTGCAGAACAAGAACTATCAGTACTGGAAAAATCTGGAGTCGCGCATGGTGGACGCGCAGGCGCCGGGGCTGGCCAATCATGTGCGCCAGATGGCCTCTCTCGCCATAACCGGCGACCGCATGTCGGAACTGGCTGCGTCGCTAAGCCGTTTGTACCTGTTGTTAAACGCCTACGACAGAATGGAGCAACTGGCGGAGGATCTGCAGGCGGATATTCGCACGCAGATAGGCTGGCAGTGGAGTCAGGATGAGCTGTTGGCGATCCATCCGGTGGAAGACGTCTGGCTGGCGTTGTCGCACAGTCAGACTCAGGAAGACCGCCTGGTGATGCAAGTGATTCATCTGGTGGGATTGGAGAGCGGGCGCATGGCGAAGGTGGTTAATTTCGCTCATGAAACGCAACGATCAAGTCTCGTGATGGGGTGGCGCGGCGGCCAGCTGATTCGGGGCAAAGCCCATTTCTATCCATCCGGTTCGCCGCTGCGGGCGATATTTGCGGACGCCGCCACACTGTCTCCAGAGCGCGCCGGCGATACGCATACGACCCCTGCCGGGATGAGTTTGGACGCGATGTTCAATCAGTATGAACAATTACTCGCGCGGAACCCCTGGGTTGGTCCCTATCCCTTTATCGTCGACGCAGTGGTTCCCTGGCGTCAGGATGACGCTTTCTGGCTGGTTGACGCTGGCGGTAAAGCTGTTCCGCTGGCCGAACGCGCAGGCGATCTGTGGAAGCTGCTCGCTGTGAGTGGCGGCCACCCCGTACGCGTCGTAGGCGAGTGGTGCGGCGACCGTTTCAATCCGCTCGGCGTATGGGCTGAACGCCAGTATTTCGATGTCACTTCGCGTCAGGCGCTCGCTGCTTAAGCGCCGCCTGAGTCGTCGGATCTATTCAGAAAACATCATGCAGGTCGGAAATCATCATGCAGGAATGGAACGATAGCGTTAAGCGTCTGATATTGGGCTGTGACGCCCAGGATGCGCCCTGGACCGCGCCAACAGCGGAGTTGGGTGCGGCGCTGGACAAGATGGCGGAGGAGCCGGCGGAGCGCCGACTGCTGAAGACCGCCGTTATGTTCAACTTCACGCGTTTGCTGGGGCGTTCTCATCAACACGCTCTGACTGTGGCCCCGGCCCAGCCTGAAACCGTCGATCAGTGCGGCGGACGCGCGGAAGAATTACTGCGCGCCGCCTTACGCGGCAAAGATATGCGTTTGTTGTCAGAGTACCTGACGGCGCTGGCTGACGCAGGGCGTGTGTCGCCTCCGGCTGCGTTGGCGGATCTATTGGATGCGGCGCTGAATCAGCCCCGCTTGCAAGTCAGTCTGCGCCACGTGATGGGCGAGCGCGGGCGCTGGTTATGCGGACTCAACCCCAAGTGGGAAGCGTTGCGCAGCGACGCTCCCGCGTCGGAGGAGCTGCCCCATCTCAGCGGCTTGGCCAGAGTGGACGCGTTGCGTCGTTTGCGCGAGGCGGACCCAGCCGAAGCGTTGAGTCAATTGAGCGCGATCTGGAAAGACGAGCCCGCCAAGGAGCGCGCCGCGTTGCTGGAAGTAATGAGCGTCGGCCTGAATGCCAGGGACAGTGAATTTCTGTCTGCCTGCGCCGATGATCGCAGTCAGCCAGTAAGATATCAGGCGACCCGGTTTTTAGCGCAGCTGGGGGATGCGTCTGTGTTGACGCCGTTGCGCGAGTGGCTTGCGAAATCGATGCAGTTGAAGAAAGCGCTGTTGAAAAAATCCCAATTAAATATTGAGCCGCCCAAAGAGTTCGACAAGGCCTGGGAAAAGTGGGGCGTTAAAGAAGATCTGACGCATTTGCCCAATCGCACCAAGGTGGGCAAACGGGCGGGCTGGTTTTATCAAGTGCTGGCTTTGCTGCCGCCCCGCGCCAGCGCTGAGATTCTGCAAACTTCTCTGGAGCAGACGATAGATTTGTACCGCCGCAGCGACTACGCGGAAGCCGCGCTGCAGGCGTTGTCCGAAGGCGCTATGTTGCATGGCGACGTGACCTATTTTGAAGCGCTGTTTCCCGCGCTGACCGAAGTGGAGCGCACGGAATACCTGGGCGGACTGGCAGCCGGTTTCCCCGCTGAAAAAATCGAGCCGCTGATATTGCCGGCGTTGCAGGCGGCGATGAAGAAAGACAGCCAGTTCTGGCTGCCGGTGCTGTATCAACTCAAAGCTTTCGCACACCTCACGCCGAAACTGTCCGAAGCCATAGCGGACATGATCCGCGCCAAGATTATCGAAGGCGAAAGCTGGTATTACGACGCCCATCAGACGATTGACCAGTTGGCGTACCAGTTTTCGTTGACGTCTTACGAAAAGATTCGCTCCCTGCTGGAGCCCTTGCAAGACGACCGAACCAACCCTTTGCTGACGGTGTACAAGAACCGCGTTGATTTCCATAAGGAGCTACAGTCATGACCGAACAAGCCATTCTAAGAAAGCACGCAGAGCAACTGTTCCAGCAGGAACTGGAAGCGCTGCGTGAAGTGGACAAGCGCCAGCGCCCCGCCAACTGGGCGTTGTCCCCTTGGGCGGTCTGCACCTATCTAATGGGCGGCAAACTGGATAACGGTTTCGAAGTGACGCCGAAATACATTGGCTCCCGCAGGCTTATGGAAATCGCCGTGGCCACTCTGACCACGGATCGCGCGCTGTTGCTTTACGGCGTGCCCGGTACGGCGAAATCCTGGGTTTCCGAGCATCTGGCGGCGGCCGTCTCCGGCGATTCCACTATGGTGGTGCAGGGCACGGCCGGCACCAGCGAGGAAGCCATGCGCTATGGTTGGAACTATGCGCAGTTGTTGGCTCACGGACCCAGTCGCGATGCGCTGGTGGAGTCGCCGCTGATGCGCGCCATGTCGCAAGGCAAGATTTGTCGTATTGAGGAGCTGACGCGGATTCCATCGGACGTTCAGGACACGCTCATCACCGTGCTGTCGGAAAAGCATCTCCCCATTGCGGAATTGAACGACGAAGTGCAGGCGGTGCGCGGTTTCAATGTCATCGCCACCGCCAACAACCGCGACCGTGGCGTCAACGAGTTGTCCAGCGCTCTCAAGCGTCGCTTCAATACCGTGATACTGCCCACGCCCGCCACCATCGAAGAAGAAGTGAACATCGTCTCCAGGCGCGTCAGCGATATGGGACGCGCTCTGGAACTACCCGTGGAAGTTAACGCTATTGCGGAAATTCAGCGCGTGGTCACCATTTTCCGTGAGTTGCGCGAAGGTAAAACCCTGGACGGCAAAGAGAAGTTGAAGACGCCAAGCGCCACCCTCAGCACCGCTGAGGCTATTTCCGTGATGAACAGCGGCCTCAGCCTGGCCCACCATTTTGGCGACGGAAAACTGTCCGCATCAGATCTCGCCTCAGGCCTGATCGGGGCTATTGTGAAAGATCCGGTGCAGGATGCAGTGGTATGGCGCGAATACCTGGAAACGGTAGTGAAAGAGCGCGACGACTGGAAAGACGTGTATCGCGCCTGTCGCGAACTGAGCTGAAACACCGGGGCTGACGAACGCGCGTCCGCTGCGCGCGCCGCTGTTTGAGGCGGCGGCAGAGCGGCGATGCGCGTCAAAAAAGGGCGACAAGCGAATCATGCTTATCAACGACAAAATTCTATATCTGGGCATTCGTCACCATGGGCCCGGCTCCACCGCCAGCATGTTAAAAGCGCTGGCGGATTTCCAGCCGGACATCCTGTTGGTGGAAGGGCCGCAGGAAGCGGAGCCGCTGTTGGAGCATCTTCACAGCGAGCAGTTACAGCCGCCAGTGGCGCAGTTGATTTATGCGGGAGATGACTACCGCGACAGTGTGTTCTATCCCTTTACGGAATTCTCGCCGGAATGGCAGGCGATGCATTTTGCGCGGCGTAATAGTCTGCCTTTGCGTTTCTTTGATTTGCCGCAGACGCACAGTCTGGCGCTGGCGCGGCAGGCTCGACAAGAAGCTGCGGCTGCTGCGGAAGCCGCTGAGCAGGAGAGGGCGCAGGAACAGAGTGAAGAGGCGTTGGATGAAAATCCTGCGCGTCAGGTCGAGGCTGAAACTGTCGCGCCCGCTGCGGAAGAGCATGCCGGCGAGGACGATTGTCCAGAGCAAGACGGAGAGCCAAGCATCGATTCATTGACTCTCAGCGGCGATCCGCTGGACGCGTTGGCCGCCGCGGCGGGATTCTCCGACGGCGAGCGCTGGTGGGAGCACGTGGTGGAGCAGCACAGCCAGGGCGCTGACGTGTTCGCTGCGATTGCGGACGCCATGGGCGCCTTGCGCGCGGAAGCCTCCGCACAGAAGCTCAGTGATCGCGAAGCGCGTCGTGAAGCCTGGATGCGCTCGATGGTGCGCAAGGCTGAGAAAGAAGGCTTTCAGCGCATTGCGGTGATTTGCGGCGCCTGGCACGTACCGGCGCTGGTGAAAAAAGTTGCGATCAAGGACGACAATGCGCTGATCAAGGGGTTGCCTAAAATCAAACTGAGCGCCACCTGGATACCCTGGACCTATGATCGGATCAGTTACCGCAGCGGCTACGGCGCCGGCGTGGACGCGCCGGGCTGGTATGAGCATATCTGGCGCTACGCGGCGCGCAGCGATGAAAACGGCGAGCCGGTGCGCGACGGTATTTCCGCCTCCTGGCTGACGCGGGCGGCGCGGGAGCTGCGTGAGCAAGGCTTTGATGTGGCGCCCTCCAGCGTTATTGAAGCGGTGCGCATGGCCGACACGCTGGCGGCGTTGCGGGAGAAGCCGCAACCCAGCCTGGATGAAATGAATGAAACCATCCAGACCCTGTTCTGCTTCGGCGACGCCGCCCCTCTGGCGTTGCTACAGCGTAAATTGCTGGTGGGCGACCGTATCGGCGCGGTGCCGGAAAACCTGCCCAAGACGCCGTTGCAGGCGGACTTGCAGGCGCAACAGAAATCTCTGCGTCTGAAAGTGTCCACGGTCGAGGAAGATCTTGAACTGGATTTGCGTAAAGACAACGGCAAGCTACGCTCGGCTTTGTTTCATCGGCTCAATTTGCTAGGTGTGAAGTGGGCGCGTCTGGTCAGCGATCGCAGCGGCAAGGGCACGTTCAAGGAGATCTGGCGTCTGCAGTGGCAACCGGAATTCGAGCTGAACCTGATCGAACAGAGTCTGTGGGGCAATAACATCGCCACCGCCGCTACCGGATACGCCTTGGAGCAACTGCGCAACGCCAGCAAATTGAGCGATATCACCGCCTGGGTGGACCGTCTGTTGCTGGCGGACCTGGCTGAAGCCATTCACGATGCGATTGTGGTCCTGCAACAGCAGGCGGCGACGGTCAGCGATGTGGACCAGTTGATGGCGGCGGCGCCGCGACTGGTGAATATCGTTCGTTATGGCGATGTGCGCGGCGCGGATACCTCGATTTTGCATCATGTCATCGAGGGTTTCTGCGCCCGCATCAATATCGGACTGGTGTATCAGTGTCGCAATGTAGACGAAGACGCCGCTAAAGTGCACGCCAAGTTGATCGCGGATATGACGGACGCACTCAAGCTTTATGCGGATGCTGAGCGACTCGCTGAGTGGTGGCGGGAACTGTCCCGTCTGGCGCGGCAATCCGATGTGAATGGCGTGATTCTGGGACGCTGCTATCGACTATTGTTGGGCGCGGATCAGATCAGCGGCGACGAAGCGGCGAATGCGCTGTCCTTCGCGCTGTCTGCGGCGGAAGAACCTTCTCACGCGGCGGCCTGGATCGAAGGGCTGCTGGAAGGCTCGGGCCTGCTGCTGATCCATGACGACCGACTGTGGTCGGTGCTGGACGCCTATTTATGCGCCTTGCCGGAAGAGCGTTTCATGCTGTTGCTGCCCTTACTGCGCCGGACATTCTCCAGCTTCGCCGACGGCGAGCGGGCGAACCTGCGACGTAAGTCGCGTTCCACTACCGCAGCAGCAGGCGCGGTGGCCGCCGACCCTGATTTTGACTACAGCCGGGTGAACGCCATGCTGCCTTTGCTGGAGACCATGCTTGGCCTCGGCGCCCATAACGACACGGAGAACTCATCCTCATGACTCTGCTTTCCGAACGTGAGAGACGCTGGCGGTTGTTGCTCGGCGGCGATGGCCAGGACAACGCGTCAATGAGCGCCGAAGATATGCAACTGGATCAGATTCTGAACGCGCTGTATGGCTCCGATGGCGAACGCGGCGCGGATTTGTCCTCCTCCGCGCCGAAAGTGGCGCGCTGGCTGGGAGATATTCGCGAACGTTTTCCCAGCTCCGTCGTGCGGGTGATGCAGAAGGACGCCTTCGAACGCCTGAACCTGGAGCGCATGTTGCTGGAGCCGGAGATGCTGGAGGCGGTGCAGCCGGATATCCATCTGGTGGCCAATTTGATGTCGCTGGGGCACTTGATACCGGAACGCTCCAAGGAAACTGCGCGGCAAGTCGTGCGCAAGATCGTCGAAGAGCTGATGCGCAAGTTGCAGAGCAGCACCGAGCAGGCGATTCGCGGCAGTCTCAATCGCGCCATGCGCAAGCAGCGTCCGCGTCACGCTGATATCGACTGGGCGCGCACCATTCGCGCGAACCTCAAGCACTATCAACCGGAATATCGCACCATTGTGCCGGAACGCCTGATCGGATATGGCCGTAAGCAGCCTAGCGCACTTAAGGAAGTCATGCTGTGTGTGGATCAGTCCGGCTCTATGGCGTCGAGCGTGATTTACGCCAGTATTTTTGCGGCGGTGATGGCGTCCATCCCGGCGTTGAAAACCCAGCTGGTGGTGTTTGATACGGCGGTGGTGGATCTGACGGAAAAACTGCAGGACCCGGTAGACGTTTTGTTTGGCGTGCAGTTAGGCGGCGGCACGGATATCAACAAAGCCGTCACCTATTGCCAGCAGCAAATCACCAAGCCACAGGATACGTCGTTCATTCTCATCACGGACCTGTATGAAGGCGGCGACCAGAAGCAATTGGTGCAGCGGGTGGCGGAACTGAAAAACGCCGGCGTTAACGTCATCACTTTGCTCGCCCTCAATGATGACGGCGCGCCGTACTTCGACAAGCGTCTGGCGCAACAGTTCGCCAGTCTGGACGTGCCCACTTTCGCCTGTACGCCGGACCAGTTCCCGGATCTGATGGCGGTGGCCCTGGGCGGCGGCTCAGTCGCGGATTGGACGGCGAGCCAGGATATTGTGATGGAGCGGCAAGGGTAGCGCGCCTTTGCCGGAGGCATCTCTCATCCTGAGGCGCCGAAGCGGGATCGCCTGCTGTCGTCTCAGGCCAATAACCGGGGCGTGAAACATCTATAATCAAACTGTCTCCGCAACTGAAAATGTCCACACTGGCGCAGGGCCGGTGATGTATGGACTTAACGGAGTGTTCGGATGCAGTTTGAACTTCAATATTTATTACTTGCGTTAGCGCCTGTCTTTCTCGGTTTTATTGCCTGGGAGGCCTGGTATCTGCAAGGACGAGGGGCGCAGTTTCCGTCCGCGCGTTACACCTGGCCGGATACCCTCAGCAACGCCGCGTTGGCGTTGATGCATGAGGGCTCCGAGGCGGTAGCCGCCATCGTGCTGATATATGTTTACGATGCAGTGTTTTCATTGCGCCTGTTTGATATTCCCACTGTATGGTGGAGTTTCATCCTGTTGTTTCTATTGCAGGATTTTTGTTACTACTGGTTTCACCGCGGAAGTCATCGCATTCGCTGGATGTGGGCGTCTCATGTCGTACATCATTCCTCCGAGAGCCTTAACCTGTCGACCGCATTTCGACAGAGCCTGACCTATCCGATTTCGGGTATGTGGCTGTTCTGGCTGCCGATAATATTGGTCGGCTTCACGCCGCAGCAGGCCGTGACGATGGTGATGCTGAGTCTGGCGTTCCAGTTTTTTATCCATACTCAGGTGGTGCGTCGGCTAGGCTGGCTGGAATACCTGTTCAACACTCCCTCCCATCACCGCGTGCATCATGCTCGCAATCCGGAATATATCGATAAGAACTTCGCCGGTATTCTTATTATCTGGGACAAACTGTTCGGCACTTTTGTCGCGGAAAAAGATGAATTGCCTTGCGAGTATGGAGTGGTGAAGCTGGTGCGCAGCCATAATCCGCTCTTGCTGACGTTTCATGAATGGCGGGATATGTGGCGTGACGCCCTTACGCCCGGACTTTCTCTGGGGAACAGATTAAGGGCGCTGTTCGGTCCGCCGGAGGCTGCGTCATCTGATGTGCAATCAGAGAGTCAGACTATTAATCAGGCAGACAAATAGCTGTCTGCAACGACAGGGCCTGCACATGTCAGGCCCTGTCTCCCGCCGCCTATATCCACTATAGTTAAAGGACAACGAGGCGATGGCCGCTATGCGTCGTAAAGAGTTTTGGAATCAGAGGGTTGGGGCATGTTTGAAGCAGTGGAGCTGGGGCGTAAGCTGGACAAGAAGGACTACAAAAAGCAGGCCTCGTATTACAGGGACAAACTGTTGTTCGCCCAGTTCGCCCTGGTTAATGCCGGTGCGCCTGTTTACATATTGCTGGAAGGCGTTGACAACACATGCAAGGGTGAGGTGGTCAACCTGCTGAATCAATGGCTGGACACCCGTGGCCTGGAAGTCACCGGGTTCGGACCGAAAACGGACGAGGAAGCGGAGCGGCCCCGCTTCTGGCGCTACTGGCGCACCTTTCCCGCCCGTGGAAGCTTTGGCCTGTTCTACGGCTCCTGGTATACCGGGGAGTTGATCAAACGCACCCTGGAAAAGCAGAGCAAGGTTGATTTCGACAGCCATATGCTGCGCATCAATCGCCTCGAAAGCATGCTGGCTCAAGATGGCGCACTGATTTTAAAGTTCTGGCTGCACACTTCCAAGGCGTATCAAAAGAGCAAGTTTAAAGAGCTGAAAAAGGACAAACACGGTCGCTGGCAGGTGTCGGAATTAGATAAAGCCTTACATGAACGTTATTCCGATTACATCAAGGCTGCTGAGCGCGCGGTGCGCCTGACCGATCAGCCTGAAGCGCCATGGATTGTGGTGGAGTCCGAGGACGACTACTTCCGCAATATCATGGTGGCGAAAACGATTTTACAGGCCTTTGAAAATCGGCTGGCGGAGAAGAAAGAAGATGTCGAGTCCACGAAGTCCGCTTCCGCCAAAAAGCCTCCCGGCGATTTTCCGACCGAAACCGTCTTGAACCAGATCGATCTGAGCGCAGAGCTCTCGCGAGAGGAGTACGAAACCCGATTGGAGCTGGCGCAGACGCGGCTGAACAGCCTGAGTTGGCGCGCCTATCACCAGGGCGTTTCCACGGTGATGTTGTTCGAAGGATGGGATGCTGCGGGTAAGGGCGGCGCTATACGACGTATTATGGAGGCCATCGATGCGCGTATCGCCAGAGTGATCTCCATCGCGGCGCCGACGGATGAGGAGAAAGCGCACCACTATCTGTGGCGCTTCTGGCGACATGTGCCGCGGGCGGGACGCGCCACGATTTATGACCGCAGCTGGTATGGACGGGTGCTGGTTGAGCGGGTGGAAGGGTACGCCAGCATAGACGAATGGCGCCGCGCTTATTCAGAGATTAATGATTTCGAAGAGCAGCTGTGCAATCACGGTAACGTCTTGCTGAAGTTCTGGCTGCATATCGATCAGGAAGAGCAGCTAAGTCGTTTTGAGGAACGGAAAGCGACGCCCCGTAAGCGCTATAAAATTACGGACGAAGATTGGCGCAATCGGGAAAAGTGGCCCGCCTATGAGCAGGCGGCTCACGAGATGATCATGCGCACCAGTACGGATTATGCGCCCTGGACGCTGGTTCCCGCCAACAGCAAGCGACACGCGCGTGTGACTGTGCTGGAAGCTGTCTGTGATCGGTTAGAGAGAGCGTTGCAGGAAAAACGCGGGTAGCCAGGGCGAGCGCCCTGACCTCCGGTTTCTGCGTATGCCATGCTAGACCACCGGCGCAGGCGCGCTGGCCTCACGCTGAAACGTCGGCTCCGCGTCCTGCAAAAAGTCGGCGATGAGCGGACACACTTCCACGCCTTTGTCTTCGGGCAGAAAATGTCCGGCGTCATCGAAAGTGACGGCGGTGTGATGGTTGAGCAACTGCATCCATGTACGCAGTTCCCTTTCCTGAAAGGCGAAATCCTTCATGCCCCATAGGAGCAAAGTTGGAATATCTGCGATGTTGGCGCGTTTTTCCCAGAGCTCTTCCAGCCACTCGTCCGCTTTGATGATCTGCTTGGGAAACACCCAGCAGCCTTTGCGCTCTGCAGGGTTTTTCAGCGGCTCGGAGTAGTGTCTGTAGATATCCGCGCTCAGCTTTTTCTGCACTGCCTGCTTGAGCAATACACTGACGAAAACATTGAAGCGCTTGATCATGAAGCGTCCAAACAGTCCCCCCATCAAGGTGCTGAAGGTCTCGTATTTGACATCGCCATGAGCGGACCACATCCAGGTGTTCATAATCACCAGGCGGCGTACGTTTTGAGGGTGGTTCAGGGCGTAGGAAAGGCCGATAGGCCCGCCCCAGTCCTGCACCACCAGTGTAATGTCCTGCAGGTTCAGCTTCTTGATCAGGATTTCCAGATTCCTGGCGTGGTCTTGCGGCAGATAGGACCAGTCGCCGGGCTTGTCGGATAGGCCAAAGCCGAGATGATCCGGGGCAATGCAGCGAAACTGTCCCGACAAACCTTTGATCATGTTGCGATACAGAAAGGACCAGGTGGGGTTGCCATGCAGCATGACAATAGGCTTGCCCTGACCTTCGTCGACGTAATGCATACGTCCTGGTCCGAGTTCAATATAGTGCGATGCGAAAGGGTATTCCTCTCTATTTATCCATTGATCGTCCATGGCGGCTCCATTTTTCGGATTTTAGCCTGATTAAAGGAGTAATCTTCTTGAAAGCTATAGGATTAATAGTTATACGTACGGTGCTCATCCATCAGATGAACAATTGCGCGCCTCGCGGAAAATCCTTGTCGCCGGGAAGTCTGTCGGAATGATGGAAAGCTTTCCTACTTTAAATGAGACAGCTGCTTGCGGCCAGAGGAAAATTGCCGGGAAGGCGATGACGCGACGGGTGAGCAGCGGGCTGTACGCATCAATCTTGTGCGGTGAAATATGATAGAGCGGAGTTTGGAAATAAAGGCGTCTCCCGAGATGCTGTTTGATCTCAGTCAGGATTACAGTAAACGCCTGGCGTGGGACCCGTTTCCAGAATCTTATCGCTTTATAAATGGGACACAGCCTGCAAAGGGATTGCAGCTTGAAATCGTTGCGAAGAATGGCTTTTCCATGGTGGTGGAGTATGTTTCATACAAACGCCCCTCCGTTGTTGCTATAAAAATGGTGAAGGGTCCCTGGGCGTTTGCAAAATTCGCAGGCTCCTGGTCGTTCCAGCAAATATCGCCCGACAGCAGTAAAGTGACGTTCAAATATCACATCATCGGCGCTCCGTCATGGTTGCGGCCTATTGTGACGCCAGTGATTAATTTTATATTTGGCCGTAGCGCCAAGCGCAGACTGTCCGCGCTTAAGCAGTATGCTGAAACACTCCCGTGATAGATGAAAGAGTTCAATTGATGCAACTTGCTTAGGACTGTAGCAAAAGCCTCTCTGTGTCCGGATTAGACAGAGCGGCGATTAAGATGTGCTCCTTTTCAAGGAACCAATATGTTAAGAAATTTTTTTAAGACGCGCGCACTGAATAAATATTTGCGGGTGCTTCCATCCGTGTTGCGTGAGGATTATGGCGGCGGTCCTCAGTATACATATGGACAGATTACGACAGCGATTTCCAAATATGGCTTGTCTGACAAGTATGCCCATTACGCTGTCGCACTGTTTGCCGTTCAGGAAAGTATAGAGGCGGTTTTTACTGAGCACTTTCCAGAGCTGGAATACGAAAGGGTGCGTAAAGAGATTGCGGACAGGTTTTTCGCTGGCGATTTGGACTTCAAAGTCAACATCAGAGGTTTTTCTCCAAATGGGAATACTCCGGGAGGAACGCCCACCTGTGGCGGATCGGATTGAAGGCGTGCGGAAAGTGTAATGAAAAAAATCCACAACATGATATTAGCGCTGCTGATTTCCTTATCCATTCTATACGCGCTGTTTCAGGCATATTTGAATCTGCAGGGTTTCGATGTTTCTAACTCGACAGATATGTTATGGAGTTTTGTATTTGCAGCTTTAATCGCCCTTTGGGTATCGAAGGAGCCAAAGAGACAATTGTTTAAAGCGCCATTTGAATTTCACGCCTTCATATTTTTCTTGTGGCCGGTAACTTTACCTTACTACCTTATTAAAACCCGAGGCGGCATCGGTATCGTGCAGTATCTCGGGTTTCTTGGGATGAAGCTGCTTTCATTTTTTCTTGGACTGGCGGTTTACCTTTATTAAACAAAAAAAAACAGGACTCAACTTGAAGGTGTTGTGTGAGGTCGGGCACTGGGAGTGCTTACATGAATGTATGCTGAATAGGGTTAAACTATAAAATTTGCCCGCCAAGTTAACTTTTGTTTAGAATGCCGAACGTGAGATTTGGTCGTTAATTATCCATCTCTTACCTCCCTTTCGTTTCAACGTGGATGAATTCCAAAATACCCAGAGATATCAATATGAAAATCCAAACCTTGGCATGTAGCCTTCTTACGCTTTCCGTTTCTTTGGTTGGTTGCGGTGGTGGAGGCGGCGGTGGCTCCAGTAGTAGTCAGCCGGCTAATACTCTGGTTATAAATGACGAGAATGCGCCGGCGGTGGCTGCCATTGTTGTGGCTTCCGATTTCACTGGAGGCATTGAAAGCGGCTTTGATGACGCTGCTGAAGTGTCCGCCATCCCTGAGCAAAAGAAATATTTTGAAGCACTGGAGGCGGGGCGGTCCGCTAATGCGACGGAGAGGTTTAACGAAACCATCGCCTGCGACGCCAGCGGCGCGCTTAATCTCGATATCACCGGCACTTCCAATGATGGCGGCGATACGGTCAAATTTTCTGGTAAGTTCGGCTTCAACAACTGCAGTGACGACGGAGACTTTTTTATAAACGGTGTGTTGTCCACGTCTGGAAACCTTTATGGAGGCGGAGAAAGAGGCAATGTGAATATGGGGGGAAGCGTCAGCCTGAGAGAAGCTTCATCCAGCAAAGATGTCTCTATTGGCGGCTTAAGTTTGAAAATGGATCTGGAATATGGCGAGTATAGCTATACCCAGTCTTATTATGTGACGGGCTCTTTGGTTGAAGGCAATACTTTTAGCGTTACGACCAGTGAAAAAGTGACAGGCATCCTTGGTTCGGCGCCGACAGACGGCGTTTTGAAGGTAAGTGGCGCTGAAGGCACTAGCATGACCATTGAGTTCGATTCAGGCGGCGCCGGCGTGTGGGTCAATGTGGATAGTGATGGTGATGGCGTCGGTGAGGGCGCGAAGTATTATACATATGCGGCGCTGGATAATTTTGCCGAGGACTGATCCCCGTTTAACATGGCGCCTAAATCTTTTTGAACTTGAGTTTTAAGATGTATCAAAACCGACAAGCATTGGCGTTAGGATCTCTGATATTTTTGGCTGTCGCATTTGTGGCGTTCATTCTTCTGGCGCTATGGGGATGGCCAAAATACAAAATCTACAAAATGGAAGCTGACGGCGTAGCCGCGCTGCGGGAAGCGGAATGGACCAAGAAAATCCTGATTGAAGAGGCCAAGGCCAAGGAACAGGCGTCGCTTTTGCAGGCGAAAGCTCAAGTCACGTTGGCCGAAGCGGAAGGCAAGGCGATGATTGCACGGGCCAAAGCCGAAGGTCAGGCGGATATTGAAAGGGCCAAAGCCGCCGCTGAAGCCAACAAAATCATCGGCGCGTCACTGAAAGACAATGAAGCCTATCTGCGCTACGTCTGGATTAAAGGCTTGCAGGACGGGAATGGTGAGCGGATTTATATTCCCACTGAAGCCGGGCTGCCGATATTGGAAGCCGGTAAGGCCAAGTAGCGGCGTCTCTAACCTGGATTATTCTTTTAAGCCGGTCGGGCTACCCTGTATATGAAAGGATAATGCGCCTTATTTCCGGCGCATTTATTTTGCTAAAGAGTAAGTGGGACAAATGAAAACAAAAACGCCTATCCCCCAGGAGCGCAAGGAAACCGTCAGACAAGAGCTGTTGTCGGTATTGCAGGGCGGCGCTTTTACCGTCGGCTCATTATCAAAGCTGGTAGGAAAATCCGAAAAGGAAATTTACGATCACCTGGAGCACTTGCAGAAGACGGGATCTCTGAAGATTGAACCCGCCCGCTGCGGCAAGTGCGACTACGTATTCGAAGACCGTTCCCGAGTCAAAAAGCCGGGCAAATGCCCCCAGTGCAAAGGCACGTTTATTGACGAACCGGTATTCTCCGCAAAGTCCCGATAGGGCATAGATGAAACTTTTGGAGGCGACTCATGCAAAGCGAACAGACGTTGCGCGAAACAATACAAAGCTATCGGCAGGCGCTGCGCGGGTATTTGCTGGACTTGATCGCAAAGATCAAGCAGTCGCCCTATAACGAAAATATCTACGCGTTCATTATCGATGTGCGCATACATCACTATTACTGTGTGGTTGGCGTAAATAATCTGGCTGGCTATCAGTCCTTTACCGAAAGTGAGAGTCACTCCGCCGCAGATTTACTGGGTTTTAGCGGACGCAAATTCAATGTGGACGACTTTTCCATTCGGGCGGAAGGCAATGATGAGCTGGGAGAATTCAGCGCATTGTTTAACGAACTCTGTCGTGACTATTTTGATGTGTCGGAAGACGCGGATGCAGGAACGGATGAGCGGGAAACCGCCGAGCGTCTTCTCACGCTCCTGCCTGATCTCTACCTTGAGGCGCACGTCGAAGTTCTGAAAGAAGTAAGCGCAGAGTTGCGTACGATGAACACGGTTGATGACTTCGTGGCGTTTGTCGCGGCAAGTTGGGATCTGGACGAAGCGCAGAGTGTGGCTTTGGCCAAACAAACCATCGCTGATGATTTATTTGATAAAGTGTTCCCGCCTTCACAAGTTGTCACGACGGAAGAGCAGGATCTATCGGACCTAGATGCGTTGTTGCGAAAAATTACCGACCACTACCTTTATACCGGTTCAGATCGAGCGATTTTGCATGCCGATCTGGTTTGCAAATATGAAAGTGCGCTGGCGGACGCCCGACCGCAGATAGATGACGCACTAATCGGCGTGATCAGCGATCTACTGGCCGAGGTGAAAAACAAAAGCAAGAATCAGGACGAACCCTACTTCATCAATTTGTTTGAAAAAGAGGGCGCGTTCCTGTCCGCTATCTGTGGCCTCTTTTTCGCTAACCCTGTCCCTCGCCAGGCGACAGAACAGCGTCTGCTAGGATTGCTTTCCCTGATTTGTGCGGAACCCTACCGCAGCACCGGCCACACCATGTCCATCGCGCCTTCTCTTATAGCGGATGTCCTGTATACGTTGAATGCGGAGCGCTTTCCCGTATCGGATTCCTGCATCACGACGTTCTATCTGCAAAATTATAAAGCGTACTTGTCATAACCGTTCACACCATTGGCATGTTAATAATAAGGCGCATGGATGCGCCTGCGCGGCGGCTAGCCGCGGGAGACAGGGCCTGACCTGTGCAGGCCCTGGCGTTGCAGCCAAATAGAAGGAAGCTATTTGGCTGCCTGATTAATATATTGCCGGAGGCGAGAAAAAACGATTAAGATCAATTCGATAGGCGCTATGGTCTGACAGTCTGCCTGATTGTCGATCCTGGTTGCGTCGAACAGCGCAGGAACCGCGCGCACCACTACAATGGATTAGTTTTAAGATGTTGAGAGACGCCATTCATTTCATCTGTACAGAGATGTCGCCCCTTGTCCGTAGTCCTGATCCCGCGCGCCAGTCTGGAGCGCAAGGCGCTGTAGGCTTGGGATGGCGTTTCCTTTGATTGCTCGGCGGAACCTGAGCGTACGCAGCAAGCTTATCCTCTGCCTTAGCCTGAGTGTGCTGCCGTTGTTGTTATTTGCGGCGATCCTGGCGTTTACCTTCTCGGAAAGTATGACGGCGCAGGGGTACGAGCACTTGGCGTCAGTTCAAGACGTTAAGCGTAACCAGGTGGCGGAGCTGTTTAAAGAACGCTTGGCGACCGCCCAGGTGTTTGTGGGGGAAGTCTCCAGCTATGCTATGTCCGAAAATAACACGCCTGCGCTGCATTACCTGAAAGAGTTCAGTATTGGCGCGATGCATTTGACCAAACTGGACAATGAACGCGCAGAGAGCCTTCAGTCTCTGTTTTCTGGTCATACTGGTGCGCTGGCGTCATCCCGTTCTGAAAACAACCTTATTCGCCGTGCCTACTACGATAATATCCACGCCGACTTTCATACCCGGCTGCGTTCGTTCAGCGAACGTTTCGGCATTGACGATATGTACCTGATCGAGCGACGCGGCCGGGTGGTCTACTCGGTGAATAAAGGCGTCTATTTCGGTGAAGATCTTAAATCGGGGAGGTACTCATCTGGCGCTGACGCCGGTTTGGCGAGCATGTTTGAGAAAGTGGCCGCTCATACCGAGACACTGACCACTGACAGCGTGTTTACCGGCTTTTATCCCTATCCAGGCCGTGACCACTTCGTGAATTATGTCGCCAAGCCCTTGTTTGAATTCGGCGTGCTGGTCGGCGTTGTGGTGATGCAGTACAGCAACGAAAGTGTGTGCCGCCTGCTTGGCGGGTTCTCGCACCTGGCTGGTCTCAGCGAAACCTATCTGGTTGCGCCGGATCACCGGTTGCACTCTACCTTGACGCGGGTGAGCGAGCGCCCGGCCAGTATTGATAACCTGGCCGTTGAGTCGGCCTTGGCGGGACTGAGCGCGCGACAGGCGTATCCGTCCTATGACGATGCGCAAGTGCTGGCTGTCTCCTCGCCGGTTGACGTATATGGCGAAATCTGGGCGCTGGTGACGGAGATACCCAGCAAACCTATATTCAATGAGATGTACGCCACGCTGGGCATTGGGCTGGCTATCGTCATCAGTGTGGTATTGATCATTGGCGCGGTCGCCTGGCACTACTCCGGCGTGATCACCGAACCGATAAAGCAGCTGACGTTACTGGGAGACGAATTATTGGAGCAGCAGGGCGCGAGGCAAGACGCCGTCGAGCATCAGGATGAAATCCGTCGCATAGAGCGCTATTTTTACGCCATGCGGGAAGCGATGCTGTCGGAGGAGGCGTCCAATCAGGCGAAGTCGCGCTTTCTCGCCGCCGCCAGCCACGATCTGCGTCAGCCCTTACACGCTATGGGGTTGTTTATCTCAGCGTTGGAGCCTTATGTGGAGGACGCCACCGGCGCCAAGCATATGCGTAGACTCAAGTCCTCTCACGACTCCCTGACCAAACTGTTTAACGCCCTGATGGATATGGCTCGTCTTGAAGCCTGCGCTGTGACGGTGAATAAAGAGACGTTTTGCGTGGATACTCTGCTCAATACATTGGAGGGCGAGTATCGGGCGCAGGCGAAAGCCCAGGGTGTCAAGCTACGGGTCGCGCACTGCGGCGCCTATATCCATACGGACTCGCTGCTGCTGGAGCGCATGCTGCGCAACCTGCTTACCAATGCACTGCGTTATGCCGAAGGCGGTAAGGTGCTCTTGGGATGCAGGCGCAGGGGAGACAGACTGTCTATTCAGGTATGCGACAATGGCGTCGGAATGACGCGGGAGCAGCAACAGGAAGTTTTCAAAGCCTTTGTACAGTTGGATAAACGCAGCGATGGCCTGGGGTTGGGGTTATCGATCGTAGAAAAAACCGCAAAGCTGCTGGGCCTGCCACTGGGGCTACGCTCGGAGTCCGGCAAGGGGTCAATCTTTACCCTTGAGGCGCCTGTAGTCGCCAAACCTGAGGCTGCGTTTATGGAATACCAAGCGGAAGCGTCCGGCGTTCCGGCGCGACAGTTGGTGGTCGTTCTGGACGATGACCAGGAGATTTTACAAGCGATGGAAGCGCTGCTGACGGGGTGGGGCTGTGATGTTGTGATGGCCCGCAGTCTGGTGGAGCTAAGCGATAAACTGGATGAGCTTTCCTCTGCGCCGGACCTGCTGTTGGCGGACGTAGAACTGGCGAACGGCGAAAATGGCGTGGACGCCATTGAACTCATGTCGCAGCGGCTGCAAACGCCGTTTACGCCGGCTTTGATAACGGGAGACACATCCGTGGCGCGCATGCAGGAAGCGGCGAAGATGGGATTGCTGATGCTATACAAACCTGTCGCGCCAGCGCAGTTGCGTTCCTTGTTGATGCATGCGCAAAACCAGCGGCAGTCCGAAACGGTATGAGCGCCGCGTCAATGAACTCATTAGAGATAAGAAATGTCGTCGATGATCCGCCGATTCCTCTTCCAACGTTGGGATATCCTACATTTGCAGGATTGGAACCAAGAGGGGTTTTGACTAGGCTGCGCGCATTACTCCGGCTGGGGGTATCAGCTGGGCGACTACATGTTTGGTCTAATTCAAAGGACTATCGAGAGCTTTCCTGATGATGGCTTCAAAAATACTCATCGCCGAAGATCATGACTTGTATCGAGACGGCCTGCGGCACTTGGTTATGGAGATTTTTCCGGACGCTAAGATCGTGGAGGCGTCTGACTTTTATACGGCGAGCGAGCAGCTCATATTGCACCCGGATCTGTCTCTGTTGATTCTGGATATCCAGCTGCCCGGCACGCAACGCCTAGATGGCGTGAAGCAGTTGCGCAGCGCATATCCGCTGTTGCCTATCGTGGTGGTGTCAGCGTTGGAAATGGGACCTAACGTGCAGAACGTGATGGCGCTGGGCGTGAATGGATTTATCGCCAAATCCGCCAAAAAGCATGAAATGCAGGAAGGCTTATTGGCGATACTGCGCGGTGAGCTGGTGACAGTGACGCAATGTCATGATCAACTGCCGTCGTTTTCGCCGCGCCATCTCGAAACCCTGGAGTATTTGACTCAGGGACTATCAAATAAAGAAATCGCCAAGAACCTGGGCATTTCCGATATTACCGTTCGACAGTATGTTTCCGACATTATTGATCACCTGGGCGTGGAGAACCGCACGCAGGCGGTAATGGCGGCGAAAAAGCGCGGCATCATTATCGACTGAGAACCGCTTGGCCTTTTCACTTCTCCTCTTTTGACAACCTGTTTCCCGGCGCCTTACCCTTCCATACCCGTATTTCTTTCTGTTGCGCGCACTTAACTGTCTGATTCGTATTACAGAAAGCGGCGGATGTTGTTTCCGGAACCTCACTGGAAGCGTTGAGTTTCGACTGTCGATACACGTGGTCATGCAATGGATTTCGCCAACCGATGTCGCCATTTTCGGCGACTGCTTTCCCTCACTGTTTTACTCGCGCCGCTGTCATTTGCACAAGGCGCTGATCTTCCTGCTGAAGCTGCAAGTCAGACCGGTCCGGCGACTAAGCCTCTGATTTTATATAGCGTGCTGTCGGAATACCCGAATGTGGTGAGTTATGCGTTCACCCGAAAAACGGGGATACCCGTGGAAATCATTGAGATGCGCGGCAGCGGCGCGGCGATGGCCAGACTGCAGTATGAGCGGCGTTCCGGTAATGGCGATATCTGGTTCGGCGGCAGTCTGGGCTCGCATATTCAGGCTGGCGCGGAAGGATATTTGGTCCCCTATGTCTCGCCGCAGACGACGAAACTGGAGCCATTGCTGGGCGGCCCTTTTATGGAGGGAACGGTGAATGGATTGTATGGCGGCATTCTGGGAATTGTCGTGAGTAAGCCGTTTCTGCAGGAGAGGGGCGCGCCGGTTCCCAAGACATGGAAGGATCTTGCAGACCCTGTGTATCGCGACATGATCGGTATGAAAAGCCCTCTGGTTTCAGGTACGGCTTTTACCACCCTGATCAGCATGATCGCGTTGATGGGTGAAGACGCCGCCTTCGATTACTTCAAAGCATTGCATCAGAACGTGGAGTATTACGGCAAAGGCCAGACTTATCGCGTTTCGACGGGACAGATCGGCATTGTCATTACTTTTTACCATGAGGTCGTGAACTCCATCGAGGACGGCGATGTGGCGTTTATCGTCCCTCCTGAAGGCGTAGGGTATGAAATTGGCGGGTTGAGTATCATCAAGCACGATGGCCAGGATGTGCAGAAGGCGCAGGCGTTTATCGATTTTGCGCTCTCCTGGGAAGGTCAGTCGTTAATAAAAAACGCGGGCAGCGATCGCATACCTACATACAGCAAGCTGTATAAAGAGCAAAACCAACAAATTAAATTGCAGGATGTAACACTGCTGCCGTTGGATTTCGAGTGGGCGGGGATAAACCGACAGCGCCTGTTGGACCGCTGGACGCAAGAAGTCGCATCGCTGGAGAAGAAAAGGTAGTCCAAAAAAACGCCAATTAGCTCCACTGCAAGGCTGGCTCAGGAGCTAATGGCGAACAAGGAGTTATGAAAACGTCTTAGTTGTTGAAATTACCGCCCCATTCAAAAATCTTCGCGATCGGATTCTTAGCTGTGAAGTTTTCGTTATTTTCAAACAACCCGTCGTCCTGTCCGCAGTTTTGAATGGCTCTGCGGCTGCTCTCGCTTTCATTCGCTTTGTACTTCGTCGTGAATATCTGCATAAAGCTATCCTGGTGATTGGGGTCGCTTGATCCGAAGATGACTTCAGGAACCTTTTGCAGCCAATGCACCTGAGCTTGCTCCGGCGTCATTGAGTGAGACTGGAAGTATGGATTGTTCATCGGGCTGCCCATATCCCAGGTCGGGTAGGGGTGATAGGAGTACCTTGAGTTATTGGGCAACGTATCGGCGAATGGAATCACCAGGGAGCCGAACTGCGTGATATCCCAGAAAGTGCTGGCTCCGTCCAGGAAGCTGTGATTTCCCGCCTGCGCGTAAGCCTCGTGGGTTCCCAGTGCGAGATAGACGCCGACGTGGTGCTGTCCGGTCTGAGTCGCCGCGTCAAAGCCCACTTCCGTCAGTGATGGTGAGCCAGAGTTCAGGTTGGCGTTGTAGAAGGTCAGCCGCCCATCATTCGCTGCGAACCGCTCGCCGCCTGCGTGCGCAGAGAAATAGTACTCAGCTGGAAGATATTGCCCGCCCTGATTGGTCAACTTGACGGAAACGTGCACCCAGTCCGCAAAATGATTGCCTGCGATGACGCTGCCTGGATTGGTGGCGGAGGTGTCATTGTAGCCTGCGAACAGGAAATATCTGATCCAGACTTCTCCGCTTTGGGTTTCGAAGTAGGTGGCGTACGTAGGCGCAGCCTGAGGCGCCATGGCGGAGACATTGACGTCGCTTCGATCTCCCATCCGATCTACGAAAATGCTGGGCGTTATTTTATTTTCACTGGGTCTAACTGAGTTTTGGGAACCGTTTTTGTCGTGATGACGTTTATCCACCCATGCGCGCAGGTTGTAATAAGCGCCTTCAGCGCGGCCAAACTTCACGTCCGCGGATAAATACTGCTGAAAGGGCTTTGGATAATAATCCTCAGAACCATGCAGTATCCAGATCGGCAGGTTATCGTGAATCAGCGCCTGACGTTGCGCCAGGGGAAGTTGCGATACTCTCGCCACCGGCAGATGTTGTGCGAGATAGTCGGCCTTGTCGCTGTTTAGCTCCTGATACTGTTGATCGGTGGAGAGCTGCTCAATTCTTGTTTTCTCTCCGTAGCCCACTCTGTTTAACAGGGACAAATATGTTTCCCCACGTGCGATGAGGTCCTCGTCGCTGCGCTGTGGCAGGCTGGCGATATCGTCGGCGCTGCGACTGTACAGCTCCACGATCAAGGTATTGCGCTTGTCGCCTTCGGACATGTCATCCAGATATGGGTAGGTGCGCCATCCCGCTTTCAGGAGAAAGTCGGACAAGGAAGAAGAGCAAGGCTTGTAGCTGATCGACTGTGTTGCGCCTCCCGGCGTGACGCAGACGTAGCTGGCGGCGCCGGCGGCCGTCATTGCGGAGCCTGCGCCAAATTGGGCCTGGCAGGCCAAGTGCAGGGCGTTATTGCCCGATACATGGTTGAACTGACCGGTCACGCCGTTCCAACAGGCTTGCGATTCTCTGTTTTCCCGCAGTCGCAATAACGTGCTGTGGCTGTAGTCGCCGGAGATCCATACTTCGTTATTGCTGTTTACCGTCAACTTGCTGTTGGGATAATTAAACGAGTTAAGCGTTTGGTCAGAACCAAAGCAGAATGTCGCATCGTCTTTGAATAGGTCTGAATTATCGTTCTCTGCGATGCGCAGCCTTGATCCAGTGTGGCGGATAAAGTGTTTAGGATAGTTTTTTGACTCAAACGAGTAGCAGTTGCTCTCCTCCGCCAAGCCTGCTCTCAAGACAAACGTGGCGTCCTGAATATCCAATTCGCTGGCGCCGACCGGCAAAGGATTTTGCCACAGCCAATAACCACTGTGCCTGAAAACGTTCTGGTTGGTGATATCCACCAGTTTCACTTCATCGCCTAACTCCGCCGCCATCGATCCCGAAGCGATAGTGGCGCCGACAATAAGCAGGCTAATGTTCCGTATTAGTTGCAACTTCGTGTTCTCCATTGTGGATTGTTTTGAGAAGATCAGTCGTATCTATAACTGATCTTCTTTTTTGAGTGAGAGGGTGTTTATGCGCTAAAGCGGAACGTCAGTCTCTCCATCAGCATTTCTGCCCCAGCATTGGACTGTGTTTTCAGACGTTACGCCGCAGGTGTGTCGCATGCCCGCATGAATTTCCGCGAACCTCTGGTTTGGCGGCGTTGCCTGGCCGTGTTCATTTAAGCCCCAGCAATTGATGGAGCCGTCGGCGCGAAGTGCGCATGCGTGTCCCCAACCCATGGTGACGTCGACGAAGTTTCCGGCTGGGGCGTTAGTCTGGCCGTAATTGTTCTGCCCCCAGCATTTGACTATCCCTTCAAAGCTTACTGCGCAGTTCTGAGAGTAGTTTGTACTGAGCTTGGAGAACTTACCGGCAGGTGGCGTTGCGGAACCGCTTGAGTTGCTTCCCCAGCACTGAATAGAGTCATCTAACATAATGGCGCAACTATGATAAGAGCCCAGTTTTAGCTGCTTCACCTTGGTTTTCTGCGGCGGCAGGTAACTTAGTCTTCCCCAGCAAACAGTCTCGTTATCGTTATTAATGCCGCAAGTCGCGTAGTCGCCGCCTGTAATTTGTTTATAAGCGTCCTGAGTAGGCTGAGTTTGGCCGTTACCGTTATACCCCCAGCATTGCACTTCGTTATTTAACTTAATTCCGCAAGAGTGAAAGTTACCGACGGTCACCTGCTTGAAGCGCTCTGAAGGCGCATCCGCTCCGCCGAATGAGTTGCTTCCCCAGCACACAACAGAGTTGTCGTCTTTTAACTGGCAACTGTGGTAGTGCTTGGCGGCTACTTTTTCAGGCGCTTCATTTTTAAGTAAACCTATAAGTGCAAGGCCTTTAAAAATGAGTTCTTTCACCTGATTTTTGTAACATTTTTGAGTGCAGCCAGGGTTAGTTGTGTTGGTGTTGATGCTGACCTTATCCATGGTGGCCTGGGATATCTGAAATGAAGCTCCAGCATTGATTTCCAGTACTCCGAATGAGTCGCCGTCAAGACCGCAGCCCAGCTTGAAACCGTATCTCTGGTTGTAGTTTTGATTTAACTCGCTCAGGGATTCATTGATGTAGGCGTCATATTCACTCGTGTTCCCTGTCCAGCATACATTGACAGGTTTGCGAGACGTTCGAGGAAGGTTGGTCTCACCCGGGCCAAGCAGAAAACCCGTTAAGTCGCCTGCGTTAATTCTCCCTTTTCCTTTGGTGGCTTCCCAAAAGTTATGGAGTCTTTCAACTGCGCTATCACCCAGTTGATCGGCGAATATGCCGTCATCCCCGGGATGAGTGAACCAGCTTACCTGAGTGCTGACTTCTTCCCATTCTGATTGAGTCAGTGGGCTGGTGGTGGCGACGATATGAATGGACCTGAACGATGTATTGGCGCTTGATCCTGTAAATCCATTGACGTTGCTGAACGCCAACTCTTCAATGTCCTCGACAGAGTAAACGTGCTTGTCGGCCTTGAAGGTGATGGCGTCGGCGCCAACAGAGACATCACGGGGATTTCTGTAGACATTGAGAGGCGCGATGGCGGTTTTTTCCGATATGCCCATCATGTAAAGCTCAAGTTCAGAGTAAGGAATGGCGTTAGTTCCCCACTGGGTGTTTATGCTGGAGCCGGCATAGCGATATACGCCTGATGAGAATGTGAGTTTGTCCGGGTCGAAACCGCCAACTGCGCCATTAGCGTCTGAGAGTCCCCAGTGCCCGCCTACGGATTTGCCTTGCAGATCGTTGGCTTCAACTATGCGGTTAGACCAAGTATGTCCGATTTCATGGAGGCTGGCGCCATAAGCGATGTTGCTGCGATTAGGGTAAAAAATAGTTGCGAGTTGAGAGTTCGAATCGCCAAGCCGATGGTAGTTGGTCTGATTGGCCCCATCACTTACATTTCGATCCAGGTTTCTGATTACATTGATAAAGTGAAAACGGTCTTGAAAGCACTCGTAGACTTTATTGTTGATATCTGAAAGCACCGCGCCTCTCGCGTCTTTGGAAGCCAGAGCGCTAAACTCGGAGGCGCTGATTTGAAGGGAAACCACATTATCTGGAAGGTTGTGATCCTTGGAGAACTGAAAGTCGCTGGCGCAATGGGTCAAGCCGAATACATCGGGGCTGATAAGCGCCGGAAGCGAGAGGGTCAATGCCTTGATCAAAGTTTTATTATTCATGATATATGCCCTATTTCCATATTGAATAATTTCCTGTCGGATGTCCTATCCCCTTCGCTTATTTCACGTACGCCAATCGCTGCATGAAGGCGAAGGTGAAACTATTCTCGTTGACATGCGCCGGCGTGATAATCCTACAGTTGTAGGATGCATTGACGCTGGGATGTATGCCGGGTTTTCCGGGCGCGAAAGGCGTCGTGTTCAACGCTTGTCGGTGAGTGTCGCCGAGGCGTATACACGCGCCGTCGGCGTTGCTTGCGGACGGCAGCGCGCATAGGAATGGTGGTTTACTTGGTGAACATGCTGAAAATGGAAGTGAAGCAGCTGATGACGACCAGCCAGCCGAGAACCTGCATCCAAATCGGGCGGGGCGGCTTTTCAACATCGGATTGTCTGTCCAGCGCCAGACCTTTGAAACCGTGTATTTCGTACATCACCATGTTGATCTCCTGAGGCTCGAAGTGTTGAGAGAGTTCGAGCTCCGAGTCAGTCCAGTGGAAGACATGATTCAAGTATTGAATCACATCCCTGGTGATCGGCTTTTTGGAAATGGCGTTCCAGTCGCCGACATCGAGCTTCGATACGACGAAGGCAAACATGTCGTAGCGCACAATGTCGCGGACTTCGAAGTCTTCAATCGCGTCGACGCTCAAGGCCGCCCGCCATTGCGCCGTATCTTTGCGCGCCTGTGGGTCATCGAAAACCGCCGCCACACGCTCCATGATAAAGTGCGCCTCACGGTAGGGGTCGAACTCCGGTTCGGCTTCCTGGGCTGGCGACATTGGCGATGGCTGCGCTGAGGCCGTATGTAAATTATCTGAGGTGACGGTGGTGTAGGATAGCTCCGGCGCCTCCACTGTCGTTTGTCGAAGGATGTCGGCGCGGCGCTCGTCTGCGTCACTCGCCGCCATATCCGGTGTCGCTCGCAAGTCCGCTGCGCCGCTTTCAGCATAATAGAGCGCATAGTCATAGGCTTCGCGCAGTTGCTGAAATTTATCCGGCTCCTGCGAAACGTCTATCTGTTTGAGCAGCTTTGCGTAGGCGCGCTTGATGCTTTTCTTGTCCTGTGTGGCTTCTATGCCCAGAACCGCCCAGCAGTTCATAACGGGTTAACCTCTTCTTCGATGCGGGTGAGGATGTTTTCCAGTTGCTCGCGGGCCTCTTCCGCATGCTTATGGTCCTGAGTGTCGAGCGCGCGTTCAAATTGCCTCACCAAGTCCGCGACGGTGTGGCGCAAGTCGCCCAGAGACTCTTCGTACAAACGCTCCGCGCGCGCCAGCAGGGCGATATTCTGCGCCTGATCCCGTGGATGGACTTTCAACGCAGCTAGTTTTTCCAGGCTGGCCTCTATTTCTTTCTCCGACATTTGTCCGGGCGAGTTTTCAATGACGGCTCGATATTCTTCCCCTGTAGACATCACCTTCACCAGGACTTCCAGAATGCCGTTTACGTCGTAAGTGAATCTGACCTGCACCGCCTCTTCGCCCGCTTTTTTAGGCGGAACTTTCACCATCAGGTTACCGAGTAGAATGTTGTTCTTAACAAGGCGGCTTTCCCCCTGATAAATCTCAACTTCCAACTGGGTCTGCTTATCCTGCAGCGTATTGACGACTTCCATACGGCTGATAGGCACCACTGAGTTGCGCTCGATGATGGGCAGAAAGTGGCCGTTCTCATATTGACCGCGCTCCACCGCCATAGAGATGCTGATGCCCAGGGTGTAGGGCGCTACGTCCGTCAGCACCACATCGTCCAGCGCCTGATGCTTGTTCTTCAGCGCAGCCTGGACGGCGGCGCCATGACAGACCACTTCATCAGGATTCAGATGACTGAGGGGGAAGCGGCGTAAAATACGCGACACCAGACTGCGGATCACCGGCATGCGGGTGGCGCCGCCCACCAGAATCACCTCGTTGATGTCGGAAGGCGTCAACTTGGAATCGCGCAGGGCGCGCTCGATAGGCTTTCTCAATCGATGCAGCAGCGGCGCCGCCAGATCTTCGAACTGAGCGCGCGTAATCCGGTAACTCAATTCTTTGCCGTTGATCTGAATGACGGCGTCGGCGGCTTCCTCGCGGGTTAGCCGGTGCTTGATGCGGTCCATGGCGGACTCAATGCGATTAACCTCCTGGCCGCTCAGCTTCTTGATATTGAGGTTATGCGTCTTACAGAAGTCGTTGACCAGCATTTCCGAAAAGTCATCGCCGCCCAGATAGTTGTCCCCGGCGGAGGCGTGCACTTCCATGACGCCGTCGAAAAACTCCAGAACGGATACGTCAAAAGTGCCGCCGCCAAGGTCGATGATCAGATAATGGCAGTCTTCCGCGCGGTCATGCAGACCGTAGGCGACGGCGGCCGCTGTCGGTTCGTTGATCAGGCGCTCTACTTTCAGGCCGGCCAGTTCAGCCGCGCGCTTGGTGGCGGAGCGCTGGTTGTCGTTAAAGTAGGCGGGAACGCTGATGACGGCTTCAGTGACGGGAGCGTTCAAATAGGCTTCCGCGTCTTCTTTAAGTTGTTTTAACACCAGCGCGGAGAGCTCTTCCGGACGGAAGCTTTGTTTACCCAGGGTGTAGGCGGCGTTGGTTCCCATTCTGCGTTTGAAAGAGGCGACGCTCAAATCCGGGTGAGTGACCAGGCGGTCTTTCGCAGCCTGGCCGACGATGACGGCGCCGTCGGCGTCGAGGCTGACTGCTGAAGGCGTCAGGCGTGCGCCCAGTCGGTTAGGGATGATTTCCACGCCTTGCTCGCCCCAATGAGCGATAAGACTGTTGGTGGTGCCAAGATCTATTCCAATTAGACTCATGCTGCTCTGAAAACCTCTATTCGCGCGCAAGAATGAAAAGACAGCTATTTTACGGATCATTCTCTGAACAGGAAGCAGTAAATAACGTTATGTCGCACAAAACCGGCAAGTCACCAGTAGCTGCGCCATCAGGCTGTGACTAAACCAACGTTTACCCATAACGCGGGATGTCCATGCATGGGGCGCAGTCGTAGACTGGAAATCAGGGGAAGCCTGAAAGCGATTTCCAGTTGACTGCGAAACGGAGAGGCTGCTCCGCTGGTTTAGCGTTGTGTGATCGAGATACAGTTGTGCGGCGCTCTCCGTATGCGACAGGGAGGCCCGGCGTTGGCAGGGACAGGTTGAATCGCTTCTTTTCCCGCTGAGTCCATTGCATTTGGCAGGAGCGGCCGGGATGACGCTGAGCGTGCGAATCAATCGAATATTGCTGGCCGAGGAGAGCCCGACTTTATGCGCCAGGCTGCGGCGTACTCTGGTGCAAATGGCGCCTCATGCGGATATACACACCACCGCATCGGTAGAGCAAACCCGCCGGGAAATACTGGAGTGGCGCCCGGTACTGGCGGTGATCGACTTCGTTCTTGAAGGCGGTAACATTGTCCCGCTGCTTGGCGATGCGGAGCTGATTCCCGCCGCGCCTTTTGTCCTGGGCATCGCCCCCGACGCCTCCCGCGCCGATACCGTGCAGGCAATGCGCTGTGGCTTTTCTTACGTTATCGATAAACCTTTTGATCTGGGTACATTTGAGCAAGCTGTGCTGCAGACGGTTTCCTCTCCTATGTCATTGGCTTCCAGCATCAACAGAATCGTCAGCCCGCTGTTATACAGCGATGATGATGAGCTGGACCTGAAAAAACTTACCGCAGAAATTGAGACGCTGATATTTAAGATGGCGATCGCCATCACCGGCTCCAAGAAGGGGTTGGGGCGTCTTTTGGGGATTTCCCGCCAGTTAGTCCAATACCACCTGAAAAAGCTTTGATAGGGTCTTGGCGAACGGCCTCAATCACTAAGGGGGCGCCAAAATCTTTGCACTTTTCATGGTTTGTACGTGAGTTATTATCACCTTTGAGGGCGTTCATGCCCTCTGCTAGTAACACCCACCTCATTTCTCTAAAAGGAGATTGGAAATGAAGAAATTACTCCTACATTCAGGTGCGGGTCTGTTGCTCCTTCCATTGCTCGCCGCATTGATGCTGGCGGCCAGCGCGCAGGCGACGACGTTAATCTACAAAGACTTTAATTCGTTGGTCGCTGAGGCTCAGGGCATTGTGGTTGGAACCGTGAAGGAAGTGGTATCGCAACGGGCTGAGGACCGGCAGTTGTACACCTATGTCCGCCTGGCGGACGTTGAGACCCTGGCCGGGGTCTATCACGACAATGAACTTACGCTGATGATGAGCGGCGGTTATGACGGCCGCAATGGTCTGCATGTTGAAGGCAGTCCCGAGTTCAGCGCCGGCGAGCGCGTGGTTTTGTTTGTCGAAGGCAACGGCCAGCGCATGGTGCCGCTGGTTGGTTGGGGGCAGGGCGTTTTCCGCCTGCAAAACAATGATCGCGGCGCGGCTATCGTCACCGACGATGTGGGTAATGAGGTTTATGGCGTCGGCGAAAAAGGCGAGATTCTGAAGGCGAATCGCCACGCTCAACGCGCGCAGATAGCCAGCTCCGCCCATTTGACCAATTCCAGCAGCGCTCAGGCGAAAGCCAGCGCCGGTCGTTCTGACGGCGGCGCAGCGATGTTGGCGCCGCAGGAGGCCAAAGGCGCGCCAATGAGTGCGGACCGCTTTCTTGGCATGTTGCGGCAGCAGGCGCAATCGCGCGCATTCGCTCAGGAGTTACGCTCTGTGAAAGTGGGGCAGGCGCTTGAACGTAAAGGCCGCGATGCAGGCTCAGGCGCGTCCGCCAGCAGCATGAGCGATGAATCCGCCGCCTCCGCATTGCCCCGCAGAACCCAGCAGGGGGCAAGGTCGTCCATGGACCGGGACTGATGATGCGTTAACGCGCTGACCGGTCACGAGCGGCTATTCGAAGACAGGTACGTTTAGAAGGAGGACTTTCTATGTATCGTCAAGCTATTCACAAACTTCTATCGGGGCTGAGCGACGCCCGGCTGGTCTTGCTGGCGACGCTATGCTTTGCGACGCCTTTCGCAGGAGCCTACACCTACCGCACTTGCGACGGTAATGCGATCAAATGGAACGGCAACCAGACCACGATGTATATCAGCACCACTTCATTCCCGGCGGGCAGTACTTGGGATTCGCGGCTGCAGAACGCTATGTGGCACTGGAATAACGTAAAAGGCTCCCGGTTTTTGTATTACGTCAACCGTGATACGGATGGCAGCCATAACGATAATAACGGGCGTAATGAAGTCTATCTTGATAACAGTCTTGGCGGCGGCGTCCTGGCGGTGACGGTGACTCGCTACCACTGCTACTGGCTGTTTGGTTATCAGTACGGCATTGATGAGACTGACATTGGGTTCAATAACAACATCAGTTGGAACCTGGGCAGCCTGAATTATTCCAACCTGGGGTCGCCATACAGCTTTGAAAGCGTCGCCCTGCATGAGTTAGGGCACGCCCTGGGGCTCCTGCATGAAAACCGCTGGATGGCCACCATGAACTCCTATTACCCGAACAGCGGCCCGCTCGGCCACTATAAGGAATGGGACCCCTTGGCGGACGATCGTCTTGGATCGAGGGTGATCTATCCCGACAGCACCACAGAAACCGACATCGCCGGCTCGGCATTTAAACGCACCGGCACAGGCACATCCGGACTGGTGTCCAGCCCCACATATGCTTATCGCGGTACCAACGTCACTATCCAGTTCACGTTCAGCAATCAAAGTACGGCGACCAAGTCGTTTGATATCAGCTTCTATCTTTCCACCAATGATTACATCAGCACAGGAGACACTTATCTAGGCTCCAACTACGGCGCCTGGGGCTCCGAGGGCTTCACCGGCACATTCAGCCGTACGTTGTATATCCCCACCACGGTGGCGCCGGGAACCTACTGGCTCGGGTTTATCGTCGATCCGAATAATGCGATATCCGAAGCGGTTGAAAGCAATAACTATATGGAGATGCCCAGAAGCATCACGATCTACTGACTATGAAAAACCACGTATCCCTGGCTCCCGGGACGGACCTTGCGAGGTCCGTCTCTCGTTATTCGACGTATCCGTCACAGATTTTCGTTTGTAAAAATTACAAACCGACAACGCGATAAGCGCTCAAGAGTTGGCGGTATCCGCCTTAGGTCGGGAGGTGGAGTTTCGTTTCTGGGACTTGTCTTCCTTTTCCTCATCTACCTCTACCTCTTCCTTTTTCTCTTCATGGCGTGGCGGGCCGGAGTGGTCCACTGGCGTGAAAGAGGGCGGATCGCTGGCCGGGAAGGACTGATCCGATAATTCATCGACGGCGTCGATCTCTTCCTTTTTTTCTTTACTTGCAGTGGCGTTCGCTTCGTTATCCTTCGATTGCTTACTCATAGCGTTTCTCCATCTGTCATAGGTGAGAACGATGATCGATTAAGTTGCTACAAGCTTTATGCCAGGATGAAAATTCAGGCGGGAAGATCTGTCAGCGCGTAGCGCTTGCGCAGTGCCTGCAGGCCACCGGGCGTAAACCGGATGACCCGTGAATCCAGATCTTTCCGGGCCCAGCCCCGGTTGAGAATATCCTGTAAAACCCATTGCCCAAGTGAGCCCGCCAGGTGATGTCGACGTTCGCTCCAGTCCAAACAGTTTTTACATACTGGTCTACGCAGCTTCTCCAGGCCGCCGACATCCGCGCCCAGTGAGTTAAACAGATTGCGACCGCTTGGCGACAGGAGCAGTTGCTGATCCTGCTCGATCAATACGCCATTGCTTTTGAGGCCGTCGAGCAGGCGGACGCCAGTCTCTCCCGCCAAGTGGTCGTAACAGACGCGGGCATATCGCAGTGCTGGATCTTTCGGCCCGGTAAGAGTGCGACTGTGCTCCACCGTAGCGGAAACGTTCAGCAGCGTTTCCAGGAATTCGGCGATTTCGCGGCTGCGTAACTGGAAGTATTTATGACGCCCTTGCTTCTGCGCGATCACCAAATGGGCGTCTGTCAGCTTTTTCAGGTGACTGCTGGCGGTGGCCGCGGTGATGTCTGCTTCAGCGGCCAATTCCGTCGCCGTCAGGGCTTTACCTCCCAGCAAGGCGATGAGCATGTTGGCGCGGGCGGCCTCGCCTAGCAGCGCTGCGACCTTTGTTATATCAGGAACACTAGCTATATCAGGAGCTTGGGATATTCTGGGGGCTTGACTGAAATAAGGGTCGTTCGACATAGCGGATCACTGACAGTTAGATGAGCGTCGAAGCATGGCTTTCTGGTGTGGTTAGACTGCCGGAAAACCTAAAGAGAGACAACGACGATGAACCTGATCTGCTTTATTGAATACAACATCGATCCTTTCCAGTTGGACGCATTCAGAACCTATGCGGAAAATTGGGGGCGTATTATTCCGGAGTGCGGCGGGGAACTGATCGGTTATTTCCTTCCCCACGAGGGGACCAACTATGTCGCCTACGGGCTTATTGGCTTCGACAGTCTGGCCGCCTATGAAGCCTACCGCACCCGACTGAAAAGCGATCCCGCCGGACGGGACAACTTTCAGTTCGCACAGCGACATAAGTTTATCCTGCAGGAGCGTCGCACGTTTCTCACTGCAGCGCCGGATACCCTATTGAAGTTGAGCGCTGGGGCGCGGGAAAAGGTGAGTTGAATGGTTGTGGTTATCTTCGAGTTGGAGCCCAAGCCGGACAGAAAAGCCCAGTATTTGCGCCTCGCCGCAGACCTCAAGCCGCTGCTGGAGACGATCGAAGGCTTTATTTCCATTGAGCGTTTTCAAAGCCTGAGCCAGCCGGAAAAACTGTTGTCCCTGTCTTTCTGGCGGGATGAAGAGGCGGTGAAAGTCTGGCGCAATCAGGTGGAGCACCGCATGGCGCAGCAGTGCGGTCGGGTGGATGTATTCTCTGATTATCGACTGCGGGTCGCTGCGGTGGTCAGAGATTACGGCATGACAGAGCGGACGCAGGCGCCGGAGGACAGCCGCGCTGTCCACCCGGGTTGATAGAGACGGCTTACCGGTGAGACGCCATCAGGCCCACGCCCATCGCCATGAGGGCTCCACCCAGGGCGCGACCGATATGGCGTCCGCCTGCCCGCAATTTTTCCAACACGCGCTGGTGCGTAATGCCGATTGCCAGGATCGAGAACCACAGTCCGTGCGCCAGGCTGATGATCAGTCCATAGAGTAGCTGCACCGCCAATGAGGTGTCCGGGTTCACTACCTGGGTAAAAATACTCAGGTAGAAAAGGGTGGTTTTGGGATTCGTGGCGTTGGTGATGAAACCCTGGCGGAAATACGCCCAGTCTGATTTTGCGCTGTTCGAAAGCTCATGCTGTTGTGGGATTTCCAGGCGGCTTTTCCAGGTTTTCCAACCGATATAAACCAGATAAAGCCCGCCCATCCACTTCACCGCCGTAAACACCCATACCGAACTCGCCATCAAGACGACCAGTCCGGCGAGGGTATAGGCGGTATGCACCCAGGTGGCGCTGGCGACGCCGAGCGCCGCCAACAGGCCGGCGCGACGGGAGTAGAACAGGCTGTTGCGGGTGACCATGGCGAAGTCCGCGCCGGGGCTGATCGCCATAAAAATGGCGATCATGCTGACCTGAATCAGTTCGGCGGAGAGCAAATCATTGCTCATGGCTCAGCCCTCCAGTATTTTGGCGACGCCGCCGATCCAGAGACGATGCGGCAAGCCGTCAGTGACTTCCAGTTCGGCCTCTATCAGGCTGGGGGAGCGAGGCGTCATCAAGCGGCCCTGTTCAATGAGGTAATGCTCGCTCTTATGGCCCAGAACTTCATACAGATATATCGAAGCGCAGCCGGCGCCCATTCCGGTAGCTGATTCCTCATCAATCCCATAATAAGGGGCGAACATGCGAGCGCTGATGGTGCGGCCGCTCACTTCCGTTTCCGGGCTGATAACATAAAAACCGATAACGCCGAGCGCTTCGCTTAAGGTGGCGATGCTCTCCCTATCAGGTCTGAGACTGCGCAGATTCCCCATAGTCGGCAATGCGATCACCAGAAACGAGACGCCGACATTGGCTACATGGGGCGTCGCCAGTGCGTTTACCTGCTCTGCCTCCAGTCCTAGAGCATGGGCTGCCGCCGCCTGTTGCTCTGCCGTAATAGGCGTGACATGCCGACGGATCTGTTCCAGATAAGCTTTGTCGCCTTCGATGCGGATATGGCGAGGCCCGTCTATGGTCTCTTTGCTATGCGCCCCCTGGCCGACTTTGCCTTGTTGCGCGAGGACGGAAAAAGCCGCCACCGTGGCGTGTCCGCAGTGGGGGATACGCTTGGTGGGAGTGAAAAAGTCCAGCTTCACTGTGGCGATATCAGAGTGTGATACGAATGCGGTTTCCGGATAACCCGCTATGCTGGCTAGGCGTTGCATTTCCGCTTCCGCCATGCCGTCCGCTTGCAGCACGACGCCGGCGGGATTGCCGCCAACGCCGTTATCGACGAAGGAACTTATTAATTTGACTGAATGATTCATCGGTTCGCCTCCGCTATACAAAAAATAGGATTAATAAAAAGTTTGCGCTCTACGGAGCGGTTTTGAGAGGATTATGGGACGAGCCGATAGCGTTATCGAACGATATACTTATTAGCAAGGCTTATAAATAAATGGCGACATACTGATCAAATCCCGGAGCCTGACACGATGGACAAGCAACTTCTCGCTGACCTGCTGTATCTGGAGGCGATTGCGGAGCAGCAAAGCTTCACCGCCGCCGCTTCCGCCATGGGCGTCAGCCAGAGCGCCATCAGTCAGAGCATCAAGCGTATGGAGACTCAGCTTGGCTTTCCTCTGTTGGAGAGAACCACCCGTCGCATGCGATTTACGCCCCAGGGCGAGCGCCTGCTGCTTGGCGTGCGTAAAGCCCTGGGCGAGATCAAAGGCGCGCTGGACCAGATCCATAGCGAGCGGGAAGAGGGCGTGCTGCGAGTGGAGACTTTCGCCACCTTCGGGATGTACTGGCTATTACCTCGCTTGCCGGAATTTCACAAACTGCATCCCGGCATCCGCGTGTACCTGAATACGGAAGAGAGCATTCGTCCCGCCGGATCAAGCGATGCGGATGTGATGCTGCGTTTCGCGTCAGCGCCGCCAAGCGGGTTTTACAGTCAGGCGCTGGGAACGGAACAGATTTTCCCGGTCTGCAGCCCGCTGTTATTTCAGCAGTATCCCGATTTAAGCGGGGCTCAGATGCTGCAGCAGGCCACTTTGCTGGCCACCGCCAATGACGGCTCCGATAACTGCATGAAAAGCTGGGAGCAATGGTCGCAGCGTGCAGGCGTCAATGTCAGCAAAGATATTATTTATTTCAGCCGGACTGAACTGGTGCTGCAAGCCGCCCAGGCGGGCCAGGGCGTGGCGCTCGGCCGCACCTACATCGTCGCCGACGCCATCGCCAACGGCAGCCTCATCGCCCTGGACGCAGACCCAATCCCCGCCCCCTTCACCTACTACTTCGCCACCCCCTATGAACGGGCGGACTGGCCGAAAGTGAAGAAGTTTCGGGATTGGCTAATGGGGATGTTGGTGGCATAAATAACGCAAAATCACAATCAGCGACCTCAATACCAATAATAGAGGATGTGAATGCTCAAAAAACTATTCGAATCAGATGTGCCCCTGTTCATAATCATCCTATTGCTTGGCGTGCATATTCTCCCCTTAGCATGGGCATGCAGGGTCGCCTGGGGGGCGGAGGACGCAAGCTATATACTTGCCGTCGCAGGTTCTAAATTCCTGGCGGGGGTCGTTATTCTTCCCGCATGCCTTGTGCTGGTCGGGCTGTTTCTCAAGGGGCTCGACCGGGAGTTTAAACTCGGCAATATGTATTTTCTGGGAGTATTTATGACGGCGGCGACTAAATTGAATGGCTCTTTGTAGTTGAGGTAGAAGGAGCGGCTGATGGAAATGCTCCCATGTCCAGAATGTGGCGCGAACATCGAAGTAAGGTGGTGGAAAGTCATGTCATTCCATTGTCCAGCTTGTCGTGCGCACCTTCGAATAGAAGATAAGGTGGTTGATCCTCATCAGTACAATAAACGCAAAATGGCGTTGCTGATATATTTCGTGACCATTCCCTGGATCAATCTGGCTGCTGAGAAATATATAAGTAAGGCCTACTTACTCATAATCTCTTTCGGAATTATTTTGTTTGTATTTTGGCGGATGGGGCCGGATAAAAGTGTCTCTGGGAAGGAGATAAAGTATGTCGAAAACACTGAGACGTCTGTAAAACCTTGGGTTTTTGCTGTAGCTGTAATAGGTTTTATCGTCTTTATACTTATCATGCTGTTATTACCCTGGCTAAAATAGCTTAGGTATCAGTCTGCTCAAGTATCTATGCGGTTCTCAGTGTCAAAGGAGAGCGATTGTCGAAAAGTTTCAACAAGGAGATCGTACCTCATGTGCGGCAGATTCAACGCCACCGCCTCCGCTGAAATTGTTGCGGCGATGGAAAGTTTTGGTTTTGACGCCACCGGGCTGCGTAAACGCTGGTTTGGCGATATGTTTAATATTGCGCCGACGGAAGCGGTGATGGTGGCGATTCAGGAAGGTGGCAAGCGCTATTTACGGGAGATGCGCTGGTGGTTGACGCCGCATTGGGCGTCGGAAATTTCCAATAAGTTCAGCATGTTCAACGCCAGGGCGGAGACACTGGAGAAAAGTCGGGCGTTCAGCGGACCATTCAAATATCGACGCGGCGTGATTCCTGCGTCGGGATTTATCGAGTGGCGAACAGAGAAGGGCGTTAAGCAGCCCTACTATCTAAAACCCGCCTCGGGGAACTGCTATTTCGCCGCGCTTTGGGATGTCTGGTTGAAAGAAGAGCACTATCTGGAGACCTGCGCCATTATCACTACCGAAGCCAGCGACTCCATCCGCTGGCTCCATGACAGAATGCCGGCGTTGTTATCGCCGGATCAGTTCGACGCCTGGATCGATCCTGCGACGCCATTGAGTGAAGTCCGCGCGATGCTGGTTCCGCGCGATTTGAGCGACTGGGAAATCATACCCATTAATTCTTCAATCGGCGCCGCCGCCAACAAAAGCAGCGACGCCATCCAGCCGATCAACACAACCGTCAGAGATGAAAAGCTGAATCAGTTCGAGCAGGCGGAGCTGTTCTGATGTGATTAGCCGGAGGCGGCTCAACATATTTCCATCATATCGACAGGCTCCCGCACATTGGTGATAACCTGTGAACTGCCGTTCCAGTGAAACAAATACTTGGTGTTATCGCCTTGATGCTGGTAACGCTCTCCAAATCCACCGTAGTTAAAGCGGGTTTCCTTCTGTCCCTGCGCGTTGACGATCATAGTCGCCGGGCGGGCGGTGACGTCCGCTATAACCCCGTGCTCCTGTTTTAGCGAATAATGAAACGCCGCCGCGAAGCTATTGGCGGGATCGAAGTTTGGCTGGGTGGCGTTGCCGGCGGCGTAACAGACGGTCAGACTGATTTTCTTGATTTGCTTCAGCCCGGGCGCGGCTTTATTGGCGATGAAAGTCGCCAGCGCCTTGCCGTATTTCCCTGCGCAGGACACGCCGTTCAAGTCGCCGTGTCCGACGATCTGGATGCGTGAATTCTCCGTCAGTGCGCCCAAGCCGGCGCTATTGATGACGACGTGGGTTTTGCTCGCCACGTCATACTCCACCAGCTCCGATTTGTCGGGGTGTTTCCGATAGAGATTTCTCCCAAAAGACCGCAGGTTATCCTTGGGCTCAGTTAACAACACAATAATCAGCTGCTTATCGTAGTTCATCCTTATCCTCTCCTTTGTTTGACGCCCGGTTTTTGCGCTATGACTGCGTTGCTCAGGCTAATATCCCAAGCGGAAATTAGATAGTTAAGCTTATTCAATGACCACTTTTGTTTGGATCAGGGAGTCGTTTGGAAGTTCAACTCTTTTAGTGCGGAGGGGCTGGGCGATTGACCATGCAGCAACGCCCACAGAGCGCGCGCAGCCACATCAGTGTGGGAAAAGAGATAGCGCTCGCCATGGGTCTGCTGCGCGAGTTGTTGTTGCTCCAGTATTTGTTTGTCCTGGAGATAGAGCATGTGAGCGAAGGGCTTGAACAGCGCAAAACGCAGGGCGGCGGGCATCCATGAGCGGGGTGCGTAGAGCCTGACGAATATTCCCGTGACCTCTGCGCTATGGGGAACAAAATAAAGTGCGGAGCGAAACAACAGACGACCGTTCTTGAGATAGTCCAATTCCACCAGACCGGGAAGTTTGAAGCGTGCGACGTTCTGATCCACCCCGGGGTCGAACAGCCGGTTGATCCAGCCATTCTGCTTTTGCGTCAGCTTGTAATGGGTATCAAAACCATCGGCGCTGACCGTCTGCTCGATCTGCATTTGCTGAGGCCCCTGACTGCGCAGTAAGCCTTGATGGATATAAGGGGTATGACAGGGGTCGAGAAAATTCTCAATGGTATGAAACAGGCTGCAGTGGATGCGGCGATAAGCCTGGGTCCAGACATAGCCGGGCAGCTCGGAAAAGCCGACCAGAGATTCGGCTGACGCAGGTTTCAAGCTGCCCCATATCAATCCGTCCCGCTCCTGCAGAGCATAGCTTTGCAGTGTCGCGCGCGCGCCGCACTCTGCTGCGCCAGGGGTGTGGCGCAGGCGTCCCGTCGCGTCGAATTCCCAACCATGATAGCGGCAGGCCAGACGATTATTGCAGATGTTTCCCTGCGACAACGGGATCAAACGATGGGGGCAACGGTCCTGAAATGCGCAGGCCATGCCTTCCAGTCGCGCCAGGACCAACGCTTCACCCAGCAAACTCGCCGCTATCGGCTTGTTCCGCAACTTCGCCGCAGGCAGCAAAGGGAACCAGCCGTCAGTGACGCCGGAATAAGGAAAACCCTCAGGCGCGCTCATAACTCGAACTTCTCCAGAATGGGGCGATAGAGCTTCTCCGTCAGCAGAGACAAGCCGCGCCAAACTGCGCGCTGATAAGGCCCAAGATGAGCGACGTAGACATAACTGTATTCGATCGCCGCCTCAGCCCCTCGCAGTTTTTTGAAGCCCGGCGCGCCGGAGCTGAGATTGAGTTCCAGATTATTATCCATGGCGTAGCGGATCACGAACGCCATGAGACGCCGATATAACGCCATTTTGGCGGGCGAACGGGTGTCATAGCCGACAACGGGCGCAGTCAGGGTTTGGTCGACGCCGAACAGGCCCGCCACGCCTAACAGTTCATTCTGGTGAAACAGGCCGAACAGCTTCAGCAAACCGCTGCGACTGAATACGCTCAGATAGTTGGCGCTAAAACGCACATTATGGAGGCTGTACTTTTCCAGATAGAGCTGATTGTAAAGCTGCTCCGCTCGCGCCATCTGGGTATCGTCATCCGGGTCCAACTCTTTGAACGACCAGTTCGGTTGACGCAGCAAACGATCGTCTGCGCGGGCGTTGTTGCGGTTCCACCAGTGTTCGCGATCAAGAAACAAATACACCTGACGACTAATGATCGGCAGCCAGTCGTCCTGACGCGCTTGCGCGATGATGTCAGGGTGCTGTCGGGCATTTAGCGAGCGTAACATCAGCGCGTGTTGGGGAAAGCGACGCAGGGCCTGCTCGCGTAGTGCGGATAGGTTCAGCTCGCGCCAGTTGGCGCTGTAAAAATTAGTGGAGAGACATTGATTGTTGAGCACCTGCAGCCGGTCCAGTCGCGCCAGCCTGAACGGCCACTCCAGCAAATGCGTGAGGCCGAAGCAGAAATAACGTAACAGCGCGGATTCCACTTTCGGCAGCTCGTCGCGGGCGTAATAGATAATCTGCGTCAGTGGCGAAACCACATAGCAATTCTGCGGGTGATAGTCGTTGACGCTGGCGGGCGCCACCACGCCGTTCTGTTCGTAGGCGATAATATCCGTAGTGAGATTGCGGATCAGTCCGGGTTGCTGCATCAGCTCGACAAAGCGGCGATGCAGCTCATTGGCCTCTAGCATGGGGCGTCCTGCGCGGGATCTGCGTCGACGTTGGCGTCAGGGCCATCCCATTCAATGTCGAAAGTGCTGGCGTCGGTTAATGGACGCCTAAAACGGGCGGAGCGATAAAACATCTCCGTCAGCGCCAGCCATTGCGCACGTTGCAACAACGGTGTCTGTTCATCAGCGAGGGCGTCCTGGGCGCGGCGGTAGTCATGCAGCAAACGACCGAACTTGCCTTGCAGCAGGGAAGACGCGCCAAAAAACAGAGGCAGCGTGGCGCCGATGCGAAATGGTTGAGCTGGACCCGGTGTGTGTGCAAATCGTCCCTGCTCATCAATGCGCAGGGTTTGTCGCAATAAATGCAGTCCACTGGTGGCGCGCGGGTTGCACTCCAGCACGAAGAGCTGCCCGGCCTCCTCAATAAAGTCAAACGCGGCCTGTCCGTGATACCCTGTGTTGTGGCCGAACTGGCGGGCGAATTCTTCCAGACGTGGGTCCGTATAGGGCTCAAAGTAACTGGCGGCGGCCTGATTAAAGCAGTATTCCGGCAGATAAGCCTGATGCGCGATCAGCTTGCCCTGATCGAAAAGCGCGTAGTTGCAGATGGCCTGACCGACAATTTTGCGCTGCTGCACCCAGGGGCGGGCGGCGCTGATCTGTGAGGGCGTAAGCGCCGCCTGATGCGGAATGCGGATCACCTGACGGCCGAAGCGGGAGTACACCGGTTTTAAAATAGTATCGGGATTATTTTCGATTTCATCAGGACTGCAACGCAGGTAGGTTTCCGGCGCTTGCACTTCGCCAAGCCCATGCATGATCGACAGACTGTCCAGCTTGCTGTGCAGGCGGAACAACAGCTCCGTTTCCGGCATGAACCAATGAGCGTCAGCCTGTACATGGGGACGCGCCTGGGCCAGATAAAAAATCTCTTCGCAGGTAGGGATCAGCAGATCGACCTTGTGTTCCCGCAGCAGACGCTCCAACGCGCGGGCGTAAGCGCTCAGGTCGCCTTTGGGCGGCGGCAGACGCAAATAGCCCTGCACCCCTTGCAGGTAACGTCCCAAAGGCCAGCGCAGGTTATCCGCGAGCCAGACCTGATGACCGGATTTTATCGCGATGCGGGCCCAATCCAGCGCGACGGGGGCGCGGGCGCCAGTGATCAGGACGACCATAAATTGACTACCCTGCGTTGCTTCTGTGAGGGCGTCCATTGTGGACGCGGACTGTGCTCAAAACTGAGCGCTTCGATCACGCCCAACTTTGCCAGCGCGGCGCGTATGGCGTGCTCGATCTCGCCGTGGCGGCGGTCGCTTTCTATGCGTAAGCGCGCCGCCTCAATCTGGCTGATGCGGTAATCCAAGGGCTCCGGGCTGGCCAGCGCGGCGGCGCGATATAATAAATCGGGTAAAACCGTCACCGTGGAAGTCGCCCCCGGCAGTTGCAGTACATCGCCTGTACGGCCGCCGATGCTGCGGATGGCGCGAAACACGCCGGGCTCATCGCCAGCTTCAATCACATCATCCAACAGGTAGCGGATGATGGGCTGCGTGCGGCGGCGGAAATCGGTAATGATTGGTGAAAAGTGCGTCTTCTCCGGATTCAGCCAGCGCGGCTCGATATGCACGAAATCCTCGTTCCAGCGCAGTACGCCGTCCTGTTGCGTGCAGGCGAGGAAGCCTTCCGTACATTGGTAAATCTCTTTGATCGGACAGGCGAACCGTTGTTGCAGCAGTCCTCTGTCGGAAGGCGTGAGCACTTCCGCGCCGGAGATAATCAATTCCGGCTGCAGCCTGTCGCCATACTGCGCACATAGCTGCAACGCCTGGGCGCTGCCCACCAGCAGGGTGGGCCGAAACGCTTCCAGCGCCGCCAGCCATTGCTCCTGCGGTTGCGTCAGATCGGCATAGTGGAACTGGATGCGGCCCCGGCCGACGGTCTGATACAGCGGACTGTCCGCCCGTAACAGCAAGGCGATGCGATGGCGTCCCAGCAGGCTTGGCAAGAGTTTGGCGAAGATGACGCCGGCCCATTCCAAACGCTCTGCACGGGAAGCCAGAAACAGTCCGCGCCGGCCGGATGTTCCAGAAGACAGTCCCACAGTGACGTCGCCCAGTTGCGACCGGCTGAAGTCCCGACTTTGCTCCGCTTCAAGCGCGATATCGAACAGATGGTCCCGTTGCAAGCTGCGTGTATTCAGCTGATCAAAGTTGTCCATCATCAGCCCTTTGGACATGATGGGAAAATCCTGCAGTGGTTTGCCTAAATACCCCTGATAGAACGGCGCATGGCGGCACACCCAGTCCAAATGGCGGCGCAGTCGTCGCGACTGCCAGGACTCCAGCTGCTCTCGGGACTGAAAGCGTCGATAGCGGCTGGCGATAAAGTGGCGGAGTATGATGAGTTTTTCCATCTGCGCGCCTTTAACTGATCCAGCCTTGTTGTATCAGCGGGCCAAGCGTGTCCTGGCAATGGGACGGCGCGAATATGACTTTGTCCGCCATATCGCGATAGCAGCGACGCAATTTTTGCAGCGTGTCGCGATAGGCCTTGCGGTCGTCGCAGATGATGTTCGCCAGCCAATGCTGATCTACGCCATCGCGAAGGTTGTCCACCAGCCAGCAGGCGTCCGCGAGCAGAAACAGGAACTTGTCCTGCAAACGAACGAGTAATCCCATCTGGCCGGCGGCATGGCCGGGCAGGGCGACCAGATACAGCGTCTGATCGCCGAACAGATCGCGGGCGCCCAACCCGAGAGGTCGCGTCGGCATGTCCAGAATATCGCCCAGATCCAACGGAAAACTCTCTGTGAATGACAGGCGCGCTTCCGCCTGGGCGGGAAGTAAATCTCTCAAATAGCCTTTGCGTAATCGACGCAGTCGTCCGGTTTGCGTCAAAAAGCGATGGCCGGCGGGATGGCAGTGCAGGGTAGCCTTTTCAAAGTCGCAGACGCCGGCGATGTGGTCGGCGTGAAAGTGGGACAGCACCACATGCCTGACCTGATCGGCAGTAATATTTTGAATCGCCAGCTGCTCTTTCAGGCTCTCGCCGTGTTGCAGTGAACAGGGCGTCGCCAGGGCGTAGAATCGCTCAGGATACTGCTGGGTGCATTGGGAAAAGCGCTGGTGATAGCCGGTGTCAAACAGCAGTGCGCCTTCCTGGGGGTGCTCCACCAAGGCGACGCCGGCGGGAAATTTGCGCGGCGCCAAGCCCAGTCCCGGTTTCACCATAAAGCCGGGGTGGACGCAATGGCCGGCCTCAAACAGCCTGACTCTGACGCCAGTGGACATAGCGCTCAATTCCTTCAGCAATGGATACGGCGGGCGCATAGCCAAGCTGGGTCCGCGCTTTGGAAATATCCAGGGTTTGATGATAGTGAAACAGTCCCGCGCTGTAGCGGGTCAACTTGGGTTCTGGCCGCCCAGGCAGATGGGCGCGCAGCCACTCCGCGCCGGCGATCACCGGCGCCAACGCCCCATAAGGCAGCGTTTTGATAGGCGTGGGACGGCCCATGGCGATGAATAGCTGGGTCAGCACATCCAGCAGGCGCACTGGCTCGCCGTTGCTGATGTTGAAGACGGCGCCGCGTTCGACCGGCTGCTGCAACGCCAGCATCGCGGCGTCGGCCACGTTGTCTACATAGGTAAGGTCTATTTCTGGATTTCGGCCGGAAGGCAGCCAGAGAACGCCTTTGCGCACAGCGCCGATAATCCGCGGCAGGATAGCGTTGTCATGGGGGCCGAATATGCCCCGTGGACGCAGGATGACAGTATGCAGCGGACTGGCGGTAACAAGATGCTCCGCACGGGCTTTGGTGGCGGCGTAGTCATTACAGAAACGAGGACCAAGAGGCTGGGTTTCCGGAATATTCAGGGCGTCGCGGAACTGAAAATACAGACTGGGGGTGGAGATGTGCACGAACTTCCGCACGCCGTTGGCCTCCGCCGCCGCCAGGATATTAATGGTTCCGTCGACATTCGCTGTTTCGAACTCCTCGCGCGCTCCCCAGGGGCTCGATAACGCCGCGCAGTGGATCACTGCGTCCACGCCTTTGCAGGCTTCATGCAGAAGCGCCTGCTGTTGCAGGGCCGCAGGGAAAAATATAGCGCCAGTCTCCGAGGCGATGCGCGCTCCCAGAGTTTGATTCCGGCCCATAAAACGGATGTCGAAACGGCCCTGATAGTTGCGCACGATAGACTGGCCTAACATGCCGGTGCCGCCGGTCACCAGAATCTTCACAGGCTCAGCACTCCCAGCCCCAGCGACAGGCCCGCCGCCGAGCCGAACAACATCACCTGCTCACCGCGGGCGACGCGTTTGTTGCGCAGCAGATGGTCCAAGGCGATAGGTAGAGACGCAGCGACCTGGTTGCCCATGGTCGCAAACAGGTTGACTACCTTGTCGTTATCCAAACCAAGCCGGTGAACTAAATGCGCCAGTCCGGCGTGGCTGGCCTGGTGCGGTACGATATGGGCGATGTCGGAGAGCGTGAGCTGTGCTTTTCCCAGGCCGTGGCGGATGAAGTCCGGCGCGAGTTTGGAAACCATTTTGTAGAGCGCTTTGCCGTGCATTTCGAAGTAGCTGCCCTCGGCGACAGCCTCCATGGGGTTGCGGGTGGGATGCAAGCCGCTGCCGCCAGCGCGAATCTGGCATAGGGAATATCCCTCTGGGTAAGTCTGAAACAGACTGGTTAGCAACCCTGCGCTGTTCTTGGAGGCTTCCAGTACAAAGGCGGCGGCGCCGTCTGCGAACAGGGTGGCGGTTTCAGGTTTGACGTCCTGGACGCCGATTTTGGCCACTTCGCTGGAGACGATCATCACTCGTCGATAGCGGCCGCTGGCGATGGCGCAATGACTGAACTCCAGCGCCGCCAGAAACGACAGGCAACTGGCGTTGACGTCCATCGTGGCTAAAGGCTCAGCAATCTGCAGTTCAGCGAGGATGCCCGCGGCGTTGTAAGGAAGGGCCTGATGCGGGGTGCCGCTGGCGCAAACCAGTAAGTCGATATCCGCCCATTGTAATTCGGCCCTGTCCAGGGCCGCCCTGGCGGCTTCCGCTCCCATAAACAGCGCGGTTTCGCTCGGGGAGGCGTAATGACGGTAATCCACGCCGTAGCGTCTACGGCAGGTTCCAGGCTCCAGGCTTAAACGTTGATCCAGTTCTTCCGCTGAAACCTTGCCCTGAGGGAGATAACAGGCGCTGGACCGTATAACAAATGACATCTTAAATCTCGTGCAAAGTGTTTTGAGAAACCACGTACAAACACCTTTCTACCGAATCCGGTATTCCGCGTCAGTGTACCCTTTGTCTTTAAACTCCTGTTTCGGTGGCGACCACCCGCCATGCTTGGCCGATAAGTCCTCATCCATACTTGATTTTTGCGAAACTGTCGAGAAATTAAGCGATATTGACGTTGAAGATGTTGCGCCAAAACTCCTGCGCCGCAAGCCTGAATGAGGTCCAATCCCACGCCGGCCGGCAAGTTTCAGACATTATGACAGAGTGTGGCCCGGGCGGGCATATTAGTGGAAAACCGAGGGGGCCGAAACAGCAAAATTACAGTGAAAGTGTTAGGGATTGTTGAGATGACGAAGGAGTTGGGGAGGCGTTGAGACCAGCGCTGGTTGGCGGCCGGTCTGTTGAGGAGCCTTGGGAGGGTTACTCGTTGAAGTAATCTTTCATTTCCTCGTCGATTTCCTGGCGCAGACTCATCAGCTTCAGAGCGTAGTCGCGTAGCTTGACGTCCTTCTTGGTTTTCGGCTCCCAAGTGGGCACTCTCACCGGTTTGCCGTCACGATCAATGGCGACGAAGATCATGATGCAGTGCGTGGCTTTCTTGCGCTCCTGCTCGATGGGGTCGCGGCAATAAACGTCGATAGCGAGGTGCATGCTGCTCTGGCCGGTATAAATCACCTTGGCTTGCACTTCCACCAGCATGCCGATATGGATGGGACAAATAAAACGAATGCCGCCCACATAAGCCGTCACGCAGTAACGTCCGCTCCATCCCGCCGCACAGGCGTAGCCGGCGAGGTCAATCCATTTCATCACCACGCCGCCGTGCACTTTGCCCCCGAAGTTGACGTCAGTGGGCTCTGCGAGAAACTGCAGCGTCAGTTGTCGTTTATCCGTCGTTTGCGATGACATGGCTTTACCCTTGTTAACTGCTCAAAAACGTCAGGCAATGCTCTAAGTATCCGTAGTAGTCGCCTGATTAAATAATAGCTGTGGAAACACTATAAAGCCCGCTAACTGTCTGGATAATTAGACATATGATCTAAGCATTAACCCTGTCGGACTAAAGGTTAAGCGAGCTGGGATGGGGGGGCGGGTTTGAGAGAGAAGAATGAAAACGGCGCATCAAGCAATGCGCCGTTTGAAGTTACTTATACTGATCCATCTCCGCCAGAGTTTCTGGGGAATATTGGATGTGGAAGTGCTCGAGGAAGTCATCAATATAGCCATCCAGCATTTTGTCCACTTCTTCCTTTGGGGCTATATGGTCTTCTACAAAACCGGAAAGTATGATTGTAAAGTGGAGGCATAGATCACTGGTGATAGGCGTGTTTACCCAGTAATAAAGGCGGTGAATATCCAGACTTCCAAATCGCCCTTTCAACCAAGGCATTCCGTCTTTTTTAAATGCCTTTAAATCATCGCCGCTGGTGGGGCGCCAAAAAGATGGACTGCCTTCGCCTGCACTTTGAAATATAGCTTCAAAATAGTTCAATAGCCACTTTTGGTAGTCTTGGGGGACTAATAGACTTTTCAAGTTATGCTGACTGATATCTACTTTCCATAGATTCATGCCGAGCATGAAACTCCCTGCTAATAAGTCACTGTTTATGAAACGATACTCCCAATTAGCGTCTACTAGCTCTAATGAAGAAAACCCGATACTAGCGTGACTTTCAAAATCTGAATCGCACGACAAATCAATGTGAGATGCAATGTATGGGTGACTATTGGAAAGCCTTTCTGGCAGTCTAAACGTTATAGCTATATCCGAGGCGTCAATAGTTGTTATTGGCGCATTCTTATAGTCTGGGCCTGAAATTGGGCCTAAGTTTACCATTTATACATTCCTTTTGCTTGTTTTACAATTTCCTCAAAAGTGTAATGTCTTGGCAGGTGCATTGAGTTGTGGGCTTTGCTAAAGGTTTTGCTTGCATCGTGTGTGCCGTTTAAGAACGATAGTGCTGCTCCACTATAGTCCTTATTTTGACTTTTACTAAGCTCTTTGATCTCACCAGATATATTATTTCTGGAAATGGCCATATTGATGGCGCTTGCGCGAGACATTTTGCTTGTTGCTAGGACTGGTTGGTCGTCAAATTGTGCACCAAGCTTATTGAGCCTTCTTAGGACTAAGCCGGGATCTGTACTAGGATCTACTATTTGAAATTTATGCTGTTCAAGCAGATCCTTTCTTTCAGAAAGGCCAGCCGGGATGCTGTTTAGGGCCATTTCAAGCAACTTAACTCCGTTGCCAAAAATAAGCCAACTTAGCTTTTTACTTTTTCCCATAATCCGTCTGTGCTTTGAAGTATCTATGAATACCTCTACTAGTTTCTTGGCTGCAGACTCAGGGTCGTGAGTTTTTAAGGCTGGAGTTATCCAAACCCCAAGGTCGTTTACAAAATGTGTAGGGTTGTAAAATAGGCTGAACCCTTGCTTATCACCATAGTCTGTCTTTGGAATATTCGTTTTATATATGTTGTTGGCGGCTTCTTCTATTCCCTCGCTTGCGCCATTTATTGCCGCAAAATTATATTTGCTATCTATGTAGCTATTAGGGCAATGAGTTATGGATGCGTGTGATGATCCTGACAGAGGGTTTACATTATATAGTCCGGCTTGGTTAGTGTCTCGAGAGTAAGCAGGACGAATATTTGTAATGTAAACGCCAGCTTTAACAGGCCCATCCTGTATTATCTTGTAAAAAATTTGGACGTGTTTGATTAGGATCATATGCTCAAATGCGCTTTTGAGATTGCTACAGCTTTGCAAGCCTCCGGCTATTCCTTTAAGCGCGACTATTTGCTTAGTAATTGCTGTGCCGTCAAAAGTGTCAGGATTAATAAGGGTCATGAAGACTGGGATTAGGCCTGTATTGATGAAAACCTTTCGGCCTGATTTTCCCTGAGTCTCTTTGCTAAAGATTATGAATTCACCTTGCTGACCACCTTGTCTCAAGGGTTTCTGGGGAGCGAAAGGGGCGATGCCGAAGCGGGCTTGACTGTCAAAACTCATCTGCAAACATTCCTGTTAAGTATCAATAAAAAAAGATTAACAAGTTGATGAGACAGCCGTGGGGGATTGCAGTGATAGCTCTTGGCTGGGCAGGTTCGGCGCCTCATCCCTAAGGAAAATTGGATGAAATTTTATTCGATTCACCGATTTCTGAAATTGGGCATGGGGGTTAGGCTATATGGATTAATTCTTGGCCAACTTGTTTTTTGCAGGTCGCGCTAACGAAAGTCGCTATGAGTGAAGCCGGCTAGTATCATGGCGCTTTTGTATGGCCAAGGGGCATGGAAGTGAATGACCGCGTGTTGAGCGATTCAACTGACCTGTATATCAAGCATCTCTCTGAGCGAAAAATTCCCGGGTTTCCGGGGGTATGCTTTCAATGTGAGTTTTCCGTGGATCGCTATTCAGATGACATGGTGAATCATTTTCTTGGAACGGATTTGCCTGACTCAATGAACAGGGCGGTGGCGAAACGCAGAGCCGAGTTTGTTGCGGGACGTTATGTGGCGCGGCGTGCGTTAATGACATTAGGGGCGACTGATCTTTCTGTCGGGATTGGCGAGAACCGCGCGCCTGTTTGGCCTGAGTCATTCACCGGATCAATCAGTCATGCGCAGGACATGGCTATTTGCGCCGTGGCTGATAGTGATCGAGTAAAAAGCGTCGGCATTGATGTGGAGAATATGCTCAGCGAAAAAGTGGCTGCTGATATTGTTGGATCTATTCTCACCGAGGAGGATTACCAGTTTGTCGGCAGTTCTTCTCATCCAGACCCGCGCATGCTCACCCTGATCTTTTCAGCAAAAGAAAGCCTGTTTAAATCGCTGTATTCCGACGTGGGATATTATTTTGGTTTTGACGCGGCCAATATGGTGTCTATTGACGAAAGGGAAGGAAGCTTCCAAGTCGAGCTGGCTCAGGAACTGACTCCTGCTTTGCGCCAAGGATTGCGTTTTGAAGGGGGTTTTGAGTATCTGCAAATGGGCGTGCTGACTTCAATCATTCGTTTGAGGTAGTGTAAGTTTAATCCTCTGTGGCGGCGGAAATTCTCAGAGACGAGTTTGGGATTGATATCGTGGAGCTTATTCGGCTCCACACGCAGCCTTGTTATGGCTTGCAGGGGCGGCTTGATGAGATTGATTGGGATACGGAAGAGGAGTTGGGTTACAGGAAGCTCGCCAGACTGATTAAAGACGAAAAGCTGGATCGCGGTAGCGCCTTGCAAATCTATTGGGGGTTTGCGCCTGACTATTTCACCCAGTATGCATCAGAAAAAAACATCGACGACAGTCATCAGAAGAAAGCGTTTAAGCTAATGAAAGCTATTGAAAAGCGCTTGCTCAATAATGATTTCGCTACCAACTTGATCCCCTATCAACCGCCACAGGAAAGCGCGGAGCCTGAAGGTTCGAAGTGGCGTATTCCTGATGAGTTAAAAGCGGCGAATTTATAACGCCGCAGAGATTATTCCCTTGCTATTCCGGCAATGGAATAAAATCATCTTCATCCCCTGGAACCTGCGGAAAACGTCCGTTTTTCCAGTCTTGTTTAGCTAGTTCAATACGCTCTTTGCGGCTGGAAACAAAGTTCCAGTCGATGAAGCGTTTATTGAATGACTCGCCGCCGATAAGAACGAGACGAGTGTCCTGAGTCGCTTCCACGGTGACGTCGGGTTCGTTGGAGAAGAACGCCATGGCGTATTGTGGAAGCAAGTTATCCCTGGCTTTCAGTTCGCCCTGCGCCACATAAACGGCGCGCTCTTCCGTCTGTGGTAGTGTGAAGGTTTGTCCGGGTTGCAGGTGGGCCTCCAGATATAAGGTTTCTGCAAAGACTTTTACCGGGGAGGCGACGCCGCATGCGCTTCCCATCATTACCCGCACGTCGACGCCGTCAACGGTGACCTGTGGAATGCTTGCGCCGGGATAATGGTAAAAAGCCGGCTCGATTTCCTCTTGGTCTACTGGCAGGGTCAGCCAAAGTTGTAGCCCATGTACGCTGTGATCCTTATTGCGGATTTCCGGTCTTTCACGCTCTGAATGCACAATGCCTCGTCCTGCGACCATGAGATTTATATCGCCAGGCTGGATTGGCTGGACGCTTCCCAGGGAATCCCGGTGCAGTATTTCGCCATCAAACAGATAGGTCACGGTGGCGATGCCAATATGGGGGTGTGGGCGGACGTTGACGCCATCTCCTGCGGGGAAATTGGCCGGCCCCATATGATCGAAGAAAATCCACGGCCCCACCATTTTGCGTTTGGCGGTAGGCAATGTCCTGCGCACCGAAAAGCCGCCGAGATCTTTCTCCCTGGGTTCGATGATCAACTGGATAGCGCCGCAAGAGTCTTTGACGTCACACTCATATTCGTTCTGTTTGGTCAGATTGCTCATCGCGCCTCCTGGGCGTCTGTGTCACCTTGGTTATGCGGGGTGGACTCTATTCAGGATAGCTACTAACCAAGCCGCCAGACAAAAGGAGCTTGCAGGTCAAGCTCCTCCAGAGAGAGGGTTAGATCTTCGCCGACTTAAAAATACTCCCTTTCATGCCAAACAGGTAGAAAGCGTCTTCTTTGACGAGGGGGTCTGCGTAGATGAGTTCGTCTTGGGCGAAGTCTATGTTTTCCCGGACTTCGCCGCTTTCCATATTAATGATGAGGACGCCGCCGGTGCGTTTGGCGTAGATGATTTCCTTCTCGTTATAAAATTGCAGGGAGGAGTAGGCGCCTTTTTTGATCTCCGATTCGATTTCCCATTTGAGTTTGTTATTGATGGCGTCCCAGGCGTAGAGGTTGCCGTAGTAATCGTTGAAGTAAATGGTGTCGTTTTTAACGATGGGTTTTCCCACCACGGGGTAATTGATAACGAGGGAGTGCGCTCTTTCACCGGCTTGTGTGAAACAGGACAGCCCGCCCACATGGGTGTCGATATGAATTTCCCCCTGGATAAAGCAGACATCGTCCTGTACTTGAACGGGGCCGTACCAGGCAGACAGGGGCAGCTCTTTTTTCCAGACGATAGATCCGTCTTTCAGGTTCAATTTGTAGGCGAACGGTCTGTTTATGCTGAAGCCTTCCCTGGGAATGCCGCTGCCGATATAGACATAGTCGCCTTGCACCAGCGCGAAACCGTCCATGTGACCGCCTTTGAACTGCCAGATTTTCTCCATTGTGTCTGGATTAATGGCGTAAAGGCCGTCTTCACCTGCGGTCTGCAGCAGGTAATCCTTGCCATCGCTATTGGTGAATACGGGAAAAATTTCTGTGTGGCCGTTGGTCCTGAAGTGCGAAACAACCTGTTTTTTCTCCGGGTCGAATTTATACACGCCCATACTGTGAGATTGATGCAAGCCTTCTCCGAAATACAGAAAGCCCTTATAAAGCGTGGGGCTGGGAGAGAGAAATTTGCCGAAGAACAGTTTGTTTTTGAGTGCGCCGGTATCGGCGTCGGCGACGTATAGGTAACCCTCATTGGTGCCAAAGAACAGCTCGCCGTTGACGATGGTTCCCCGTGCGAATATTCCTTCGCCTTCCAGGGATTGCTTCCAAAGCGCCCGGTCGCCCTGCATGGCTTTCTGGTGGTAGGTGGTGTCCGAATTAGCGAGCTTTTGCACTGTCTGCGGCACTGGACCGTTTTTCACGTAATCAACGCCAAGATAGCCCCCGTAAATCGCCAGATTCAGCGCGACGGCGGCGAGCAGCACTTTTGGCTTGAGCAGCAGTTCCAGCAGCTTTTTGGGACCTTCGGCTTTCAGCTTCACGCCGAACATCCCTGCAATGAAGGTGGCGACGACGCTGAGGGCGGTTCCCAAAAAGGCCAGGGGCAATAATACAGTTGGAACTATAGCGTATTGATAACCTTCACTGAGGGTATTAGATGATGCGGATAGTTCCATCATTTCCGTCAAGCCAAACATTCTCTCCTCCTTTAAATTTGTTATGGCAGTTGATGATTCCACTCACTGCAGGAATTCCCATTTCTCTCGCAACGATGGCGCAGTGCGACAGCACGCCGCCTTTTGAAACAATAATGCCCTTGGCTTTGATGAAGATCGGCGTCCAGCCCGGATCAGTGGACTCCGCCACCACAATCGGGTTCGCCGGCCACTTGATGTTCTTCCATTTGTTCGGATCGTTGATAACCAGCACTTCTCCTTTGACCAGCCCGGGAGAAATGCCTTCGCCCTTCAGGTTGTCGTTCTGCGGTTGCCGGTTATTCAGGACATTCTCGATTTCCTGAATGGAGGTGACGGCGGAAAAATTGAAATGCTTGAACAGTTTGGATTTGAGTTTGCGTTCTTCAATTCGCGATGCATACGCGGCTTTGTCGAAGTGGATAATTTCTTCCGCGTTCAGCCAGAAAATATCGTTGGAAGGCAATTCATAACGCTGGCCGAATTCCAGCAGGATATAGCGGAAATGGGCGAAAGGTTTGAGGATCGCCATTTTCCATTTTTCCCGCAGCTCCAGAAGCTCTTTCAGAAGCCGCCATTCTTCAAGAACCAGCGTTTTCTTGAAGGTTTTAAACTGGTTTATTTCTTCTTCGACGTCGATAAAGGTGTGGTTGTTTTTGCCCTTCTCATAATCCTCCACGCTGAGATCGTAAAAGGCGTCCTCGCCCAGTTCGATCCAGCGTTTGGATATCAGGTCTAATTCGCCCGGGCCGCGATGGCCGTATTTCTCCAGAAACATGCCCCGCAACTCGGGCTTGGCGCAGGCCTTTTTAAAATAGCGAGCCATCTCAAAGGTTTCAGTTCTGATTCCGTTACCGGTCCACTGTCGTATCAGCTCTGCGGCTTTCTGATCGTTAAAGATATTCGCCAACAGGGAGTGCAGGGTTTGGATAGTGGTTTCTGTCAGAGAAATCAGAATGTACGGCCATACCAGCGTGTCGCGGGTAAAAACGATCATCTCTTTCAACAGGCGGCCTTTCAGGTCGTCGTCGCTCCAGGATCGGTAATAGCTGAGGTCGTTGGGCCGGTCCATGACGGTGGAAAAACTTATCAGATCCTTGCTGGCGAGATTGATGAACTCTTTTCTGTGAGTGTTCACGCTCAGCCCCGCCGAGACCATTTTGAACACGGTCTTGGGAGTGTAGAGAATGGTTTTCAGGTTGATCTTGGAGACATGGAATTTCAGGTGCGGTCTGGGCAGCGGCTCGATGGAGTAGGGCATGGGTCCGAAATAGAGCGGCGCCAGTCGGGTGAGGTTGACGTAATTCTTGCCGAAGACGTTATCCAGAATCGACTCGCCTTCTTTCATGTCGCGAAAGCCCAGATAGCCGATCTTCTGCAGCGCTTTGTCGAAGGCGGCGTTTTTCTTGAACGAGTCGCTCCAAAGCTCCGTGGAGAAAATGCTCGGGTTGATTGAAAGCTCGGCGAAAGTTTGCCCATCCCAAGTGGTGTCTTTGCTGTATTGGGTTTTCAGACGCTCCAGTTCTTCCAAACCGAATTTTTTGATCTGCGAGATGGAGTTCTTGGCGGTGATGGGACGCGCTTGCAGCAGGTAGACGACGCCCTTGTCGTCAATCGCCCACTCGATATCGAAGTCCTGATGGTATTTTGCTTCCAGCTGCCGGGAGACGTTGACGATCTCCTCGACCTGTTCTGGTTTGATGTCGTCGCTGCCGCTGTTTTCATGAATTTGTCTGGGCGTTTTTTTGCCGGAAACAAGATCTTCCCCGACGCCGCTGATATATTCCAGCAGCCAGCCTTTGTCTTCATCTCTGGGATCTTTGGTGAAGAAGACGCCGGCGTATTTGGCGTCGATCATTTGCTGGATCACGACATTCATGGGGACGGCTTTGGCGGAGCCGAGGAAGTGTTTGCGATAAGTGGTGGAAGACTCTTTGAGGATAGAGTCAAAGCAGTTGTTAATGGCGTTGACCAGGTCTTCCCGAGTTCTGATAAATAGAAACGTGGAGTTTTGCCCGGCGAAGCTGTGTTCTTTGGAATCCTCTCCGGTTGCGGAACTGCGCACGGCGACGCAAAACTGATTTCCCAATGTTTGGTAAATGGTTGCAAGCTCTTCCTGGCTGGGTTTTGCGTCTAAGATAAAACCTTCGGGGACGCGTATTCCCATTTGCGTCATCATCGCCAGCATATAAGCCTTGCCGCCTACCTCTGTTTTTTCTTCTGGTAGTGACGAAAAAGAATAAATCACAATAACTCCCTTTAATTGCAAAATATATTTTAATTAAATTTTGTCGAGCTACAACATACCATGGCTGTTTTAAACTTCATCCGTATTAAATACTTACTATTTAATTTATGGGTGTTTTAATGTTGGTTATATGATTATAAGGGTGGAAATAAATATTCATGCATTAAATATACATTTGTTGTTGAAAAGATATCAGTTTTTGGGGTGAGGAGTATTAAGTTGCTATTATTTTGGGGGGCGTATATGCGTTCCTCATTGTTATTGTTTTCCTTGTTTATATAGGCGGGAAAGGTAGCGCTGGCCGCTTTGTAGCGCTGTGATTCTTGGGTTTAACCAATAAGTGCAGCAGTATGTGCAAGCGTTCAGTAATTCGTTATTCAGATTCAGGTGCATTTATACTCCATCCACCATTCATTATTTAACACTCTAACTTCCATGAAGTCCTCTCCGTTGTTCCGCTTACCATATGCAGCGGGAGGAGTGACGCCTTTCACTATATCTAATAAACATCCAGAAATACCCAGCCCCGAGCGATGGGCCATAATGTAGTATTTGGATGGCGGACAAAAAGTAATGCGTTCGCTTTGTGTGGTTTTAAACAGCGCTAAATATGACTTATATCTATTCTCAGAAATACTGACGTCTTTTAAAACCTGCGAAAGACTTAATTTACTCTCGTAGTCCTTTGTATGACTCCATCCATCAGAATATTCCCTAAAGTCTCCGATAATATTTACTCCGACGCTAAAACAATACTCTCCTTGAAAATCTTCGGTAACCATCGCTGTGAGCTTTTCATAGGGGGTGGTATCAGTCTCGAATCGTGTTTGTATGGCATCAAGGTCTGGTGGCGTTGAGCATGATGCAAGTGTTAAGAAAGCTAAAAATATGAGTGCTATCTTCATTCTGGATTTGCGTAAACCTTTAGATATTGCACGCGTGAACTTCTGTTTCCGAGCTTAGAAGAAATACGTCTTCCAGTCCGCTGGCTCTAGTGTAAAAGACGTGGAAATTCGAGCTAACTCATTCAAGAAAAAACGTACGAGTGCATTTTTTGGCAAAAATAAACATATAGAGACTATACACCGCCTGGCGCCTTTCTTCCCATCTGGCTCGTTTATTTATTGCTGCTGATGCTTCTATCTGAGTGAAAAAAAGCGACCCGAAGGCCGCTAAGGGTGAGGTGGTTCAGGCTATTCTCGCTAGCAGGTGGCGACTGAAACCTTTACGTAGAAACTCCATTTGGTCTCCCAGAATGTTTCTGTTGGCCAGATACAGATATTCGTACCGGCTGGGTACGAATGGCACGGCTAGAAGAGGCATGCCGGCTTCTTCCGGTGTGCGGTCTCTTTTGAAGTTGTTGCACCGGATGCAGGCGCAAACGACGTTTTTCCAGATATCCCTACCACCCCGCGACACCGGCATGATGTGATCCCGACTGAGCAGTTCATAAGGGAACGTCAATCCACAGTACATGCAGGTGCTGTCATCCCGCCGGAACAGGTATTTGTTGGTCAGCGGCGGAGTTTCCATCACATGTTTGTCGCGTCCTTCGGAAGCGATGATGGTTGGGATTTCAAGGGTGGACCGTTGCCCGTCACGTCCTGTTCCGCCTCGCAAAACAATGACGTTATCGCCGGCGCTCCAGAGTACGCGGTCGTTGCAGATTAGCGTGGCCGCTTCTTCCTGGCTCATCCACTGCATGGGTTGGCCGGTTTTGTCTAATCTAAGTATGCGAGGGGTGCTCATGACTACATCTCTTCTATCTGTCTACATGTTCTGATTTTTTAAGGTTTATCTGGTTGAAATTGGCCGCCCCGCCTGGATTCGAACCAGGGTTCCCGGAGTCAAAGTCCGGTGCTTTACCAATTAAGCTACGGGGCAGGGGTGAGGGTAAATCGAGGTCATCCTTGAGGCGGTATCGCCAGTAAGAATGACGGTTTTTAATTGTTGCTGGGGACGACGACTCGTTCGTCGAACTCGTTTTCCATGACCTTTTCCTCTTTTCTGGTCTATTTCGTTAATCAAATTGGCAACCCGGGACGGATTCGAACCATCACCTGGCGGGTTTGGAAGCCGCTGCTCTGCCAGTTAAGCTACCGGGCTGTAATACGTTTTAAGCGATAAGTGTTTTTTAGATCGCTAGTAAATGTGGTGCGTTCGGCGAGACTCGAACTCGCATGCCGATTACGGCGCCTGGTTCTAAGCCAGGTATGTCTGCCATTTCCATCACGAACGCGTGATTCATTAACCTGTCAGCTTCGCCTTCACTCGCAACTCCCCGATGCGTGTGGGGATGTCGCCGGCGGCGATGCGGATCAAGTCGCTTCTTTCCAAAACCACGATCAGATCATTTTGATCTACCCGGATTTGAGTCCGGTCATGGCCCAGGCGGCGGTCTAATCTCTGTTTGAGGTAAGCCGCCTGATTAGCGGCGAAACCTTCCGCTAATTGATTGCTGTACATGCTTGTTTACCTCGCTATAAATGGCGGCCTGTAAGAGAATTGAACTCTTGTTTCCGGGGAGACAACCCGGCGTCTTCGCCATTGGACCAACAGGCCGTGTTCGTTTTTTCGTCGTCAAAATATCTGGCGGAGAGTGAGGGATTCGAACCCCCATGCCTGTTCCCAAGCCACAGTTTTCAAGACTGCTCCATTACCGTTCTGGCAACTCTCCGTTTCTATGACTTCCTATGTCTAAAAGGTGGCGGTAGGCGCAGGACTCGAACCTGCAGAACCCCAAGGGGTTCGACGAGTTAGCAACTCGCTGCCTTACCATTCGGCCAGCCTACCTTTGTTCTTTCATGCAATCTCTGCTTGCTCCTTAGTCCCGATTGCAGGCGTTTCATACAAAGAACGCAGTACAAAAATGTTGGAGCTTGATGTGCCTGTGCAATCGCTCCAGGTAACCGTTCTTTGTTATGTGCTCTCTTTCGTCACGCGACGTTTTTACCGCGCTGCTCGAAAAAAACACATAAAAAAACCCGGTGAGCTTTCGCCCGCCGGGTTCTCGTTCCTTGTGAGGGGAGAGTGTCCGGAGGGCGTTTGCTTCCCTCCGGACGTGATTACGTCATCGAAGGGTGGGGTTCGCCTTTGATTCGCCGAGATCGTTTGATTTGCTCCAGTCGCTGGAATAACCGCAATACCAATCGTTATGGCGCAGGCAGGCCACTAAGCCGTTACTTATTGGCTGGCTCAGTATCTGTCCTGGTTGTTGATTGAAGTGCTTGATCATGAAGAACATGTCGTTATCCGCAATGGAGGCGTTAAATTTAGGTTGCCCGTAAGTAAGCACTAGTTGTGCCAACTTTTTGTTTGCGATGAAGAAATCTACGTTCGCTATATTTTCCGGGGGCTGAGGAGTGTGAGCGGGGATTTTGTTGCATGGTGATGGATATCTTTAAGAAAAGAGAATTTTCTTATTTTTGAATCAAGCGTTCGAAAAAAAGAAGTTTTCATCTAGAATTCCCACCATTAAGTCTATTGCGGAATGGGTAGAGCGGCGTGGCGATCAGGAAACGTAAACATAAAGTGGTGTTTGGATTTTTAGGCTCCACTATGGACGCCGTGTCACGGCGCCGGGGCAAATACGAAAAGCGCTGGCAACGCTGGCGGCCTACCGTGTCCATTGCGCAACATCCAGAAGCGTTTCCTGTCGATCGCTTAGTGTTGCTATATAACCCGCAGGATCGCGAACTGGCGGACGAAGTGATCGCCGATATTGGCGACGTGGCGCCCAAGCTTCAGGTGGATCTGCAGCAACTGGATTTCGATGCGCCCTGGGATCTGCATAAGGTATTCCCCAAGCTGTATCAGTTTATTGATGGCTACCCCTTTGATACGGAGAAGGAGGAGTACTTCTTTCATATCACCACCGGCTCCCACATTCAGCAGATATCTATCTTTTTGTCTGTGGGCGCCCGCTATTTCCCCGGCAAGCTGCTGCAAACCGCGCCGAGCCGGGATCATGAAGGCGGCAGCAAGGTGGAAGTGATCGATCTGGATAACGCGCCGCGCTCCGTGGCGGAAATATTCAGTCAATCGCGCAAGCGCGACACCGATTATTTGAAATCCGGCATCGATACCCGTAATGCGGATTTCAATCAGTTGATAAAGCAGATTGAGACCGTGGCGATTCGCACTCGCGCGCCGATTTTGATTACGGGACCGACCGGCGCCGGTAAATCACGGCTGGGCTCTCGTATCTACGAACTGAAGCGCAAGCGTCAGGATGTGAAAGGCGCTTTTGTGGAGGTCAACTGCGCCACCTTGCGTGGGGATAACGCCATGTCCGCATTGTTTGGGCATCGCAAGGGCGCCTTTACGGGAGCGGTTGAGAAGCGGGACGGCTTGTTGAAGGAGGCCGATGGCGGCGTGTTGTTTCTGGATGAGATCGGTGAGCTGCCGTTGGACGAGCAGGCGATGCTGCTACGGGCCATAGAGGATAAACGCTTTTTCCCTCTGGGAGCGGATAAAGAAGAAAACAGCGACTTTCAACTCATCGCCGGCACTAACAGAGACTTGCGCAAGGATGTTATCGACGGACGCTTCCGGGAAGATTTGTTCTCGCGCATCAACCTGTGGACATATCGTTTGCCGGGGCTGGCGGAGCGGCATGAAGATATCGAACCTAATCTCGACTATGAATTGCAGCGCTTTGAGCGTGAAAACGGGATTCGCGTGCGCTTCAGTCAGGAAAGCCGCAAGCGCTATCTCAAGTTCGCCTGCTCTCTCAGTGCGTTGTGGAAAGGCAACTTTCGCGACCTCAACGCCAGCGTTACGCGCATGGCGACATTGGCGGAAGCAGGAGAGATCGATGTGGCGCTAGTGGAGTCGGAGATGGAGCGTCTGGGGTATCTCTGGGGGATGGAGCTGCGCTCAACCACTCAGCAGGTGGAGGCCATTCTGCTGGAAAACCTGTTGTCGCCAGAGCAGATAGAGGAAATGGATCACCTGGATCAGGTGCAATTGGAAGCCGTGGTGCGCGCTTGCCGGGACAGTAGTTCCGCTGCGGAGGCGGGTAGGCGGTTGTTTGCCGCCTCGCGTCTGAAGAAGCGGCGTTTGAATGACAGCCAGCGCGTGGCGGCGATTCTGGACAAGTACGGCCTGCATTTCGACCAGATAAAAAACGCCTGGTAGCGCCGTGTACATTTAACGGCGGCGGGAGTATAAATGGCTTGTCCAGCCTGAGCATAGAAGGTGTTGCGAAGGAGAGTGGAACATCGCCAAGGGGAGAGCCTGTGAGCTATCCAGGGGCGCTATAACAAGAAAAGGAGTTTTCTATGTTGCATTTGGGAAAATGGCCACGGGGTTATCGCGGCGTCGTACTGATGCTGGCCCTGGGACTGACGGGGTGTTTCGAACAACCCGTCGCCTTTGACGATGATGGGGTGCTGGAGGCGCGCATCCGCCGCACGGAGTTCGGCGCGCCGCACATCGAAGCGGATAACCTGCAAAGCCTCGCATTTGGTTCGGGATACGCTTTCGCTCAGGATAATATCTGCATCCTGGCTGACCAGATCATCAAATATAACAGTCAACGCTCTCGCTTTTTCGGACCGGACCAGGTTTCAGGCTCCGGCGATTCACAAAACCTCATTAACGATTTCGGTTACCTGGCTCTGGAGCTTCGCAAGCAGGCGGAGGAGGGGCTGGACGCCATGAGCGACGCCAGCCGGGCGTTGTTATCGGGATACGCCAGCGGCTACAACAAGTATCTGGCGGAAGTGGGCGTCGACCATATCGACCCTGCTTGCGCAGGTCAGCCCTGGGTGCGTCCTATTTCGGATGTGGATTTGCTGACTTACTCCCTCGGATTGGCGCTGATGTCGAGCTCTTCAGGCTTCTTGACGCAGATCTATGTCGCTGCGCCGCCGGGCGAGAGCTATTTGCCGCAGATGGCGGACAGTGGGCTGTCGCCGCCTTGGGCTTCCAACAATAGCGCTCCTGTTGAGCTGGCTGCTCTGCCTAATAAGTCCAGATTGGGGTTGGGCTCTAACGGCTGGGCTTTGGGCAAGCGCAAAACCGCCAATGGCAAGGGCATGTTACTGGCCAACCCGCATTTTCCATTCACGGGCAATTTGCGATTCTGGCAACAGCATCTGACGATACCCGGCGCCATGAATGTGATGGGCGCGTCGGTGGCGGGCATGCCGGGTGTGGTGAACATCGGCTTCAATGAGCATGTCGCCTGGACGCACACCTATTCCACTGCAGAGCATTTTATTGTCTACGAATTGAAGCTGGATCAGGAAGATCCGACGGGGATGACCTACCTTGTGGATGGCGAGCGTCGTCGCATCCGGAAACGCAGTTATGTCATTGATGTGAAAGTGGCTCCAGATGCTGTGTTTGCGCTGAGTAAAGACCTGTATGTCAGCGACTATGGCCCCATGGTTGCTCATCCTGACGTGTTGCCGTGGGGAGAGGCTTCGGAAGGAAGCTTTGTAGCCTATAGCATCAAAGACGCCAACCGCGCGAATTTCGATCTGATCGATACCTGGCTGGGCTTGAACCTGGCCCGCGACATGTCGGACGTCCGTAAGGTATTCAAGCAGTTCGACGGCGTCATCTTCAATAACACGATGGTGGTGGACGAAGCAGGCGACGCATTTTACATTGATGATTCAACGGTTCCCGAGCTGAGCCCTGAAGCCGAGACCGCGCTGACTACTGACACCAAGTGGAGAAAGTTACGGGAGCAGCTTGAGTTCACCATCCTGCCGGGCGACGCCTCGGTCTATGACTTTAAGGGACCGTCTCCTTTTTCCAAAGCGCCGAAACTCATGCGCTTCGATTTTGTGCAAAACTCCAATGACAGCTATTGGTTGACCAATCCCGCCAGCCCGATACGGGGCGTCTCCACTTTGTATGGGGCGGTGGATAATGAACAGTCATGGCGTTCACGTATGGGGCAACGGTTGCTGACCGACACCGCTGGTTGGGATGGGCGTTTCACTTTGCCTGAACTGAAAGAAGCGCTCCTGAACAATCGTTCTTATTTAGGTGAGGAAATATTGGAGGATCTGTTGGCCGCCTGCAGGGCGCGAGGCGATGAGCCGGTCATCGTCAACGGCGAACCGGTGGACATCAGTGAGGGCTGTTATGCGTTGAGTTTGTGGGATGGCGTGATGAACGCGGAGAGCCGGGGCGGGGTATTGTTTCGGGAGTTCGCCTGGCAGTTTGATCAGGACCCGCAATGGCGCAAGCCATTCTCTCCTCAGGACCCTCTCAATACGCCCAACAGACTGGACCCGAACGATAAGGTGCTGGAGCAATTGGCGACGGCGATAGGATATGTGCAGGCGGCGGGACTGTCCCTGGAAACGACTCTTGGCGAAGCGCAGTTTGTCGAAATGAGTACGCTTGACGGTTCACCGAGCGGCGTCCGTTTCCCGTGGAGCGGCGCCGCCCACATAGAAGGCGGCTTCAATGTGTTCAATCCCTGGATTAAATCAGACGGAACCCTGTTGCCCCGGCATATTTATCCTTACTTACCGGGATCAAAAATCAGCGCGGAGGCCATAGGGTATCACCTTAGTCACGGATCGAGCTGGATGATGGCGGTAAGCTTTACCGTTAATGGGCCGGTCGCGGAAGGGCTTTTGACATACTCCCAGTCCGCCAATCCAGAGTCGCCGTATTATCTTGACCAGACGGAGTTTTATTCGCAGCAGCCGCGATTGCGTCCACTGCGCTTCCGCGAGCAGGATATCGCAGCCAATACGCAGTCGGAGCTGCGCATTAAGCTGGATATCAATTAGAGCGTAGGGCGCCTACTCGTCGCGAATGACCACTGCGCCGTCGATTGCATCCAAGTGGATATGCGACGGCGTATGTTCCCGCGTCACCAGATATGACGCCAGCTCCGCCACGACCCGTTGCTCGATGGCGCGTTGAATCGGACGCGCGCCGTAAAGCTCGCTGAATCCCGCCTCTGCGACATGCGCCACCAACGCGTCGCTGAAGCTGAGCTTGAGCTTTTGCTCCCGGATGCGTTCGCGCTGGTTTAGCAACTCCAGCTCGCGCCGGGCGATGCTTAAGATGCTGTCGCGATCAAGCGGATTGAAGCAGAGAATGGCGTCGATACGGTTGATGAACTCGGGACGGAAGAAGTCGCGAATACCGCTCATCGAGACCTGCCCGCGTTTTTCCGTTGCGGAGAAGCCCACGCCGCCGCCGGTATTAACGCCCAGGTTCGTGGTCATGATGATGATGGTGTTGCGGAAGTCGGTGGTGCGGCCGAAGCGATCAGTCAGCAGACCTTCATCCAGCGTTGAGAGCAGGGCGTCAAAGACGCTGTCGTCGGCTTTTTCAATCTCATCCAGCAATACTACGGAAAACGGGTTGGCGCGCACATGCTGCACCAGTGGGCTGGGTTTACCCTCGCCGCCTATCAGACGCTCAATGTGTCCGGGGTGCTGGAACTCGCTCATATCGAGCCGGAACAGCGGATTTTTACTCTGACCTGCGCTGAAGAAATAATCCGCCAGCGCTTTGGTGGCGGCGGTCTTGCCAACGCCGGTAGGGCCGGCGAACAGCAATGTCGCTATCGGCTTTTGCGGGTCGTTGAGGCCCGCTTTGAAGATCTGAATGACCCGGCATAACTGTTCGAGGATGCTGTCCTGACCGATGATGCGGGTTTTGAAGTAGTCCAGTAGCGCTTGCTGAGACAGCGCCTGTTCATCCCGCAGAAACAGCTCCGGCAACCCGGTGTAGGCGACAAAGTCGGCGATGACCTGATCACGGGTGATGGTCGCCTGCTTTTGTTCAAAGGCGTTTTTGACGCAGTGGTGATAAAAGCGCACCAGATTGCCCGGCGCTCTCTCGTATTTGATATAGCGTCTGACTAATTGCGATACCGTCTCCAGCGCATCGTCGCGGGTGTCGATGGCGAAGTTGGAGGCGGCGTAATTGGCGTAAGCCTGCACCACCCGTTGCGCGGAGCGGCCGGATAGTTCCGTGACGTTGATCTGTTCAAATAAATGCAGGAACCCCGGCAGCTTATTACGCGCCGCTTCCAGTTCTTGCGGGCGCAGCTCGCCGATAATGCGGATCTGGCCTTTGGCGAGATAGGAGCGCAGGTAGGCCGCCATGGAGTCTTCCTGGCCTTCGCCGCCGATGGACAGCAGGCTGATGAAATCATTGAGCCAGAGCACGCCGTTGACTTGCGCCAGAGACTCCACCACTTCATCGCACACTTCCTGCCACTCCCCAAGATACTTGGCCTTGGCGATGATGCGTTGCGGCGTGGAGCGCCAGAAGGTGAGGGGCGCTTCGCCTGATTTGCTGAGGCGCGCGGCCACCCGCACGGGTTCCTGCCAAAGCACGCTCTTGCCGACGCCTTGTTCGCCGATCAGCAGGCAACTGCTGCGTCCTTCCAGTAATTCCTCCGCCAGTCGCTGGATCATCTCGCCTCGCTCCCAGGCGACTTCCGGGAGGCGGCTGACCTGGCGTTTGACGCGCTTCGGCAATGGCGCCTGATCCGACACTGTCAGCATGTACTCCATCGCGGCGCTGTTATGCTGTTGTAGAGAAGGACGTACCTTGCCGCGGTCGAAACTGACCACTTCCAGCCAGGGTTCGGAAGGCATGACGTAGCGATAGGCTTCTTCCGGCGTGACGTTATTCAACACTTGCAGTGAAAAATGCTCGATCAGCGTTTTCAGCTGCACTTCGTCATAGTAGTAAAACGAGCGCTGTAGAAACGGCAGAAAGCATTCGCCGAAACCCCTGTTGGGGTCGCGGCTATGCACCGCCGCAATGCGGAAAGCGCTGGGCGCCGAAAGCGGATACACGCCCTGATCCGAACGATAGGACAACAACGCATTAATCGTATGGAAGCTGATTTGCGGGCTGCTGATCTCCGGGCTGTACAGGCATTCTCCCTGTTTGATGGCCTTGGCCAGACACTCTGACGCGGCGTTGCGTATCTTGGATGGATGCGACTCCATCACTACCAGTTCCGTGCCCAGAATCACGCCGATCACATCGCCGCTTTCCAAGGTCCAGCAGGCTACGGGAAATTCTTCAATCGCCATGGCGTCAGTCTCCTTTGCAGGCGGGGCTTATCAATAGGCGCCAATCGGCGAGCATGGGGGAGCCGTTCAACATCAGTCCGGTGCGCAGATCAGTGACCCCGAATTCTCGCTGGGTAGCGGTGGGCGTGGTGTAAAGACGCAGGATATCCAGGTCGCCCTGGTGGTCCTGCTCCAGACGGCGTAGACGGCCTTCTTCCGCAGATAATCCCGGGTAAAACGCCACGGTCACGGGCACTTGCAGATTGGATTCTTCGATAAAGAGGTGTACTCCCTGTTCATAGCTGAAATAACGCTGCAGCCCTGGGCCGCGCAGCGCCAGCGCCACGCAGTCGTCGCTGATGCGGCTGTCCTGCACCTCGCCCAGCCGTCCCAGCGCTTGCTCATAGGCGTTAGTCAGGAAGCGCACGCCCATTTGACCTTTTTCCGTCACCAGGGAGCGGATTACCAGACAGCCCTGATCCAGCCCCCGGTTCAGATAAGAATGCGCGATAAACAGCACGAAGCTGAAATCGACGCCGAGCTGGAGGCAGTCGCCCATGTTGTAATCGACGAAATCCTCCGCTTTCTGGTAGAGGCCATTGAGGTAGTCACGCAGGTCGTTCTGCGCCGCCAGCGCTGAAAAATCCAGACGTATGGAACGCCAGCCATCGCGCGGCCGCGCCGAGGTGCGGAAAGGCATATTGGCCTGCAGGCGCTGGGTTCTGCTGCGCTCCTCGCTTTCCCAGGTATAGGTTTGCAGGGGCTCCAGCAATTCGCGCAGAGCGTCGCTAAGGTGCCAGCGCCAGTAATCCTCATAGTCTCTGCCGGGATGCAGCAGACTTTGTGGCTGGTGCAGGCGCTCATCCAGCGCCTGCAGCGCGGCGACCATTCTTTGGTAGTCCGGCAGAGTGTAGTCCTGCTCTGGACGCGGCAATGCGCCCGCTATGACGGACTGGTGGCGGAAGCGGGTAATGCGGCTGTCAACGCTATGCGGGCCGTCGAACAGGGTCAGCATGATCGGGTCCAGGCTGTCCAGTTCCGCCAGCCGTTGCGCCGTCAGATGCGTGATAACCCGCTCCAGATTGCGTTTCAGCGCACGCGCGCCCAACAGGGGATCAAAGCTTGCGTCCGCCAGCCGGTTAAGACAGGCCGGGTCTATGTTCAAAATCGTGCTGCGACGAATAAAGCCGTCCCGCTCCAACAGGCGTTGCATGTGCAGTTGCGCGAGCCTTTGCATGTCGCTGTGTTGCAGTGGGTTAAAGACAACGATGTCGTTGATGCGGTTGATCATTTCCGGGCGGAAAAACTGCTCCACGCTCTTGCGATAAGTCGCCGCGTTGTCGTCGCTATGATGGCTGAAGCCAAACCGCGACGCGGCCTCTTTGGCGCCGATGTTGGAGGTCATGATCACGACGGTCTGGGTGAAGTCGGTGGTCTTGCCCATGGCGTCGGTAAGACGACCGTCATCCAGCAATTGCAGCAGCAGGTCATGGACCTTGGGATGCGCTTTTTCGATTTCATCCAGCAACAGCACGCAGGCTTTCTGATAACGCACTCGCTCTGTCAGTAAACCGCCCTGGCCCATGCCGTCGCCGATCAGGCGATGCACGGCGCCGGCGTCGACGAACTCGTTCAGGTCAATGCGCACCAGGCAGTCGCTGTTATTGAATAATCGTTGTGTGAGCAGCTTCGCCGCTTCGGTTTTTCCCACGCCGGTGGGGCCGATGAACAGCAGGGTATTGAGCGGTTTGCCCAAGGGCGTCAGTTGCGCCTTGATGGTCATCACGGTATCCGTCAGCACGTCCTGCGCCTGGGGTTGACCTACCAGACGCTGTTCGAAGAAACGGCGTACTTCGTTTTCCTGTAGCGTGGCGTTTTTGTCGATCAAGGTTTTGCGGAAATGGAAGTTGGTTTGGAACGCCTCATACACTGCCTGCTCGTCGGCGCGTCTGCCTTGATGCTTCACGGCGATGTCGCGCAGGACGCTCAATACCGAGCCGGGCAGGGCGCTGTCGCCGCGAAAACCTGGCTCCAGTCCCAGCAGGGTAAGCAGCGCCTGGGAGGCGATTTCACAGTTGTATTCACGTTCCCATTGCGCGCGTCGGCGCACATAAATTTGCGACAGCTTTTCCGCTGGCAGCGGCTCCAGTCGCAATACCTGAAACAGGTCGGCGAAGCCGCGGTCCAGTTGTTGAATACGGCGCCATTCATAGGGCGTCGCTTCCAACACCAGTCCGATTTCCCGGCGCTCCAGATAGGGCTTTAGCACATGACTAAGCGTAAGGCTGGTTTGCGAGCTCTTACCGATGCGGAATAGCGCCACGGGATTGTCGATGTAGAGCACGTCCGGAGTGCGGATGCCGTAGGTCTCCTGCAGGCGCTTTTTAACCCAGCTGAGAATCGCTTCAAAGCGCCGCTCCCATTCGCCCACCACGCTCATCCCGGCGATTACTCGTAATGGATCAAGCAGCCAGAGTTTTTGCAGTCGCTCCGGCGCTTTGACGTCGCTGTTCGCCATGTACTGGGCCAGCGTGTGCTGGATCAGGTTGCTTTTGCCGACGCCGGGCGCGCCGACGATAACTACGGGTTGCGGTTTGCCGGAGAACAGGGCGCGTTCCAGCCAGACGGTTTCACTCTCGCGATGCAGCGAGCCTTCCAGATCATCTGGATAAAATTGGGCGAGATCTTCCGCTGTCTTTTTCAGTTCGTAGGCGCCGCTGAACTCGCGGCTGGCGGAGAAAAAGGAAAATAGCGACGCTGCGCTTTGTTCGAAGGGAAAGTCGCTTTGCTCGACATTCACGGAAACGCCGATGGTGGTGGCGGAATCGCCGGCCTGAGAATACAGCCGCTTGATGTCGAAGGATTCATCCGCTTTGCGCTGACTGCGAATATACACGCCGATTCTCCCTGCCAGAAATTCAATCAGCTGTGGGCGCGTCTCCACGTCGTCAGGGATGAGCAGCGTCTGGTAATTCAGCTTGGGAAGACAGAGGTAGCGATGCTCGCGCACCTGATATTGCGCCACTGCAAACAAGCCGTCCACCAAGTGCATGCCGGACTTGAACCTCAGGTGGATCAACTCGAACCGATAGTCCGGCTGGAAGCACAGCCAGAGCAAATGCTCCACGCTGTCCCGGTCCAGGCGTCGATCGTCGAAGGTTTTTTTGAGCGAGGATTGATAGCTGCGCAGGGCGTCTCCATAGCGGCGTCGACTGACAATAAAGCCCTCCGTCAGCAGTGGCGTCAGGGTGAACTCGCCGTTGCGGCTTTCCACCAGGGTGGGAAATTCCAGTCGCAGTAAGGTCATTCCTGCAGTCCTCCTGCGGCGTCGTCATAGGCGGATTTAGCGCCGCGCTTTTTGTCTTCCGGTTTCTTTTCCTGGCGGATGACGAGTCGGGCCAGCAGCTTTTCCTGCAGGGAGCGGGCGGCTTTGTGTTTGACCCGCTCTGAATGCCCGAAAAGGTCCTGATAGGTCTGCGGATCGCCGAAGCGTTCGTCCTGATACTCTTCCTCGCGGACTTTGCGATGGGCTTTCATGTCTTTGTAAAACTTCATGCGGTGAATGCCGGCGGGAACCTCATATTCGTCCAGCTTGGCGTCGTTGAAATCGATGTACATCGGCGCGTTTTTGTCTTCTTCCGTGGCCCAGTCCACTTTGCCGTGGTCATGACGCCAGAAATACTGCACGCAGGCGCCGGATAAAACCCAGCCCATACCGATCAGAGGCAGTTCTTCCTGAGTGAGCATGTCTTTACTGACTTTATAGGGCGGCAACGTCACCAGCTCGACAAACTCGCCGTGGGGGACGGCCTCCGTTATCGGATTGGCGTCCAAGTCGGGGTCTAAATAGATCCATACCCGGGTGTAGTCATGGTCTAATTTTTCGAACCAGCGTTCGTACCACAGGGACAGACGGTCGAGTTGAGGCTGGCCGCCGTACACGAACAAAAGATGTCGATTGTAGTGCGGGTTGAGCGTGCTCTCGATTTCGATCAGGAAGTCGTCAAAGCGCGTCTGTAGTTCGCGCAACGCCTCTTCATAGTCTTCCGCGCGCATGGCGCTGTGTTGATCGAGTAATTGCCCGAGGCACTCATTTTCCAGTGCGTAGGCGTCGTCTATGCGTTGTGTAAGCGCCTCGCGCAGGTTGAACAACTCACCATAGCGCCGGGTTTGCTCCGGGTCCTCCCAAAACGAATTACGCTTGCGACGTTTGCGCGCGTCCATCTGATCAAGCTCGCTGAGGCAGGAGATCCAGGTGGGACTTTCCTGCAGCGCCTGCAGATCGCGGCGATGGGCGGCGACCTTCTCGGTCAGCTCCATGAAATAGCCTCTGGCGCGTTTCTCCTGGTGGGTGACGCGGGCGTCGAAGCTCAGTGCGTCTGCGCTGACGGTGGCGGTGATCTCCAGGGGATCTTCGTGGGGGCGGGCGCTGAGCGCCGGCGCCAGGTGGGCGGTGACATGCTTGCGCAAGAGCCGCTGCACGGAGCGGGCGCCGTAGCGCGGGTCCGAGGGCAGGTTGTTCAGATGGCTCCAGACCGGGTCTTCAAAGTTTAAACTGACCTGACGATTGCTTAGCCCGGCGGCGCCCTGTAAGCGACGCATTTCTTTCTGCAGCACGATCATTTGTTCTGCTTGCGTCAGGGCGAAGAACGGCGCGACCTGATCGATGCGGTTGAACAGTTCCGGGCGGAAGTATTTCGCCGCCGTCTGTTCGAAATGGCGTTGGGCGGCGGCGTCAGTTTTATCTTCCGTGCTGAAGCCGACGCTGTTTTGCATGAACTGCTGAGCGCCAAGATTGGAAGTCATGATAATCAGCGCGCTACAAAAATTGGCGGACTCGCCGTGGTCATCGGTAAGTCGTCCTTCCCCCAGCACCTGCAGTAGCAGGTCATAGAACGCCGGGTCGGCTTTTTCTATTTCGTCGAACAGCAATACGGAGAAGGGTTGCTGGCGCACCTTGGTCACCAGACTGGCCTCGCCGGTGGCGGTCAGTCGGGTGACGGAGTAAGGGTCGCTGTATTCGCTCATATCGAAGCGCAACAGGCGTTTCTCATCTCCGAACATAAACTGCGCCAGGGTTTTCGCCATTTCCGTTTTGCCGACGCCGGTAGGGCCCACAAACAACAGCGATGCTATGGGTTTGCCGCGGGGCGCCAGACCGGCTTTGACGGTAATGATGGCGCGCACCAGAGCCTCCACCGCCTGAGTCTGACCGACGATGCGGCGACGGAAATGTTCGCGGACTTTATCCGCGTCCAGGCGCGCCTGATGGTCCACCAGAAAACGCGGCATGCCGCTCTCTTCACAAGAGGCGGATATGGCTTCATTCTCACTGATGGCGCCATTGTCTTTGCGGGCCGCCAGAATCATGTTTTCAAAGAAGCGGATGATCTTGCCTGGATAGCCGGAATAGGGCGCATAGCGGCGTTGCAGCAGGATAATGCGTTCAATGGCGTTGGGGGCGATGCGAATATTGAAAAGGTCGGCCTGGGCTTGAATGGCCTGCCGCGCGATCTGGTTTTCCTCCTCCTCGCCGCGTTCGGTGAAACGCACGATATGGAACAACTGGCTGTAGCCGGGAGCGCGTAAATCAATGGCGGCCAACTGTTCTTCGGTTACTTCCGCGATGAGAGTGACTTCATTGCGGGATAGTGGATCACGCAGGGCTTCGGCGATACTGACGCTATTGCCCTGGTACTGTCCAACTTCAAATAGTTCGCTGAGGTTGCCCAGGTATATGATTTCGCCGTTGGTGCGGGCTTCTCGCACCCACAGGCCCAGAGCGTGACGCCAGCCGCCCTGTTGGGTCAGAGCTTGCAGCATTTGCGCTGCGGTGGTGCGCCAGGGAATCTTGTTGCTGTTTACGCCGGTGAAGTGGCGCTTCACAAACTCGTTGATGAGCGCGGTCTTGCCGCAGCCGCTGGGGCCAACCACCAGCACGCTTTGGCGGAACTCGCCCAGCAGGTTGCGATTTAACGTGTCGACATAAGCGTCCAGACCAAACACGCTGGCGCGGCTGCGATGCATGCGCCGCGCGGTTTTCGCGATCACCGGCTCGTCCTGCTGGCGACGCAGGTCCGCCAGTTCGGCTGGCGTGTAGAACTCCAGCATCACCTCCTCACGCACGACTTTGGGGGGCGCATACCACTGACAGGCGATCAGCGAGCGTGCGCTGCCGAAGCGCTTATTACGCAGCATTTCCAGCTGAATGCATTCGCTGACCCGCTGCATGATCTGTTCTTCGTCCCAGCAGAGGCAGGCGACGGCCAAGGCTGGAACCACGCCGAGGATTTCCCCTTGGCGCAAGCGCCAGATTACGGCCTCGAACGTGATCTCATGTCCTGTATAGCCGCCTTCTCTGGAGGCAGGGACCTTGACTTTCACCTCACGCACTTCCGTTTCGCCTTCCGGCAGATAGTGCAGCAGCTCAACATATTCGCCCTGTTTCAGTAGTTTACGCTGCGCACGCTTTTGAAACTGGCGGGCCACATGGGCGCTGGGAGCGTTCAGCCATGCAATTTCGGTCATATTGCCTGGAAGGGTGAGTGTGACGCCGCTTTCGTGGGTGAGAATGGTGTTATAGAAGGGGAAACTAAACTGTTTACTCATGGCTGAAACATCTGCGCAATGGAAATGACGCGCCTGTCCGGACGGTGCGAATGGAAAAGGGGATATTCTTACGAATATGGCCTGGGAAAACAATTGAGAGTCAAAGTTATATTCTCGGCGCGGGCCTAACGCAGGCTTTATTGTCCGAGGTCAAAACTATTCATCCGGCAGATCCATAGAGTCCGTCCTCTTTGTCTGTAAACGATCGCGTCAGCCCATGTCGGGGCTTGTCTCCAGTGGTTTTTCGATGCGGTTTATCGGCGCGATATGCATAAATATGACGAAGAGCGCATTTTCGCAAAATCCCATGAAAACGGGATGAATGACAGGGTGAGTCAGGTTATGTTGATGGAGCGTTGCGTCTGACCAGAGGTAAGGACAGGCGACGACGGAGCGTGGCTTTTCCGGAGGCTGGGCGCTGACTGAGAGCGTCTAAGCGTCGGCCTCAAGGAGGAATGGGAAAGCCGCTGGCAAGCTGAATGACTCTATTGCAAACGCTTGTTGAGGTTTCTGTGAACTTAGAAAAATTAAAAGAACAAGTTTGTAAAGCCAGAACCGTATTTGAAGCCCATGGCCGGGAAATCAGCGACATCTATTTGGGACGCTTTCCCTGCTGCGCCTGCCGCGCGGCGAGCGACATACTCGGTACATGGTTGACGGCGCATGGTTATGACAATGTGACCTTCGTCAGCGGTCTGCGCGGCGAAGAGCCGCACGCCTGGCTGGAAATGGAAGGGCTGATCGTCGATATCACGGCGGATCAGTTTATCGATGGACCGGGGCGTATATATATAGGTGCGGATAAACGCTTTCACGACCAATTTGGCCTGCAGGCAACCAGCGAATGTTGCCTGAGCAGCGTATTCGAAGCGCCTTACAGAGCTTTCGCCGCCTATATGGAATCGACCTTGGAATTTACCCCGCTACCTCCCCCGATGTATGCTCCGAACGCAATGCAAAGCATGGAAATATAGCCGGAACCGGAATTGTTAACATGCCAATATCATTGCCATATTAATAATAAAATGCTTCCTTTCACTGTGATTGTGGGTGGAACGGGAAGCTGGCTATTGATGAAGCATTGCGCCAAATTGATCGAACAGGAAAGCAACGAGGTTTCATGATCTCGCCTCTCTGAACTTCCGGCGTATTTTTTACAACAGCTTTGTAGAAAGCGCCTTTTCTGCACTGAATATTGGCGCTTATTTTTTACTCTTATTTTGGTTTGTTTTCATATAAATCAATAGATTAGATTGAGTTGGCTCGCATTCTGCTGTAGTAGGGGTGAGAGCTTTGCAGAGATATATGCAAAGCGGTTTTTCGAGAACCAGCTAAGGAGAAAGACTATGAATTGGGACCAAATTGAAGGCAAATGGGATCAGTTTAAAGGTAAAGCCCAGCAGAAATGGGGCAAATTGACGGACGATGATCTCGATGTTATCCGCGGTCGCCGCACCGAACTTGCCGGCCGTATTCAAGAGCGTTACGGCATGGCGAAAGATCAGGCCGAGCGTGAAGTTGACGACTTCGCCAAGAAGTTATAACCGGCGTCCCCCAGCCCCCCCGGTTGTGGCCGCGCAGTAGCGCGGCGCCCCCAGACATGCTTGCCCGTCACCTTCCGTGACGGGCTTTTTTGTATAAAAAACACCCCACGCCCCTGATTTTATAGAGTTTTTGTATCGGGTTTCCGAAATCCGTATGATCTGCCTCAATTTGCCGGCGGGTCGCGCTGGCTTGTGTCTATTGGTGTCGCCACACTTGGCGAGGTTAATGCCCGTGAGGGGGAGGGGTTAATGACTGTGTCGGATAAGCAGCCGCAACGGCTGAGGCTTGGCGCGTTGATCGCATTGGTGGTGGGGTCGATGATCGGCGGGGGGATATTCTCGTTACCGCAGAACATCGCCACGAGCGCCGGAGCCGGAGCTGTGCTGTTGGGCTGGTTGGTGACCGGCGTCGGTATGCTGGCGTTGGCGTTTGTGTTTCAGACGCTGTCGCGACGTAAACCGGAACTGGACGCGGGAGTTTACGCCTACGCCAAGGCGGGCTTCGGCGCTTATATGGGATTCAACTCCGCCTGGGGATATTGGATTTGCGCCTGGATTGGCAACGTCAGTTATTTCGTGTTGCTGTTCAGCTCTTTAGGATTTTTCTTTCCTGTTTTCGGCGAGGGTAATACGCCCGCCGCTGTGATCTGCGCGTCCGTATTGCTCTGGCTGGTGCACGCCATGGTGCTCTCCGGCGTGCGCCAGGCCGCTTTTATCAACATTATCACTACTGTCGCCAAAATTGTGCCTTTGATTATGTTCGTCGTGCTGGCGCTGGTGGGGTTCAAGGCGGATCTGTTCAGCATTGACATCTGGGGCGGCGAGGAGCCTGCGCTGGGGTCCGTACTGGACCAGGTGCGCAACATGATGCTGGTGACGGTGTGGGTGTTTATCGGTATAGAAGGCGCCAGCGTTTATTCATCCCGCGCGCAGAATCGCGCAGATGTCGGCAAGGCGACGGTGCTTGGCTTTGTCGGCGTACTCGCGCTGCTGGTGATGGTGAATGTACTGTCCATGGGCATACTCAGTCGCGCAGAGCTGGCCGGATTGAAAAACCCCTCCATGGCGGGCGTGCTGGAAGTGGTCGTCGGCGCCTGGGGGGCCAAGCTGATCAATGTCGGCCTGATCATCTCATTGTGCGGCGCTTTGTTGAGCTGGACGATGCTGAGCGCGGAGATTCTCTGCGTCGCGGCGAAAGACGGCGCTATGCCGAAGGCATTGGCGCGCACCAATTCTCGTGGTTCGCCACGGGGCGCGCTATGGCTCAGCAACAGCCTGATTCAACTGTTTCTCATCATCACTCTGTACTCTTCGGGCACCTATCTGGACCTGCTGTACCTCGGCTCTTCCATGATTCTGCTGCCTTATTTCTGGACCGCGTTTTATGCCTTGATGCTGTGTCTGCGGGGAGAAACCTATGGCGACAATGATCGCGTGCGCGGAAAAGACTTCGCCATCGCGCTGGTCGCCGTGCTGTACAGCCTTTGGCTGGTGTACGCAGGTGGCGTGAAATACCTGCTGCTCAGCTCGATTCTTTATGCGCCGGGCGCGGTGGTTTTCGCCATCGCCAGGAGAGAACAGGGCGAACGCGTATTTACTCCCCTTGAAACCGGGGTGCTGGTTGTCTTAATTATGGCGGCTCTGGCGGGAATAGCTGGGCTGTATATGGGATATCTGTCGCTGTAGCGGCGTGATCAATAGAGTTCGCCTTTACAAATCAATGGGTAAACGAAGGAAGGAAAGGCTATGACTGCTGCAACGCGCCTGGGTGTTTTCTCGGAAGTGGGCAAGTTACGCAAGGTGATGGTATGTCGTCCAGGGCTGGCGCATTTGCGCCTTACGCCGGGCAACTGCGAAGAACTGCTTTACGATGATGTGATCTGGGTGCAGCAGGCGAAGCGGGACCACTATGACTTCATCAGCAAGATGCAGGACCGCGGCGTAGAGGTCGTGGATATGCATGACTTGCTGGCGCAGACCATGGCGCTGCCTGACGCCCGTCAGTGGCTGCTGGATCGCAAAATCACTGACGAAAACGTGGGGGTTGGGCTGGCGGACGACGTGCGCGCCTGGATGAGCGAACTGTCTGCTGCGTCTCTGGCTGAACTACTGCTGGGCGGCGTGGTCGGCGGTGATCTGCCGGAAGATTTTGATAGCCGGGAAATGGCGTTGTTCCGTGAGTTTATGGGACGCTCCGGATTCGTGATTCCTCCGCTGCCCAATTCCATATTCACCCGTGACACCAGTTGCTGGATTTACGGCGGCGTCACCCTGAATCCGATGTTCTGGCCAGCGCGCAGACAGGAGACCCTGCTGGCGGCCTCGATTTATCGATTTCATCTGGACTTCGCTAATGCGGACTTCGAAGTCTGGTGGGGCGATCCGGAAAAAGATCACGGCGCGGCGACGCTGGAAGGCGGCGATGTTATGCCGGTGGGCAATGGCGTCGTGTTGATCGGTATGGGAGAGCGCACTTCACGACAGGCGATTGCATTGGTGGCGCAGTCCCTGTTCCGCCATGGCGCGGCGGAAAGAGTCATCGTCGCAGGCTTGCCCAAGCTGCGTTCCGCCATGCACCTGGACACGGTTTTCACTTTCTGCGATCGCGATTTGGTGACGGTGTTTCCAGAGGTGGTCAACCGCATCGACACTTTTTCAATCCGGCCCGGCGATAACGGCGCGGATGGACGTCTGGATATTCGCCCGGAAAAAGCCCCTTTTGTAGATGTGGTTGGAGAAGCGCTGGGTTTGCCCAGGCTGCGCACGGTGCAGACTGGCGGCGACAGCTACGAACAAGAGCGGGAGCAATGGGATGACGGCAATAACGTGGTGGCGCTGGAGCCGGGCGTGGTCATCGCCTATGACTGCAACACCTACACCAATACTTTGCTGCGTAAAGCCGGCGTGGAGGTTATCACCATCACCGCCGGCGAATTGGGACGCGGCAGAGGCGGCGGCCATTGCATGACTTGCCCCATTATTCGCGATCCGGTTTAGGCGTTAATTTTCAAGTTAACAAGGAGATTTCTTATGGCGCGTAACATTCATAACCGCAGTCTTCTCAGTATGTTGGATTTCACTCCCCAACAACTGAAATTTCTGCTGGATCTGGCCAGGGACCTGAAGCGGGCCAAGTACACCGGCACTGAGCGTCAGCATCTTCAGGGTAAAAACATTGCGTTGATATTCGAGAAGACCTCCACTCGCACGCGTTGCGCTTTCGAAGTGGCGGCCTACGATCAGGGTGCGCATGTGACCTACATCGACCCGACCGGATCGCAGATCGGGCACAAGGAAACCATGAAAGACACCGCGCGGGTGCTGGGGCGCATGTATGACGCCATTGAATACCGCGGCTTCCATCAGCATACTGTGGAAGAGCTGGCGCAGTACGCCGGCGTGCCGGTTTATAACGGCCTCACCGACGAATACCATCCCACGCAGATGCTGGCGGACGTCATGACCATGCGTGAGTTCAGCGACAAGCCGCTGCATGACATTTCATACGCTTATGTCGGCGACGCCCGCAACAACATGGGCAACTCCCTGCTGATCATTGGCTGCCAGCTTGGCATGGACGTGCGACTGGGCGCTCCCCGTGAGTTATGGCCCAAGGATGAACTGATCGAGCAGTGCCGGGAGATCGCCGCCCGCACCGGCGCCCGCATGACGTTAACCGATAAGCCAAGGGAAGCCGTCCGCGGCGTGGATTTCATACACACGGACGTATGGGTGTCCATGGGTGAAGCGCCGGAGAAGTGGGGCGAGCGCATCAACATGCTGCTGCCGTTTCAAGTGAACGCCGCTTTGTTGGCGGCGGCCAATAATCCCCGTGTGAAGTTCATGCATTGTCTGCCGGCGATCCACAACGCGGAGACCAAGGTGGGCGCGCAGATATTCGAGCAATATGGCCTGCACAACGGCGTGGAAGTCACTGATGATGTGTTCGAGTCGGAAGCATCTATTGTGTTCGATCAGGCGGAAAACCGGATGCACACCATCAAGGCGGTGCTGGTCTCCACTCTGGCGGATGTCTGACCGGGAGAAACGGCGATGAGGATAGTAGTGGCTCTGGGCGGCAACGCCCTGTTACGCCGGGGGGAGCCTCTGACGGCGGACAACCAGCGTATCAACGTCCGCTTGGCGGCGGAGCGCCTGGCCGCGGTGGCGCCGGGCAATGAGTTGGTGATCGCTCACGGTAACGGTCCGCAGGTCGGGTTGCTGGCGCTGCAGGCGGCGGCTTATGCGTCAGTGTCGCCTTACCCCTTGGATGTGTTGGGGGCGGAAACCGAAGGCATGATCGGGTACATGATCGAACAGGAGCTGGGCAATCTGCTGCCTGCGGAAGCGCCTCTGGCGACGGTTCTCACCCAGGTGGAAGTGGACCCGGACGACCCGGCTTTCCAGCATCCCACCAAACCTATCGGGCCCGTCTACGAAGAGAAGGAAGCCGAGGCGCTGGCCTCGGAGAAGGGATGGAGCATCGCCCGCGACGGCGACAAGTTCCGCCGCGTTGTTCCCTGTCCGCGGCCGCGTCGAATTTTTGAAATCCGGCCTATTCAATGGCTGTTGGAGAAAAACACGGTGGTGATTTGCGCCGGTGGCGGCGGCATTCCTACGCTGTATAACCGCGAAGGCAAGTTACAAGGCGTGGAAGCGGTGATCGACAAAGACCTTTGCTCCTCTTTGCTGGCGCAGCAACTGGATGCGGATCTTTTGATTATCGCCACCGACGTGGACGCGGTGTACCAAAATTGGGGAACGCCTGACTCCCGCCCGATTGCGAAGGCGCACCCGGACGCTTTGCAGCCGGATGCGTTTCCCGCCGGCTCCATGGGGCCGAAAGTTCAGGCCGCCTGCGAGTTCGCCCGCAATACTGGCAAACCTGCGGTGATTGGTTCGCTGCGAGACATTGAGGCCATGATTGCAGGAGAGGCTGGCGCCCGCATCAGTACGCAGTTCGCGTCAGGGACGCTGGAGTAGCCTGAGGCTTGTTTGGGGCGCGTGGACTGCGTTCAGTAGTTCGCCCAGTTCTCGACGATTTTCGAGTACACGCCTTCCGCAATCATATTCGCCAGCGCCTGATCGAAGCGTTCACGCAAATTGGCGCGCTGGGATTTTTTGGAGAAGGCGATGTAGCTGGGCGTTTCCTCCACATTCGGCTGCAGGCGTTTGATCTGCGGCAGAGAGCGCACTTTCAGGCCTTGCAGGCGCCGGTACTCCAACAGAACGCCGCGCTGATCGCCGATAATAATATCTATGTTGTCGTTGATCAGGCGTAAAAACAGGTCGTTCAGACTCACGGCGGTGATGAACTCCGTGTTCAGTTCCGTGCTGCGAAATGCATCGAATTTTTCGCCATAGCTGAAATCCTGCAGACCGCCAAAGCGTAAGTGAGCCAGTTGCTGCAGGTCGCCGTCGAATTGAACAGCGCTGTTCTCCGGCACGAACAGGGAGACGTTCTCCATCATCAACACCAGCGACGAGTAGTCCGCGTAAGTCTCCCGCACCGGCGTTTTCAACAGTTCGAATACGCCGTCCACCCCGCCGTTCTCCAAGTAGCGCAACGCCCGGCTCCAGGACAGCTCGATCAACTTCACCGGCTCATCCATACGCCTGAACGCCTCTTCCACCAGCGCCACGCTGATGCCTCGGGGCGTGTCGTTTTCGTTGTAGTGATAGGGAGCCAGCCGCGTAAAGGCGAGCACCGTTTCGGCCCAAACGGCGTGAGGAAAGAACAATATCAATAAAACACACAAACGGAGCACGCAAAGCCTCCGGGAATTGTCTGACGCTGGACGATAACCTGAATCCGTCTGGCGCCGCCGACACCGGCGGAGGCCTGTCACACTCCATTGGCCTGAACCCGCCGCAGCGGGCCTATCGAGTAAGTATAGCTTAGCTTTTGAGAAGGTTAGAGTGTGAGGGAGGTATTGGTGGGCTTATAGGAACCCGGATGTATCTATCGTTTTGAAGCTGGTGTGATCTGACGGCAATAAGAGTTTTTGGCGGGCTAAAGACGCGGTATTGGCGGCTCTATTTGTCTTTCAGTGGGCAAGATGAATGCATTCGCTCTGATACATGTTATAAGCTGGTGGCCCTGTCATTGATCTTTTATCCATGGAACAACAATGAATAGAGCAATTGCCTTTACATTAACTGCCTTTCTAACCTCCGTTACATTTGCCGCGCCGCCATCAATTGGTTTCTCGAAGGCCGCTACTTACGAGGTTGTTAACCAAGAAGAAATCAGCGAAGGCGATTACGACTACATATTCTCTTGCGTCGCATCTAAAGCGATAGGGAAAGAAGAGAGGGCGCACACGATGGTGAAGGCGATTATGGATATCCAGAACGTCTCGCCGGATATCAAAATTGCGCTGCACTTAGCTCCAGACCGCGCTCTATGTCAGGAAGGTAGATTGATTGGCGTGTCCTATTACAGTCCTGACGGCTCTGGATGGAAGGGGGTCGGGCGCGGCGCTTGGACATGGAACATATTGACCACAGGCAAAAAAGTCACGGAACAGGAAATCTCAGATACGGTTTTATACGAGAAAAGTAAGCCTGAGTTTAAAAAGAAGTTTGGTGATTTATATTATTCAGAAAAGCTTGATGAATATGTTAAATCCCAGCTTGGGCATGAGCCTAAGTACGTCACCTCAGGGCTTTGGGTGGACACTTACCACGTTGAGTGATGGAGCAGTTATAAGCCCGCCACGGATAAACATGCCGCTCCTATATTGCAAACTCGATTGGGATGAACATGAAATTTACGCTTGCCCTATGGCTTTTGTTACTCTCGCTTTTCTCCTACTCGACGGAGTTGAGAGTGCATGAGCTAAGAAACTATGGCGCTTTGCACTATCTGGAGTTCTACATGATGGAGAAAGATGGCGTTCCAGTGAAGGCGGCGTTTAAGGCGCTGCAAATTCCCAAGTGCCCTTTTAATATGCGTCTGGTTGGCGGAATGTCGGCGGAGACGATGAACGAATTGCGCGAATTTTACCGACAGAACTATCCAGATAGGCTGGATGCCTACCTGAAATCACCCGCGGGAAAAACAGGTTCGACGATCAAGCCGTTGGAGTCGGTTATACCAGAGGCTTTGGCTTCCACCACCCTCCTTAGAGAAATTAATGAAGAGTTAAAAGACCGAAAGTGCGCGCTTGGCGATATCAGCTTTGAAAAATTCGTCCCTAGCGTTGAGGATGGCTTTTGGGTGTCGGATATTTATATAAAAGTGGTCAAATATGCGGAATGATAGCGGCCGAATGTCCGCTATTGAGGGCCGCTCTTAATGCGGGATTAAAACCCGACGTTGTAATCTTTAATGTAGGCTTCCGCTGGCGCTAAGTAATCAACACTTCAGAGGTAAGGGAATGACTTCATTTGCAATCATCATCAAGCACAAGACTCAACCAGGTAAGCGGGACGAAGTGCGTAAGGTTTGGGAAAAGCACATGGCCCCTGCGGTTTCCGCCAATCCTGGCCATACCGCTTACTTTTATTGTTTTGATAATGCCGAGCCGGATTCAATTTACGCCTTTCAGCAGTATGTAAGCGCGGAGGCGTCGCAGGCGTTTTTAAAAACGGACAGTTACGCCGCTTATCTGGAAGAAGTTGAATCGCTGCTTTCAGGCCCGCCGCAAGTCACATCGCTGACTCCGGTATGGACAAAAGGCGTCTGAGCGGCGGCTAGCCGCGGGAGACAGAGCCTGACATGCGCAGGGCCCTGTCGCTGCAGACAAATAGAAGGAAGCTATTTGGCTGTCTGAGTAATAGTACTTCAACGCGCCAGCACATCCTTCATGCAGCCGCTTTCAAAGGCCTCTAACGTAAAATCGATAAACCGTTTGACGGCGATGGAGGGCGTCAGGCGGCTTGGGTAGACCAAGTGGTAAGGCGTTGCGCGGCCGCGCCAGTCGCTGAATAGATGAATTAGCTCGCTGCTCTGTAGCGCCGGTGCGGCGATGTAATCCGGCGTCAACGCAACGCCTACTCCCTTTAAGGCCAGTTGACGCGCGCTTTCCAGCCCATTCACTCTGACGATAGGGCGGATATTGATTTCCCGCTCATGTCCTTGCGCATTCACCAGTCGCCAGTGTTCATCCGAGCGATAGGCGATGACTGGGAGTTCACTCAGCCTCTGTAATTCCTCTCCCAGCGGGTTTTGACGCAAAAACTCCGGAGAAGCGACCATGACGCCGCGAATCCAGCCCAGACGACGGCCAATGAGCGATGAGTCGTTTAACGCTGTGGCGCGAAACGCTACATCGATATTGTTCTTCAACAAATCCAGCTGCTCGTTGGACATGGTCAATTCAAATGTTACTGCAGGATGAATACGACGAAACTGATGCAACAGTTCCGGCAGGATCATATTGCCGGAGGCCAGCGGCGCAGTGATGCGCACGACGCCGCTAATCTGTTTGGTGAATTCCGCCATACAGGTGCGAGTGCGGGTAAGCAGTTGCACCAGCTCCAGGCTGTGTTCAAGGAGTTTTCCTCCCGCCGCCGTCAACTGGAACTGACGTGAACTGCGTTGCACCAGCTTGACGTCATAGATCTGCTCCAGCTTGCTCAAATGTCCGCTGACGGTGGACTTGGCGATGCCTAATTGCTGCGCCGCCTGGGTTACGCCGCCACAGCGTGCGATTGCCTGAAACGTGTATAAAAGGTCTGCTTGCTCTTTCATTGTTCGAATTTATGAATGATTGGTTCTATTAATTTCAGTGGTTTCAGGCATTTACGCCAATTAAATTGGTGGCGTTCGTTCGATTATTGAAACAGCTTGTTCACCCTATGGCAAGGAGTCACTGATGAATGCGTCCACCCAACAGCAAGCCTCTTTATCCATGATCAGTGCGATGGTGATGGCGAGCTTTATCGGTCTGTTCGTGGACCATTCCAATATGGACAGCGTCTCCGTGGTGTTTTTCCGCTGCCTTATCGGCGGCGCCGGACTATGGCTATATTGCCGGTTGCGGGGAACGCCCAGTGGCGTCAATCGCGGCAATATCGGTTGGATTGGTCTGGCGGGGCTGGCGTTGATCTGTAACTGGCTGTTCCTGTTCGCCTCAACTGGCTGTTCCTGTTCGCCTCATTCGACAGCATCCATATTTCCGTCGCCACGGTCATCTACAACCTGCAGCCCTTCTTTCTGTTATTGCTGTGCGCGATTTTCCTGCGGCAAAACGTGCAATGGTCGACCTGGGGTTGGATGCTTATGGCGTTCGTCGGCGTTTTCCTGGCGGCGGAAGTCAGCTTTAGCGGCGCCTCATTCGAGGCTTTGCAAGGAATGGGGCTGGCGTTGGGAGCTGCGTTCTTTTACGCCCTGGCCACCATTTTTACGCGTCAGGCGCCCGGTGTTTCCCCCGCGGCGATGGCGGCGGCGCAGCTAGGTTTTTGCCTGCCGCTATTGGGAGCATGGCTGTTGTGGAACGGCGCGGATTGGTCGCAGGTGGACTGGAAGTATGTGGGTTTGCTTGGAGGGCTTAATTCCATCGCGCAGTACGTACTCTTGTATTTTGCGATCTCGCACTTGACGCTGGAGCGTCTTTCGATCCTGTCGTTTTTGTATCCGATTACCACGTTGCTCGTGGACATGCTGTTCTATGACATGGAGCTGAGTGCGGCTCAAACAGTGGGTATCGCACTGATTCTTCTCGCCAATACTGCAATTCTTCGGCGCAAGCCGCAGCCGGACAAGGGGGCGCGCGCTGGCTCGCCGACCGGTCGACAGGCGATTGCAGAATAAAACCTCCTGGCAGGTAAGCTTCGTCGTTAGCGAGAATCTCTTTCTCAGAATAATCGCTTCCTGAAATCGACCAATTAATTTATCATCCGATTAAATTAATCGTTTGATAAATTAATTGGCTTTTCATGCGTGAGAAAACTGAGGCTCAAGAGCCTGAAAACAAGCGCGGGCGACCATTGGACCCCGCATTGCAGCGGCAGCGTAAAGACGATCTGCTGGACGCCGCCTTCGAACTGTTGCGGGAAAAAAGCTACCGCAGCATCACCATCCGCGATATCGCCGAAAAAGCGGGCATGAAGTCCGCGATGATCAGTTATTACTTCGGCAGTAAAGAAGATTTATTCATCGCCTTGATTGAGCGCCTCGGCGAACAACAGTTCGGCCGCATTGTCGAAGTGGTTTCCCAGCCTGACCCCATTCGTGGGTTTATCCGCGCCGCCATTACCAGAATCGTCGACTGTCCGCCTTTGATTACGTTCATCATCGATGAGGTGCTGTCGGAGCGGGGCAGGTTGCAGGACCGCTTTATTGATCTAATGCCCCGGCGCATGGCCATGTTTCTTCCTAAGCTGATGGAGTCGGAACAGAAAAAGGGAAATCTGCGTGCGGATGTGGACCCCAAATGGGCGGCGTTTTCACTGGTGAATCTGATTATCACGCCTTTTATCGGCGGGCCCGTGCGCAGGCGGGCCTGGGATATGTCCGATGAGCTGGTGAGCAGCGATGAATGGATTGAGCATGTCTACCGGATGTTTATGTCGGGTTGCGGAGCCGCGCCCAAGTGCAGTCCACAACCCAATCCGCAATCCAACTCGCAACCTTAACCTGACAACATATAAAGAGGACTCACTATGAGCCTGGCCTGGATGAAGCGTCGATGGGCGTTGCCCTTGGTAGTCGCGATTGGCGTCGCGGTGGCGGTGGCGATTATCAAGCGTCGTCCGGCGATGGAGCATGTGGATAAAGCGCAGCTGCCTGCGGCGGTGAAGGTGGTGTCCGCCAAGCGTTATGAAGTCAGGCCGCGCATTACCGGGTTTGGCGAAGTGGCGCCGGATGTGGTGCTGGACAGCAAGGCGGAAGTGTCAGGCAAAGTGACCTACGTACACCCGCTGTTGAAGAAGGGGGCCATATTGCCGGCGGGGACGCTGGTGGTCAGCATCGACGATCGCGATTATCAGCTGGCGCTGAAACAGGCGGAAGCGGATCTGGCGGTCAGCCGCGCTAATCTGGAGGAGATGCGGCTGACAGTGGAGGACACCGAACAGGATCTCGAACTGGCGCGGGAAAAACTGGCCATCGCCAAGAAAGAGCAAGAGCGCATTGGACGGTTGCTGCAGAAAGGCTCCGCCTCGCAATCCAACTACGATGCGCAGCAGTCCGCCGTCCTGCAATTGAAGCAGGAAACCCAGACGCTGAGTAACCAACTGCAGACTTTACCGTATCAGTTACAGGTGCTGCAGGCCAAACAGGATATCGCCGAAGCCGCGGTGGAGGCGCAGAAACGCAACCTGGAGCGGACCCGCATCAGCTTGCCTTTCAACGCCCGCATCACCCGGCTGGCGGTGGAGGAAAATCAGTTTGTCGCTGTGGGCGCCTCGCTGTATGGCGCTCAGACCATTGATAAGGTGCTGGTCAACGCCCAGTTTCCGTTGAGCCAGTTCCGCATTCTGGCGGAGGGTTTTGACAACCTGGAAAACCTGTTTCAGAAATTTCTGGAGCAGGACGCCGCCAGCAATATTTTCACCGAGCTGGACCTCGCCGCCAGCGTCGCTCTGGCGGAAGATGGCGACACGCGCTGGGAAGCCAGGGTGGAGCGCATCAGCAACAATCTGGAAGCGGCCTCGCGCACCCTTGGAGTCATCGTCGGCGTTGATAATCCTTATCGCACCGCCCGCCCCGGAACACGTCCGCCGTTGATAGAAGGAATGTACGCCAAGGTCGAGCTGGAAGGCGCGCCGCAGCCGTTTTTAGTTTTGCCTCGGGATGTGTTACGCGAGCATGAGTTGTATGTGGTGGACAAAGATAACCGCCTGCGTCGAATCAAACCGCATTATAAAACCCAGGGTTCCATGCTGTTGATCCGGCAGGAGGACAATACGGGAGACGAGGCGATTCATGAGGGCGAACGGGTCGTCACGACTGACCTGTTTCCCGCCGTAATGGGCATGTTGGTGACGCCGCAGGAAGATAAGGACGCCGAAGCGCTGATCGAGCAGTGGGCGCAGGGAAGGCAAGCCCTATGATCCGCTTTTTCGCCACGCACCCTACTGCGGCGAACCTGCTGATGGGCTTCTTTCTGTTCATCGGCTTGATGACGTTGCCGCAAATCAAGCGGGAAACTTTTCCCGAAGTGAAAAGCTACGAAGTCGAGGTGAAAGTCGTTTATCCCGGCGCCACGCCGACGGATATCGAGCTGTCTGTGTGCAAGCCGCTGGAAGAAGCCGTGGAAGGCGTCAGCTTCATGGAGGAGGTGCGCTGCGAAGCTCGTAACTCCCTGGGCTTGATGACTCTGAAAATGCTGGAGGACGGCGACTTCGACGATTTCGTCGATGACGTTAAAAGCGCCGTGGATGAGATCAGCTCCCTGCCGGATCAGTCGGAGGAGCCGGTGGTCAAGGAGCTGGGACGCACGCAAAACGTGTTGACCATCGCCCTGACGGCGGACCTGCCCCGTAGCGAGCTGAAAACCCTGGCGGAAGAGGTCAAGCAACGCATCCTGCGCAATCCCGATATCCCTCTGGTGGAAGTGCAGGGCTTCTCTGACCGACAGTTTCAGATTCAGGCGCCGGAAAGCAATCTGCGTCAGTACGGCCTGAGCTTGCAGGACATCGCCAATCTGGTGGCGAAGCAGGATGTGGATCTCCCCGCAGGAGATGTAAAGACAGACAGCCGTGATTATCAGATTCGCTTCAGCGACGAAAGGCGCACCGTCACGGAGCTGGAGAACCTGGTGGTGTTGCGGGGCGGCAATGGGGCGGAAGTGCGCCTGGGCGACATCGCCAGCATTGTTGACGAGTTTGAGCTGGAGGAGAGTAAGTCCACCTTCGACGGTAAGCCCGCCGCTTTTTTAAAAATATCCAAAAACACCCGTGATGACAGTCTGCGTATTCTGCAGGAAGTGGAGACCTTCATTGCGGAAGAGAGCCGGCGTTTGCCGCCGGAAGTGTCCTTGAGTCTGACCCAGGATTACACCAGCGTGGTCAAGGACCGCATCAGTATGTTGAGCAGCAACGCCTGGCAGGGGCTGCTGCTGGTGTTCGCGGTGATGTGGTTGTTTTTCGGCGCCCGGTATGCGTTTTGGGTGGTGATGGGGCTGCCGGTGTCGTTCCTGGCCAGCGCATTTGTGCTGGGGCACATGGGAGTGAGCATCAACATGCTCTCTATGGTGGCGTTGCTGCTGGCGCTGGGGATTCTTATGGATGACGCCATCGTCATCAGCGAGAGCATCGGCACGGAGATGCGCAAGGGCAAACGCCCCCTGCAAGCGGCGGTGGACGGTACGCTGATGGTGGCGAAAGGGGTGTTTTCGTCCTTTCTCACCACCCTGTGCATGTTCACCGGACTGTTGTTCCTGGAGGGCGACATCGGCCAGGTATTGGTGGTCGTGCCTATCGTGCTGATTTCGGTGATCACCATTTCATTGGTCGAAGCGTTTTTCATACTGCCACACCACTTACAGCACTCTCTTGCGCATGCGGAGAAGCAGGAGGACTCCCGCTTTCGCAGGGCGTTTGAACAGCGTTTTGAGAAGATCCGGCAAGGCCTTGATCGTCGCGTGTCGGTGTTGATCAAGCATCGTTACGGCTTTGTCGGCGCCGTTATCGCGACCTTTATCCTGTGCGTCAGTCTGCTGGCCTCGGGCGTTATCAAGTTCTCCGCGTTCCCGGATCTTGAAGGGGATATCGTGCAGGCGCGTCTCATTATGCCTACGGGGACATCGCAAGCGCGCACCGAAGCGATGGTGGCGCATTACACGCAGGCCTTGACGCAAACCGCTTCCGAATTCAACAAAGAGCAGGATGAAGCGGCGATAGGGGCTGTAACGGTGAATTACGGACAGAATGCGGACGCCTTTGAAACTGGCCCTCATTTAGCCACCATCAGCGTCGACCTGCTCACCGCCGAGCGCCGCAATTTCAGTTTGCAGGCCTTTACCTCGCGCTGGCGTGAACTGGCCGGAGAGACGCCGGATGTATGGTCGGTGCTGTTCAAGGAGCCGACGATCGGGCCGGGCGGGCGCGCGATTGAAATACGTCTGCGCGGTGACGATCTGGAGTCGTTGTCGCTGGCGTCCCATGAGTTGCAGAACTGGCTCGCGGGATATCCCGGCGTGATTAACCTGTTGGACGATCTGCGCCCAGGCAAGCCGGAGTTTACCTTGCACTTGAAGTCCGGCGCTTATGACCTGGGGCTGGACGCCCAAACCATTGCGGCGCAACTGCGGGCCGCGTTTCAGGGCGTGACCGTGCTGGAGTCGAGCGTTGGTCTGGAAACCTATGACGTGGTGGTGCGTCTGGATGATGAATCCCGCGACGAGCTGGCCGACTTCGATAACTTTCCCATCGTGCATCCCGCCAGCAAGGCGCTGATTCCGCTCTCCAACGTGGCGGAAATTATCCCCAGTCGCAGCTATTCGCGCATCAACCGGGTGGACAGCCAGCGTACGGTGACGGTGTTCGGCGATGTCGACATCAGCCTGAACAACACCAAGGCGGTGATCGGCGATTTGCAGAAGCAGTTTTTGCCGCAATTACAGCAGCGCTTTCCTGATATTCATGTGAGCATTGAGGGGGAAATCAAAGAAGGCGCGGCCACTCAGGGTTCGATGAAACTGGGTTTTCTGATGGGGCTGGCGGGAATATTCATCCTGCTGAGCTTCCAGTTCAAATCCTACGTGGAGCCGGTCATTGTCATGCTCAACATCCCGATGGCGTTTATCGGCGTCATTGTGGGGCATGTGGTGATGGGAATGGATATCACCATGCCGTCGCTGCTGGGCTTTGTGTCGCTGGCGGGCATTGTGGTGAACGACTCCATACTGCTGGTGGAGTTCGTCAAGATGCGCGTGCGGCAGGGCATGCATGTGCATGACGCTGCGGCGAAGGCGAGCCACGACCGCTTTCGCGCAGTATTGCTGACCTCCCTGACCACCATGGCGGGGATGACGCCGCTGCTGTTCGAAACCAGTTTACAGGCGCAGATTCTGATTCCCTTGGCCACCAGTATTGTGTTCGGGGTGGGCGCATCCACACTTTTGGTATTGTTTGTCATCCCTTGTGTGTATACGATTCTTGAAGACTTCGGTCTGACCAAGGCGGTGTCCGGCGAACCCGAGGAGGAGTTTGCGCCGGCGCAACATCCGCCGCCGCTTACACAAGAATAAAAGGACAAAAGGTATGCACCCTAACGCCGAACTGGTGACCCGTTTTTATGACGCTTTTAAGGATAAAGATTATCGAACCATGCAAGCCTGCTATCACGACGAGGCAGAGTTTCAGGATGAAGTGTTCACCCTCAAGGGCAAGGAAATCGGGGCCATGTGGCATATGCTGTGCGAACGCGGGGCGGACCTGTCGTTGCACTATCATCATGTCGAAGCCGACGAGCAGCGCGGCTCCGCCCGCTGGCGCGCGGGCTATACCTTTTCCACGACCGGGCGATACGTGCTCAACAAGCTGCGCGCCGAGTTTGAATTCAAAGACGGCAAAATATATCGCCACCGCGATCGCTTCGACTTCTGGCGCTGGTCCCGTCACGCACTGGGCGTACCTGGCTGGGCGCTGGGCTGGTCGCAAATGTTGCGGGATAAAGTGCAGGCGACCGCAGATAGAAATTTACGGCGTTTTATTGAGGGAAATCCTGAGTATAAGGAATAAATAAGAGTGCATTGCGCCGTCCTTGCCAGCGGCGCAATGACTTGGCTTTTTATTTCTGCTGACGACGTTGCGATGCGCCTCTCCTGATACTTGCTGTTATGACGATTTAGTTAATCGGCATAATCGTGGCGGCTGAAAAAGGTCGCGGACTAGGCATTATTGCTTATAAGGGTGTTGTTCGCTTAGGTCGCTTCTTCGAGTACGGAACCTATAACAATATAGAACTACTCGGAGAGTTAAATCATGGCTTACACAGTAAGATTTGAATCCATGGGGGACTCCACCCCTTTTAATAATGACGAACAGACAAAAATAACCAATTCATTGGGACTTTTGGAGTCAGTATTGGCGGACTCTATTGCTGTCCCAAAATGCCGCATGATAAACAAATGGTTTGGTGCAGGTAATATCAAGGCTGTTACCGAAGGCTTAAATAATATGCATAAGTATTTAACAAGGAAGTGCGCCAGCCTGACCTTTGTATCTGCGCCCAAGCACCCCCAAAATTATATTGGCTGGGTCAGGCCGATGGTTAAAGTGGGACTAAGTAACTATCTCATAACCTCATTGACGCCCCTGTAGCCGCCACATCCGCCGAAACCATAACAGACCACATGCCAATTGCAGCAATCCCAGATAGTTGCTGTCCTTTTTGTCATAGCGAATCAGTAACGCACGGCACTTAGACAGCCAACCAAACGTGCGCTCCACTACCCAACGCCGGGGCTTTCCACTTGGATGACGGTCCGCTGGCTGCGCCTCCTCGCCAATTCGGCAGATATGCGGTATGTAGTCATGCCGGGCTGCCACGTCTTCGCTCGCCACATTGTCATACCCCTTATCCAGGCATAAATGCTGCCGCGCCTCCACCGTTGGAGCCGGACGCTCTACCACAATCGACTCCAGCGTCGCTTCCAGCAGCTTATGGTCGTTGACATTGGCTCCGGCGATGACGAGTCCCAAGGGGCCTCCCTCGGCTTCCACCAGCAGGCTTTTCTTGGTTCCCTTCTTGCCTCGGTCTGTCGGGTTCGGCCCCACATTCTCCCCCCCCAAAGCGGGCTTTCCCCAGCCAGCCGTCCGCACTTTGCCATTCCCAGTCCACCCCTTCCAGTTCCTGGCAGTCTCGCAATAGACTCGCCCAGATCTTCTCCATCACGCCGTTTTTACTCCAGCGCTGAAACCAGCGATGGACCGTGGCGTCATCCCCAAATCGGCGGGGCAACTGGTTCCACTGACAGCCTGAACGCATCCGAAAAATAATCCCGTTCAAATAGCCCCTCCAGTTGCCGATGGGGCGGCCACCCTTGGCGCTGGGTTGCCAGTCTTCTTTTAAAATGGGTTCGATTCGTAGCCATAGCTCGTCCGGTACTTCCCATAGAGTGTCCAGGGGTTTCGATTTACTGGACGGGGCGCTTGAGTCCTTTTGTGACATGACGTTTCCTTATCAGAGAAGTGGCGCCTCAGTGAACCGGCAAAGGTTAAAAAATTCAAGTGGGGGTTATGAGATAGTTACTAAATCCCTACGATTCCGACTTTGATAATCAACTGGGACAATCTTCCCATAGAAACAATGATAACTTCTTTCATCGTCTCAATAACAACGCGCCGCAAAGCAAGAAGTATACAGTCAAAGAAACTACCGACACGTTTAGAGCTAACTGCGGTTACGTCAATGTTCAAAGCGGGCTGCGAATTTACATGACGCCAGGCTATTTGAGTGGTAACTTTGATTTGAATGATAGAAATGACGAACTCTGGTTCAAATTCCGTTGCGTCGCCCACGAACTTAGCCACCGAATCCTGGATACCATAGATACTGCATATGGCGAGTATGAGTGCGTCAAACTGACATTCGGATCTGATAAACGGACGCCACTCAATAATGCGGATAACTGGGGATTATTTCTGGCGGATTTATACAAGTTCCGTAATTTAAGAGCTTTGCCGAATTAAATAATAAATTTTAACGGAAAGGGAGTGCTTTTTGCTCCCTTTTATTTTTTCGGCTTAGTGATTGATCTCGTATTCTATAGGTACGTCAACACACAATACTTCATCTAGCTTCCAAAAGCGGTCAAACAGATCAAGCTCGCATTCGAATGAGCCAAATATTTTTTCTATGTTCTCATGTCCAAATACTAAGGTTGGTAGTTCATGCTGAATGAAAAAGGCTTTTAAGTCTTGATGGATAAATATTGTTGATCCCGGTGTTAACGGCTGGTTTAGAATATCCGAAGTCAAAACTATTGGAATAAAGTGATAGTCTGATTCAGAAATAGAGTGACTTTTTAGCCACTCTATTAGCTCAGGCTTTTCTCTCACAATAAAGCCGGTTTTTAGATTGTCTACATTACTATCATTTACCATTCTCTATACCTGAGCTAGCCGCCCCGCCCGGGCTCATGCGCTTCATACCGGGGAAGCTGGGCGTCCAGGTCGTCCCAGTTTGCTTTGGATGTGACGAAATTGTGGGAGAGAGGGCGTTCGAGGATGTCTGAATCCAGAATCCCCAAGCGTAGTCTCACCCGGTCAGGCGCGGCATCATTTGAGCTGAGTACCGGGCAGGCGCAGGTCCGGCAAAAGTGGCGTTTGCGGCCCGGCGCCATTTCAAAAAAGGCCAAGTGTTCCGCTCCCTCCTGAACTATCAAATCAGCCGTATTCACAAACCCATTAGTGGCGTAAGCCGTACCGCTGCTCTTCCTGCACTTGGAACAATGGCAATGAATAATCGACTCTATCGGCCCCTGTATTTCAATTTTTACCTGACCGCAAAGGCAGCTTCCTTTGTACATATTGTTTCCTGATTTTTTGGGCTGTTAAGCGCTGATATTTGTTAGGGGCGATTAAGTGATCAGCATTCGGCTAATGACTGTTCGAGCCAACCTAAATACCAGTCTGTGAATGTAACAAAATTCCCTTCATCATCTTTTAGTGGGCGTATCCCTTGGTTATCGCACCTGAGATCTTCCCAAATAGTTCCCTTGAGTTCCCCGGTTATGACCATCCAGTTGCGAATAGCGCACCCCTCATGGCAGATAGGGATTGCGCCATTCATTATTGCCTCCGCCCAATACTGCTCTTCGAGTTTCTGGTCCCACGCTTCCCATAGCTCATCTTCCATTTCCTCACTGTCCCCCTCCTCTGGATTGGGTTCACCCTCCCAGAAAGAAGGTGGCAAATTCCACGCTTCACTATGAGGGAAAGGCTGACGAAGGTCCCCAATCAGTCCTCCAACTTCCCAGTTACAAAGGTCGAAGCCTTTATCCTGCATTTCTATTGGAAAGAGCCCATAAAAAGGGCCTGCGCCGCCATTTCCAATAGTTGTGATGAAGTTTTTATAGTCGTCTGGAAAGGTAACCTGATACTTCCTCTCAATTGATTCAAAATCCGCTAGTGCTAGCGGTGGATTTAAGAGGTACTTATGGGCGCTGCTTCCAAACACGTTGAGGCTGGCGTCGCGCTCTTTTAGCTTGTCTAGTTTGTTTAAGATGTCATGCATTGATAGGACTTATTAGATTTGCTTGGAGGCGCCGTCATGTATTGCATAGCAATGATTTACAGATGGATTGCCTTTTGATTAGATGTGTAGCAGTTGCTAACGCGAGCTTTAGTTTAACCGCAAGGCTACTGTCGGCCAAACCAGAACAGCGAGTTTCCTTCTCAAAACGATAGCTTGAGGGCCGCCTTTTTTATTTATACAGGCTAAAAACTCAATTGGATTCAGTTAATTGAAATAACTACTATCTTGATCGACCGGCGGCGTGGATTCGCCCTGTTTTTTTAGGTTGTACGTCTATGATGGCGTGATAAAGGAGTGAATGATGGGGTTGGATGTCTGGCTTATGTTTTCGTTGGCCTATTTGGTCACTACATTATCACCCGGGCCGAATGTTCTGCTGGTGGTTAAGAACAGTTTCCAGTATGGATGGCAGTCGGCGTTTGTGACGGTGCTGGGAAATCTATCCTGCCAGTTTGTGATCGTATGCCTTGTCGCAATTGGCGTAGGAGAGCTCCTTGAGCAGCTTCCGATATGGTTCACCGTAATGAAAGTATTGGGTGGGGCGTATCTTATCTATCTTGGTTTCAAAAGCTTAAGGGCTGATGGCAGGTCTAACCTGTCTTTGCCGGATAAGACGGGGCGGCAGACCCAATTCAGCTCGCGAAAGCGCTACACTGAAGCTTTTCTTGTCTCCGCAAGCAATCCTAAAACATTGATATTCTTATCCGCCTTTCTACCTCAGTTCATCAATGCGGAGCGGTCGCATTTGGAGCAGTTTGGCGTTATGTACGTTTCAATATGCGTGATAGTCGCCTGTGTTCACCTGGGCTACGCCATGTTAATGAGTCGAGTCGGGCAACGTTTTCTCGCACGGGATATCGAGCGGAAGATATCAAAAGTCTCGGGCGGATTGTTTATCACCATGGGCGGCGGGGTGCTGTTGAGTCAGAGGGGGTAGCGGAATAGGCGCACATGCGCGCTCTATTCCTAGTATTAATATGGCAATGATATTGGCATGTTAATCATCAGGCGCATGGATGCGCCTGCGCGGCGGCTGGCCGCGGGAGACAGGGCCTGACCTGTGCAGGCCCTGTCGTTGCAGACAAATAGAAGGAAGCTATTTGTCTGCCTGATTAATAGTAAACATGTCTTGGTGGGTTTCGTTAAACCGGTTTGAAGACGACATCACGTATTTGATCGTCATGAATCTTAGACGCTACTCCCTCAATTCCTGCTCCACCGGATACCGATTAAACACATTAAAGTGCCCGTACAGGTATTTGCTGGGAAAGTCGGGGGAGATGACGACGCCTTTGGTCAGGACGCCTTGCTTGCCGAAGCGTTGAGTATAGGGTTCCAGGTAGAAGGCGACGGTCAGTGGCGTATGGGACAGCTGGCCCAGTGTGGCGCTGTAGGTGACGGTGTCCAGGGTGACTTCCTTGCGCAGTTTGGCGTAATCGGGGAGGTTCATTTCGCGCAGGTCGAGGGTGACGACCGGAGGCGGCGCGTTTTTGTCATTGTTGTAAGGCTGGAGATATAGCGCATTGCGATATGCGGCCATATAGTCGCTCAGGACATCGAACAGGTAACGGCTGAATTTGTCCCAGAACGGGCCTACTTGATCCGGATTGGCGCCGACCAGCCAGTTCTGCTTTTCGGTATACAGACGTCTCTGCTTTTCTCTATCAATGTTTTTATACAACAGAGTCGCGAACAACCTCTGGTTTTGCTTGGTCCAGTCCGACGCCAAGGGTTCTGGCAAAGGCTGTTGTTCGGCCACATGGCGGTAGCGTTGGTAGTTGCGCCAGGTTTCATAGCGCGCCAGCGCGCCGAACATGACATCCGCCAATGTGGTGATTTCACTGGGGCGGAATGAGCCGTCCTTGATGGTTTTCAGCGACTTTTCCAGATAGGCCTGCATCTCTTTTTGTTCGCGTTCGTAAACGTCTGGCGCGCTGTCCAAAGCAGGGTCTGGATATTCATGGCGACCAGCGCTGAGCTGTTGAGCTCCGTTGGCGATTTCACTCATGTCATGCAGTTTATTGAAGAAGCCGGCTAACCATACGACGCAGACCAGAATACAGGCTCCTGCAGTAGCGAGGTGTTTGCCGGTGACGCCGGATTTATCCCGCCGGTGATCCGGCAGCAGTATCAGAATAGACAGCCCCGCCAGGCTGAATAAGCCCAAGAGCCCCACCAGCATGCTGTAGCCTTTGCTTTCCGCATAGAGAATGCAGCCGCGCAGCAGGACGAGATGGCCAATGAAAAAGGGGATATAGCCCAGGTCAATGCCAGCGGAGTAAAGAAAGTTCATCTTCAACAAGTAGTTGTCGGAGACAAACACAATGGTCAGGATCAGGCCGGCCCAGGACAGCCATTTCGCCGCCCGTTTCTGCTCCCGGTCCGCTTCTTCCAGCCGAAACGGCTCCGCCTGCACAGGGGCTGGCTGCGGCGGAGGGTTTTGCAGTCGTTCCTGCATCTGACGATATTTTTCCAGAATGACGCCGCAGTCCAGGCATTGAATGGCGTCGATATTCAGCGACTGGCATTTCGGGCAGCGGGAGCGGTCGTCAGACTTGGGCGACATTTCCGTCGCCTTTGGCGGTGACGTCGGTGAGACTGAAATGTTGTGACCAGGTTTCGTTGTGTGGATTGTGTTAACCGTGTGGATTGCGTCGGAGGCGGGAGCGGTGTGCGTCGTCTGCTCTCTCACTGCGCCAACGGCGCCGACGCGGGCGAATTGCTGCAGATAAGATTTAGCGGTGAACTCGTTTAATCCTTCGCGAAGAAATATGGCTTCGCCGTTGAACAAAGGCGCCAATTGCGCAGGAGCGGTTTGAAACAACTTGGCCAGCCTGGCCTGGACTTTCGCCTGATCCGCGCCGGGAGATAGCTGACCTCTGAACTCGAAGGAAAACTGCTTCATACAAGAGGACTCCTGAGCAAACAGGCGCAGAAGGCCAGGAGCCGCAACCTCTCCTGTGGAGTGAGATTGGGCTTGCGAATCTGTACGGCGGGCTCTGGCGTGACGTAGGCCAGCGCCGCCAAATTGCCCTCTTGATCCAGCACCGCCATGGCGTTCTGCGGGTCCCAGGAAGGGGAGGCCGCAGACTTGGCGCGCCTGCGTTTGAGGAAATCCAGAACCTTCTTCGCATGGCCCAGGTATTCGGCGACCGGCCCCAACGCGGTGTCTTCCACCAGTTTTTCCTGAATCTTGCCCAGAGCGTCTTTGCTGCTTTCGTGGACGCGCACAGCCTGACGCCATTCATAGACGACTGCGCCGTCCGCGGCCGTCAAGGCGGCGCTTTGTTGTTTGCGTTCAATGACGCCGAGGTCCTGTTGCTCCGCATCGATCAGCCGATGCTTTTTGGCGCCGACCCAATAGACGGGAAGCTCCTGCTGGTAAATGCGGTGCGCGCCGCGAGGGTCAGCGATTGACTGCAGCATGCGCGGTTGCAGGAGCCGGGGCAGACAGATAATGGTCAGCAACAGGAAAACAATGCTGAGTGCGCTGGCCAGAGCGCCCCATTGCAGGTAGTGCGTCATCACCCGCAATAGATGATTTTGCAACGTCAGAGCCAGGCCGGTGGAGGCCAGCATCAGCGCCAGCGGACTCCAGTAAGCGTTGTGACTGACGAAACGGGCGACGGGCGTCCCGGACTCATTAGACACTGTGAGGGATTCGGAAAACTGGACCAGATGCGGCGTCAGCTTGCCAGCCTCGAACAGCAGTATTTGCTCTTCCGGTTCCTCTGGAGCAGTTTCCAGCGTGGCGGTCTGTAAACCTGCTTGCAGACAGGCGGGGTTCAATTGCAGCGCCAGTTCCGTCAGCAGACCAAGCTGGTGCAGTTTTTTTTGCCAGTCCTGGGCCTGCTCCCAGGTCAGGTTGCTCTTCAGTTTCACTGGCGCGCCGGCGAACAGCTTAGAGGTCATGGCGTCGTTCAGACGTAGCTGCGTTTGTAAATTACGCTGAACCTGAGTAAGTTCCCGGCCGCTGGCGAGCTTGCCGCGAGTGATGACCTGATAGGTTTCCACGTCGTTCCGCATCACTCCGCCGCTCTGTGTTTAGCATTGAAAAAAAGCAAACCGACCGCCTGTAATAACAACGCGCTCCCCAGTAGAGCAACCGGCCATAGCGACGGCGATTGATCCATCGACTCATAGGAGCCGCCGTAGGCGGATAACGCTGCGGCGAACCAGAGACAAGCCGCTGCGGCCTGCACCTTGTTGCCGAGCCTGACCCGGCGCGACAGCGCGTTGAACCACGACGGATGTATGCTTTTCGCCAGTGACGGTTTACTACGACTCATGATGAAAAATCAGCGGGAAGACAGGGCGTGAAACAGTTCCTTCAGCAGGTCTTTTTCTTCAGCGATGATGCGTTCGTTGAATTTGTAGGGGTAGCGATTGACGCTGGCGGCGGCGATATCCAGGCAGTAATTCATCATGGCCTGTTTGCTTTCCATCTGATCCTGATATTGGGATTTGTTCTCCATACGGCTCAGGCACAGCTCTCTTAGCTCGCGCAGCATCTCCGGGTCGGGACGGGTTTGCGTAAAGCGGTCGAGAAACTCGTTGATATCATCCTCGGAAATGAATTCGATATCCGGCGACTCGCGACTGACCCGGCTCAGGTGTTCGATGGTGTAGCGGTAGAGAATTTTTACTTCGGCGTCCTGGCAACGACCGTCCGCCCAGATCATTTCAATCAGGGGAATCAGCTCAAGCAGGTATATATGGGATTCCTTTAAGCCGTGTTTTTGTAAAAAATTGTCAAACCCTTCCACTACAAATTCCTATATTTCCAATCTCAGTTAAGGGCGTTTTGCGCCCGAACTCATGCAGATACGCGATATTATAGCGCTTATTCAGAATCTCGCCCGCATTTCACTTGTTTCTGACTTGCGCCCTGACGCTCGTGTCCTCACTGGCGGCTTTAACGTCTTCTGCTAGCCTTACCTGCGATAACCAATAATAGGTTGCGGAGCTTCTCCGTAGTAAAAATGAAAGGTAATAAAATGAAAAAGACGTTATTCAATCGCCTGATGAATGTGTTTGTATTGTCCGCCGCGATGGTCTTTTCCGGGGCCAGCGCTGCTGAAAAAGTGACTCTCGCCAACGGTGAATGGGCGCCCTATCTGTCGGAAAATTTGAAAGAATACGGTGTGATTTCCGATGTGGTGAAGAAAGCGTTCGCCAAAGAAAATATTGAGGTGGAGTATGTCTTCCTGCCTTGGAAGCGAGGTTATGAAGACGCCAAAAGCGGCAAGCTGAACGGCTCGTTGATTTGGAGTCGCACCGAGGATCGGGAAAAGGATTTCGACTACAGCGACACCGTTATCGACTTGAAGACAGTCGCTTTTTACAAGAAGGGCAGCGGTTTTGACTGGAGCGACGCGGCGTCGATGAAAGGCAAAAAACTGGGCGGCGTCACAGGCTACAGCTACGGCTTCGATGATGAGGAAAAATCCGGACTGGTCAGCATTGAGCGGGTCTCCAGCGCGGACGCCAACGTGAAAAAACTGCTGGCGGGGCGCCTGGACGCCTACATGGAAGACCTTGACGTAGGCAGCGAACTGATGAACAGCATGGGCGTGATGGATCAGGTTGAAGTGCATCCCAAACCCATCAAAGAGAAGTCTTACCACCTGATTCTTAACAAGTCGCAGCCGGAAAACAAAAAACTGATGGACGCGTTTAACCGCGGACTGCAGGCGCTGAAGGACAGCGGCGAGTACGATAAAATGATTGAAGCTTCCCGCCGCGGCGAATATAAAAAGTAAGTCTTACCTTGAACCGCCGCGTAAAGCGCGGCGGTTTCAGTCGATCATCACCATCGGTCGTTGCGTCACCGGGTGAGGCAGTATGCGGCTGTCCACCTGATACACCTCTCTGACGTTCGCCGTGGTGATCAATGTCTCCGGCGCGCCTTCCGCCACAATACGCCCGTGGTTCATCAGCAGGATACGGTCCGCATATTGCGCCGCCAGATGCAGGTCGTGAAGCACGCAGAAGACGCCGACGCCTTTGCCCGCCAGCTTGCGCGCTAACTTCAAGAGCGCGGATTGGTGTTTCAGGTCCAGCGCGGAAGTGGGTTCGTCCAGCATCAGGTATTGCGGTCCGGCGCCGACGCCTGTCCACAGTTGGGTAAGAGCGCGGGCGATCTGCACGCGCTGGCGTTCGCCGCCAGAGAGATCCTGATAATTGCGCTGCGCCAGATGGCCTGCGTCCACTTCCTCCAATGCTTGTTGACTCAGACGGAAAGGATCGCCTCCAGAAAGCGTGCGTTGGGCGCCCATCAACACGACTTCCATCGCGCTGAAGGGAAAATCGAGGTGCACGGACTGGGATAGCACCGCCCGACGGCGGCTCAGTTGGCTCAGGCTGAATTGACTGATGGGTTCGTCGTCCAATAACACATGACCGTGAGAAGGCGGAAGATCCCCCGCCAGTGTTTTCAGCAGCGTGGATTTACCGGCCCCGTTCGGCCCCAGGGTCACCACCAGTTCGCCCGGATTGAGACGAAAATTGATCTGTTCCAGCAAGGTTCTTTCGTGGCGGATAACGGATACGGCGAAAGCGTGAATCATAGGCGACCTCCCGGGCTGCGATGGCGATGTCTGTCAGTAAGCGGCTTCATTGTCGCACCCCGGATTTCCGGCTCAGCAGCAACCACAAAAAGAAGGGACCGCCGATCAGGCTGGTCAATATTCCCACTGGCATTTCCGCAGGGGCGAACAGGGTCCGCGCCAGGGTGTCGGCGGAGATGGTCAGCACAGCGCCAAGTACGGCGGAGGCAGGGATCAACACTCTGTGATCCGCCTTCCACAGTAAGCGAACCAAATGCGGGGCCACCAATCCCACGAAACCGACGATGCCGGAAACCGCCACCGCGGCTCCCACCGTCACAGCGGAGAGCAGGATGACGCGGGTTTTCAGTTTCTCCGTATCCGTGCCCAGATAGCGGGCTTCCTGCTCTCCCAGCAGCAGACGGTTCAAATCGCCGGAGTGGCGCATCAGCATCGCTATCACCGGCAGCGTAATGGTGAACGACACGCCCACCGCCGGCCATAGCGCGCCGCCGAAGCTGCCCATGGTCCAGAAAGCCAGCGTGCGCTGTTGCTCGTAAGTGCTGAGATACGTCATGAACCCCACCGCCGCGCCGCACAGAGCATTAACGGCGATGCCCGCCAGAATCAGATGCGCCACACTGGACGCGGCGCCAAGCTGGCCGACTTTGAATATCAACCAGCAGGTCGCGCCGCCGCCGAGGAAAGCGGCCACGCTGAGTCCATATAAACCCAGCCAGCCTGCGCTGAAAGGAAACAGCACAATCACCAGCGCCGCCGCCAGGGCTGAACCGCTGGAGATGCCGATCAATCCCGGGTCCGCCAGCGGGTTGCGAAACAAGCCCTGTAAAGCTGCGCCGCTGACCGCCAACGCCGCGCCCACTATGCCCGCCAATAGCACTCTGGGCAGGCGGATATGCCATAAAATCATCCAATCCTGACTGCTCAGATCGAAGCTCAGCACGGAGCGCCAAGTCAGAGAATAGGCGCCCAGCATGATGGCGCCCAGGGCGGCGGCGATCAGACTGGCGCCCAGCAATAGCCACACGCGGGTGGACTTATACTGCATGGCGGATAGGGTCTGCACTGGCGTTTACTCCATCCAGGTTTGACGAAGCTGGCGGGCGGCGACCACTGTGCGTGGCCCGAAACCTAACAGCAGCAGCCCGTCCATGGCGACGATCTTTTCATTGCGTCCCGCCGGCGTCAGGCTGACGCCGGGAATGTGGCGCATGGCGTCGACGCCACCGACTTGCTCCATTCCCAGCGTGGTGGTCAGGATCAGGTCCGGTTGCGCTTGCGCCAGCGACTCCGGCGTCATGGGCTTGTAGCCTTCCACTCCCTGCAGCGCATTGACTGCTCCGGACAGGCGGATGATGCGGTCCGCCGCGGTGTTGGCGCCGGCCACCATGGGCGCGCCGCCGCTATGCTGAAGAACGAAAAGCACCCGCGCGTGGCGCTGGTCATGCGCTTTCTCCTGTTCCAGCTGCTGTTGCTGCGCCTGCATGTCCGTGATCAGTTTTTCCGCCCTGGTTTCCGCGCCAAGAAGGTAACCGATCTGGCGGATGTTGGCGTAAACCCCTTCCAGGTCCTGCGCCGTCGGCACGGTAAACCATGTGGTTCCAGCCCCTTTTAATTGCTTCAGGACGGTTGGCGGGCCAGCTTCCTCACTGGCCAGCACGGCATCCGGACGTAGTGCGAGGATGCCCTCGGCGGAGAGGGAGCGTTGATAGCCCACCTTCGGCATATTTTCCGCCTCTGCTGGAAAGTAGCTGGTGATGTCGGAGCCGATCAGGCGCTGCTCCTGATCCAGCGCATAGACAATTTCCGTCACGGCGCCGCCGACGGAGAGAATGCGCTGCATACGCTCGGGGGCCGGCGTCGGCGTCGCAGCCTGAGCTGCAACGCTGAAGATGCTCAACAGCGCTGCGCACATCCAACCCGCGCTGAGGTTTCGAACTGAGGCCCCGACTGAGATCATGACAGGTTCTCCACGGACGCCACCAGTTCGCGCCATTCGGTCAGTTCAGGTTTGCCGGGCTTGCGCGCGCCGAACAGCGTCAGCACCAGTTTACGGTCGTGATTGAAGCACTCCAGAGAGGTCACCACGCCGTCGCTGGTGGGACGACGCACCGCCCAGCAGCTCGCCAGTTGCTCCGTGTTCAGGTGCAGATTGAAGTCCGGGTCCAATACATTGAACCAGGGGCCGGTGCGCAGCAGTTTATTCACGGTTCCGGTATGGATCTGCACGACGCCGTCGTTGCCGACAAACGCCATGATCTCCAACTGGCAATTGGCGGCGAATCGCAACGCCTGCTCCATGGCGTCCGTCGGCAGGCGATGGGCGTACTCCTGACCCGCCAACTGCAACGCCTCCAGGCGATCAACGCCCAGTTTGCTCAGCATGGCGTTGAAGTGGTGGACATCCTTCAGTTCCGACCAGGGCTGCCGTACATCGGCTTCCGTCACCTTGCCGGCATTGGGATAACGCGGCGGCGTCTTCGCCTCAGGTACGAAAAACAGCTCCGCATCGACGGCGAGATGGGCGTTTATCCACTGATCCCAGGCCGCCATATCGGTGTGCTCGGTGGCGTATATTTTGTGCGTCGCCGTTCCAGAGGCGTCGAAGAACTGAATGCTGCGTCGGACTTGCTCGCTCGGGCCCTCTGTCACCGCATAGGCGTAACGCCAGTGCTTGAAGAAGACGCGCAGGTCGATGTCGCCCAGGCATAACCCCATAACGCCGGCGGCGTTGGCCTTGAAGTCATGATAGACGCCATGGCGTTCATGCACGGCCTGATCGTTGCGGGTCAGCGCCATCACCCGTCCTACAGACTCGATGGATGTCAGCATCTCCGCGAAGTCGCCGGCAAGGGGCTGTACGTGCTGCTCCATCTGCGTCAGCAGCAGCGCCAGTTCGCTTACTCCCAGTTGCTCCGCCGCATTGCGGATGCGCAGGCGGGGCTGCTCGCGCCGCATTTGCGTCCAGGACTCTTTCAACCCCTCGACAGGTTGTCTGAGCGCCTCGTCTCTGTTGAGAACCGCTTGAGCCGTCATGTGTTCACCTCGTTATTTGTGCAATGGTTCCTGTGGAGATCGCGGGTCAGTTGGCGACGGGCGTGGAGCGGATGTTGGGATGTCCGCTTTCTCCTGCGTCGGAGTAGTAATTAGTGATCTGCAGTTTGTATTTGGTGGCGTCATCGCCGCCGCTTTGGGTTTCGATCACGTAGACCCGGTAGTTGGACCAGATTTTGTGCTGGCCTTGCAGGTTATAGGCGTACCAGGGCGAGTCTTCGAAAATGCCCGCGGTGGCGTCGGCTGTGTAATGCATGCTGATGTCCGCGCCAGTGTCGGACTGGGCGCCGGAGACATAGTTGTTCAGGTCCGCCACCGGCAAGGGGCCGAATGCGCCGCCAGCGCCGCTGCCGGAGGGGCCGCTGTTGGTCCAGAGGGTCCAGTTGAATCCATTGATTTCCAGCTTCAGGTCCCAGGCTGCGCCGTTGCAGTCGACCACCGCATCGGCGTCGAAATCAAAGCACTGGCTGCCGCCGCTGACGGGGACGGACGCGGCGAAAGTGGCGTTGCCGGTGAAGCCGCTGGCGTCGGAGGGGTGTACGTCGAAACTGAAGGTGACGTCCAGGTTGGCGCCGGGGTTATAGGTCAACGCAGTGGCGTGGAAACGGGCGTAACTCGCGCCGGAGTTGGAGCGCAGCAACCAGCCGTTGGCGTCGTTCAGGGACACCGTATGAGTGGATATATCGTAGTTGTACCAGCCCAGATCCATGACGTTGCCGGTTCTGTCTCCAGAGGCGGTAATGGCGCTCAGGACGCCGTCGCTGGTGAAGGTCAGACTGGCTGTGTTCACCGCCGCGAGCAGGTGCTCTTCTTCCGAGTCCGGCGTGGCGTTGAGAAATACGTTGGCGTTGGGATCGCCGCCGTCCGTGTAGAAATCCTGCTGCGCCGCCGCCAGCGCGCCGCGCACCTCACCGGGGCCGGAAGCGCCGCCGTTGAGTACGACGCCAGTGCGGCGGAAACCGATATGCCAGTCAGTGGAAGATGCGGCTTGCGCTTCCGTCAGCGCCAGGGTTTGGCCTGTGGCGAGGTTGACGTAGGTGTAAGCGTCGCGGCTGCTGGCGTCGACGATCAGAGAGGTGTAGGCCGCGTCGGAGCCATTGTCTGGCGTTGAGCCGCCGTCGCCAGGCGTATTGTTGTCGGGATCGCCGGAGCCTCCGCCGCTGGAGCAGGCGCTGAGTAATATCAGAGCGGCGGCGATAGCGCCGGATTTGACTGCAAGGGGGGAGGAGACTGGTTTCATAGCGTTGCCTTTGTCTGTTATTGGTTTGTGTGAGTGGGTTATTTTCGTATTGCTGAGTTATGTCCGGGCGCAGGCGTCATCCTTTGATGCGCACGCCCAGGTAGAAAAATCGTCCCTCGTCCGGGCGGAAGTCGCTGGAGTCCTTGAAATCCCGTTGTGTGTCAGTCAGGTTGTCGACCCCTCCGAACAGGGTGACGCCCCAGGGCAGCGGCTGATTGACCTTGAAATCCAGCGTGCTCCAGGACGGCGATTCCATGGAGCCGGCGACGTCGATGAACTCCCGGGATTGATAGACGCCGTCCAGAGACAACTGCGTACCCCAGTCGGCGAAGCTGTAATCGGCGCCCAGTTTTACCTGATGGCGCGGGCGTTTCGGCAGCTCCAGTCCGGTGCGCTTGTCTTCACTTTCCATCCAGGTATAGCCGCCATGGATTTTCCATTGTGACGACAGCGGATAGGCGGCGCTGATTTCCACGCCTTGGGTTCTGGCTTCGGCGATATTGGTGTAGCGGTGTACGGATACTCCGTCTCCCCGGTCCGCAGTCGCTTCCGGGTCGAAAGCGGTCTCGATCAGGTCGGTAATGTCGTTGTAGAACAGGTTGAGATCCACATAAGCGCCCTGATCACCGTAAACGCCGAACCCCAGCTGATAGCTCGCGGACTTTTCCGGTTGCAGATCCGGATTACCCAGCACCATGTAACCGAGGTGGCTGTGATCAAACACGTAGTAACGCTCTTTCAGGTTGGGCACGCGATACCCGCGGCCTACGCCGCCGCGCAGAAACAGGGTCAGGCTGTCTGCGCGCATCAGTTCATAGCGCGCATTGATTTTGGGGGCGGCGTAAGAGCCGAAGTCGCTGTCTCGCTGCAGGCGGACGCCGGGGATGATTTCCAGGCGGTCATTCACGAAATAGTCGTCCTGAAGGTACATTTCGATGCTGTGGCGATCTGTGCCGGCGGGCACTTCGATGGTGTCGTCGTGACGCTGCTCCAGCGTTTCTTCGAACCCTTCCAGGCCTGCGGAAAGCAGGTGGTCGTCATTCAGGGCGTAGCTCCAGTCCAGGGTCGCCCTGCGGCTCTCCATGCTGGCGCTGCGGCGGTCTTCCTTAACGGCGGTGGCGATGGCGTCCTGGTAAGTGACGTCATCGAACTGCTCCTGCAGCAAGCGGGCCTGGATATCGCCGACAGCCGTGCGCCAGGCGGCGGATGCGCCCAGACGGGTGCGTTCCGCTTCTTCCTCTTTGATCTTGCGAATCTCTTTACCGGCGGCGTTGGTGGAAATGCGATGATTGAGGTCTTCGCGATAATAGCCGCCCAGCAGCTCGTAGGACTGGTTCTGGTCGGGCTCCCAGCCCAGGCGTGCCGACCAGTCGCCGCGCTCGCCTTCGGCGCCCTGGGTGTTCCAGTCTTCCGGCGTGGCGTCGAAACCGTCGCTGTCGCGATAGTCCATGCTGAGCGCGCCATACCAGACGCCGTCCCGTCCAGACAGTCTTGCTGAAGCGCGGCGCGTCCCGATGTCCGCCGTTTCACCGCCGATATTGTCTTTGCCGAAACTGGCGGCTTCCGCCAGGGCTTCGTAATGCAGGCCCGGTTCGATATCCCGGGTGATGATGTTGATGACGCCGCCCATGGCGGCGCTGCCGTAAAGCGCGGAGGTGGCGCCTTTGACGACTTCGATGCGTTCGATATTGAGACTGCCGATCTGGGTGACGTCCACACTGGAGCCGGTGCTGGCGGCGACCGGTTCGCCGTCGATAAGCACTTTGACGCGGTTGCTGTCCAGGCCTTGCAGCCAGACTTCATAACCGCTTTTGCCGTGAATTCGTTTCAGCATCAGGCCGGGGACGTCTTCAAGCGCTTCTTTCACGTCACGGGCGTGTTTGCGTTCGATTTCTTCTCGCGTCACCACCTCTGTGCGCACGGGCGTTTCCATCAACAGCTTTTCGCTGCGGGTGCCGGTGACCACGACGGTGTCGAGCGCTGTCGCCGCCGTATCGCCCAGCGCCTGTTGCGGAAGCGCAACGACGAGAGGGGCGGTGAGTGTAACTAGTAGAAAAGGGTGAGATTTATGCGACACGAACAACCACTATCGACAGTTAAATGATAATGATTATCATTTAATAAAAAATGACTTCTGTCAATAATGATTCTTATTTGCGTTTATGGGAATGGTATTATTCACGGAGTTCGATACGTTTTTTTCTCCTCGCTTTGTTAATCGCTTTCTGCTTCAGGGCCGCCATCGTTACAAGAGCACTTTGCAGACGACCCGGTTGCCGTCGCCTTCATAGGTCATCTCGTCGAAGCTCAGCAAGTTGGCCATGGCGATGCCTCTTCCGTGGTTGTCCGTGGCCCGCTCCACACTGATCTGCAGGTACTCTCGCCAGTTGAAGCCCGGTCCCTGATCGGTAATGGCGATGGTGATGGCGTCGTCGGTTCTTGCAAATTCCACCTGCACGCGCTTGTTCTGGTTTTCCGGGAGCTTTTGGCGTCGCTGTACTTCGTTCATCCACTCTCCCTGCAGATTGAGGTCGGTCTTCTCGTCATAGGTGATGCCGAGGTTGCCGTGCTCCACGGCGTTAACCAGCAGCTCCGCCAGCCCGGTCACCACTTTGGGAGGGAAGGGAAACAGGTCCGCCAGCAGAATCGACGCCTGTTCGGCTTCCTCCACGGTGGCGAAACTCAATGTAAGTTGGCGCGCCATATGTCGCAGGGATTTATTTTTTCCCAGCTCCATCATGAGCTTGTGGGACTCTTTGCCGAATTCCAGGGCGGCTTTGATGATCGAGATCAGCACTTCTTCTTCATAGGGCTTGGTGAGGTAGTAATAGGCGCCGGCGTCAATGCCCTCCCGGATTTGCCCGGACTCCGCCGCGGCGGTTTGCATGATCACAGGGATGTCTTTGGCGCTGGGGTGCTCTTTGAGGCGCTGGAGAAAGGCGATGCCGTCCATTTTCGGCATCATGCGGTCCAACAGGATAAGGTCCACCTTGAAAAGGTGGCGCTCCAGCGTCCCCCAGCCTTCCTCTCCGTCCGCCGCCGTGATGAGGTCATAGCCGGTATCGGCCAGATAGGCGCGGATCAAGCGCAGATTGCGTTCATCGTCGTCTATCGCAAGTATTTGTTCATGCATGCTGAGCGCTCTTGTCCTTGTTGTTATTAATCAGGCAGACAAATAGCTTCCTTCTATTTGCCTGCAACGACAGGGCCCGCACAGGTCAGGCCCTGTCTCCCACGGCTAGCCGCTACGCAGGCGCATCCATGCGCCTGACATTGACATGCCAATATCATTGCCATGTTGATATCAGGTGGGCGAGGGCTCCGCTTCCGGTATCAGCGCAGTGAAGTCGGCGCCGCCCTGTTCATGATTGCGGGCGTATATGAGCCCTCGGTGAGCTTTGATGATTTCACGGCATATGGCCAGACCCAGTCCGGTCCCGCCTGCGCCAGTGTCCGTGCTGCTGCTTTGAACGAACTTATCGAAAATACTTTCCAGCTCTGCTTCCGGAATGCCGGCGCCTTGATCGGAAACGCTGAAGGCGAACACTGGCTCGTCCGTGTCCATCAAAGATAACTCTAGCAGCAATATGTTGTTTTGCGATTCATGGGGCAGGGGGGCCAAACCTACAATTTTTCTCTGTAGCTCCCCCACATCCGCCAATTTCCAACAGGGGCCCTGCAGCACGCCGACTTCCTGCGCCAGCTTCGCCAGCTTCTCCGCCTTACGCTCGCTCAGCCCTCCTGCGCGGCGCCAGTTACAGGCGTAGACGCTGGTTGGCTCGCCATCGAAGTGGGCGCGGACGCCTTCCAGATGAGTAGGGGCGATTACGTCGCCCTCTTGAATCAGGTAGATCGCCGAGTGACTCTCGTCCCAGGGCAGCTCGCGGTTGAGCCGACGTAAGGTGTCCGTCAGGCAGTTCTCTTCCGGGGCGGAAGTATAGGAGAGCTCCATGGCGGACCCGGCCTCATTTAAACAAGGCGCAGGAGAAGTGAAGAGTTGTATGAGCTTGGCGGGCTGTTGCAGTAACTGCGCCGTTTTTTTGTTCAGGCGCTCCAGCGTCAAACCGTGCAGGCCAAGCAGTTCATGCATATCCGGCATGCGATGGGCGATGCGTAGCCTAATGCGGCCCTGTTGTGGGGAAAACTTAATGGCGTTGCTGAGCAGGTTGCGCAGGACCTGGGTTATTTTCGCGCCGTCGCACACAACATAGGGCGAGTCCAGCAAGTCTTCCGTCACTATCTGCAATTCCTTTTTCTCCCAAAGCGGGCGCAGTTCTTTCAGAAGCTTTTCCTGAACGGCGAGGATGTCCACGGGTGTGAAAGCGTAAACCATGCGGCCGGACTCCAGTTTCGCCAGATCCAGCAGGTTATTCAACAGATCCAGCAACCCCTCCGCGCTGGTTTTGACTTCACTTAGGTGCTCGTACGCCAGTTCGTCCACATTTTTGACCCGCTTCAGGCACAGGCTGGTGAAACCAAGAATGGCGTGCACCGGAGTGCGCAGTTCATGGGACATGTTGGCCAGAAACTGGGATTTCACCCGGTTGGCGCGCTCCGCTTTTTCTTTCGCGGCGGTCAGCTCCCGGGTTTGTCGCTCCAATTGCTGCGCATATTCTCGCAGTTGCTCGTCCGCGCGCTGTTTTTCGGTGATGTCCTCCAGTATGCCAAGCAGCGTTTCCGGCTCGCCTTTTTCGTCGAAAATCGGCACTTTGGTGGTATGCGCCAACCAGGTGCCGCGGGAAGTGGTGATTGGTTCTACCTCAACGTTAACCACTTCTCCGGATCGCATTACTTGTTCGTCGATGCTGCGAAAGAAATCCACTTCTTCCTTATTGGGGAAGATGTCGTAGTCAGTCTTGCCGATGATATCTTCGCGGTTCGCTTCAAACAGCTTTTCCGCCAGGCTGTTCCAGATTAAAAAGCGGTAGTCGTTTTTGACGTCCTTGGCGAAAACCGCGACGGGAATGTGGTCGATAATGCTGGCCAGCATGTCTTTTTGCACGCGGGTTTGCCGCTCGGCCTCCCGTCGATTCTCCGCCTCGCTTTCCGCTACGTTCTTTGCGCCCGCCAGTAATTGATTGGCTTGCTGCAGGCGCTGCAACAAATTGTGCAGAGTGCGTATGAACAGCCCCAGGTCGTCGTCGCGATCCTTTTCCGGCAGGTTGATGAACTGCGGCTGATCCTGCATGGCGCGAAGGTGACGGGTGACCCTTCTGAAAGGGCGGATGATGGTGTGAGTTAACCGGAAGCCGGAGCCGAGGCAGGTGATGAGTAATACAACGACGCTGATGACAGTGACGCCTTCAATAAAACGCAGTCTTTCCTCAATACCTTGGGAGGAGCGATGCACGTAATGATCGACGAGCTCTTGCTGACGGTTCAGCAGATTGATGGCGTTATCCCGCAGAGGGGATATTTTTTCATGGAGAATATTCATGGCGGCGCCCGGCGACGCAGACTCCATGTAGTGAAACATTTGTTCGCCAAGCAGGGCGATTTCCCGCAGATGCCTGTTTAGCTCATCATCAATGGCGGAGGTGTTTTCCATGATAGCCCGTGACGGTGAGAGGTTTATCAGTTCGGACAGGCTTTTATACCTTTCCAAAAAGCGCGCCTGAGTCGCGCCGCGGGCTTCAGGGTCCGACTCCATGGGGAGACGCTCGAGGGTGGCGTAGAGTCGCGTGAAGCCCAGCCCCACCTGATCAAGGTGTTTGAACAGCAGCCGGTCCTGATCAATGATTTTTCGCGACATGTCGCTGACGAAATGCAACTGCCAGTGTTGGAACAGCGTGGCCGCCAGCGCGACCACCGTGATCAGCAACAGTGCGGAAAGTATTCGATTGGAAGTTTTGCGCATGCAGGCGTCGCTGGAATTCCTTTACGTTATGACTGTCTGCCCAGGGTCTAATTGTTATATACGCGGAAAATATCCAACAAGTGTAGTTCATACCCAAAAGGGCTGCGGCGCGCCTTACGGCTTGAAAGGCGCAGGCAGGTCATCACCCAAATAGCATAGAAAAAATCATAACTCCGGATGATACCAATTGGTTGTTTAATGTATAACCATTGGCGTACCAATAAGGCCATAATAGTCAATGGAAGGGTGATAATATGAATCCACTCAAGAGAACAGGTATGCTCTCGCTGGCGCTGACGACCGGATTGATGGCCGGTCAGGCGCTGGCGGAGTTCAAGGTGGTGGGATATTTCCCCACCTGGCAGGGGGATGTGAACAGCATTCCTTATGACAAAGTCACTCATATCAATTATTCCTTTGTGCTTCCCACCGCCAATGGCGGCTTGCAACCTCTGGAAGGCGGTTCGCAACGGCTGAGCGCCCTGGTGCAGCAAGCGCACGCCGCCGGCGTGAAAGTACAGATCGCTGTCGGCGGTTGGAACGATGGCGATGATTCCGCCTTCGCGGCTTTGTCAGCAAACAGCGGAACCCGCGCTGCTTTTATCCAGAATCTCATGAGTATGGTGGACCAATATGGTCTGGACGGCGTTGATCTGGACTGGGAATATCCTGAAGCGGGCGCCGAAGCGAGTAATTTCAAGGTGCTGATGCAGGAGCTTGGCGAGGCGCTGCACGCCAAAGGTAAAATCCTTACCGCCGCCGTCACCGCCACAGACTTTCCCGGCAGTGTGGACGCTGACGTAATCAGCAGCGTCGATTTTCTGAATTTGATGGTATACGACCTGGGCTATCCTCATTCCACGTATGAACATGCTCAAAGCGCTTTAAGTCACTGGAAGTTCAATGAAGGCCTGCCGCAGGAAAAAGCCGTATTGGGCGTGCCTTTCTATTCTCATAAAGACTGGGTCGCCTATAAAGACGTGATCGCCCGCTACGGCGCTTCCGCGGCTCAGCGTGATGACGCCGGCGGCCTGGATTACAACGGTCAGCCTACGATTCGCGCCAAAGCGGAGCTGGCCCTGGCTGAAGCCGGGGGCGTCATGTTCTGGGAAATTTCCCAGGATACTCATGACGACACGTCCTTGATGAAAACTATTTGGGATGTGGTAAGCGGCTCAACCGATCCAACCGATCCAACTGATCCAACCGATCCAACCGATCCAACCGATCCAACCGATCCAACCGATCCAACCGATCCAACCGATCCAACCGATCCAACCGATCCAACCGATCCAACCGATCCAACCGATCCAACTGACCCAACTGACCCGGGTGCCTGCGATATTACCGTCTGGAGCGCATCTGCGGTGTACACCCAGGGCATGAAGGTCAGTTATGACGGAAAGGTTTACGAGGCGAAGTGGTGGACTCAGGGCGAGACGCCTTCTCAGTCCGGTCAATGGGGCGTCTGGAAAGAAATTGGCGTCTGCGATGATGATGGCGGCGCGCCGACCGATCCCACGGACCCAACCGACCCCGGCGGTCCTACAGACCCGATTGATCCAACGGACCCAACCGACCCAGGCGGCCCTACTGATCCGACAGACCCTACTGACCCGTCCAGTTGCGCAGTATGGCGGGAGGGCGTGACTTATCAGGCAGGGGATGTGGCGTCATACAGCGGGTCCGTGTACACCGCGTTGGTGACTCACACCGCGCATGTAGGCGCCAATTGGAACCCGGCTTCCACGCCAACCTTGTGGGAGCAAAAAGGCGAATGCGATGACGGGGGAAACGATCCCGGAGACGGCGACGGGGATAATCCCGGCGACGGTGATGGCGATACACCGGGAGATGGTGACGGAGACACCCCCGGAGATGGCGATGGCGGCAATCCTGACGACGGCGGCCCAGGCCCTGTCAGCGGCTTGCCCAAACACGCCCTGATCGGCTATCTGCATGCGAGCTTCGCCAATGGCTCCGGCTATGTGCGCATGGCGGACGTTTCCAATGACTGGGATGTGATCAACCTGTCATTTGCAGAACCGACCTCTCCAACCTCTGGAGAAGTGGAGTTTCATCTGTGTCCGGTATCCGAATGCGCCAATGTGGAGTCCGAAGCGGACTTCAAAGCCGCGATTCGCGCCAAACAGGCCAAGGGCAAAAAAGTGCTGATTTCCATTGGCGGCGCCAACGGACAGGTGCAGTTGACCAGTACGGAAGCGAAAGACGCGTTCGTGCGGTCTGTGTCGGCGATTATCGACAAATATGGTCTGGACGGTCTGGACATCGATTTTGAAGGACACTCGTTGTATCTGAACTCCGGCGACAATGATTTCCGTAATCCGACCACGCCGGTTATCGTCAATTTGATTGCCGCCCTGAAAGAGCTCAAAGCCAAGTATGGCGCAGGCTTCGTGCTGACCATGGCGCCGGAGACCTTCTTTGTGCAGAACGGCTATAGCTTTTACGGCAGTGGTCAATGGGGTGGCGCCGATCCTCGTTGTGGCGCGTATCTGCCGGTGATCTACGCGATGCGTAATGATCTGACGTTGCTGCATGTGCAGGATTACAACTCAGGACCTATAGTCGGACTGGACGACCAGTACCACACCATGGGCACGGCGGATTTCCACGTGGCGATGACGGATATGCTGCTGGCGGGCTTTCCCGTGCAGAAAGACCCCAACATGATGTTTCCTGCGCTCAAGCAGAGCCAGATCGCGATTGGTCTGCCGGCCAGCGTTAACGCCGGCGGCGGCTTCACCTCCGTACAGGACGTGCAAACCGCGCTGGACTGCCTGATGAAGAAAGAGAACTGCGGAACTTATCAGCCTAAAGGCGTTTATCCCAATATGCGGGGGCTGATGACCTGGTCCATCAACTGGGACAAGTTCAACAATTACGAGTTCTCCAAGAGCCATAAGGCGTACTTCGAGCAATTCGGTCTGTAACCGTCAGCACTGTATAGATCAATACGACTCCGAAGGCGCCTGAACGGTGCCTTTGCTTGTTTAATATCCAGACTGCGGATATTGTGTGCGGCCCAGTAGTTGTAAACAGAAGTAGCAGTCAATCATGGATCTCAGCGCCCTCGCAGACGGGTCTAAAAATACGCCGGGTAAAATTCTTCAGGTTAACCACGCTGGCGAATTCGGCGCCATCAACATCTATCGCGCGCAGATTGTCGTCGCACGCCTCACTGGCGCCAAACACCTGGGGCTTCTGGAAGAATTTTTAGTCCACGAAAAAGAGCATCACCGCATTTTTGGAGCAGAGCTCAAACGCAGGGGCATTCGTCGCTGTCCCAGTCTTTGGCTGTGTGGCGTAGGCGGTTTTGTGCTGGGACTGATATCCGGCCTGTTGGGCAAAAATTCGGTGCTGGCCTGCACCGCGGCGGTGGAAACCGTGGTTCTGAAACACTTACGCGAGCAGCTTCAGGCGTTAGAAAAACTGGGCGACCAAGCCGCCTATGACGCCGTAGCCAAGATCGTTAAAGACGAAGAAGAACACCAACAAGTTGGAATGGAAGCTAATCAGGACTGCATCTTCTATCGTCCCTACTACAACATTATCAGCCAGTGCACAGAAGCTGTAATCTGGATGGGAATGCGCCTCTAGATAACGAAGATGTTTTACGCTGCTTAGTTTGAATTCGGCCCGCCTTAACAGGATTTTATGAGCGAAAAATACACAAGAAGACAAGTTGTCTCCGCACTGAAAACACCCTTGATAGTATTTATCAGCGTGTTCTCCCTGATCCTGTTCTTTGGCTTCATCATTCCGCTTTTACTCGAACTGAAGCTTTCGTCATTCTCCTGGCTAATCTCCTGGAGTTTTTGGAAAGTCATCTTAATCATTGTCAGCGCCCTTGCCGCACTGTATCTAGTGGGAACATGCCTAAACAAAGCGGACCAGTTCCTGAAACAACGCCTGCCATTTAAAGCCTACGCCGCCTACTTGGCGTTTGGGCGTCTTATGCAGGTGATTATGTATCTGTTTCTTGGCGCCATGCTTTATCGTGGATATATCAATGGGAATGCCCAAGTATATGGAGGTGCTTTGGTGATTGTGTACGTTGTTTTTGCGAACAATTACAGGAGGTTGGTTAATGGTGGTGATAAAATGTGAGTGATATTTTGGTATAAGAGGATGTATGCAAGAAGGAGCTACTTAAAAGGCTCTTTGATAACGCCTTCGCCATTCCAATAGTACTTGAATGCGCCGTTACTTTTTGATTTGTCACAGGTTTCAATTAGCCTGAAAAAATAGTCAGTGAAGGTTGACCCTCTATCTTCTATGTGGCTTCTTCCTTCGTCTATTCTATATACAACAGGGTCTGGATTTCCGTTGCAGATAAAAAAGTCAAATATCAACTCATCAAAAGAAGAAAAAACAAATGACTTTTTAGGGGTTCTTATTCCCAATTCCTCTTCTTCTATTAAGTTATCCAATGAGTCTCTTAGGTTCAGTATGTCGGGATAAGATAAAATTAGCGTGGAGCCAAGCTTCCCCATATTCTTACCTCAGCAAAGAAGGAAGCTTTTATAACTATCTGGAAGTTGGACGGAAAACGACTTTTCTAGGTTTATAATATCGCTGGGCGCTGCGCCAATTAGCTCATCTGCGGTAGCTAACTCATTTTCGATAATTGCTATTTTAAATTCGCCTGGGGTCATGTTGGCTTTATTAACCCCCTTTTATCAATTTGGCCCAAGTATCCTGGCGCATCTATATCCATTATTTTTGCTTGTTCTTTTGTCAGTCTGGTTAAGAAGTTGTTAAGTCGAGGCGCATTCATTGATGAAAGAGCATGGTTGTCTTTTATTTCACCAGATGTTTCTGAAAAATAAATATCTACGTTTAAGGACATAAGTAAACGAAGAGGTGAGCTTCTATCTGTCTCATCTTCTAACTGAAACCAGAGTGTAACTCCTCCTTTTAACCAGTTTTCAATGCCATCATTGCCTACTAGGCTTAAATCCAAGTCTGCCTCTACCTCTAAAATGTCGTGGTAATTGAGCAGGAAGTTTTCCAGTGATTCCTCACTGGCATCAGGATTAAACTGCGCAGCATCCTCTCCTACAGAGCTTGTCGTAATTGACAGACTTCCCAGTTTGGCGAAGTCGCCAAGAGAACTGAGTGTGCGTAAGACAGATGTTCTAAGGAGAGTTTGCTTATCTGAATCACTACTTATAAATTCAGGGTGCATCACATCAAGATCCCAGCATGCTAGTCCTATCTTGTATCGCCAAGTATCTGTCGGTAAGTTGAATTGCATTAGATTCAGGCTATCCTGCTATGTCCTTACACCAGAAATCGATAGCAGGAAGTTTGATAGATGGTCATCTTCTTTGTATGTATGGTTGTCCCATATTGATAAAAAGTATACAGCAGGGTCGTTACCATCGCTCATTTTGAAATACCAGAATTGCTCGCCGGAGTATTCGCCAATAAGAAATACGTCGCTTTCTAGCGTCACAGGGGATTTTGCTTCTGAGTTAGCTTCGTCAAATACATCTTTGAGTTCTAATAAGTCAGGGTACAGATCAATGGAAACTTCCTTGAAATAGCGGGATGGCTCCTTGCCGCAAGTTATAAGGAACTCCTTGTAAACATAGGGGAGCGAGCCCAAAGCATATTCTTCTACTTTGCAAAGTTCTTTGGCGCCTATACCGGAGTAGCCAGGTATGAGACCTGACTTGATTAAGACTTTTAGATTCTCGCCGAGCTGCTTTTTGAAGTTCTCGATCATCTTTCCCCGCGAAAGCCATTTAGTCGCTTAGCCTATTCACACCATAACCTTTAATGAGAGAGCTTTGAATAGCTTGTTCATGTAGTTTTTTGGTGGGGTTATGTCTATTAAAAAGGGCAAAGCGATAGGAGGGACTTTATTGGGAGGGCGAGCTTTTGATGTGACTGATTGTTAGCTCTTCATCGTGGAAAACGGATGCTTGATGGCCTATCAAGCATCAGGATCATAATAAAAATAAGGGTCGCCGTTTTCGTCAACGATGCATTCATATAAGCCTTGTGAATAGCGCTCCAGTTGAATGTCTTCTTCTTTTTCGCTTGCTGCCATGTAAGCGTCCCAGTGTTTTTTATGTTTGGCGTGGCAGGCGTCGAATTGGGCTTCCACGGCTGAGATGCAGGCGGGGTCGTCTTCGCCGCAGGTTTCTATCAAGTACGACTTTTGAAACTTTTCTCCCGCCAAGTCGATCAGGCCGTCGCAGCCTGTTAGCAAAAGGCTGGCGAGTAATGTGGCGGCGGCTTTATGTGATGGGCGCATGTTTTATCCTCCTGTAGCGGGCCAAGTCCATGGTCGGCCTTGTCTGAGGGGGGCATTATAGGGATGCTTCAGATACAGGAAAGCTTTTAGCCGACTTCAGCTGCATATATTGATCTGGATTGCGTCTATCCTCATTAAATCGATGTCAAAATATGGCTCCAATCTGCTATCTTTGCGCCCCTTGTCGGCGCTTGGCGCTGGTCCCGGATTTAAATTCAGATGTGAGTGATAAGGTATGAGTACAGAACAGACATTGCATGCGCGTAGCGAATCAAAATGCGAGCTTTGCGGCGCGACGGATAATCTCGGGATCTATGAAGTGCCGCCTGCGTCTGATGGTTCCGCTGACCAATGCATTCTGGCTTGTGCGGTTTGCCGGGGGCAGATGGATGAGCCGGACACGTTGGAGGTTAATCACTGGCGTTGCCTGAACGACAGCATGTGGAGTCAGGTTCCCGCGGTGCAGGTAATGGCGTGGCGTATGCTTAAGCGATTGAGCGCAGAGCCCTGGGCTCAGGACTTGAGCGACATGCTGTATCTGGATGACGATACGCTGACGTGGGCGAAAGCGACAGGCGAGGGCGAAGCCAAGGAAGAGGCGGTGCGTCATCTGGACAGCAATGGCGCGGTGCTGGAAGCGGGGGATACGGTCACATTGATCAAAGATCTGGACGTGAAAGGCGCCAACTTCACCGCCAAGCGCGGCACGGCCGTGCGAGGCATCTCTCTGGTGGCGGATAATCCCGAGCATATCGAAGGTCGGGTCAACGGCCAGCAGATTGTGATTCTCACCAAGTATGTGAAGAAAGCCAAATAGGCTTACCCAAAAGAAAACGGGGCGACTTGAGTCGCCCCGTGGATTTTCTCTGGACTTACCCCGCCCATCTTAATCTTCGCCGCCTGCTCAAAGATTCTTGAACTCTTTGTTGACGTTAAAGCGATTGGACGTGACGTAACGCTCCATGGACTGCAAACGCATTTCCAGTGCGCGCATGCGCTCTTTGAGCTGACGGGCGCGGTCGGAAGCGCTTTCGCCGTAATCAAACAACGGGCGTCCATGGCTGGGCGCGTAGCTGTTGCGTGGGCGCTTCGCCAGCAACACGACGCCGGCGATATAAAGCAGAACCCCAAGGCTGCCGCTGAAGATGAAGACCGACAGCATGATAATGCGCGCCAGCCAGACCGGCTGCCCGTAACTTTCCGCCAGTCCTGCGCAGACGCCGGCGATCCAGCCCGCGTCAGGGTCGCGATACAGATTGCGGTTGTAGCCGTTTTGCTTGTTGGCTTCGTTCATGGCGTACTCCTTAATGGTGCTGCGGACGATCATGACGGTTGTCGTAAGTGCGCCAGCCGCCATGATCCGCATCTAATATGGTTTCCAGCGCGTTAATGCGCTGCTCCAGTCGCTCTGCGGTCCTCAGCGCGCTTTCCAGCAGGTCGCGCTCGTCTTCGGACAGGCTGCGGCGTATTTTGCTCTTGGTCCGGTAATGCAGGATCAGCCAGATCGGGGCGACCAGACTGAGGAAGATTACGGTCGGCACGAAAAAGAAAACCATAATGGACGACATTAGTTTTTACTCCCGCTATCGGCGTTCATGCGCTCTTTCAAATCCGCCAGCGCCTGCTCAACCTTGTCGTTACGCTCCAGCTCGGAAAACTCATCCATCAGAGAGCCGGTGCGGCCGAGATCATAGGATTCCACCTGCGCCTCCAGATCATCCATTTTACGCTCGTAGGCCTCAAACTTGTTGAAGGCTTCTTCCAATTTGTCCCGATTGCTGGAGCGACGGATATCCATGCGGGAGCGAGCGGTCTGTTCGCGCACCACCAGGGATTTCTGCTTGGCCTTGGCGTCGTCCAGTTTCTGCTGCAGTTGGGCGATCTCTTCGTGCAGCACTTCGAGCTGTTCCTCTATCGCCTTCAACTCTTTGCCGGCGATCTGTAGATTCTCTTCAATGGCGCTTTTTTCCGCCAGAGCTGCGCGGGCGAGGTCTTCGCGGTTTTTGCTCAGAGCCAGACGGGCTTTGCCTTCCCAGTTTTCGGACTCCTGACGCAGGTAATCCATGCGCCGCTCGAGTTCTTTACGGTCCGCGATGACTCGGGCGGAGGTGGTGCGCACTTCGATCAGCGTTTCCTCCATTTCCTGGATCATCATGCGAATCATTTTGGCGGGATCTTCCGCGCGATCGAGCAGGGCGGTCAGGTTTGCATTAATGATGTCGCCGAAACGAGAGAAAATACCCATAAATCAATCTCCTTTGCTGTATAGCCTGCGCACTCTCTATAAGCGCGATGGCTTTTGAAGTCGGTTGTAACGTTGCTATGACCTTAGCGAGTCTTGTGCCAATTTTTGTAAATACATGAAAATATTGGATTTGTTTGATTTTGTGGCGATATTTCTTCATTCCTGGGTTGTCTTAAGTGGCTTTTAAAGCTTATTTTTAGCCTAATTAGCTAATAAATGGTTTTTTAATGGATGGTCGTCGCCAAACCCTGATTGGTAGTTCGGAAGAGCTGCATCGCGTGCTGCAGCAGGTGTCTCAAGTGGCTCCTTTGAACCGGCCGGTACTGATTATCGGTGAGCGAGGAACAGGCAAGGAGTTGATTGCAGAGCGTCTGCACTACCTCTCTTCCCGTTGGGAGCAGCCTTATCTGCAAGTGAATTGCGCCGCGATGAGTGAGACGCTGCTGGAGTCTGAACTGTTTGGTCATGACGCAGGCGCCTTCACGGGGGCTACGCGGGGCAGGGCGGGACTGTTCGAAAGGGCGGATGGCGGCACGCTGTTTTTGGACGAACTGGCGACTGCTTCCATGCAGGTGCAGGAAAAGCTGCTGCGGGTGATCGAATATGGCCGTTTCGAGCGTCTCGGCGGCAACAAGACGCTGCATGTGGATGTCCGGGTGGTCGCCGCCACCAATGCGGACTTGCCCACGATGGCGGCGGGCGGGCGCTTTCGCGGAGATCTGCTGGACCGGCTCGCGTTCGATGTTATCAGCCTGCCGCCGCTACGGTTTCGCAAAGACGATATTCGCGAACTGGCTGAGCATTTTGCGCTGAAGATGAGCATCGAACTGGGGTATGACTGGTTCGCTGGTTTCGCTCCAGAGGCGATGACGCAATTGATGAACTACCACTGGCCGGGCAATGTGCGAGAACTGAAGAATGTGGTGGAGCGCAGCGTTTACCGGCACGGGGCGCAGGAACAGGTGTTAAGGGAAGTCGTAATCGATCCCTTTGACAGCCCTTGGCGGCCGTCTGGTTTAGTCGAAGAGGCGAAGCCGGTTGAGCCGAAAACCATGCAGCCTGAGCCGGATTCCATAGCGGAGGCGGAGAGCCTGGATTTGCGCACCCGCATGGCGCAGTTTGAGCAGCGCCTGATTGCAGAGGCGCTCGCCGCCAATCAATTTCATCAGAAGCGGGCGGCGGACGCGCTGGGACTGACCTACCATCAACTGCGCGCCGCGCTGCGCAAGTATCCTCAGTTACTGGACGGAGATAACGCGTCCAAGTCGTAAGCCGTGCTGAACAGCTTCGGGTCGTCGCCGAAATACTTCTTACGCAGGTTATCGAACCTCCCTGACGCTTTGAGCTGGTCAAGCGCATCGTTCCAATCCTGCACTTTGACGTTAGGAGATTTCTTGCTGGCGGCGATCCATAGGGGAAGCGTTTGTAATGGGCGCCCATATTGGAGCTTCTGCGAGTACTCTCCCTGCTTCCACCCCAGCATGGCCTCGGGCTTGGCGGTGTAGATGGCTTTCACCTGATCATCGGCTAAAGCTTCATACAGCTGCTTACCGGTAAGCGCGATGTAAGGCACATCCTCCGCTTTGAGCATTTCTTCCTGCGGCGTGCCGATAATGACGCCAATGCCTCGCATTTCGCGAGCGGTATGGAAATCGTTGATAGGCGGGCGTCCTTCCTTGGTAATGAACATCACGGGGACGTCGAACACCTTGCAGATCCAGGTGTAATTGGCCTCCCTGTCTTTGGTGCGGCTGAGTGGAAAGATAACGGCATTGGGCGTTTTAATAGCCATATACTGCGCCCGGTTCCAAGGCAGAAAGTTGGCGCTGACCTTCAATTTCATCAGCTTGTTCATCTCTCCCACCACTTCCATCAGAAAGCCGGGAGATTGTATGGACTTACTGGTGTAGATAGGTTCATCTTCAAGGTAAAAGACGACATCATGATCCGCCGCCGTGGTGACACTCAGTAGTAAAAGCAGGAACAGCGTCAGAAAACGCGGGCGTTGCTTAGGTGGTGACATGCTTGGGTCCCAATAAAAATGTGTGCTCAGCGCTCGCCGAAACCCTGCTCAAGGTATAGCAAAGAAAGGGGAACGCTGCAAAATACGCAGACTCAAGACTGGGTGTTTGTGTCCGGCATATTGAGGTAGATCATCGTGACGCCAAGAATGACCGTGAATCGGAACGCGCCTTGTTGTCCATTCCAGATTTTGGACTGCCACATCAAAAACCACTCTCCGCCAATGGCGATAAAGCCGGTGAACCAGAGGATCACGCCCAGAGTCAGCCCCACAATGGCCAGCCCTTTGGCTTGATTGAAGCGCTCAGCGTCTTTCGCGCTTCTGAGCAGACGGTAGCCGCCCATCCAGCACAGAATCGCCACCAAAGATTCCGTTGCGATGATCAGGGCGTAAGCGCTGTGGTGTATCGCGGGAGAGTTAAGGGCGCGCCACATGCCCTGATTGTCAGGGAAGGTGGTGTCCATGCTTAATACGTGGGAGACGAAGGCGAAGTTGGAGCCGTAGTCCGTCAGGTTGTTGAAAGCCACCAGGGTGGCGAATAAAGCGGCGGCCCATACCAGGGCGATTTTGGAATAACGTGTGTACATACTGTTCCTTAGTAATTACTGCTGGTCGCAACTTGCGGCTTCCGGGTATGGCGCACGGAATGTCGCGGAGCTGCTGGTTTGCCCTGAGGGCCCGATGTCCGAGGGTTACCGCATCCCCTGGAGATACTGCTTTCTTTCCTCCTTTGGAAACTTCTCGATGGCGTAGCGCAACATGGTGCGGGGCATGGCGCGGTAATGTTTGAGCAGGAAATCCTCCTCTGTTCGCTTATCCCGATTGCCCACTTCCCGCAACATCCAGCCCACCGCTTTCTGGATCAGATCCTCGCTATCCTGTAGCAGGATTTCTGCGAGCTGCAGAATGTCCGTAAAGTCATGGCGGGTGATGTAATGGTAAGTGGCCAGCACGGCGATGCGTCGTTCCCACAAATCGGGTGACGCCGCCAGCGTATAGAGCTGACTGCGATCTTTATCTTCAAGATAAGGCCCGACGATAAAACGTGCGGAGCCGTCCACCAGATCCCAGTTGTTGATGAGCCGGGTGTTGGCCAGGTAGGCCTCGTATATCGCCTGCTTTTGCTCTGGGCCCCCTTTCTGATACAGCGTCACTAGCAACAATAAGGCGAGCATGCGCTCTTCATGATAGGGGGATTTTAGTGACAGTAACGTTTCCGACAAACTGACGCCGCGAAACTCGGACGCCAGTTTGCGTAACGTCGGCATGCGGATGCCCAGAAACCGGTCGCCAGCGCCATACTCTCCTGGTTCGGTTTTAAAAAAACGCAGGGAGTGTGCGGCGATAGCTTCATTGCCGAGGCTGAGCAGGCGGGCGCGGATCGCGGTGGCGTCGGGTTGCATGTTCGCTGTCTCAGTTTAACCGTTGGCGAAAGTGGTCAACGCGTCGCCGGTCAGACGATAAATCACCCATTCATCCATGGGCTTGGCGCCGATGGATTTATAAAAATTGATGGCGGGCTCATTCCAGTCCAGTACGCTCCACTCAAAGCGGCCGCAGCCCTTGGCGACGGCGATTTTTGCGATGTGGCGAAGCAGCGCTTTGCCGGCGCCGGCGCCGCGGCATTCGGGAGAAATGTAGAGGTCTTCCAGGTAAATACCGTGTTTGCCCAGCCAGGTGGAGTAGTTAAAGAAGTAAACCGCATAGCCCACGGGTTCGCCGTTAACTGAACAAATCAAGGCGTGGGTGCTGGAATCAGGCCCGAATAGAGATTGCTGAATCTCCTCCGCATTGGTTTTCACTTCATGCTCCGCTTTCTCATAGATCGCCAGCTCAGTGATGAATCTAAGAATGAGTGCGGCGTCGTCTGCGGTGGCTTGCCTGATGCTGATATCCGTCATGTATTCCTCTAGCTGTGTATGGTTTTATTCGTGGGAAGGGAGGGCGGCTTACACGGAGCCTTCTTTTTCGATCACCAGAATCCTGGCGGCGCCAACGGGATGGGCGACATGTTCGGTCCCGACTGCGGCGTAGAAGACGTCGCCAGTTTGCAGGGTGGCGACTGTAATCTCTCCGTGCTCCTTGTAGTGCATGTCCACTGTTCCGTCCAGGACGGCGAAAACCTCTTCGCCATCATTAACATGCCACTTATACGGCTGATCCGTCCAGTGCAGACGGCAGGTGACGCCGCTCATGTTGGCGATATCGAGCGCGCCCCAGGCGCGATCCGCGGTGAATTCTTTGCTACGGATGACTTTCATGGCGTTTCAGGTCCTGTGTATGCTTGAGCGCGGACAGTATATGAGAGAAACAGGCCGGGAGAGAACCCGCCATGCACTCTCCGCGACAAGCGCCGTTCAGTGACGGCGAGACAGGAGCGAGATGCGGGAAAGAGAGGCCTGCCTGATTAATAGTAAGGACATGTGATGGAATGCAGATTATTGACTCAGGACGACCTGGACGCTTTGTTTGAATTCGAATTGGCCAACAGGGACTGGTTTGAAGCCTTCATCGAGCCCCGGCCCGATGCTTTCTACACCAGGGAAGGCGTGGCCGATCACATTGAAGACTATTTGCGAGGATGGGAGCAGGGGCGTCAGCTTCCATTTTTACTGTGGGGAAATGAGGCGTCAGGCTCTGCAAGCCAGGTTGTAGTAGGGCGCGCCAATTTGCGGGGAATCCGCCATGACAGCGGCGACGCCTGGATCGGTTATCGTGTGGCGGAGAACTATTGCGGACGTGGGTTGGCCACCGGTGCGGTAAGGCGTCTGATTGACGAAGCCTATGACCGGCTGGGACTGCGCCGTCTGCTCGCCGTGGTCTCCATCGCCAACCCTTCATCGAGCCGTGTATTGGAAAAGTGCGGCTTCCGTCAGTCTGGCCTGATTCCGGAAGCGGCGACGCTCAAGAACCGGACGCTGGATTGTTACGAATATCAGCATTGCCGTGATTGGCGGCCATCCCGGCGACCCCTTGCATGAACTGTTTGACGACGCTGTCCAGGTGCGCATTGATCTCGTCCTGGGGTAACGCGACGCCGAGCAGGGCGCGCCAGAATAAATCCCCCCGCAGTAGCGCCATGAAGTGACGGCCTGCGCGAACGGGATCTGTCTGCGGGATCTCCCCTTTCCGCATGCGCTTGTCCAGAAAACTTCCGATAGCGCTCTCAGCGACAGCGGGACCGGACTGATAAAAGGCCTCGCCCAGTTCTGGGTCTGCTTGAATCTCCGCCAGAATCATGCGGATGGCCGCCAGATTGTGCGGGCATAGCAGGAAGGTGAGGAAGCGTTCCGCGATGATGCGCAGGGCTGGCTCCAGGCGGCGTTCGTCGGTTTGCAGGTCGCTCAACTCCTGAATGAATCTGGCGCTGGCGCTGGACACCACGGCCTGAAATAACACCGTTTTGCTCTTGAAGTGGTTGTACAGCGTCGCCTTGGACACGCCGGCTTCTTTCGCTACCCGGTCCATGGAGGCGCGGGCGTATCCGCTTTGATGAAAAACGTTCTTGGCGGCTTCAAGTATTTGTTCAGTGCGTTGTGGGTTAAGTGCCATGGTGGTCGTTAAATTGCCTTTGTGCTTATCCGTCATATCAGAGTAGAATGCGAAAACTGAACTGTACGGTTCAGTTTTTCTAATTGCAATCGACATAATTTTAACCCGGCGGCGGCTGAAAATCAGAAGTTGGGGCCAAAGTCCGACTCTTTACTCAGAATTTCCGTCCGCGGGCCCGTCTTTATCCTGAATCTCTTTAGCGAACGTGGGACTGTTCCATGTCAAAGAAAATGATCCGACTGATGTTGTTTTTCAGCCTGGCTGGCGTCGCTGGCTGCGGCTATTACCTCTGGCATGCCGGCAAGGTTTCAACCGACGATGCGTTTGTCGAGCGGGACGTGATCTACCTGACGCCTCGGGTCTCCGGCGTGCTGGTGGAGGTGTTGGTGAGCGATAACCAGAAGGTGGCGACGGGAGACTTGCTCGCCCGCATTGACCCTAAACCCTACGAGGCGGAGCTGCAAAGCGCATCCGCCCGGGTGGCCATGCAGCAGGCGGCGATGGTGAAGGCGCAGGCGGATCTGGAGGCGTTTGTCGCACGTTTGGAGGCGCGTAAGCAAGACGCCCTGGCGCAAGTGAATGTAGCCAAAGCAGAGAAGCAGCATCATGAAAGCAACCTGGCGCGCCTGGATGCGCAAATTGCGCAGGCGCGGAGAGATGTGGATCGTTATGAACGTCTTGCCGGGCGTAAACAGGTTTCCGAGCAGGCTTTGGAAGATGCGAAAACCAATCTGGCTACGCTGAGCGCCGAACGCGAGACCGTAAAAGCGTCCATCGACGTCGCAGCCAGCAAAGTCGCGGCAGCGCACTCCCAACAGAAAACCGTCGCTTCCGATGAGCGCAATATCGCTGTTCTGCGCGCGGCGATCGGGCAGAGCGAAGCGGCGCTCAAGCAGGCGCAGGCGGATGAAGCGCGCGCCAGTCTGGCGTTGCAGTGGACGGAAATCCGCGCCACGTCTAATGGCTGGATCAGCCGCGTTGAAAAGCACCCCGGCAGCTTTGTCAGTCCCCAGACCAATTTCGCCATCGAAGTCACCGGCGCTGCATGGGTCAAGGCCAACTTCAAGGAGACTCAGATCGGCGACGTAAGAGTCGGCGATAAAGTCAGCGTTGAAGTCGACGCTTATCCTGGGGTGACTTTCAGCGCCAAGGTGGAGTCTTTCCAGCCCGGCACGGGTTCCCGTTTCAGTCTGCTGCCGCCGGAAAACGCCTCCGGCAACTACGTGAAAGTGGTGCAGCGCGTGCCGGTAAAAATCATTTTTGATGAAGTCCCCGACGGGGTGCAGCTGTGGCCGGGCATGTCGGTCATTCCCACTGTCTATGTCAGCGGCTCCTGATGTCAGCGAACGCAGGGCGGAAAGCCGTTAATCCCTGGCTGATCGCGCCGCTGGTGGCGCTCGCCGCCTTTATGGAGGTGCTGGACATCTCCATCGCCAACGTCTCGCTGCAGCATATCGCCGGCAGTCTGGGAGCGGGACCGGAAGAAACCACCTGGATACTGACCTCCTATCTGGTCACCAACGCCATCGCGCTGCCCATCGCCGGCTGGCTGTCCGACTATTTTGGGCGTACGCGCTTCTTTATCGGCAGCATTATCGGTTTTACGCTGGCGTCTCTGGCCTGCGGCATGGCTCCAGGGCTGGAAATGCTGATTATCTTTCGCGCCGTACAGGGTCTGGCTGGCGGCGCGTTGCAGCCGGTATCTCAAGCGATACTGGCGGACAGTTTCCCCTTGGAAAAGCGCGGCATGGCGTTCGCCATGTACGGTATCGCCGTGGTGGCGGCGCCGGCGATTGGTCCTACCCTGGGCGGCTGGATTACGGATGAGTTCAGTTGGCGCTGGATCTTTCTGATCAACGTGCCGGTCGGCATTGTGCTGATCATGCTGGTCAAACGTTATTTGCCGGATGAGCCCGCCAATCATGACGGCTCCAAGGTGGATTATTTCGGCTTCGCCCTGATCGCCATCGGCCTGGGCTGTCTGCAATGGATGCTCGATACCGGACAGCGCGAAGACTGGTTTGAGTCGCCGCAGATCGTCGCCTTGGCGGTGATTGTGGTGGTGGCGCTGTTAACCTATATCGTGCGTTCTTTCGATCAGAAGAATCCTATCGTCGACCTGACGCTGTACCGTTATCCCAACTTCGCGATGGCGAATGTCATCATGTTTATGATGGGCTTTGTGCTGTTCGGCTCCACCGCCTTGTTGCCGCTGCTGATGCAGACGCTGATGGGGTATTCGGCTTTCGACGCGGGTCTGGTGCTGTCGCCGGGCGGATTCGCGATCATGTTTATGATGCCTATCGTGGGGCGTCTGGTTGGCGCCGTGGATTCCCGTATTCTGCTGACGCTGGGACTGGGCGTCAGCAGTCTGGCGCTTTGGAATCTGGGGGAGTTGACTCTGGCGGTGGATCGGGACCAGCTGGCGATGGCCCGGGTGTGGCAGACGTTGGGTCTGGCGTTCCTGTTCATTCCCACGACGTCCAGCGCTTATGTTGGATTGCCCACCTCGGCGAATAATCAGGCGGCGGCTATGCTGTCGTTCATGCGTAATCTGGGGGGCGGCGTCGGCATCGCCTTGCTGATGACGTTCCTGGATCGCGTTGCGACCGTGAATCGCGGTCATCTGGTGGCTAACACCAGCCCGGTCAGCGAGGTCTGGAGCCATCACTATATGCAGTTGCAGCAGATCTCCGGCGACGCCACTCGCGCACTGATGATGGCCAATCAGCAGGTGGCCGAGCAGGCGCGTTTTATCGCATTCATGGACAGCTTCAAGTTGCTGGCGGTTATGTTTGCGTTGCTGATTCCGCTGGTATGGAAGCTGAAGCCGTTACCCCGCAGCGGCGTTGGCGCGCCTCAGGGCGCTCATTAGAGCGTCTGCACTGCAGGCGCCGCTATTTGGCGGCGCTGTCGCAGTACAGCTTTTTCAGCAGCGCAATCATCTGTTTGACTTCATTGCCTTTAAGACGATAAGTCACGCTCTGCTGATACTTCTCCGTCTCCACCAGATCCGCCTGACGCAGCACGCTTAAATGCTGCGACATGGCGGACAGGCTCAGCTCCGCCGCCTCCGCCATTTCCGTCACCGTACGCTCGCCGTCGCACAGCAGGCAGAGAATGAACAATCGATTGCGATTGTCCATGGATTTGATTAACGACAAAGCCTTTTCAAAACCTTCAGGGTCAAATTCGTTATCCAGCATAATTTGAAGCCATACATCTAATGAATTGACTAATATTTTAGAATAATCTAAATTAGCAAAAGATCATTTAGATTATTCTAAATAAACAATCAGCAGCTAAGCCTTCAGCTGTCCGAACAGGAGTAGGTCTCTATGAACATTGATCGACTGGTCTTCGCATTCGCAGGTTTCATGGTTTCTCTCGGTTTGATTCTGGGTTACTGGGTGAGTCCCTATTGGTTCCTGCTTTCCGCCTTTGTCGGCCTGAATATGTTTCAGGCGGCGTTCACCGGCTTTTGTCCGTTAGCCATGGTGTTGAAAAAACTGGGGTTCCGTCCCGGAAGCGCCTTTCGCTGAGGCCCTGCTATGCTGACTTTATCAGAACATGCCTCCCGACACCCCAAGTTTTGGTTCCGCCTGAGCGGGGCTCTTTGCCTGCTGCTGATTCTTCTGGCGGCGGCTCCAACACTGAGCCCCGCGACGTTTTCCTTCCTGAACCCTCTACACATTGATACCGATCCGGAAAACATGCTGCGGGAGGATGAGCCTGTCAGGGTGACACACAACCATCTGAAGCAGGAATTCAGCCTGTACGACGTTGTCGTGGTAGGGGTGATCAACCGCGATCATCCTCAGGGCGTATTCAATGCGCGCTCACTGAAGGACGTGTACGACTTGGCCGCTTTCACGCAAGGTTTGCGCTGGGAGGAGAACGGCCGTGAGCAGGGCGTGGTGGGCGTGGATCTGATGGCTCCGTCCACGGTGGACAATATTGAACAGGCCGGATTGGGAACGGTGCGCTTCGAGTGGCTGATGCCGTCGCCTCCGGCTAATGACGCCGCTGCTTTGCAGGTCGCTGAAAAAGCCATGCGCATTCCCATGCTGCGCGATACGCTGGTGTCATCGGACCAGAAAGCGCTGGCGCTGTACGTTCCCATTACATCAAAGGACATAAGCTACCAGATCGCGGAGAAGCTGCGCGCCAAGGTCGCTGAGTTCGACTCGGATGACGAATATCACATTACCGGCCTGCCTGTCGCTCAGGATCAGTTTGGCGTGGAGATGTTCAAGCAGATGGCGATTTCTGCGCCGCTGGCCATGCTGCTGATTTTCCTGCTGATGTGGTGGTTCTTCCGTCACTTGCGTTTGGTGCTGGCGCCGCTGGCGGTGGCCATGATTTCCGTGATCCTGACCATGGGGCTGTTAGTGGTCACCGGCAATACCGTGCATATCATGAGTTCGATGATCCCCATTTTTGTCATGCCCATCGCTGTGCTGGACGCGGTGCATATCCTGTCGGACTTCTTTGACCGTTATCCCCGTATTCGCGACCGCAACAAAACCATTCGCGAAGTGATGGAAGAGCTGTCGGCGCCGATGCTGTACACCTCGATCACCACCTGCGCGGGCTTCGCTTCATTGGCGTTCACGCCGATTCCTCCCGTGCAGGTGTTTGGCGTGTTCGTTTCCATTGGCGTGGGACTGGCCTGGCTGCTGACGATAACCCTGGTTCCCGCCTACATCATGTTGATGCCGGAGGATTCGTTGCAGGGGTTTGGTATGAGCGCGGACAAGGAAGGTGAGGAGCATACGGCGCTGGCGCGGTTTCTTCATGCGCTGGGTCGTTTCACTTATCGCCGCGCCAAGCTGGTGTTGCTGGCGACGCTGGTGGTAGCGGTCGGCGCGGGCTATGGAATCAGTAAAATCCAGATTAATGACAACCCGGTGAAATGGTTTGCGGAAAGTCATCCGATTCGGGTTGCGGATCAAGCGCTGAATGAACGTTTTGCTGGAACCTACATGGCTTATCTGGCCCTGCAACCCGCGGCGCCGGCCACGTTGGACGACGCCCGCAATCGAGTCGCTGCTTTATTGGACGAGACGGATGCGGCCATTCAGGAACCGGCTCGCGCCATCATTGCCGGGACGACTGCGCAAACCCGAGACGAGTGGCTGCGTGAGGCGCAGGATGCGGTGGCGGACGCCCGCGAACAGGCGGATACCGACGCACTATGGGACGCCTGGGATGCGTTGGGGCAGGGACTGGATAGCGTGAGACAAAGCGCTGAAACCTTCAAACAGCCTGAGATCCTGGCTTATATCGAAACCCTGCAAAAGTACCTGCAGGAAACTGGTCTGGTGGGTAAGAGCAATGCGCTACCGGACATTGTCAAAACCGTGCATCGGGAATTGATGCAGGGGGAAGCGGAGGCGTTTCGCATCCCCGCCAGCGCTCCGGCGGTGGGGCAGACGCTGATTACCTATCAGAGCAGTCATCGTCCCCAGGATTTGTGGCGCTTCGTGACGCCGGACTATCGCAATACCAATTTGTGGATTCAATTAAAGAGCGGCGACAACAAGGACATGGCGGCGGTGGTCGCGGCGGTTGATCGCTTCTTGGAGGAGAGTCCAGCTCCAGCGGCCCTCAAGCACGAATGGTTTGGGCTGACCTACATCAATGTGGTGTGGCAGGAAAAAATGGTGAGCGGGATGCTGGAGGCGTTTCTCGGCAGCTTCCTGATTGTGCTGGCGATGATGGCGTTTTTGTTCCGCTCATTATGGTGGGGGCTGCTTAGTATGCTGCCGCTGACGGTCACGATTGGCGCGATCTACGGCGTCATCGGCTGGATTGGCAAAGACTACGATATGCCAGTGGCGGTGTTGTCTGCGCTGAGTCTTGGGTTGGCGGTGGACTACGCTATTCACTTTCTGGCCCGCAGCCGTTTTCTGTATCGGCAGACCGGCTCCTGGCGGGAGACGGTGGATGCGGTGTTCGGGGAGCCGGCGCGCGCGATCACCCGCAACGTGATTGTCATTGGCGTGGGGTTCCTGCCGTTGCTGGCGGCGCCGTTGATTCCCTACCAGACTGTCGGGGTGTTTATTTCTTCCATTTTGCTGTTCGCCGGCGTGGCGACCTTGTTGATCCTGCCCGCGCTGTTGACGGCCTTTGATCGCTTTCTGTTTAAAAATCTGCAACCAACCAGGGAGGCTGAAATATGAGTCTTTCATTCAAGCGGTGGACGGCGGCCTGGGTATTCGCCATGGCGGGAATTTCGACGACGCCGGCGGGCGCCGCGGATCAGGCGAAAGTGGATGACATCGTACGCAAGGCCAGCCACGCGGCCTATTATCAGGGCGTGGACGGCAAGGCGAGGGTGGATATGCGTATCTTCGACGCCCAGAACCGGGAGCGCTCGCGGGAATTCACCATATTGCGGAAAGACATTGACGACGCGGACGATGGCGATCAGAAGTTTTATGTGTACTTTCACAGTCCGGCGGACGTGAGCAAAAGCGTCTTCCTGGTCTGGAAACATGTGAAAGGGGATGACGACCGTTGGCTGTATCTTCCCGCTCTGGATCTGGTGAAACGCATTTCCGCCAGCGACGAGCGCACCAGCTTCATGGGCTCCCATTTTTTCTATGAGGATGTGTCCGGGCGCACTCCAGATGAAGACAATCATGTTTTGCTGGAAGAGACGGACAACTACTACGTCTTGAAAAGCACGCCAAAGAATTCGGGCAATGTGGAGTTCGCCTACTACAAAAACTGGATTCACAAAACCACCTTTATTCCTGTTAAAACCGAGTTTTACGACGCGTCAGACCGGGCTTATCGCACCTATCAGGCGACGCGGGTGGAAATGGTGGACGGCTATCAGACGGTGACGGAATCCAAAATGAGCGACACCCGCATCGGCGGTTACACTCAGATGCGTTACAGCAAAGTGGACTACGACGTGGCTATTCCAGAAGACATTTTCAGCGAACGTTATTTGCGCAGTGCGCCGCGTCAGTATCTACGCTGAGGCAAGGCGGGAGCACTGATGAAAACACTGCTTCGAATCGTCGCGATCCTGCTTTGGAGCGTCCGCGCCTGGGCGGAAGAGCCGGCTTTGCCTGTGGGGCTGAGAGCGGAGGAGCCGCAATTGCCCTCTGGATTGGGAGAACCTGCGAAACCGTCCGCCACTGAGCCGGATCTGCCTGTCGGCCTGGATCTGGCGGAGCCCGAGTCGAATGGTGAGGATAAGGAGGCGGAAGCAGGGCTTACTGGGGTTCCGTTGCAAATGTCCGGCTTTGCGGAAACCCGTCTCGGCGCCCGGTTGCAGAATGATCCGACACAAAAGCGGGCGTCTATTGGCGAAGCGCGGGCGCAATGGCAGGCGGAGGCGTTCTTGGAGTCGATGACATTGAAAGGCGTGGCGGACTTTCTGTACGACCCGGTTTTGGACCATCATCATATCGATCTTGAGCGCGGCGAAGGCTGGCTGGACTTGCGCGAGGCTAACGTCCTGATGCGTCCGGCGGACGCCGTGGATATCAAGTTGGGGCGTCAGATCCTCACCTGGGGAACCGGCGACCTGCTGTTCATCAACGACCTGTTTCCCAAAGACTGGAACGCGCTGATGATCGGTCGCGATGAAGAATACCTGAAGGCGCCATCGGATGCGGCCAAGTTTTCCTTTTTCAGTGACGCGGTGAACCTGGACCTTGTCTATACGCCGCAATTCGATGCTGACCGCTACATTGATGGCGAGCGGATTTCCTACTACAGCGCGGGCGATGGTGAAGTGGTGGGGCGTAATCAGCCCGTGCGGGTGGAAGGGCGTCAAAACGCTTTGCAAGAGGATGAACTGGCGCTGCGGGCGTATCGTCTATTGGGTCCGTACGAACTGGCCGCCTATTATTATCGCGGCTTCTGGAAAAGCCCGGCGGGCGTGAATCCAGGCAGCGGCCTGTATACCTTTCCTGAGCTGCAAGTGTGGGGCGCGAGCGTGCGCGGCCCTGTCGCCGGCGGCGTAGCCAATGCGGAGCTGGGCTATTATGACAGCCTGGAGGATGACCGCGGCGACGATCCCTGGGTGCGTAACAGTGAGTGGCGCGCTTTATTGGGCTACGAGCGTGAGCTGCTGCCGGAACTGACTGGCGCCATGCAGTTCTACGTCGAGTCCATGCAGGATTATGACGCCTTCAAGGCCTCGCAGCCGCCGAGCGCTTATATCAAGGACGCGCATCGTCAGGTAGTAACATTGCGTCTGACCAAGCTGCTGATGAATCAGAATCTGACCCTGTCTCTGTTCAACTTCTGGAGCCCCAATGAAGAAGATGGCTACCTGCGCCTGAAGGCGAACTATAAAGTGGACGATCATTGGCGGGTGGAGAGCGGCGCTAATGTTTTCTATGGAGAAAAAGTGGAAACCTTCTTTGGCCAGCTCAAGGACAATAGCAACCTGTATGTGGCGCTAAGATATGGGTTTTAGTCGCTTCGCTCCCATGAATAAAATTTCATAACTCCGTCTCTTTCCTACGCCGCCACGGCTTTCAAGGCAATCAGCAAAAAGGACGGGCCCTCGTCATGAAGAAACCGGGAAACTTTTATTTTATAGTGCATCGGCTTACACGTTTAAGTTTTCCAGAGCCCATCGGTCACTGCAATCAATGACTTATGCATATCATGGCGAAACATAAGTCCGCGCCGAAGTGCTCCCGGCGATCCTTTAGGGAAACCAACGTGGTTTAAAGCAATACCTCTATCCAATTTCTACTCAAGTTATACGCAATGATGAAACGAATTTCCGTATTGGCGGCGCTGTTATCTATGGCGTTGCAACAGACCTGGGCTGCGTCCGTGAGCGCCCAGCCGGTGCAGGTGACTGTCGGCGACGACCTGTATCTGATCGATCCCGCCACGCTGGCGGTGAGGGTGCAGGTGAAGCAAGCTCAATCCCCCGCTTCTGCTGCGGCATTTGCCGCCGAAGACGTAAAAAGTGTGGTGTTTGTGGAGGGGGACCCGCGCCATTGGCGTATTGCCCTGGAAGACAATGCGTTTGACGTGAAAGTGGCTGTCGATCATGGCGCGCTGACTTTCGCCATTAGCGCCGATAAGCCGAAGACGCATATCAACTGGCCGGTGTCGGCGGCGCGTGAGGTGTCCGCTTATGGTCTGCCATTGGGCGAGGGCTTTTATATTCCGGCCGATGATGCGGCGTGGGCGGATTGGTTGCAGGAAAAATATGATGAGTCGGCACTGACGGAGTTGTTGTCTATGCCGTTTTGGACCGAAGTGCGCTCTGGCGGCGAAGGGAAAGCGGGCTATTCATTGACCTGGACTCTGGAGAACCCCTTCAATACCGCCATGACTTTCGATCGGGACGAGGCGGCGTTGCGTCTTGGCGTGAGTCATGAATTCTCGCCGCTGATGCAGGATCGGCCCTATCTGGTGCGGGTGCAGACAGGGGCGGCTACGCCTGTCGCCGGCGCATTGACTTATCGCGAGCTGTTGGAGCGTCAGGGTTTACTGACGTTGGACGATAAAATCGCGCACAACCCCAATGTGGCCAAACTGGCCGGGGCGCCGCATATCTACCTGTGGAGCAGCGGTTTGATCAAGCCGGAGGATATTAAGAGCTGGCGTCCCTTCGTACGTGAATTCGCCGCCAAGTATCAGACGTCAGGCCATCTGGCGCAAAAACTCTGGGCGCTGTTTGATAAAGAAGCGCGCAAGATGTTCACCCAGGCTTTCAAGGAAGCGCAGGGCGACGCCGGGTTTGTGTCGAACTACTCTCGCGACGCCATCGTCAGGGCGGTGAATGACGCGTTGATCAAAGCCATCGATGCGCCAGCGCAGCATCCCTTGCCGGGCGGACATGATCCAGCGATGGAAGTGCTGCGGGGAGACGCCATGCGTACGGCGATGCAGCAAGCGTTCGGCGCCATGATGACTCAACCGGAATCCTGGGGCGGCGGTTTCTCCACCGACACCATCGCTGCGTTGCGCAAGGCCGGGCTGACCAGCGCCTGGCTGGGCGCCAACGATTGGCTGGACGCCTTATGGCATCCGCAATCGGTGAAAGAGGCGAAGGCGGCGGGTTATCTGGTCGGAGTCTATGACAGCTACGGCAGCATTCACGCGCCGGATGAGCCACGCACTTGGTTGACCGCCCAGGTCGGGCGTGAAAACTGGGAGAAGGCGCCGTATAGACGGGAAGACGGCAGTATCGTCTCCGGTTTCTCCAGTGTGGGCGCCTACGCCAATCCATTGGCGATTAAGGAATATGCGGAGCAGCGCATGACTGCGGTGACGCGAGAGGCCAGGCTCAATAGCCTGTTCCTGGATGTGGACGCCACTGGCATGATCTATGAAGACTACACGGAAGGGCGCAAAACCAGTGACGCTCAGGATGTGGCGGCGCGCACCCAACGCTTGAATTTTCCACGGGAAGAGCTGGCGCTGGTCACGGGCAGCGAAGGCGGCTCCGCCTTGTTTGCAAACGCCATTGAGTTCGCGCATGGCATGACTATTACGCCGTTCAGCTGGACGGACCCGGATACCGGCAAGAACCGCCAGTCCACCTATTATCGTGGCAACTACTGGCCGCCCGAGGCGCCCTCGCTGTTCTTCGCCACCAAACCGATCAAGCCGGCGCTGCGCAATATTTATTACAACCCGGCCTATCGCCTGCCGCTGTATCAATTGGCGTTGCACGAGAGCGTGGTGGCGACCCTGCACTGGGAATACCCCTCGCTGAAGTTTAAAGAAACCCGCGTGGACGTGGGGCTGTTGCAGTTGTTGTACATGATTCCGCCGATGTACCATCTGAACGCGGCGAATCTGAAGCGCGATCTGCCTGTGATCGCCGCCTATGATAAAGTGTTCCGTCCCTGGCATGAAAAGCTTTACCGTACGCGCATGACGGGGTTTGAGTTCCTGTCGCTGGATCGTCTGCTGCAATCCACTCGCTTTGCGGACGGTACGACGATTACCGCGAATTTTTCCTCTCAGGAACGTAAAACGGGGCAATCGGCCATACCGGCCCAGACAGTGGCGATTGTGTCGCCTGATGGCGCCCGTAGCCTGATTCCTTTGCGAGAAATGCTGCAATAACCGGAGAGCTAGAGCATGAGCGAAAAATATCCCGATAGAATCACCATGGAAACTGTGGAGAAAGTGAAGGTGTCTCCCGACGCGGCGACGCTGGCGCTCAAGGTATCGGGGGAATCTTCGGTGTTCACCACCGAAGCGCTGAAGAAGTTGAAAGATGTGAAGAGCCTTATCGATGGTTTGAAGCGGCTGGGAGTGGATGAAAGTAAGTTATCCCTTGAAAATATCCGCGTAACTTCTAAATCCGGCATGTTCGCCGGGGCTTCTTCGGTGACGTTCACGCTCAAGCTGCAGTCATTGGCGATCGCTGATGTGCCGCAGACCCTGGCTTTGGCGGCGAGTACGAAGAATATCTCTCTGGAAGACATCCAGTGGGAGTACTCCTACCTGGAGACCAGGAAGCTGGAGATCATGAAGTCCGCCGCCAGGGAAAACAAAAAGCAGGCGTTGGAGCTGGCGGACGCCTTGGGCGTGCGCCTGATCGCCGTGCACAGCCTCTATCCTAAATGGGATGAACCCAACCGTCAGGCGATGGCGGGGCTGACGCGCAGCCGCAGTCTGATGAAAGCCAGAGGGCCTGGAGGGGGCGATGACAGTGAAGGCTTTGAGCTGGCGATGAATCACTCGGACTTTCTGGAGGTGGTCATCAAGGCGGAGTATCGGGTGTCGGAATTCGCTGCGTAGCCTGCAACGCTGTTATGGTTGATAGCGGGCGATGATTTCCTGCAGATCGCCGGAATCTTTCAGCTCCTGCAGCACGGCGTCAATATCGGCCAGTAATTGCTTGCGCTGTGGGGTCACGGCGAAACGATACCACACGGTGCTGACGTCCTGCTCAGAGAGGACGAATTTATTACCCAGGCGTTTTTCCTTGATCAGCCAAAGACCAACCATCTCATTGATAACGGCCCCGTCGACCCGGTCCGGCGTTTTCAACAGATGCGACAGCATGATGCTCTCGCTGTAATCTTCCTGTCGCTCAATCAGACCTTCCTCAAAGTAGGGGTCCAGTAGGGGGTAGTGGTAGCCGAAACGCACCACTAGCGTCATTCCCACTAATTCATCGACTTTCTTAAATTGCAGATTGCGATCGCGCAGAGAAAAAATCACGTCGCGATGTGGGATCACCGGTTTTGACCATAGAAACTGTGTTGGCGCATCCGTCCACTCCTTCGCCAGAGGAACGACTTCTACATCGCCGGCGGCCAGCATACTGTCAAGTCGCTTGCGAGGCAGGGCCATTAACTTGAGTTGGTAATTGCGCCGGCTCGCCACCGTGGCCAGCACTTCATACATAATGCCTTGCGGCTGATTATGTTCGTCATAGTAGGTGAACGGCGGAAAGCCGCCGCCGTCGCTCATATTGAATCTGATCAGCCTGCTTTCCGACGCGTTAGCCGGGGCGTCCTGAGCATGGACACTCGGGGATAAAAGAAACCATTGCGCAATGACGGCCAGCAATACAGCGCGGCGCCACGGATGATTAAAAAAGTTCATTGTTCTATCATCGCCCCTTCGTCATGCGCTAAAAAACAGGCATTACTTGCCCAGAAAGTACAGAGCGCTCGTGGGAGCTTATTATTTCCGGGCTTAAGCATGTGACGTTGTCTTGCATTTAATTCTAGCTGCATTCCCAGAGAGCGTGTAATCAGCGTGGTTTTATTTGGCGATCATCGACAACCATTGAAAACAGTTAAGGTCTTTAGGGTATGGAAATAGTGTATTACGTGGCCGCCAGTCTTGACGGCTACATCGCCGATCCTCAAGGGAAAGTGGACTGGCTGGCGTCTGTGGCGGACGAAAACGAAGATTATGGCTACGATACGTTTTATCAGGGCGTTGACGCTTTGGTGATGGGCAGCAAGACCTATCTTAAAGTGCTGGAGTTGGGCGCCTGGCCTTATGAAGGGAAACCTGTGTGGGTTTTCTCGCGGCAGGAGGATTTAAAGCTCGCGCCCGGCGTGGAGCGTTGCGCCGGCGATCCATCAACCATAGTGGCGCATTTCCGGGCGCTGGATTATAAGCGGGTCTGGTTGGTGGGCGGCGGCGAGCTGCTGGCCTCCTTCCAGGAAGAAGATCTGGTGGATGAGTATATTATTTCCTATGTTCCTGTTTTACTGGGTCGGGGCATTCCGCTGTTTCCTCCCGTGGACGCCTGCGCGCGCCTGGATTTTCAGTTGGCGGAGACCTTCTCCAGTGGGCTGGTGCAGATGCGTTATAAGCGCTTATGCGATTGAAATTTATAATTAAATGACGGAAAGTCATGAGAAACGGCGCTTTATGCCCGTGCGTCGTCTCATCTCCAGACGCCCGGCCTATACTGTGTAACTGACGTTTAAACATTCGCTGGCTCGCTCAAACTCATGGAGACCCCCATGGCATTACCCGAACGCGTGGCAAAATGGCACATCAAGCTGGACGATGACCAAATGACTGTGGCGGAAGCATTCGCCAGCATCCAGAGCATCGCTCTGAAACAGGAAGACATCCCGCTGATTATCCAGTTGGTGGAGAATCCCAAATTTGACATCCCCGGCATCAATCTGTTCAACGGCGCCACCGGACTGAAAGCGCATGATTATATCCACGTCCTGTTGGGGCGAGGCGTGGCGCCGAAAGATGAAGCCTTTGTGCTGGGCTTCACCATGGGCAGCACCAACCGGGTTACGACGACGGAAGAACGTTTGTACAGCTTCTTCGCCAAGTATCTCTACCCCAAGGTCTATCAGATGAACGACGAAGACCTGCAAGTCTTCAAAGACGCCGTTAGACTGGGGTACGTTTCCGATTGCACGCCACTGGATACGGTGGATTTTGAACAGTACTCCAATCATTCCTTGAAGGATGCGCGCGAAGCCATTGGCCTGGAGGTGGACCTGCTGAAGGCGTATTTCGCCATCGAGAAAAAGCGTTATCCAGACAGCCGGGAGTCGCAGCGGAACCTTTAAGCGGCGGACGCCGACAGCCATCATTCAATAATTATTAATAAGGGATTTAGATGAAAAGACCCGCCATGCTGGGACTCTTCGCCCAGCCGCCGCGACTGTTGAACGTGGTTCTGGCGCTGGCGCCATTTGTGATATTGATCGCGACCTATCTCATTGCTTCCGATATCCGCCTGGCCGATAACCCCAGCGACAAACTGCTGCCCAGCCTTCAGCAGATGGGGGACGCCATTCACCGGCTCGCCTTTGAGCCGGATCGGCGCAGCGGCGACTATGTGTTCTGGGCCGACACGCTGGCCAGTCTGCAACGTCTGGCGATAGGGCTGGCGCTCTCCACATTGGTGGCGCTGATCATTGGCCTTAACATGGGCGCGTTCAACGGTCTCTATTCTCTGGGCAATCCCATTCTTACCTTTATCGCCATGATTCCTCCGCTGGCGTTGCTGCCGATACTGTTCATTTCCCTGGGCATCGGCGAGTTGGGTAAAGTCGCGCTTATTTTTATCGGGGTATTTCCCATCATGACCCGGGATATGGCGCTGTCCGTGCGCAGCTTTCCTCGCGAGCAGGTAGTGAAAGCCAAAACCCTGGGCGCTTCCGATCTGGCGGTGGTATACAAAATACTGCTGCCGCAGATGATGCCGCGTCTGATTACGGCGTTGCGTCTGAGCATCGGCTCCGCATGGCTGTTTCTTATCGCCTCTGAAGCCATCGCGGCGACGGAAGGGTTGGGATACCGCATCTTTCTGGTGCGGCGTTATTTGAGCATGGATGTGATCATTCCCTACGTTATATGGATCACCTTGCTGGGCTTTTTGATGGACTGGGCGCTGCGCTTGATATTGAAGTGGCGTTACAAGTGGTACGAACAATAGCGGGAATCGAGCGGGACCCGCATTTGCGGGCTACCCTGATTGAATGCGACATAGCGGAACGGACCGGCGCAGACCGGCGACGCTTGAATCTTAGGATTGGAAACAATGCAGCCATTGCTTCAAATAGAAGACGTATACAAGCAGTACGGTGATAAACAAGTGCTCGACAATATTGATTTGTCAGTGCGCAAAGGCGAGTTCTGTACAGTAGTCGGGCCCAGCGGGTGCGGTAAGTCCACATTATTGAGACTCATCCTGGGGCAGGAGCAGCCGACTTCCGGCAAAGTGGAGATAGCCGGCGCGCCAGCGCTGTTGCCGGACCTCAGTCGCGGCATTGTGTATCAACGTTATTCCCTGTTTCCCAATCGCACTGTGTTGGACAACGTCATGCTGGGCAAAACGTTGACGCAAGGTCAGTGGTGGAATCCCTGGTATCGCAATAAAGCCCACGAAGAAGAAGCCATGGCGATGCTGGCGCAGGTGCGTCTGGCGGACGCGGCGCGCAAGTATCCCCATGAGCTGTCCGGCGGCATGCAACAGCGGGTCGCCATCGCTCAGGCGTTGATCATGAAGCCGCCCATTCTGCTGATGGACGAGCCGTTCGGCGCTCTGGACCCGGACACCCGCGCGGACCTGCAGGTGCATTTGCTGGAGTTGTGGGAAAAGGAGCAGCTAACCGTGTTCTTCGTGACTCACGACATGCATGAGGCCTGCTTGCTGGGTACGCGACTGCTGGTGTTGTCCCAGTACTACTCCGATGATCGCGGCGATCGTCACTTCGCTGGTCGGGGCGGCAAAATTGTCGCGGACCACCCGCTGCCGAAGGTGGCCACCAGCCGTGAAGTCATGCACACGGACGCCTTCAAAGAATTAATAGAACAAGTGAAGCAGGAAGGGTTTGATCCTGAATACCTGCAACACGTCAAAGATTTCAACCTCAAACATCCGGACTCATTCCAAACCTTGCTGGATGCGGAATATCGACGGTAAGTTATAAGGAATCCATTATGGTTAAACGCTCTCTCATTTCGGTACTGGCGCTGCTGGCCGCCGCCTTCAGCGTGTTTTCCCACGCCAAGCCCGCCTACATTGACTACAAGCCGATCAGCGAAGTGGTCAAACTCAATGTAGGCGAGGTGAACACCCGCAGCCTCAGCGCGCCGGTCATTACCTGGGGCGGCGATATCGCTACGCTGCTGGCCAACGGCAATCAGACGCAAACCGCGAAAGGCTCCATTTTCGATAAGAAAGGCCTGCAACTGAAACTGTATCGGGAAGACGCCTTCGTCAATCAGGTCAAAAGCTATGTGGCCGGAGAAACGCCATTTCTGCGCGGCACCGTCGGCATGATCAGCGCCGCAGCGGAGTTGCTGAACAAAGACCCGCGCACGCAGCCAGTGGTGATTTATCAACTGACCTGGTCTTCCGGCGGCGATGCGCTGGTGGTGAAATCCAATATTCGCAACGCCAAGGATTTGAAAGGCAAAACCATCGCAATTCAGGCGTATGGCCCGCATGTGGATTACGCCGCCCGGATTCTGAAAGACGCGGGCCTGAGCTTCAAAGACGTCACCGTTCGCTGGTTGCCGGATCTCACCGGAACCAACAATGCGCCTATGGCGGCGTTTTATGAGCAGGACGTAGATGCGGCGTTTGTGATTATTCCCGACGCATTGGCGCTGACGTCTGGCGGCAATGTGGGCTCCGGCTCTGAAGACTCGGTAAAAGGCGCGCGCATTCTGCTGTCCACCCGCACGGCGGACAAAGTGATCGCTGACGTTTACGCAGTGAGAAAGGATTACTTCGACGCGCACCGCAATGAAGTGGAAGCCTTTGTCGCCGGCCTGCTGGAAGGCGAAGAGGCGCTGGACAAATTGTTCGAGAACAAAACCAAGGACGCCAAACCTTACCGGGAAATGCTGGCGGCGGCTGGCAAACTGTTGCTGGACAGCGAAGAAGCCACCGCTGACGTGGAAGGGCTGTATGCAGACGCGACTTTCGTTGGCCTGCAAGGCAACAAGCAATTCTTTACCGATAGCAACTTCCCCCGTCGTTTTGACGCCCTGAGCAGTGAAGTGCAAACGGGTTTGCAGCAGGCTGGTATTCTGAGTAAGTCGGCGGCGCTGGCGAAAGCGGCGTTCGACTATGGCTTTCTGGGCGCTGCGGTCAATGTGAAAGCGGAAGCGGCCAAACCTCGTTTCGATGAAGAGAAGGTGGCGCAACTGGTGAATCAGCGTCAGCAGCAACAGAGTCTGGCTGAAGGTGAGCTGTTCTCTTTCGAGGTTTTCTTCCAGCCTAATCAGAAGTCTTTCTCTATCGACCTGTATCAGGACTCTTTTGATAAAGTGGTCGAGCTGGCCAGCACTTACGGCGGCGCCATCATCACCGTAGAAGGCAACTCCGACCCGATGGAATACCTGCGCGCCAAGAAAAAAGGCGAGCAGGCGGTTGTGCTGGGACGCATCAAACAGTCCGCCCGCAACCTGAGCCTGGCCCGCGCGCAGGAAGTACGCGACAACATCATTCAATATGCGGCGGGCAAGAACATCAGTCTGGACCCATCCCAGTTCGCGGTGGTGGGCAACGGCATCGCCAACCCGAAAACCGGTATTTGCGGCGCGGAGCCCTGTGCGCCCAAAAACCAGCAGGAATGGCGTTCGAATATGCGGGTGGAGTTCCGCATCATTCAGGTTGAAGCTGAATCTGACGTATTCATGCCGTTATAAGGGGATATGCGATGTTGAAGAAATTCTCAGCCTATATCGCCCTGGCGGCGCTGGCGGGGTGCGACGGTTCTACCTCGCCGGCCTCGTCCTCCGCCCCGGCGGCGACCTCGGAGGCGAAGCCGGCGCTGGCGGCCAAACCCACGACGCTTTACGCCATGCGCCCGGCGGATAACCGCTGGCCCGCGACCCAGGGACAAAGCGAGTTGAGCGGCCATCTGCTGGCCAAGAACTATTACATTGTCTTCGACGGCTCCGGCAGCATGGACAACACTGACTGCGGCGACGGAAAACGTAAATTGGACGTGGCTAAAACCGCGGTGAAAAAGTTCGTCGAGCAGTTGCCGGCGGACGCTAATGTGGGCGTATACGCCTTCGACGGCCAGGGTGTTGGCGAGCGTACACACCTCGCCACACAGAATCGACCGCTAGTGAAACAGATGATCGACCAGCTGGTTGCTGGCGGCGGCACGCCCCTCTCCGCCGGCCTTGAAGACGGCAAAGCCGCGTTGACTGCGCAGGCGGGCAAGCAGTTGGGATATGGCGAGTATCATCTGGTGATCATCACTGACGGACTGGCCAGCCTGGGTTATGAAACCGACGGGGCGGTGCAGACCATTCTGCAGGATACGCCGATTAACATTCATACTATTGGTTTCTGTATCGGCGACGATCATTCCTTGCATCAACCCGGCTTGACCTTTTACCGCTCTGCGAGCGATCCGGATAGTTTGATGGCGGGGCTGAACGAAGTACTGGCCGAAGCGCCGGACTTCACGCTCCTGGAATTTCAACAATAGAACGCAAAGCGACCTCAGGCTGTAGAGACTGGATGCATGAAAGCGCACGTTAAGATTGTAATCTTCCTGCTGGTGGGTGGGCTGCTGGTGATGGCGGGAGTCAAGTTATTCCTGCTGCAATCCCAGGAAGACCGCCAACTGCAGACCACCGACGCCAAGAACACCAAGGGAACCATTCGCCTGGCCAGGGACAGCTGGGTTGGCTACTTCCCCTTGTGTTCGCCGGAAATGACCGCGCGCCTGCGCCGCCAGGGTTACCTGCTCGAATGCGTGGACGATCAGGCTGACTATCAGGACCGCTTCAAGCGTTTGAGCAAAGGCGAGTACACCTTTATCGTCGCCACGGTGGACAGTTATGTGCAGAACGGAGCGGGGGTGAACTATCCCGGCCCCATCATCTCTGTAATTGACGAAAGCAAGGGCGGCGACGCTATTGTGGCGCGTCAGTCCAAAGTGGCGGGCATTGAGGATTTGCGCAGCGCAAACGACGTTAAAGTGGCGTTTACGCCCAACTCGCCCAGCGAGCATCTGTTAAGAGCGATCCGCAGCCATTTTGACCTGACCGCTTTGAACCAGTCCGCTTCCTGGAAACTGCCCACCAATGGTTCCGGTGAGGCGTTGGATGCGCTACTAAAAGGCCAGGTCGACGTGGCGGTGGTGTGGGAGCCGGAAGTGACCCGGGCCTTGTCTAACGAGGGCATTGTGCGCCTGTTGGGGACCGAGGATACCCAGAAACTGATTGTGGATGTGTTGGTGGCCAACGCCGCTGTGCTACGCAAGGAGCCGGAGATGGTTGCGGTGTTCTTGAAATCCTATTACCAGACGCTGCAGCACTATCGTCGCAATCAGGATGAGCTGGTGAAAGCGCTGCGTGACGAATATGACCTCGACGCCCAGCAATCCAAAGAACTGCTCAGCGGCGTGGAATGGAAGAGCCTCACCGAAAATGCGGAAGACTGGTTTGGCGTCGGACGTCGCAACGCAGGCCGCGAGTATCTGGTGGACACCATTGAGTCCGCGGTGGGGATTCTGCTCGACGACAAAGTGTTCAGTCGCAATCCCATACCTAACAACGACCCTTATCGTCTGCTTACCAGCGCTCCGATCAAAGAGCTTTATGACACGCTGGCCACAGGGGAGTTCGCAGGAGAAGGCTCGGCGGAGATAGCGCGTTTTCGCGCGCTTGCGGCGTCAGAGTGGGAGCGTTTACGGGAGTTCGGCGCGCTGAAAGTACGCCCGATTATCTTCGCCAGCGGAACTTCGGAACTGACGCTGGAAGGGAAGCGTGAAGTGGACCTGTTGATGGAAAACCTGCAGCACTACCCGAACTTTCGTGTGGAGATTCGCGGACATACCGGCGTCAGAGGCGACGCGGAGGCGAACAAACAACTCTCCCTGGATCGCGCCGAAGCCGTCTATCGCTATATTGAAGTGACTTATGAAGTCGATCCGAACCGGTTCCGCTTTGTCGGCTTTGGCGGGGAAAAGCCGCTGCCGCAACTGCCGAACGAGTCACTGCGCGCCTACAACTACCGCCTGCCGCGGGTGGAAATCGTCTTGGTGAGCGGGGAAATCTAGGTATGACCTTTGACACCAAAGCGATCAAACCCGCCAAGATCAAAGCGGAGACATTGAAAACCTCGCTGACCCAGCCAGTAACGCTATATCCCGCTTTGGTCGGCTTTCTGGGCGGCGCCGCGACCATGTTTTTCGGTGTGGGCGGCGCGACGCTGGGAGCCTTGGTGGGCGGCGCCGTATTGGCGTTGGGTGGTTGGTCCTGGGAGTATTTCGCCAAAGGCGGCGCCCACGCCAACCGCTACATTGAGCGATATCGCAAAGCGCTGGAAGTACAGCGCAAGCAGGCCATCGCTCACCTTAATACGGAGTTGTCTAAACTGAATGCGGATGACGCCATACAACAGCTGCAGTTATTTCAAAAGAAGTTTGAGATATTCAACCAGGTGCTCAATCGCAAACTGCAGTCCACGGAACTGACCTATAACCGCTATCTGGCTATGGCGGAGCAGGTTTATCTGAACGGCCTGGATAATCTGGAAGGCGTCTCTCTGTCCTTGCAGTCGGTCAGTGCGATTGACCGGGCAGCAATCGAAAGCAAGCTGCAGCGTATGGACGGCGTTGTTTCAGCGGAAGCGGAAAGAACCCGCGAGCAGCTGCGCGGCCGCTTGCAATTGTTCGATGAGCAAATGCAACGAGTGCGCTCCCTTTATGCGGAAAACGAGGAAGCGTTGACCAAACTGGACCAGGTCAGCGCCCGTCTCGCCAATACAGATTTCAGTAGCGGTCGCGCCGCCATGGATATGGAGCAGGCGATCAAGGAACTGACCACACTAATTGAAAACTCGCAGCAATATGCGCAAAAAAAGTGATGAGGAATAACCAGTGAGCAATTTAATCCTGACCGAGAAAGAAAAAATTGAGAAGCAGGTCATTGCGGAAACCTCCAAATCTGAAGAGGTTGATCCCAAGCTGCAAGCGCAGGCTGACGAGCTGGTGGAGAAACTGGTCGGCATCGATCTCCGCAATCTGGACCAGCGTGACGCCCAGGCCCGGGCCGTGGCCAATCTGGGTGAAACTGTGACGCGTAATATGGCGCAGCAAAGCGCGATGTTGAAACAGCCCATGGCCAATCTATTGCGCGACGCCCAGGATGGCGGTCCGGTGGCGCAAGGTCTGTTGACGTTGCAGGAGCAGGTGACGGACATCAACCCGAACCGGGTTGATTTCAATATGGGCGGTTTTCGTCGCCTTCTATCGATGATACCAGGCGTGGGCACGCCTCTGGCGCGCTGGTTTGCTCGCTATCAAAGCGTTGAAGGCGTCATTCAGGACATTGTGGCGACGCTGAAAGACGGCAAGTCGCAGCTGGAGCGGGATAACGTCACCTTGCGCAACGATCAGAAGCGTATGCGCGAACTGACCTTCCTGCTGCAGGATTACATCAAGCTGGGGCAGTTGCTGGACAGACAGCTGACTTCTCAGGTGGAGCGTCAGGAAGACGAGGAGAAACGCAAGTTTCTGGAAGAGGAAGTACTGTTCCCGTTGCGCCAGCGCATTATCGACCTGCAGCAAATGCTGGCGGTGAACCAGCAAGGCGTGCTGTCCACTGAAGTCATCATTCGCAACAACCAGGAGCTGGTGCGCGGCGTTGATCGCGCCTGCAACGTCACAGTGACCGCATTGTCCACGGCTTCGACGCTGGCGTTGGCGCTACAGGCGCAGAAGAAGGTGCTGAAAGGCGTGCAGGCGGTGACTCAAACCACCAACGATCTGATCGCGGAAACCGCCAGCACGTTGCGCACTCAGGGGGTGGAGATTCAAAAGCAGGCGTCTCAGGCGCAGCTGGACATCAATACATTGAAGAAAGCCTTTACCGACGTGCAGGCGGCGCTGGAAGAACTCAGCAGTTTCCGTCGCAACGCTTTGCCCAAGATGGCGCAATCCATTGTGGATATGGATGATCTGAGCGGCAAAATGGAGAAATCCATCCAGAAAATGGAAGGGGCTGAGGAAGCCCGCGTTTCTCTGGAAGACGCCATTGAAATTATCGATATCAATAAAGAATAACCGGCGGTCCGTTACCCAAGACGGACGCAATACTTTGCAACAAGGAAAAAGATTTATGGTACGAAGCATAGCCTCCATCATGATGTGTCTGGCGGTTTCCGCCTCCGCTTCAGCGGCGGATAAGTTCAAACTGGCCTGGTCCCACTACACTGGCTGGGAGCCCTGGGGCTACGCAGCGGACCAGGGCATCGTCAAGAAATGGGCGGACAAATACGGCATTGAAATTGAAGTGCAGTTGATCAATGACTACGTCGAGTCCATCAACCTGTATACCGCCAGCGACTTCGACGCCGTCACCGCCACCAATATGGATGCGCTGACGATTCCTTCCGTCAGTGGCGTGGATACCCAGGCGATTATCGTGGGCGACTATTCCAACGGCAATGACGGCATTGTGGTGAAAGGCGTGCACAGCGTGGCGGAGTTGAAAGGCCGGGAAATCAATCTGGTGGAATTCTCCGTTTCTCACTACATGCTGGCGCGGGCGCTGGATAAAAACGGCATGTCTGAAAGAGACGTCACGGTGGTGAATACCTCCGATGCGGACATCGCCAGCGCCTTCATCTCCAGTTCCAAGGGCGCGGTGGTGACCTGGAATCCGCCTTTACAACAGGCGCGCAACGCCAAAGGCGCACAGATGATTTTTGACTCATCCATGATCCCAGGCGAAATTCTGGATATTACATTTGTGAAGACAAACGCCGACGAGCGTTTCAAAAAAGCGCTTACCGGCGCATGGTATGAAACCATGGCCATCATCAGCGGAGGCCCTGGCGGCAAAGAAGCGATCGAGCATATGGCGGAAGCCACCGGCGCCACAGTCCCTGAATTCAAGGCGCAATTACGCACGACGGCTATGTTCTACACGCCGGCCGAAGCCCGCGACTACACCAAGTCCGACGCGATCGAGAAGACCATGGAATACGTGCGTCAGTTCAGCTTCGATAAAGGCCTGTTCGGCGCTACCGCACAATCGGCGGATTTTGTCGGCATTCAGTTTGATAACGGCAAAGTGTTGGGCGACGAGAAGAACGTCAAACTGCGCTTTACCAGTAAATATATGGAGATGGCGGCGCAGGGCTCTCTGTAGCAGGTTTTGTGTCATAGTAGTGAACGGGGACGGCGGTATCCCGTCCGAGCAGGCTCCGTCTTTTGGCTTTAAGTCGATGGGATCGAAACCGACTGGAAGGCGTCTGTCGGAGTCTTGCAATTTAAAGTTAATGCTGTAAACATCGTTCGGCCGCTGATGACGGCGGCCGGCGAATAACGCCCGATCCTGTGTGCGCCTGATGGCGTGTAGCAGTATGACGTCAGGAGGCCAGGACATTTTCGTTATGAAGCAATGTAAGCAATAAAGGTGAATTCCAATGCTTTTTTCCAAGCTCCTGGGAGAAGTTAGCGACTCAGTATGCGATGTAGAAATCGCCGAGGACTGGTCCCAAGGTCGCTCGACCTTTGGAGGTCTGGTGGCGGCGTTTATCTACGAAGCCATGCGCCAGTCGCTCTCCGAGGATCGCCCTCTGCGTGAATTTAATATCTCGTTTGTATCCCCCGTCGCTCCCACCAGACTGACTGTCGCCAGCGAACTATTGCGCGAAGGCGGCTCAGTAAGCCAGGTGTTGGGCCGCGCTATTCAACAAGGGGAGGTGAAAGCCAGCGCTTTCGCCAGTTTCGGCAAGGCGCGGGACACCATCATCAATGCATCTGGGGAAGCGATGCCGGAAGCGAAGGACCCTGATCAGTGTATTGAAATGCCGTACATCAAAGGCGTCACGCCTGAGTTTACCCAGCATTTCAATTACTACTACGCCTACGGCAACCTGCCGTTCTCCGGCGTGCAGTCGCGAGAAATGGGCGGCTGGGTGCGCTTTCGTCAGCCGGAGCCTGCGATTACTCTGGGCCACATACTCGGACTGGTGGACGCCTGGCCGCCAGCGACCTTGCCTTGGGTGAAAACGCCGGTTCCAGCCAGTACGCTGACTTGGTCTATCCAGTTCCCGCATCCAACGCCAACCATACAGCCGGATGAGCTGTGTCTGTATAAGGCATACGTTGAGCAGGCTTCGGAAGGGTATGCTTATACCCGTTCCAAGCTTTGGAACGCCAAAGGGGAGTTAGTGGCGCTCAGTCAGCAGACCGTAACGGTATTTGGCTAAACGGCGCGGAGCGAGTCATCAGGCTCGCTCTACAAAGAAAACAGGTCAATCTGCCTGGATGCGCCTGGTGGTGTGAACAGGTCCGTGCGCAGTGGGGAGTCTCGTCGAAGATTAAGCCCATTGCGTTTGGCGGCGATGCTGAAACGTTGTTCGATCAGGCGGGCGAAGGGACCCACTCCGCTTTGGCGAGTGCGGAAATCAGACTGATACAGCTCGCCATTCCTGCACTCCCTCAGTAGATTGAGCGCTTTCTCTTTGCGCAGCGGGTAGTGCTGTTGGAGCCAGTTTTCGTAAAGCTCCTTTAACTGATGAGGCAGCCGTAACAGGATATAGCCCGCGTTGAGCGCGCCGGCATTGGCGCATTGGGTGACGATATCCTCAATCTCCGGGTCGTTGATGCCGGGAATCACCGGCGCCACCATGGCCCCAACCGGAATGCCTTCCCGGCGCAAGGTCTCGATAGTCTTGAGGCGCGCTTTGGGACTGGCGGCGCGGGGCTCCAGGATATTTTTCAGTTTCACGTCCATGGTGGTGACGCTGATCATGACTTTGACCAGATCCTGAAACGCCAGCTCCCGCAGAAGATCTATATCCCGCAATATGAGATTGCTTTTCGTGATCAGTGTGACCGGGTGTTTGGTCTCGACCATGACGCTCAACAGGTTGCGGGTTATTTTCAGGCTTCGTTCGGATGGCTGGTAAGGGTCGGTGTTGCCCCCGATAGCGATGGTTTCGCAGCGGTAATTGCGCTGATCGAGAAAGATGCGAAGTTTTTCCGCGGCGTTGGTTTTGCAGTAGATTTTGGTCTCAAAGTCGAGGCCCAGCGACAAATCCAGGTACTCATGGCTGGGGCGGGCGTAGCAATAGACACACCCATGCTCGCAGCCCTGGTAGGGATTGATGGAGTAAGTAAAGGGAATATCGGGCGAATTATTCTTGCTGACAATGGACTGACAGCTTTGCTGGATATATTCCGTCTGCGGGTGCTTCTGATAAGCTTCGTCGTGGACTTCGCTCCACGCGGCGAGCTCCGCGGAGTCGATCTCACTGCGCTGCGATTGAAAACGATTGTGTGGGTTGGTCCCGGTTCCACGCCCTTTGCTTGCTTCGCCGTATTGCATAATCTGCCTCCAAAATACTGTTTAAATGTACAGTATTTTGTTTGGGGACGGCAACAGAAATTTCTGCGGTATGTTCGGATCGTAATTTCGGGCTCAAACATAAATGATTGTAAGCTTTCGCGTAGGATGTTAAATACGCTTTTGCTTCAGTGGGTTAGGAATATATGGTGATTTAATGCGTTGGGGAGTGTGTCTTTTGCTACTCGGGGCGGCGACGGTTTTCGCCGAAGAAAATGAGGCGCCTATATTGGCGTGCTATGAATTAGACGATATACAGCAACGTCTGCAATGCTATGACAGGGTCGCAAAATCCTTGGGCGAAGAGGACGAGCCCCAAACGAGCGCGATAGAAGCGCATCATGAGGACCCCCTCGGTGATATCAGGCAGCCAAGCGACATCGACAAGCGCTTGGAGTTTGAAACCTCTCTCTCAGACAACCGCTTTCTGATTATTCCTCATAAGCCCAACTACTTGCTGTTGTACTCCTATGTGGACGACCCCAACGAAATGCCTCATAGCCCGACCAGAGAACCCATAATGGAGCTGGAGAGCCAGAAGCATTCGGAGACTAAGTTTCAGATCAGTTTCAAAGTGCAACTGGCGCGTAACTTTATTCCCGAGCCGATGAGCCTATGGTTCGCCTACACCCAGGTTTCGTTCTGGCAGCTGTATAACCAGTCGTTGTCGGCCCCTTTCCGGGAAACCAATTACGAGCCCGAACTGATCTTTTTGTTCCGTAATAACCTGAGCCTGTTCGGCTACACCTCCGAGCATTACGTGTTGGGATTGAGTCATCAGTCTAATGGGCGCACCGAGCCGGCGTCACGAAGCTGGAACCGCATCTACACTGCATTTCTGTTCAACCAGGGCAGCATGACTTTCAGCGTCAAACCCTGGTGGCGTCTGCCGGAAAGCGGTGATGACGACGACAACCCCGACATTCACAACTATATGGGGTACGCAGAGTTTGGAGCGACCTACAAGCATGATGAGAACGTGGCCAGCCTGCGCCTGTTCAACAACTTCCGCCGTAATGACAACCACACAACGGTGCAGCTGTCTTATAGCTTCCCGCTACAAGGACGCTTGAAGGGGTATATCGAGTATTACGATGGGTATGGCGAGAGTTTGATTGACTACAACCATCGCACGCAAAGGATTGGCTTTGGGGTGTTGCTCACAGACTGGTACTAAACGTCAAGTGAGCCCGCCAGCCCGAAGCCGTCGCGTTTTTTTAATTATTTTGCTTTTGCTTAATTTTCAATAACAAAATACCAACGCGGCTTAAACAGCTTAAATTCTCTCGAAATTTAGAATGACTCCATACAGATGTGATGGAGAACGTGGGAATGAAGCAGAAAGTCGTCGCCGCTCACCCTTTAATTGAACAATATATCACGCCACTGTTTATCGCATTTATCGCCGCCTGTATGCTCGGCCTGCTTGTCAGCGCCTGGCGTTTCGGGGGGATGCAGAGCCTGTTTAACGCACAACCCAGCCATAAGCCACTGCTGCCGGACGCTGACGCCTTGCACGCCGCCTACTATTCCAATGCAGATCCTATTCACGATATGGATCGCTTTCCAGGACATGTGCCTCAGTACGCCTACGCCAAAGAAGTGCGCAAGGTGGCGGTGGAGTTGGACTTGGAAGAAAGTCTGCTGTACGCCGTCGCCAGGACAGAGTCCAGTTTTCGACCAGACGCGCGTAGCGACAGGGGCGCTGTGGGCCTGATGCAGGTGGTGGCGGGAGCGGGAGGTCGTGAAGCTTACAAACGTCTGTATAAAAAGTCGCGCAACCCCACAGAAAAAGAACTGGCGGACCCTTACACCAATCTCAAGCTGGGCGGCGCTTATCTGAAAATACTGAGACATCGCTATTTCGGTCAGGTTGAAGATCGGATGGCGCAGACGATGCTGGTTTTGGCCGCCTACAATTGGGGGCCGAGCAATGTGCGTCGCAAACTTATCGGAAAATCTCCGCTGCAAACCCGGGAGCAAGTGCTAAAAGCGCTGCAGCAGGGCGCGCCGACTGAAACATATCAGTATGTCAGGAAAGTAATGCGCTATATGGATGAGTTCGCCAGGCTTTCCGGTCGGCCCGCGTAGGCTTGTTGTTTTTAGTCGCCTGCGGTGACTCGGGTTTCCAGCCTGTGGAAAGTGGCGTTAGGGATGAGCGTATAAGCTCTTATTATGTATGAGAGGGCGGATAAATCCGGCTACTGCTTTTTCTTGATGGTTCTTACTGCGGCGATAATGCTCGCCAAAACAATGCTGGCGCTTAAGTAGTAGGGCGCCGCCTGCCAATGTCCTGAAATGAGATAATCCATCGCCATCATCACCAGGAACGCGCTCATGCAAAATGGAAACAGGAACGGGGCCAGTTTGGCTCCGAGCACTGGAAATTTTGCTGGAAGCTGCGGAGCGGAAGGCTTGGCTGCGGCCAACTGCTCTTTCTGTTGCACGAAAATTTTGAATAACAAGTTAGCCTCCTTTGTTAAATGGAGTGAGGCGATCTTAGTGATTGCAGACCTTGCTCAAAATGCGTACAAGCCGCTACGTAGCAATGCGAATTTGACTTTATCTTGGGTCAGACCTTGCGTAGAGTACGGGTTTTGACAAACCCGAATGACGAGCTGAGCGAGCATTTAAGAATCTATGAGCATGATGTTTGAAGAGGGGATTGAGCGTCGTCCGCTAAAGGAATATACGGAAAAAGCCTACCTTGATTATTCCATGTACGTCATTCTGGATCGGGCGCTTCCCCATATCGGCGATGGCCTGAAGCCGGTGCAACGGCGCATTGTTTACGCCATGTCCGAACTTGGCCTGAGCGCGGCCGCCAAGCATAAAAAGTCCGCCCGTACAGTCGGCGACGTGTTGGGTAAATTCCATCCTCATGGCGATTCCGCCTGTTATGAAGCCATGGTGTTGATGGCGCAGCCTTTTTCCTATCGTTATCCATTAATCGATGGTCAGGGTAACTGGGGTTCCGCGGACGATCCAAAATCGTTCGCGGCCATGCGTTACACCGAGGCTCGCTTGGCGAAATACGCGGAAGTGCTGCTGAGCGAAATAGGGCAGGGTACGGTGGACTGGGTTCCCAACTTTGACGGCAGTCTGGATGAGCCTTCTTTATTGCCGGCCCGTTTACCCAACCTGTTATTAAATGGAACCACCGGCATCGCCGTCGGTATGGCGACTGACATTCCTCCTCACAACCTGCGGGAAGTAACGCAAGCTTGCATTCATATGCTGGACCACCCGAAAGCCACGGTGGAAGAGCTGTGTGAGTATATAGAAGGCCCGGATTTCCCGTCAGGCGGGGAAATCGTCACTTCTCGCAGCGATCTGCGCCAGATCTACGAAACGGGGCGCGGCTCAGTCAAAATGCGTGCGAAATACACCAAAGAAGGTCAGGACATCGTCGTCACCGAGCTTCCGCACCAAGTGTCCGGCGCTCGGATCATGGAGCAGATCGCCCAGCAAATGCAGGCCAAGAAGCTGCCCATGGTGGCGGATCTGCGGGATGAGTCTGATCATGAAAATCCGACTCGACTGGTCATTATTCCCCGCTCAAATCGTATTGACGCAGAGCCTTTGATGGCGCACCTGTTCGCCACTACCGATCTGGAGAAGAACTATCGGGTCAACCTTAATGTGGTAGGCCTGGACGGACGTCCTGCGGTCAAAGATCTGCGCGTGCTGCTGCAGGAATGGCTGACGTTCCGCACGCAAACGGTCAGACGCAGGCTGGAATACCGCTTACAGAAGGTATTGGCGCGCCTGCATATTTTGGAAGGCTTGTTGGTCGCGTTCCTGAATATCGATGAAGTTATCGCCATCATCCGCAGTGAAGACAAGCCGAAACCGGTTCTGATGGAGCGCTTTGGCTTGAGTGATGTGCAGGCTGAATACGTTCTGGATACGAAATTACGGCAACTGGCCCGCCTGGAAGAGATGAAAATCAGGGCAGAGCAGGATGAGCTGGAGAAAGAGCGTAAGAAACTCGAAGACATCCTGGGTTCTGAAGCCAAACTGCGTAAGCTGGTCAAGACGGAGCTGAAACAGGATATGGAGACGTTTGGCGACGAACGCCGCTCTCCCATTGTTGAACGTAAGGAAGCGCAGGCGTTCAGCGAAACCGATTTGATCGCCTCTGAACCGGTTACGGTGGTATTGTCGGAGAAAGGCTGGGTGAGGGCCGCCAAAGGCCATGATATCGACGCCCAAGGCCTCAGTTATAAAGCTGGCGATAAGTTCCTCGCCGCCGCCAAGGGGCGCAGTCATCAGAATGCTATTTTCCTGGATGATACCGGACGTTCCTATTGCGTGGCGGCGCATTCACTGCCTTCCGCCAGGGGGCAGGGCGAGCCGCTCACCGGGCGAGTCAATCCGCCTTCGGGCGCGGGCTTTACCCATGTGTTGATGGGGCCGGATTCCATGAAGGTGGTGCTGGCGTCGGACGCTGGCTACGGCTTTGTGGCCAGACTGGAAGATTTGCAATCGAAAAACCGCGCTGGCAAAGCCTTGATTTCCTTGCCGAAAGGGGCGTGCGTATCGCCGCCGATTCTATTGGAGCGGCAAAACAATCCTCACTTGGTGGCGATCAGCAATGAAGGTCGAATGCTGGTGTTTCCAGTGAGCGAACTTCCAGAGCTGGCCAAAGGCAAGGGCAACAAGATCATCGGTATCCCCAGCGCTCGTGCGCAAGCCCGTGAAGAGGTGATGAGCAATCTCGCGGTGGTGGGAGAAAAAGACACTTTGGTGCTGCACGCCGGTAAGCGTTTCCTCAAGCTGACCTTCGACGACTTAAGTCATTACCTGGGCGAGCGCGGTCGACGCGGGCATAAGCTGCCACGTGGCTTACAGCGTGTTGATCGGGTGGAAATCATCGTTGATGAAAGCGCCGAACCGGTATCCCCGGAAGGCGAGTGAATCTCTTCTGCGCGCTCGTTCGGGCGCGCAATGACCACAATTATTGAGCTAAGCAGTTAGATTGAGGTGGAATACGCCGTGAGCGAAATACTACTTATTAATGTCTCGGGATACGACAAACCGGGACTGACTTCCTCGATCACCCGGATCATGGCGGAGCACGGGCTGATTATTTTGGATATCGGCCAGGCCGTCATCCACGATTACCTGACCTGGGGCATATTGGTGCAGATTCCTGACAGTGAGGAATCCGCGAATGTGCTGAAGGAGCTGCTGTTTTGTATTCACGCCTTGAATTTGCAGGTGCAGTTCAAGCCGGTTTCAGAGCAGGAATATTCCGAGTGGGCGAAAGGCAAAGGCAAGGAGCGTTATATTGTCACGCTGTTGGCCCGGGAGATTACCGCAGAGCAAATCGCGCGAGTATCAAGCATCACTGCCGATCACCATTTGAATATTGACAACATCAGTCGCCTGTCCAGTCGGCTGTCGCTTTATGAAGACCGCACCAATGCTCAAGCCTGCGTAGAGTTCGCCGTACGCGGCACGCCTCAGAACCTGGATGCTTTAAAGGCGGAGTTCCTGCATGTGTCGAATGATCTGAATCTGGATATCGCGTTTCAGAAAGACGACATCTATCGCCGTAATCGCCGTCTGGTGGTTTTCGATATGGATTCCACGCTGATCGAAGCGGAAGTCATTGATGAGCTTGCTAAAGAAGCAGGTGTGGGGGACCAGGTCGCAGAAATCACCGAAAGGGCCATGCGTGGCGAACTGGACTTTTCGCAAAGCTTCCGCAAGCGGGTAGGGTTGCTAAAAGGGCTTTCTGAGAGCGTTCTGGAAAGGGTGCAGGCGCGACTGGTGATGACGGAAGGCGCGGAAAAACTGATTTCCCATCTGCGTATGCTGGGTTATAAGACAGCGATTCTATCCGGCGGCTTCACCTATTTCGCGAAGTTGCTTCAGGCCAGGCTGGGCATCGACTATGTCTACGCCAACGAACTGGATATTAAAGATGGCGCAGTCACGGGTGAAGTGACCGGCAGAATTGTCGATGGCGCGCGTAAGGCGGAGCTATTGCGGGAAATTGCGGAGAAAGAAGGTTTGCGCCTGGAGCAAGTCATCGCGGTGGGCGACGGCGCTAACGACTTGCCGATGCTGAGCGCTGCTGGACTGGGCATCGCCTTCCGCGCTAAACCGCTGGTGAAAGAGTCCGCCAAGCATGCTATTTCCAATTTGGGGCTCGACAGCATCCTTTACTTGCTGGGATTGCGGGAAAGCGATACTGCTTTGTTGGCGGGCGGCGAGTAAGCTGCCCTCCTGTCTAGTCCGAATAGGCGTCAACTCTATTCAGGTCGGGACATCCACAACAAAAAAGGCGGGCCTCAGGCCCGCCGAGAACACAGCAAAAGGAACGAATGTCGACTTCTGCGAGGCTACTCGCCCTCGCTGAAGTCGTAATTCATTTCTGGTGAGGGCTCTTGCAGATAGTACCCCTGGATGTAGTTGACGCCCGCCTGCCACAAGGTGGACAGCACGGAAGCGTTTTCCACGAAAGGTACGACCGTCAGTTTCTTCAACTCTTGCAGCTGAGTGATCATTTCCTTCAGCTTCTCTTTGGAGCGCTCGTCTTTCTGAATTTCTTCGGTGAATGAGCCATCCATCTTGATGTAATCGCATTCAACGTGCTTGATGGTGTTGAATGGGTTCAAGGCGCAGCCGAAACGTCCAATAGAAATCTTGCCGCCCAGGCGTTTAATGCCTGCAGCGAACTCTTTGGCTTGTTTCAGATACTCGATGGCGTTTTCTTCGGCGATCTGGAATATCAAGGCGCCGCCAGGCAGTTTGGCCGCCTTCAACGCCAAGCCCAACCATTGTACGAAGGTTTTATCCAGCACTGTGTAGGGAGTGATATTCAAGAACAGCTTGGTGTCGTGCCCTTTGGCGCGATGCGCGCTGAGGCTCTTGATGTTCTGCAGGATCACCCAGCGATCAAGCTTGATGGCAAGCTCTGCGTTGCTGTCGATAGGCAAAAACTCAGAAGGGCTGATTTCTTCGTTCTTGTCGTTCAACATGCGCAGGAAAGCTTCGTAGTGCTCTTCGCCTTCGCCGCGTAAACCAATGATGGGCTGGAACAGCAGGCGGAAGCGGCCATTGTCCAGGCTGCGCTGCAGTACGGCCACCATGTCTTCATCCAAAGGTTGGGTGGCGTCGAAGTCCACGGCGTTATACAAGTAAACCCCGTTGCCTTTCTTCTTGCCTTCCAGGCTGTGAATGTGGGAACAGGCCCTGTGGGCGCGACTCATAAGGTCTTCCGCTTTTGGGGCGTTCTCATTGATGCGGGCGATGCCGATGCTGACAGTGACCTGCGCGGTGCGGTCGCCGACTTCAAACAGATGTTCTTCCGTTTGCTTGCGGATATTTTCCGCCAGTTGCTCGGAGCCTTTATCATCGACCTGGGTCGCCAATATGGCGAACGTGTCGTCGCCAAGACGAGCCAATGAGTAATTCTCAGGACAAATAGACTTCAACATGTTGGCGAAGTCGCCGAGAATGCTGTCTGAGCCAGGAATGCCGTAATCGTTGCGGGCAGTGGAGAAATCGTCCAGCTCCAGATACAGGAGGCTGCCCTGCAGATCGTTGTTGAGCGCCTTGTCTATCGCGCCTTCCAGGTGCTCCATAAAGTGCACCTTGTTGTAGAGGCCGGTCAACAAGTCTTCGCTACTGAACTTACGTAATTTTTCTTCCAGCTCGGGATCGACTTCCGGGCGCACGATAATCTGTGTGCAGGCTTCGCCGTCGTAGGTCGCCTGTGAGCAGCTGATCACCACTTCCACTTCGGAGTCGTCGCTCTTGCGAATAGTGCAGGTCAGCTCTTTATGCTGCTGATTTTGCTGGGCGTCATTAAACGCTTTAAGAAAGTCCTTGAAGGGTTCCTGGCTGCCACTGGACAGAACGTCCATGACGGGGATACACATCAATTCGTCGATGTCTTCATAGCCGAACAAGTCCAAATAGGCTTTGTTGGCGAAAACGTGCATGCCTTCGTTGATGTAGGCGATGGCGTCCATGGAGCTTTCGAGCAACAGATTGCAGCGCTTTTCCGCTTCTCGTAGATGTACTTCGATGTTGCGGCGGCGACGTCGTTCCTCCAGGTCGCTCAGCTCGCGCTTGACGGAAAACACCATTCGCGGAAGCGCGTCTACCGGCAATACTTCGCGTGCGCCCAGCTTCAGTCCTTCCAGGGCGGAGTCCTCGTCGAAGGTCTGTGTCAGAAGGATAAAGGGAAGGTCTTTTTCCAGTCTTTTAATTTGTTCGAGGCAGTGCTTATAGGTGACTTCCCCGTCGACTTCTTTGGCGATGAACAGATCCCACACCTGGGAGTTTAGCGACTCTTCCAAATCCTCCAGACTGGTGACTCGGTGAGCTCGCGTGGCTCTCCCTGCATTCCGAAGTAGGCTGACTACTTTTTCGGCATCATTTTGCGAGGCGTCCAGGATCAGCAAATGTACCGTTGGATTTTTTTTTTGCATGAACGTGAATTGATCAAACTCCAGTCAATTGGCGTAAACCTTGCCGCCGAACGTATCTAAAGAACGCCCTACAGCCTAGATTTTACAAAGTTTTATATATGTAAGTTATTCTAGGTCGCTCTTTATTATGCGACAAGGAAATATATTAAGTAATTTGACGTTCGTTCCTATAAGGACGGCCACAATGAATCAAAATCATCTTCGCTTGCGCCAGTGGTTTTGACCTCTTCCTGAGCTTGATTAAGCGATTGATTTAAAAACTTAATCTCAAACTGGCTGAAACTGCCGGTAGCGGACACTCGGCGGCAAAGCTGCACTTTGGTTTCGCGTCCCTGTTTGTTGATGATGACTTTATGGCCCACCTGGAACGGCAGGCGTGGGGTGATGAGCGTCGCCGGCTGCCCGATGGAGGGAAGCTCCGGCAATAACAGTCCGCGCAAGAACTCGCTGCCTTCACCGGTTTTCTGCGTGAGCTGTACGCCGCAAGGCTTGGCGCTCGGAGCGAGCAACTCCACGCCGAACTGGGTGCCGTGTTGCTTGATCTGGCGAATCCAGCGGATGACGGAAATGCTCCAGGGATGAGACTCATCTTCACGCACGCCGAGTAACTCGCCGGCCTGCACATTGCCGGGCACGTCGCCCACCCATTGAATGCAGTAACCGCCCGGACTGGTGTTCACCAGAGGCACGATATGCTGCATGTAGTTGGCTTTGGTTTCCGTCTGTTTGATGCGGTTGATGCCGGGATAGTTGATGGGCGACATTTCCGCCGCACGGCCGCGATCATCACGAGTGGGGCCTGCGTCGAAAGAGGAGTTCCAGACATCGGTTTTGCGCGCGCGCTGCATGAAATAATTGACGTCATCTTCATCGTCGTTCTTCGACATCAGCAGTGTGTTGAACTCGACGCCGTTGGCGCAGAAAAAGTGTGTGGCGGAGAGGCCGACGCTCAGGAAGACGCGACCTGTGCTGGACATGCGCTTAAAAGTGCGTTTCGTCAGAATGCCCAACGCCTGGCTCAGTGAGGACAATACGTTGTCGGTCATCCGCACAGGCATGTCCAAAACGCCTTCCGGCGTTTTCTTATGGGTGTTCACGTAGGCGATGTAGTCCGTCAGCCTGTCCACCAGGCGGGCGGTGTCGAAACCGAAAGAGTCCAGGGTGGGCGCTGCGCTTTGCAGGCTACGATAGTGGGGCGCCGCATCTGCGCCGGGATTGACGATGAATAGCGCATTCGTCTCGACGTCGTCCAACACATCCGTGAATTGCGCCCAAGACTCGAAGGCCTCGAAAGCGGCGGCGATATCATTCTGGCGCATCTGATTGGGTTTGCAGCAGCCAAGCAGCAGCACGCGCTTATAGATATGCTCCAGTGTGGTTTCTTCAAATAACTTAGACTGCTCGTCACGTACTTTTGCGTTGGCGAATTTATAGGTGCGCGCGAATTTGTAGAGCTGATGAATTTCCAGCCAGACATTGGTCGGGCTTTGGCAATACAGCTGGCAGGCGCGTAATACGCAACGGGAAAGGTCGCTGATTGCGCGATGGCAGGCCGTCGCCAGAGACTTTTTGGCGCGATCCGACATGGAGGCGCTGAGCTGGTCGTGAATCACCAATTTATAGCCGTTAGCCAGATGTAACTGAAGGGCTTGGGCGAGGTTGGCGATTTTGCGCTGTTTTTCCGGCAGGACTATTGAGTGGTTAAGAAAGTGCTTTGATAACTCCGTGCAGACGTAATAAATAGGTCCACGGACGACTTCCATTAATTGAAAACGGTTAGCGGGTGCGGTAATTAGCTGGTTGAGTTCAATAATCGCATGGTATAGCCGTTTGGCGGTTTCGCCAATGTTGGCGATGGGCAGCTGACTCACCCAATGCTCCAACTGCTTAACGTTAGGTTCGCAGAAGGACAGCGAGGTGAGCTTGAGCTCAGGAACAGTTATTTTCGGCGCAGTACTTTGACCGTCCATGCATGACAACCATTGTAGTTTTCGTGGTGACCTGAACGCATGCCTGCCGATAACTTAATGAATCCAGCGAGATACGCGCGTTTTTTCAAAATAAATGAAAATTCTTGCTTTTAGAATAGCAAAGATTCTTCAAAGGGAGTGGAGGGGCCTCCAAAATCCCTGCTTTTGCAAACTTTTACGATTAACACGGGTGTAACACAAAGCGACAAAAAGTTACATAACCAGTCATCCCTGTCAAAACTTTTTTGCGCTGCGCCCTTGTCTCCGCTTAAGCGAAGATGGGCGTTTTGGAGGGCGCTCCGGGGATCTCTCTGACCAGGCGTGGAACCAGGTATCCTGGTAGCTTGGCTCTTAACGCTTGCATTAAAGAAGAAAGGCGTTCGTCGCCACAGTCAAAATGAGCGGCGCCCTGAACTTTGTCGAGTTGATGCAGGTAATAGGGTGTGACGCCGCATTCAAACAATCTCTCGCTGAGAGCGGCGAGGGTGGATGAGTCATCATTAACGCCTTTCAACAGAACTGTTTGATTCAGCATCATGTGAACGACTGGACGCAGTCGCGCCAATGCTTTTTCCACTGAGGCGTCCAGCTCCGCGCCATGGTTGGCGTGGATCACCATGATAGTTTTAAACGGACGGTTGGAGAGCAGATCCAGTAGCCCCTGGTCTATGCGGTCCGGCAGCATGATTGGCAGGCGGGTATGTAGTCTCACCTTGCTGATCTGCGGCAGCTCTGCGATGAGAGTAAGCAGTTCATCGAGAACCGGGTTATTCAGCATAAGCGGATCGCCGCCGCTAAGAATGATTTCACTGACGCCTCCGTCGCCTGGCAAGGTTGCTAGCGCTTCCTTCCATTGCGCACGGCTTTGGCGGTGTTCACTGTAGGGAAAATGGCGTCGGAAGCAATAGCGGCAATGGATGGCGCAGGCGCTTGTAGTAATAAGCAAGGCGCGGCCGTGGTACTTCTGCAAAATGCCTTTGGATGCAGTGTAATCCGCTTCGCTCAGTGGATCTGCGCTATAACCGATCATTTCCTGCTGTTCCAGATGCAGGGGGAGCACCTGTAATAGCAGAGGGTCGCTCGGGTCGCCTTTTTTCATGCGGCGCACGTAATCGCGAGTGGCCCGCACTGGAAACTGCGCATGCCCGGGAAGCGCATCTTGCAACAGCGCTTCCGGCAACTCCAGGAGCGACAGCAGTTCCTGCGGCGACTTGATCATGTCGGCAATTTGCTGGTTCCAGGAGAGTGAGGGGGCGGATTGGGCGTCAAGTTTCGCGTCGCAGACTTCTACTGCAACCGGATTTCGGGCTATCATTTACAAATTTGCACCACACGTCAGGTTCTGACCGAATTTTAACATGCGTCGCCGTCTGGCGATCATTCTGTTTCAAGAGGAAGTATGGCCAACTATTCTACCAACGAATTCAAATCAGGTCTCAAGATTATGCTGGACGGAGACCCTTGTTCCATTATTGAGAACGAGTTTGTCAAACCCGGAAAAGGACAGGCGTTCAACCGGGTCAAGTTCCGTAACCTGAAGTCTGGCCGCGTCGGCGAGCGCACTTTCAAATCCGGTGATTCCGTGGAAGGCGCGGATGTCGTGGATCTGGATATGGAATACCTGTACACCGACGGCGAATTCTATCACTTCATGCTGACTGACGGCTCTTTCGAACAGCACGCGGCGGACGTTTCCGCTGTCGGCGACACCACTAAGTGGCTGAAAGAGCAGGACGTCTACACCGTGACCTTATACAACGGCGCGCCTTTGTCTGTATCTCCGCCCAACTTTGTCGAGCTGGAAATTGTTGAAACCGATCCCGGCGTGCGCGGCGACACCGCTCAGGGCGGCAGCAAGCCAGCCAAACTGACCACCGGCGCTGTGGTGGCCGTTCCTCTGTTTATTAACCAGGGCGAAATGATCAAAGTCGACACTCGTTCCGGTGAATACGTGAGCCGCGTTAAGAGCTGATAAGACCGTAAAGGCCTGTGAAGGCTGCGCGTTGACTCAGGAAAGGCGAATTCGTTGGATTCGCCTTTTTTTATTGTTTCAGACTGATGCTTTTTCTTATCCCACTATGCAACAGCCAGACTGGCGCCCAAGCGCCGCAATCGACACCCTTCGCAAAAGAGCTGATTTCGTTAAGCGTATCCGCGCCTTCTTCGATGCCCGGCAGGTCCTGGAAGTGGATACGCCTTTACTGAGCAGCGTTACCGCGACGGACCTTAACCTGGACAGCTTTGATGTTATTAGCGCCGACTCAGAGCCTCGCTATCTACTGACTTCGCCAGAGCACGCCATGAAGCGATTGCTCGCCGCCGGTTCGGGACCTATCTACCAGATTACCCGCGCGTTTCGGCGCGGTGAAATTGGCGCCCGTCATAATCCGGAGTTCGCTATGCTGGAGTGGTATCGTCCTGGCTTTTCTCTTCAGGACCTGCAAAGGGAGGTGGAGGAGCTTCTGGCCAGTCTGGGCTATGAAGAAAAAGCGGAATGTATGAGTTATCGGGAGGCGTTTCAGCGCTTTGTCGATCTGGACCCGTATCGGGCGGGCGCGTCGGTGCTGCAGGAAGCTGCGGCGCAGGCCAGCGGCATGACGGCGTCAGAGTTGAGCCGGGATGAGGCGTTGGATGTGCTGATGACTCACAGGGTCGAGCCGGCGTTGAAACCCTTGGGGGCTGTGTTTATCCGTGACTATCCGCCGAGTCAGGCGGCGTTGGCCAGGGTCGGCGAAGACGCAGAGGGCGACGCGGTGGCTTTCCGCTTTGAGCTGTACATCAATGGAGTTGAGATTGCTAATGCTTATGACGAGTTGATAGATCCTGTTGAGCAAAGACGGCGCTTTGAAGAAGACAATATCGCCAGATCGGCGGCGAAGAAACCGGTTATCCCAGTGGATGAGCGTTTACTGGCGGCGCTGCCTTATATGCCGGAGTCCTCTGGCATTGCATTGGGCGTAGATAGGTTGTTCATGGTGCTCGAAGGGAAAAGCCGGTTAGAGGATGTGTTGGGATTTCCGGCGGATAGAATCTAGCTGAAACGTCGCGGCGACAGACCGAAGCGGCCTGTCGCCCGTCGTCATTTTAATCCGTTTTTTGTTCGTCAACGGTCGCTACGGTCTGCAAAATTTTGCCCAGATCTTCGCCCAAACGCACCGGCGTCTCCGCTTTGAGGCCTTCGCGCCAGCGCATGGCGCCTTTAGGGAAGGTCATCACAACGGTTGAGCCCAGGCAGAAACGCCCCATTTCTTCGCCACGTTTGATCGTGACTTCGCCTGGTTTGTAGGTGTAGCTGCGCACAGTTTTGCTCATTGGCGCCACTCTACCTGCCCAAATCGTTTCTACGCTGGCGACGATCATGGCGCCGACCAGCGTCATGGACATCGGCCCCAGCGGCGTGTCAAAAATGCACACTACGCGCTCATTGCGCGCGAACAGGGCGGGTACGTTCTCAGTCGTAAGCGGGTTGACGGAATAAAGTTTGCCGGGAACGAAGATCATCTCCCGCAATTCACCGTCGATCGGCATGTGGATGCGGTGGTAGTCCTTCGGGGATAGATAAATAGTGGCGAATTCTCCGCCAATAAATGGCTGCGCTCTTTGCAGATCGCCCCCCAGTAACTCGACGAGACTGAAGCTGTGGCCTTTGGCCTGGAAGATCTTGCCGTAATCGATAGAACCAGCCTGTGATACTGCGCCGTCCACCGGCGTAACCAGTCTTGAGACGTCCGGGTGGATAGGGCGTGCGCCATCCTTTAACGCTCGGGTAAAAAAGTCGTTGAAGCAGGTGTAATCTTCCGCAGACGGAAGCAGCGCTTCCTGCATGTTTACGTTGTAACGCTTGATGAACCACTTGATGAAGGTGTTCTTTATAAACGGCGTCCTGGAATCCGCCAGCTTGCCAATGGCGCGCGACAGCGCGTGCTGTGGAGTCAGATGCTGGCTCAGAATAAAAAGACGGTCAAATAAGGACATGTTGTGTTCCGTGCGTAAAACTACCGCAAACGCGGCTTGTCAGGGCTGGTCGATCGGCGTATCGGGGTGGTTGCCCCACTCGCCCCAAGACCCAGCGTAGGCGCGCATATTAAAGCCCAACGCCTTTCCGAGCAAATAAGTCAGTCCAGAGCGGTGATGGGATTGGCAGTGAGTGACGATGCGTTTTTCCGCGTTAAGGCCAAGTGCTTCCAGTTCCGCTTTGATTACCGTCAGGTCGCGCAGGCGCAAGCCCGCGGACGGGTCCATCGCCCGGGTCCACTCGTAATTAACGGCGCCGGGAATATGGCCATTGCGCATCGCTGCTTGGCGTAGACCTTGATATTCCTGCGGTGATCGGGCGTCCCAGATCCCCAGGGCGGGGTCGCCCAGCTCGGTTTGTAATTGATCCAGGGTCACTGTGGATTCTGAGCGCAACCGAATATCGTAATTGCCGGCCGTGACGGTCGGCTCCTCGCGAGTGAGCGGTCTCCCTTCGTCATGCCAGGCGACCAGTCCGCCATTCAAGTAGCTGTATCGCTGAAATCCAATGCTATCAAGTAACCAGATCATGCGACCGGCCCAGCCGCCGCCTTCATCGTCGTACACCACTACGTGGCTGTCCGTACGTAACCCAATGTGTTGAACAATGGCTTGTAGCTGAGACTCCTCGGGTAACAGGCCGGGCGCGGGCGGACGACCATACTGCGTCGCCCCCGGCGGTATATGAATCGCTCCCGGCAAATGCGCCGCTTGATAGTTTTCCGTGCGGCAAAGGTCAACGAGGATCAAGCCGGGCGAGCCAAGCAGCGGCTCCAGCTGTTCTGGTTCAAGAATTAATGGCAGGGAGTCCAGGTTATTCGCCATCGGGATGCTCTCTTTTGGTTGGGCGGTAAGATATAGAGGCGCCGCTGAGTGGCAGGTCGGGCGGCGGTTGAAAGCCTCGGATGTTAGCAAATGCGGTTATTTGCGCATAGCGCTTTCAGAGGTGAGCGCTATGCATTCTTATTCTGCTGATTGCGTACGGCGAAGTGGTGCAGAACATGAGTCGCCGAGCTACAGACATGCTTGAAGCTTTCATATTCATACTCGCTGAGAGGCAGGCTACCAAGGCCTGCGTCCGCATAAAATAATGCAACGGGGCGGGTTTTCACGAACAGGGACATAAGAAAGAAGTCGTCCATTTTGTTGAGCGCCTTGAAGCTGTCGGGGATCATGGCTTTTACTTTGGGAGAGCTGCCGGGCTTGACCCAAAGGCTGGATGGCTTCTCCATCAGCTTGCTGAACAGGCTGGCTTCAGTCAGGTCCAGGTCGATACGAGGCAGGTCGGGACGATCTTCCGCGCCTACTGCATAATATCCCTTGAGGCGTGTGCGCTTGGTGTTGATCAGGGCGATGACGCAGGTATGCAGGCCCACCCCGTATTTTACGCAGCGGGCGGCGTTGTTCATGAGAAAGGCGATGTCTTTAAACTGATGCGGCGACTGCAGCATCATGTTGGTCAGTTCGGCGTAAAGGTCTCGATTGCCATGGCGTAATTTTCTGACATCGGCCTGGGCGGTCTGGCGAGTGGGCGGAACGGGTTTTTCTTTCGGTTCGGTTTGCGCGCGAAAAAAGGGCTCTTCTGTATTGTCCTCTTCTACAAGTGGCGGAGGCGGCATAGCGACTTTGGGTTCTTTGCTTGGGGTGGGCCTGGGCTCCTGAGCGGGAGAGGGGGCGGCTACAGGGGCGGCTACAGGGGCGGCGGGCGCGTCTTCTTCCTGACGATTGGGTAGCTTCGGGTCCCACAAGAGCGACTCCGCCAGCCGGTTTCCTGATGCTAATGGGTGTAGGCGCGCCGATTCGATGGCGATGAGATGCGTTTGCCGAATCACCTCGCTGAGAGAGCTGTTCAGATACACCGCCAGCACTTTGCAGAGGCGGTTGAATATGCTGCTGCGCCAATTGAGCTGAGCATGAAAGGCGATAAGGTTGCTTAAACCAACGATGAATTCCGGCTTGTTTACAAACAAACGCAGGTCGCGGTCTTCGGATAAATCGCCGGACCCGGTGCTTTTGTAGCGACGGGAGATGCGCACAAGCTGCCTCATCAGAGGAAGATCATGTAGGTAATGTTCATCCACGGCTGTCTGCGGCAAGGCGAACGCTTCCTGGATTTTGCTCCAAACCGCAATAAACGGAGCACCAAACACTTTTTCCTCAACAGAGCGGCGATGTGTCGAAGAGTGCTCGAGTCTTTGCGTCCAGGCCTGCATTTTCTTGGGCGTGTAGCGCCATAGATACCAGGTCGGCGCCCCCCAGAACAGGCCTCCCCAGAAATACTCTTCTTCCTTACCTTTGTGTTTGTGCGCAGCAATGTAGGATGCGAGATGACCGGCGAAAAAGCTGGTGGCGATGGCCTGATGGTAACGTCGCACCGGTTCTTCTCGATCCGATTCAGGCGGCGGCGTCTCTTTCAGTAGTTTTTCCAGAAACCCCACTCCCAGCAGACTGATGGCGTGCGCCAGCGTTTTCACCAGGCTTTCGTCGCTGCGAATCGCCACGTTGGCTTTGCCGAGAACGGTCAGCGCCAGCACGGGGTCGTTTTTTATGAAGTCGCTCATCCCCTGGTAGGACAAGGAGGATTTGCTGAGCAGTCCCAACAGAATTTTATTGGTGGCGGTAACGGGGGGCAGCGGTTTTTTAACCAACTGATCCACCCACGCCGTAGATTGCTGGGGCGGTGCGGTATCCTGCATAAGTATTTGTGAAATCGCTGGTTTTGAACTTAACTATCAATATAAAAGTAGTTAATAGTGGCTGCCTTGTCACTTAAGCAGAGAATGTTCCTGGTATGCTTTTAATTCTTGGAGTGATCGTCGTTCTGGCCAGCGTGTTGGGCGGATATGTGTTGTCGCACGGGGAGCTGGCCGCTCTGTGGCAGCCTTTCGAGTTAATTATCATCTGCGGCGCGGCGTTTGGCGCCTTTCTGATCTCCAATCCCTTCAAAGTTATCAAACAGATCCTTCATACCATTCCGAAAATGATCATGGGGTCGCCCTTCAACCGGGTAGTGTATATGGATCTTCTCAGTTTGATGTACGACCTGTTTGATAAAGCGCGGCGCTCCGGCGTTATGGCGATAGAAGCGGACGTGGACGATCCTCTCAACAGTGAAATATTCAATCGTTATCCCGCCATTGTGCGCATGGATAAACTACGCGATTTCATTACCGATTATCTGCGCATAGTGAGCACCGGCAATATGGCCCCTCATGAGTTGGAGGGCTTGATGGACATGGAGCTGGAAACCCGGATGCAGGAGCTGGAAAAGCCCGCCGATGCGGTCAATCGTGTGGCCGACGCTCTGCCGGGATTCGGGATTGTCGCCGCTGTGTTGGGGATCGTCATCACGATGAAATCGCTCGGAGGGCCGCCTGATGAATTGGGCGTGCATGTCGCCGCCGCCCTGGTTGGGACCTTTCTGGGGATCTTGGCGGCCTATGGCTTTGTCGGCCCCGCCTCCCACGCGATGCATAACTTGGCCGCACAGGAAATAAAAGCTTATGAGTGCGTCAAGGTCAGCATACTGGCGACCATGACCGGCCTGGCGCCGCAATTGGCCATCGAATTTGGGCGCAAGGCCCTGAACTCGGACGTACGTCCCAGTTTTCAGGAGCTTAACGACTACGTTCGCTCCAAATAGGCGAAAGCGGTTATGTCTGAAGCGCGCTGGCGGAAGTGTAAAGGAGGCGGGATATGATGGAGGAACGTCCGCCGATTATCGTTCGTCGCGTCCGCAAAGGTCACCACGCCCACGGCGGCGCCTGGAAGGTGGCGTTTGCAGACTTCGCCACTGCTATGATGGCGTTTTTTCTGGTGCTCTGGCTGAGCGAGGCGGCCACCAAGGAGCAGAAAGATGCGATTTCCGGCTACTTCACAGATCCAGTAGGCTTTGAGCAAGGCGGCAGCCCCTATGTGATTGATCTCGGAGGCAGCGTCACTGTTACGGTGACTCAGGACACCGCCGGTAAGCCGCAAGACCAACCGGAAGTGCGCATGCGCGAAGACACCATTCAGGATCTTGCGGCGCAACTTGAGCAGCAGAAGCTGACCCAGCTGATGCAGGAAATCATGGCGCAGATCGAGAAAAACCCCAAACTGAATGCGTTCAAAGATCAACTGCTGCTGGATATCACTGATGAAGGCTTGCGCATTCAGATTGTCGACAAGCGCCAGCGTCCCATGTTCGACAGCGGCCGCTCTGAACTCCAGCCTTACTTTGAGGAAATCTTGTTTGAACTGGCGAAAAGCATCGCCAAAGTCAGAAATAAGATCAGCGTATCGGGGCATACTGACGCGCAGCCTTTTTTAGGCAGAGACAACTACAGCAACTGGGAGCTTTCGGCGGATCGCGCCAATGCTGCGCGCCGCGCATTGGTGGAGGGAGGGCTGCCGGAGGGGCGCATGGCCAGGGTGGTCGGGTTGGCGTCATCAGTGCTGTTCGATGAAAAAGACCCTTACAACCCGGTCAACCGCCGTATTTCCATCCTGGTGCTGAATAAAAAGACGCAAGAGGACATTGAAGGCGCTGAACAAGCGGACAGCGCCATCTCTACATCGGATTTACTGGAAGAGTTAGATCGCACTTTGGACCGTCAGGGACGCAAACCGGAGTTCGATCCAGACAAAGATCTGCCCGTAGACGATAAGCCTGCGCCGAACACCGATGGTCTGACCTGGTAAATGGCCTAAAGATTTTCCTCGTGGATATCCTGTTCCTGCAGCGATTCTCTGATGCGCAGAAAGCTTTCCATGCGGCTGGTCAGAATCTCCCCGCTTTCCTGCGCTGACTGTAAGGCGCAACCCGGTTCTTGAATATGCCGACAGTTACGGAAGCGACAATGGCCAAGATGGGGGCGAAACTCGACGAAGCCGTCCTCCAGGGTGTGCTCATCAATATGCCACAAGCCGAATTCCCGGATGCCGGGGGAGTCGATTAAGTCGCCGCCGGACGGAAGGTGAAACAGTTTGGCCGTGGTGGTGGTATGTGTGCCTTTGCGAACGTTCTCCGACAGGTCGCCAACTTTGACGTCCTCCTCCGGCAGCAGCATTTTTATCAACGAAGATTTCCCAACGCCGGATTGACCGACGAAGATGCTGGTCTTGTGGGCCAAGTGTTGCTTGAGGTCGTCCAGGCCTGATTGTGTATTGGTGGAGGCGTCAATCCACTCATAGCCCAATTGCTGGTACTGATCTTTGAACTGTTGCAGCGCGTCGCGGTTGGCGTCGTTGATCAGATCCTGTTTGTTAAGAATGATCAGGGGGGGAATGCCGACAGCCTCTGAGGCCACCAGATAGCGATCAACCAGGTTGTGATGAGGTTCCGGCTCCGCCGCGATGACGATCAGAATTTGGTCAATATTGGCGGCGATGGGTTTCAGTTGGCCGAACTTGTCTGGACGTTTCAGGGCCGACTCGCGCGGTTGTCGGGCGACTATGACGCCGGAATTATCAGGACCTGCGCGCCAGATCACTAGGTCGCCGGTGACCAGGGAATCAATATTGGCGCGGACGTAGCAGCGAAATATCTGGCCTGCGTGAGGCGGCTCCAGGGCTTCGACCGCAAGTTGCTGGCCGTAGTGGGCGATGATCAGACCTTCCTGCTCCGCCGACAGTTCTCCTCCGCTCAATTGGCTTTCCAGTTGCGTCTCCTTGCGGGTCGCGCGCTTGGTGCGCTCGTCCTGGATCTTCTGGATGCGCCATTTTTGCTGTTTGCTGAGTTTTCGCTTCGCCATAATCGGGGGGCTTAACTATCCTATGAACTACACTAGTTTAATATACAGCCTGATGGCCTTCGGTATGCATGCCGCTGGCGACTTAAAGCTTACAAACGGCCATGGATGCCGCTAAACTGCCTGATTTTTCTGAAGTCGCCGTTTGACGCCGGTGCTACTGTAAAACGATGGAGAAGTTATGTCACGTCGCGATAACCTGATTTGGATCGACTTGGAGATGACCGGACTGGACCCGGACTCGGACCGAATTATCGAAATGGCGGTGGTTGTCACCACTAGCAACCTGGAGTTGGTCGCCGAAGGCCCGGTTATCGCAGTGCATCAGCCAGATAGCGTATTAGCGCTGATGGACGACTGGAATCGCAACACGCATGGGGCCAGCGGACTCACGGGGCGGGTCAAGGGCAGCACAATCGGAGAGGCTGACGCGGAGAAACAAATACTGGATTTTCTGGCGCAACATGTGGACGCAGGGTGTTCCCCCATGTGCGGCAACTCCATTGGTCAGGACCGGCGTTTTCTCGCCCGCTATATGAAGGATCTGGAGAAGTTCTTCCATTATCGCAACCTGGATGTCAGTACGCTGAAAGAGCTGGCTCGTCGCTGGCGGCCGGAAGTGGCCGCAGGGATCAAGAAAAAAGGCTCGCATCAGGCTTTGGAAGATATCAGGGAGTCTGTGGAAGAGCTGCGTTACTACCGCGAACACTTCCTGCGTTTAACGGACTGAAGATTTGTCCGTTTCTTGTCGCTCCGTCGTCTCTGCGAGCGGCTCGCCATGTCGCGCCAGCGCCCAGCGTACATGCTCCTGAACGATGACGGAAGGGTGCGATAGCTTGCCCTTCAATGCGGCGATAATAGTTGGCGTAGTCGGCGCATTGCCCAGCGCGACGGCGATATTGCGCAGCCAGCTTTCATGTCCTGTACGGCGTATCGCTGATCCTTCTGTATTGTTGAGAAACTGCTCCTCCGTCCATTCGAATAACTCCAGCAATTCTGCGCTGTCGAGACGGTGACGGGGCGAGAAATCTTTTTCGCCGGTAAGCCGGGAGAACTTGTTCCAAGGGCAAACCATCTGACAATCATCGCAGCCGAAGATACGGTTTCCCATCATGGGACGAAGCTCTTCCGGAATATCGCCCTTTAATTCTATCGTTAAATAGGAGATGCAGCGGCGGGCGTCCAGAATATGAGGCGCCACGAATGCTTTGGTGGGGCATAAGTCCAGACACGCGCTGCAACTGCCGCAATGGTACTTGGGATAAGGTGCGTCTATGGGCAGGGGCAGGTCGGTGAACAGCTCGCCCAGGAAGAAGTAAGATCCCGCCTTGGGGTTGATCAGCATGGTGTTTTTGCCAATCCATCCCAAGCCCGCCTTTTGCGCCAAAGCCCGCTCCAGAACCGGCGCGCTGTCGACAAAGACCCGATAAGCGGACTCCGCAATTTCTTCCTGAATACGCTTGCCAAGCTGTGCGAGCCGCTTACGCATGAGTTTGTGATAGTCTCTGCCGACGGCGTAGCGGGAGACATAGGCGGACTGATCCTGCTCCAGACGCGCTTGCGCCTTGCCTTTTTGTTCGGGCCAGTAGTCCATCCGCACACTGATGACGCGCAGTGCGCCAGGCAACAGTTCGGCTGGGCGACTGCGTTTATTTCCATGGTCCGCCATATAATTCATGGAGCCATGGTAGCCTTTGCTCAGCCAGTCTTTGAGCGCATCTTCATGGTGGCCGAGGTCGACATCGGTGACGCCGCACTGCTGAAATCCCAGCTCTTGCGCCCACTGCTTGATGTCGCCCGCCAACTGATTAAGTTGAGGTTGGCTGTAAGTATCGTTCGTCATAAGTTACCGCTTTCATCCAGGGGGCTATTGTGACACATCGGCGCATGGTTGTTTACGAAATGGTCTTTTTCGAGTATTTTGCTAAAATTTACATATGTATAGCGCTATTAATTGAAGTGGATTCTTGAAATGTCATCTGTGCGGGTCTCCCATCCTATGCCGAAGGACCTATTCACAGCGGCGCAAGTGCGTCAGCTCGATGCGCTGGCCATACAGTCCATGGCGGCTGAAAACGGCTATGAACTGATGCAGCGGGCGGGACGTTCGGCGTTCCGCGCGCTGGTGCGTCGTTGGCCTGAAGCGGCAAGATTGACCCTGTTCTGCGGTGGCGGCAATAACGGCGGCGATGGTTATGTGGTGGCCGAGCTGGCGCGCCGTCATAACCTGCAGGTCGAAGTATTCGCATTAAGCGACCCTGAGAAATTACGAGGCGAGGCGGCGCAGGCCTTTGCAAGTTGCTGTGCGGCCGGCGTCGATGTCGCTATATGGTCTCCTGACTGTCTAATAAGCGGCGATGTGATTGTCGACGCCATGCTGGGGACAGGCCTGTCCGGCGCAGTACGCGAAGACTATGCTGCGGCGATTAACGCCATCAACACGGCTGGCAGGCCAGTCATCGCTTTGGATATCCCCTCCGGCTTGTGCGCGGATTCTGGCATGCCCTTGGGGCCTACCGTTAACGCGGCGATGACGGTGACTTTTATCGGTATGAAACGAGGGCTGGTAACGGGCGAGGCGCCGGATTACACCGGCGAGCTTGTATTTGACGAGTTAGAGGTTCCTGCAGACATTTATAGTAAACTGCCGACGGCTTGCCGGCGTTCTGATTTTTCTCAGGCTGTCGGTTTGGCGCCCATTCGCAAGCCATCGTCGCACAAAGGCATGTTCGGTCGCGTGTTGGTGGTCGGTGGAGATACAGGCTTCGGCGGAGCGGCGATCATGGCGGCGGAAGCCGCATATCGCGCCGGATGTGGGCTGGTGTCCTGCGCCACCCGCGCTGCGCACGTTGGCGCAGGGTTGGCTCGAGTCCCTGAGGTCATGTTTCGGGAAATCAACAGTCGGGGTGAGCTATTGGCCATGCTTGACGCCGCAGAGGTAATCGCTCTTGGTCCCGGTTTGGGGAAGGAGCCCTGGGGGCAGATGTGTCTGCAAACCTGCCTGGATGCTGATAAACCTATGGTCGTCGACGCTGACGCCCTGAATATGATTGCTGCTCGCAAGCTTCAGCTCAATCCGCGTTCGTTAATGACGCCGCATCCGGGAGAAGCTGCGCGTTTACTGGAGTGCTCAGTGGCGGATGTCATGCAGGACCGTTTTGCGGCGGCGCGGGATTTGGCGGAGTCCTATAATTGTCATGTCCTATTGAAGGGCGTCGGCACATTGCTGGCGGCTCCGGATCAAGAAGAGCTGGTCGTCGTACAGGCGGGTAATCCGGGGATGGCGTGCGGGGGTATGGGGGACGTGTTGACAGGTCTCGCGGCGGGGTTGCTGGCGCAGGGCATGGCGCCGCTGGCGGCGGCCGAACTGGCGGCGGCATGGCATGGTGCGGCGGCGGACTCGGCGACGGAAAGTGTTGCGCAGGCATCGCTAATGGCCGGCGACTTATTAAAGCAGTTAGGGGCGGTAATGCGCGAGGCGAGGGTATGACACAAATGCTTTCATCCAGGCAGGTAGTGGCTCCTGATGAGGAGGCTATGGCGGTCTTGGGCGATCAGTTGTCGCAATGCTTTGCCGCGCCCGGGGTGGTCTATCTACAGGGACAACTGGGTGCAGGTAAAACCACGCTGACGCGCGCCATGATGCGAGGAATGGGATATTCAGGTTTGGTTAAGAGTCCCACCTATACTCTGGTCGAACCCTATCAATTGGAAGATAAGCTGGTTTTTCATTTTGATCTGTATCGATTGGCGGACCCCGAGGAGCTGGAGTTTCTCGGCATCCGCGACTATTTCCACGAGAATTCGATTTGTTTGGTGGAGTGGCCGGATAAAGGCGCTCCATTGTTGCCGGAGCCTGACCTCACGGTGGATATCCAGGTGTTGATGAAAGGCCGCAGAATCAAGCTGCTGGCGCACACCACGCGAGGTTGTCAATGGCTGGAGGCGTATGACGCAAAACAGTCCCGGGAGTAACCACTATACTGGGCAATGAGGTTTATAAGATGACAGTAGCGCTCAGACTGATATTACTCAGTGTGATACTGATTTCTTCCGTTGCGGGAGCGGCCACGGTCAGTAATGTCCGTGTCTGGCCGGCTCCTGACCATACTCGTTTGGTTTTTGATATGAGTGGGCCGGTGGATCACAAAGTATTCGCTTTGGCGAAGCCGGACCGGTTGGTGATTGATATATCGCAGGCCTCTTTGGAAACTGACTTTTCCGCCGTCAGTTACGAGGGGACGCCGATTCAGCGTATCCGCAGCGCCCGTCGCGGCTCCAAGGACCTGCGCGTAGTGCTGGACCTAAGAGAAGGCGTTAACCCAAAAAGTTTTGCGCTACAGCCGAATGATCAGTACGGACATCGTTTGGTCATCGACCTGTATGGATCGGGCGGCGTGCAGCAGGTCAAGAAGCAGGCTGACGACCATACGCAGAAGCGCGATATCATAGTTGTCATAGATGCGGGGCATGGTGGTGAAGATCCCGGAGCGCTTGGCCCTAAAGGCGTTCGTGAAAAGGATGTGGTGTTGGCGATCTCCCGCGAGTTGCAGTCGCTGCTGGACCAAGAGCGCGGCTTTTCCAGCCGTTTAACCCGTAAAGGCGACTATTTTGTCCCATTGCGCAACCGCACAGCGTTGGCCCGTGAATACAATGCGGATTTATTGGTGTCAGTGCACGCGGATGCGTTCAAGAGTCCAGAGGCCAGCGGAGCTTCCGTCTTTGCGCTCTCCAAACGCGGCGCCACCAGTGAAACGGCGCGTTGGCTGGCGGAAAAGGAGAATACGTCCGACTTGATTGGCGGTGTAGGCGGCGTGAGTCTGGAGGACAAGGATCAGGTGTTGGCGGGCGTATTGCTGGATTTGTCTATGACCGCCAGCCTGAAGGCCAGTCTTACCGTGGGCGACAGCGTGCTGAGATCGATGGGCGGGGTATCCCGATTGCACAAGAAAAGGGTAGAGCAGGCGGGCTTTGTGGTGTTGAAGTCGCCGGATATTCCCTCCATTTTGGTGGAGACCGGTTTTATCTCCAACCCATCGGAAGCGCAGCGGCTGAAAACCAGCAAGTATCAGAAGAAAATCGCCGCGGCTATTTACAGCGGGCTGCAAAAGTACTTTGTCGATGCGCCGCCGCCGGGAACTTTGATGGCTTGGCGAAAACAGTCTGGGCAGGGCAAGCTTGGGCAGACTTATGTGATCGAAAAGGGCGATACGCTTAGCAGCATCGCCCAGAGAAACAATATCAGCCTGAATGATCTGATGAACCACAACGGCTTGACCACTGAATCCTTGCGGATAGGGCAGGTCTTGATGATTCCCGCTACCTGATCGAGCCTGCCACTATTGAACCGGCGCTTGGCGGCGCCGGTTCTGTTGCCTGTCGACATCTGTTACCATCTGCGACAACTGTGCGCCCTCGCTGAGCACCTGTCCACTTAGCGCCGGGGCGACTCACTTCCTGATAATTTGTCGAAATACCTGATGTCGAAGATTCATTTACTTTCCCCCCGATTGGCTAACCAGATAGCTGCTGGAGAGGTCGTCGAGCGGCCCTCGTCTGTGGTGAAGGAGTTGGTGGAGAACGCGCTTGACGCTGGCGCGCGCAAAATAGAAGTCGATATCGAAAATGGCGGCGTCAAACTGATACGAATTCGCGACGATGGCGGTGGTATCCCGCGAGAGGATTTGCCGTTGGCGCTGTCGCGTCACGCCACCAGCAAGATTGAAACCCTTGAGGACCTGGAGGCGGTCGCTACATTGGGGTTTCGCGGCGAAGCGCTCGCCAGTATCTGTTCCGTTTCCCGCCTTGCTCTGACTTCGCGCCCGCAAAATCAGGGGGAAGCCTGGAAGGTGGAAGTGGAAGGTCGCGAGATGAAGCCGGAAATTTCTCCAGCCGCGCATACTCCCGGCACTACAGTGGAAGTCCGTGACCTGTTTTACAACACCCCTGCGCGCCGTAAATTTATGCGCACCGAAAAAACAGAGTTCGGACATATTGAGGAAATCATCAAACGGCAGGCGCTGGGCCGGCTAAGCGTCGCGTTTACTTTGCGGCATAACCAGAAGGTCGTGCATCAGCTGCGTCCAGCCGCGTCGGAAGAGGACCACATTCGTCGCATAGGACAGCTTTGCGGCGCCAACTTCATTGAGAGCGCTATTCCCATTAATGTTTCTGCATCGGGACTGTCTCTGACTGGGTGGGTGGCCAAGCCGACGTTTTCACGTAGTCAGGCTGACTTGCAGTACTTCTTTGTAAATGGTCGCGTAATTCGCGATAAGCTGGTGGCGCACGCTGTGCGGCAGGCCTATCAGGATGTGCTTTATCACGGACGTCATCCAGCATTTGTTTTGTACTTGGAGCTGGACCCCGCCACGGTCGACGTGAATGTTCATCCCACCAAGCACGAAGTACGCTTCCGCGAAGGGCGTATGGTGCATGATTTCCTGTTTCGCAGTTTGCATAGGGCGTTAGCTGAAGTAAAGCCTCAAGCCGCCGCGGTGGAAACCTTGCCGGTAGTGGAGCAAGAACGGCCGGTCATGCAGTGGCCTACGCAAGACGCCCTGCCTTTAAGACAGCAACCTGCGGCTTCCGGGTTCTCTATGACCGGAAATCCCCCGGCCAGCGCTGTCAGAGATCAGATTTCCGCCTACGGACAGTTGCATGATAAATCCGGGCTTAGCGATATGTTTGGCGCTGCGCCCGAGAAGGTCTTGTCTGTCGTCGATGACGCTGTTGAAGCTCCGTTGGGTTATGCGATTGCACAGCTACATGGCGTTTTCGTGCTGGCGCAGAACGCACAAGGCATGGTTCTGGTTGATATGCATGCGGCGCATGAGCGCATTGTCTACGAGCGGATGAAGCGCTCCCTGCACAATAGCGGTGTGACCACGCAGCCTATGTTGGTGCCGATGAATCTGGCTGTCAGTCGCCGGGAGTCGCTGGCGGTAGAAGAAAATGCGGAGACGTTGCGGCAATTGGGTCTGGAAATCACAGCAGCCGGCGCAGAGTCTATAATTGTTCGGCAAGTTCCGGCGTTGTTGCGGAATGCGAATGTTGAGGCTTTGGTGCGGGATGTGATAGCGGAACTTGCAGAGCATGGCTCCACCCGCAAAGTGGAAGAGACGATGAATGAGCTGTTGGGGACCATGGCCTGCCATGGCGCTGTCAGAGCCAATCGCCAGTTGACCATTGCAGAAATGAATGCGCTGTTGCGTGACATGGAGGACACCGAGCGCAGCGGACAATGTAATCACGGCCGACCAACATGGGTGCAGTTGACAATGTCTGAGTTGGATAAACTGTTTTTACGGGGGCGATAGTGTCGGATAACAAGGCGCTGCCGCCTGCCATACTGTTAATGGGACCAACCGCGTCAGGTAAAACGGACCTCGCTATGGCGCTGAGCGAGCGTCTGCCTTGTGATTTGATAAGCGTTGACTCCGTCATGGTGTATCGCGGTATGGATATTGGTTCCGCCAAGCCGGACCCGGACACTCTGACCCGCTATCCCCATCATTTGATTGACATTCGCGACCCGGCGGAACCCTATTCCGCAGCAGAGTTTCGCACCGATGCTTTGCGTCTTATGGAGCAAAGCGTTAACGCCGGACGGATTCCTCTGCTGGTGGGCGGCACAATTATGTACTATAAAGCTTTGTGCCAGGGGTTGGGCGATATGCCCAGCGCAGACGAGAATGTGCGTGGTCAGATATTGGCTGAGGCTGAACAGGTAGGCTGGCCGGCGCTGCATGAACAGTTACGCCAAGTTGATCCGGTGGCGGCGGCTAAAATCCACCCGAATAACCGTCAGCGTATTCAGCGCGCTTTGGAAGTGTATCGACTGACGGGGAAGCCGCTCTCGCATTATTGGGCGGCGGATGGAGCGAATCCAGAAAATGAACTCAATTGGGACAGTGTGAATGGCGCAGCTTTGCCTTACAATGCGCTAAACTTAGCTCTGGCTCCCGTTAAGCGGGAGGATTTGCACGCCCGTATCGCCAAACGCTTTCAAATCATGCTGGAGCAGGGAATGATAGATGAAGTCGAACAGTTACGTCGGCGAGGCGATTTGAATGTGGAGCTGCCCTCTATCAGGGCGGTAGGTTATCGTCAGGTGTGGTCTTATCTCGAAGGGGAGTTCGGTCGGGAAGAAATGGTGGAAAAAGCGACTGCGGCCACTCGCCAGTTGGCGAAAAGGCAAATGACTTGGTTGCGCTCCTGGCCCGAGATAAATTGGTTGTCTGCAGATGATACACAATTAGTCGAAGCCGCTATGCGACTGATTTCACAACGGTTACAATCGTGTAATCCACTATAGGTCAGATCGCAGGTTAGCGCTATACTATTACTCAATGCTGTCCAAAGTGCTGGCAAACCGTCCCTGGTGATAATACATACACGAGTTAGTAATTTAATCACCGATAATTAGAACTAAAAGTAGGAGAATTCCAATGTCAAAAGGGCAGTCTTTACAAGACCCTTATTTAAATGCGCTACGGAAGGAACGCATCCCGGTATCCATATTCCTGGTAAACGGCATCAAACTGCAGGGACAAATTGAATCGTTCGATCAGTTTGTAATTCTGTTGAAAAACACCGTCAGCCAAATGGTTTACAAGCACGCTATCTCCACCGTCGTCCCTGCCCGGAACGTACGTATCGCCGCGCAAGGCGAAGGAGAAAACGAAGCATCTAACGCTTAATGCGGAGCAGCGCCTGATTGTTTGAGCGTCCTAAAGCGGGTGAGCGAGCTGTACTTGTTCACCTGGATATGCTGGAAGAAAAAGATCGAGAAGACCCTCGCGAGCTTACGGAACTAGCTTTATCGGCCGGCGCAGAGCCTGTTGCGTTGGTCACCGGAACCCGTAATCAGCCCAGTCCGCGGTATTTTGTCGGCAGCGGTAAGCTGGAGGAAATCAGGGTTGCGGTAATTGAACATGAGGCGGAAGTCGTACTGTTCAATCATTCTCTTACTCCTAGTCAGGAACGAAACCTGGAAAAGGATCTGCAAGTACGGGTCCTGGACAGGACGGGGCTGATCCTGGATATCTTCGCCCAGCGAGCGCGCACTCATGAAGGCAAGCTTCAGGTGGAGCTGGCTCAGCTTGAGCACTTGTCGACGAGACTGGTGCGGGGCTGGACCCACCTTGAGCGTCAGAAAGGCGGCATCGGTCTGCGTGGGCCAGGCGAGACCCAGCTCGAAACTGACAGACGGCTCATTCGCGGTCGTATCAAGTCCATACATAAGCGCCTGGAAAAGGTTCGCAAACAACGTGAACAAGGGCGTCGCGCCCGCCGTCGGGCGGAAGTGCCGACTATTTCTCTTGTTGGCTACACTAACGCCGGCAAATCTACTCTCTTTAATCGTATTTCCTTATCTGATGTCTACGCTGCGGATCAATTGTTCGCTACTCTGGACCCGACGTTGAGACGTATTAACCTGGAAAACTACGGACCTGTGGTTTTGGCCGACACGGTTGGATTCATTCGCCACCTTCCTCATAAGCTTGTTGATGCGTTTCGTGCGACACTGGAAGAGACGTGTAACGCCTCGTTATTGCTTCACGTCGTGGATGCGAGTGACCCGAAGCGCAGGGAAAACATCGAGCAAGTTGAGGAGGTTTTGAAGGAAATTGGCGCTGACGATATTCCTTCCCTATTTGTTTTTAACAAAGTGGACCGACTGGAGGTCGCTGAGCCTCGCCTGGAATTGAATGAAAATGGTGAGCCGATTCGTGTTTGGGTTTCGGCTGTCACCGGAGAAGGGCTTAAGTTACTGGAGCAGGCGACCGGAAAGCTATTGGGCGCCGATATGGTCGATGAGACACTTTGCATTCCGCCTGCATTGGGTCGCCTAAGGGCCAGGCTTTATGAAAGAGAGGCGGTGCTGTCAGAAGAGGTGAGGGAGGACGGTTCCTTTTCTGTACACATAAAAATGCCGAAAACTGACTGGCTGCAATTAGCGCATAAGGAAGGCGTGAAACTTGAGCAGCTTACCGGACAAGTCTGCTAAGCTCAGAAGTTGTGCGTATCGACCATCTGGGCGCGCTGTATTGTATGTCGGCGTTATCTTAATTACATTTCAGAGCCTTGCTGATCGAGACATAGATAAATAGTATTACGCGCAGGTTTTAAATCTTCACAACGAAGGGGAATAAAATGGCTTGGAATGAACCAGGCGGAAATAATAATCAGGACCCATGGGGCTCAGGCCGTCGCGGCAACAAGAATGACGGACCGCCGGATCTCGATGAGGTGATTCGCAAAGGTTTGGAAAAAGTCGGTGGATTGTTTGGCGGCAAGTCTTCCCGAGGCGGCTCCTCTGGTGGAGGGGGAGTCTCCGGCGGCGTGGCGGCGATTATAATCGTCGTATTGGTGCTGCTCGCTGTCTCCAGTTCCGTATTCCGGGTGGACGAAAAGGAAAACGCAATTGTGCTGCGTTTTGGTAAGTATCTGGATACGCGTCAGCCTGGTCTGCAATTTAAAATCCCCCTGATCGACCAAGTCTTTATCGAGGAAGTCACCTCGGTTCGCAATCAGAAGAAAAAAGGACACATGCTGACGGAAGACGAAAATATCGTTGATATTGATCTGACCGTTCAGTACGTCATTGGCGACCTGCGCAAGTACACTCTGGTAATGCGTGACCCCGTGACAACCTTGGACTTTGCGATAGACAGCGCTCTGCGTCACGAAGTCGGCTCTGAATCTATGGATAAAGTCCTGACAGAGGGGCGCGCGATTCTGGCTATTAATGTACAAGACCGTTTGCAGCGCTATCTTGACTTCTATGGTTCCGGCATTGAGGTGAAGAAGGTCAACATCAACGCCGCGCAGCCTCCTGCCGCAGTTAAGTCCGCGTTTGAAGAAGTACAACGCGCGAAAGAGGATGAGCAGAAGGTGATCAACCGGGCGCAAGCTTACAAGAATCAGGTCGTACCTGAAGCAAGAGGTAAGGCGCAACGGGTTATTGAAGAAGCCAAGGCCTACCGGGATCAGGTTATCGCGCAAGCTGAAGGTGAAACCCAGCGCTTCCTGAAAGTGCTTGAGGTCTACGAGAGTGCGCCTGGGGTAACCCGCGAGCGTCTGTACATCGATACGATGGAGAAAGTTCTGTCTGGCAGCAGCAAAGTGCTGGTGGACCAAGGGCAAGGGAACAACATCATGTATCTTCCATTGGATAAGATGCTGAATCGTGCGGATGCTGCTCCCGCGGCTGGCGCTATTATTCCGCGTAATGTCGATACGGGCTCCAGTGGAGCGTCTCGAGCGGTGGAAGATTTCCGTTCCCGTAATGAAGTTCTGAGCAGAAGCAGGGGGCAATAATGACTACAAGATTTGCAATTTCTCTCGGCGCTATCTTGCTGGCCATTATTGTTGTCATGCAGGGCGTATACATTGTTCCGGAAACGCACAGAGCCGTGTTGTTGCGCTTTGGCGGCATGGTTGAATCCGATATCGAGGCTGGACTGCACTTTAAAATCCCGTTTGTGGATGTGGCGCGCAAGTTTGATATCCGCGTACTAGTGATGGATCTGCCAACTAAAAGCTATCTGACTGGCGAGCAAAAACCGCTTGACGTGGATTCATATGCGACATGGCGCATTGTGAATGTCGGCCAGTTTTATCGCTCCACTGCGGGTGATGAAAACAATGCGGTGCGTTTGCTTGAGTCACGTATAGACAACGGCTTGCGTGACCAATTTGGTCGTCGCACCATGCATGAAGTGGTTGCGGGCGAGCGGGAAGAACTGATGGAAGAACTGACTAAGAGTCTGGATCAGATTGCCCGCGCTGAATTTGGTATCGAAATCAACGATATCCGCGTTCGTGCGATTGAATTGCCAACTCGCGTCAGTGACTCTGTTTACGAAAGAATGGAGTCTGAGCGTCTAAAAATTGCTCAGCAGCATCGCTCGCAAGGTGAAGAGCAGGCGGAAGCTGTGCGCGCCGCTGCGGATGCGGAAAGAACGGTAATTGACGCCAACGCGTACAAAGAGGCGGAACAGCTTCGAGGCGAGGGCGATTCCGTCGCTTCCAAAATCTACGCTGACGCATTCAGTAAAAATCCAGAGTTCTATTCTTTCTATCGGAGTATGGGCGCTTACGAGCAGACCTTCTCCAGTAAGGGAGACTTGCTGATCCTGCAGCCGGACAGTGAATTTCTTAGATACCTGAAACAACCACAAGGCGCTTCCCAGGGGAATTAACCCAGCCGTAAAAAGCATTGGGAAGCCGTCGAAATAGTGGTAATATTCTGCAACCGGGAACTATCCCGGTTTTTTTGTGATTAAATACTGGCAACTGTATATATTTGTGTGGCTTTGCTCTCACATTTGAGTGTCGCAAAGCGAGGTAACGGGTGACCCCAATGTGGCGGGAACTGGGAATTGCGCTCTGTCTGATATTGGTGTTGGAAGGCGTCATCCCTTTTCTGTATCCGCGACGCTGGCGGAACATGGTGGCCAGATTGGCGCAGGTTGACGATAGGACCATGCGGATTGCAGGCCTTGTAAGCATGTTGGTGGGAACCGCCCTTTTATATCTGATCAATCAGTGACCCTCCGTCCACACAAAACGTTGCGCACCAAAAGGTGAAATGAATGTTTGGCGATACGCAGTCAATGTCCGAATCTGATTTATGGCTTCTCCCTGATGGCGTGGAAGAATTATTACCGCCAGAGGCCACACGTATTGAGGAACTGAGACGACAGTTGCTGGACCTGTATCATTCCTGGGGATACGAAATGATCGTACCGCCCCTGCTGGAATTCTTGGACTCTCTGCTTATCGGCGTCGGACGCGACCTGGAGTTGGAAATGTTCAAAGTTACAGATCAGCTCACCGGCCGTTTGATGGGGATTCGAGCGGATATGACGCCCCAGGTGGCTCGTATAGACTCACGACGTTCACATGATGTCGCTAGTCGATTCTGTTACATCGGCAGCGTTTTGCGCACTAAATCTCCCAGCATGTTTTCCTCTCGCACTCCAATTCAGACTGGGTGCGAGCTTTATGGCGTGGTGGGGTCCGCCGCCGATATTGAGATTATCTCTTTGATGTTGGAGACGCTGAATTTGGCGAAAATCAGCCCTCTACACATGGATATCGCTCATGTTGGCGTTTATCAGGCGATCCTTGCGGAAGCGAAGCTGTCCAAAATTCAGTCTGAAGAGTTGTTCGAGGCATTACGCAGGAAGGCGATTCCCGAAGTGGATGAGATTGCTGCGACCATTCCTGATAAGGCGATTCGCCAGAAAGTGATGGCGCTGCCGAGGCTGGCGGGCGGCAAAGAGAAAATGAAAGAGGCGCGCAAAATCTTTGCGGGCAATCCAGATATTGAGTACGCGTTGGACGAAATGAGCCAGGTCGCCGCAGTTATTGGCGAGCGCTACCCTGAAGTGGAGATTTACTTCGACTTCTGTGAAATGCGCGGCTACAAGTATTACACCGGTCTGGTGTTCGCCGCCTATACCGAAGGCTTGGGGCAGGCGGTGGCGAAAGGCGGGCGTTATGACGAAGTAGGGCGCGATTTCGGACGGGGACGCCCCGCGATGGGCTTCAGCGTGGATTTGAAAGCTTTATACCGCATGGGTAAGCGCGAATGGGCGCAACCGGCGGGCGCTATTTTGGCTCCAAACGGTCAGGATGCAGAGTTATGGGAGCTGATCAGGCAGTTGCGGCGGAGCAACAGAGTTATACAACTGATGCCCGGTGAGGAAGCCGGCCACTGGGCCTCCCACTGCGATCGCCAAATCGTACGGGACGAGTCGGGGCAATGGATCGTAAAGCCCTTAACCGAATTCAATCCTAATCACGTTAAATAGAGATTTAATTATCATGGGCAAAAATGTGGTCATTCTCGGCACTCAATGGGGTGACGAGGGCAAAGGTAAGATTGTGGATCTGCTGACGGAAGAAGTCGCTGCGGTGGCTCGTTTCCAGGGCGGACACAACGCCGGGCACACTTTGGTGATAGACGGACAGAAAACTGTTCTGCACCTGATTCCTTCAGGGATTTTGCGCAGCAATGTCGCCTGCCTTATTGGTAACGGCGTAGTATTGGCGCCGGATGCATTGCTGTCGGAAATCAAGACTCTTGAAGACAAGGGCGTGCCTGTTCGTCAGCGTTTGTTCCTGAGCCCTGCGTGCCCTCTGATTTTGCCTTACCACAAGGCCCTCGACTTGGCGCGGGAAGAGCGTCTGGGTTCGGCGAAAATCGGTACGACGGGACGCGGCATTGGTCCCGCCTATGAAGACAAAGTGGCGCGTCGCGGCGTGCGCCTTGGCGATTTGGCGAAGCCTGAGCGCTTTGCTGAGAAGCTGAAGGAAATCATGCAATACCAGAATTTTGTTCTGGAGCACTACTACAAGGTCGCCCCGATCGACTATCAGAAGACGCTTGACGAAACCCTGAAAATGGCGGAAGAGTTACTGCCGATGATGGCGGACGTCACCGACATGCTGCATGAATTCAGAAAGCGTGACGAGAACGTGCTTTTTGAGGGCGCTCAAGGTTCCTTGCTGGACATCGACCTGGGTACATACCCCTATGTGACCTCTTCCAACACCACTGCGGGCGGCACTGCGACCGGCAGCGGTTTCGGTCCAATGTATCTCGACTATGTGTTGGGCATCACCAAGGCTTATGCGACGCGCGTAGGCTCCGGCCCATTCCCCACGGAACTGTTCGATGACGTTGGCGCCTATTTGGCGAAGAAAGGTAATGAGTTTGGCGCTACGACTGGCCGTCCTCGTCGTTGTGGTTGGTTTGACGCCGTGGCTCTGCGTCACGCCATCCAAATCAACAGCGTATCTGGAATCTGCCTGACCAAGCTGGACGTTTTGGATGGTCTGGATGTTGTGAAAGTATGCGTTGGCTACCGCACTGCGGATGGCGCTGAAATTACGCGTCCGCCAATCGACTGTGAGGCGTTTGGTGAAGTGGAGCCAGTTTACGAAGAGCTGCCAGGCTGGAAAGAGAGTACTTTTGGCGTCAAGCGCGTAGAGGATCTACCTAAGAACGCGCAAGACTATATTGCCTTCTTGGAGAAGCAGATCGAAGCGCCGATCGATGTTATTTCCACTGGCCCTGATCGGAACGAAACGATCACATTGAGACACCCATTCTCAGCATAAATTGAAGGGGCGTTTAGCCCCTTGCTGAGAGATATAAAAAACGCCCCTTTTGGGGCGTTTTTCGTATGCGGGCCTAGTTGGCGTCGGCCTCAGACATGGGAGGCGCTGCGTCCGGGCCTTGCATTTCAAAAGGTACGCCCTGAACTCGAAGCCAGTTTTCATCAAGCTCCCAGCGAACAAAATCGAAAGCTTCATTCTTTAACACGAGATCCTGCGCATAAGTCTGCATCCTGGCGAAATCTTTTTCAGCCTGTAGCAAAGCGCGTGAGTTGTCCCTCTCGTCCCTTAGCTCTGGAAACACAATACGCAACGCTTTTGCTAGCGTTTTCTGATTGGAATGCAGGGTGCCCATGACAGCGACACGACCATCTTTCTCTATGACCCTGAAATTGTAAGGGTATTTTGAAAGTACAGGGTCTTCTTTGAGCTCGTCGTTTATGAAAACTATCTCCAGGCTGCCGTATAAAATCCATAATACAAACAGCGCCGATACCAGCATCACTATGGCAAATTGTTTTTTATCCGACATGTCGGTAATTCTATTCCAAGTTTCATTAGCGTTAAGCCCCCGGATTGTCTGTTGTTTTACCTTGGGCGGGGGGTATTATAACCGGATTATTAATGTATGTATTTGCATTCAGATGAGAATAGGCGGATTCTCGCGTCCTAGGTCGAACGGCTTATTAACGCGTGGCGCTAAGCATACTGTCAAGTCGGTACAAGGATATTCCACATGGCGAACAAGAAAATTTATGATCTGGTTCTATTTGGAGCGACAGGATACACAGGAGAGTTGACCGCCGAGTATCTGGCGAGGGCGATGATGCGTGAGGACTTCGTTTGGGCGATTGCCGGTCGGAATCCGGAAAAGCTGGAACGACTGAAAAAGCGTCTTTGCTCTATCAATCCGGATGTGCGCAGTCGTTTGCATGTGATTCAGGCGGATATCGAAGACCAGGCCAGCCTGGATACGATGGCCAAAGACGCCAAGGCGGTGATTAATACGGTTGGCCCCTATATCAAGTTTGGGGAGCCGGTGATCAAGGCCTGCGTTACGCAAGGCGCGGATTACGCAGACCTTACAGGAGAGCCGGAATTCGTAGACGCAATGATCAGTCAATACGATGAAGTCGCCAAACGTAACAAAGTCAGAATAGTAAACTGCTGCGGTTTTGATAGTATCCCCCACGATCTGGGGGCTTATTATACGGTGACTGAACTGACCCAGGGCTTGCCGGCAGACGCTTTGGCCGCCAACCCAGTAAAACTGGAAGGATTTGTACGCGCAGGCGGCGCTTTTTCCGGTGGGACTTGGCACTCCGCCGTCCACGCATTTTCCAGAGCCCGGCAGGCGCAAGCCAATAAACGCAACAGGCCGCGCATACCTGAATCCACCCGCCAAGTTGGAAGTGTGGATTTCAATTTGCGTTTTCGTAAGGAAATTAACGCTTGGGCGTGCCCCTTTCCTACGATTGACCCTCAAGTAGTGAAACGCAGCGCCAGGGCGCTTGAGCAATATGGTCAAGAGTTCAAATATGGCCATTATGTCCAGGTGAAAAAACTGCCGAGGGTTCTCGCAGGCGCGGCGTTTGTTGGTGGCGTATTCGCCTTGGCTCAACTCAAGCCTACGCGTAACTGGCTTTTAAGTCTCAAGCCGGCGGGGCAGGGACCAACGCCAGAGCAGCGTAGCCGGGGCTGGTTTAAGGTAGTGTTTATTGGTTCCTGTAACGGTCGCCGGATAAAGACACAGGTCAGCGGTGGCGACCCGGGTTATGGAGAAACCTCAAAAATGCTGGCGGAAAGCGGTTTGTGCTTGGCGCTGGATCGACGCAAATTACCCAAATCATACGGTGTAATCACCCCCGTCATGGCGATGGGGCGCTCATTGATGGATCGATTACAGCAACGAGGCGTTAAGTTCGAGGTTTTGGAGTCGGCGGCTTGACGCTTTTGCCCATATCCTGAGAGAGCCACAGCCCGGCTAGAATTGCTCCGCCGCCGATTAGATGGTAGCTCTCAGGGTGCTCGCCAAGAAACGGGATGGATAACAATGCGGTAAGCAGCGGCGTCAAATAAGCGAATAAAGCGGCGGTGCTGGGAGAAGTCTTGGTGACGCCGTAGTTCCACAACAGGTATGCGCAGAGTGATGGAAATATCGCCACGTAAGCGATAACCGCCGCTAAGTCATAACTCCATTCGAATCCGCCTTTAATATGATGCTCCAGTACATAAAAGGGCAGGATCATCGGCAGCCCCAATCCCAGCAAGATAGCGAACAGGTCGAAGCCGGGGATAGGGATGGCCCATTTCCTCAATAAAACTGAATACAGTGACCAAATAACCATCGCCGCCGCCATGATGCTGTCGCCGGCGTTCATCTGCAAAGAGAGCAATGCGCTTGGTTCCCCATGTAGTATCACGTATAACGCGCCGAGAAAGGCGAACAACACGCCGACCCCGCTTTTAAGGTTCAGGCGCTGGCCAAGCAAAGGCATCGCCAAGACCAGAGTCGCTACCGGCAATAACGAGTTCACCAGCGTAATATTGAGCGCAGAGGTGAATTGCGCGGAGGTATACAGCAGCGAGTTGTAGGTCGCCACGCCGAGAAAAGCGAGCACGCCAATCTTGCCCCAGTGCTGCTTGATGATGTCTTTATGGCGCAGGAAAGCCCGTAAAATAAATGGTGAGATAAGGAGCGCACAAACCAGCCAGCGATGGAATGACAGCGCCAAAGGAGGAATGCTGTCATTGAAACCGCGCGCCACCAGTGCGTTGCCCGCCCAAAATAATGACGTTCCCGCCAGCCCCAGGTAAGGCGCTATTCGAAAAAAGAGTGAATCTGAGGCATTGACGTCGCTCACTGCGCGGGTCCTTTTGGGTTGCTGGCAAGGCGGGAGAACGCCGGGTCCTGCTGTAAGGGCTTCCGGGGCTTCCAATTCTAGGATAAATTCTATCTGTTCGGCCAATTTTTCCGTTTATATCAATCATTAAGCAGATGAGAGCGACGAACTGATTATGGAGCTTTTTGAAACATCCATTGTAGTGATTGGCGCAGGCGTCGTGGGACTAAGCGTCGCCAAAGCTTTGGCGGAAGGTGGACAGGATGTGCTGCTGTTGGAGCGCGAGAGTCTTATTGGCTCCGGTATATCATCTCGCAATAGTGAAGTGATTCATGCAGGTATCTACTATCCGCAAGGCAGCCTGAAAGCCGAAACCTGCGTAAGAGGTAAAGCGTTGTTGTACGAATACTGCGCTTCTCGCGGGATTCCTCATAAGCGTTGCGGGAAGCTCATTGTTGCAACTCACCCTGAACAGATGGATGCCTTGCAGCAAATATCTGAGACGGCTGCCGCCAATGGCGTGACGGACTTGCAGTGGTTGACCCAGGCCCAAGCCCTGGCGATGGAGCCCGAGTTAAGTTCTGTCGGCGCGCTGCACTCTCCTTCCACCGGCATTATCGACAGTCATCAGTATATGTTGTCTTTGCAGGGCGACTTTGAGCGCGCGGGCGGAATGACAGCGTTCAATGCGCCACTGCTGGGCGGGCGTATTGATGCGGGGCGGGTTGCTTTGAACGTTGGCGGCGCGGCGCCCTGCCAGGTGCGTGCGGAAGTGGTTGTGAATTGCGCTGGACTGGATGCGATGGGAGTGCTTGCTAACGTGGATGGATATCCTGTTGCTGGAATTCCTCCGATCTATTTCGCCAAAGGAAGTTACTTTTCTTTATCAGGGCGCAGCCCTTTTCAACGTTTGATATACCCTGTGCCGGAAGCAGGCGGACTGGGAGTGCACCTGACCTTGGACATGGGCGGACAGGCGCGGTTCGGCCCGGATGTTGAGTGGGTCGATCGGCCGGAGTTCAGTGTAAACCCCCAACGGATGGCTAAGTTCGCTCAGGCTATACGCAATTACTGGCCTGCGCTGCAGGAAGGCATGCTGCAGCCGGCGTATGCAGGAGTTCGCCCCAAATTGTCGTCGCAAGGCGCGCGCGCAGAGGACTTTGTCATCGATACGCCTGAACACAACGGTGTTGCAGGATGGTATAACCTGTTCGGTATTGAATCCCCAGGTTTGACGGCTTCGCTTGCTCTGGCTGAGACGGTGTCGAAACGGATATTAAATCGTTAAACGATCAGTCCATGGAGCGTCTCGCAATGCTAAAAACATAAACCTCAAGCGCGCCCGCCTGTTTCAGCGTGCGCGCAAGCTCATCTACTGTGCTGCCGGTGGTGACGACGTCGTCAATAATAATCAGCGGCTGCTGAGGGAGTTTGGATGAGGCCTCAAATCCATTCTTCACATTACTGCGTCTGCTTTTTCGATTTAGTCCGGTTTGAGGAGGAGACGCCTTTATCCTGCGACACAGTTTGTTGCTGTACTTTGCATTGGCGTAGCGAGCGAGGCTTCGAGCCAGCAGTTCCGCCTGGTTGAATCCGCGTTTACGTTGCTTGCTCTTGTGCATTGGAACCGGTATCAGAATGGGGGCGGAAATGTGTGCGTAGGCCTGTTGAAACGCAGGGAGGGCCGCCTGCGCTAACGCCCTGGCCCAATATCGTTTGTCTCCATACTTCAGCTGTCCGATGATGTGATTCATTGGAAAGATATAGTCAAAGGCGCTGGTGCTGGCGTCAAAGTGTGGGGGTTGTCGAAGACAGCGACCGCAGGGAACTGCGTCGGAGGCTATCCGGCTGACGCCGCAGCGGGAGCAGGGATGTTTGGGAGGCGTTAAGTCTGTGGAGCAGGCGGTGCAAATATGGGCGCTACCACCTGATTCGAGGCAAAGCAGGCAATGCTTTAGTTGTAAGCTGTTAACCTTTTCTCTGAGAAAGGTTGACAGCTTTTTGGTCCGGCTTATTATGTCTTCCATGAATTTCTCTCGTATTTGGGTCCACTTTCCTGTGTCGAGGCGGATTATATCTCAGGCCCCGGCTAGTTTTGTATAACAGCAAGAGTTTGATATGACAGCACCATGCAATCACCCATCCGCCATGACTGGTCTCTGGAAGAGGTTGAAGCTCTCTTCGCGCTACCTTTCAATGACTTACTATTCCAGGCGCAAGTCACGCATAGGCGGAACTTCGATCCGAATGAAGTGCAGGTCAGTACTCTGCTTTCTATTAAGACCGGCGCCTGCCCTGAAGACTGTAAATACTGTCCACAGAGCGGCCACTACAATACTGGTCTTGAGAAAGAGAAGCTGCTGGAAGTGGAAAAAGTGGTGAACGAGGCCAAGGCCGCCAAAGAGAAAGGCGCCAGCCGTTTTTGTATGGGAGCGGCCTGGAGAAATCCCCGCGCCAAGGATATGCCTTATGTCCTTGAGATGGTCAAACAGGTGAAGTCTCTCGGCATGGAAACCTGCATGACCCTGGGCATGCTGACGGCTGATCAGGCGTCGGAGCTTGCTGGCGCAGGTTTGGATTATTACAACCATAACCTGGATACTTCCGAGAATTACTATGGTGAAATTATCACCACGCGGACTTACTCCGATCGTCTGGAAACGCTGCAAAATGTTAGAGACGCGGGCATGAAAGTCTGCTGCGGCGGCATTATGGGCATGGGTGAAAGCGCCCGCGACCGCGCTGCTTTGCTTGCTCAACTGGCGAACCTGCCCAGCCATCCTGAAAGCGTACCGATCAATATGCTAGTCAAAGTTAAGGGTACGCCACTGGAAGTGCAGGAAGACATAGATCCGTTTGATTTCATCCGCACCATCGCTGTAGCTCGCATCCTGATGCCCAGGTCTCATGTGCGCTTGTCCGCAGGACGTGAGGATATGAACGAACAGATGCAGGCGATGTGCTTCCTGGCGGGCGCCAACTCTATTTTTTATGGTGAAAAACTGCTGACCACGCCCAACCCGGAAGCAGATAAAGATATGATGTTGTTCAAGAAACTGGGTATTCGTCCAGAGCAGCGCGAGCAAGCGCATTCAGAGGACCAGCAGGAAGCGTACCTGCATGACGTCATTCAGGCGCATGACCAGCAACAGCGCATGGAAAGCATGTTCTACGACGCGACAAAAACTGCGTAAACGTCATGTCGAAATGGGGGCATTTGGCGCAGACGCTGACTGCGCGGAAACAGCAGGATCTTTATCGCAGTCGCCTGACGATAGATAGCCCTCAAGCGCCTCGGGTCATGATAGAGGGGCGAGAGTATCTCGCTTTCTGCAGTAATGATTATCTGGGGTTGGCCAACGACCCGCGGCTCATCGCCGCCGCACAGCAGGCTTTAAGCGAGTTTGGTCTTGGCGGCGGGGCATCCCATCTCGTTATTGGACACCACCGCGCCCATCATGAGCTGGAACTGGATCTGGCCGAATTCACCGGGCGCGACCGCGCCTTGCTTTTTTCAACCGGGTATATGGCTAACCTCGGCGTGGCGTCTGCCCTATTGGGTAGGGGCGATTATGTCATTGAGGACAAACTGAACCATGCCTCGCTGTTGGATGCGGGAATGTTATCCGGGGCGAGACTGCTGCGCTATCGCCATGCGGACGCCGAGCATTTGGCGTTGCGTCTGGATGAGGTGGGCGATAGTCGGGCTTTGGTCATTACGGACGGCGTATTTAGTATGGATGGCGACATAGCTCCCTTAGATGCGATAGCGCAGGTATGTCACAGCAAAGACGCCATGCTGATGGTGGATGATGCTCATGGCTTCGGCGTGTTGGGAACCGAGGGGGGAGGATGTGCTGCGCATTTTCAGATGAACCAGGTTCAGGTTCCAGTACTGATGGGAACGCTCGGAAAGTCCTATGGCGCGGCAGGGGCCTTCGTTGCTGGTTCTGGCGAATTGATAGAAACGCTGGTGCAATTCGCCCGGACTTATATTTACACCACTTCCATGCCTCCGGCTATCGCTGCGGCGGCGCGCGTCAGTCTGCGGATAAGCCGGGAGGAGACTTGGCGCCGTGAACGATTGAATGAATTGGTGACGCGCTTCCGTAAAGAGGCAATAGGAATGGGCTATCAGTTGGCGGCCTCTTCCACTCCAATACAACCTGTTTTTATAGGTGACGCAGCGGCGGCAATGGAACTGAGCCAGGCGTTACGTAAAGAAGGCATTTTGATAACAGCGATTCGTCCCCCAACTGTTCCGGCAAACACCTCACGCCTGCGCGTCACGTTTAGCGCCGCTCATACGGATGATGACCTGAACCAATTATTGGAAGTTCTCCATAAATACCGTGGCGCCACCAATATCGCTGGAGTGGCGAATGCCTGACGGACGCATTGATTCGGTTCATCTGATTGGCGGCTGGGCGCAACCACAGGCGGCGCTCGAACCTTTAGCGCAGGCATTAGGCGGAATTTCAGTCGTTACGACTTGGACGCTGAGTGATTCCTATGCCGCGCTTACTCGACGGCTATCCGCCCAGTGGAATGAACGAACCCTGATCGTGGGATGGTCGTTAGGCGGTTCTTTGGCGATTCGTAGGTTAGCTGCGGAAAACCTGAAAGTAGCTCGCCTGGCGCTGGTGGCGTGTAATCCATTTTTCGCCGGGGATAGTGGGTGGCCAGGGGTTGGTTTGGAATTGCTCGACGGCTTTGCCGACGACTTGAACTCTGATCGCGTGCGATTGCTGAGGCGTTTCAATCTGTTGCAGACACAGGGCGCAGCGGCGGCGCGAGCGCAAGCTCGGCAGACTTTAAACTTCGCTTCTGCAATCGAGTCCTGGTCAGAGCAGCAGTTAAGCGCTTCGTTAGAGTGGTTGCGGAGCTGGGATTTACGTGATGAATTGGCATACCTTGATGTCCCGGTCACCCACTTTCTAGGGGAAGCGGATGCCATTGCGCCGGTCGCTCTAGCGCAATGCCTGCAACAAAACTATCCCTGCCACCAAGTGGAAATAGTGGGTGGTATGAGCCATTTCCCTGATGCGGAAGCAAGCCGTTTCATCGCGGAAAGCTTGCAGTCAGGATGAAACGCGTGGATTAACTCGATGAATCATGCAGTAACTATTAAATCCTTTGTATCGACTTCCCCTCTTTCAGATTTGGAGCGTGGCGCCGTGGATAAATCCAAAGTGGCGGAATCATTTAGCGCCGCGGCTGCGACTTATGACCTTCTGGCCGGCATGCAAAAAGAAGTGGGTGAGAGCCTGGTGTCGCTCAGTCGGGAAGGCTGTCCGCAAGATATTATCGATGTGGGGTGTGGTACGGGGTGGTTGACTCATCGCCTGAAAAACAGCTTTCCTGAAGCGAGATTATGCGCCTATGACCTGTCGCCTGGGATGATTGAGTACGCCCTTGCGCATCACGATAACGTGGCGGAGATCTGGGCTGTCGCCGATATGGAGTCCCTGCCTGTGGCCAATGCGAGTCAGGATCTTGTGTTCAGCAATATGGCGATGCAGTGGCTGGATGATCCTCGTGCCTGGTTTGCCGAGGCGAGCAGGGTGTTACGGCCTGGAGGCCGACTGATTTGCTCCACATTACTGACGCAAACACTGTTTGAACTGGAGCAGGCATGGCATGGAGTGGATGGGGGCCGCCACGTCAATCGCTTTCTGAGTGCTGAACAGGTTGCCGAAGCTGCGGTTTCCTGTGGATTGCGAGGGGAATGCAGAGAGTCTTTGTACGTACGCTTTCATGACTCAGCGCTTGATGTAATGAAAGAACTTAAAGGCATCGGCGCCCATAATATTCAATCTGAGCGCCCGCAAGGACTGACTGGTAAGCGCCGACTCCGTCGTGTTATCGAGAATTATGAAAAATGCAGACAGGAGCAGGGTGTGCCCGCTACATATCATGTTGGCGTCTGTGTATACAGCAGGATCTAATTCATGGCTAAAACGTTTTTTGTAACCGGGACAGATACTGAAGTTGGTAAGACTTTTGTCTCCGCTGCGTTACTGCACGCGGCGGCGGCGATGGGGAAGCGTACGCTAGGATTGAAGCCGGTGGCGTCCGGGTGCGAGCAGACGCCTGAAGGGCTTCGAAATGAAGACGCATTAGCATTACAGCAGTACGCCACGGTGAAGCTTCCTTACGCTCAAGTAAATCCGGTTGCTCTAGAGCCTGCGATTGCGCCCCATATTGCTGCGCAGCAGGCGGGGCGAACATTATCAGCTCCTCGCTTGGTCGGATTGTGTCGAGGCGCCTTGATGACGCCGCATGACTTTTCTTTGGTGGAGGGCGCTGGCGGCTGGTTGACGCCGTTGAATCCGCGGGAATATTTAAGTGACCTCGCCGCGATGTTGGATATTCCTGTCATTCTCGTGGTGGGCATGCGTTTGGGCTGTATCAATCACGCCTTGCTGACAGTAGAAGCGCTGCGTGGTCGCCGTTTGAAGCTGGCGGGATGGGTGGCGAATCAGGTCTCGGAGGAAACCATGCCCCAATTGTCGGATAATCTCGAGACGCTGAGCGCAAGAATATCCGCACCCTGCCTGGGCGTCGTTCCCAGAGCTGAGGCGCCGGACAGTCCCAGTGTTCAGACCGCCTTGCGGCTGGCTCCATTGTTTGAAGTATAGACCCGACAGGAATCGCGTTTGGGTTGCAAGATTGTGAAGAAACTTTACCGCTGGTTGAAAATTAAACGAATTGGTGGGTACAATCAAAGTTGAGTTAGTCTGATCGCCGAGTGGTAATGCGATGATTTCAAGCGTTTTGCAAAGCGGAGTGCAGGGTGTAAAGCAAAATCTCCAAGGGATGGAAAAAGCGGCGACTGAAATCGCCAAAGTAGGACAACCCGTCGAAGAGTCCGGTGAACTGCGCACAGTAGACGATGCTGTGGAGTCCATTGTGGACCTTAAGTTGTACGAGAATGGCGTTAAAGCTTCGGCGAAAGTCATTAAAACCGCCGACGAAACCCTGGGAACGCTGCTGGATATCAAAGCCTGAATAGTTGCGGCCGCAACAGGGTTTAGCGAGGTTAACGGGAGCATAAGGTGCAGATAGCCGGAGCGGGACAACCCGCCATCAGTTCTGTTACCCCATACTCGCCTCCCACGAAGGTGAGCAGCTCGGCTGTCTCTATTTCTGACCTGGAATCCACCCTGCCGCCGGTGCAACCATTGGAGCCCAGCGCTTCTTCTTCCTCCTCCAACTCTTTTCCTACTGTTATCTACAATCGCTTTGCGCAAACCTCAAGCGTGACGCCTCAGGTAGTCCAGCCCACAACTACGGAGGAGGATGGGGCGGTGGTGGTTACTGGTCAAGAAGCACCTGCTGTACAGACCGCGCCTGTATCGCCAAATAATGGTGATGGTGGAGAAGCGGTTGAAGGGGGGTCTGGAGCTATCCAGGAAAGAGGCGGTGAAGATGGAGCGCCTGCAGCGTCGAGCCAGGCTGAGCAGCCCAGGCGCTCGGCCCCTGACGACTCTGGTGGTGGGCTGAGTGAAAGTGATTTAGCAGCAATCTCCCAATTGGCGCGACGGGATCTTGAAGTGCGGCAGCATGAGCAGGCGCACGTGTCTGTTGGCGGTCTCTATGCGGGCGCTCCCCAATATTCCTATTCCCGTGGGCCGGATGGACGCTCCTACGCTGTTGGCGGTGAAGTGCCGATTGATGTGTCGTTAGTGCCTGGGAACCCTGAGGCCACTATAAGGAAAATGGAGCAGGTTCGAAGAGCGGCGTTGGCGCCGGCGGAGCCTTCTACTCAGGACCGCTCTGTCGCTGCGCGTGCGACTCAGGCCATTTTGCAGGCGCGTTCCGAGCTTGTACAGCAACAGGCGGATGAGCGCGCGGAGTTGCAGGCTGAACAACAACAGGAACGTGAGCAGCGGCAGCAGGAGGAGAGTCGCGGTTCTTCCAGTGAGCGTGAAAGCGAAGCCATTCGCACCTATCTTGACTTGATCCGTATAGGACAAGCTTTCGAGCAGGGATTACAGCCCAGCATTCAATTAGACGAAGTGATCTAAACCTTCTTTACTGATTCTTAACCTTGTCCGGCGTTTGTTTGCGCCGCTTAGGCAAAGGCCTTCACTTACAAAATTTTACCCATTCATCACTTCTGGCGTTGGGTGCCAAGTCGGTTTTTGTAACGCATAAGTATTTGTTTTTTAAAAGATTAAAAAACCATGATAAGTATTGTTGCGTACCCTTTGACGAACGGCTATTAAAAATTGGAACTTTAACTCTAATCGTTCTTGACAATCACCGTAAGCAAACGTATGTTTCAAACACTTGTTTGATATATCGGTGAGTATTGTGGCTCACTGTGAAAAAAATCCAGAACATGGAATAAAAAGGTAGCGGCCTCGTGTTGCTGCGCCGAGTAGAGATTGAGGTAAACGTTATGCCGGAATATAAAGCTCCTTTACGCGATATCAGGTTTGTGATGGATGAACTGTTGAATGTGCAGTCTCATTACAGGGAATTACCGAGTGCGGAAATGACGACCCCAGACATGGTGGACGCAATAATCCAGGAAGGAGCAAAGTTCTGTGAGCAGGTCTTGTCTCCCCTTAACCGGGTGGGAGACGAGGAAGGTTGTACCTGGAGCGAAGACGGCGTAACCACCCCCACCGGCTTCAAAGAAGCTTATCAGCAATACGTGGAAGGCGGCTGGCCTTCAATGACTGCGCCAGAAGATTTCGGCGGCCAAGGTCTGCCCGAGTCTCTCGGTCTGGTTATGAGTGAAATGGTTGGTTCATCCAACTGGGCTTGGGGTATGTACCCAGGTTTGAGTCATGGCGCGGTTAACACCGTCATCCTGCATGGCTCTGAAGAGCAGAAGGCGATGTACCTGCCTAAACTGGTTAGCGGCGAATGGACTGGCACTATGTGTCTGACTGAACCGCATTGCGGTTCCGATCTGGGTATTCTGCGCTCTAAAGCTGAGCCGAATGCAGATGGCAGCTACAGCATCACTGGAACCAAGATTTTTATTTCCGCTGGCGAACACGACATGGCGGAAAACATCGTCCATATCTGTTTGGCGCGTTTGCCAGACGCACCGCAAGGCACCAAGGGCATTTCCCTGTTCATCGTTCCTAAGTTCCTGGTTAATGAAGACGGTAGCCTGGGCGAGCGTAACAGTGTTACTTGCGGTTCTATCGAACATAAAATGGGGATTCATGGCAACTCTACGTGCGTCATGAATTTCGATGGCGCCAAAGGTTACCTGATCGGACCAGAGAACAAAGGCTTGGCGTGCATGTTCACCTTCATGAACTTTGCTCGTCTGGGAACTGCCATTCAAGGTTTGAGTGCATCCGAGCTGTCCTTCCAAGGCGCTTTGACCTATGCAAAAGATCGTTTGGCGATGCGTTCTCTGTCCGGCGTGAAGAACCCGAACGGTCCTGCCGACCCCATTATCGTACACCCTGACGTACGTCGTATGTTGTTGACGCAAAAGGCGTTTACTGAAGGTTCACGCGCACTGATTTATTACACAGCAGTGCAAGGCGATTTCGTTCACCATGGCGCTACTGAAGAAGTTCGCAATGAAGCAGACGAGTTGATGGGTTTCCTGACTCCAATCGCTAAAGCGTTCCTGACCGAAATCGGTTATGAATCCGCTAATTTGGGGATGCAGGTTTATGGCGGTCATGGCTTTATCTCCGAGTGGGGTATGGAGCAGATCGTTCGTGATACTCGTATCGCATTGATGTACGAGGGCACCACTGGCATTCAGGCGCTTGACCTGCTGGGTCGTAAAATCTTGATGACTCAGGGTGAATCTCTGAAGCGCTTCACCAAGCTGGTGCACGTATTCTGCAAAGAGCAGGCGGAAAATGCGGATATGAACGAGTTTGTTGAGCCGCTGGCCAAGCTGAACAAAGAGTGGGGAGACCTCACTATGAAGATCGGTATGGCTGCGATGAAGAACCGCGACGAAGTAGGCGCCGCCTCCGTTGACTATCTGATGTACTCCGGCTATGCCGTACTGGCCTATTTCTGGGCGCGTATGGCGCTGGTGGCGCAGCAGAAGCTGGCGGAAGGAACCACAGAAACTGGTTTCTACACAGCCAAACTGCAAACTGCGCGTTTCTACTTCAAACGCATCCTGCCCCGTACCCTGTCTCATGCCCAGTCCGCGCTCAACGGCGCTGGCTGCATGATGGATATGGAAGTGGAAAACTTTGCGTTCTGATTCCGTGTAGGGACAAAATAAGCCCGCTGTTGCGGGCTTTTTTACATATCGATGCGAACCGGTATGTGGCCGGATTCGTAATAGCCAGATAATAGCGCGACAATAAGCACAAACAGAAAGACATTCATTCAGACAAAGCGATTTAGCTCGAGGGAGTAACCATGGCTGATTATTCTGCGCCGCTTCGTGACATGCAGTTTCTACTCAAAGAAGTGTTTGAAGCCGATAAACTTTGGCTCAGCTTGCCGGGCGCGCGCGACACTGTTGACCCGGATACTGCGGACGCCATCCTGGAAGAGGCCGCCAAAATAGCCTCCTCTTTGCTGGCGCCCCTCAACCGGAGCGGAGATGAAGAAGGTTGCCAATGGAATGAGGGAGTCGTGACAACGCCCAAGGGCTTTAAAGAGGCCTATAACACCTTTATCGAAGGCGGTTGGTGCGGGTTGGGCGGCAACCCCGACTTCGGTGGCATGGGCATGCCGAAGATGTTGGGCGCCCAGGTTGAAGAGATGGTGCAATCCGCGAATATTTCTTTTGGTTTGTACCCCATGTTGACAGCTGGCGCTTGTCTGGCGATTGACGCTCACGCAAGCGAAGAGTTGAAGCAAACTTATTTGCCGAATCTATATTCAGGCGTATGGGCGGGCTCCATGTGTTTGACTGAGCCGCACTCGGGAACGGATCTTGGCATTATCAGAACCAAAGCCGAGCCTAATGGCGACGGTTCTTACGCTATCACTGGCACAAAGATTTTTATTACTGGCGGTGAGCATGACCTAAGTGAAAACATCATTCACTTGGTGCTGGCGAAATTGCCTGACGCTCCAGCAGGTTCAAGAGGTATCTCCCTGTTTCTGGCGCCTAAATTCAAAGTTACTGAAGAAGGTGGCGTTGGTGAGCGCAACCCAGTGTTTTGCGGTTCGATCGAACACAAAATGGGCATTAAAGCTTCTGCTACCTGTGTGATGAACTTTGATGGCGCGCAAGGTTGGTTGGTCGGCGAGCCGAACAAGGGGCTGGCCTGTATGTTCACCATGATGAACTATGAGCGCCTTGGCGTTGGCGTGCAAGGTTTGGCGGCGGCGGAGCGTTCCTATCAAAATGCGGTTGAGTATGCGAAAGACCGTATCCAAGGGCGTTCCGCCACCGGTGTGGTCGCTAAGGACAAAGCGGCTGATCCTATTATTGTGCATCCAGATGTACGCAGAATGTTAATGACCATGCGCGCCCTGATTGAAGGCAGCCGGGCGTTCTCCACCTATGTAGCGAAGTATCTGGATATCTCCAAGTACTCCGACGACGCTACCGCCAAGCAGCATGCTGAAGCGATGGTGGCTCTGTTGACGCCAGTCGCCAAGGCGTTTTTGACGGATCGTGGTCTGGATAGCACTGTGCTTGGCCAGCAGGTCTTTGGCGGCCATGGCTACATCCGTGAATGGGGGCAGGAGCAGTTGGTGCGCGATGTGCGCATTGCGCAGATTTACGAAGGCACTAATGGCATTCAGGCGCTTGACCTGATGGGGCGTAAAGTGGCTATGAATGGCGGCAAATTCGTCGAGTTATACGCTGGCGAAGTGGCCGACTTTATTGAAGCCAACCGGGACCGCAGTGAGCTGCAGGAGTTTGTAGAACCGCTGGCGGCTGTCTTTGAACGTCTGTCAGATGTGACGGAGTATGTGCTGGAGACGGTCGAGCAGGATCCTAACGCTGTCGGCGCGGCCAGTGTTGAGTATCTGGATCTGTTCGGCTATGCAGCATTTGCGCATGTCTGGGCGATGATGGCGAAAGTGGCGATTGAGAAACAGGCTGGCGACAGCTCTGGTTTCTATGACGCCAAGCTGAAAACCGCTCGTTTTTACTTCCGTCGCCTTCTGCCGCGTACTGTGTCTCTGGCTGAGTCCATCAAGTCCGGTAGCAGCGATATGATGGCGCTTGATGTAGAACAGTTCTAAGTTGCTCTGAGAAATAACTTAAGAAGCCCGCTTAGCGGGCTTTTTTGTGGCTGTCTGAATGCAATTACGAGCCTTGGCTGTAAAGAAAATCAGCGATTCAGCGTGACTCGGTCGGCGGACTCGGGATGGGTGATAAAGGGGTTGCTGTTGCCCTGCAGCTCGCGAATCTGTATATCTCGAGCGATCTCCTCCGGGGTAGGAGGATCGGCGCGGGACCAGCGCTTTAATTGGTCCAGGTTGCCGTATAAAGGCAGATTGTAAGTCGTGTGCATATAGAGAAGGCTTCGAGCAATGTCGCCTTTTATATCGTCAGGAGGATCGATAATGCCGAATACCTGGCGGATGCCGCACTCGTCGGCTTTGACTTCATTGCCTAACTCTTCGAATTTGGCTGCACGGCGCTCCAGTTCAAAACGGGCGTCTTCCGGATAGATGTTGTGCAGATCAGACGCCATGCGGCGATATGCCTCGTTGTTCTCCCTGCATTGTCGGGGTGTGCCGCACTCCAGATTGTCTCTGATCCAAAGCGACGAATAGATATAACTTTCGGTGACCAGAATACTTTTCTTGCTGAACTCTTTTTTGCAAAAGAAAGTCTTGCCGCCATCGGCATAAAGCTTGCCCCAGAATTCTTCCTTGAGTGTCTGCTTGGGATCATTGAATTTGGTCTGGGCATGGGTGACGTTAAGCAAGCCCGCCATGAAAACACCCAGTAGGACGGTGACTGTGTTCCTCATTTGCGGATCCGTAATCTGATTGTTTTTATTCGGTGATACGCAGGGCCGTTGACATGGTCAGGGCTAAGCGGACCCATTTACACCTATATTACAAATTGTCAGCAAAGTACAGTGTAAACAGGCCCGCTTCCGATGATAGGGGGTCGGTGGGGCGACTAAGCGCAGGGCGTTAACCCCGGCAGGGTTACTTGAGGCGATCTTTGATTCGTTGATAGCCGCTACGTAACTCTTCGCCCATTTTTTTTGCGGTTTCACTGATTTCCTTGCCAGTTTGGCCCGCTTCCTGGCCTGCCTGCTGCAGTTTGCCGACAAACTTATCCCACTCTTTTTCAAGATCCTCCCACTCGTCCCGGACTTCCGCCTTGGCCAGATTCAGCTGTAGCCGTAACTCGTCCCTTTCCTGCTTGAGTGAGTCTTTAAGTCTTTTGATTTCGTCTTGCAGTGTGCTCATGCTTCATCTCTCCCGATGATTTAAGTTCCATTAATCATAGACAGCAACGGCGTTAAATGGTTGATCTGCATCAACCTGGGGTGGCTTTTCAGTGACGGATTTTCGGTCAGGAAGCAGATAATCCTGCGCCCGCCAGCTCCAACGCGGCGTAAGTCAGGGTAGACCAAACAGGAGTACTATCCAAGCCCTTTATGGACCTGTCAGCGGCCTGACAGGCTTGGTGGATGTTTCGCAGTCGGGCTGCGTTAAAGCGAGGTATAAAGCGTTTGTATAAGGTCCAGCGATTCTTGAAAACCCTCTCTTTCTGCAGCGCCTGCTCCAAGCCCTGGGAGGTTTGCGAGTGTTTGTAGAGTTTGGCGAGCAGTCGCACTTCGCGGGCCAATGACCAAAGTACTATGCTGGGCTCGAAGGATTCCGCCTGCAGAGTTTGCAGGACTTTCAGCGCTTGCTTCGGGTTTCGCTCCAGACAGGCGTCCACCAGATTAAACACGGTGAACTTGTTGCTGTTGGATATGCCGCGCAGGACTTGCTCTTCGTCCAGATTGGCGTCGTCGGACAATAGACGCAGTTTCTCCATCTCCTGTCGGGCCGCCAGTAAATTGCCCTCAACATGATCGCATAATGCTTTCACTGCGCCGGATGTAGGGGTGAATCCTAATTTGTGCAGGCGCTGATTTATCCAGTTGGGCAGTTGATCATGACTGACCGGCCATACCTGAACGTGAAGACTATGTGTCTCAATTGACTTGAACCACTTTGTATTAAGGGTGGAGGACTCAATGCGATCACTGATAATCAGCATCAGGCAGTCTTCAGGTGGGTTTTCGCTAAAGGCGGCGAGCCGTTTTTTGCCGCCATCGTTTGGCAGACTGTCCAAGTGAACTTCAAGTAACTTCTTCTCGCCAAAGAGGGAGAAAGACTGAGTGTGCTCGTCAAGAGCGCTCCAGTCGAAGTTTTTGGGAGCGTGAAAGACGATGCGCTCGCTGAATCCCTGTTTACGGCTGAATGCGCGTATCTCGTCGCAGGCTTCCTGACGCAACAGTGGTTCATCCCCGCTCACCACAAATACGGCGGGGGGATGTTTGTTCAGGTTACTTTGCAGCTGCTCCGGTTTGATGCGCATGAGAAAGACTCAGTTCGCCGCCGGCGCCGAAGCTTGCTCGCTATATACCGCCAGACGATTGAGTATTTCCGTGGCGAGTAACTTGTCCAGATCGTCGCGGATGCTGTTCTCTTCCTTTTCTTTGCCAAGTACGCTGAGTTTGTCATATTGGTAAGACTGGAATTGCTGTAGCGACGTTGTTTGAATCAACGATTCTCCCTGAGCGTCAGTCAGGCTGAAAGTGACTTTGCGGGAAAGCTCATATTCTGCGGCGTTGGCGCTGCTGTCCAAACTGACGGCGCGACGGCTATTTTCAATGCCGCCTATCGCCAGGGTGGGTGCATCCGCTCCACCATCGCTGACTTGAACGGAAGCTTTCTGCAGGCGCTCGCGAATTTGTCCGCAAAGCACCCTGGCGTCGCCCTCCGGGCAGCTCAGATTGAGCGCCTGGAGGGAAGGGGATAGCTCCATCTGACCGCGCAAATGAAAGCCGCAGGCGCTGACGAGAACGCTGACAATCCCCGCCAGCATTAGTCTGATACCGATATGCATCGCTTTACTTCACCACGATGTTGACCAGTTTTCCTGGTACGACGATGACTTTAACGACGGTTTTGTCTTCCATGAAACGTTGAACGTTTTCATCATCGAACGCCAGTTTCTCCAGCTCATCTTTGTTGGCGCTTGCCGCCGCCTGAATACGCGCGCGCAGTTTTCCGTTCACCTGAACGACCAGTTCGATGCTGTCTTTCTCCAGCGCTTTTTCATCCAGTTGCGGCCAGGGGGCGTTCATGACGACGTCCTCATGTCCCAGCTCGCGCCACAGGCCGTGGCTGATGTGGGGAACAATCGGAGCCAACACCAGCACTGCTGTTTCAAGCGCCTCCTGCACAACCGCCAAACCTTGGGGGGAGTCATCTTCAAAACGGCTTAACTCATTCAACAGTTCCATCACCATAGCGATGCCAGTGTTGATCGCCATGCGGTGATTGAACTCATCGGTCATCTTCTTGATGGTTTCATGAGTTTTGCGGCGCAGTGTGCGCTGGGTCTCGTTCAGCTCGGCCACATTCAGCGGCGCAGCTCCTTTCTTTTCAACGTGCGTATGCACCAGTTTCCACAGGCGGCGCAGGAAGCGATGTTGTCCTTCAACGCCGGACTCTGACCACTCCAACGATTGCTCGGGCGGGGCCGCAAACATAGTGAACAGTCGAACGGTGTCGGCGCCGTACTTGTCGATCAGCTCTTGCGGATCAACGCCGTTGTTCTTGGACTTGGACATTTTCTCCTTGGGTCCAATGATAACAGGCTGACCATCTTCGATGAGAAACGCCTTTGGCGAATTGCCTTGGGTATCGAGCTCAACGCGAACGTCCCTGGGATTGAAATAGGTTTTCTTGCTGGATGGATCTTCGCGGTAGAAGGTTTCCGCGATCACCATACCCTGGCACAACAGCTTCTTGAATGGTTCGTCACTGTCCACCAAGCCTTCGTCACGCAACAATTTGTGGAAGAAGCGCGAGTACAGCAGGTGCAAAATGGCGTGCTCGATGCCGCCTACGTAATAATCTACAGGCAACCAGTAGTTGGCGGCCGCAGGGTCCAGCATGGCTGACTCCAGGTTGGGGCAGCAGAAACGCGCGTAATACCAGGAGGATTCCATGAAGGTGTCGAAAGTGTCGGTTTCCTGAGTGGCGGGCTGGCCGTTGTAGCTGCGTTTGCTCCAGTTAGGGTCGGCTTTAATGGGGGATTTGACGCCATCCATTTCCACGTCTTCAGGCAACCTTACTGGAAGGTCCGCTAAAGGAACGGGAACTTCTGTTCCATCTTCCTGCGTCATCATGGGGATTGGCGCGCCCCAATAACGCTGACGGGATACGCCCCAATCACGCAGACGATAGTTGATTTTTTTCTCGCCGATTCCCATGGCGGTCAGTTTTTCAGCGACCGCATCGAAAGCTTCCTGGGAAGTCATGCCGGTAAATTCGCCGGAGTTGACCAGGATACCCTTTTCTGTAATGGCTTTTTCCTGAATATCCACCTCATCGGCGTCGATGACGGAAATAACCTGCTTGATGGGCAAGCCGTATTTCAGCGCAAATTCGTGGTCGCGCTCATCGTGACCAGGGACAGACATGACAGCGCCTGAACCGTAGTCCATCAAGACGAAATTGGCGACCCAGATTGGCGCAGGCTCATTTGTAAGCGGGTGGATGACAAAGAACCCGGTGTCCATGCCGCGCTTTTCCATCGTGGCCATGTCGGCTTCCGCGACTTTGGTGTTTTTGCACTCATCCAGGAACTTCGCCAACTGGGGATTACTGGCGGCGGCTTCCAGCGCCAACGGATGTTGCGGCGCGATAGCGACATAAGTCACGCCCATAATCGTGTCTGGACGCGTGGTGTATACCTGCAGATCGCCATCGTGATCTTTCAGTTTGAAGTGAAACTCGACCCCTTCTGACTTGTTGATCCAGTTGCGCTGCATGGTTTTGACCTGTTCGGGCCAATTCTCCAGCTTGTCCAGATCATTGAGCAGTTGCTCCGCGTAATCCGTGATTTTAATGAACCATTGCGGGATTTCGCGACGCTCCACAACCGCGCCGGAGCGCCAGCCTTTACCGTCAATAACCTGCTCATTGGCCAATACGGTTTCATCCACGGGGTCCCAGTTGACCGTGGACATTTTTTTGTAGACCAGCCCTTTCTCGTAAAGACGGGTGAAGAACCACTGCTCCCATTTGTAGTATTCCGGGCGGCAAGTGGCCAGCTCGCGATTCCAGTCATAACCGAAGCCCAACAGCTTCAACTGGTTTTTCATGTAAGCGATGTTTTCGTAAGTCCACTTGGCTGGCGCGACGTTGTTTTTCAGCGCTGCGTTTTCCGCCGGGAGACCGAATGCGTCCCAGCCCATGGGTTGGAGAACGTTCTTACCCTGCATCCGCTGGTAGCGGGAGATGACGTCGCCGATGGTGTAGTTACGGACATGGCCCATGTGGAGCTTGCCGCTGGGGTAGGGGAACATGGATAGGCAGTAGAACTTCTCTTTGCCTGGCTCCTCGTCCACTTTGAATGCATCGGTTTCTTCCCAGAACTTTTGCGCTTCCTGCTCAACTTTTTTTGGGTGGTACAGTTCTTCCATCGGTCGTCTTTTGTCGCCTGATCGCTTTAATTAAGGTTTATCGCCCCGGATCAAAAACGTCGGCTTGCAAGCATGACATAATCCTTACTGATGGACTCTGCGTCGGCAAGGCGCTGGGGCGTGTAAACACAATGGGTTAATGGCGGACTTTCCGCCATGAAAGCCGTTTATTCTAACCTAATAGTGTTGACTACAGATAGGGTTGGAGTAGGGTTGAAAACAAGATCTCGCATATCCGGGAGGTTAAGGTATGAAGCAGGAGGATAAAGCGCCTGAACATGTCGTGCAGGCGTACAACAATATTCTGCAACGCGTTGAGAAATCTCTCGCTGATGTTGAAGTAAAGACATGGGAGACCATTAAGCAGGAGATTGATCAGGCTGTCGAGTTTGAGCAGGGGCTGGCGAAACTGACCAAGGAGGAATGGAATCTTCTGGAAGCCTACGTCAAACGCGACATGAAAGAGCTTTACCACTTTGTCGCAGAGACCGGCAAGGGGCTGCGCGAGTGGCTGAAGCTGGACCTTGACCTGATTGAGCAGCGCATCGGCGACGCGTTATTGTCTATCGCTGATAAGACATTGGTGGACTTGGAAAAGTTGGACTATCAACTACACCATGATCCGGGAACCTATGTTGCCGGAGAGGTCGCTTGCCCTGGTGTCCTAAGATGTGATCAGTGCGGCAAAATGGTTTGCTTGGTGGAAACTTCGCATATCGACGCCTGTCACCGGTGCCAGGGTATCTATTTTCAACGGCTTACGTCCCGTTGGCCTTATGAGCCGGAGCTTGAAGGAGAGAGAGATTCGGAAGGCGGAGATTAGCCCGCCTGTTCCAAAGCGGCGGCGGGAGCCTCAGTCTGCTCGCGCCGTCCCAGCAGTAATGCGCCAGCCAGCAACAGCGTCGCGATGATCAGGATTGGCCAGGACCCCAGGCGTGAGAAGAGGGTGGCTCCTTGGCGCAGTTCTACCGTTCCACTTAAGGTTGTCGCCTGAAACTGCGGCGCCCGGGAGGCAATGCGGCCATGGGGGTCAATGATGGCGGTAATGCCGTTATTGGTGGAGCGTAACATGTACTTGTCGTTCTCCAGGGCTCTCATCTGTGCGATTTGTAGATGCTGATGCGGGCCGATAGAGGCGCCGAACCAACTATCATTGCTGACCGTCACTAATAGCTCAGGTTGTTGCGCCAACTTTGCAACGAAATCCGGATACACGACCTCGTAGCAGATGAAAGGCATCAGGGTTGCGTCCCGAAAACGAATTGGGGCTTGTGTTGGAGAGCCTTTTTGCATGCTGGACATAGGCAAATTGAAGAAGTCGATGAGCCCGCGCAGCCATGATTCCAAGGGTACATACTCACCAAATGGCACCAGCTTTTGCTTGTTGTAGGCGCCTTCGCCCTGACCCAGCGCGATAAAGCTGTTGTAAACATTTATCCTGGCGTCTTCACCTCTATCCGCGCTGAGAATGCCCATCATCAAGGCAGTGCTGTTTTCTGTGGCTTGCTTGTCCAGCTGTTTGAGCAGTGGGCCCGCCTGGCTGCTGAAATAAGGGAGAGCGGTTTCCGGCCAGATAATCAGGTCACTGTCCCATAGCGGCTCGGTGAGAGTCAGATAGGTCTCTGTAATAACCTCGCGATTCTCTCTGAGCCATTTTACCTCTTGGGCAATGTTTGCTTGCACCATACTGACTTGGATGGGGTCTCCTCGCGGCGTTGTCCATTCCAGCTGCTGCAGTAAGGCGCCTCCGCCCCAAATCCCCGCAATTAGCGCCGCGTTACAAGCCAGAACAGTGGGAGATTTGCGGTTGCGGTAACTTAGGCTTAACGCGTGACAAGTTAACAGTAGCAGGAGCGTGACCCCATAGACTCCAAAGACAGGAGCCCAGCCAGCTAACGGCGCATCAATAAAAGCGACGCCGAGGAGCAGCCAGGGGAAGCCTGTAAGCAGCCAGGACCTGACCCACTCGAACAAAACCCACATAGCGATAAAAATTAGCCCTTCCAAGCTTGGTGATAAGCGTCTCCGGGTCAGGCGGGCGGTTATTGCAAATTGCAGCGTAGGGAATAAAGCGATGCCCGCGACAAAGGCGGCGGTCAGGATAAAGGCCAGCACTGCGCTGGCGTTTCCGTGTTCATGGATGCTGACGTAAACCCAGGAGGCGCCGGAGCCAAACAGTCCGAGGCCAAACGCCCAGCCTTGCGCGAGGGCCTGTTTGACCTTGCCGAACTGAAAGACGTTCAGCAAGATCAGGGCGGCGGGAAAAGCGCAGAACCACAGGTTGTAGGGGGCGAAACAAAGAGTGAACAGCCCGCCTGCGGCGGCCGGCGCCACCCAGTTCCATAGCAAGGCGGACTTCATGCCGTGCGGCTGACCTGAATCAGGCGAATCTGGCGGCTGTCTGCATTGAGTATTTTGATGTCGAAGCCGTGGAAGGAGACGGTTTCGCCTCGTTTCGGCAGGCGGCCAAACTGCTTGATGACCAGTCCGCCGATTGTGTCGAACTCTTCTTCGTCCAATTTGGTGGTGAAGTATTCATTAAACTCTTCCACCGGCGTCAGCGCCTTGACGACATATTGGTTGTGGCCGGTGCACTTGATAAGGCTTTCTTCGTCGAAGTCATGTTCGTCTTCGATCTCGCCTACTATTTGTTCAAGCACGTCTTCAATTGTCACCAGACCTGCTACACCGCCATACTCGTCCACCACAATCGCCATGTGATTGCGGTTTTCCTTGAATTCTTTCAGCAACTGATTCAAGCGCTTACTTTCTGGAATAAACCATACAGGGCGCAGGATATCCTGAACTTTGCTTTTGTTTAGTTCGTTTTTCAACGCCAGTCCAAGCAAGTCCTTGGCCAGCAGAATGCCCACTACTTCGTCTTTGGACTCGCCGATGACGGGGTAGCGGGAATGAGCGGACTCAAGCAGCTCGTCCATGTATTCCTGAGGGCTTTGTGAGGCCTTGACGACGCTCATTTGGGCGCGAGGAATCATGATTTCCCTGACCTGCATGTCTGTGACCTGCATGGCGCCTTCAATCAGGCTCAGGGAGTCGGGATCTATGATGTTGCGGTTTTCCGCCTCCCGCATGATTTGCAGGAGTTCTTCCTTGTTCTGCGGTTCATCGGAAAAGGCCTGGGTTATACGGTCAAGCCATGAGCGAGAGATTTGCTGGCTACCCGAATGATCGTCACTCATTGATGTTGTGTTACCCTTCAGCTAACGAACTGTTGGTGGCGTAGGGAGGGGGAAAGCCCAGACTGGTCACCAGTTCTGTTTCGAGACTTTCCATAACCTCTGCTTCCTCGTCAATTATATGGTCGTATCCCTGTAAATGCAGCATCCCATGAATGACCATATGCGCCCAGTGCGCGGCGGCGGTTTTTTGCTGTTCCACGGCTTCGTTGAACACTACCGGCGCGCAAATAACCAAGTCCCCCAATAGGGGTAAAGTTAATCCTGGCGGGTTTTCAAAAGGGAAGGACAGGACATTGGTCGGCTTGTCTTTGCCGCGATACTGCGCGTTCAGCTCCCGGCTTTCCTCCGCGTCAACGATACGGATGGTCACCTCACGGTCGCCCGTTTCGCGCAGGGCTGCCTGCGCCCACAGAATCAGCTGTTCTTCGCTTGGAAGGTCAGCCTCTTCCGAGGCTATCTGGATATCGACGTCGAGACTCATAAACTGCTTATTTAGATGCGTTTGCTTCGTTTATATGGGCTTCGGCGGCGTTTTTCAAATGGAATTTTTGTTAAATGCTTCGTACGCATCAACAATTCTTTGTACGAGTGGGTGACGCACTACGTCTTTGCTCAGGAATTTGGTGACGCTGACGCCTTTGACGTCTTCAAGCACTTTCAATGCTTGAACCAAACCGGATGGAACGCCTTTCGGCAGGTCGACCTGGGTGGGGTCCCCGGTTACTACTGCAGTTGAGCCGAACCCGATCCGGGTCAGGAACATCTTCATCTGCTCCGGCGTAGTGTTCTGGCTTTCATCCAGGATGATAAAGGCGTTATTCAAAGTACGACCGCGCATAAAGGCGAGTGGGGCGATTTCGATCAGCCCTTTTTCCAGTAGTCGATTAACGTGCTCGAAACCGAACATTTCGTATAACGCGTCGTACAGAGGGCGCAGATAAGGGTCGACTTTCTGCGCCAGATCACCGGGTAGAAACCCTAGTTTCTCTCCTGCTTCAACCGCAGGGCGCACCAGCAGAATGCGCTTCACCTGATCATCGGCTAATGCTTGCGCAGCGCAAGCGACCGCCAGGTAGGTCTTGCCCGTGCCGGCAGGGCCGACGCCGAAGTTGATGTCGTGCTGCAGGACCGATTTGACATAGTGAATCTGATTTTGACCGCGGGGCCGGATATGCAGCTTGGGCGTGCGGATAACGACGCCGTCGGAAGAGCTGCTTGCTTCGTCTTCTTCCTCAGCGCCGGATTCGCGAATAAACAAGTGCACCGTGTCGGGCTCAATAGAAGTGGACGCTTCGGTTTCCCGGTAAATGTGGCGGATGATCTCCGCCGCCGCCTGAGCGTTCTTTTCTTCCCCAAACAGAGTGAAGGCATGCCCGCGATAGGCGACGCGGACCTTCAGGCGGCGTTCGATTAAGCGCAGATTTTCATCAAATTGCCCACATAGGGCTTGCAGTCTGATGGGGTCGGCAGGTTCCAGCTTAAAGCTGATGGCTGGTTCGTTCAAAATTTATCGCCTGATAGTGTGATGTGGGCCTGGACTTAGTAGTCCAGGCTGTCAACGCGTTCACCGCGTAGTGAGTTGGGCAGGGCTGCGGTGATGGTGACGTCTACAAAACGTCCGATAATATCGTGGCTGTCGCTACGGAAGTTCACCACTCGATTGTTTTCGGTGCGCCCCTGTAGTTCGCCAGGATCTTTCTTGGATACGCCTGTCACCAAAATACGCTGGGTGGAGCCGACCATTTTACGGCTGATGTCCTGTGCGAACTGCAAGATGCGCTGCTGCAGAATCGCCAGACGCTGTTTCTTGGCCTCTTCGGAGACGTTGTCTTCCAGGTTGGCGGCAGGAGTGCCTGGACGCGCGCTGTAAACGAAGCTGAATGAGTGGTCAAAGCCTATCTCATTGATCAGATTCATGGTTTCCTCGAAATCCGCGTCAGTTTCCCCTGGGAAGCCAACAATGAAGTCAGAGGACAGGCTGATGTCAGGACGAATCTCTTGCAGACGACGCAGCTTGTCTGTGTATTCAGCGACAGTGTGGCCGCGCTTCATCAGGTTCAGTATGCGGTCGGAGCCGCTTTGCACCGGTAAATGCAGGTGGCTAACCAGCTTGGGAACGCTGGCGTAGACATCGATAAGCGAGTCGGAAAATTCGACCGGGTGCGAAGTGGTGTAGCGAATGCGGTCAATGCCGTCGACCGAGGCGACATAAGTGATCAGCTCCGCCAAATCCATATAATCGCCGTCGTGCGTCAGTCCCCGGTATGCGTTGACGTTCTGGCCGAGTAGGTTGACTTCCCGCACGCCTTGTCCGGCCAAATGCGCGATTTCCGCGATCACGTCGTCTACAGGGCGGCTGACTTCTTCGCCGCGAGTGTAGGGCACCACGCAGAATGTGCAGTACTTGCTGCAGCCTTCCATGATGGAGACGAAGGCGCTGGCGCCTTCGCTGCTGGGCATAGGCAGGCGGTCGAACTTCTCAATTTCGGGGAATGTGACGTCCACCATAGGGATCTTTTGATGGGCGACGGAGTTGACCATTTCCGGCAAGCGGTGCAGGGTCTGTGGGCCAAACACCATATCTACGTAAGGTGCGCGGTCGCGAATAGCATCGCCTTCCTGGCTGGCGACGCAGCCGCCGACGCCGATCAGCAGATTAGGATTCTTTTCTTTAAGCGTTTTCCAGCGGCCTAACTGATGAAACACTTTCTCTTGGGCTTTTTCCCGGATAGAACAGGTGTTCAGCAGTAAAATATCCGCCTCATCGGGGTTGTCGGTGAGTTCAACGCTATGACTCTCACCTAATAAGTCAGCCATGCGCGATGAGTCATACTCGTTCATCTGACAGCCATAGGTTTTAATAAAGAGTTTTTGCGCCATTCAAAACCACCCGAAGAATCTGCGAACTTAAAAATTGGGACCGCGTATTATACGTTTTAGGCGGGCTCTAGTGTAGGGGGGCGTTCAAAAAGTTAGCAGTATGGACTCCAGAGCTCTGTGGCGGCTGTGATATGATTGCGCCGGTTTTCAGCGTCTCCCCTTTGTTCTCAAGGCTTACGAGGGCGATACGGATAGTTGAGCGATTGAATTTACAGGTGTGTTTATGTCGAATAAGACGAGTAAAAAAGTTTTTCGGGTCGTTTACTTTAATCAGGATGAGGTATTCGAGCTGTACGCGAGTAAAGTCTATTCCAGCGAGCTGTATGGGTTTATTGAGGTGGAGAACTGGTTGTTCGGTGAGCGCTCACAGCTACTGGTCGATCCTGCGGAAGAGAAGCTCAAAGGGGAGTTTGCAGGGGTAAGCCGTTCCTTTATTCCCATGACCTCCATCATCCGTATCGACGAAGTGGAGCAGCAGGGAACAGCAAAGATCTCCTCCGGCAAGTCCGGAGGAACAGTGGCCAGCTTTCCTCGTCCCCCAGTGAAAACGGATCGCTAGCACTGATGACGGCGCCGTGTCCCCGGCGCTGTCGCTACCTCTTCACGCTTGTGTGTTATTCGTCGTCGTTGCTCTGATTTTGTTCCTGTTCTTCTTGAGGGCTTAAGTAGCGTTTTAACTGCGCTTTCAAAGACTTGGGGATCTCCATAATAATGAGGGCGTCTTTCTCGCTGTCGTAAATAATGCTTTCATTTATTGCTTCGGAAGAGAACGACAAGCTCATCCCGGAGCCTCTGCCTGCAAAGCGGACGAGTTGTTTCAGCTTGCGGCTGTCCGGGCGCAACGCTGCCGGGGCTTCTGGAATAGCTTCGCGCATAAAGTGGGCGAACTTGTCGGGGTTTTGTTCATCAATGGCGATGGACAGTTCTTCAATTTGTACAGCTTCTCCCAGCTTCTCTTGGTCTGAGCAGAACTCAACCGCCTTTTTCTTCAGCTTGGCGGCGCTCTTCGGATCTAATGATTCAGCGAAGCGCTCCAGGCCGCTCAACACCACTTCTGTTTCTTTTACGGTGTCCACATGGGTGGCGAAACCAAAACTATGGCAGCCCGCTTCGCCTATCTTGCGCAGGTTGCGTTGTAGATAGACGCTGGCGCAGTCAGGCTGATTGCTGGCGAAAAGTGGGTCCAGTTCGATACGCAGCGCGAAAGTGATGGCTTGCGGGTCCAGGTGCTCAATGGGCTCTATTTGCAATTCGTTGGTGACGACATTGGTGACGCTGCTTTCCAGGACAAAAATATAAAGGGTGCGGGCGTCGCCCTGCTGGTCGTGAATCCACAGTAAATAACTCTGTGTAGTGAGTGGGATGACATCCAGCTTTTCTTTGAATTCGGCCAGGCCTTTTTCTGTCAATTGCTGGAAGGACATTTTCCCTTCGTACCAATCCTTTAACCAGGGACCGAAACTCTGTCCTTCAGCATGAAGGTTAATACGCCCAAAAGCCTTACCTGTTTTGGCGGCGAACAGTCGACGTAAGGTATGAAAAACAGCTTCATTGTCCGCGCCGGTCTTGGGCAGTTGCTGCGGAATCCGGGTTTGGCTGGCGTCGTCTTCGGAGAATTTTTCCAGTACCTGAATGCTGAGTTCGCTGATCGCCATAGTTGGTAAGCCTTAATCGAGCCTGAGTGTGCGGGGAGACGCTGGACAAAGCCACGTCTTAGTTAAAGGCGGATTGTAATCACCCCGGTAGAGAGTGCAAGGCTGCTGTGCGGGTATTCTGAGTTTTGCTCTGCAACCGTGAGATATGTTGCGTTGTCTTGTAGACTTCCTTTATTCATAACAATGATTCAAGGAACCAAGCATGAGTACAGGCTTTACTATTCCCAACCGGTTGCTGCTGGGGCCCGGACCTTCGAACACCCCCGCCAGCGTGCTTGCGGCGATGTCGCAACCTACTATCGGACACCTTGATCCGGTCTTTATCAATATGATGGATCAGATTAAGCAGATGCTTCAGGTCACGTTCAAAACTCATAATCGGTTGACGATGCCTGTTTCCGCGCCGGGCTCCGCTGGCATGGAAACCTGCTTGGTGAATTTGCTGGAGCCGGGTGATCAGGCGATTGTTGCGGTCAATGGTGTGTTCGGCAAACGTATGGTGGAAAACGTTGTTCGTGCAGGCGGCGTACCTATTGTTGTTGAGTTTGAGTGGGGGCGTCCGGTTGATCCGCAGCGGATTAAAGAGGTTCTGAACGAGCACCCACAGGCCAGATTGTTAGCATTTGTCCACGCGGAAACCTCCACTGGCGCGCGCTCAGACGCTGAAACACTCTGCTGTCTGGCGCATGAGCGCGGCGTTTTGTCCGTCGTTGATATGGTTACTTCCTGGTGCGGTATAGAGGTGGACGTAGACGGTTGGAAAGCTGACGCGGTATACAGTGGCGCGCAAAAGTGTCTTTCTGCAGTGCCGGGTATTGCGCCAGTGACTTTCAGTGAAAAAGCGGCGGACCGTATTCGCACTCGCACCAAACCCGTGCAAAGCTGGTTTCTGGATATGAGTCTGGTAATGGCCTATTGGGCTGAAGGAGGGCAGCGGGCGTACCATCACACCGCGCCGGTCAACACTCTGTATGCTATTCACGAGGCGTTGCGTCTGGTCCTGGATGAGGGGTTGGAGAATCGTTGGGCGAGGCACAAGGCCGCGCATGAGGCTTTGGTGAAAGGCATGGAATCGCTAGGGTTATCTTTCTTGGTGGAAGAGCCTTACCGCTTGCCCATGTTGAATGCGATTAAAGTGCCGGAAGGAGTGAATGAAGCGGTGGTGAGAAATAAGCTGCTGACGGATTACAACATGGAAATTGGCGCTGGCCTTGGGCCGCTGCAAGGGAAAATCTGGCGTATCGGACTAATGGGAAATAACGCCACGGTGGAATGTGCGAATCGCGCGGTTAGCGCTTTGGACGAATGCTTGCAGGCATTGAAATAACTGACAATAAAAAAGGCCCCAGGACAAAAGTCGCCTTGGGGCCTTTGACTTGGCTAAGAGAGCTTTATACGAAGTAGTGCTTTTCCACCAGCTCGCCGATGACGCGGTTAACCTGTGTTGAAAGCTCTTTCTCGTTTGCCGCGCTTACCGTAGCGGCGACTTCACCTTCATAAGAGTCAACGCCTTGGGTGGCGATGACCAGCAGGCCGGCTTTCAGTAGAGCGGTTAATGTGGCTTCAGCCAGAGTTTCCTCAACGACCACTACAGCCTTGCCTCGCTCAAACAGGTTGCGTTCCAGAGCGTACGCCAGTTTGTCCGCCAGCTCGCCTTCGACTTTAATCAAGCCGGGCTTATGACCATTACGGGCTTCCCGCTCCGCATCAGTGATCGGTGCGAAGGCTGCAATGTCGGCATCGTCAACGGCGCTTTCGATCATGCCTGCGCCGATAGTGACGTTGGTCAGACGGTCAATGATGATGAAGGCGCCGGTAGTGCGGTTGCGGGAATAGGGGTCAAACACTAACGGTTGGTTGAGCGTAACTTCGCAGGAGCCGATCTCGTTCAGTTGCAATGTATCGGTTTCGCTCTTCTCCAGCGTGTTAACGTCGATCTGATGATGGATGCGACTGACGGAGCCGGTCGCCAGATGCGTCGCCTGCTTGATGTAGTATTGACGGCCTGGCAGCAGCGGCGCTTCGCTCATCCAGACAATATGCGCCCGCATCCGATTGGATACGCACGGAACATTATCCGGGCGAACCAGTACGTCGCCGCGGCTGATATCGATCTCGTCAGCTAATGTCAGCGTCACGGCCTGATCAGAGAAAGCTTCTTCCTGCTCACCCTCGAAGGTGACGATGGACTTGACCGTGCTGGTTTTGCGGGAAGGCAGCGCCATGATGGGGTCGCCCTTACGGATAATCCCCGAGGACACTGTGCCGCTATAGCCGCGAAAGTCCAGGTTCGGACGGTTAACGTACTGCACAGGCATGCGGAAATCAGACAGGTTTTTGTCGCGGGAGATTTCCACAGTTTCCAGGATTTCCATCAGCGGCTTGTCCTTGTACCAAGACATCGCCGGGGAGTTGGAGACCACGTTGTCGCCATCCAGAGCGGAAATCGGCACGAATTTCAGGTCGTGCAGAGTCAGGCCTTTAGCGAAACTCAGGTATTCCTGCTTGATTTCTTCGTAACGCTCTTCGCTGTAATCCACCAGGTCCATTTTGTTCACCGCCACCAAGATGTGCTGGATGCCCAGCAGTGAGGCGATGAAGGTGTGGCGCTTGGTTTGCTTCAGAACGCCGTGACGGGCGTCGATCAGAATGATGGCCAGCTGCGCGGTGGATGCGCCGGTGGCCATGTTGCGCGTGTACTGCTCGTGGCCAGGAGTGTCGGCGATGATGAACTTTCTCTTGGCTGTGGAGAAATAGCGATAGGCGACGTCAATCGTGATGCCTTGCTCGCGCTCCGCCTGAAGTCCGTCCACCAGCAGGGACAAGTCAAGCTTTTCGCCCGCATTGCCGGATTTAGCGCTGTCTTTCTTGATGGCTTCCAATTGATCTTCATAGATCATCTTGGAGTCGTGCAGCAATCGACCGATCAGGGTGCTTTTGCCGTCGTCAACGCTGCCGCAGGTTAAAAGGCGAAGCAGCTCTTTATGCTCGTGCTGCTTCAGATATTCGAGAATGTCTTCGCTGATTAGGTTTGATTGATGTGACATGGACCGTACTCAATTGAATTCTGCTAAATGAATGCTTCCCTGAGGGCGCTTCTTCTCTCTATGGATCAGAAGTAGCCTTCGCGTTTCTTTTGCTCCATCGAGCCAGCCTGGTCGTGGTCAATAACGCGACCTTGACGCTCAGAGCTGGTGGTTAGCAGCATTTCCTGAATAATTTCCGGCAACGTAGTCGCCGTAGATTCGATAGCTCCAGTCAGCGGGTAGCAGCCCAGAGTACGGAAGCGCACGTCTTTCATCATCGGGGTTTCGCCCGGCTTTAAAGGCATGCGGTCATCGTCCACCATGATCATCGTGCCGTCGCGCTCGACAACTGGGCGCTTAGCGGAGAAGTAAAGAGGGACGAGCTCAATGTTTTCCAGATAGATGTATTGCCAGATGTCCAGCTCGGTCCAGTTGGACAGGGGGAACACTCGGATGCTCTCGCCTTTGTTGATCTTCCCGTTATACAGGTTCCACAGCTCCGGACGCTGATTTTTAGGGTCCCAGCGATGGTTGGAGTCACGGAAAGAATATACACGCTCCTTGGCGCGGGATTTCTCCTCGTCGCGACGGGCGCCGCCAAAGGCGGCATCGAACTTATACTTATTAAGAGCCTGCTTTAAAGACTCCGTCTTCATGACGTCGGTATGTTTGGCGCTGCCGTGTGTAAAAGGACCGATGCCTTGGCGCACGCCGTCTTCATTTATATGGACAATCAGGTCCAATCCAAACTTGGCCGCCTGTTGATCACGAAAAGTGATCATGTCTTGAAACTTCCAGGTCGTGTCCACGTGCATCAAAGGGAAAGGCGGCTTGCCAGGAAAGAAGGCCTTGCGCGCCAGATGCAACATCACCGAAGAGTCTTTTCCGATAGAGTAGAGCATAACGGGGCGCTCGAACTCGGCGGCGACTTCTCTGATTATATGAATACTTTCAGCTTCCAGCTGTTTTAAATGGGTGAGGTTGTAATCAGTCATTTTTTTCAACTGCACTCCTTAGTAAGGGGTCTCCGGTAAGGCTGACGTCCGAGGATGATCGGGTTAAAAAGCTACATCTACTATACCAAACACTTGGTGATTATAAGAAGAATGGCTTTTAGAAGAGTTTATTCTGACGATATAGTTTTCTATGGCCTTTTAGTAGCTTCTGATTTACGCAGGTAAGCGGCGCTGCCTATAGCGGGCTGTCTCTGGCGAACTTTTCGGGGTTCCATCCTGTTTGGGCTGTTGGCCTCAAATAGAGAGCTTAAGATGAAAACCTGGAAAATCCGGCGATGGATTTTCTAACGTAGCTTGTTCTCGGCGATATATTGCTCAAGCTGACGGGTCTGTTCCGGCGTCAGCTCTTTGAATTGCAGGCCGACATGGAAGGCGTTGCGGGCCAGTCGACGTGTGTAGATAACCAGCATTTCAGTTTCTACTTCGACGACCTCTTTTTTAATCAGGGGCAATGTGAAGCGAATGTTGATGCAGACAGGTCGCAATGGTGCGAAATTCAGGGCGTTTGGCGTCAGTGTCTCCAGGATGCAGCGGTCGCACTCAAGCATAAGGCCCGTTCTGGAGATATTGTGGATGGCCGCATCGCATTCCCGTTGGTCGCGTGTAGTGATATGAGCGACGAAATCCGTTGGAATACGCAGATGATGCCTCAGATTTCTTTGCATGACGGATGGACTGCTTTGAATCATAGTCGGTTAAGTAATGATACTAACATTCAACATGGAAGGCTAAGTGTACCAAATTGAATTTGATTTAAAATTAATCTTTTTGGCATAGAGAGCACGATTTTTTTGTAACAATGTGGCTATTTCGTTACGAAGTGTAATCTTTGTTGCTGGTTGAAGTTTGAGCGATATTTGATCTATTTTCTCGGGCTTAGCTTAGGTAGAATGGCGGCCTTTTTCTGAATAGACAGGTGATGGTAGATGTCCTCTTCTAGCGGCAAAGTTGGTTTCGTCAGCCTTGGCTGCCCAAAAAACACAGTAGACTCGGAACGCATTCTGACGCAACTGCGTACGGAAGGGTATGAGATATCAGCCAGCTATGAAGATGCGGATGTCGTTTTGGTGAACACCTGCGGCTTTATCGACAGTGCTGTGCAGGAGTCTTTGGACGCCATTGGCGAAGCGTTGCGCGAGAACGGCAAAGTTATCGTGACCGGATGTCTTGGGGCCAAAGAGGATGTGATCCGTGAAGTGCACCCGAAAGTGCTGGCGGTAAGCGGCCCCCATGCCTATACCGAAGTGATGAATCAGGTGCATCAGGTTGCGCCAAAGCCGGAGTACAACCCGTTCGTTAACTTGGTTCCGGATACTGGGGTTAAGTTAACTCCCAAGCATTATGCCTATCTGAAAATATCTGAAGGCTGTAACCACCGTTGTACGTTTTGCATAATTCCGTCCTTCCGCGGTGATTTGGTGAGTCGTCCCATCGGCGATGTGCTGGGCGAGGCGCAACGTCTGGTGAAAAACGGCGTCAAAGAGTTGTTGGTGATCTCTCAGGACACCAGTGCTTATGGGGTGGACACTAAATACCGTACCGGCTTCTGGGAAGGTCGCCCGGTAAAAACGCGAATGAAAGAGCTTTGCGATGAGCTTGGGCGTATGGGCGTTTGGGTGCGACTGCACTATGTATATCCTTATCCTCATGTCGATGACGTCATTCCGTTGATGGCGGACGGCAAAATTCTTCCTTATCTCGATATTCCATTTCAGCACGCCTCTCCGTCCGTGCTGAAAAATATGCGTCGTCCAGCCCATGCAGAAAAAGTGCTGCACAGAATTGGCAAGTGGCGTGAGCAGTGTCCCGATATTACTCTGCGCTCCACCTTTATAGTCGGCTTTCCGGGCGAAACGGAAGAAGATTTCCAAACGCTGTTGAATTTTCTCGAAGAAGCGCAATTGGACCGGGTGGGGTGCTTTAAATACTCTCCAGTGGAAGGCGCGACAGCGAATGAGCTGCCTGATCCAGTTGAAGAGGTGGTCAAACAGGAGCGCTGGGAACGCTTCATGGAAGTGCAGCAACGTATCAGCGCCAGTCGTCTGCAGGCGAAAATCGGCAAACGCATGGATGTGATCGTTGATGAGGTCGTGGAAGAAGGGGCGGTTTGTCGTTCCAAAGCGGATGCGCCGGAAATCGACGGGCAGGTGTTCTTAGATAATCAAACCCATCTGAAGCCGGGCGATCTGGTCACGGTGGAGATAGAGGATGCGGATGAGTATGACTTGTGGGGGCGTCCAGTATAACCGGCCCTTGCAGTCGGAATGAAGAAGAGCCCGTTTAGGGCTCTTCTTTGTTAGGCTTAACTCAGCTTTTTGGCGAGTATTTCGTTCACCTGTTGTGGGTTGGCTTTGCCTTTTGAGATTTTCATTGTTTGGCCGACAAAGAAGCCGATCATTTTTCCGCGTTTGGCTTCATCTGCGGCTTTATATTGTTCGACTTGGGCAGCGTTATTCGCCAGGACCTCATCAACAAAAGCCTCGATGGCGCTATCGTCAGTAACGGCTATCAGGCCTTTCTTCTCAATGATTTCATCTGCTTCGCCTTCGCCGTTCCACATGGCCTCAAGCACATCCTTGGCGGCTTTGCCGTTGATAGTGTTGTCCTTCAGGCGTAGCAGCAGTTTGCCAAGCCCTTCAGCGGTGACGGGAGATTGTGAGATGTCCAAAGAGTTCTGGTTCAGGCGCTTGGCCAGCTCTCCCATTATCCAGTTCGCTGTCAGCTTGGCGTCGCCGACGATTTTGGTTGCGGCTTCAAAGTAGTCCGCTTGCGCGCGCGAGCTGGCTAGTACTCCCGCATCGTAATCAGATAAGCCGTACTCAGAGCAGAAACGGGCCAGCTTTTGCTCCGGCAGCTCTGGAAGCGTGCTGCGGACCGCTTCAATATAAGCGTCGTCTATTTCAATCGGCAGCAGATCCGGGTCTGGGAAGTAACGGTAATCGTTGGCGAACTCTTTGCTGCGCATTGAGCGAGTATTGTCTTTGTCCGCATCATACAGGCGTGTTTCCTGTGTGACCTTGCCACCCTCTTCTATTAGGTCGATTTGTCTTTCAATTTCGCCTTGAATGGCCTTTTCGACAAAACGGAAGGAGTTGACGTTCTTGATCTCGGTGCGAACGCCAAACTCTTTCTGCCCTTTCGGACGAACGGAAACGTTGCAGTCGCAGCGCATGGAGCCCTGAGACATGTCGCCATCGGAGATGCCCAGATAGGTGACGATGGAGTGCAGCTTTCTCAAATACGCGACTGCCTCTTTGGCGCTGCGCAGCTCCGGCTCGGACACAATTTCCAGTAGAGGCGTACCGGCGCGGTTCAAGTCGATGCCAGTCATGCCATGAAAATCTTCGTGCAGACTTTTGCCAGCGTCCTCTTCCAGGTGGGCGCGAGTGACGGTGATCGTTTTCTTCTCGCCATTCTCAAGCTGGATGTCCAGTTTGCCTTGTTTGACGGTAGGGTGATCCAGCTGGCTGATTTGGTAACCCTTGGGTAGATCAGGGTAGAAATAGTTTTTGCGGTCGAAGACCGAGCGCGTGTTGATTTCGGCGCCGATGGCCAGGCCGAACATCACCGCCATGCGCACGGCTTCTTCATTCATTACCGGCAGCATGCCAGGCATGGCCAGATCTACAGCGCAAGCCTGAGTATTTGGCTCTGCGCCAAAGGTGGTGGCTGCGCCGGAGAATATTTTGGATTTGGTGGCGAGCTGAACATGAACTTCCAGCCCGATAACCGCTTCCCATTCCATGATATGACCTCTTCGCTAATGGTTGCGTAATCTTTGTGTAGTGCGGGTGGGCTTATTCGCCCAGGGCCGGACTGCGTTTATGCCAGTCAGTGTTCAACTGATATTGGTGTCCAAGGTTCAGCAATCGGGCTTCAGTAAAATAGTTTCCGATCAGTTGCATTCCCACAGGTAGTCCGCCTTTGAAGCCGCAGGGCAGGCCAAGAGCAGGCAGGCCGGCCAGGCTGGCGGGGATAGTGAAAATGTCTTCCAGGTACATTTGCACTGGATCGGATGTTTTCTCACCCAGCCTGAAGGCGACATCGGGGGTGGTGGGACATAACAGCGCATCGACTTCGTTCAGCGCTGACACGAAGTCATTCTTGATCAGACGACGGATTTTTTGCGCCTGTCGATAATAGGCGTCGTAGTATCCGGCGGACAGTGCGTAAGTTCCGATCAGGATGCGGCGCTTTACTTCGTCCCCGAAACCTTCGGATCGAGAGCGTTGATACAGGTCTTCGAGATCCTTGGGATTCTCGCAACGATGACCATAACGAACGCCGTCGAAACGAGACAGGTTGGTTGAGCATTCCGCTGGCGCGATGACGTAGTAAGCGGGCACGGACAGTTCTGTATGAGGCAGCGACACTTCTTTAAAGGACGCGCCCAGAGACTCGTATACTTTTATCGCTTCCTGCAGCGCCTTTTCAACTTCTGCGTTGAGCTGGTTGCTGAAGTACTCTTTTGGCAGTCCGATAGTGACGCCAGCCAAAGGTTGCGCCAGCGCTGAGGTGTAATCTTCTGTGGGATTCAACGCGCTGGTGGAGTCCATTGGGTCGTGCCCGGCCATGACATTCAAGAGTAGCGCCGCATCTTCCGCGGTGCGAGCGAAAGGGCCACCCTGATCCAGGCTTGAGGCGAAAGCCACCATTCCCAAACGGGATACGCGCCCGTAAGTCGGCTTGAGGCCGGTCAGTCCGCAAAATGCTGCAGGTTGTCTGATGGAGCCGCCTGTGTCCGTGCCGGTCGCCGCTGCGCAGAGTCCGGCCGCAACCGCCGCTGCAGACCCACCTGAAGAACCGCCGGGCGCGCGCTCGGTGTCCCAAGGGTTGCGCACCGGGCCAAAGTAGCTGTTTTCGTTGGATGAACCCATGGCGAACTCGTCCATATTGGTTTTACCCAGAGTGACGGCGCCAGCATCTATAAATTTGCGGGTGACGGTGGACTCGTAAGGCGGAACAAACTTTTCCAGCATTCTGGAGCCGCATGTCGTCGTCACGCCTTCCGTGCAGAAGACGTCTTTGTGCGCGAGAGGTACGCCATTCAAAACGGAGGTTTGTCCCGCGTTGAGACGGGCGTCGGCTTGTTCCGCCTGAGAGAGGGCCAGATCTTCCGTGACGGTGATGAAGCAATTCAATTCTGGATTGAGACGTTTGATTCTGGCCAGATAATCCTGGGTGATTTCACGGGATGAAAACTGTTTATCCCGGAGTCCGCTTATGATCTCGCTAATAGTATGTGGCAACATGCGTATCTCTTACTTTTCTATAGCCGGCAAGGCGTTCGCAATAGGTTCTTTGGGGCGGGCGTTCCAGTCGCGTCAATCGATGACTTTGGGAACCAGATACAAACCATTCTCAGTGGCTGGCGCGATAGCCTGAAACTTTTCACGCTGATTACTTTCCGTCACTTCGTCTTTGCGCAGCCGCTGGGTCATTTCCAGCGGATTGGACAGCGGCTCTATGGCGCTGGTGTCCACTTTCTGCATCTGTTCGACAAAGTCCAGAATCTGTCCCAGATCGTGGGTCAGTTTCGCCACTTGGTCGCCGGGCGTTTCCAATCTCGCTAGCTTGGCGATGGTCTCCAACTGTTCCGACTGGATGGTCACATTATTCTCCTGCTGGGCGTTGCGGTTGGCTTGATTCGGATCTGATCCGAGAATTCGATGTTGAGTCCGGTCTGGCGAACGCCATTGCAGCGCTCCTGATCGCACCGGAAATTAAAGAGGGCTATTATAAGAGGGTTTGCGTACAGTCTGTAAATGAATTGGCGATTTTTTCCCAGTAAAACGCCCTGAAACAGGCCTTTCTGATGACGATTTTTTAATGACTTGCGGCCGGGCGCGGGCGGGGCTAAATGATTCTTGCCCTGACCCCTCGCCACTGTTAAAGTTGCCGCAGCATGCCTAACCCTAAAAAGAATACGGATTCAAACGTTCAATGTTTAAACGATTACGTGGTTTGTTTTCCAGCGATCTGTCGATCGATCTGGGGACCGCCAATACACTGATTTATGTTCGTGGAAGAGGAATTGTGCTCAATGAGCCCTCTGTGGTCGCAATTCGTAACCAGGGCGCACAGAAAAGCGTTGCGGCGGTAGGCGCCGAAGCGAAGAGGATGCTGGGACGGACGCCGGGCAACATTACCGCGATCCGACCATTGAAGGACGGCGTCATCGCCGATTTTCACGTTACTGAAAAAATGCTCCAGCACTTTATCCACAAAGTGCATGAAAACAGTTTCATTACCCCCAGTCCTCGCGTACTGGTTTGTATCCCCAGTCGTTCCACCCAGGTTGAGCGTAAAGCAATTCGAGAGTCCGCCCTTGGCGCGGGCGCCAGAGAAGTATTTTTGATTGAAGAACCTATGGCTGCGGCCATTGGCGCCGGCCTGCCCGTGGAAGAAGCGAACGGCTCCATGGTAGTGGATATTGGTGGCGGAACCACTGAAATCGCCATTATCTCCCTGAACGGTATTGTGTACGCCGACTCAGTAAGAGTAGGCGGAGACAAGTTTGACGAGGCGATCACCGCTTATGTGCGCCGCAATTACGGCAGTTTGATTGGCGACGCCACCGCAGAGCGCATCAAACAGGAAATCGGCTGCGCCTATGAAGGCCTGGAGCTGCGTGAAATCGACGTACGTGGTCGTAATCTCGCAGAAGGGGTTCCCCGTAGTTTCACCTTGAATAGCGAAGAAATCCTCGAAGCATTACAAGAAGCTTTGGCGACTATCGTGCAGGCGGTTAAGAGCGCACTGGAGCAGTCACCGCCTGAGTTGGCGTCTGATATCGCTGAACGGGGCATCGTATTAACTGGCGGCGGCGCACTGTTGCGCGGCCTGGACAGTTTGCTGACAGAAGAAACCGGCTTGCCGGTGATCGTTGCTGACGATCCGCTTACCTGTGTCGCAAGGGGCGGCGGTCGTGCGCTGGAAGTTATCGACAAACGCGGCAGTGGTCTATTCTTTATGGAATAACAACTCTTTAACGGAGTTGACCACTTGTTTTCGCCATGTTTTATGGTAGCTTTCTGTGTTTGTAAATAAATTCCTTTCCGGACTGTTGGGGAGATTGCGACATTAAAAATATCTTCGTTGAAGGCCCGTTTTTAGGCGCACGAATGATATTGGTGGCCTTGCTCTCCATCGCCATCGGAATCGCGGATTTTCACTTCAACCTTTTATCTTCGTTACGTGAAACGCTGGCGACCCTGGTCGCCCCTGTGCAATGGGTTGTCAGCGCTCCTTCCGATGTGGTCGACTGGACTGAAGACGCGGTCAAATCGCGCCGCGATTTGCAGCAGGAAAATGAAGCGCTGCGCAACCGGCTTTTGATTCTTGAGGCGAAGTCCCAGCGCCTGGCGTCTTTAACCGCGGAAGTTAATCGTTTGCGCGAGCTGCTGAACGCCTCGTCCGTGGTGGACGATTCTGTGCTGGTGTCCGAGATCATCGGTATCAATCCCGATCCTTATATGCATGAGGTGGTCGTCAACAAAGGCTCTGATGACGGCGTCTATCTCGGGCAGCCTATGCTCGACTCGCAAGGCTTGATGGGGCAGGTGACGCAAGTGTCGCCGTTGACGTCCCGTGTTCTATTGATTTCCGATAGCAACCATGCGGTGCCGATTCAGGTCAACCGCAACGGCGTGCGCGGTATTCTTGTCGGCTCTGGCGTGTTGGACCGGCTGCAACTGATAAATGTTCCCGATACGGCGGACATTGTTGTTGGCGACTTGTTGGTGAGTTCGGGGTTGGGTGGTAAATTCCCGGCGGGTTATCCGGTTGCTAAAGTTACTGCGGTGGTGCATGACCCGGGCGAACCCTTTGCGCGAATTGAAGCGCACCCTTTGTCCGAATTGAACCGCAGCAGACATGTTTTGTTAGTGTTTAAGAAAAAGTCGTCGGAGGTGGGAGACAGGGTTTCCGACGAACCTTCGCCTGAAGCAACTCAGTAGGCCGTATGCCCAGAGACGAGTTTCGCCCTGTCTTGTTCGTTTTCACCTTGTTCCTGGCGTTTTGCGTCAGTCTGATTCCTCTGGGTGGATTCGCTGCTTATTTTAGGCCCGAGTCCATATGCATGGTGATGTTTTACTGGACGTTGAAGCATCCCGGCGCCTGCGGCATTCTGGTCGGTTGGTGCGTGGGGCTGCTATGGGACGTGTTGATGGGAAGCACTTTGGGCGTGCATGCGCTGGCGCTGGCGCTGCAGGCTTATCTGGTGTTGAAGATGCTGCAACGGCTGCAAATGTTTCCTCTGATTCAGCAGTCTTTTGTTGTGTTTATCATTGTCGGTATTGTGCTGATGCTGTTCCGCTGGATTAACGGATTGCTCGCCCAGCCCGCGACGGATATGGCCTATTTATTAGGGGCCCTGAGTTCGGCGCTGTTGTGGCCACTGTTTTCGCTACTGATGGAAAAACTGGAAAATGTTTGACGGCAACCCTGGCAGGCGCCGCCTGGTACTGGCGTCGGGATCTCCTCGTCGGCGTGAAATGATCGCCGGGCTGGGGTGTGAATTTTCTATCGCCAGCGCGGATATCGATGAAAGCGTTCGTCCTTCTGAGGCGGCGGCGGATTACGTTGAGCGCCTCGCGAAGGAAAAAGCGACAGCGGTATTTGAAGCGCGTGGCGATCAACAGGATATAGTGGTGTTGGGCGCTGACACTACGGTTGTGGCCGGAGGCGACATTCTCGGCAAGCCGGTTGATTTTGACGACGCCAAAGCCATGCTGCGCAGGCTATCAGGAACATGGCATGAAGTGTTGACTTCCGTGGCCTTAGTAGCGGCGGAGGGTTGCAAGGTGACGACGACTTTAAGTCGGGTGCGATTCCGGGAGTTGTCCGAACAGGAAATTCAGCGCTATTGGGATTCCGGTGAGCCAGCAGACAAAGCGGGCGCATACGGCATTCAGGGGTTGGCCGGGAGTTTCGTGGAGCGCGTGGAAGGCAGTTATTCATCCATTGTTGGGTTGCCTCTTTGCGAGACCGTCGTGCTGTTAAAGGAATTCGGAATCAAGATCTGGTCGGACTAACTGCATGAGTGAAGAAATCTTAATCAACGTGACTCCGGTGGAAACTCGCGTCGCTGTCGTCGAGAACGGCATGCTGCAGGAAGTTTATATCGAAAGAAGTCAGCGGCGAGGCATTGTCGGCAACATCTATAAAGGCAAAGTCATTCGAGTGTTGCCAGGTATGGAGGCGGCCTTTATTGATATCGGACTGGAGCGCGCGGCCTTTATTCACGCTTCGGACGTCACCACGGTGAACCCCGGCGAGGACCGCAACGGCGGCAATAAGCATCCCGATATCAGCTCTTTGCTGCGGGAAGGCCAGTCTCTGGTCGTGCAGGTTACCAAAGATCCGATCGGCGCCAAGGGCGCGCGTCTTACCACGCAACTATCCATTCCATCCCGTTATTTGGTTTATATGCCGGATAACAACCACATCGGGATATCCCAGCGTATAGAGGATGACGCCGAGCGTGACCGCCTGAAGGAACTTATTCAGCTTTGCGTCACCACAGAAGACGCCAATTCCGCTGATGGCGCTGGTTTTATCATTCGCACGGCTGCGGAGGGGGTCGGCTCGGAAGAGTTGAAATCCGATATTCTGTTTCTGCAAAAGCTCTGGCTGTCTTTACGGGAGAAGATCAAGTCTTCGCCGGCTCCAGGACCGATATATGAAGACTTGCCGTTGTATATTCGTACGCTGCGAGATCTCGTGCGGCCCTATACCGAAAAAATACGCATCGACTCCAGAGAAAGCTTTCATAAGGCGCTTAAGTTTGTAGACGAGTTTGTCTCTGAGATTCGCAATAAGCTGGAATACTATCCTGGCGAGCGTCCGATCTTTGATTTGTACAGTGTTGAAGATGAGCTGCAGAAGGCGCTGAGCCGCAAGGTGCAACTGAAATCCGGCGGTTACCTGATCATTGATCAGACTGAGGCGATGACCACCATTGACGTTAATACGGGGGCGTTTGTCGGCCATCGCAATCTTGAAGAAACCATCTTTAAGACCAATCTTGAGGCGGCGCGCGCCATTGCGCGACAACTGCGGCTACGCAATCTGGGCGGCATCATCATCATCGACTTCATTGATATGGAGGACGAGGAGCACAAGCGCCAAGTGTTGCGTATGTTGGAAAAAATGCTGGAGCGCGATCACGCCAAAACCAAAATCAGCTGTGTCAGTGAGCTGGGACTGGTGGAAATGACTCGCAAGCGCACTACTGAAAGCCTGGGGCAGATGCTTTGTGAGCCTTGTCCCGCCTGCGATGGCCGCGGCACGGTCAAGACGGCGCAGACCGTGTGCTATGAAATCTTCCGTGAGATTTTGCGGATTAACCGCACCTATGACGCGCAGGGGTATTTGGTGTTAGCGGCGCAGGCGGTAGTGGATCTGTTACTGGATGAGCAGTCGGACAGCGTCGCTGATCTGGAAACCTTCATTGGTAAGCGTATTCGTTTTCAAGTGGAGGTGATGTATACCCAGGAGCAGTTTGATGTTGTTTTGCAATAAATTGCAGCGCACACTTTCTCTAGATATTACCGGCCGGCGGCAATACTGAGCTTTTGTCGTCGGCGCAGATTAATCAAGCATAGACGTATATCGCCGGCGGTCCGATCCAGTCATGACCATAAAATCCGTGTTAATCAAGATCACGCAATGGATATGGTATGTGGCTATCGCATTGTTGGTCCTGGTCGCCACTTATCTTTCTTTAGGACGTAACTTCTTTGACGCCGTATCGGTGTTCAAGGAGGACCTTGAATTACGTCTCTCCGCATCCCTGGGCGCGACGGTCAAAATGGAGGCGCTGGAAGGGAGCTGGGATGGCTTCGATCCCGTCGTCACCCTCAAAAACGTCACTCTAACCGACCCCAAGAAAGTCGACAGCGCGATGACGCTGGACTCCCTCGTTGTGCAACCAGACATGGTGAAATCGCTGTTTTCGTTGAAACTGGCTTTGAGTCGAGTAGAAATCGGCGATGTCTCCGTTAACCTGGAACAGAGCTTGAGCGGCGGCTGGCGGCTCCCAGGATTGGAGCAGAAAGCGAATAGCGGAGGAGCGCTGGACTGGCGGCGGCTGGCGGATTATATGGCTTCGCCGGTGCTGGAGTTTCGGGAAATTCGTTTACATTGGCGTTATCGCGACAGTCAAGTGGCGGGTTGGTTGATTCCGGTATTGACGATTCAAGTTGAAGAAGATGACTTGGCTGCCTCGGGCCGAATTCTGCGAGCAGGAGACCATGCCGACTTAGGGCTGTTTTCCGTCAATGCGCGTGATTTGCTGAGTTCAGGAAAGCTGAACGGCGAAGCCTACTTCAGCTGGCGCAGGGGGGAAGCGTTGGACCCGTTGCTAAGTCTGTTCTCCGAACACGGCTTGCGCGCCACGGATATAGAGGCCGCGGGGGCTCTTTGGTTGACGCTGCAGGACAATCGGCTTGTTGATATCACTGGGGACATGAACGTCCCCCGATTAGCCTGGACGGATGATCGGACCACTATGGTGCCTCTGCAGGATATCCGGGTGAGATTCAACGCTGTGCTGACCGAACAGGGCGGCTGGAAAGTCTCAGCGTATGATCTTGGACTGGATTGGGCGGGAGACAGTTGGCGCGATGCGCGCGCGCTGGTGGATATAGACGCCGAGGGCGCAGTTCGGATGTCCCTGGACAATTTGAATCTGGGCCTTCTTGCTCGCTTAAGTGTCGCCGCCGGTATTTTGCCTGATAATGCGTCGCGACGCCTCGCCAGTTACCAACCGGAAGGGGCGCTGCGCAACATCGGCTTTAATCTTGGCGCGAAGGGGCGGTTTGAATTGCTCGCGCAGCTGGACCAAGTGAGAGTCGCGCCTCATGGCGGGGCTCCCGGCGGCGCTGGGATCGATGGTTTTCTGCAGGTGCGTAATCATGGCGGTAAAGTCATCTTCAAAGGATCGGCGATGCAGCTGAACTTTCCTGAGCTGTATCACGCCGGGTGGACGTTCAGCGTCGGCGAAGGGCGTGTTGAATGGCGTGGCGACGATGATTATGTGTATGTTTTTGGAAACGGTCTGCGTCTGAAAGAGATTAATGGGCTGCAAGCGGAGTTGAGTGGCGCTTTTAGTATATTGTTGCCTCATGATCAGTCCCGTGAGCTTAATCTGGAGCTGGCGATCGGTGTGGAGAATGCGGACGCTCGGGTGGCTTCTCTGCTTGTGCCGGGGCATGTCATTCCACAGGAACTCAATCGCTGGTTGCAGCAGGCTGTTAAAGGCGGTCGGGTGACTACCGGCGGCTACTTCTATTCTGGTGTGGTGGGGCCGTTGGCCACCGCTACCAATCACCGGTCACAGATGTTTTTCAATCTGAAGGACGGGCGTTTGCATTACGCAGATGGTTGGCCTGAGTTGGAAAACTTTGATGCGCGTCTCGCGATTATCGGAGGCGAGTTGAGCGCTATTGTCGGCGAGGGAACGGTCGCCGGCACGCGGGTTCGCTCGGTGAAAGTGAAGCGAGACGGCGGTGGGGCGGACTCGCTGCTCCATATCAGCGCGAATATTCGACCCCAGAAAAGCGATTGGGACTACTGGTTGAAAAAATCGCCCATCGCCAGTGTAACTGCGCCGGTTGTGGAGGATTGGTCTGTCAGCGGCGCCAGCTCTGGCGTGTTGGATTTGACGTTAGACACGGTTGGCGTTGGCCCGCCTCGCGTCGACCTCAAGTTAAAAGCGGCGGGACTGAGTTTACAGTCTCATCGCAATGATCTGGCGTTAACTGAATTACGGGGCAATCTTTCCTTTAGTACAGCCAATGGCATCCGGGCGACAGGGATGCAAGGGACGATATTTGGACAGCCTGCAAACCTGGATGTAACGACATCAAACTGGTCGGAGCAACGGAAAACATTGGCGTTAAAGCTGGCGAGCAAGATTGAGGCTCCTACGCTGCTGGATTGGCTCAAAGTTGAGCGGAATGTTCCGTTATCAGGACAGCTACCTTATCTCCTCGCCTTGGATCTCGATCATACTGACAAAAGTCGTTTCCGGCTGCGGCTGGACAGTGAACTGCTGGGCGCGGACATTCAGGCTCCGGCCCCTTTCGGCAAATCGATGCAGGATAGTGTTCCTTTGTCCATTGTGCGCGATTGGGAAACGGAAGGCCGTCGTGAAAACTGGTCTGTCTCCGTAAAAGATCTTCTGAACGCGCGTTTTGAAGTCAGTGAGGGGGCGATCAGTCGAGGCGCACTGGCGTTTATAACAGGGGATAAGGCGCCTGAGGGCTTGGAGCTGCCTGCGCGCGGCGTCAATGTGTCTGGACAACTAGCGCGATTATCGGTGTCTGAGTGGCGGACTTATCTGCAAGAATTTCTCGGCGCTGATATGGGGGATACACCGGCAAATGCGCCGGATTGGCTGAATCACGTGTCGATGCAGGTTGGAAGGCTGGAGGTCGCCGGCGAGTGGTTCAATCAGGTGGATGCGCGTCTGCAGCGGCGTTCTGGGGGGCTCGATATTTCGCTGGATGATGGCGAGAGGCTCACAGGAACTTTGTCTATCCATGATGACGCCAGTAAGCCGCCCTTCGCCAAGTTCCAGCGTCTGTATATCTCTGATAGCGCCGCCACGGCGGTGGAGAAACGTATGACCCCTGCGGACGTGCCCCTGGCGCAGGTGGATATCGAAGACCTGCGCCTGGGAGGCAAGCAGCTTGGAAGCTGGGCCTGGGTGACGCAGCCCAGGGAAGATGGCGTGGTATTCAGTAATATGTTTGGGCGTCTCGCCGGCGCTACGGTGACGGCAAGGCTAAGCTGGCTAATGGACCCGCAAACCGGCCATCAGACGTCGATTCTCACGGGGGACTTGAAAGGCGCCAACTTTGATCGCTTTTATGAAAATCTGGCGGAAGAAGCGCCATTAACTGCTGAAGATTACAGCTTCAATACAGGCATAGTCTGGCAGGGCGGCCCCACTGAGTTTCAGTGGAAAGACGTTACCGGGCAAATCAGCTTCAAGATGAGCAATGGCGTCTTCCGCGAAGCGTCAAACTCGGCCAACATCTTCCGGGTGTTTGGCATCCTGAACACCGATTCAATTACCCGGCGCCTGCGTTTGGACTTCTCTGATCTGTACCGTAAGGGCTTGGCCTATGACCAGATTGAGGGGGAGGCGCGTATAGAGGAAGGGGTGATGAACTTTGAAAGCCCGCTTGCGATCCAGACTCTTTCCAGCGGGTTCAAGATAACCGGTAAGACCAGTCTGGTTGATGACGCTCTGGATATGCAGATGGTGGTCGTACTGCCGGTAACGAAAAATCTACCGCTGGCGGCGGTCTTGGTGGGGGCTCCCCAAGTAGGGGGCGCCTTGTTTCTGATCGACAAGCTACTGGGCGATCCGCTCAGCCGGATGACCAGCGCCACATATAAAATCAAAGGTACATTGGATAACCCAGAGGTCAGTCTGCAGCAGATATTTGATAACAGCAGCGGCGGTTCGGCCTCACAGAGAAGGAGAGCGGATTGATGAGCGAGTTCACACTGGCGATAGTGCAGTTGGTCAGCACCAGTGATATAGAGCATAACTTGGCCCGAGTGGAGCACTGGGTGGCGGAAGCGGCTAATGGCGGCGCGCAGCTGGTGTTGCTGCCGGAGAATTTTGCGCTGTTCGAAAGCAAACGCTCGCTGGATATCGGTGCTGCGGAAGCGGACGCCGAAGGACCTATCCGGCGTTTTCTCGCTGGGCTGGCGAGACGGTTTGGGGTTTGGATCATTGCGGGGTCCTTGCCCTGCGCGCAACGTCCTGACGGCGCGTCGATTGATGGGCGCGTGCGTTCCGCCTGCTGGGTGTTTGACGATAGCGGCGCCACAGTTGCGCGTTACGATAAGATCCATCTGTTTGATGTGGATGTGAAAGATGCCTATGGCGCCTATCGCGAATCTGCCATATTTGAGCCGGGCGAGCAGGTGGTGGTGATCGCTACCCCCTGGATCAGAATCGGCTTGTCGATTTGCTATGACTTGCGTTTTCCCGAGTTGTTTCGCGCGATGGCGGAGCAGGGGGCGGAGTTGATGACGGTTCCTTCCGCATTCACGTATGTGACGGGCGAGGCGCACTGGGAAACGTTATTGCGCGCGCGCGCGATAGAAAATCAGGTGTATATCGCCGCGGCCAATCAGGGAGGTTGTCATTCAGAGTCCCGTCGCACATACGGGCATTCCATGGTTATCGACCCCTGGGGTAAAGTCGTGGCGTGCCTGGAAGAAGGAGAGGGCGTCATTCTCTCCACTCTGGATAAGGCGAAGCTGCAGGACGTGCGGACGAGTATGCCCGTGCTCGCACATCGCAGGCTCAAGTAGCGCTCTTCACTCGGCGTCGTCGACAATTTCCTTCAAGTAGCGATACAGCTTTTTGGCGGCGCCGCGATTCTTGTTTTCCGTTATGTCTTTTTGCGCAGCGCGGATCAGTTGGCGCAGGTGTTGCGCCTCCGTATTCGGGTATTGATTCATGAATTCGGTCACCGCCTGATCCCCTTCCGATATCAGCGATTCTCGCCAGCGTTCAAGGCGGTGGTGTTCCGCAGTCTGTTGAACGGACCCCTGATCGAACTTGTCGATAAATGAGCGAACTTCCTCTTCGTCCATATCCCGCATCAACTTGCCGATAAATTGCAACTGGCGGCGTTTGGCTTCATGGCTGCCAATTTTATTGTAGGCGTGAATCGCTTCATGTAGACGGTCGGTGAGGGGGATCTGGCTAAGCTGGTCAGCTCTAAGCTCGGTCAGTTGCTTCCCTAGTTTCTGCAGCGCCTCCATCGCCCGTTTACGGCTGGATTTACTGGGCGGCAGATCTTCTTCGTCGTAATAATCGTCTTCGAATTCGTCGTCGTGATGTGAATGGTTCATTGAAATGCTCGAATCAACTCTCGGAAACTAAAATGGTAACACAGCGCTCAAATAAGATAAGAATAGACAGCTATTCGCCCTTGCGCCTGGTCAGGCGTAGGCGATGGTGGCGAGTCCCAGAAATGACATAAACCCAACCACGTCTGTGACCGTGGTCAGGATGACGCCTCCGGCCAAAGCGGGGTCTATTTTCAGGGTTTTTAGTATCAACGGTAAAGCCGTACCGGCGATGGCCGCCACGGTCAGGTTGATCAACATCGCGGAGGCGATAAGGACGCCAATGGTGACGTCGTTGAACCACACCATTGCGGCGGTCGCCACGACAAAAGCCCAGAGTACGCCATTAAAGGCGCCTACCAAAAACTCCCGATTCATCAGCCAGCGGATGTTATTGGAGCTGACCTTGCCGGTAGCCATCCCCCGGATGACCAGTGTGAGCGCCTGACTGCCGGCGATGCCGCCCATACTGGCGACAATAGGCATCAACACGGCCAGAGCGACCACTTTTGCAATGGTGGCCTCAAAGATACCAATGACCGCAGAAGCGAGAAATGCGGTGATCAGGTTTATGCCCAGCCAGACGGCGCGACTTTTAGCGGTCTTCATGATGGGGGCGAACATGTCTTCTTCTTCGTCCAGACCCGCCATGCTTAAGATTTCGTGGTCGGCGTTTTCACGGATAACGTCAACCACGTCATCGATGGTGATGCGGCCAACCAGCTTGCCTTTATCGTTGACGACGGGAGCGGAAACCAAGTCGTGGCGCTCGAACAGGGTGGCGACTTCTTTATCTGAAACCGTCGCAGGAATCGGCTCTACATCCGTGCGCATGATCTCCCGCACAGTGGAACTAAGACTGGACACCAATAGCGTGGTGACAGGGAGTACGCCGATAAAATCGTCTTTTCGATTCACCACCAGCAAGCTGTCGGTCATGTTGGGCAGACTTTTGTGGCTGCGCAGATAGCGAAGCACAACATCGACGGTAATGTCCGGACGCACGGTGATCATGTCCGTGTTCATCAGACCGCCGGCGGAATCCTCTGGATAGGCCAGTACTTCTTCCAGGCGCTGACGATCCTGGGCGTCCATGGTCTCCAGAACTTCCTGGATGACGGCTTCCGGCAACTGCTGTAGCAAGTCGGCGAGGTCGTCGACTTCGAAGTCTTCGGCGATCTCAATGACGTCCTGCGCATTCATTTCGCTCAGGAAGTCGGAGCGGATTTCATCGCTCAAATACTGGAGGACTTCGCCATCCAGTTCGTCATCGACTAACTGCCAGAGTAACTTCCGTTCATTGGGCGGGGATGATTCCAGCAAGTGGGCGATATCGCTGGGAGATAGGCCGCCGTTCAGGATGCGCGCGACCTGCTGCAAAGACCCGCTTTCCAGCGCTTCCGCAATGGAGCGCATACGGACCTTGGCAGTGCTTTTTTCGGTCGCTTGAGACATAGACTTACATCCGCGTTTAGGGCGGCCCGCAACGGGCAGCGAGGAAATTGCCGGATAAAATACAGAGACAGGCTCTGCGCCGTTGTGGCGCCAGTATAAGCGAGCCCACTATAAAGTGTAAGTTAAGACGAAAAATAGTCTAAGGAAAATCAGGGAATTGTCTTACTTTATTCAAGCGGTTTGTATTGTTTCAAGTGTTTGGAAGAGGTGGGGCGATGTGCCCCAAAAGCAGTAGGGACTATTCGCCCTCTCCGAAATAATCCTCGATCAGAGCCTTGATGGCGTGAAAAGCTTCCTCTTCGTCTGGGCCTTCTATTTTCAATGTGAGAAGCGTTCCCTTGCTGGCGGCGAGCATCATGACCGCCATTATGCTTTTTCCGTCAACTTCCTGGCCTTCTTTGGCTACTCTGATCTTGCTTGCGAATCGGCCGCTGGTGGACACGAATTTGGCCGCCGCTCGGGCGTGCAGGCCAAGCTTATTAATAATAGTGACTTGTTCCTGGATCATGGGGCGCGATGAGTATAAAAGATTGAAGTTTCCTGAATGTTGGATTCAGGCCGGTTTAATTGTTAAGCCGCAGTGGCTTTTTATTATTAGAACCTTATTGCGCCAGCTCTTTGTGGCGCACTTGGACATTATCATACTTTTTCTTGAAATGCTCTCCCAGGCGCTCGCAGATATAGACAGAGCGGTGTTGCCCGCCAGTACAGCCGATGCTGATGGTCATATAGGTGCGGTTGCTGTTCTGGAAGTGCGGAATCCAGGTCTCAAGAAAACTGATGATATGTTGCAGCATCTGTTCCGGTTCCGGATGCTGCTTCAGGAATTCAATGATTTCCTGATCGGTGCCTTTGTAGCCGCGCAGCGCGGTATCCCAGTAAGGATTGGGGAGGCAGCGCACGTCAAACACCATGTCGGAATCTGACGGTACCCCATGCTTGAAGCCGAACGACTGAAAGAGTAGGGCCAGCTCTTGGGTTTTATGTCCGATAACCCTGATCTTAACCTGATCTCGTAACTGGTAGATGGAAAGATCGCTGGTGTCTATATAGAGGTTCGCCAATGTGGCGATCGGCTCCAATAGCTGCTTCTCTTTGGCGATGGCTTCTTTCAGCGATGTGCTTTTGCTGCTCAGCGGGTGCTTGCGACGCGTTGCATGAAAACGTTTGATCAAGGTGGCGTCGTTAGCGTCAAGATAGATGATTTCCACATCAATATTATGCGCTTGCAGAGCGGCGTAAATAGACGGGAAATCAGATAAATCCCTATAAAGATTACGCGCGTCTATGCTGACGGCGAGTTGCTGGTTTTGGGTTTTTCCCTGGTCCAGCACCTCTTGGGTGAGAGGCGAGAGGAGACCGATAGGCAGGTTATCGATGCAGTAATAGCCCATATCCTCCAGGACATGGAGCGCCGTACTTTTTCCAGAGCCTGAACGACCGCTTACGATAATCAGCTTCATGTCTTCCTCTTTCCATCGAAGCTGGACTATTTCTCCAGCACCCTCCTGAACAGGGTTTCGTCGTTGTCACAGTCGCGTAGATGTTCGCAGAAGCGACGGTCATTGAACTTCTGGGCCAATTGGCTCAGCAGGTCTAAATGTTCGCTGGTAGCCTCCTGAGGCACAATCAGAACGAACAGAAGGTCGACGGGTTCGTTGTCTATGGCGTCAAAAGGGATTTTGTCCTTGAGCGTAATCAGAGCCCCTATAATGCGATCGCAGTTTTCCAGACGGCAATGGGGGATCGCAATACCCTGGCCGATACCGGTGCTGCCGAGTCTCTCACGGCATACCAGGTTGGTAAAAATGGCGTTCTCGTCCAAAAACGGAAAATGTTGCGCAATCAGATTGGCGATATATTCGAGAACGCGTTTCTTACTCGAGCCCGACACCCCACAGCGTGTGAGGGCGGGCGAGATAATAGACTCAATAGTTAGTGTGGTTTGGGCCATGTTCTGTTATCTGGCGGATGCGCCGTGCATCCGATCAACGTGCTTCTCTTTGTGTTTGAGGATCTGGCGGTCTAATTTGTCCACCAGCGCGTCAATGGACGCGTACATATCTTCGTGTTCAGCATTGGCATGCAGGTCAGCGCCGCTAATGTGCATGGTTGCTTCCGCAATCTGACGCTGTTTTTGAATGGAGAGCGTAACTTGGACATTACTGATACTGTCGAAGTGTCGTTCAAGTTTGTCGAACTTGTTGTTAACGTAGTCTTTCAGTGCTTCAGTTAACTCGACTTGATGTCCGGTGATGTTCATTTGCATACTTTGCTCCTAATGCCAATATACGGTGCATTATGAATTTTGCACTTCCATGAAAAATACTAGCACATCCATTTTGTGACTATTTGATTTAAGTCTTATGCCTGTATTCCTCCTTTTAAATTAATCGCTTACGTTCATTGGAAGGCGGAATGGAAAGCGCCTCCCGATACTTTGCGATCGTGCGACGGGCGACATTGATGCCCTGGTCGCCGAGCAGCGCAGCAATCTTGCTGTCGCTCAAAGGTTTCTTCGGTGATTCCGCCGCGACTAACTTCTTGATAATAGCTCTAATAGCGGTCGAAGAACACTCGCCACCCGTGTCTGTGCTGACATGGCTGGAGAAAAAGTACTTCAGCTCAAATACGCCGCGAGGAGTGTGCATATATTTCTGGGTGGTCACCCGGGAAATGGTTGATTCATGCATTTCCACTGCTTCCGCAATATCGTGCAGCACCAGCGGCTTCATCGCCTCTTCGCCGTACTCAAGGAATCCTTGCTGATGTTCGACGATTTGTGACGCAACTTTCAACAGAGTTTCATTACGGCTTTGCAAGCTTTTGATAAACCAGCGCGCTTCCTGTAACTGATCGCGTAAGTAAGTGTTGTCGGAGCTATTGTCCGCACGTCTCACCAAGCCCGCATAGCCTGGATTGATGCGGATCTTAGGGGCGATTTCCGGGTTCAGCTCCACCAGCCAGCGGCCATTGTTTTTTTTGACGATAACATCAGGAACCACATATTCGGTATTACTTTCCTGAATGCCTTCTCCCGGTCTTGGGTTCAGGCTTTGAATCAGCTTGAGCACTTCCCGCAGGTCGTCTTCCTTCAGGCGACTGCGGCGCATCAACTGGGCATAGTCGCGATTGCCAAGCAAGTTGATGTAATGGCTGACCACGAGTTTGGCCTGTCCTAACCAGGGCGTATCTTTGGGTAGCTGATTCAGCTGGCTCAGCAGGCAGTCCTGCAGGTTACAAGTAGCGACCCCGGCAGGATCAAACTGCTGAACGCGCTTTAACACTGCGCGTACTTCGTCCAACTCAATTTCTTCTTCGCCCTCAGTCTGCAGCCCACTGTGAATTTCATCGGGAGTGAGGGAAAGATAGCCGTCGGGATTGACCGCATCGATTATCGCAACGGCGATCATGCGGTCAATGTCGGACATGGGGGTAAGATTGAGTTGCCAGAGAAGGTGATCTTGCAGGGTTTCGCCTTTGCTGTTGCGGGACTCGAAATCGTATTCGTCATCCTCGCCGCCGCTGTAGCTGCTTGACCCGCTTTGAAAGACATCGTCCCAGGCGGTGTCGACGGGCAAGTCGTTCGGTATGGAGTCGGACCAGTTATCCTCCTCGGCGAACCCGCCTTCGTCCATGCCGGACTCTTGAGCTCGCTCTTTGCTGGAGTTATTGGCGAGCATGTCGCTGATCGTATCGTTCTGAACGTGGTTGGGGGACTCTTCCTCTTCAGACACTTCCAGCATGGGATTGGACTCAAGCGCTTGTTGAATCTCTTGCTGTAAATCCAGTGTTGAAAGCTGCAAAAGTTTTATTGCTTGTTGCAGTTGCGGGGTCATAGTGAGCTGTTGACCCAGCTTTAACTGCAATGAAGTTTTCATAACCATCTGATGCTTACCACCGATTCAGGCACAGATCTTGTGAGTTTGTCATAGTTATTGAGCGCTTTAATCCTAAGCTCTTGAGCCTTGGGGTCCATCTTGAATGGAAGCCGCCGGTTAAACTAAAGTTTGAACTGGTCACCCAGATAGACCTCTCTAACCTTTGGGTTGGCAAGGATATCACTAGGGGCGCCGCTTGCGATAATAAATCCTTCACTGACAATATAGGCGCGTTCACAAATATCCAAGGTCTCGCGCACATTATGGTCTGTAATTAAGACGCCGATGCCGCGCTTTTTAAGATGTTCGATAATCTGCTTGATGTCGTTGACGGAAATAGGGTCCACCCCGGCAAAAGGCTCGTCCAGTAGTACAAACTTTGGCTCCGTGGCGAGCGCGCGAGCGATTTCCACGCGGCGGCGTTCACCCCCGGAGAGGCTCATGCCAAGGCTTTTACGAATGTGGGTTATGTGAAATTCATGGAGCAACTCCTCCATTTTTTGCTTGCGTTCCTTGCGGTTCAGATCCGCCCTGGTCTCAAGAATGGCGTAAATGTTGTCTTCCACAGACAGCTTTCTAAATACGGACGCTTCCTGAGGTAGATAGCCAATGCCCTTGCGCGCTCTCCCGTGCATGGGCAGGCTGGTGATTTCGGCATCGTCAATAAATACGCTGCCTTTGTCGCTGGGGATCAGTCCCACCACCATGTAGAAGCAGGTGGTTTTGCCTGCGCCGTTAGGTCCGAGGAGGCCAACGATTTCGCCGCTGCGAATTTCAACGGAGACATCTTTTACTACAGGCCGTTTTTTGTAAGCCTTGGCCAGGTTTCTGGCGGCGAGAGTGCTCATTGTTTATTAGATTTGGGCGGATGATAGATGATTTCAACCTGCTCGGTTTGATTGCCCGATGAGGCTCCCTTCGCTGTGACTAAGCGTTTGTCTGTGAAATAAATAATTTCTTCGCCTTCTACTGAACTATTGTCCTGGAGAATGCGCGCATGGTTACGCATAACGACTTTACTCTGGCTGCGATCATAGTCCATGCTTTCTGCGTAAGCGTGGGTTTCAGTTTGTTTTTCTGCGTCAAATTGCACCAAGTGAGCGGGCTTACCCGTAGCTTGGAAGCGGCTGATGCCCTTGTCGTCAGTGTATAAAACAACTTTGTCCGCTTCGATGCTGGATTTGCCCTGGGTAATGACGACATTGCCGATATAGGTGTCGATGCCCTTTTGACCATCTCTTTCCCAGCGCCCGGCTTTAATACGCACTGGTTCGTCGCTCCCGTTAAGAAGGTCTAAAGCGTGGCTTAATGGAGTGAAAACCAGGGCCACCAACAGCGCCGCTGTGAATAGTTTACTTGGGTTGTGCATAAACGCCGGTTACCTGAGAAAGTAATACAATAAGCTTTTTATCAATGTCCGCCTCCATTCCGACAGCGGTTAACTGATTGATATTTGAAGTTATCTTAACGGGTTGATCGGTGCTGATAAAGCGTGACTTGTTGTTATAGTCGAGTGCTTGCGTTTGCATGAGGATCGGCGCCCCGTCGTCGGAAGCGCCATTTACTTCCACGTCTCCGCGCAGCTTCAGGGTGTCCTGCTTAATGAGCAGTTCGCCTTCCAAAGACTCTACATGCCAACTTTTCTCTCCTTGCTGGAAGATTTCCAGGTTGGGGCGCGTCAATACGCCGGTGTCCGTATCGGGATAGTGTTTCGCCAATTGGCTTTGTAAGCGACTGGTGAGTACGCCTTCTTTGTTGTAAGTCGTATAAACCGCGTTAATGACAAAGGCGTCAGGTTCGTCTTTCAGGAGTTGCTCTTCCTCGAAGAACGGTACGTTTGCTTCGTCTTGATAGGCGGCCAGATAAATAACCAGAATTGCCGCCAAAGCCGCGTATAGCCACTTGCTATATTGTCTGAGCAGTTCTGTCATGAAGTTATAGATAGGCTTCCAGAGAGGTGTGGAGCAATCCTTTGGCCGCCAGAATCATGTCGCACACCTCTCTGACTGCGCCTTTGCCGCCCTGGGCGGAAGTGCAATAAGCGGCGTGTTGACGGACAAACCAGTGGCCATTGGGGACGGTGGCGCCAAATCCGCAGCTGCGAATAGCGGCAAGGTCGGGTAAATCGTCGCCGATATAGGCGCACTCATCAAGCTCTAAACCAAGCTTGCCACGAATCTCATTAAGTCCGACAAGCTTGTCCTCGCGGCCTTGCAGTAACTCTAATATGCCCAGATCGCCAGCTCTTTTGGCGACCATGGCGGACTTGCGGCCGGTGATGATCGCCACAGTTACTCCAGCTTTTTGCAGTAGCTTGACGCCGAGTCCGTCGAGTATGGAGAAAGGCTTGAGTTGTTCGCCGGATTCGCCGAAGTAAAGAGTCCCATCCGTCAGGACGCCGTCTACATCCAGCGCCAGGAGCTTAATGGGCTTTAAAGCTTGAATCTGTTGTTCAGTCAGAGACGGCGACATTAAATAACTCCTGCACGCAGCATGTCCTGGGTATTGAATGCTCCAATGACTTTCTTGTCGGCGTCGACGACAGGCAGAGCGTTGATTTTTTTCTCCTGCATTAAGCCAAGCGCCTCCGCGGCGAGCATGTCTTTGGTAACGGACTTGCAGTGGGTCGTCATGACAACATCGATGGCGCAGCTTCGAATATCGATGTTTTTGTCTAGAGTGCGGCGTAAATCGCCATCAGTAAACACGCCAAGAAGTTTGTCGTCTTCGTCGACGATACACGTCATGCCAAGGCCTTTCTGTGACATTTGTAAGAGCGACTCACTCAAGGATGCGCCACTTCTGACGACAGGGACTGCATCTCCAGAGTGCATTATGTCGGATATTTTCAGCAATAGCCTGCGACCCAGAGCGCCGCCGGGATGAGAGAATGCGAAGTCTTCCGCTGTAAAACCGCGCGCTTCCAGTAGCGCAATTGCCAGCGCGTCTCCCAACACCAGGCAAACTGTGGTGCTGGATGTAGGGGCGAGCCCAAGCGGGCATGCCTCTGTGGCGACGCTCGCGTCAATATTGGCTTCTGCAATCTGGGAAAGAGTAGAGTCCGGCTTGCCGGTCATGCTGACTAATGGGACTCCCATTCTTTTCAAAAGTGGAAGTATAGTGACAATTTCCGCAGTGTTGCCTGAGTTGGAAATCGCCAATACGACATCGTTGGGAGTCACCATGCCGAGGTCGCCGTGGCTCGCTTCACCAGGGTGGAGGAAAAACGAGGGTGTGCCCGTGGAAGCCAGCGTAGCGGCGATTTTATTGCCTATATGCCCTGACTTGCCCATTCCTGTGACCACCACGCGCCCTTTGCAGTTCAGCATAAGGTCGCAAGCCTTAATAAAAGCGTCGTCTATCCGGCTGCTTAGCGCTTGGACCGCCTGAACTTCCATTTCTATGGTGCGTCTTGCGGCCTTTATGTACTCATGGTCGTGATGGCTCATTAATCTGGCGTTCCTGATGACTTTAACAGTGGCGGATATCCCGTCGCGGTAATGTTTCTTCGCCGCCGTGCTTAAACAATCTTGCGAAGAAATGGCGTTTGGCGAGGCTTGCGTATTATACGACGCTCGAGGGTTGCTGCAACTTGCCGGGAAAGATGTGGGCAGTTAAAACATCTTCTGATATATTCCGCAGCTGTTTAGGCTATTTTTGGCAGCAACGTCTAAGCCGCCGTAAGGTTATGTTTTTAGGATACTTAATGCTTCCAGGAAGGGGGCGTTTACGCAGGCTGGGCGATTAAGGTGATTTTAGATGACGCAAAACCCCTCCAATTACGTGGAAGTCAGGGGGCTTACCTTCGCCAGAGGCGACAGGCTTATCTTCGATAATGTAGACATCGATATACCCAAAGGCAAGGTCACCACGATTATGGGGCCCAGCGGTACGGGTAAGACCACTCTACTCAAATTAATCGGCGGCCAACTGAAACCCGACAAAGGCGACATTTGGGTGAATGGCTTTAATGTGCCGAAGCTGAAGCGCAAAGAGTTATATGAGTTGCGCGAACGTATGGGGATGCTGTTTCAATCCGGCGCCCTCTTTTCGGATCTCACTGTCTTTGAGAACGTCGCATTCCCCTTGCGGATTCATACACAACTTCCAGAAGCGATGATCAGGGATCTGGTATTAATGAAGCTGCACGCAGTGGGACTGCGTGGCGCGCGTGATTTGACGCCAAACGAATTGTCAGGAGGTATGGCTCGCCGCGTGGCTTTGGCGCGCGCTATTTCGATGGACCCGGAAATGGTGATGTATGATGAGCCGTTCACTGGCCAGGACCCAATTGCTATGGGGGTTATTGTCCAGTTGATCCGCTTGCTCAATGATGCTTTGGGGCTGACCAGCGTGGTGGTGTCTCATGATATTCAGGAGTCAATGAGTATCACGGACCATCTGTGCATTGTCGCCGATGGCAAGGTGATGGGGCAGGGCAGTCCACAAGAATTGCGCTCCAGCGGGAATGCCTTCGTCAAGCAGTTCCTCAATGGTTTACCGGACGGGCCGGTGCCTTTCCACTTTCCCGCGACAGACTATGCGGAGGACTTGTTACGAGGAGACCAGGATGCTGGATTTTCTACAAAGGCTTGGTAGAAACGGCCTGCTTTCGCTTGGTGCGCTAGGTCGGGCGGGAATCTTCTTGGTTGGGTCGCTACTGGGCGCTCCACGGATGAAAGGGTTTCCGCTCCTACTCAAGCAGCTTTACTCCGTTGGCGTTCTCTCACTTGTAATTATTGTCGTTAGCGGGCTGTTTATAGGTATGGTGCTTGGTCTACAGGGTTACAATATTCTGGTGGACTACGGTTCAGAGCAGGCCATAGGCCAGATGATCGCCTTAACCCTGGTTCGTGAATTAGGGCCGGTTGTGACTGCGCTGTTATTCGCTGGTCGCGCCGGCTCTGCGCTGACTGCGGAAATCGGGTTAATGAAGGCGACTGAGCAGTTGTCCAGCCTGGAGATGATGGGGGTCGATCCATTGCGGCAGATTATTGCGCCGCGGCTTCTTGCCGGATTTATCGCGATGCCGATGTTGGCCATGATATTTAGCGTGGTGGGCGTCTGGGGCGGTAAAATGGTTGGGGTGGAATGGCTTGGCGTCTATGAAGGGTCCTTTTGGAGCAATATGCAGGCGTCCGTGGACTTTTCCGATGACATTCTTAACGGGATTATCAAAAGTATAGTGTTCGGCGTCGTATGCACGTGGATCGCCGTGTTTCAGGGGTATGATTCTGTCCCGACTTCGGAAGGCATCAGTTCCGCAACCACCAAAACAGTGGTGTACTCGTCGTTAGCTGTATTGGGATTGGATTTTATTTTGACCGCCGTAATGTTTGGAGATTTTTAATATGCGGATTCGTACGCTGGAGATATCTGTAGGGGCGTTCATTGTCGCCGGCATTGGGGCGTTGTTTTTATTGGCGCTCGAAGTGAGCGGGCTGTCTCTGAGCCCGACGCAGGATACCTATAAATTGTATGCGGAATTTACTGATGTGGGCGGGTTAAGAGTGCGGGGTAAAGTGTCCTTGTCCGGCGTCACGATTGGGCGCGTCAACAGCATCTCTTTGGACCCCAAGTCATCCAAGGCTGTCGTGGAGATGGATATTGATGCGGATGTGAACTATCTAAGCGCGGACAGTGTCGCAGTCATCAGCACTGCCGGTCTCCTGGGAGAGAAGTACATTAATGTCTCCATTGGTGGGGACGAGGAAGCCCTGAAGGACGGAGACTTCTTTTATAGCACGCAGGGTGCGCTGAATTTAGAGAAGCTGATAAGCGATTTTGCAACAAGTCAGTAGATCGCTGTATTTCTGAATTCAGAAAGAAGTTGTGAATTTTGGTTAGTACTGGTCAGTCAAAGAAATAGTTAGGCAATTAACATGATGTTAACAGTGAAGAATATTGGGCGCGTGTTCGCAGTCATGGCGATGGCGGCGTTCGCAGTTGCTGCGCAGGCCAACGCGCAGCAAGACGTTTTTGGCGTGGTGCAGGACAGCACCAAAATGCTGGTTTTCAAACTACAGTCAGAAAAGCAGACTTATTACGATAATCCGCAAAAATTCTACGGCGTGATGGAAGATGCGCTTGAAGATGTGGTTGATTTTGAGCGCATCGCCGCGCGAGTGATGGGACGTTATCGCAGAGAAGCGAGTGATGAGCTTAAAGAGAAGTTTGTTGGGGTATTTAAAAAGAGTTTATTTGATGCTTACGGCAAGGCGCTGGTGGAAAGTGGCGAATTTAAAGTCAACGTATTGACGGCAACCATTAATCCACGGGACGAAGGGCGCGCAAGTGTGGATTTGGAAGTGATTTCTGCGTCTGGCAACAAGTATCCGGTTATCTACTCAATGTACAAAAATCGCGACAGTAAATGGTTGCTGGAGAATGTCATCGTTAATGGCGTGAATATCGGGCTTGCTTTCAAGGATCGCTTCGAGCAGCAGGTTAGCGTGCACAATGGCGATATCACCAAAGTCGTAGATGGCTGGTCCAGTCGGATCGAAGAGGATGAACTGACTGGCGAGGCGAAGTAATGTCGGCGAGATTGACCTGCGCTAAGGATGCGCAATCCAAAGAGATGGCGCTCAGTATTTCGGGGATCGTTGATCTCTCTAATGTGGCTGACTTGTTGGCCGAAGGCGAAAAGGCGGTGCAAGCTGCGGATGCGACCTCCCCACTGCGCATTGATGTCTCTCTCGTCGAAAATGCGCAAAGTGTGCTGATATCATTGCTGCTGCGCCTGGTTGCGGCGGCGGAAGCAAAAGGCCTGAATGTCAGCGTTTCGGGTTTGACCGGTAAAATGTTCGATATTGCGCGGGTTAGCGGAGTAGAGACTGTTTTGCCATTGGCGGATGAGGCAGTCTAGCTAAATAAATATCCCTTCAAAAAAACAATTTGCGGCGGTCGCTGCAAATTGTTTCCAATCCATAACTTGGGCCTGGCTCCTGCTTGGGGTAAAATGCTTCGTTTAGTTCAGCTAACGAATAACGAGGAGTGGGCGCATGCAACCCGAAGCATTGCAAGAAATTTTGCAAGAAAAGCTGTCCGACTGTGAAGTCCGTGTGGAAGGCGATGGCTATCATTATCAGGTTGTTGCCGTCGGCGAACGTTTCGCCGGCCTTTCTCCCGTCAAAAAGCAGCAAACGGTGTACAGCTGCATTCATGATCTGATCGCTGATGGCACAGTGCACGCTGTTTCCATCAAAACCTACACTCCCGATGAGTGGGCCGCCGCGAATAAATAATTCGTTTTCCAACCCAGGTAAGTTTAATGGACAAATTATTGATCGGCGGTAGCAAACCGCTTAATGGGGAGATCCGCATCTCCGGTGCGAAAAACTCCGCATTACCAATTCTTGCTGCAACGCTGTTGGCGGATGAACCCGTCACTATCGGCAACCTGCCGCACCTTAATGACATCACCACCATGATTGAGCTGTTGGGCCGCATGGGCGTAGAGCTGATGATCGACGAAAAAATGTGTGTGGAAGTGCACGCCAATACTATCAAGCATCTGACTGCGCCCTATGAGCTGGTGAAGACCATGCGGGCCTCCATTCTGGTGCTGGGACCGATGCTGGCCCACTTTGGCGAGGCGGAAGTCTCTTTGCCCGGCGGTTGCGCTATCGGAAGCAGGCCTGTTGATCTTCATATTCGCGGCCTTGAAGCCATGGGCGCGGATATTTTAGTCGAAGGCGGCTATATCAAAGCGAAAGTCAATGGCCGCTTGAAAGGCGCGCACATCTACATGGATACCGTGACGGTGACCGGCACGGAGAACCTTTTGATGGCGGCGACGCTGGCGGATGGTAAGACAGTGATTGAGAACGCCGCTCGTGAGCCTGAGGTCATTGATCTTGCCGAATGCCTGATTGCAATGGGCGCGGATATACGTGGTCATGGCTCCTCAACTATCGAAATTAACGGTGTGCCGCGTCTGCATGGTTGCCGCTACAACGTACTGCCGGACCGAGTCGAGACCGGGACTTATTTGGTCGCCGCCGCAGCGACCCGTGGCCGAGTCAGAGTGAAAGACACCCGCGAAGACATTTTGGAAGCGGTTCTGTTGAAACTGGATGAAGCTGGCGCACATATCAGCACTGGTCCGGACTGGATTGAGCTGGATATGAAAGGCGCTAGACCGAAAGCGGTGAGCCTGCGCACAGCTCCTTATCCTGCTTTTCCAACTGACATGCAGGCGCAGTTCGTCGCCATGAACACAGTGGCGGAAGGTACGGGCGCTATTGTTGAAACCGTATTTGAAAACCGCTTCATGCACGTGCAGGAGCTGCGCCGCATGGGCGCGAAGATCAAACTGGAAGGCAACACTGCGATTGTGGAAGGTGTAGAGTCTCTGACCGGCGCGCCAGTTATGGCGACCGATCTGCGAGCTTCCGCCAGTTTGGTTATCGCCGGATTGGTGGCGGAAGGAGATACCCTTGTAGACCGCATTTATCATATTGACCGTGGTTATGAGTGTATTGAAGAAAAAATGCAGTTGTTAGGCGCGAAAATACGTCGGCTGCCGGGCTGAAGCAATTCACCAATATCCGGAATCCTGTAATGAGTGCGATCATCACCATCGCCCTGTCCAAGGGGCGTATCCTGGACGATACATTGCCGCTGTTGGCGGCGGCCGATATTGAGCCGGAAGACGACATCAAGAAGAGCCGTAAACTGATCTTCTCAACCAACCAGCCCAATGTGAGGCTGGTTGTGTTGCGCGCCACAGACGTGCCGACCTATGTGCAGCACGGCGTGGCGGACTTGGGGGTGGCGGGTAAGGATGTGCTGATGGAGCACGGCTATGATGGCCTTTATGAGCCGTTAGACCTCAAAATCGCCACTTGCCGTCTGATGACGGCGGCGATGAAAGGCGCAGCGCCCAAATCCGGGCGTATCAAGGTGGCGACCAAGTTCGTTAATATCGCCAAGCGTTACTATGCCGGCAAAGGAATTCAGGCCGACATTATTAAGTTGTATGGCGGTATGGAGCTGGCGCCGCTTATGGGCCTGGCGGACGAAATTGTGGATATTGTCGATACGGGCAATACCCTGGTGGCCAACGGGTTGGAGCCGCGTGAGAAGATTTGTGACATCAGCTCCAGGCTGATCGCCAACAGCGCCTCAATGAAAATGAAACACGCCAGTTTGCAGCCCATACTCGACAAACTGGCGCAGGCGGTGGGCGCAGAGTGATTTGAAGAGCCCTCGTTTTGAGCAGAGGGTATGTGGGCCAACACTAATGAAGTAGCGGATGAGGCGAACTGCAGATATGCGTGAACTAGATAGCAGTCAGGCGGATTTTAAGTCGCAACTGGAAGCCTTGCTGGCGTTTCAGGAAGACGACAGCGCGGAAGTGAATCGCGTGGTGGAGAACGTGTTGAAAGATGTGCGCGTTCGTGGTGATGAAGCGGTATTAGAGTATACCAACCGCTTTGATCATATGAGCGCGACCTCAATGAGCGCCCTGGAAATCCCGCATCATCGACTGCAGCAGGCTCTCGCCTCTATTGCTCCTGAGTTGAAAAGCGCTTTGGAAAGCGCCGCCGGGCGCATTCGTCGTTATCATGAAAGGCAGGCGCAACCCTCTTGGACCTACCAAGAGGAAGATGGAACTGTCCTGGGGCAAAAGGTTGTTCCCTTAGACCGCGTCGGCATTTATGTCCCGGGCGGCAAGGCTGCTTATCCCTCTTCTGTGCTCATGAACGCGATTCCCGCGAAAGTAGCGGGTGTGGGCTCCATTATCATGACTGTGCCGACGCCTCGTGGCGAAGTGAATGAATTGGTGCTCGCCGCGGCGGCGGTAGCCGGCGTTGATCGGGTGTTCACTGTCGGCGGCGCGCAAGCCGTGGCGGCTTTGGCCTATGGCACTGAGACGGTCCCCAAGGTCGATAAGATTGTCGGCCCAGGCAATATCTACGTGGCTATGGCGAAGCGAATGGTGTTCGGAACTGTTGGCATCGACATGATTGCAGGGCCCTCGGAAATCTGTGTGGTTTGTGATGGGGGAACGGACCCAGATTGGATCGCTATGGACCTGTTCTCGCAGGCGGAGCACGACCAGGATGCTCAGGCGATACTTATCTCACCAGATGAAGCCTGTCTGTCTGCGGTGAAAGCATCCATTGAAAAGCTGCTGCCGGACATGGAGCGCAAAGATATTATTTCAGTTTCTTTAAAAGAGCGGGGCGCCTTTATCAAAGTCGCTGACCTGGATGACGCCATTGACGTGGTTAACCTTATCGCGCCGGAGCACTTGGAGCTTTCGGTTGCTGACCCGGATGCGTTGCTTCCTGGAATCAGGCATGCCGGCGCCGTATTTATGGGGCGTTATACGGCGGAAGCATTGGGGGACTATTGCGCGGGGCCGAACCACGTGTTGCCGACGTCTGGAACCGCACGTTTCTCCAGTCCTTTGGGGGTATATGACTTCCAGAAGCGTTCATCCCTGATCAATTTCTCCAGTCGCGGCGCCTCCGACGCTGGGCGAATTGCTTCTGTGCTCGCGCGTGGAGAAGGGCTGACCGCCCACGCGCGCTCCGCAGAATATCGCATAGTCGAGGAGTAGGCTTATGTCCGTTAAAGACAGAATTCTCCAGTGGGTGCGTCCTGAAGTTCAGGCGCTTTCCGCGTATCACGTTGCGGACGCTTCAGGTCTGATTAAATTGGATGCAATGGAAAACCCCTTCGACTTTCCTGCTGCGTTAAAGGCCGAATTAGGGGTGGATCTGCGCGATGCGGCCATTAACCGCTATCCAGATCCTGATGCTGGCGCGATCAGAACGGCGTTAAGGGAGCTTTATAGCTTGCCTGCTTCTGCGGACATGCTGTTCGGCAACGGCTCTGACGAGATCATTCAGATTCTCGCCATGGCGGTAGCTGGACCCGGACGGACAATACTCTCCGTTGAGCCCAGCTTCGTCATGTATAAGATGATCGCGACATTCATTGGCGCCGAATATGTGGGCGTTCCGTTGAATGACGACTTCCAGATAGACGCTCAGACGACGCTGGACGCGATCAAGCGTCATCAACCCGCACTGGTTTTCATTGCTCAACCTAACAATCCGACAGGCAACCTGTTTGATGATGAAACACTGCGCCAGATTGTTGCGGCCAGCCCTGGGCTGGTGGTGATTGATGAGGCTTACACGGCTTTTACCAACGCAGACTATATGTCTTGGGTCAGCGAATACGATAATGTTGTGGTGATGCGTACTTTCTCAAAAGTCGGGTTGGCGGGGCTGCGTTTTGGTATGTTGTTTGGCGCGCAGGAATGGATTGAGCAACTCAATAAAGTGCGCCTTCCCTACAATATCAATTGCCTGACGCAAAACGCTGTTCTGACCGCCATTCGGCACTTTCCAGAGTTCGTGAAGCAAACGGAAGCGCTGCGGGAGCAGCGTAGCTGGCTGAGCGCCCAGCTTGACGGAGTGGCTGGCGTGACAGTCTATCCAAGCGAGGCGAACTTTATTTTGGTGCGTGTCGACCTGCCGGCCAAGTCTGTTTTCAGCGAAATGAAAAGACGCGGCGTTTTGATTAAGCTGCTGGACGGCGGGCATCCCAAGCTCGCTGGGTGTTTGCGTTTGACGGTTGGAAGCCATGAGGAAAATGAGGCTATGCTGAAAGCGCTGTCAGGGGCTTTGGCGGCGGTGAGGGGATAACCTCAGGTTATTCCCCATCATTGCCTGAGCGCTGTTGCAAGGTGGCGGTTAGATTTATGGTCTGGCCCCGCCTGAACACCGTCAGTTTGATCTGATCCCCAGGCTTGTTGTGTGAAACAAAGTCTCTGGCCTGTTGTGACGTCCTCATTGGCATGTCGTTGATCATCAAAAGCACATCGCCAGCTTCCAATCCGGCTTTACTGCCTGGGCTGTCTGGTTGGACGCCTGTTATCAGTAATCCATTAGTGTCAGTAAGGCCAAAAAAGTCCGCTTCATGACGAGCCAGCTCGTGCATTTCCACCCCCAGATACCCACGAATAACTCGGCCATATAGGATTAAGTCCTGTGCAATCGCCATGGCTGACTGCGCGGGAATGGCGAAGCTAATACCTTGATAGCCGCCAGTGGTGGAGAACACAGCGGTGACGATACCGACCAGTTCGCCTTTGGCGTTGATCAAGGCTCCGCCGGAATTGCCGGGGTTGATGGCTACGTCAGTCTGAATGTAGTTTTCATAGGTGGCCAGGCCCAGGTTTGATCGTCCCAAGCCGCTTATGATGCCCTGTGTCACGGCCTGGCCGACGCCAAACGGGTTGCCGATCGCCAGTACGATGTCCCCCACTCGGGGTTGAGATTGGCTGACCGGGATTGGCTGAAGCCCGTCCTGTTTAGGCTTTAGTACGGCGAGGTCTGCTTCGCTGTCCAGGCCTACAATTTCTGCAGGAGTCTCCCGACCGTCGGACAGCATGATCCTAATCAGCTCTGTGGATTTCACTACATGGTAATTGGTCAGAATATGGCCTTTTTCATCGATAATAACGCCGGAGCCGAGTCTGCTTAGCGTAGGTTCGGGAGGCGTAATATTCTTGGAATAATTCGATAATAGCGGATTGTTCCAAATGGCGTCGGACAGCGCAGGATTGGGTTCTTCGCTATAGATATTGACGACGGAAGGCAGCGTGTGCTCAACGGCGTCGGCGAATGAAGTCAATGCCGGCTGGGGCTGCAATGTTGGATGCTTCATAAAAAAGAGATAGACGCCGGCGGCTGACAAACCAATTGCCACGGCGATTCCATAGGCTGCTAACTGTCTCATTTTTCTCGTTCTTTGGCGGCACTGGCGCGGAATGTTAACATAACTGCAATGACTGAGGAGTACGCCATGACTGATATCTCGACAATAATGACACTGCTGAACAGCTGGTTACAACCGGACCGGATCAGGGACTACTGCCCTAATGGTTTGCAGGTGGAAGGGCGCAAGAACGTTCGCAAAATACTGTGTGGCGTTACTGCCAGCGAGCAATTATTGGACGCTGCGATAGAGCAAGGCGCTGATGCGGTGCTGGTGCACCACGGTTACTTCTGGAAAGGCGAAAGTGCGGCGATTGTCGGTATGAAACGCAGACGTATCGCCAAACTGCTGCAGCACGAGATCAGCTTGATCGCCTACCATCTTCCGCTGGATATTCACCCTGACTACGGCAATAACGCCGCTCTGGCGGCGCACCTGGGCTTTACCGTTGAGGGCAGAGTGAAAGCAGGGGATGTGGAAGGGTTGCTGTGGCGCGGCGCATTACCTCAGCCAATGTTAGTCAGCGACCTGGCTGAACACATTGGTAACCGACTGCAGCGTGCGCCTATGGTTATTTGTGACGACCCCGGCCAAGTAGTCAGCACTGTCGCCTGGTGTACTGGAGGAGCGCAAGGGTTCATTGACCAAGCCGTAAGTTTGGGGGTGGATGTTTACTTAAGCGGCGAAATTTCCGAGCAGACTGTGCATAGCGCGCGTGAGCAGGGAATTGTCTATGTGGCGGCGGGCCATCATGCGACAGAGCGTTATGGAGTGCAGGCTCTAGGTAAGGCGCTGGCGGAAAACGTGGACGTGGAAATTAGCTACTTCGATGGCGATAATCCGGTTTAACCGGACTATCGCACGTGAAGGCTGGGTTAATATTTTTCGCCTTCAGAAGTCGTTTCTGGGGAATTATGTGAGCGGCTCTCGAACCCATAATCCTCCGATAAAGTACCTTTTTCTTTAGGGTCAGCCTTGGGGGCGTAGTCCCGAGGCGGTTCAAAGACCGATTCTTCCTCGACTTTGCTCTTGCCCTCTTTGCGCTTTACGGATAGTGAGGGCGTGGCGGATGACACCAGGGATTTGAATTCACTGTCGCTACACAGGCGTTCGGCGCCGACGGCCAGGTGATTAAATATGTCGCGATAGTTGGCGTTGAGTTTGCCCAGCATTTCCGCCGTACGAGAGAAGTGCTCAGCAACTTCCGCTTGATAGCGGGTGTGTTGATCTTGCAGATGATCGATCTGGCGTTCCAAACGCCGGTTTTTAGCGGTTTCAGAGTGCAACAGCTTGTGCAGCAGAACGCCCAGGCCTAAACCGACCAGAAAAGTTACCGCCGCTATAACAATGGTAGATCCCATAATTCTTTCAACACTTAAATTTGCAAGGAATTGTGAACCGGAGGAGTGAGTTAGTATACCGACAAAAGCGTTTCGATTTCCATTGCCGGCAGGTAGCTTTTGGTCGCACAGGTCCCTCGCAACGACGCCATGTGTGAAGGGATCGGGAATATCCCCTACCCATGTAGTCAATATGTCTAGAAAAAGGCAAAATAAGCGCCCAATTTCGGCCAACTATTAATCAGGCAGACAGGTCCCGCACATGTCAGGCCCTGTCTCCCGCGGCTAGCCGCCGCGCAGGCGTATCCATGCGCCTGATTGTTAACATGCCAATATCATTGCCATGTCAATATAATGAGTTGGCGACTTGAACATCATTTATCAGTGAGGCGAGTCAGGCAGTGACGACTCCTATTGAAAAGTATCGACAAGATCTCGAACGCCAGGATTTTTCCTATGACCCCGCTCAGGAAATGGCGGTTGAAAAACTGCAGGTGTTGTTTGAACGTCTGACAGCGGCGGAAAGCAAACGTCTTCAAGCCAGTCGTATACAGCGCCTGGCGCGGAAAATCGGGCTGACCAAAGCAGATACGACTCCCGAGAAAGGCTTGTACTTCTGGGGCGGCGTTGGGCGTGGCAAAACTTACCTGATGGACACTTTTTATGAGTGTTTACCCTTCAAGCGCAAAATGCGCGTGCACTTTCACCGTTTTATGCAAAGGGTGCATCAGGAGCTGAAGCAGCTTAAAGGGGAAAAGAATCCGCTAGAGATTGTCGCAGATAATTTTAGCCGTGAAGCGCGGGTCATCTGTTTCGATGAGTTCTTTGTCACCGATATTGGCGACGCTATGATCCTGGCCACCTTGCTTGAAGCGTTGTTTGAGCGGGGAGTTTCATTGGTTTGCACATCCAATATTGTGCCTGACGGGCTGTATAAAGACGGCCTGCAACGGCAACGGTTCCTGCCGGCAATCGCGTTGTTGAATCAGCATACGGAAGTGGTGAATGTCGACGGAGGCACGGATTATCGCCTGCGAACGCTACAGCAGGCGGAGCTCTATCATTATCCTTTGGATGAAGAGGCTCAGTTGAGCCTGGCGCAAAGCTATGAACGTTTGGCTGTGGAAGCAGGGGCGCATCAAACCGATATTCTGATTAATGGCCGCAAGCTGAACGCCATACGTCGGGCGGATGACGTTATCTGGTTTGACTTTAAAGAGCTGTGCGATGGTCCCCGCAGTCAGAACGATTACATAGAGCTGGCCCGTGAGTTTCATGCCGTGCTCGTAAGCAACGTCCCAACACTTGAGGCGAATAAAGAAGATCAGGCGCGGAGATTTATTAACTTAGTGGATGAGTTTTATGACCGCCGCGTGAAGGTGATTATTTCCGCCGCCGCTGCAATTAACGAGATATACCAGGGCGAGCGTCTCAGGTTCGAATTTGAAAGAACAGAGAGTCGATTGCTGGAAATGCAATCTCAGGAATACCTGGCTTCTCCGCACCGTCCCTGATTTTCCTCAAATTCTGCAAGGGGCCGTATGCGGCCCCTTTCTACATCACACGAACTGTTTCGGTTTAGACAAGCTCAATGGCGACAGCAGTTGCTTCGCCGCCGCCGATACAGAGCGCCGCTACGCCACGCTTCTTGCCGAGACGCTTCAACGCATGCATCAGGGTAATAATGATTCTCGAGCCGGTTGAGCCAACGGGGTGTCCCTGGGCGCAGGCCCCGCCGAATACATTGACTTTCTCTCCGTCCAAGCCCAGCTCTTGAATCGCAAGCATTGTCACCATGGCGAAAGCTTCATTGATTTCAAACAGATCGACTTCGTCCTTAGACCAGCCCGCTTTCTGTAGTACTTTTTGAATGGCGCCGATAGGCGCGATGGTGAACTCTGAGGGCGCCTGGGAGTGCGTGCTGTGAGCGACGATTCTGGCGAAAGGCTTCGCGCCGCGCCGGTCAGCCTCCTCACGACTCATTAAAACCATAGCGGAAGCGCCGTCGGAGATGGAGCTGGAGTTAGCTGCGGTGATGGAGCCATCTTTTTGGAATGCGGGTCTCAGCGTGGGGATCTTTTCAAGATTGGCTGCGCCTGGCTGCTCGTCATGCTCTACTAAGACATCTCCCTTACGCGTCGACACTGTGACAGGAACAATTTCGTCCTTCAGCGCGCCGGTTTCAATCGCTTCCTGGGCAAGCTTTAACGATCTGATGGCGAAATCGTCCATACGTTCGCGGGTGATGCCGAATTTACCGGCGACTTCCTCAGCGAATGAACCCATCAGGCGCCCGGTTTTGGCGTCTTCCAATCCGTCGAGGAACATGTGGTCTTTTACTTCGCCGTGGCCCATGCGGTAGCCTGAGCGCGCCTTTGGCAACAAGTAAGGCGCATTGCTCATACTCTCCATACCGCCGGCAATCATGACTTGATTGGTCCCTGCGACGATCAGGTCATGCGCCAGCATCGTGGCTTTCATGCCGGAGCCGCACAACTTGTTGATGGTGGTGGCGCCAGTAGAATTGGGGATGCCCGCATCCAGCATCGCCTGTCTCGCGGGGCCTTGCTTCAAGCCTGCGGGAAGAACGCAGCCCATGATGACTTCCTGTATGTCGTCAGGCTGCAGGTTGGCGCGGGATATGGCTTCTTTAATAGACGCCGCAGCCAGTTCCACAGCCGTCAATGAACTCAGGGAGCCCTGAAAACCGCCCATTGGCGTTCTGGCTCCAGACACAATTACGACCTCTCTCGCATTCATGTTTTTCTCCTATTGTTTTTGGTGTGTATCTTTTATTTTTCGTTGACGGCGAAACCGTCTGACCTTGATTTCATCATGTCTCGCTTACGATGCAAATGCAACGTGGCTGCGCGGGATACTTTTTCGTTAGGGCGAGCGTATAAATAGATAGAATACAGAGTGAGTAATGAGACCTGTTTAGCAATTCTTATATAACGTGAATACCGTAAAAAACACCCATGTAAAACCGGGCCGAATTTGATAACTGTTTACGTCCTGAAAATCCTGGATAAAAGCCATAACTTTCTTATTTTTTCATAACTTGCGTTTTTTATTTAGACTGTTGGTGAATCCGGGCATTAGCGTCTATAGTGTATGAGACTTTCATCGTAGAAGATCCCGCCGTGTTTTCACGTCTTTTACATCTTCTAGAGGTCGACAATAAAACAAAAAATTGGGTTTACACAGAACGTCTTCCTGCATGGCATGAAGATCTAAGAAAAATAACGGAGTAGCGTTCGATGATAAATAAAAATAAACGTTGGCGTCAGTGGACCAAATTACCGTTGGCCGTCGCAGTGGCGGCGACAATCTCTGCTCCGGCGCAGGCGTTTCAATTTTATCTGGGCGATATTGAAGGCTCGCTGGACACCACCCTTACCGCCGGAGCAAGCTGGCGGATATCCGATCGCGATAAGAATCAGTTGAGTCCTGGCAACCAGGGGCGCTGTGAAGGCGCTAGCTGCGCAGGGCCCTACTCAGATGCCGCTTCCTCTCACAATAGCGACAACGGCAACTGGAACTTTAAGAAAGGCGAGACTTACTCAAAAATTATCAAGGGCACCTCTGATTTAATGTTGCGCTATGGCGACTACGGCGGCTTTACGCGTTTGCGCTACTTCTACGACAAAGAGTTAATGGATGAAGGCCGGGCGTATGATGAAGTCGGTCAGACACGGCCATTGAACGATCAGGCGTTGGAGCAGGCGGGCGCAGACGTGCGCTTTCTTGACGCGTATGTCTGGGGTGACTGGTACTTTGGCGATACGCCAGTGAACGCTAGATTGGGACGGCAGGTAGTCAGTTGGGGGGAAAGCACATTTATCCTTGGCGGCGTGAATATTATCAATCCGATAGACGCCTCAGCCGCTCGGGCGCCAGGGGCCGAAGTCAAGGATGTATTGCTCCCAGTCAATATGTTCTATACATCGGTGGGCTTAACTGAAGACCTTACGACAGAGTTCTTTTACCAGATTGAATGGGAGAAAGCCGAAGCGGACCCTTGCGGAACTTTCTTTTCCAATAGCGACTCAGGTCCTGATGGTTGTGGTGGAATTAATACTCTGGCTCAGTTTCCTGAATCACAGGTAATTAATCTTGATGCTGGTACTGGCGCTTTAGTGAATGAAAGGCTTGGAGACCGGGAGGCTGATAATAACGGTCAATACGGTTTGGCGGTGCGGTGGTATGCCGCTGATCTGGGGGATACTGAATTTGGTTTTTATTACATTAATTACCATAGCAGACTGCCATACGCCTCATTCGTTAAAGGAGAGGGCGCAAGCGGCGTCGGCGCCAAATACTTTATAGAGTTCCCTGAAGATATACAGCTTTTTGGCGTCAGCTTTAATACCAGCACGGATAATGGCTGGTCTATTGGGGGGGAGTTAACCTACCGCCCAAATTTGCCAATTCAGAGAAACACTTTTGAACTGACGGCCGCAAGTAAGAATCAGCCTTACAGCGCTTTTTACGATGCTGACGATTCCGCTGGCGATGTTATACAGGGTTATGAAGAGTTCGCGGTAACGCAAGCTCAGGTAACCTTTATCAAGTTTATCGATCAGGTCCTCGGAGCAAGCAGGCTGACATTCGTTTCTGAAATTGGAGCGGTGTTTGTGCATGACTTGCCAAATGATTCCCGCTTAGGTCGGGACAGCACCTATGGTACCGGGCCGGTTGTCAACGATTCAGGAGCAAGCTGCGACGATGTAAATCTCAATCCTTCCTTTTGTGAGAATGAAGGTTTTGTTACTGACTTCTCCGCGGGCTACCGTATGCGTTTCACCTTGGATTATCCCAATGTGTTTGCAGGCATTAACCTAGAGCCGTCATTGGCGTGGAGTCATGACGTCAAAGGGTATGCGCCGGAGCCCGGAGCGCCGTTTAAAGAAGGCTCTAAAGCGGTAGGCCTGACTCTGAAAGGCGTCTATTTGAATAAATATTCCGCCTCCATTGGCTACACCAATTTCTTCGGGGGCGAGCCGTACAATTACCTCAATGACCGGGACAACGTTTCTGCAAGCGTATCGGTATCATTTTAGGGTTTAGTTAAGTTATTAAGGGTTTATGAGGTAGCCTCAATGAGATTGAATGCAATAATAAAACTCAGCGCTTTAGCGTTGGCGATATCGTCTTCACTCGCCTGGGCCAAGGCGCCAGCGGGCGAAGCGTCTAAATTGGGCGATACTTTGACGCCCATCGGTGCGGAAAAAGCGGGTAATGCTGACGGAACCATTCCGGCTTGGGAGGGTGGGTTGAAGACCATTCCTGCTGGCTATGACGGCGTTGATTACATTAATCCGTTCGCGGCGGAAAAGCCCAAATTCGTGATTAGCGCGTCCAATGCGGACCAGTATAAAGATCACCTGTCCGCCGGTCAGATGGCGATGCTGAAGAAATACCCCGGCAGCTACAAGATTAAGGTATATCCCACCCATCGCACTTCCGCTTACGATCAAAAGGTCTATGATGCGGCGAAGCACAACGCGACTTCTGTAGAGCTGGTCGCGGACGGCAACGGCATCACCGACTACCAGATGGCTGTGGCGTTTCCTATCTTGAGCGGTAGCTCTTCCGAGCAGGCCAAGCAGATCATTTGGAACCACATCACCCGCTGGCGCGGCGGCTCTTTGAGTCGACGCGTGGCGCAGGTGACGCCATTGGCGAACGGCGATTTCACGCCAGTTATTTTTTCCGAGCAGTTAAGTTATGTGAGTTCGTTGTCTGACTATAAGTCCGGCGCGGACCCCAACGTTATTTTCTATTTCAAGCAGGAAATTGAGTCCCCAGCGCGACTGGCGGGTAACGTATTGCTGGTGCATGAAACACTGAACCAGGTTAAGGAGCCTCGTCGCGCCTGGATCTACAACGAAGGTCAGCGTCGCGTGCGTCGCGCCCCTCAGGTCGCCTATGATGGTCCTGGCACCGCATCAGACGGTCTGCGCACCACCGATAACTTCGATATGTTCAACGGCGCGCCGGATCGTTATGACTGGAAAGTGCTGGGCAAGAAAGAAATCTATTTGCCCTACAACGCATATGATCTCAGCTCGAAAAAAGTGAAATATTCCGAGCTGGTGCAGCCTGGTCATTTGAATCAGGACATGGCGCGTTACGAATTGCACCGCGTATGGGTGGTGGAGGGCACACTGAAGCCAGGCTCCAGACATATCTATGCGAAGCGCGTCTTCTATGTTGACGAGGATACTTGGCAAATTGGCTTGGCGGATCATTATGACGGCCGTGGCGAACTGTGGCGCGTTGCGGAAGGGCACCATGTTTACTTCTACGATCAGAAGATTTCCTGGTTCTCCGCAGAAGTCCTATATGACCTGCTTTCCGGACGCTATCTGGCTCTGGGCTTAACCAATGAAGAGCCAAAGGGATATGAGTTCAATTTGGAGGCCAGCTCTCAGGACTTTACTCCCGCAGCGTTGAGACGGTCGGGAAGGAAGTAAGCGCGTCATGCGCGGTTAGCCGCGGGAGACAGGGCCTGACCTGTGCAGGCCCTGTCGTTGCAGACAAATAGAAGGAAGCTATTTGTTTGCCTGATTAATAGCGTGAATAATTGAGCATAGCTTTAAAGCGCATGGAGCCAGGCGTTGCTGGTTTCATGACGCGTATTGCCGGTGGAGCTGCTCTAATTGTTCGTCTTTCTTTCTCCATAGTTGTGCAATCCATTCCTGAAATTCTGAGCGGAACTCAGCATCGTTCATATAGTCTCGACTCAGAAACTGATCGGGAATGCGGATTTTTTCAATACGGATCACCACCTTTTTGATCTGCCCCGAGACCAATCCCCAAAAACCCAGAGCCTTTCCAGGGTAGTGAATGGTGATGTTGAGCATCGTATGCAAATGCTCTCCCATCGCCCCTAAGACAAACGCAGCGCCGCCGGCCTTGGGCTTTAGCAGGTACTTGTAGGGCGACTTCTGGTGATCGTGTTTGGCCTGGGTGAAACGTGTCCCTTCCAGGAAATTGAATACGGTAACGGGAGTGTATTTAAATTTCTCACAGGCTTTTTTTGTGGTTTCCAGATCTTTGCCTTTCAAGGCGGGATTGCGTTCAACCTGTTCTCGGGTGTAGCGCTTCATAAACGGGAAGTCTAACGCCCACCAGGCTACGCCGATCAACGGTACCCAAATCAGCTCTTGCTTAAGGAAAAATTTCAACATTGGAACTTTGCCGTTAAGCACTCTCTGTACAATGGGGATGTCGGCCCAGGTTTGGTGATTGCAGGTTACCAGATACCAGTCATCAGGTTTGAGGTCGCCATCGCCTTTCACATCCCACTGGATGTCATGAAGAAGATACAACAGCCCATTATTAATATTGATCCACAGTCCAGCGATGCCTATCAGCGCAATAGTGCAGTGTTTACGCAAGGCGCTAACCGGTATCAGCAGCTTAATAAAAGCCAGCGCCAGTACGAAAGGAAATAAAATAGTCGTTGAAAGCAGGATCAAGAGGACGGCTAGAACGCCCCGTAGCCAATGTGGAAGAAAGCTCAACATTAGTCGAAATATCTCGTTATTGTGTTTTCAGGAAATCTGAATTTTGCTTATCCAGGCGAATATGTAGGTCGCCTGTCGCGTTTTTCGGCGTTTATTTTCCAGCGGGCGAGTCGCCCCGATTCTTGTGCAGTGTGGATCAGTTTACGTGCGATGCCGCCATCAATTACTCCCTTGCTGAGATGAATGCTTCTTATCGGTTTTAAACCAGACCGCTGTTTTTTCCTGCGCCTGATGTCGTATTTCTGGTGTGATGTGCGCGGCGATAGTAGCGATGGCGCCCGCCATGACCGTAAGGTCATCGGTGTAACCCAGGATCGGGGTCAGGTCGGGAATCCCGTCTATAAGCGATATGAAATACCCCAGAGCGCCGTAGATGACCGTTTTGCACCACATCGGCGTGTTAGGCGATGCGGCGGTGTAATAGAGCGTCAATGCATGCTCTACCGTGGTGACGCCAGCGGCGGAGGCGGCTGCGCTCACCTTTTTCCACAGCCGGGCGCCAGAAACCGGCGGATGATTTTCCGATTCAATACGGGGGGGCTCGGAGAAGCGGTTACGGGCTAGATTGATACTCATAGTTTGTCCCATAGTCGGATGGAATCCATTTCATTTTACGCAACCCCGCCAGCAAATTCTGAATTAAATAACCAACGCTTGCATTTTCATCTGGAAAGCCTGAATAATCAAAGCATTGCGGCGTCACTGGGTTGGTCATACTTTTCCAAGTCATTGGCGCGGATCAGTCCCTGTATTTCTGCAATATAGGCTTCTCCCCGGGTAGAATACTTCGCCAGACCTGGAGTCAGGCTTTGCCCGGTGACAGGGAGTCCTTGCGCCCTTAGCTTTTCTCTGGTCTTGCGGAGATCGATATAGTGCAGATTCCGGTTGAGGTTGCGCATGTAGCTCATCACAGAGTGATAGATGGTATCGAAGCGCGCCACTTCGTGTTTCAGGTGAGAGGCTCTTTGCGCGGGTTCTATGCCGCATCCAGGTTTGAAGCACCATTGTCCGAACAAGTTGTTGCCTTCACGGGCGAAGCGGGAACTGCCCCAGCCGGATTCATTGGCGGCTTGCGCCAGCACCAGAGAGGGGGGGATGGTATCCACTCTGCGTAGCATAAGCTTGAAAAAGTCGTTATTAAAAGCGTTATCAAATGGCGCCCGATAGGCTTCCGCCAAGCGTTGCAGGCGTGCGGTGTCTTCAGTGGAGAAAGTAGTCTGACGCTGCATCTTTTGGATGAATTGACGCTCTTCCTTGATTTGTCGATTGGCTTGTTGCACCAGAGGCAACAAATAAGAGAAAAAAGCCTCTTTCTTTTCTCCGACATCTTGATAACTGCTGAAATCCGGAAGTGGGGCTGTTGGCGTCAGGTTGACGTTTTGAGGCTTGAGCTCTTTCTTATCTTCCTTAACTACTAGAGCATGTAAGTCATACCAGAGCGAAAATGTAAAAAGCCAAACCAAAGCGCCGCTAAAGGCAATAACGGCATAACTGCGGTAATTCTTCATGTACTACCCATCGTTTTTGCGAGCAGATTTTATTGTGCGTATTTAGTTTAGCTGATTCAACACTTTGGGGTAGTGGGCGGTAATGTCTGCTCCCCGCGCAATTAGTGCGGAGAGCAGGGGCGGGAGTCGTCGTTTAATCTGAATTTGCGGTTAACGCTTGTTGCTTGAAGCCGTATACCAGCCCGATACGGTCACCGTAACGGACTAATAACACCAGCAGATTGCCGCCGCTGGCGGCGAATCCTTCCATTGTCAGCGTTTCTCCGCCTGCGGGTTGCGGGTCGGTGAAATCCAACTTGAGAAGGTTTCTGTCGGCTCCAGTATTGGCGGCTGGAGACGCCTGTGGCGTCAGAGAGTAGTCCCCATCGTGATTTTCAATATCGCTGAGCGTTTGGCTGCCAATGGTCTGCGTTACCCGACGTTCGTTCAGGTGTAAGGTGGCGACAGAGGCGTCGTCGAAGGTCAAGGTGGAGAGGTTGTGATTCCCGAACACTGTTGCGCCTGCGCTGATGCCGAAGCTATTGCCGTACAACACATAGCTTGCGCCGGTGTAGTTGATGTCAGTGTCCGACAGCCTTACAGCATGAATGATGCCTTGGCCTTCCGTTTCGCTGTCGATATTGAACGACAGTACATTGCCGGAAGGATCACTGACCCCAGTTGCCGCGCCCGCTTTGATACGTCCGGTGTACTGCGTTTCATAGGCTTTGTCGTCATTGTTGTACTTGATAGTGGGCAGTCGCTCCAGCGCCAGAGACTCTGGGGTTTCCGTTGATACGCCTACGCCGGACGCGGAGCCGTCGGCGCTGCGGCTCATCTGATAGGTATGATAAATGTCGGGATCGCCAGCAACCGGAGCGGGTTGAGTTTGCGCAATATTGCTCGACGTCGCTTGCCAGTGGTGAATGGTGCCAGTGACAGACATAACCGGGTCTGTATCGAGTTTTTGTCGCAGGCTGATCACGCCATAGTCGCCGCCGTCTATAACGGAAGTACTGAAATCTGAAGATTGCCGGCTGTGGAAAAGCCAGCCGAAAGTATTTAGTTTTTCCAGCGTCAGCTCGCGGCTATATCCTCCAGTTGATTTAGCGGCCAGCTCAATCGCAAATCCATCGCTTAGGTAGGCGGAGGCCATAGAAGGTGAGGATGTGCTGTCGTCGTTGGTCGACTTCGTCGTGTACAGACGAGTGTAGAAGGGGTTGGTCAGCCAGCCGGTGGGGCTGACGCTGTCCTCCCGGGTAATGAACTGCGTTTGCAGACGCGCCATATCGAAAAAGCCGCTTGGGGACAGGTAGGTCAACGTTGAGCCGACATGGGCGTTGATATCGTCCTCTTCTGCTTGCGCCCCCGGGTTAAAAACGTCGTCGGAGACTTGCGTCAGGCTATGACGCTCCCAGGGGACCTGCTCGACGATAATGTTATTGATAATGCCCAATACGGTGGCGGTGAAGCTGGCGATGGGGTAGGAGTAAGTGGTGACCTCTGCGGACGTGTTGGTTTTGATGGTGGCGATACGGTTAGAGAACACAACGGTTGGGGAGCCGTTGGGCAAGCCTTGATTCAAGCCGGCGGCGAATAAAACGGAGTTATACAGCCCAGCTCTGTTTTCCAGTACGGGGGCAATGCTGGTTGAGGTTGCGCCGTCGATCTTTGTTTCGCGAATGGTGGCGATGAACTGATCGACGAAGTCGTCAAATAATTCGTTGTCGCCAAGAAACGCCATCGTTTCTTCCAGATCTGCGTTGTCCGGCAGGGTCACTTCAAAATCCTGCACCCCGTTCATCAACGCCGCCCAGTTCAGCATGCGCGCGGCTGCTTGTGAACCACAGGAGTCCCCTCCGTCATTGCAGGGCATCATGCCGTCAAGCTCGGCCTGAGAACTCAGGCTGCTAAAGAAGTCTCTGACCGCATATTCCGACGCGGCGGTGATCAGTATCCCTTTGTTTGCGTTGGGCAGGCCGGTGCGAATCACTGAGCCGTTACTGAGCTCCGCGGCAATAACCAAGTCAATTCTCTGAGGAATAGAGCCGTCGAAGGTGATGGTGTAGCTGCCGTCGCTGGAGCGATTGACGGAATAGTCATTGCTTGATATCACACCGCCGGAAATGACATTGCCGCGATAATCCAGCTGTTGGACGCTCAGGTTGGCTGCAACTTTGTCTCCTGCGGAGATGGCGTAGGCCGAAGCCGGCAGAAAAGCGTTTAATATTTTCTGTGCGACCGTGGCTTCTTGCATGCCTGGGGTGGCGAGCACTGCGACATTGACTTGTCTGGCGTCAATGGGGTCGGGTGGCGTTTCTCCACTGGCGTCGCCAGCGGGAGGATCAACTTTGTTGTCGTTCTTGGGCGGTGTATAACCACCGGCGCCATCAAGAGATTCGTCGCCGCCGCCGCAGGCGGAGAGTACGGATGCAAGCAGCAGGAGCCCGGAAATTTTTTTCAGCTCGCGCAATGACATAGGCAATTCCATTGTTGATTCTTATTGAGGCTGTTGCGGCTAGTCTAAGGGTTTTTACGGAGGGCGGAAAACCCTGGTATGAGGATTCTGTGAAGCAGTCCCAGCCGGAGAGGCGCAGGGATGGAAGGGAAGAAATCACCGCAGAAGACGAAGAGGCGCCTTCTGCGGCGGGAGACTGTCCAGGTGAAAGCGATAAGCTTTCTACAGAGACTAGAATTGCAAGGCGAATCCGACGTTCAAACCTTCATCCAGCGTGATGTCATTATTTCGTTCAATGTCCGCTTTGATGACGTGGTATCCCAGATAAATATCGGCGTTGGGAATAACGCGATAGGTGGTTTTTACGTCAAAACGGGAGAACTGCTCGGCGTCCTGAAAGGACGTGATGGATGGCGCGAAATGGCCTGCTACTTTGAGCCCCAATCCAGGGACGGCGGGAATCTTGATGTGCGCGTAGCCGCCTAATGCAATGGCTGAGCCGTCGACGTCACCTTCGGTAAAAACGTCGAGTTGGGCGCCAATTCCAACAGTAGTCGGCAGGTTGCCGATGGCGGTTTGTCCCCGAGCATGCAGATCGCCGTTGAGCAGGTGACCGCCGCCTTTGTGGTACAGGTAGCCAAGGCCTGTTTCGAAATCTCTGGATTGCGGCAACATATTGACCTGCACGTTAACGGACTCATCGCCAATGTTGAAGTCTAGTTCGGAAGCGGTTGCGATGTTGGCTCCCAACAGTGCGGCGGCGCCGATAGCCGCGTTAAGCCCTAAAAATCTCATGGATATGGTTGCTCCTGGTTTAATCATTCTGAGAAAAAGTTTCCGGCGAACTTCCGTTTGCGGAATGTGTCCATCTACGAAATAACAAGTAGCGGATTGCGGAAATACGCCCTCAGGCGCTAAAGGCGACAAGCCGACATCTTAACCACAGGCGAATGTCGGCTCAAATTAATAACCGGTTATCTGACGGCCTGGCTATTAATAAGTCACCAACCGTAGGTCATGCCTAGAATGGCGACAAAGTCTGGTGTGATGGTGGTGTTAAGGTCCTCTGCGATAGCAATATTCAATACCAGTGAATCACTAAGGGCTATTTGTCCCCCGGTGGTCAACTGCAACGAGAAATTGCTTAACTCGCGTAATTGGCTGTGGTAAAGCCCTGAATGGCTGTCTATCTGTGCGGTTAGGGTGAGGTAAGGCAAGGCGCGCCAATGGCCGCCGGCCCGCAGGGACAGCGCCCAGTTTTTTTGTAATGGCGCAAGGTCGAGGTCGCTATCGCCAAGGTAGCTGACGGCGGCTCCGGCGAATGGAATAAAGCGTTGTTCAGGGCTTGCTACCGCGCCTTCCCAACCTATTCCTGCCGAGAGATCCCAGGCTCCGCTGCCAGTGAGTTTGTCTGCGTCTCCGGTTGGCGCTTTTACTTCCAGTTGCGCCAGCCAATCCTGTTCCCAGAAGCGCAACTGTTGTGAGTAACCGACACGGACGTCGCCAATGCCGGAAGCTTCTTCACGAAAGTTCAGCAGCCGCTCGCCGTTGCGTTGGTACACATAGGCGAACTGATCGTTGGCGTCCTGTGTCCTGCCGCCCTGAGGGAGGCCGAACCATTCATGCCAATCGTAGATGAAGTCGTCCCATAGGCCTTTGCTGTGGTCGACATAGGGCGCTCTCAAGGTAAGTTCGGCGTCATTTGTGAAGCGCCAGCGCAGCGATAACGAGGTTATCGCCACCTCGCCGTCAAAATAGGAAATTTCGTTAATGTTCTCGTGTGTGACATACGTGTTTGCGGTGGCGTGTTGCAAACTGATCTCAAAGCCGGATGGCGCCGTGTTCAGCGCCGTTTGAATAGACGGCAGTCCAAATGTCTGGGCAAGGGGGGAAAAGTTTCCCACTTCGAAAGGAGTGGGAGACAGCGCCATCGCGTGGGAGGACAAGAGTACACAGACGCAGGGGGGAACTATCCCGTAAGTTATTTTTTTTAACGACGTCATCGGTTGGATGATTCCTTCATGTCATGCCAAGTTATATGAGTCGCCCCGCCCGTTTCATTCTCTCTCACGGAAGGAAGTGAAACTGGCGGGGCGATTCAGAAATTTTAGCTGCGAGCGTTAACCCACGAGGCTGATCAATACCTGGCCCGGTTTGGGCTGCAGGTTTTTCTTCACAGTGAAGAAGCTTAGCCCCCCGTTTTCACCCACTAAACATAGCGGCAATGGGTCCTGGTCTTGATTCTTTTCCTTAAACTGTTCGTAGGTGAAGTCTTTGGTAAGAGGAGTGCGCTTGATGACGGCGCCATGATTCAGCCGTTTCATGATGTGGTTGTAAGTGGCTTGAGTGGAGAACAGGGCGACCCCGGACAAATCCTCGGGTATCCACTGAGCGGGCTTGTCTTTATCCTCAGGTTCGCCGAGCTGATACACTTCTTTAACGCCGAATATGTCAGAAAAACGGATGCAAGCGAGAGAGTTCAGCTCCAGATTGGGCGTCAGCGCCAGAAAACGTCCCATACCAGTGTAGTTAACGCGCTCCAGTAATTGTTCGGAAAGCACGTTGCCCAGCAATGTTGGCGTTCCTTCCATACGGGCTTCTTTAATATTGCTCCACCGGGCGTCGACGATCAGCACGCTCACATTTTCATTTTTCAACGCTTTCGCAAGCGCATTGGTGAAAGCGTTGGAGCCGAGAATGATGCAACCCTGCGGATTGTCGTCGGACAACGCCAGCTTTTTCGCCAGAGGCCTGGCTCCCAGCCCATAGATGAGGATCGTGCCCATAATGATCAGGAACATGGTGGGAGGCAACGCCTCCGCTTCCTCATAACCGATGCCTTGCAGACGTACTGCGAAGAGAGACGCCACCGCAGCTGCGACGATGCCTCGAGGCGCCATGGAGGATAGAAACAACTTTTCCTTCCAGCTTAGGTTGCTTTTCACCGTGGACGCCCATACCGCGATGGGGCGCACCAGAAAGACCAGAAGTAAAAGGAAAGCGAAGCTGCCGGCGTGGATATGCTCCAGATCCTGTACATCAAGGCGTGCAGCGAGGACGATGAACATAGAGGAAAGCAATAGAACCCGCAGGTCTTCTTTAAAACCGACCAGATTGCGGATCGATACCAGGCGCTGGTTGCCCAGGTATATCCCCATGATGGTGACGCTGAACAGGCCGCTTTCGTGCTGTATCAGGTTGGAAGCAGTAAACAGACACATCACCATCGCCAGGGTGAAGGTGTTGCCCAGAAACTCGGGTATCCAGTGGTGACGCAAGGCGGTAGCCACCAACATGCCGGCAATCAAGCCCATCAAACCGCCTACCACGACGGTCAACAAAAAACCGGATAAAAACAGGGTGGTGGCTTTGCCCACGCTGGTGGAGACTACAGCCTCATAGACTAATACGGTGAGGAGCGCGCCAATGGGATCATTGAGTATGCCTTCCCATTTCAGAATGGAGTTAACCTGACCTTTGGGGCGAATCAACATCAACAACGGCAGTACGACGGTGGGGCCCGTCACGGTAAGAATGGCGCCGATCAGCAGGGCGAGAATCCAGGGAACGTCGAGCGTGATCCAGGACAGAATAAAGGCGAGAAACCAAGTGATCAGTATCCCCACGCTGACGAGACTGCGGACAGCGGTTGAGCTGGTTTTGAGCTCCGCCAGTTTAAGGCTGAGGCCGCCTTCGAACAGGATGATGGCGACGGCGAAAGAAATAGCTGGAAACAGGAAGTCGCCGAATATTTCGTCAGGGTTCAGCACGCCGGTCGTTGGGCCCAGCACAATACCGCTCAGCAATAATAATAGTATTGAAGGCAGTTTCAGTTTCCAGGCTATATACTGAGATGCGACGCCGAAAAACAGGATGGCGGCGAGGGCTACGACGACATGTTCGTTCAAAAGGGAAGCTCCGAACCGGAAGAGTTGAGGTTTAGCAGTCAGTTTTTCCGCTAAAGATAGCAGTTGATCCCTGGTGTGGCCAGCTTAAAGCCGATGCGGCAGTGGTTTGCGCAACGCGCCGCCTCCTGCTCCTGATCGCTGTTGAATACGTAGGCGGGATGGATTATTGACGGGAACATATATAGAGTTGTCGCTGTTCCAGGACCGGCGGTGAATAGGCGACTGGACGTCAGAAGCGTCAAAGTAAGGTTTTGCTACAATATCGATAGCGCTCTCAATGGTAGTAGGCAAACAGGGAGTTTAGGGGTTTGTGGGGTAAATTTAGTAAACGGCTGCGAAAGTATCCTTTAGGGTCGAAGGTCGTGGCGAGCGTTCTGCTGTTCAGCACAGCCGTCGCCCTGGTCTCCACCGGCGTACAGCTGTGGCTGGATTACCGCGCGGAAGTGGCGGCGCTCAACACCAGGCTGGATGATGTCGCCAGCACTTTCGAACCAGGACTGGCGAACAGTCTGTGGAGCATCAATCACGATAACCTGGATGTGTTATTGCGGGGATTGCTGCGCCTGCCGGAAATTTACAATGTCTCTCTGGTCACCAACTACCAGGATGTGTTTACCGCTGGTACGCCCCCATCCGGCGAGCCTTCCTTCAGTAAGGTATACCCCATCTATCAGCCGGGCATGGACAATTACTGGCTCGGAGATCTGACGCTCATCGCCACTTTGGAGCCGATTCAGCACAAAATTTGGGATCGACTGCTTATTATTCTGATTACCCAGAGCGTCAAAACCTTTGTCGTCGCTATTTTCTTTCTATTGATATTCTGGCTTTTGGTCAGTCGACATCTGGAAAAAATGTCGCAATATTGCCGCAGGCTTGAGATTGATAATCCGACGGCGACATTAACCCTTGACCGCAAGCCGCCGTCCTCATCGGACGAGCTAAGCCAGGTAGTCACAGCGATCAATAACCTGCGCATCCGTATGCTGGAGCAGACGCGTATCCTGCGGCAGTCCGAGCAACGCTCTCAAGTCGAGCGTTCGCAAGCGGTAAAGGCGAATCAAAGCAAGAGCGTGTTTATCGCCAATATCAGCCACGAGCTGCGTACGCCAATGAATAATATTCTTGGCTATACCGGTTTGTTGTTGGATACCCCCGTCTCACAGGAGCAGCGCGAGTATTTGCTGGCGGTGCAACAGAGTTCTGAGTCTTTACTGACCCTGTTTAACGACATGCTGGATCTCTCCAAACTGGAAGCCGGCACGACGCAAGTGGATTTGGCGCCGACCGAGTTGCGGGCTTTGTTACAGGCGGCGGTGGCGCGTGTTTCGACGGTGTCGGAAGCGAAAGGCCTTAACGTTGAAACCTTTGTGGATGCGGGACTGCCGACCCGGGTGCTGACGGATCGCAATATATTGTTGCGCGTGCTGGAAAGCCTGCTGTCCGTTGCCATTACGGTTACGGTCAAGGGACAGGTGGTGCTGCATGTGCATCCGGTGGCGTTTGACGAAGACCGGGTGCGCATTCGTTTTACTGTGGAAGACAGCAGTCCGGGCATCAGCCCCAATGAAATTGACACATTGCTGTCCAATACCTTTGAGGCGCCGGTTTCGCAAGGTCTGAATGAAGTTGGGACAGGGCTGAGACTGGCGTTGTGTAAGCAGTTCGTCGAGTTGATGGGCGGCTCTTTCGGCATCGAAAGTGAAGAAGGCAAAGGCACGACGTATTGGGCGCAACTGTCCTGTCAACGTGTGCAAAGTTACAGTCCGCAGATTCTCAATGAAGAGAATATTTTCAGAGAAAGCCGAATCCTGGTGGCCGACGCCAACGAACTCAGCCTCAAAGCGACTCTGGATATCTTCTCGGAAGAATCTCTGCTGCATTGTGATATCGCTAAAACTGCCGAAGAGGTCAAGGCGCTGGTGAATCAGGCGGTGGACTCCAAAGCCCCGTACAACGCGATGATTCTGGACGAGTCGCTACCGGGCGATGAGTTTATTGATCTGATCAAATTCATCAAATCCCTGGACTTGCAGAAAAACGCGCCGATCTTGACGCTGTCCTCACATCCGCAAAGAGAGCATGTGTCTGAGCTGAAGGGCGCGGGAGTATCCGGCTATCTCAGTAAACTGGACAGAGAGTCACACTTACGTGACGCCTTGTACACGGTTATGGTAGAAGAGCCGAATGAAACCTCGATTATCCTTTCTCCCAGTCTGATGACGTTCGAGGATCGCAGGGATTCAAAACGTTCCGGGTTACGTGTTCTGCTGGTTGAAGACAACACCGTCAATCGCAACCTCGCGCGTAAGATGTTGGAGAAGTGCGGTTGCCGAGTAGATTTTGCTGAAAATGGCGAAATAGCCATTCAACAGATGGGTTCAACCCATTTTGATCTGATATTTATGGACTGCTGGATGCCGGTCATGGACGGTTACGAGACGACCAGGCGTATTCGTGAGAGCGGTCAAAGCTTTTCCCATATCCCCATCGTGGCGCTTACAGCGAACGCATTTCCCGGCGAAAAAGAGAAATGCATGCAGTGCGGGATGGATGACTTCCTGACCAAACCGATCCGTTTCGAAGAGCTAAGCGCCATTGTTCGTCACTTTGAAGAAAAAGTTCTGGAACAAGCTTGATATGTCCCTTTTGGTGACAGGTTTCGGGCAATGCCGTTAAATTTTGAAAAATTAACGAAAAAAGCCCCTGTTAACCCCTGGCCATGGTTGAAAAAGCAGCCTTTTTCCCCTAAATCTTAGATTAAGGAAGGTTGTGACGCGTCAGAAGTTGTGTTCTACAGGCCTTCAGCTTCAAGCGTCAAGAAGTGGGAGCGGTACGGCAAAGGAGAATGCGCGGAATTTTATACTGAACACAAACGCCAGTGGATGAGCTGTACGAAGGTCGACTTAACGCTGACATTGAATAGGCGATGTGCTTATGAACATGTTTGTGACTGGAGATACAGCGATGCGTCAGTTTATACGTCATCCTACAGATATCCCTATTCTGCTTGAAAAGAAACGTCCCTCCAAAGAAGACTTATACTCTCAATCTGGTGTCTGTACTGACACAATAATCCATAAGAGCCCCGCCACCGTGGGCGTCAGTTGCTGTCCCGCCGCGTCCTCACACTGTATGCAAAACATAAGTTGTGGCGGAGTGTGCTGTATGTCGCCAACGCCCTATGAAGTGGGAGAGAAGGTGATGGTGGTTATCTCTTTTGTGCGTCCGACCTTCAGAACGCCTGCTCAGGTTATCTGGTGTAACGAGGTGGAGAACGGCTTTGAAATAGGGCTGCGTTTCATGAGCGAGAAAGACGCATTCGCCGCCCGGATGGTGGAGCAGGTATGCCATATTGAGCATTACAAGCGGGAAGTGTTGGCGACAGAAGGCCGCCGCATATCAGGGGAAGAAGCGGCGCGAGAATGGATTGAAAAGCACGCGCCGGACTTTCCCGAGTTTGACTCAGGCCCGGAAGTGATTACTCATTAACTGATAGAGGCGCGACTGCGCTGATAAGCGCGTAGTTCTCATGAACACGCCAGGAAATATTAAGGTCATATAAAGCCAAGCCATAGACTTTCGTGTCAGCTTGGCTTTTTTTATAGCTGGGCCGCGGGTCCAGTCCAATGGTCTCAATAATCAGCTCTCGAAGGTTGGGATATTGCAGGCTGTACTGGCGCAAGTTTTGTTCGGCCTCTTCTGTAAAGCGTACTTCCAGACAGGGTTCAGGCTTTTCCGCGGCATAGCCGCCTTCTGCTGCGTCTATCGCATCGACATAGGGAATATAGGGCTTGATGTCCAATACGGGCGCGCCGTCTACGAAGTCGCCCCCTTCTACGCTGAGTATCTGTAAGCCGTCACGCTCCTGAACGGACAACAGGCGCACGGCGGAGAGTCCGATAGGATTGGGGCGAAATGGGGAACGGGAGGCGAATACGCCGACTGACTTATTGCCTCCCAGTCTTGGAGGGCGCACTTTCGGTTTCCAGCCAGCTGCTGCGGTTTTGTGGAAATGAAACAGAACCCATATATGGCTGAATGCTGTCAGTCCTGACACCGCCTCTTCTGATGAAAACGCTTGTGAGAGCACGATTTCCGTGATGGCGTGCTTAACTAGCCCGGGTTGACGCGGCGCCCCGAATTTTTCTGGATAGCAGGAGCGAATATGACCGATAGGGCGATAGACTAGCTCTTCCATCACTATGATTTACTCGGAAAAGATCATCTCAATTCCCAATGTCAACGACGGGTTGGGCTTGAAATTATCGTCTCTGGGAAACAGCAGCTCCGGCGTACTTTCAAGGAAAAGCCAGTCACTATAAAGCCGTTGGCGGTAAGTGGTGTTAATAAAATAGGCGCTGGTGCGTGGGTTGGGGCGGCTTTCTCCTAACCATCCCAACTGATGGTTCATTGCCCGCTTTTCATCAATTTTCTGAGAAAGAGAAAGAACTTCGGCAAATTCCCAGCCATCCCGGCTATCTACCCACTGCGCTTCTGATTTTGAGCGGAAGAACCAGTGGTCTGATATGGCGTTTTCAAAGTAAAAGGCGCTTGTGTGGCCCCAGCTTTCTGAATGGTAATAATAAATAGACTCATCAACACGGAAGGCCCAAGTATCGGTGAGCTCCCACTCCTTTTCCGCTTTGGCTCTGGCGAATGGGTCTAAAGGAATTTCCAGTTTCACACCCAGATCGCCTTTGAGTTTCCAATCTTTTAGCGCGGCAATTAAGCGGAAGAAGCCTGTACTGGTAGTGTTGGTGGTTTCATCTTCCTTTAATACCCGATTCCGGTTCTTTTCCGCCAATGTCTTGGTTTCATCCGGGTCGTTTTCGATCACTAATTTGAATCGGTCTTGGGTATAAGGAAGGTCCAAGCGGAACTTGAAGCGCGGCTCCGGGTCAATCCCTTCTTCTTTTCGCCAAACGCCAAATAAACCTACTTTTAAGAAGCTGCCGTTGGCGCTCAACTCAGCTTCTTTGCCCCCAAAAAAACCGTCTATATTGCGTCCCAGAGAGCCGAGTCTATTTGACCAGGCATTGCGTTGGTCTACGATCCAGCTGAAGGAGCGCTCAGTCATGGTCTCTTGTTCTGCATCTTCCTCCGTCGTAGGGCCGTTCTCCTCGGCAGGAACTGCGGCCTTAGTTTCAATTGCTTCTTCTGTTTCTTTTCCGTGAGAAAGGGAAGGAGATATGAACTGAAATGAGACGACGGCAAGGGCCGCACAAAGATATCTGTACGCGAACGACACCGGCTAATGCATCCTGGTAAGTGGAAGGGAAAGGCTGCGGCGATAGGGAATCAATGGGAATCCTTTGGTCGCTCGTCCTCGGTTTCAGACCATTTGTCTTTCTCTTCGGCCTCTGCAATTCGATACTCTTCGGACGCCCAGGCGCCCAGGTCGATCATTTGACAGCGCTTGCTGCAGAAAGGCCGAAACTCATTTTCCTGGGTCCATGGGACTTTCTTCCCACAGGTCGGGCAGTCCACTTCCAGGGCGGTGCGAGTGGCTGAAGAGGTAGAAGATTTATCGATCATGCTGCGCCAGTTCTAAATAGTATTCATGCAACTTGGCGACCTCGTGGTACAGGTGGGCCAAGTCCTTATCGTTGAGGATGATATCATCCGCATGTTGGCGTTTATACTCTCTGCCGCTTTGAGTGGCAATAATCCGGCGGACTAAATCCTCGCTATTTTGATCTCTCGCCATCGCTCTGGCGATTTGCACTGACTCAGGAACGTCTATAACCAGTATGCGGTCTACCAGTTCGCGTTGCCGAGTTTCCAGTAGTAAGGGAGAGGCGAGAATACAGTAAGGCGTCTTGCATGCGCCCAGCCAATCGCGGATGCGCTGGTTGATCAGTGGATGTAGCAGACTCTCAAGCCATTTCTTCTGCTCAGGATCATTGAACACCAGCTTGCGAAGCGCTGCGCGATCCAGAACTCCGTTCGGCGTGATCAGGGCGGAACCGAAATGCTCCGCAATATGCTGCAGAGCAGGCTCGCCGGGCTCGACAACGTCACGTGCTACTTGATCGGCGTCGATGCAGGGAATGTCCAATTCAACAAACTTGGCCGCCGCGGCGGACTTACCGCTGGCGATGCCGCCGGTAAGTCCGATGACTAATGACTTATGTTGGGGGATTTGATTCATACAAGGAAAGATACTGCGCCTAAGGCGCAGGGTACATTCCCAAATAGGCGGATACGATATCATTTCCCCAGATCATAGCTATCCAGCCTGCGATGGCCAGATAAGGACCAAAGGGGATAGGGATATTCTTATCTCTACCCAGGATAATGATCATTGCTATCCCAATAACGGCTCCAACCAGTGAGGAAAGCAGAATAATAAGGGGCAGCATTTTCCACCCCAACCAGGCGCCCAGAGCGGCGAGCAGCTTGAAATCGCCAAAGCCCATGCCTTCCTTGCCAGTCAAAAGGCGGAATAAGTGGTAGACCGACCACAAAGCCAAGTAGCCGACTACTGCGCCAATCACAGCTTCTGATAGGGGGGCGAAAATACCCTGGATATTGATTAGTAATCCCGCCCAAAGTAAAGGTAACGTCAGGTCATCAGGCAGTAACTGAGTGTCGAAGTCTATTAATGACAAAGTAAGCAATGTCCAGCTTAAGCCAATGGCCGCCAGTCCCGCCCAACTCATCTTGAAATAGCAGACGACAATGACCGCTAATAAAGCGGTGGCGATTTCCACTAGAGGATAGCGTATGGAAATGCCTGTTTTGCACGAGGAGCACTTGCCGCCAAGAAACAAATAACTGATTACCGGAATATTTTCCCAAGCCCTGATTTTATGTCCGCACTTTGGGCAGGTTGAATCGGGTTTAGAAAGCGTTATCAGGGGCTCGTCTGTTTTGGGGCAGTCGCAGCCTGGAATTTCGGCGCATTGAGCGCGCCACTCCTGCTCCAGCATTTTTGGCTTCCGCAGAATAACGACATTCAAAAAACTGCCGACAATCAAGCCGAAAACAACGACCGTTATATAAAGCAGCGCAGGATTGTGATTGAACTGATTAAAGATATCTAACATCGGTTATATGAGTACAGTTAAAAAAAGACCTCGCAGGAGCGAGGTCTTTAAGGGATATGTGTTTGATTAGACCACGGAGCCCAATTGGAAAATGGGGAGGTACATACCTATAATTAGACCGCCAACTAAAACACCTAAAACAGCCATAATCATTGGCTCCATAAGAGCAGTAAGGTTGTCTACAGCATCGTCTACTTCAGCCTCATAGTGATCGGCGACTTTCTCCAACATGTCATCAAGAGCGCCTGACTCTTCGCCGATTGAAGTTAGCTGTATTGCCATAACAGGAAATACGCCTGTAGTTTTCATGCTGTATTGCAATTGTGTTCCCGAGGATACGTCGTCGCGTATCTTAATTACAGCTTTTCTGAACACCGCGTTTCCAGTGGCGCCGGCTACTGATTCCAATGCGTCAACAAGCGGCACGCCAGCGGCAAAAGTTGTTGATAGAACTCTGGCGAAGCGAGCGACCGCTGACTTATGCAAGATGTCGCCCATGATGGGAAACTTTAATATATATTTGTCGACTGCATCGGAAAATGCTGGTGATCTTCGTCTAGCTTCACTGAAGCTGAATATCGCGGCAATAATAACGCCGAGAATAATGTACCAAGATGCCTGTAGGTATTCTGAAATATTAATAATCATTTGGGTGAATGCGGGTAAGTCCGCGCCGAAACCTTGAAACAGGTCTTGAAACTGAGGCACGACTTTAACCAGCAATATACCTGTTACAATTACTGCGACAACAAGTACTGCAATAGGATATGTCATTGCTTTTTTGACTTTTTTCTTCAGAATCTCTGTTTTTTCGAGATACGTTGCGACTCGAGCCAGCATTGTTTCGAGAGCCCCCGATTTCTCGCCGGAATCGATTAGGTTACAAAACAGGTCATCAAAATACTTGGGATGCTTTTTCAGGGCTCCAGCAAAGCTATTCCCTGCTGCAACCTCGTTTTTAATATCTAAAACCAGCTCTTTTAGAGAGGGGTGCTCCAGCCCATCTGCGACGATATCGAACGATTGTACCAAAGGAACTCCGGCTTTCATCATCGTCGCCATTTGACGAGTAAATACTGCAATGTCAAACGGGGTTATCTTCTTGGTTCTTTTTCCTAAAATACTTTCTGCTTTCTTTTTGACTCTGGTGGGATTGATTCCTTGCTTTCTCAGCTGTGCTTTCACAAGGGCGACATTTGACCCGCTCGTTTCTCCCTTGGTCTTGTTCCCCTTTCGGTCAGTGCCTTCCCAGACAAAGGTTGAATGTTTTTGTGCTGCTTGGGCCATATTTTAATCCTTCGTTACCCGATTTGCGTCTTCTAGGCTGGTTACGCCCTCAATAACTTTCCTCAGCGCCGACTGTCTGAGATTGCGAAACCGTTCTTTCTGAGCTTGCTTGGCAAGTTCCAACGAACTTGCTTCATTCATAATGAGTTCTTGCATAGGGGGCGTGACTCTCACTACTTCGTATATGCCTACTCGGCCTTTATACCCGCCTTTGCATTTATCACAACCTTTAGGGCTGTACAATTTAAAGCCCGTTTCAATTTGTGCATCTGTGAATCCTTCCTCCTTTAAAACTTCTTTGGGGACGGTAATCACCTCTTTACACTCCGCGCAGAGCCTTCTCGCAAGACGCTGTGCAATGATTAGGCTGACCGAGGTTGCAATATTGAAGGCAGGCACTCCCATATTACGTAGGCGCGTCAAGGTTTCTGCGGCGCTATTCGTATGAAGCGTTGATAACACTAAGTGCCCTGTTTGAGCCGCTTTAATCGCGATAGACGCAGTATCCAAATCCCGTATCTCTCCCACCATAACAACGTCTGGGTCTTGGCGAAGAAATGCTCGCAAAGCCGAAGAAAAGTCTAAACCGACTTTGGTGTTTACGTTAACTTGGTTAATGCCTTCCAAGTTGATTTCCACCGGGTCTTCTGCAGTAGATATGTTTCTTTCTGTAGTGTTCAGAATATTAAGGCCTGTATAAAGCGAGACGGTTTTACCGCTTCCGGTAGGCCCGGTAACCAGTATCATGCCTTGTGGTTGCGCAAGAGCGTCCAGATACATTTTCTTCTGATCTTCTTCGTACCCAAGGGCGTCTATACCGAGTTTCGCGCTACTTGGGTCTAATATCCGTAAAACGATTTTTTCTCCCCAGAGCGTGGGGAGAGTGTTCACTCGAAAATCTATGGCTTTGGTTTTGGATAGCTTCATCTTGATACGGCCATCCTGAGGGACCCGTCTCTCGGAAATGTCCAGCTGTGACATTACTTTCAAACGCGCCGACAGCTTGGCTGCGAGTTTTATAGATGGCTTTGATACCTCATGCAATATGCCATCTGTCCTAAATCTGACGCGATAGGTTTTTTCGTAAGGCTCAAAGTGTATGTCTGAAGCCCCCCCTTTGATTGCGTCAAGTAGCATCTTGTTGATGTATTTGACGATAGGGGCGTCATCTTGTTCGGCTCCTGAATCGTCGTCCTTGTCGCTATCGTCGCCGGTCTCTATATCGATATCATCTAAATCCCCGCCATCTATATCGCCCAGAGGCTGCTCTTGGGCTTCGAGATATCTATCGATAGCGGTAGAAAGCTTATCGTCCTCAACGAGAACTGCATCCGTGCTAAGCCCTGTATGGAACTTTATTTCGTCAAGCGCCTGAAGGTTTGTTGGGTCAGCTAGGGCCAGGAACAACCGGTTACCTCTTTTAAACAGAGGCAAGGCGTGATGCTTTCTAATCAGCTTTTCATCTACAATTTTCTCGGGTATTTGGTCTAAAGCAACAGAGTTCAGGTCAACTAAAGGCACACCAAATTCTGCTGAGGCGGCGTAAGCTAACTGGGTGGCTTTGGCCAGTCCCTGTTGCACTAGATAGCTCACAAAAGGGAGTTTTGCTTTGCCTGCATTATTCTGCGCTTCGCGCGCAGTATTTTCCTCGATAATTCCGTCTTGGACAAAGCGGCGCGCTAATCCTGTAAGGGGAGTGGTCATTTGAGTATTCATACTAAGGGATCGACTAAAAAAATAAACATCCTTTCAAAAGTTTAGATTTAATTGGGTGAGTTGGAAAGTTGCATTATAGGTTTTGTGCAGAGTGACAAAAATTGTCAGCAACTGGCGATAATGGTCAGCACTTACTTTTTGTCTAGACTGAAAAAGAGTTTTGGGTGCACAGTGGCATTCTGCTATCTGCTTGAAATAAAAGAAAGTGTGTGAAATGGAGGGAGTTGGCACGCTGTCTGCGTTCACTTTGTGCAAGGTGTCGGCAGTGGCCCCCCAAACGTTTAAATAGTCGAAAGACGATTGAGGAGAAGAGTTGATGAAAAGCATACAAAAAGGTTTTACCCTGATTGAGTTGATGATCGTTGTTGCGATCATTGGTATTTTGGCTGCAGTAGCTATTCCCGCCTACCAGGATTACATTGCTCGCTCCCAGGTTAGTGAAGCTGTTAGCCTCACCTCTGCGGTAAAAGGGTCAATGGCTGAAGCGTTTCAAAATACCGCTGTAAGACCAGGACTGGGTGAAGTTGGCGCAGTTACTTCAGGTAAGTACGTCGCAGGCATGACTGTAGTGGAAATCACAACTAACCGTTGGGCGGTTGTGGCGACGATGAAAACTGCTGGTGTTAATGCAAATATTGCAGGCGCCACCTTTGCAACAGCTACCTATGACGGTGGTCAGCACTGGACTTGCGGTTCTGTAGCGGTTGAAAACGATGGCGCTACAGCTTTCACTGGCGCATCAGATAATACGACTGTTAACAATCAGTATCTGCCGAGTTCTTGTAAGTAAGCTGTAAGTAGCTTTTACTTTAAGCCTCCCTCCGGGAGGCTTTTTAGTTGGAGGGACTGCATTGGCTAATCGTGAAAAAGGGTTTACCCTGGTTGAGCTTATTGTTGTTGTGGCTATTATTGGAGTCATTGCTGCCGTTGCTATTCCGGGCTATACCGATTACGTGGCTAAAGGGCAAGTATCTGAAGCAATTACTTTGACTGAGGGGCTAAAAGTTAAAGTTGTAGAGTTTGTCCAGAATAATGGTCGCCCACCTTCGACGTCTGAGGTGGTGGGTAGCTCAGGTGGAAAATATGTGTCCACTGTTACGGTCTTCAGCCCTGCCATTGATCGAATTGTAATAATGGCCACTATGCAAACCTCAGGCGTAAGTCCGAATGTCAGCGGAAAGACGTTCGCTATAGTGACTGAGGATAATGGGCATAGTTGGAACTGTGGCGTATTGTCGCCTGTGTCTAGCGCTCATACGTCTGTAAGCGAGCACTACTTACCAGCATCCTGTAAATAGCGGTATTAACTGCTATCCTGCTTTTGGCCCGTAAACTTTCTACTTTTACATTGGCTTTATCCTCCTCCCTGATTGTGAATAGTTGATACTGAATGATAAATAATAGGCTGTGTTTCGTTATTCTCATGGCTCTGAGTGTCGGGCTGCTCCTTTTGTTTTATATAGGGGCGAAAGGCGGCATTCCTATATTAGACGACCAGCATGTGCTGCAGAGACTGGCTGGCTCAGAAGGAATGTCATGGCTTGATGGCTTTCTTCGCTATATCTCTGGAGATGTTGGAGACTTAAAACGCCCTGTTTCCTACTTGTCTATCTATCTTCAGCGTGGCTCGCTAGAACAGGGATTGCTCCCTTTTAAGCTGTTCAACATTGTACTTCATGCGCTTAATGGGCTGTTGGTATTTTGGCTTGCACGAAGGTTGATGCTGATAAAGCTTCTGCCTAATACTGCCAATGTAGTTGCTATTGGGTGCTATATTCTCTGGTCATTTGCCCCTATTCAAGTGTCAACGGTGCTTTACGTTACTCAAAGAATGGCCGAGCTATCGGCGTTCTTCACATTTTCGGCTCTAATCCTTTGGACATATTTCAGAGAGGCCCAAGGAGATGTTAAGCAAGCAGGGGCTCTGTTTCTTGGTGTCGGAGGGCTTACTGCTTTGGCGACATTGAGCAAAGAGAATGGTTTCTTGACAATTCTTTTGGTCCTAGTGCTAGATCTGACTATTTATCATAAGGCGCCCAAAAGTAGAGTTTATCAGACATGGGCATTTCTCGTTGTTTATGCTGGCCTTGCTATCTTTACACTGCATATTTTGCTTAATACAGATAAATATTTTGTAAGAGGCTTCTCTGGGCGTGACTTCAACGTATATGAACGTGTGCTGACAGAAAGTCGTATTCTTGTAGAGTATGTGCTGAAGTTTATTTTTCCAAGCTCTTTTCAGTTTGGTGTTATTAATGAAGAGGTAGTGATTTCTAGAGGACTATTGAGCCCAATTAGTACACTTTTCTGCTGTATAGTGTGGACGGGGGCAATTGCTGGCGCCTGGTTTGCTAGGCGTAAATTTCCTTACTTGTCGTTTGCAGTTTTATTTTTTCTTGGCGCTCACTCTATGGAGTCAACAGTCCTTTCGCTAGAACTGTATTTTGAGCATAGAAATTATGTTCCCACATTTAGCTTATCGCTTCTTATTTCATATGCGATTGTATGTTTCATCAAAAATAAGGCTGTTAATGGTAAAGTAAAAGCTATTGCTGCCGCGTCTTCGATTGCTTATTTTGTCTTAATAGTTCTAATTGCAAAAAGCGAAGTTTCGCTGTGGTCCAAGCCTGTGCAACAAGCTCTGAGGTGGTACCAACAAGCGCCGTTGTCCCAGAGAGCCTATTCTCACCTCGGGTCAACGCTTTTTCGGTTTGGGCTTTACAAAGAAGGGGCTAACTTTTATAAGGAAACCCACCAAGACTTTCCCGATGACCCGACAAAAGAATTGCTATGGTATGAGCTAGTTTGTGTTGATAGCAGTTTGCCTGTGCCAGATATGGAAGAGTTTTTGAATAAGGCTCGTAAAGCTAAATTCTATAATCAAACTATTGTGCTACTGAATGCCTTGTTAGATCTAAAGGAGCAAGGTCATTGTAATAATGTTACTGTAGATGATCTTGATTTAATTGCAGATGCCTTTTTGATTAATCCTAGCTATAAGCGTAGATATAGATCCATTTATGTTTATAAGTCTCGATTGAGTCAATATATAAATGATATGCCGGAGGCGACAAAGAGCTTAGAGAAAGCAATTTCTATCCATTGGAGGTTGGATATTGCACTAAGCTTGGCGGAGAAGTATCTTTTTCTAGGGAAAGTGGATAGCGCTGGAAAACTAATTGAGGATATTGAGAGGCACTGCTCCGGCTTGGTGTTGAGCTGCAATAGTAACTCTAAAGATATTGCTTATTTGCACCAGCTATTGAAAAAAATGAGAGAAAAAGATAAGGCTTTATTATGATAAGTGTAGTAATACCTGCTAAGAATGAGCTGGTTAATCTAAAAGTGCTGCTCCCTAAACTATTGGCCTCTCATCCTGATGCTGAAATTATTGTTGTAGATGATGGCTCATCAGATGGAACAGGAAGTTATTGTATTGGGCTCGGGATAAAAGTGATCGCCCATAAGTACAGCAAAGGCAACGGTGCGGCTATCAAGGCGGGAGCAAGGGCGGCTGCAGGCGATACACTTGTATTTATGGATGCAGATGGACAACACTCTCCAGCTGATATTCAAATACTTCTGAATAAGCTTGATGAGGGCTATGATATGGTGGTTGCGGCAAGATCTCGCGCTTCTCAAGCAAGCTTAGGTCGTTATCTTGCTAACTCTCTCTATAACAAGTTGGCCTCTCTTATGGTTGATCAGAGAGTTGAAGACTTAACTTCGGGGTTCCGAGTTGTTCGGGCCGGCAAATTTAAGCAGTTCCTTCATTTGCTGCCTAATGGCTTTTCTTATCCATCAACAATAACTATGGCATTCTTTCGAATGGGGTACTCAGTAGGATACCAGAAAGTAAATGTTGGACAGAGGGAAGGGAAAAGCCATATAAGACCTCTTCACGACGGGTTTCGCTTTCTTTTAATTATTTTTAAGATTGGGACGCTGTATTCGCCATTAAAGTTTTTTGTCCCTATTAGTCTTTTTTTCTTATTTACAGGACTTGGTTATTACAGCTATACATATTATAACTTCCATCAATTTACTAATATGAGTGCTTTGCTTTTAGTAACCAGTGTCATTGTGTTCCTGATAGGGTTGGTTTCTGAACAGATATCGGGGCTTCAATATTCAGTAGGCGAGTCTGAAAAAAGTAATAACTCTGAGTAAATTTTTTTGTATAGCATTGCTGTATTTTTCCAAGAGAAGGATGCAGCTTTTTCTCTTGCGCGATTGGCCATATCTGATCTTAGCGAAGGAGTTTGTAGCAGGACCTCTATATGTTTTCTTAGCTCAGACTCCGAGCCCCTTGAAAATATAAATCCATTTTCGCCACTCTCAACCAAGTCTGTTGCTGCCGGATAGTCGGCGAGGATGGGGACATTACCGCAAGCCATACCTTCCAAGACTGCCAGCCCTAACCCCTCATGATCAGATGCTTGGACAATAATATGGGTACTTTGAAGGAGACTGCAGAGTTCCGAGTGGCTGAGGTGGCCGTGCATGGTAACGTAATTAGTTAGCTTTAATCTTTCTATTTCACTTATCAACTTTTCCATCTCTGGTCCTAATCCTGCGAAGTGAAGTCGAACCTTGTCCTTCTCTGCTATTAGTGAAAAAGCTTTAAGTACAAGCAATGGGTTTTTTTCTTCTACCAGTCTACCTACACATATAATGGAAGTTACAGGGCTTTGTTTATTGGGAGGAGAGTGTAGAAAGAAATCATCTATCCCCATCGGGGCTGTTATTACGTTATTCTTTTCAGCTCGATTTAATAACTGCTGAATTTCTTTTGTTATCGGAGTGCTCACAGTTGTAATTATGTCAAACTTGCGCAGAATTACTCTTTTGAAGCTGGATAAAAAGTGGGAGCTACTAACTATTTGGTCGGTACCGTGGATTGTCAAAATGAGCTTTGTCTTCTTAGGTAACGCCCAAGAACAAGCCCATAAACTAACTCCCTGGGGGATTAACCAATGCGCATGAATGATGCTGAATTTTTTAGTGTGAGCTAGCTTAATAATGCTGAATATTTGAGCTAGTACGAATAAAGGGATTAAAAATGAAAGTAGTGGATTTGCCTTAATATTAGGTAAAATACCTGCTCCATAAGCTAGTCTTTCCAGCTTTTGTGGGGCATACCTATAGCGGACTACTTCTACCCCATTCATATATTCTTCCAATCTGGCTCCCATATGATGTGGTGCTAATACAGTTGAATGAATTGCGTTATTTTCTAGTTCCTTAGTAAGGTCGAGGATAAATCGCGGTACTGAGTCATGCTCGAATCTTGGGAATGTCGAAGTAAGTACTAAAATTTTAATCATGTTCTTTGAATATATTCGATTTTCTATCTAATGTTCCCTTGAAGTAACTAATTGCCAAGGCTGACTTGACTAAATACTTTGTTATTAAGTATGGGAGTAGTGAGTTTGAAATTGTAAAATCTAAGAAAAATATAAAAGCGGAGGATAAGGGGATAGTTAGTTTCAGTAGTGATCGAGAGACGTTGGATATAAATTCCGCGTCAAATTTGGCGTAAACGGCCTCTCTATAGGCTTCAGGGTGTTGCTTAAAAAAAATTACACTTGACTCTTTCCCCGCGGCGTAAAATTTTTCGCCCATGCTCTTCACGGTTAAGCCGTTAGTTGTGTGTGTTGCGATGCAGTCTGAAGCCACTATCATATTTTGGTCGCCATACTCGCTTACCAGCCTGGAAATTAGATCTCTATCTTCAAAACCATATGAATGGTAATGATTAGAGAAGTATCCAATTTTTACTAAGGCCGTCCTTGTTATGGAGAAATTGGCTGTGGTCTGGTTTCTTATTTTACCTGATTTCCTTTCATGGCATACATCTTTCAAGTACCTTGCCCAGAAGCCAGAGTCATGGTAAGACGATGTGGTAAGGCCGAAGCAAGCAATTTTCCCATATTGAAGCAGCGGATTAATTAAGTCATGCAGGGCGTGGGGTGTTTGCCATTGACAGTCACAGTCCAGTATGATTATGAATGGCGCGCTTCCTGCTTTCACACCTGTATTAATGGTTGAGCTTCGACCTTTATTCTCTGAATGCTGTATAATTTTAAGGCGAGTGTTTCCTGTATGTGATTTAAGGTATTCATAAGATTTATCTGTAGAGCTATCATCTACAGCAATAATGTTGATCTTATATGTCTGATAAAGCTTCTGGCTATCTATTGATTTTAGGCATTCTAAAATATGGGCTTCACCGTTGAATACGGGTATTACTATATCAATGTTTATACTGGCGTTCATGGACTTTTACTAATAAGCTTACTGTCTTGTTGTAGAAGTTAGGAAAACGGGAGAGTAAATATAGGCTTGCCAGTCTTTTTAAGTTGCTAATGGATTTAGTGTGCTGTATTACTTTAATAATACCAATTTTTACTTTTCTGTTATATAAATCGTTTATTGATTGGCAGTTTGCTTCGTAATACGAAAGAGAGTTATGATGCTTCTTCATGAACTGCAAATAGCCTTGATAAGCTTTGCTTGATGTAGATATTCGTGTGAGTTCGCTCTCCTGATCAACAATATAAGAGCAACCTTCCAGTCTAAAGCCTGGCCCAAAAGTCTCTATTAAGCGCAACTTTAAGTCATAATCCTGCCAGGCATCTAGAGATTCATCAAAGCCGCCTATCTTTATGATTTTTTCTCTTTCAGTAAAAACTTGTATGCCGGAATAGTTTTGTATTTTTATATCTTGAAGAGTTATTAGTTTAGAAGGTGACGAGTAGATTCTTATTTTTCCCTTAGAGTAAATTCCGTGGCTATCACATACGAAACTGTAAGTCTCATTATACGCAGTCACTAGTTTCTCAATTCTATCTGCGGTGAAGAAGTCATCGTCGTCAAGATAAGTAATTAATTTTGCATTTGAAATTTTAGTTGCATGGTTCCTTGATTTGCAGGCGCCAAGAGATTTCTGGTTTATTACTGCAACTAGCTTTCCTTCTCTCTCAAGTTGTTTAAGGTAGTAAGGAGTTTCGTCGCTAGAGCCGTCATCCACTATAATGACTTCTATCGATGGATAGGTTTGATTTATAGCCGATCTTAGGGCTCTCTTTAAAAGCTCTAGTCTATTTTTTGTTGTAATGACGATACAAACTTTTGGTGGCATATGAAGCGGATGTTAGTCTAAGTTCTTTGAGTCTAGGAAGCTATCTAGTGTGATTGCTCTACCTGTCGAAAGTAGCTGCCTCATATACTCGCAGCCAGGAAGGTCTATAATAACAGGCTTTGAGCCTAAGTCTATTCCTTCGAAAATTGCCGTTGAAAAGACTCCTATATGATACTCTGAAGTGGCCAATAGTTCGTATAAGTCACAGTCGGTGTGAAATACCACTCCATGATTATTGTATAGCTTTAGAAGTTCTGGTTGATATTTCCATCTATTATACTCTGATGGATGCAGCTTGTAGTGTAGCTGATAACTTTTAAGGAGGTCTATGTTGTATAAAATACATTTTGCTATAGAGCTAGTCAGGGCGCCTTGTGATAAAACTGTTACTTTCCCGGCAGTCTTCTCCAAGGGGCTGTATTTTTGTTTGATCCTATCGAAATATGGAAATCCATAGGGTTTTACTTTACATTTTTCTATAGGGTATTCTATTCTATTCTTCCAGAATTTATTCCATGTGTATATTTCATTTGGGTAGTAGGGCGGAGCTCCAGTAGACTTAGGGTAGCTGTAACCTAAGTGATACTCGCTTATAGTGCCGTGCTGAAGCTCTACTGAGTCTATGTTTAAAGATTTGGCTGCAGAAATAAGAGGTGCATAGTCATAAGCAACTACAAGATAGAGTTTTTTTGGAGACACTCTTCTTAATATAAGCGAGAATAGAAAACGCTCTACTTTAAACTTTATAAAGCTTGATATTAAAATCTCTCTGAAGTTGTGGTTGATCTGAAATTGCTCTTGGAGTGATTTTGCTGTTCTTTTAATTGTATTGAGAGACCTCCGTTTTGACAGTAATATGGCAGGAAGCTTAGAGGCTAGTCCTGAAATCAGGTACACCCAGTCTACATACAGTCGCCTTTCATCGTGTTCTTTTTCAAACTTATTGTTATAAGAAGTGCTCAGTAGTGTGGCGCTTCTTCTTTTTAGTTGTTCTGTAGATAGATAATATGTATAAATATCTACTTTTTGACCGTTGATATCTTTGTGTCGCGGATGCTCAAATATACAGATATCGGATCTAGCTATTGATACTCTGGTGTTCCTTAGTGTTTCAAAGATGTATTTTAAAAGAGACCACAGTCGATCTCTCGCTGACTCTTCTTTCAGGCGAGTGCTGGGGTCTTCGAGTATGTCAAACCGTTGGCATAATGAATAGTATATCTTCATTCTTGCTGCGGCCCAGTAATAGACATCTTCTGTATTGAGGTCAATTAATTGAAGCTTTTTTTCTGCACTCCATATGGCTTGGCAAAGAGACTCAACGGAGTTTATTTTCTTTTTAGTGTCCATGGCATAGGTACGGATTTGTTGACAAAAATGAATAACATTGCAGTGACGACTATATATGAAATGAGTGTGGAATAAGCAGCTCCTAAAGTTCCAATTTTAGGGATTAAGATTACATTTAATATGATGTTTATGGCGCCGGATGAAGCGGAGATGAGTGACAAAGTAGCCGTTTTTCCTTTGTGTACTAAGAAGGGGAATAGTAACTTATAAAGACCATATGAAAAAAAGGAGAGTGAAATAGGAAGTAGTACAGTGTTAGCGTCTATGTAGTTGTTATTAATGAAGTTGTGTATAAAGAATGTTCCTGATATATATGTGAATAGTGATACTGCTAGAAAAATGATGCTCAAAGCGTAAATGTATTTCGTGATTGATAGTTTTTTGGAATCGATGTTTCTATAAAAGTATGGTGACCATGCTAGTATTATTGAGTCAATAATAATGTTTGCAATGGATGCTACTTGATAACCTAGTGAGTATATGCCTACATCGGACTCGCCTAGATAGTGGCTTATTATCAGGCGATCGCTGTACGTAATAATTGAGCTTGAAATAGAGTGGGGTATTAATGTTGCACCAATATAAAGAGCATCTTTAACTTTTGATTTCTGAAACGAAGACAAAGAAAGTCGCAGTAGTTTTGAATTGTATAGGCTAATAATTCCAACAGTGGATAGAGCGGCAGTGGATAGTAGGTTTGCGATAGCTATTCCTTCCCATCCTTGGGAGTATATTGATATAAGTATTATGGATATGCTGGCATTAATGGCAGTCCTGGTAATTTCTGAGAGACCATATTTTAATGCTTTTTCCTGGTTTCTATAAACTGAAAGATTAATTTGGTTTATAGCTAGTAATCCGCAAATAATTGGTGTTGCTGCTAACCACTTAGAGCCAATAGGCTCCCATATGGCTAAATTGGTTAGTGAAATACAGTAATATATGATAGTGAATATCGTTGTTGACGTAATCAGGAGGGCTAGCACACAAGTTATTAGCTTTGCTAGTGCTTCATGATCTAAGGTGTAGAAGTTTCGTGTTATATGGGTGGGCAGGTTAAGCCCAACTATTGGCGTACTGAATGATACAAAAACTTGAAAAATAGCCAGGGCCCCATACTGAGCAGTTGTTAAGTGCTGGGTAAAATAGGGGATTAGTAGAAATGGAATCGCCTTGTTAATTATATTGGCGGCTAAATAAAAGACAGTATTTCTAAGCAAAGGAGAGCTACTCTTGTTAAGTGACCAGAAAGTCATGGTAATTGATCTAAGAAGCTCTTCATAAAATAAAAATGCATACGAAGGTTGTTGGCAACTTGCAATGTTCGTTGATTTTTAGCTTTTTTCTCATATGCTAGATTAGCCTGAATCTCACGCCACAGTTCTGGTTTGGCTCGGTGACTTAGGCCTGATGCTTTGAGGACCTTAGGTATAAGTCCTTTTCCTTCTTCTTCGTAGGCGTTTAAAATCATCCCCCCCATAACATCTTTCATGTTAATAGCTCTACCGTCTTCTGCTAAGAGCAGCGATGGTTTTCCAAGGCTTGACGTGAGTATATGGGCGTGAACTCTATAGCCAATATGAAGTGAGCAGCTACTATAAAGTGATAGCATTTGCTCGGCTGAGCCTGATATGTCTATATACTCTATTTTATGTTCTTTTAGCCACTCTATAAGTTTGTGTTGCTGATCGTATAAACGAACATTAGGGCGGTGCGTATTTAAGAACTTGGGGGTAGTAGAGTGGTGAAAAGCTACTCTTACGGGCTGATCAAGCTCTGTAATCATTTGATATATGATGTCTTTTGTCTGGTGTAGCATATCTGTTTCTTTCGCAAAGTTGACGCCTACTGAAAAGACTATGCTGTTGGGTGATGAATTTTCTGTTTGTGATTGGTCTTCGTTTAAGTAAAACGCAGGGCAGCCAGTGGTGATAAAGTTATTATATCCGTAAGCTTGCATGATAAGTCCTGAATAATAATCTCTCAGGCTGCTTTGATAGCTTTCTCTGTTAATTCTTGTTAATAGTTCATGAGTTTGATCTGTGAGGGGATAATGATGGGGCGCTTCTGGATAAGTGGATTTAGGCTTGGCGCCTATTCCCATTGTAATGATTGGCGCCTTTATGTCATTAAGATTTCTAGTTAATGGGTATATGCATGGATACATTTGAGGTTGCAAGGCTGGGCCGCCCAGAAGAATTAACGCGCAGGACTCGTTGACTAAACGCAAACGTTCTTTGTTTAATGGTTCCCATGCCGGAATGGGGGTAAGGACTCGGTCTGGTCTATATTTATTGAGAAGGTAAAGACCTGCCTTTTTTATCAGATAATCGCCTGAATTGTTTTTGTCGCCGGTGAGTACGACATAGTTGTTTTTTATATTACTCATGAGCGCTATTCGAAATGAGGCCAAGTAAGTGGTTCGTCGTTATTTATGCTCGTCCGCATTTTTTTTCCAATAACTTGATCCCAGAAGATGGGGCTTATACCAAGACCGGGTCGTTTTGCAATAATATCGTTCTCTGTAATGGTTTCACCTGCGTTAATATCTCTTGAGGCATAGATAGATCTACGAGCATTTGCTCTGGCTGACTGTTCTAGAGTCAGATCTTTTACTCCATTGCCATATAAGTTGCGATAAACGATCAGATTTGAAACGAAGTTCTTCAGGTCAGTTTTATCCATTGCATGGTAGTGGTCGTTGCCTGGTAGGCTTTTGTCATAGGTAAAGTGTTTCTCTATAATTAACGCACCAGACATGGCTGCAACCTCAAGAGCTGGCATGCCTTTAAAGGGAGTGACATGGTCTGAATATCCTATGCAGTGGTGTTGAAATATTCTGGAAAGGTAAGGAATCATAGACAGCTGTGCATGCTCTACTGCTGTTGGATAGTTCAGTACACAATGTAAAAGAGCGACTTGTATTGCACCTGACCGTTCAAGTTCCTCAACCGCAAATGCGATTTCAGGTATCGATGCAGCCCCAGTTGAAACAATAACTGGTTTTCTGCAGGCTCCGATTTTACGAAGTAACGGCAAGTTTGTAATGTCTGCTGAAGCTAACTTAAAAGCAGGCATCAGGCTTGATAGAAAGTCTACAGACTCTAGGTCGAAAGGAGTGGAGAGAAAGTCTATACCTATTTTATTACAGAAGAGTGAAAGTTCTATATACTCTTCTTTTCCGAAGCTATCATACTTTTGAAAAAGTTTATATTGGCTCTGAGTCTTCTCTTTGCTTGTATCCCAATAAGCTGGGCTATGTTTGGCTGAGAGCTTTTCCGCCTTATAGGTCTGAAATTTTGCTGCATGGGCTCCGGCCTCTTTTGCATCCAGTATTAAATTCTTGGCTTTTTCTAAAGAGCCCTCGTGGTTTACACCAATTTCAGCAATGATATAAGGGGATAGAAATGTCGGGATAAAACTGCCTATACTAAATTCTTTGCTCATTTTTGTCCTCACTGTTTAATAGATTAAGTATTCTTTTAATAACGAGGGATTTTCCTTTGGTTAAATCAATCTCTTCTAATGATTGAATCATTGATTTAACTCTATCGGAGTTGGCTATCAGGTCGCTGATTGTGTTTTCTAGTTCTGCATCAGTTACTACTGAGTTTAAGCCCATGTTGATTATGCCGCGATTTTTTCCAAGTAAAAAGTGACTGACTTCTCTAGTATTTTGGCAGATAGTAATAGTAGGGACTTTTAAAGAGGCAAGTTCAAGAACAGTTCTTCCTCCAGATGTGATAGCTAGGTCAGAACTGTTCATGTAATGAGAAATTCTTTTTGTGTGTTTTACCAGTTTTATATTCATGTATTCTTTGCTGGTTTTTAGATGGCTGTGAAGCTCATCACTATGTCCATAACCTGATCCAGTAATGATTGTTATATGGATTCCTAAATTTAGAGAAAGGATGCCTTCAAGTATTTTTAGTGCCCGTAGAGTGATATTGTTTTCATCAACTCCTCCAAAAGTTAGTAATATTGACTTTATTATCCCTGTTTTTTCTCTAGGAGGCGTGTAAATAAACTCATCTCTCAGGCAGAAGTAAGTAGGCCCGGATAATATGTTTGGAGAGCTTTCCTTGGCAGGATACAGCGCGTTGAATACGAGGTTTGCAGCTTTCGACCCTGGCCCCAAATCCTCGAAGTTAACTACTTTAATGCTTCTTTCTTTTATCTTTTTTATATACTCGAGAGATGTATCAAGGATGTCGTTAATTACTATATCTGGATTGTGATCAATAACTGCTGATGTGAGTCTGTCTTTTGAGACGGAGTATAGAGGGTAATTGTTTTCCTTTATAAGTCGCTTGGCAATGATGTCATCATTAGTGATGATAAAGGAGATTTCATGCTGCACAAGCTCATTGGCAAGCATTAAGCTTCTGTATATATGTCCTGTGCCGGTGTTTTTGTTTCCAGTGACGACAAAAGTAATTTTTTTCCTTTTTAATATGCTCTCGCATAAAAATAGATCAGTTACTGTATCAATGTCGAAGCTGATATTCGGAGGGGTTATATAAAGAGAGACCTTTTTCCCAATTCTAGTACCGCTCTCTATTATATCTCTTCTACATGCTATTATTGCACCTGTTTCTCTGTACCTGGGGGGGAGTTGTTGCCTGTTTACTCTCTCTGAGTATTCAGGTACATAGTCACAGTTTTCCTTCGTCCAGCAAAGGTGGCGATCATCTGTTGCACTAAGTATTGTATCATAGTCACTGTCATATAATCTTTCTATAACTTTGTCAATATCTAAAGAGCGAGTCAATGGAGAAGTTGGCTGAACTGTTACAACGAGATTGAAACGTAAATTATCTTCTCTTTCAATATGATTGACCGCTTCAATTATTACCGGATCAAGAGTGACTTTATCTCCGCCCAGCGTTGTAGGTCTGTGATGGACTCTGGCGCCAAACTTTTCTGCGAGTAAAGCTATTTCGTCATCGTCTGTACTAACAACAACATAGCTAAGTAGGGAGGAGTTTAAACAGCTATTAATTGCGTAATAGATAAGCGGCATCCCCGCTAATGGTCGAAGGTTCTTTCTGGGAATGCCTTTCGAGCCCCCTCTAGCAGGAATCACGGCAATAGTCTTTTTAGTTTGGGGGATATTACGCTTTACTATGTCCAAGTCCGTACCTTTTTACTCGCAGAAAAGTCACAAAGCTTGCTTAGCATTATAAATGGTGGTGTGTATGCACTGAAGTAACAAGATGTGAATGGGGTATGTAAGTGAGTCAGTGCAGAGATATAGTTGAGATTTGGTTAAAGACATTTCAATAATGCGGAGGCGGCCCCTCTTCCCCATCCTCTGGCAACAGTTCTCTCACGCTCTCAAGCTGTTCACGCAGGTTGTCCAGCTGGCTCTGCAGTTTTTCAATCCGCCTGTCTTGCTGGTAGATTGTGTCGTTGAGCGATGTGATCAGGTCGTCCAGGAAAGCAATCTTGGTTTCCAGATCGGTGACTCGTTGTTCCATTCGTTAGCCCTTAGCCTTAGTCGAACGTCAAATAGCAGCGGGCGGCCAAAAAATATAGGCCATAAGTCATAAAGTTGTACCCGCGTACTACGTAATATATGTCTCGATTTGCTATTATAAGGACTTCTTAGATGATTTCGATTCTAAATCATCGGGAACAGAGCGTTCGGAGAAGCCTTTTTTAATTTTGTCGGTCGCTTTTTAGTCTAGCTGGTTTTCTAAAGATTTCCGCCCGGGTCTATATGCTGACCGAACCGGCGCTCTGATGTTCAGGCTTGGTGGAGGGGCTTCCGATATCATCCATGCCGTATTCGGAATGATATGAAACACACTCGTAAGTCCCGTCACCTCAGCCATTGGGGTGTTTTTTGTTTCAAAATAATTATTTGTAGAGTTAATAAATGAAAGATAATAATTCAGTAAAAATGATGATTGCAGTGATTGCCGGTCTTATTCTTCCTATCGTGCTTGGCGTTGCGCTGAGTCTTTTCGGTATGCAGCCCACATTTTCCTTCATGGCGGACGGCAGTGGATTAACGAGTCTCTTAACTTCTGGCGCAGGAATTGGCGTTTATTTGATCACCGCTGCGCTATTTATTCTGGCTGGTTTTTTGCCGGCGATATTGTCCGGAAGCTCGGAAGAGTCTTACGAGGAAGATAACGCCAATGATGAGCGCGAGTCAGGTATTGTTAAGTGGTTTAATCCAAATAAGGGGTTTGGGTTCATTACTCGTGAAGGCGGTGATGACATATTTGTTCACTTCCGTTCCATTCGTGGTAGAGGGCATCGCTCTTTGCGTCAAGGGCAGAAAGTGAGATTCCGGACAGTGGAAGGAGACAAAGGCCTGCAGGCGGAGGATGTCTCTCCCGTTCGCTGATAGTCGCTTAACCGGCTGGTTTGAAAAGGGCGGTTTAACCGCCCTTTAATCTTTCCAGTTACATTGTTTCTCGCCGTTCTGATTGATTTTCCACCATAGATCCGGCGCATCCTCTTCCTCTTCTTCAATCCAGCCGCTTGCAGAACAGCGCACCTCTTTGTTGAGGGCGGAGAACGCGCTGCGGGCGCAATCCAGGTCAGTTTCCCAGGGCGTAGCGGATGAGTCGAACCAAACGCTTGTGAAGCGTTTGCCGGAAGCTTTTTCAACAATGATGACAGGAATGTGGGCGCCGTTATAGTTGGTGTGGATCTTGTGTGTGTTTCCCTCCACCAGGGGGGCTCCCTCAATCGTAAGGTGTTTTTTCAGCCATTCGCATATATCTGGAATATTGGTGTCCAGGATATAGATTTCGATATCGGGATAGCGGGGGGGATTTTGCATATATCAGGACTCTTTCCGGTTGCCATTGTCATTGGCGAAATTGGATAAACGTATAATAAGTAAGCGAATATAGCCATACGCCGCCATTACCAGGCCAATAATAAGGAGCGCAAGCGCGATCAGGTTGAGCAGGTCCTGAGCCAGTGTGGCGGAGTGCGTCGCATTGGATATCACAAGCGTCGCCATGGCGCTGATTGCCGTGACGCCTCCACACAGAAAACACTGAAATGCGCGCGCCTGATCGTAATCCCGCTTTCGCAATAGCTGCATTAGTCGCTTCATGAAGCTGGGGTATGACGGAGGCATAGGCTCGGCTCCGGCCTGCTAATTATCGAGTCTACTCAGACCCGACTACGAGTAATTCTTCCAGGATATGTTCATAAATACTGCTAAGTTGGTCAATCTCGCTAACCAGAACCTGTTCATTAATTCGATGTATGGTTGCATTGCAGGGGCCTAATTCTACTACCTGCGCGCCGGTTGGGGCGATAAAGCGACCGTCTGACGTTCCTCCGCTGGTGGAAAGAGTTGTGTCAGATCCGCGAACATGCTTGATTGCTTTCTGGGTGGCCTCGATTAATGGTCCTTTACTGGTCAGAAAGGGCTCGCCATATAAGCGCCATTCTATATCGTAGTCCAAGCCATGCTTTTGAAGAATTGCTTCACTTCTTTGCTTGATGACGTCTGCGTTTAGCTCGGTGGAAAAGCGCAAATTAAACATGATGTTAAGTTCGCCTGGAATCACATTGGTGGCGCCAGTTCCACCGTTAATGTTAGAGATTTGCAGGCTGGTGGCGGGAAAGAAAGCATTGCCCTCGTCCCACTTCTCATTTGCTAGTTCCGCAAGCGCAGGCGCAGCTTTGTGAATCGGGTTGTCGGCCAGATGGGGGTAGGCGACATGTCCTTGAACGCCTTTAACTATCAGTGTGGCGCCTATAGAGCCGCGGCGTCCGTTCTTGATGACATCGCCTACAGTATGGGTGCTGGATGGTTCGCCGACGATGCACCAATCAATGACCTCGCCTTTGTCAACCAGGTATTCCACAACTTTGACGGTGCCGTTCACTGCGTGACCTTCTTCGTCGCTGGTAATCAGCCAGCCGATAGAGCCACGATGGTTGGGGTGTTTTTTAACGAAACGTTCGCAGGCCGTCATGAAGGCCGCCAGGCTTCCCTTCATATCTGCGGCGCCTCTGCCGTGTAGCACGCCGTCTTTCACCTCAGCGGCGAAGGGAGGGTGCTCCCACTTTTCTTCTGGTCCTGTCGGGACAACATCGGTGTGGCCGGCGAAAACGACCAGTGGGGCTTGCGATCCGCGCCTGGCCCAAAAGTTTTGCACCTCTCCGAACGGTAGATCTGTTATCTCAAATCCTATGGTTTGCAACCTTTGACTTAATAGTTCCTGGCAGCCTGCGTCGTGAGGGGTGACGGAAGGGCGCTTGATTAGTTCCACCGCCAGTTCCAGGGTAGGAGATAGGGAATCGGTCATGATGCGCTCAACGAGTAATGGGTTGCGATTGAAAATAAGGCGGACGACTGGGAGTCTGTCCGCCTTGCTGCATTCTATATCATACAAGGGACGGGTAGCGCCCCTGGTGCATTGACATCAGTTATTGGCGTGCAACGCTTCGTTCAACTGGATCGCCGTTTTGTTGGTGACGACTTCAATTCTGCCCGTTTCAGAGTTACGGCGGAACAAGAGGTCGTTCTGGCCGGCCAGCTCACGGGCCTTGACGACTTTTGCCACTTCGCCTTTGTCGTCCATTACCGCCACTTTGGAGCCGGCGGTGATGTACAGGCCTGCTTCAACTTTGCAGCGGTCGCCCAAGGGGATGCCTATACCCGCATTGGCGCCAATCAGCGAGTTCTTGCCGACGGAGATGATAATAGCTCCGCCGCCGGACAGTGTGCCCATGGTGGAGCAGCCGCCGCCAAGATCTGAGCCTTCTCCGATCATCACGCCTGCGGAAATGCGGCCTTCAATCATGGATGCGCCTTCGGTGCCAGCGTTAAAGTTGACGAAGCCTTCGTGCATGATAGTGGTGCCTTCACCGACATAAGCGCCGAGCCTGACTCGGGCTGTATCGGCGATGCGCACGCCTTTGGGGACTACGTAATCAGTCATCTGCGGGAATTTGTCCACGGAAAATATGCGCAGGGTTTCGCCATTGGCGCGAGCGGTCAGTTGACGTGATGAGAGTTCATCAATGTCTATGGCGCCTTGTGATGTCCAGGCAACATTGGGAAGTAGTGCGAAAATGCCTTCCAGATTAATCCCGTGAGGTTTCACAAAGCGATGGGATATCAGCTGCAACTTTAAGTAAACTTCGGGTGTGGAAGAGGCTTTATCGTCTGCTTCAATAATGACGGCCACCGTTGGGCGTTTTGAGTCACGTAATGCCTTGGCTGTTTGCGCTTGTGCGGGCAGGCTCGCTTTCTCGAACGCGATGGCCAGAGCCTCCAGCTTTTGAGCGTCAAGCTCCAGTGTCTGGTTGCCGCCGGCGTAGCCCAATGAATCCTTCAACAGCTCTTTTACTTCTGCTGCGGGGTTCCACAAAGGGGCGGCGAAATAGGTTTCAAGCCAGTCTCCTTTGCTGTTCTTGGCGCCTACGCCAATGCCAAATGCCAACATGATAGTACCTTCTTTGCTTAGTGTTTAATGTCTTGGAATGTCTGTCGCTCCGGTGTCGGGAGACTGCGATTCGTTCAGGCGTATTTCTCCAGCTGAGATGGAGTAAAACCTGTGATGACTTCTCCTGACGGCGTCTCGATCACCGGGCGCTTGATAACGGAGCTGTGTTCCGATAGTAATTCTTGTGTCTTGGCCCCTGATTCTATATCAGCCTTATCTGAGTCCGAGAGTTTGCGCCAGGTTGTTCCCCTTTTATTGACTAACGTTTCCACGCCTAGTGCGTTAAGCCAGGCTTCCAGATTGCTCTGGGGGACGCCAGATTTTTTAAAGTCGTGAAAAGTATATTCAATATTATTGGCTTCCAACCACTTTCGGGCTTTTTTTACGGTGTCGCAGTTGCTGATTCCGTACACTTTCAAACTCATTGGTTTATTTTACCTGTTGCTTTACAGTTGTTCCGGTATGAAGTTACGCGCTCGTAATGAGCTGTTCACAGTGACTCTATAAATGATTTGATGCGATGGGCGGCCTCAATGCACTCCTCTACTGAGGCGACCAGCGCCATACGGACGCGTCCCGCCCCGGGATTGACGTCCTGCTGTTCTCGCCCTAAGAAACGTCCGGGCAAAACGGTGAGGTTTTTCTCTGCGTAAAGGCGTTGTGCAAACGCGTCGTCAGGGATTGGCGTTTGAGCCCAGAAATAAAATGCGGCGTCGGGCGCCTCAAGAGGCCAGCAGGGAGCAAGTATCTCCTTAAAGCTGCGAAACTTCCTCACATACTGGGCGCGATTTTGTCGCACATGTTCTTCATCTCCCCAGAGTGCGATGGAGGCGAGTTGCGTCGGGATGGGCATTGAGCAGCCATGGTAAGTGCGATAGCGAAGAAACTCTCGCAGTATGTTCGCATCGCCTGCCACGAAACCTGATCTTAAACCCGGAACGTTTGAGCGTTTTGACAGACTGTGAAATACAACACAGCGGCGATAGTCATGTCGGCCCAACTCGGCGCAGGCTTCCAGTAACCCAATGGGGGCTGCGGACTCATCGAAATATATCTCCGAATAACATTCGTCCGAAGCAATAATGAAACTGTGCTCATCAGCCAGAGCGATCAGTTTCTTTAGTATCTCGGCGGGGATGACGCGACCCGTTGGGTTGCCCGGGGTGCAAAGAAACAGAAGCTGACAGCGTCGCCAAATGGAGTTTGGGACGGAGTCAAAATCAGGGATGAAGCCATTGCCAGCGTCGCAAGGCAAAAAATAAGGCTCAGCTCCCGCCAAGTAAGCGGCGCCTTCATATATCTGGTAGAAGGGATTCGGGCTGACGACAAGGGCGTCCTGAGTGGGAGCGATAACCGCCTGCGCAAAGGCGAACAGGGCTTCTCGGGTGCCATTGACCGGCAAGACTTGAGATTCCGGGTCTACCCCTCCCGCCAGATTGAAGCGCTTCTCCAGCCATCTGACGATGGCCTGACGAAGCTCAGGCTCTCCCTTGGTCGTGGGATAGCGTGAAAGCGCGCTCATATTATTCCGCAGCACTTCCAGGGCGAACTCTGGTGGCGCATGCTTGGGTTCGCCGATGGAAAGCGCTATGTGAGGCAGATGTTCTGGCGGATGAGCGGACTGTTTCAGCTGCGCCAGTTTTTCAAAAGGATACGGCTGTAGACGAGATAGGTTAGGGTTCATATCTTTGTCGTTACTCCAGAGCCTGTCGCCGATGGTGGTCTGGCGACTATAGTTCTTTGCTGTTCTGTTGATCTAATTGTCCGCAGATATCGTCGCGCAATGTCCGGCATAGCTCGGGGTCGCTCAAGGGGGCCCCATCAACATCTGTCAGAACGAAAACGTCTTCTACCCGTTCACCAAGCGTTGCAATGCGGGCTGTGACCAGCTCCACCTCATGCTCCAGCAGGATGCTGCCAATGCGGGCGAGCAGGCCTGGACGGTCTGGAGTGATAATTTCCATAACTGTGCGTTGGTTGACGGTGTCATTGCTGAAGGTGACTTCGGTTGGAAAGTAAAAATGCTTCAACTGCCTGGGAGTGCGCCGCTTGATGACATTAGGGTAGTGTTCCGGATTGCTTAGTTCTCTCTCTAAGCGCTGAGAGATCTGCTTTTTGCTGACGGTTCCGCTCATCTCCGCGTCGGCGCTGCTGACAACAAATGAGCCAAGACTGAATCTGTCGGTGGCGCAGTTGATGCGGGCCTCGGCAATGTTTAAGCGCAGTTGCTCCAGCGTGGCTGTCGTGGCGGCGAATAAGTCGTCGCGGGCGCGCTGATACACCATGACTTGCATGAAGCCTTCCGCTTCGCCGCCTTTGGCGTCGCGAATTAATACTAGCGGCTCAATGGAGTCGCCGTGACGGATGATGGCTGCGGTCTGCCATGCAATTTCGCCTGTGGAGTCCTGCAGAAAGTATTCTTCTTCCAGGGCGCTCCAGATGGCGTCGATTTTGTCGTCGCTAAAATCCTGCGAGTGTAGTATTTCACGCGCCTCAGCCTGAGTATCCGCAACCCACTGACTACGGTCGGGCGGAGTATCCAGGCCGCGGCGGATTGCCCGTTTGGTTTCGCTGTAGAGCTGTCGTAAGAGCGCTGCGCGCCAAGTGTTCCATAGTTTGGGGTTGGTGGCGCTGATATCGCATACAGTAAGGGTGTAGAGATAATCCAAATGGATTTGCGAGTCTATCTTGCTGGCGAACTCATGAATCACTTCGGGGTCTGATGGATCTTTACGCTGCGCTGTCATCGACATCAGTAAGTGGTTGCGCACCAGCCAGGCTACCAAACTGGTATCCCGCTGGCTGAGATGGTGTCTCTTACAGAAGGCTTCGACGTCCTCTGCGCCCAGTTCCGAGTGGTCGCCGCCACGTCCCTTGGCTATGTCGTGATAGATGCCGGCGATATATAAAAGCTCAAGTTTGGGGAGTCGATACACCAACCGGGTCGCCAATGGATAATCTTTGACGCTCTCAGGATTGCGCAGGCGGATCATGTTGCGAATAACATGAATGGTGTGCGCATCCACGGTGTAAATATGAAATAAGTCGTGCTGCATCTTGCCGACAATGCGGCCAAATTCTGGAAGATATTTGCCTAGTACGCCATAGCGTTTCATGGATGAGAGGGTGCGGTGCAGGGCGTGAGGCGTTTTTAGAATCTCCATAAATAGAGAAGTGTTGGCCAAATCGCTGCGGAATTTATCGTCTATAAGGTGTCGGTGCGCTCTGATTGCCCGTATGGTGTTGGCGCGAATACCTCTGACCTGGGGGCTTTGCGCCATCAGCAGAAAAACTTCCACCAGTGCGAAAGGCTGGTACGCGAACGTCTGGTTGTTAATGGCTTCAATATAGTCGTTGCGGATATGGAAGCGCCTGTTGAGCGGCACGATGACCTCTTCATCGTCCGCATGCAGGATAATTTCGTCAAAGTATTGCAATACCACGTCGTTAAGCTCGCCTAGCGCCATGGCGTAGCGGTAATACTCCTGCATCATCTGCTCGACGCCGAGACCTTCTTCACGGTCGACATAGCCCAGTAGATTGGCCAGTGAGCGTTGGTGGTCGAAAAGCAATCTGTTCTCGTTGCGTCCCGCCAGCATTTGCAGGCCGTATCTTAGGCGCCACAGGTAGGCCTCGCCTTCGCGCAAAGTATTGTATTCATCAGCGGTCAGGAAATCGTAAGCCGTTTCGCTGTCACTGTTTTCATTGCAGAAATGGCGTTTGGTGATCCAGCCAATGGTCTGAATGTCGCGCAGAGTGCCTGGAGAGGTCTTGATGTTGGGTTCAAGATTGTATTCGGTGTCGCCATACTTCTGATGCCTTTCCAGCTGTTCGTCACGTTTGGCGCTGAAAAAGCGTTGGTCTGTCCAGGACTCGTCTGAGTAGGCGCGACGACTGAGCTGGTTGCGAAGCTCTGGCGCGCCCGCAAGAGTGCGGGTTTCCAGCAGGTTGGTGGCGATAGTGATATCCGTGGCCGCTTTGGCTATCGACTCTGAGACTGTACGAACGCTATGGCCAATGTCGAGGTTGAGATCCCACAGAAGGGTAATGAACCCCTCAATCGCCGGGCCGAATTCGGCGATGTCGGCGTCGTCATCAAGGAGAATCAGTAAATCAATGTCTGAATGGGGCAGGAGTTCATTGCGCCCGTAGCCGCCTACTGCAAGAAGGCATATTTTATGTGGATCAGACCAGTTTGCCCCCAGCCATAAGGCTTTGAGCACTTGGTCAATGTAAGCGGCCCGGCCGGCAACCAATTCTCTGATCGGGGCCCCGGACTTGAACTGTTCGTGCAGTCGCTCGGTGGCGCACTGTAGTGATTGCTTCAGAAAGCCCAGGGCGGGCTTTCCTTCCTTTAGAAGCGTGGCGTAGGCGTTGGCGTCAAATATAAGACGCTGATCAAGCCTGATTGACGGCGCTTCCGTTAATGCCTGGTCGCTTTGTTCAGTCATAAACCGGATTTATTGACTAGAAAGACTCTTCGCTACGCTTGGTAAGTACTTCGTATCCATCTGCGGTCACCAGGATGGTGTGCTCCCACTGAGCGGAAAGCTTATGGTCCTTGGTGACGACTGTCCAGCCGTCGGGAAGCAGTTTACAGTGGCGTTTGCCCTGGTTGATCATTGGTTCGATGGTGAAGGTCATACCTTCTTTGATGATCATGCCTGTTCCAGGCGTTCCGTAGTGCATAACCTGCGGCTCCTCGTGAAACACGGCGCCGATGCCATGGCCGCAGTATTCTCTCACGACGGAATAGTGCTGGCTTTCTGCATATTGCTGGATTACATGGCCGATGTCGCCAAGACGAACGCCAGGCTTGACCAGCTCGATGCCCTTGTAAAGACACTCTTGGGTGACGCGGACCAGTCTCTCTGCGGCAATAGTGGGCTTGCCGACAAAAAACATTTTGCTGGTGTCGCCATGATAACCATCTTTAATTACGGTGATATCTATATTAACGGTGTCGCCGCTTTTCAGTACTTTCTTGTCACTGGGGATTCCGTGGCAAATAACATGATTGACTGAGGTGCAGATGGATTTGGGAAACCCCTTGTAGTTCAGTGGAGCAGGTATGGCCTGTTGAACTTCGGTAATGTATTTATGACAAATTTCATCCAGCTCGCCAGTAGTGACTCCAGGCTTCACATGCTCTTCAATCATTTCAAGCACTTCAGCCGCGAGGCGGCCGGCGACGCGCATTTTTTCGATTTCTTCAGGGGTTTTGATGGTAACTTTCATGCTCGCTTCTGAGGGTTCCAGCTGCCTGCAAGGGCAAAGTGTGATTCTGTTGATTGTAAACGCTGCCGTATTGTAACTGGTTCATGGGGTGATTAAAAATCCGAGTTCTTTGCTAGGCTATCGCTTTTGTGCGTAATTGAGTCGTTTGGCGCTTCATATTGCAGCGGCGTAGCGTGATTTTGGTCTTTAAAAAAATGGGTGTTTGTGGTATAAAGCGCGCCGGATTGAAATGCATCCCGAATTCAGGGGCATTGAAACCATAAAAAACACACATGCGTCGACACATGTTTCGGGTGCCGCTCAAATGCGGTTGGAGCATGGGATGCATGGAGGTTAAACCCAAACACATTAAAGAGTATAAGTTATGTCAGAAGTTTCAATGAGAGACCTGCTGAAGGCAGGCGTTCACTTCGGTCACCAGACTCGTTTCTGGAACCCCAAAATGCGCAAGTACATCTTCGGTGCGCGCAACAAGATTCATATCATCAACTTGGAGCACACTGTACCTGCTCTGAATGATGCCCTGCGATTTGTTTCCAATCTGGCTGAAAAGAAAAACAAAATTCTTTTCGTAGGCACCAAGCGTGCGGCTGGCAAAATCATCAAAGAGGAAGCTGATCGCGCAAACATGCCATATGTCAACCATCGCTGGTTGGGCGGTATGCTGACTAACTACAAGACTATCCGTCAATCTATCCGTCGCTACCGTGACCTGGAAACTCAAAGCCAGGACGGAACTTTCGACAAGCTGACCAAAAAAGAAGTGTTGATGCTGAATCGTGAGATGGACAAGCTTGAGAGAAGCATTGGCGGCATCAAAGATATGGGCGGTCTGCCTGACGCGCTGTTCGTAATTGATGTTGATCATGAGCGTATCGCTATCAAAGAAGCCAACAAGCTGGGTATTCCTGTTATTGGCGTGGTTGACACCAATAGCGATCCAGATGGCGTTGACTATGTTATTCCTGGCAATGATGACGCTATCCGCGCTATCCAAGTGTACGCCAAGGCTGTCGCCGACTCTTGCCTGCACGGTCTGTCCTCTGCGGCGGGTAATGGCGATGAGTTTGTAGAAGTTAACGAAGCAGCTGCTTCCGCCGAAGAAGCTGCCGAAAAGTCAGAGTAATCTTAGGCATATAGAATGATCAAAAAGGGGACGATCTCCCCTTTTTTTTCAATTTTTCTGAACCTGACAAGTGAGGATTAAAAAATGGCGGCTATTTCAGCATCCATGGTAAAAGAACTGCGCGAGCGCACCGGTCTGGGCATGATGGAGTGCAAGAAGGCGCTTGTTGAGGCGGAAGGCGATATCGAAAAAGCGATTGAAGATCTTCGTAAGAGCAGCGGCATGAAGGCGGCCAAGAAAGCGGGTCGCGTATCTGCGGATGGCGTTGTTGCAGTTAAAGTCAGTGATGACAACAGCTACGCAGTAGTTGTTGAAGTGAATAGCGAAACTGATTTCGTTGCTCGCGACGAGAATTTCCTGGGCTTTGTTGGCGACGTCGTTGGCGCGGCCTTTGACAAAAAGTCCGCTGACGTAGCGGCTCTGATGGAATCTGGTCTGGAAGAAAAGCGCCAAGCTCTGGTTCAGAAAATTGGTGAGAACATCAATGTTCGTCGTGCTTCTATGTTGTCTTCCGATGTGGTTGGCGCTTATGTTCACGGCAACAATCGTATTGCCGTTTTGGTTGCTTTGAATGGCGGCAACGCAGAGCTGGCGAAAGACATCGCAATGCACATTGCAGCGGTTAATCCTCAGTTCGTTTCTCGCGATGATGTTAGTGATGAAGTGATCGCTAAAGAGCGTGAAATTTATAAGGCGCAAGCTGATCAAAGCGGTAAGCCTGCAGAGATCGTCGACAAAATGGTTGATGGTCGCATCAACAAATTCCTGGCGGAAATCAGCTTGCTGGAGCAGGCTTTCGTTAAAGATCCTGACGTTAAAGTTGGCGATCTGGTGAAGAAAGCGGGCGCTCAAGTAGTAGCTATGGTGCGCTACGAAGTTGGTGAAGGTATTGAAAAAGAAGAAGTGGATTTCGCTGCAGAAGTTGCTGCGCAGCTGAAAGGCTAATTACTTCTTTTTGTATGAATTTGTGGCGAGAGCGGTATACTCTGCTCTCGCCACATTAGTATCCGGAGGTTGCAAACAGCCTCTCAGCATCTCTTCAACTTGCCAAGCAAGCGTGCAACACAGGTGAAACTACATATGCCCCCGTCTGCTCAAACTCAACCCAAATATAAGCGTGTACTGCTAAAACTCTCAGGTGAGGCGCTCATGGGAGAAGAGAATTTCGGAATAGACCCGAAAGTGCTCAATCGCATGGCGTTGGAAATTGGTCAGTTGATTGGTATAGGGGTGCAAGTTGGTCTAGTTATCGGAGGAGGAAATCTTTTCCGCGGTAAAGCGTTGCAGGATGCAGGTATGGACAGAGTGACCGGCGACCATATGGGGATGCTGGCGACTGTGATGAATGCGCTGGCGATGAGGGACGCGCTTGAGCGCTCTAATATCGCAACTCGCGTTATGTCCGCCATACCTATGAGCGGCGTTGTTGAGCATTATGACCGTCGCCGTGCGATTCGCGACCTGAAAGAAGGCGATGTGGTGATTTTTTGCGCCGGTACCGGTAACCCGTTTTTCACAACCGATTCCGCTGCTTGTCTGCGCGGCATTGAGATTGACGCAGATGTAGTGTTGAAGGCTACCAAAGTGGATGGCGTATACTCCGATGATCCTATGAAAGTAGCGGATGCGGTAAAATATGATCGACTCACCTATGATGAAGTGCTCGAGCGTAAGCTTGGAGTCATGGATCTAACTGCGATTTGTTTGTGTCGCGACCACGGTATGCCTGTGCGGGTATTTGATATGAATAAGGCCAGCGCACTGATTAATATTGTGGTGGGTATGGAAGAAGGTACATTGATAGAGCGAGGGTAAAGCCGTGATTAATGATATTAAGAAACAATCTGAACAAAAAATGAAAAAGTCCATGGAGGCGCTTGGTCATGCCTTCGCTAAGATTCGGACTGGTCGGGCTAACCCTGCGATTCTTGAATCGGTCATGGTTTCATACTACGGTACTGACACGCCGTTGACTCAGATCGCCAATGTAGTGGTAGAAGACGCGAGAACTCTGAGCGTAACGCCATGGGAAAAGAACATGGTGCCACAAATTGAGAAGGCCATCCTGAAGTCTGACTTGGGGCTTAACCCATCTACCGCTGGCACAGTTATCCGGGTGCCAATGCCCGCATTGACGGAAGAGACTCGCAAGGAGCTGGTGAAGACGGCGCGTGGCGAGGCGGAAAACACCAGAGTAGCGATTCGCAATCTGCGTCGTGATGCGAACGCAGACATTAAAACACTGCTGAAAGACAAAGAAATTTCCGAAGACGAAGAGAAGCGTGGACTGGATGATATCCAGAAGCTGACCGATAAGTATATTGCTGAGGTCGATCGCGTTCTTGCAGAAAAAGAAAAAGACCTGATGGCTGTATAGGTCATGACGGGCGGCTGGATGTTGGAGGGTTAAATGTCGACGGCTGATATTCCTTTGGTTGGAACCAGCAAACCTCGCCATGTGGCGATCATCATGGATGGTAATAATCGTTGGGCGAAGCAGCGTCGACTCCCTGGGGTTGCGGGCCACAAAGCTGGGGTTGATTCTGTGCGGGCTGTCGTTGAAACCTGCGCCCGACACGGTGTGGAAGTGCTGACGCTGTTCGCCTTCAGTAGCGAAAACTGGCGTCGACCCGAAGAAGAAGTGGGTGCTCTGATGCGCCTGTTTCTTGTCGCGCTGCAACGTGAGGTTCGTAAACTTAATCGCAACAATATCCGGCTGCGAATCATAGGCGACCGTTCTAAGTTTAATTCTACTCTGCAGCAGCATATGCAGGATGCGGAGGGGTTAACCGCTGGTAATACTGGAATGACGCTAGCAATAGCGGCCAACTACGGTGGACACTGGGATATTACCCAGGCGGCGCGTCACATCGCCGAAAAAGTGGAGCGGGGCGAGCTTCGCGCCGCTGATATTGACGATCATCTGATCCAGCAATATGTTGAGTTAGGTGATCTACCTCCTCCCGATCTGTGTATCCGCACTGCTGGTGAGCAGAGAATCAGTAATTTCCTCTTATGGCAGCTTGCCTATACAGAGCTGTATTTCGCGGAGGTATTTTGGCCTGACTTCCGCACAGAGCAGATGGAATTGGCGTTGGCGGCTTATAGCCACCGCAAAAGACGGTTTGGGCAAACTGACGACCAAGTTGATCGTCGCCTGGCGGAAGACGGCGGGACTCAAGCAGGGCATCCTTCCTCTTTCGAATTCGCCACTAACCCAGCTGCAAAGCGTTAATTGTGCTAAAACAAAGAATAATCACTGCATTAATTCTCCTGCCTTTATTTCTGGCGGGAGTGGCGCTGACCGATGTGTTCGGTTTTTCTCTTTTTATTGGGGCGATAGTCACTTTGGCTGCATGGGAGTGGGCGCAAATATGCGGCTTAACCTCCCAGGCGTCTCGAGCAAGTTACGCCGCCATGGCTGCTGTGGTATTGCTCGCCTGTTCTCACTTGCCCGCCATTCTAGTTCTTTCCATTGCATTGATTTGGTGGATAGGCGCGCTGGTGATAGTGTTGACTTATCCTGCGTCTCAAGCCTTTTGGACGCCGCCCATGACCAGGGTTGTCGCTGGGTTGTTGATCCTGGTCCCGGCCTGGAAGGCGCTGGTGGCGATCCGCGGCGGAGTGTTTGTGCTTGAGCCGGGTTTCGATACCAAATGGGTTATCCTCTACATATTTCTTATCGTATGGTTTGCTGATATTGGCGCTTATTTTGCAGGCAAGACTTTCGGTAAGAATAAGCTTGCCCCGCATGTCAGCCCTGGAAAGTCTTGGGAAGGCGCCGTGGGCGGGATGCTGGCGGTATCGATTTTGCCCTTTGCCATGAATTCGTTTTTGGCTCTTACCCTGCCTCAGCTTGTTGTGCTGTGGATGATGACTTTATCAGCTGCAGTTTTTTCCGTCGTGGGAGACTTGATAGAAAGTTTGGGCAAGCGCTTCGTCGGCTTGAAAGACAGCAGTCAGATTCTTCCTGGACATGGCGGTATCTTTGATCGCATTGACAGCGTTACAGCAGCCGCTCCTGTGTTTTTGGCATTAGCGATATTTTCAGGTTGGGTGCAGGGGTAAAAGCATGAGGCGAGTTACGGTATTAGGGGCGACAGGCTCTATAGGGCGCAGCACCCTGGATGTTATGGCCCGTCACCCGGATCGATATGAGCTTTATGCTGCGACAGCCCATAGTAACTTGAATGAGCTTTTCTCTATCTGCATTAAGCACCGCCCACGGTACGCCATATTGGCGACTGATGCTGGTTTAGCGGGCTTTAAAAAGCGCTTGCGGGACGCTGGTGTGTCCACTGAAGTTAGAGTGGGCGTTGAAGCCATGTGCGAGGCGTCTTCCGCCAGCGATGTTGATGTTGTCGTCGCTGCTATAGTCGGGGCGGCTGGATTGGTCCCCACACTGGCTGCGGTGAACTCGGGGAAGCGTATACTGCTCGCCAACAAAGAAGCATTAGTCATGACTGGCAGGCTGTTCATGGATGCGGTGCGACGACATGGCGCTGAACTCCTTCCCATTGATAGTGAGCATAATGCGATTTATCAGTGTTTGCCGGAGGCTGGACAACATTTAAGTGACATGACATCGCTTGCCGCATATGGCGTTACTCGCGTCCTCTTGACGGCGTCTGGTGGGCCATTTCGGCATTTTTCGCAGCAGCAATTACAACAAGTAACGCCAGAGCAGGCATGTAGGCACCCGAATTGGTCGATGGGGCGTAAAATCTCTGTTGATTCCGCGAGCTTGATGAATAAGGGGCTGGAGTTAATCGAAGCATGTTGGTTATTCGATTTGACTCCAGGCTCAGTTCAGGTTCACTTACATCCTGAGTCGATTATTCACTCCATGGTTGAGTATGTGGATGGCTCTATTCTGGCGCAGATGGGCAATCCTGACATGCGTACGCCTATCGCTTATGGGTTGGCTTGGCCGGAAAGAATAGATGCAGGCGTTCAGCCGCTAGATCTGTTTTCTATTGGTAAGCTGCATTTCGAAATGCCTGATAAAGAACGCTTTCCCTGTCTTAGGCTGGCTGAGGAAGCTTTTTCGCTTGGTGGGACTGCGCCAGCAGTGGTTAACGCTGCTAATGAGGTGGCGGTAGAAGCGTTTCTCCAGGGCGATATTCGTTTTGTCGATATTCCCGTAGTTATTGAAAAGAGTTTGCTGAAAGGTTCTATTGTGGATGCTGATTCTGTCGAAACTGTAATTGAAGCTGACAGAGTAGCCCGTCAATATGCCTCGGAAGCCATTAATGAGTTGGCTGGCGGAGTTGTTGTTCCGTAAGCCTTACTAGAAGGTCGCTCAGATATATTTGCAATAGAGAGCATGGAATTTTTTCAAAAAGCCCTGGCGTTTATAGTTACCTTGGGGGTGCTGGTCACCATCCATGAATTCGGTCACTTTTGGGTGGCGCGGCGTTGTGGCGTCAAAATTTTACGATTTTCCGTTGGATTTGGATCTGCTTTGCTGTCATGGAAGGATAAGCAAGGCACTGAGTTTGTGATCGCAGCCTTGCCTTTGGGCGGCTACGTAAAAATGCTGGATGAGAGAGAAGGCGATGTCCCTGTTGAAGAAAGGCATCTGACTTTCAATCAGCAGACAGTGGGCAAGCGTATCGCTATTGCAGCGGCGGGGCCCATTGCGAACTTTATTTTCGCTGTTTTCGCATACTGGTGTATGTTTGTGCTGGGCATACAGGCGCTAGCGCCGGTTGTAGGAAGTATCTCCGACAATTCACCTGCGCAGCAAGCAGGGATTGTAGTGGGCGCAGAACTGACCAGCGTCGACGGCTCTCCGGTATACAGCTGGGGCGACGTTAACATGCAGCTCGTTGGACGTCTTGGCGACTCCGGCGTTATCGAATTTGGATATAAACTGCCTGACGAAAGTCTCCCTCATGAAGCATCGGTGCCGATTAATGATTGGCTCATAGGAAAAGTGGAGCCTAACCCGGTTTTGGAACTGGGGATGAGAAGCTTGATTCCTGACGCGCCTGCGGTGGTTCATGGAGTGACTCCGGGGGGGCGCGCTCAACAAGGAGGGGTTGAGCCTGGCGATAGAGTTGTGGCGGTTGAAGGACGCCCCGTCACTAACTGGTCTGACTTTGTTCGTGAAATAAAAGCCTCCCCTGAAAAGCAAATAACGTTGTCGCTGGAAAGAGCTGGACGGTCATTGGATGTCAGCATTCGTCCCGAGGCTAGGGAGCGAAATGGTGAAACCTACGGCGTGATCGGCGCGGAAGCGAAAGCAACGGAATGGCCGCCTGGCATGTTGCGTGACGTACAGTATTCACCATTGGTCGCTGTTGGTAAGGCGCTGGAAGAGACTTGGGATATGACTCTGCTGACGCTGACTGCGCTGAAAAAAATCGTTACCGGACGAATTTCGGTCGAAAACCTTGGGGGGCCTATCACTATTGCCTCGGCCGCCGGAATTTCTGCTAAATCCGGATTGGAGGCTTTTCTTGGTTTTCTTGCTTATTTAAGTATTAGTCTGGGTATCCTGAATTTGTTGCCAATTCCGGTATTGGATGGCGGACATTTATTGTATTATTTTGTCGAACTTATTCGGGGCAAACCCTTATCTGAAGAAAAACAACAGCTTGGGATAAAAGTCGGGATGGCCCTCATTGCTTTCGTAATGTTGTTAGCGTTCTATAACGACCTCTCCAAATTGTAGTAAATAATGCTGAACCTTCGGCTCCCATCACGTGTGTTGATTACATGAGAGTATTGCTTTTTATCTTTGTTTGGCTGACGGCCTCTTTTTCTTACGCTACAGATTATCAATTCGACGTATCCGATATTCGAGTGGATGGTTTGCAAAGGGTGTCCGCAGGAAGCGTTTTTACCGCGTTCCCTGTCAATGTGGGAGAGAGCGTCGACTCAAAGAAGCTCGCGGACGCCACTCGCTCGCTCTTTAAGACGGGGCTGTTCACTGACATCAAGCTGAGTCGGGAAGGCGAGGTGTTGATCATCAGCGTGACTGAGCGTCCATCGATCAGCAAAATTGAAGTAGAAGGAAATAAAAATCTTCCCACTGAAGATTTAATGGAAGGCCTCAAATCAGCCAAGCTCTCAGAAGGGGAAGTGTTCCAGCGCTCGACTTTGGAGCGTATAGAGCTGGAGATCCTGCGTAGCTATGTCGCGCAGGGGCGTTACAATGCTTCTGTGAAAGCGGAAGTGGAGGAGCTGCCGCGTAATCGGGTGCAGTTGAATATCAAAATCAAGGAAGGCCCTGTTTCAGCTATCCAGCATATTAATTTTGTTGGCAATAACGCCTTTTCAGATGACGACTTGCGCGATCTCATGCAGCTTAAGCTGACCGGATTTTGGGCTTCTATATTTAGTAGCGATAAATACTCCAAGCAGAAGTTGAACGGCGACTTGGAGCGTATTCGCTCCCACTATCTGGATAATGGGTATATCAAGTCCAGTATCGAATCCACGCAGGTTTCTGTTTCTCCTGATAAAGAACAGGTGTTCATCACGGTTAACGTGAATGAAGGGCCTCAGTATAAAATTCGCGACATCGCTTTAAAGGGCGACTTAAAAGTCGAAGAAGAAGAGCTACGCAAACTGATTGTAGTGAAGCCGGGCGATACATTCTCCCGTCAGCTTCTTACAGTAACGTCGGACATTATCTCCAAGCGCCTGGGTAACGATGGTTATACTTTCGCCAGTGTGAATGCGATTCCTGAGCCTCATGACGATAATACCGCTTCAGTCACTTTCTACGTTGAGCCTGGTCGCCGGACATATGTGCGCCGCGTCAACTTTAGCGGCAACACATCAACCAGCGATGAAGTGCTGCGTCAGGAAATGGTGCAAATGGAATCTGCGGCAGCTTCAACAGATTTAATTGAAGCATCCAAGTCAAGACTGGAGCGTTTAGGGTTTTTCAAGACCGTTACCGTAGAGACGCCGCTGGTTCCTGGAACCAACGATCAGATAGACGTGAATTACTCTGTTGAAGAGCAGCCTACTGGCAGTCTTTCCGCAAGTTTGGGCTATTCACAGGATGGCGGCGCTACCGTTGGCGCGAGTGTGGCGGAGAAAAACTTTCTGGGAACGGGCCGTCGAGTGTCATTTGGCGTTAACAAAAGTAAAAGCGTCCAGAGCGCAAACTTCTCCTACACCAACCCATACTATACCGTTGATGGGGTTAGCCGAGGCTTTAGTCTGTTTTACAAGGAAACAGACTATGATGATGATGACAACGATGTCGCTGCATATCTGAAAGACAGTATGGGGGGCTCAGTTAACTTTGGTTACCCAATAGACAGATTCTCAAGGCTGACCTTCAGCACAGGCTATACTCATACACGCATCAAGCTGCCCAAATATCCTGTTCAGGAAATCACTGACTTCACTAATGAGTTTGGCTCAAACTACAATTTCTTTGATCTGTCCGCGGGGTGGAGCCGTTCCACTCTAAACAAAGGGTTATTCCCGACTTCAGGCAACTCGCAGTCTCTCTCTATGAAGGTGACGCTTCCTGAGTTGAGCGATTACAACTTTTATAAGCTTAACTACAACAATACTCAGTATTATCCTTTGTCCGAAAATCAGGAATGGGCGCTGAAGCTAAGGGCTGATTTGGCTTATGGGGACGGATACGGCGATAACGACCGCTTGCCGTTCTTTGAGCATTATTATGCTGGCGGCTTTGGCTCAATTCGAGGATTTAAAGCGAATACGCTGGGACCGAGGAGTACGCCGCACCCTGATAATCCAGACGATGATAAGGACCCATTTGGCGGTAATGTGCAAATTGAATCCAGTCTGGAGTTGATTGTGCCTTTCATTTTTGTGAAAGACCGTTCACAGATTCGTAGTGTGGTGTTCTTGGATGGGGGGAATGTATTCGATACGGCAAGGGGATATGACCCTTCGGTCGACGAGCTTCGTTTTTCTGCTGGCGTTGCGATGACATGGGTGACGCCGATTGGTCCTTTATCTTTCAGCCTTGGTAAAGCGCTGAATGACAAAGAAGGTGATAAGACTCAGTTCTTCCAGTTCTTGCTGGGGCAGACGTTCTAAAGAATGAGATGACATATCCTGGCGCGCCATCTAAGGCGCGTTTAGGTGTTCACACTGTCTTCGCGGCATATAGCCAAAGCAGGGGCTTGGTGTTAGCCAAGTTATGTAGAACCCGATAAACTCTGCGTCCTTGCTGGCGGCTTCCAGTCAGCCGATAGAGATAAATGTTTAAGTGTAAGGAGCCCAACATGAAATTGATTCGAATTGCCGCTTTGGCGCTGGCGTTAGTAAGCACGGGATACGCTGGAATGGTGAGTGCGGCTCAGAAAGTGGCGGTGGTAGATTTACGTACGGCGCTGCTTTCTTCTCAAGCAGCCAAGAAGTTTGGCGAGAATCTTAAGAAAGATTTTGCCGATGAAGAGGCCAGATTAAGAGAAGTTGGCGAGCAGGCCCAAAAGATGCAAGAGCGCTTGAAAAAAGACTCCGCTATCATGAGTGAAACAGAGCGCACTAAGCTTAATGCAGAGTTGGAAGAAAAAGCGCAAGAATTTAACTTTTTGAAAAACAAATATCAGTCTGCCATCTCCAAACGGGAAGAGCTGTTTTTGCAGGAGTCCAAACCTAAGGTTGACGAAGCGCTGAAGAAAATAGCGGAAAAAGAGAAAGTGGATGTCATCTTGCCCAGCAAGTTGGCCGTGTATGCTAATCCCTCACTGGATCTGACTGCGAAGTTGATCGAAGCGCTTAATAGCGCCAAATAAGTTTCTGAGGCTGGATTCATGGGCAAGACAGACCTTTCATATACACTGGCGGATATTGCTTTTCGGATTGGCGCTGAGCTGCGGGGCGATGGCTCTGTAGAGGTGAAAGGTTTGGCGACGTTGCAAAAGGCTCAGGCCGGGCAGATCAGTTTTTTGGCCAACAAGAACTATCTGAAACACTTGAAAGATACCTGCGCGTCCGCTGTCATAATTCCATCCAGTTTCGCTGATCAGTGTTCGACCAATGTACTGGTGATGGAAAACTCTTACTTCGGATATGCTCTCTGCAGTCAGTTGTTTTCCCCCCAGTGGTGGAGTATGAGTGGAATATCGCCCTCAGCCGCCATTTCAGAAAGCGCCAAGCTGGGTGCTGGCGTAACCATTGGGGCTAACGTAGTTATCGAAGAAGATGCTGAGATTGGCGAAGGAGCTGTTATTGGTCCCGGCTGTTATATTGGCGCGGGCTCTATAATAGGAGCGAAAACTCAGTTGCGTCCGAATGTTACTGTTTATCATGGCGTGAACATCGGCGCGAGAGCACTTATCCATAGTGGCGCTGTTATTGGCTCCGATGGTTTTGGTTTTGCTCCCAACAAGGGGGATTGGGCCAAGATCGCTCAGCTTGGTGGTGTAGTTATTGGCGATGATGTTGAAATAGGCGCCAATACAACCATTGATCGCGGTGCTTTGGATGACACTGTCATTGAAACTGGCGCGAAGTTGGACAACCAGATACAAATCGCCCATAACGTCAAAGTTGGCGCATATACTGTTATTGCCGCCTGTGTAGGCGTATCGGGAAGCTCGTCGATAGGCAAGCATTGCATGATCGGTGGCGGGGTAGGCATTGCCGGCCACTTGGAAATAACGGATCAAGTGCAAATTACGGGAATGACATTGGTGACTCATAATATCAAGGAGCCAGGAGTTTATTCCTCCGGCACTGCGGTGGAGCCCAATGCTTCGTGGCGAAAAAATGTGGCCCGTTTCCGACAGTTGGATCAGTTGGCGCGTAGGGTCAGGGTGCTGGAGCAGGGCGGCCGCCGAAAGTCCGATGCGGATTGAAAGCGAACTGTAAAGAATTGAGAGACAGGGCCAACGGCTTTGTATAATCGATATTTATAAACTTATCCGGCATTGTGCAATCATGTTGTTGAGGCTTTCCAAATATGGAAATTAATGAAATTAAAGAATACTTACCTCACAGATACCCGTTCCTGTTAGTGGACCGGGTGCTGGAGATTAAGCCGGGCGAGTTTATTGCTGGTGTGAAGAACATTACCTACAACGAACCGCAATTTACGGGGCACTTCCCTGATCATCCTATTATGCCGGGCGTGCTGATTATTGAGGCAATGGCCCAAGTGGCTGGAATTCTTGGGTTTGTCACGACTGGCAAGAAGCCTGCGGACGGTTATACCTACTATTTGGCCGGGACGGATAAAGTGCGCTTCAAAAAGCCAGTCGTACCGGGAGATCAGTTGCGTCTGGAAGCGGAAATTGTGACTGACAAGCGCGGCATATGGAAATTCGCCTGCCGAGCTTTGGTCGACGGAAATGTCGTTTGCAGCGCGGAAATTTTAACTGCTGAGAGAAGGCTTTAATGTCCATTCACCCTCAGGCGATTGTTGAACAGGGAGCCAAAATAGCCGCAGATGCGGAGATTGGGCCATGGAGTTATATCGGCGCCGATGTCGAAATCGGTTCTGGGACAGTGGTTAATTCTCACGTAGTGATCAAAGGCCCCACAAAGATAGGAAAGAATAATCGTATCTTCCAGTTCGCCAGCGTGGGAGAGGAATGCCAGGACAAAAAATACAATGGCGAACCTACCGTTCTAGAGATCGGCGACAATAACGTTATCCGCGAGAGTTGCACGATTCATCGAGGGACGGTTCAAGACCTCGGCGCTACCAGAATTGGTAGTAATAATCTGTTTATGGCGTACGTTCATGTCGCTCATGACTGTGTGGTTGGGAATAATTGTATTCTGGCCAATATGACTACCCTTGCGGGACATGTGCATATTGGCGACTGGGCGATTCTTGGCGGCGGCACCATGGTGCACCAATTTTGCAAGATTGGTGAGCACAGCATGTGCGCTGGCGGCAGTATCGTGTTGAAGGATATCCCCGCTTATATTATGGCCGGAGGACAATCCGCTAAGGCTCATGGTCTGAATGTCGAGGGGCTGAAGCGCCGCGGATTTTCCAGTGAGATAATATTGGAGCTGCGTCGCGCTTATAAGACTCTGTACCGGCAAGGTCTCACGCTTGAGCAGGCTATAGAGAAGCTTAAGGCTCCGGCTGCTGAATTTGCGGAAGTGGATACCTTTCTATGCAGTGTACAGTCCTCGGCCAGAGGCATCGTTAGATAATCCCCTAAGATGACGCCCATATCTGAACGACCGATTCGCATCGGCATTGTCGCCGGAGAGGCTTCCGGCGACTTGTTAGGGGCGGGGCTGATGCAAGAGATAAAGGCGCTATATCCTCAGGCGACTTTTGAGGGCATTGGCGGTGAACGGATGCTGAAAGAAGGGTTTAACACCTTCTTTCAAATGGAGCGCCTTTCAATCATGGGGCTGGTTGAGGTGCTTGGCAGACTGCCGGAATTATTGGCTATGCGCCGCCGCATAGTTGATCACTTCACAGCGACCCCTCCTGATCTTTTTCTTGGTATCGACTCTCCAGATTTTACTATTGGCATCGAGTTGAAGTTGCGTCAGGCGGGAATTAAAACCGCTCACTATGTTAGTCCGTCTGTGTGGGCCTGGCGACAGAATCGGGTGTTTAAGATCGCCAAGGCGGTTGACCTCATGCTGACGTTGCTGCCTTTCGAGGCCCGCTTTTACCGTGAACATAATGTGCCGGTAAAATTTGTTGGTCATCCTTTGGCGGAAATTATTCCGCTTCACCCTGATAAAGTTGCAATGCGTCATGAACTCGGTATTGATGCATCGGGTGAAGTTATCGCCGTGTTGCCAGGTTCCAGAGGCGGTGAAGTTTCTCGCCTGGGGCCAACTTTCATTGAAACCATTGCTTGGTTGCATCAGCGACGACCCGATGTCCGGTTTGTGATTCCCGCCGCTAACCAAGCGCGAAAAACGCAGATAGAACAGCAGCTGCAATCTCATGGCGGCCGATTACCTGTTACTCTGATCGATCAGCACTCACGTGAATGTATGATGGCTGCGGACGCTATATTGCTGGCTTCTGGCACAGCGACGCTTGAAGCTATGTTGGTGAAGCGTCCCATGGTCGTTGCTTATAAACTTGCGACGCTTAGTTATTGGATTATGCGACGGTTATTGAAAGCAAAGTATATCTCTTTACCAAATTTGCTGGCTGATAAAGCGCTTGTTCCTGAACTGATTCAGAATGACGCCACGCCAGCCAAGTTGGGAGAGGCTTTACTTAAGGAGTTAAATGTGGAGCGGCGGCGGAGTCTTGAAGACGAGTTTGAAGGACTGCATAAGCTCATACGGCAAAACGCCAGTGTGGCGGCGGCGCAGGCTGTAGCTGAGTTAATTGAGAAAGGGCGTGTCGCGACTCACGACGCCAGAGAAGGGCATTAACATGAAGAAATTAACCTCTCAGATCAGCCTGTTTGATCATGAGACCGGTCAGCTTGTTGCAGGTGTTGATGAGGTTGGCAGAGGGCCACTGGCTGGTCCTGTCGTGGCGGCGGCGGTCATACTCAATCCTGAGAAGCCTATCGAGGGGCTGAATGACTCTAAGAAACTAAGTCATCGCCAGCGGGTTGCGCTTTCGCAGGAAATCAGAGAAAAGGCGTTGGCGTGGGCGACGGGGTGGGCGACTGTCGAAGAAATTGATCAAATTAATATCCTGCAGGCCTCATTGCTGGCGATGCAGCGCGCAGTTGCGGGCTTACAGGTTGCACCAGATCTGGCGCTGATAGACGGTAATAAAATCCCCAAATTGGATATGCCCGCTGAAGCGATTGTTAAAGGCGATAGCAAAGTGGCGGCCATTGCGGCGGCTTCTATACTAGCTAAAGTAGAGCGTGACGAAGAACTGGATAGATTGGACGTAATATTCCCCGGGTACGGGTTGGCGGGTCATAAAGGGTACCCGACGGCTCAGCACTTATCCGCTTTGAGGGAGCTGGGGGTGACGGATATTCACCGGCGCAGTTATAAGCCGGTGCAGCAGTTGTTGCAAGGTGATTAAAGTGGTTAAGCATATCGTTAGTAATCATCCCATCAGCGCCATGGTCGCCGCGCTGCTATTCTGCGTTGGCGCGTCTGCGCATGCGGAAATCTATAAGTGGGTGGACGAGCACGGAGAGGTTCATTTCAGTGATACGCGCCAGCATAAGGACGCCAAAGTCATTAAAGTGCAGCCTAATGTCACTGATGCGCAAAAGCGGGATGCGGAGCAGGTCGGTCAGCGTTATCAGCGGATCTATGAACAGTATAAAGTTGAAGAAGCAGCGCGAGTCGCTCATGAAAAAGAACGCGCGGCTCAAAAAGCCAAGTTAGATAATTACTGTGCGGAGCTTAGAAAGGATATTAATCAGATTGATCAGGGATACGCCTTCGCCCGCATTCAAGATGACGGTACGCCTGAGTATGTTTCTGACGAAGAAATCGCCCAGCGGCGCAGTAAGCTGCAGGCGTTGTATCAAGAAAAGTGCGCTCCATAACATTCGTCGTAAAGAAAAAGAGGACTTGAAGCCCTCTTTTTTTATGTCTGAAGCCTGGCGCTAATTCAAATCAGCGCGCCAGATCTTTAAGTTTGCCTTTTACGCCTTTCCAGTCATCCGCATCAGCAGGAGCGTCTTTCTTCTCCGTGATGTTCGGCCAGACGCGGCACAGCTCTTCATTAAGCGCGATAAATTCCTTTTGATCTTCCGGCAATTCATCCTCGGAAAAAATAGCTTCGGCAGGGCACTCTGGCTCACATAAAGCACAGTCGATGCATTCGTCCGGATCGATGACGAGGAAATTAGGACCCTCGTAAAAGCAGTCCACCGGGCACACTTCGACGCAATCGGTGTATTTGCACTTGATGCAATTTTCGGTAACAACAAAAGTCATGGTCTGATCCCTTATTATGAAACTCTGCGCGATTGCTCAGTGACCGTTGGGCCGCGCGATTTAGTATTGTAGAAAACCCTTTCGGCGCAAGCAACCCGGGGCGCCCTTGCAACGCCCGGGATATCTGCGTTGTCAGCTGTTCTCACTCATCGTTTTCAGCTCATACAGCATATTTAACGCTTCTCGCGGAGAAAGCGAATCCACATCAAGCTTTTGCAGGCGGGTTTCCACCTCGCTAGGCTCGACTCGGGCGAACAAATCGTCCTGAAGTGATGGCGCAGGCGCCGTCAGAGCGGGCTTGGAAGCGCCGCTTTCCAACTGTTTCAATTGCTTTTGCGCTTGATTGATAACCTGAGGGGGGACGCCCGCCAGCTGCGCCACCTGTATACCGTAGCTCTTGCTCGCAGGACCTTCATGCACGGTATGAAGGAAGACAATGCTGTCATTGTGCTCGGTGGCGGTCAGGTGCACATTGGCGACATTTGCGTGCGTCTTGGGTAGCGCAGTGAGTTCGAAGTAGTGAGTGGCGAACAAGGTAAAGGCCTGAATTTCCCGCGCTAAATGCTCCGCACAGGCCCAGGCCAGTGATAGTCCGTCAAAAGTGCTGGTGCCGCGACCGACTTCATCCATTAACACCAGGCTCTGACGGGTCGCGTAATGCAGGATGTTGGCGGTTTCAGTCATCTCCACCATGAACGTGGAGCGTCCGCCGGCAATATCGTCCGAGGAGCCCATGCGGGTAAATACCCGGTCTATAGGCCCGATAACGACTTTAGCCGCAGGCACAAAGCTACCGCAATAAGCCAGGATGACAATACAGGCGGTCTGACGCATGTAGGTGGACTTACCGCCCATGTTCGGACCGGTAATGATAAGCATGCGATGCTTGTCCTGCAGATTCAGGTCATTGGGAACAAACGGGTCCTGGCTGACTTGTTCAACGACTGGATGACGACCGCCTTCAATATGCAGCATGTGTTCATCAGTGAGGTCGGGACAGACCAGATTCAAGGTCAGCGCTCTTTCAGCAAAGTTGGACAACACATCCAACTCTGATAGTGCGCGAGCGCTGTCTTGAAGAGGGGCAAGCTGTTCAACGATGGTTTCCAGAATCTGGTCGTAGAGCATCTTTTCCCGGCTCAATGCGCGGCTCTTGGCGCTCAGGGCTTTGTCTTCAAAAGTTTTTAACTCGGGTGTGATAAAACGTTCGGCGTTCTTTAGTGTCTGGCGTCGAATGTAATCTGCGGGCGCCTGGTCTGACTGTGTGCGGCTCAGCTCGATGAAATAGCCGTGAACGCGGTTATAGCCTACTTTTAGTGAGGATAGCTGCGTGCGCTCTTTCTCACGTTTCTCAATTTCCAGCAGATAGTCGCCTGCGTTCTCGCTGATGCTGCGCAATTCGTCCAACTCCTCATCGAAGCCCTGACGAAGCACGCCGCCATCGCGAATGACGACAGGAGGATTTTCTTCTATGGCGCGGGAGAGAAGGTCTGCGATGTCTGGAAATTCACTGACTTGCTTGGCCAGACGGCGCAAGTGAGTATCGTTCAGTTCCTCCATCTGCTTTTGCAAATCGGGCAGGAGCGTCAGCGTATCCCGCAAGCGCGCCAAGTCGCGAGGGCGTGCGGAACGTAACGCGACCCGAGACAGGATGCGTTCGCTATCGCCAATCTGTTTGAGCGTCTCATGCAATGCTTCGAACTGATAGTCTTCCAGCAGCTCTTTGATTGCGTTTTGACGCTGGCGCACCTCCTCCTGACTGCGCAATGGACGGTTCAGCCAGCGGCGCAGCATACGGCTGCCCATAGCGGTGGCTGACTTGTCCATGACCCAGGCCAGTGTGTGTCTATAATCTCCCGCTAAGTTGACGTCAATTTCAAGATTTCTGCGACTGGCCGCGTCAAGAATGATGGAGTCTTCTCGACGTTCGCGGATCATGGTGCGGATATGGGGCAGCTGGGAGCGCTGCGTCTCCTGGGCATACTGAAACAGGCAGCCGGCGGCTTCAATGGCGGCGCTCATACCTTCACAGTCGAATCCAGCCAGGTCTTTGGTGCGAAACTGCTGGCATAACAGGCGCTGGGCCGTTTCCTGCTCAAAATACCAGGGTGGCTGTTTTTGAACGCCGGTGTAATTTTCCAATAGCGTCAGAAAAGGGAACTGCTCGCTGACTAGAATCTCGGCAGGTCGCAGGCGTTGCAGTTCACTGGCTAACGCTTCGACTCCGCGCACTTCCTGGATCAGAAAGCGCCCGCCGGCGATATCCAGCGTCGCCAGACCAAATAGGTCTTTATAGGCGCTTATCGCTAAAAGTAAGTTGTCCGACTTCTCTTCCAGAAAGGCCTCATCGCTGAGCGTGCCCGGCGTGACCACCCTGACGACTTTTCGCTCTACCGGCCCTTTGCTGGCGGCGGGGTCGCCAACCTGTTCGCAGATTACGACGGATTCGCCGAGGCGAACCAAACGCCCGATGTAGCCTTCCGCTGCATGGAAGGGAACGCCCGCCATGGGAATAGGCTGTCCGCCTGACTGGCCACGTTGGGTCAGGGTGATATCCAGCAGCTCAGCGGCGCGGCGGGCGTCTTCGTAAAACAACTCATAGAAGTCGCCCATTCTATAAAATACGAGCTGATGAGGATGTTTCGCCTTTATGCCAAGATACTGTTGCATCATTGGCGTGTGTTGGGGTTTGATTGCGGATTCAATAGCGGACATGACAGAACAAAAGGATTGTGTAATTTTATGAATGAAGGCGGGATTGTAAGGGAAAGCCATAGCCATAATAAAGAAGGCTGGCCATGTCCTGGCGCCTATTACGCGGCCTTCCTGTATCTGAATCGGGGTTGATGGTGACGGAATGAACGATGAGATCAAGAGCCTGGCGGCGCGCTTGGGGGCGGTCCTGAACAAGCGGGGCCTTAAAGTGACGACAGCGGAGTCATGCACTGGCGGCGGAGTCGCCTATGCGATTACCTCTGTTGCGGGTAGCTCTAACTGGTTTGAAGAAGGAGTGATCACATATTCTAATGAAGCCAAGCAGTCGCGCTTACAAGTGGCGTCGACGACCCTGATGCAGCATGGCGCAGTCAGCGAAGAAGTTGTAAAAGAGATGACGCTGGGAGCTTTGCAATGTGGGCAAGCGCAGCTTGCTATCGCCGTGAGTGGCATAGCGGGCCCTGGCGGCGGAACCGCAGAAAAACCAGTAGGATTGGTCTGGGTCGCGTGGAGGTTTCGGGAGGTAGTCGTAGCGCGAAGCTTTCATTTTTCCGGGGATAGGGAGCAAGTGCGCCTGCAGTCCATAGCGGAGGGGCTGCGGGGAGCGATAGAGATGATGGAAAGCAATTTGTAGAAAATTTAAGCGTGACTTTGGCCGCTGGGTTGTGGAATAATGCTGTCAATTTATACAGTAATTCTGGGTTGGAATAACAACTCGTACCGGTTAAATGAAATAAAGGGTGTTTAAGAATGGATGACAATCGTAAGAAGGCGTTGACGGCCGCTTTATCACAAATTGAGCGTCAGTTCGGTAAAGGCGCGGTTATGCGGATGGGAGAGCAGCCCAGAGAAATTATTCCTTCCGTTTCTACTGGCTCGCTTGGACTGGATATCGCTCTTGGCATCGGCGGCTTGCCATACGGACGTATTGTCGAGATCTATGGACCGGAGAGTTCCGGTAAAACCACTTTGACTCTGCAAGTGATCGCGGAAGCGCAGCGTCAGGGTAAGACATGCGCTTTCGTTGATGCGGAGCACGCGCTGGACCCTATTTACGCAGAGAAGCTTGGCGTTAATATCGATCAACTGCTGGTTTCCCAGCCCGACACGGGCGAGCAGGCTCTGGAAATCGCCGATATGCTGGTTCGCTCCGGCGCCGTCGACGTCATCATTATCGACTCCGTCGCTGCGTTGACGCCCAAGGCGGAAATTGAGGGCGAAATGGGAGACTCCCATGTGGGTCTGCAGGCTCGCTTGATGTCGCAAGCGCTGAGAAAGTTGACTGGTAGCGTCAAACAAGCGAATTGTTTGATGATATTCATTAACCAGATTCGTATGAAAATCGGTGTAATGTTCGGGTCGCCAGAGACCACTACTGGTGGTAACGCACTCAAGTTCTACGCTTCCGTCCGTCTTGATATTCGCCGCGTCGGCTCTGTGAAGGAAGGAGAGGAGGTCGTTGGTAACGAGACTCGCGTGAAAGTGGTGAAGAACAAAGTGTCTCCGCCTTTTAAGCAAGCGGATTTCCAGATCATGTATGGTCGTGGCATCTACCGCACCGGAGAGATTATCGATCTGGGCGTGAAGGAAGGCTTTGTTGATAAGTCTGGCGCCTGGTATAGCTACAAAGGCGACAAGATCGGTCAAGGTAAAGCCAATTCCTCTCGGTATCTGGAAGAGCATCCTGAGATTGCGGTAGAAATCGAAACCGCCATCAGAGAGAAGTTGATGCCGAAGACGCCGGTGAAAGAGAAAGAAGCGCCAGTTGCTCCTGTTGAGGCTGAATAACCCGGGCTTTTCTATATATTACCTTTCTACTAAAAATAAGGGCGGCCCTTGAGCCGCCCTTATTGCGTTTCCTTGTCCATATTCCTTCTCTCTACTTTTCCGTATCGAGTATTGTCCTTGTCGGATGGCTGGTTGACCCGTGTTAAAGGATTTTCTTAGTCATAATCCTGGAAGGCTCGCTTTCCATTCCATTGATATCCAGTACGGTGACGGCGAAATAGTGGACGCCCTTTTCCAGGTTGGAAAACGCATACTCAAACTGCTGATCCCCAACTTCGGTGTATTGCCAGTCATTGTCTGACTCATGTTGGTGATACACGCGATAGCCTTCCAGTTCATATAGCTCGATATCACTGCCGTCTTCCCGAGTATATGGAGGCTCCCAAAAGATAAATGCGCTACGGGCGTAATTGGTTGATTGCTTCGCAGCGGCGATTTGAGGCGTATTCTCATCAATCCCAGAGGACGCTCCTCCAGTTCCTCCACCGCCACACCCAGTCAATAGGGCGCTTGCCAGAGTGAAGCCCAAAATGGCAGTGATGGATCTAGAATTTGATTTGGCGCGGTGAAAAATACTTTTTAAGTATGAAAGGGCTTTGACCTCAAAGTTAACTTGATTCAAATCATTCCCCTATTAGTAGAGTTAGAGTTATAAGTTGACGCTATAAACAGATAACGCCCCGCGCTCTTAGTCAGGATTCGTGCCAATAATGTCGGGATGTTGGAAATATTTATAAAAAACAAAGAGTTAAGCTTTCTGTTTATCTCTTTCTGCTTTTAGACTATTGTGAAAAGGGTTGCCTTTTTCTTACCAGAACGCCGGTGTTTGAAATTATCTCTATAATTTTCAAATAGTTAGATTGTCTGTAATTGGCGACAGCCATTGTGGAATCGAAAATGTAACTTGAGCTGTTGTGGAGAGGGAGAACGAATATGAAGTGGGTCGTATTGCTAGCTATAGTGGTTGCGGTTGTGATTTGGGTGGTAAGAAGTAGGAAACGAAATCCTGTCAGCGATCCTGAAGTCAAAGAGCTTGATCAAAAGCGCTATTACGTGACGCCACCTAAGCCGGGTGACCTAGAACCCGAGGATAAAAGCGGCACGCAATACTAATTTGGCGGAAAGATTTAAAGCGGTAATGGCCAACTGCTTTTGGTCAGGGCGACCATGACGATATAGGCGAACGCTGTATAGGCGCCAAGTCCAAACAGGACGCGAGTCCTCTTTGTCTTACCTCTCTTGAGCGCGAAAACGCCTAACGCGATGTAAATGATTAATCCCACCACTTTTGCGGTGAGCCATCCGTTATGGAAAGGGTATTGCTGAAGTTTTAGCGCTAGTCCTATGGCGCTCAACAGTAGCAATGTGTCGATAATGTGCGGAAGAACCTTGCTTAATTTGTGCTGTAAGAGTGGACTCCCCAGAATCATCCATATAAAGCGTAAGGTAAAGGACGCGAAGGTCAACGCAACGCAGGTCATATGAATGTGTTTGAGCAGCATATAGCTCATGATTGGCTCCTTTCACAGCATCTTTATTGTTCAGGTTTGTTGGAACGACGGCCGCCTATTAGAAATTCTTTCCTTAAAAACTTAAAGTGTTAGTCAGCATTTCTTTATCTATTGCGCGCGGCGCGCAGCCTTTATCAGGTGGTTTCTGAACGATGAGTGACAACATAAGAATCGATGTGACAACGGACGACTTTGATCTCGGAGAGGAAACGCGTCGATTGACGGATGGCGATACCGCTGTTGGCGCGGTTTGCAGTTTTGTCGGTTTGGTGCGGGATTTCAGTGATAAGCCAGATGTAAAGGGGCTTTATCTGGAGCACTATCCTGCGATGACAGAAAAATCGCTGACTAAAATCGCAAAGGAAGCTTTTCAGCGCTGGGATTTGAATGGAGTAAGAGTCATCCATCGTGTTGGCGAACTCTGGGCGGGAGATCAGATTGTGCTGGTGGTGACCGCAAGCGCCCACCGTGGTGACGCTTTCGCCGCTTGCGAGTTCATCATGGATTATTTAAAGGTGCAGGCCCCATTCTGGAAGAAAGAACTGACGGCGGAAGGGGAGCATTGGGTGGAGGCCAAAGAAAGCGATCAGGTCAGGGCGGGAGAGTGGAGTTCCGAACCGGAGTAGCAGTAGTGACTTGGCGCGAACCTAGTGGCGCGAGTATTTTTGTTATTGTCCTTGAGAGCTGTCCAGATGCGCCAGTTCATCCAGCGTATTGATGTTATAAAACATTTCTGGACGATCGCTGAAGTCGATTCTTTGTAATGGGCGTGAGTCAAGCCAGCGTTTGACGCTGCGTCCATCGCTTTGCAGATAGCGAAGAATATCTTCAAAACTGCTGGCGGGAAGCAGGCAGTGCAGATATTGCAGCCGCTCTCCATCCCAGGCGATGCTTATCAGATTATCCCGCCTGCCGGCAAACATTCGAAGCGCGTATTCAGGTGTTAGAAGGGGCGTATCGCAGGGGCTGATCAACAGCCACTCTTTACTCATATGCGGCTGTGCGGAGTAGATTCCCGCCAGAGGGCCGGCAAATTCTCCCCAGGCATCTGGAAAGACAAAAGGCGTCATGCGTTGATATTGGGCTGCATTGCGGTTACAGCTGATTAATACCCGTTCGCAGGTTTTGGCGAATGTGGATTGGATATGTTGGGCGAGAGGCTGACCGCGCCAGGAAAGGAGTCCTTTGTCATTGCCGCCCGCACGCTGACCTTTGCCGCCCGCGAGTATCAGCCCGTCGCAATCCAACAGGGTCGATGGTCTAGTCATGAGGCTCTTGAGCGACAGGTTTCCTGCGTTTTGCTGAATAAACCTTCAATACGGGACAAAGCATTATCAACTTCTCTGGAGTAATCTCTGCTGGAAGCGCAATAGGCGAATTGGATGCCGTATCTGAAGCCATACTCATGTTCGCTGCAGTTAAGTATTTGCGCCTGAATGCCGTTTTCAGCAATGTAGCGGCCACGGAAACAAAGTTCAATCTTCTCGCCGAGACGAAATTTCTGACTGCTATGAAACGCCATGCCATAGCGATTAAAGTCTATGCAGTTAACAACGATGCGAGTCTTGGAGCGGCTGAACAGGCCTGACAAACAAACCACTGCTGTCAGGGCTGACGTGGTATGCCGTATTTTGATGCGACGTTCTGATTGGGTGGGAAAAGTCACTTCCTGCATGATCTTGTGCTGAGTCTATATCTTTTTGGTAATAGCGTTAGGCCCGATGGATTCCCTTTACCGGGCTTCTTATTTTATTAGTTGGATTTGGATAATAAATGCTCAGATTTGCGTTTTGTGAGCTGGCGCAACCTGGGGGGGGGGGCGACAGGTCAAACAGCCGTATTCACCAGCCTTCCTGTTCTACTCTCCAGCTCTTCCGGCTGCCCGTCTCGCGCTCCGAGCAGTTTTGGGGTGCGCCGGTCCCTTCTTTTGCGGCGCTCCTGGCCCTCGTAGTCGTTTCCCTCACTGCGCCGGCGATCCGGACGCATGCGACGGTCATGCAACTCGCCCTCTGTCAGGGGAGCCTGCGCCGGCGTTGACTCGACCTGTGCGGACTGCTTCAAGGAAGCTGCGCTAGGGGGGGAAGGCCTGTTTCTGGCGTCATTAATGTACATGGTTGGATTTCCTCTAACAGGTTGTCTTTCATTTTTTCAATCATTCCCTATTGTTGTATTAACTCGCCTTGAATTGTCGCGTGTGGCCCTGTTTTCGGTCGGCGTCGCCGTAACCGGAGTTACGCTAAACTTATAACGGCGGATATAGAAAAAACTTTAATCCGACTATTCAAGATGCTGTGCTTTTACTGGCTGCTAGTGTCGCTGGGCGTGGTGACGGGGAGCATGACGGATAATTGTGTAAAAGCGGTTTTGCGCTAAAGCTGATTTGGTTAAACTTGACCCTTTTTTGGGAAGTCGCAGGTGAGCCGGCGTGGCGAGCAGCGATCTATACACGCATTTTGACGCCCCGGTTTAGCATCGGGCGGAGTCTATGAGTAAGAAAAAGCCCCTACCAATCCAATCGCTCTACAAACCCTGTCTCACAAAAGATTTCAAATTCAGCAGCACCCGTGCTCTGGAGCCGCTGGAAGGCATTCTTGGGCAAAACCGCGCTCAAGAGGCAGTGCAGTTCGCCATATCCATGGCGGACGCCGGCTATAACATATACGCCATCGGCCGCAACGGTCTGGGTAAGCGGACGATGATCATGCGCTTCCTGGAGAAAAAGCGCTCTGAGGCGGTCGCCAGCGATTGGTGCTACGTCAACAACTTTGATGACGTGCGCTCGCCTAAAGTACTGCGCCTGCCAGCCGGTCTGGGAATGCCGTTAAAGAAAGATCTGGAGCAGCTTTTGGTGCGCTTGCAGAAAGGCATTCCGCAGGCGTTTGATAACGAGTCATATTACGAGCGCGCAGAGCAGATTAAAAACGAACTGAGCCAGAAGCAGGAAAAATCGCTTAGCCGTATCGCCAACGCCGCCAAAAAGCAGCAAATCAGCCTGACGGTGACGACCCCGGGCGGCTATCGTCTGGTGGCCACGGACGGTGAAAAACCATATAGCGCGGAGACTTTTGCGGAGTTGCCCGAAGCGCGCCAACAAGAATTTGAAGACGCCATCAACAAGCTGGAGAAAAAACTCCGCACAGTGTTGCGTCGACTCAGCCAGTGGGAACAGGAGTATGCGGACAAGCAGCAAGCGCTGAATGAAGAGATAGCGCTGGCGGTTTCCCAGCACCTGATCGACAACCTGAAGAAAAAGTATCGTGAGCATTTGGAAGTCGTCGAGCACCTGGAACACATTCAGGCGGACTTGCTGAAGAACGTTGAGATTTTTCTGGACGACGGCGAAGAACAGGCGGCTCTGGCGGCGGCCACTATGGATAACAAGCTGCCCAGACGCTATCAGGTGAACGTGATGGTCCATCATGACGCCAATGGCAATGCGCCGATCGTCGTGGAAGATAACCCCAACTACTTCAACCTGTTTGGGGCGGTGGAAAATGTCACCTATAAAGGCACCGTGTTTACCGACTTTACATTAATCCGGCCCGGCGCTCTTCATCGCGCCAATGGCGGTTATCTCCTTATGGACGCCGTCAAAGTGCTTGAGCAGCCTTTTGTATGGGATGCGATCAAGCGTACGCTGCGCTCAGGCAATGTGACTATGAACGCGCTGGAGAAAGAGATAACGCTGTCCGGTACGATTTCTCTGGAGCCGGAGCCAATGCCGCTGGAAGTGAAGATCGTCCTGTTTGGCGACAGGGATACTTACTTGTTGCTGCAGCAGTATGACCCGGACTTCGGCGAACTGTTTAAGGTCACAGCGGACTTTGAAAGCGAGATTTCGCGCACCCCTGAAACGCAAATGCACTACGCTCGCTTTATTACCAGCCTGGTGCGCGAAAAGGGACTGATGCCTTGTGATCGCTATGCAGTGATGAGAATTCTTGAGCATAGCGCTCGCGTCGCTGAAGATCAGAACAGACTGTCTTTGCACGCGGCGGATATCGCCAATCTCTTGCGCGAGAGTAACTATTGGGCCAATGAAGCCAAGGCTAAAATGATCCATTCAGAGCATGTAGACAAGGCTTTGCGTAGCGCTGAATATCGCTCGAGTCGAATTCGTGATCAGGTGTTCGACAGCATCCGCGACGGCACCACGCTGATATCCACTATCGGAGAGAAAGTGGGACAAATCAATGCGTTGTCTGTGCTAAGTACGGGCGATCATGAGTTTGGCGTGCCGAGCCGGGTGACTGCAACCACGCATTATGGCGATGGCGAAGTGATCGATATCGAGCGTGACGTTAAATTAGCTGGCGCTATTCACTCCAAGGGCATGATGATTCTGTCCGCCTATCTGGCTTCAATTTTCGGCAAAAATGGCCCAATCAGGATTTCCGCCAGTATCGCCTTTGAGCAGTCGTATAGTGAAGTCGATGGCGACAGCGCTTCCATGGCGGAGTTTTGCGCAATCATTTCTTCTATTTCCGATGCGCCTATCAAACAGAATATTGCGATTACCGGCTCAATGAACCAGTTTGGCGACTCTCAGCCGGTCGGCGGAGTCAACGAAAAGATTGAAGGCTTTTTTGAAACCTGTTGCATCAAAGGCTTAAGTGGAGAGCAGGGCGTGATAATTCCCGCTTCCAACGAACACAACCTGATGCTGAACAAGCGTGTGCTGGATGCCTGCAAGGAGAAGAAATTCTTTATCTATTCCGTCAGGAATGTGGGAGAAGCGCTGGAGATTTTGACGGGCTTGCGAGTCGGACAGCCAAACGAAAAAGGAACTTATAGTCGTAATACGCTGTTTGGCATGGTTCAGCAAAAACTGAAGCAGTTGAAAATGGCGGAGAGACGTCACTAGAACGTCTCTTCTCGTTAGATAAGGCGTGCGGCGCCTCTAGCCGCATGCCTAACTATGGGCTTTAACTGGTTTAACTACTGTCCCCAAAGGGAGCCTTGCGCCGCAATGGCTGCAGAAACGGGCTTCCGCTTCGTGTAAATCTTTCTCGCAGGAACGACAGGCCAGGCTTAGGTAGTTGTTGCGCAGGACATTGGAAAGTTCGGCGGTAAAAATACCGGTTGGCACAGCGATGATGGCGTAGCCCATCACCATGACCATCGCCGCCATGCCTTGGCCAAAATCAGTCTTCGGGGCGATGTCCCCATATCCCACTGTTGTGAGTGTGACGATTGCCCAGTAGATGCTGCGTGGAATACTGGTGTAACCATTAGCGGGCCCCTCTATTAGATACATCATGCAGCCAAACAAAGTGACCAGCACCAGGATGGAAAACAGAAACACCGTCACTTTTTGCCGGCTTTGGCGAATTGCGTGCAATAGCAGATTGGCCTGAGAGACATACTTCGCCAGCCTTAAGATACGAAATACCCTCAGAACTCGGAGCACCCTGATAACCAGAAGATAGTGCGCGCCGCCCACGAACAAACTCAGATAGGTTGGGATGATGGAGAGCAGGTCGACAATGCCGTAAAAACTGAAAATATAGCGAACGGGCTTGTCCACACAGTAAATTCGCAACAGATACTCAATTGTGAACAATATTGTGAAGAACCACTCAATAGCCACGAACCAGTCGCCATACTTCAGCCGGAAATCACTGACGCTGTCCAGCATAACGGTGATAACGCTTATGAGAATGCCGCCGATCAGCGCTATGTCAAAGGCTTTGCCGGCAGGGGTGTCAGCGTGAAAAATAATGATGTAAAGCTGCCTACGCAGCTTGTCGTTAATAGACATGTTTTTCTCGAAACCGGTTTAACGGATAACCACGCCGCAGATTCTAATTCATCATTGAGGATGCGCAACCGTTTACTGGTGTGCGGCGATAGATATCAAGACTGAGTGGAGAGCAATCAGGCGGCGGGAATATATCGATAAGTCAGGTTTACTCGCGGACCCACGGGCGCCTTCGTTTTAGGTAGTTGGTGGCGCCAGTGGCGCTGCATGTCTCCAGACATGATCAGCAGCGAGTTATGCAACAGCTCTATCGCCAGGGTTTGGCCTCCCCGTTTGGGCTTAATCTGAAACGTGCGCGTCGCGCCAAAAGAAAAAGAAGCAATAATGGGGGCGGGCCCCAGTTCTGGCTCATCATCAGCGTGCCATGAAACGCTGTCCTGTCCGTTTCGATACAGGTTACACAGAGCGCAGTTGAACTTGGCTGCGGCGTGTTCAGAGGCGATATGACGCAACTGTTGTAACAACGGGGAGAATGGAGTGGGGTTAAGGCGCAGGCCGGAGTAAGCATAATGACAGTGCGGTTCGCCATACCATGCTTGCAGGCGCGGGATAGGAATAGTACGACCTTGTATGCGCAGGCTGTCCTGACGCCAATCCAAATGCTGGGTTAAGTCTTCTAGAACAAATGCGGCGTCAGCGTCCGCCAGTAGCGGGTGGATGAGGGTGAGCGCACCGTTGGCTATTGTAATGGGCTCAATCTGTAGATCTGGATGTTGGCGTAACTGCATGCGTTTTAGCTAATCCTTACGGGTTGGCGACGAGGGCCCCAGTTGCCTGGACGCGACTCAAATACGCCCGGTAAGGCGGCTCCGCAATGGCGGCACTCTCCGTGTTCATTCAAGCCCCATCTGCCGAGGCGATACCAGTCTCGCTCTATCAGCAACTCTCCACAGCTGGCGCACCATGTGCTGCCGCCTTGGCTGTCGTGAACGTTGCCGGTGTATGCGTAGCGTACGCCGTTCTTCATGGCGATGTTCCTGGCGCGGGTGAGTGTTTCCGGCGGCGTGTGGGGGGTATCCCTCATTTTCCAGTCTGGGTGAAAGGCGGAGAAATGCATAGGAACGTCTGGGCCAAGGTGTTCAACCACCCATTTAGACATGTCTTCCAACTCTTGGGAGGAGTCATTTTCACCTGGAATCAATAGTGTGGTGATTTCGAACCAAACCGATGTCTCTTGCTTCAGGTAGACCAGGGTGTCCAGCACCTCCGCCAAGTGCGCGCCGCAAATCTTATGGTAGAAGCGTTCCGTAAAGGCTTTCAGATCAACGTTGGCGGCGTCCATGTAGCGATAAAACTCCTGGCGGGGCTCCGGGCACATAAAGCCGGCCGTCACAGCGACTGACTTTACGCCGACCTCATGACAGGCTTGGGCCACATCAATTGCGTATTCGTGAAAAATCACGGGGTCGTTATAAGTGAAAGCGATACTGCGGCAGCCGTAATGTCGGGCGGCCTCAGCCAGCTGTTGCGGCATGGCGGTGGCGGCGAGAGTATCCATTTCTCTGGATTTGCTCATATCCCAGTTTTGGCAGAATTTGCAGGCGAGATTGCAGCCGGCAGTGCCAAAAGACAGTACTGGCGTGCCTGGCAGGAAGTGGTTCAAGGGCTTCTTCTCTATTGGATCAATGCAAAATCCACTGGATCGACCGTAGCTGGTCAAAACAATCGCGTCATGCTCTCGCGCTCTCACAAAGCATAAGCCTTGCTGTCCTTCATGCAGTTTGCAGGCGCGAGGGCAGATATCGCACTGAATACGGCCATCATCCAGCTGATGCCAATAGCGAGTAGGATAACTTTGGGGCGGTTGGAGTTGGGCCATCATTAAAATCAGGTTAGAAACGCCTGCCTCCGCTTACATTTGTCAGCTATCGGGCGGATAAACGGTTTTACCCGCTTCCACTAACGGCTATGATAATGAGAATACCACAAAGTGGTTCGCCATTTGTTTTGCGCGCGGTCTAATCGTTAAAAATGATGTTAATCAGACTTCTGCGAAGCCTTCCGCACTGGATGCTTCTTCTTTCTCTTACTCTCTGCGCTCGTGTGTGGGCGGCGTCTCCTATTGAACTCAAGGGCGACTTAACTCAAGGCGGTCTTGTGATCGGGCAAACTGCCGCTGACGCTCAGGTCTGGTATGACGACCATAAGCTTGAGCTGACGAAGGATGGGCATTTTGTCTTCGGTTTCGAGCGCGACGATGGTTTGTCGCATACCCTGAAAGTCCGTTTGGCGGATGGACAAGAGTGGTCTCAGCCCATCACTATTTCCGCCAGAGACTACGACATCCAGTATATCGAGGGCATTCCCAAGAAGATGATGGAGCCCGACCCGAACGATCTTAAGCGAATTCGAGAGGAAAACGCTCAAGTTGCCCGTGCGCGGGGACGTGATTCCCGACTAAACTATTTTTTACAGGGGTTTATTTCTCCCGCAAAAGGGCCGATTACTGGAGTGTATGGCAGCCAGCGTTATTTCAATGGGGAGCCGCGGCGTCCGCACTACGGTCTGGATATCGCAGCGCCGAGAGGCGCTCCCGTGGTTGCGCCGGCCTCAGGAGAAGTGACGCTGACGCACCCTGATATGTTTTTTTCAGGGGGAACCCTGGTAATTGATCACGGATATGGCGTGTCTTCCACCTTTATTCATCTGGATAAGATTCTGGTGAAGGTGGGGGACAAAGTGGAACAGGGACAGGAAATCGCTAAAGTCGGTTCTACCGGCCGCGCCACAGGGCCGCATCTGGACTGGCGTATAAACTGGTTTCAGACCAGGCTCGATCCGGCGTTGTTGCTGGCGTCGGAACCTAAAATGATGAGCAAAAAGAACCTGCAAGAAAAATAGGTAAATAGCCAAGATGAATGTAATGAACCAGATAGTCTATGTAGTCGAGGACGACGAAGCTGTTCGCGACTCTCTGCTGCTCCTGTTGCGGGCGGAAGGTTACAGTACCAAGGGATACTCCAGCGCCCAAAGCTTCCTGGAAGAGGAAGTCGCCGATCTGAATGGCTGTCTGGTTCTGGATATCCGTATGCCTGGAATGACGGGCATGGAGCTGCACAAGAAGCTACTTGAAATGGGGTGTGCGCTGCCTGTTATCTTCGTAACCGGACATGGCGATGTGGCTATGGCGGTTGAAGCGATGAAGCTTGGCGCTGTGGACTTTGTGCAGAAACCCTACCGGGAAGAAGATCTGCTGGAGAAGGTGAAAGGCGCTTTGGCGATGGACGCCGAACAGAAGGAAGCACTGCGGCACAAAGAGAAACTGCGTCAAAAAATAGAGTCTTTGACGCCGCGTGAGCTGGAAATCATGGAAATGATGATTGAGGGTAACGCCAATAAAGTGATCGCCATTGAATTGAACATCAGCCAGAGAACTGTGGAGATCCATCGCTCCCGCGTCATGCAGAAGATGGGGACGCATTCGCTGGCGCAGTTGGTGCAGATGGTGCTGGCCGCAAGAAGCTAATTTCTGCGGCGCTCGCCGCAGCTTTCCAGAGGGTGAGAGTCGCCCCCAAGTCTGTAAGGGTTATCGCGTATTAAACGGGATGATACGGCTGTCTATAGTCGCAAGTTCCGGCATTTTTCTCGGTGGAGCATGGCGACGGTAGATAACAAAGCAGTATCCAAGCTATCCAGACAGGACCAGATTCTGCTGGTGGATGATAATCCGGCTAACCTGAAAATCCTTTACGAAACGTTGGATGGTCGCGGCTATAAGCTGTTAGTGGCGGATAGCGGCGAAAAAGCGCTTAGTATCGTTCGTAAATCCCACCCTGACTTGATTCTTCTTGACGTGATGATGCCCGGTATGGACGGCTTTGAGGTGTGCCGCACCTTGAAGCAGGACCCGGCCACTGCGTCTTCTTCTATTATTTTCCTTTCCGCGCTGGATGATACGGACTCCAAAGTGATGGGCTTCGACGCCGGCGGCGTGGACTATATTTCCAAACCGTTCCAGGTTAAAGAAGTGATCGCCAGGGTGGAGACCCACCTGAAGATTCATCGCTTGGAACAGCAACTGGAAGCCCGTAACCGTGAGCTGCAGATAGATAAGGCGAGCATCCTGTCCGCCATGAGCGAGGGGATATATGGATTAAGTCGCCGTGGCGAAATCATTTTCGCCAACTCTGCGGCGGGACGCATGAACGCATGCGACGAAGGCAGCCTTCTCGGGCGCTCCTTTGTGCAATTGCATTTCAATCAGGCCGAAAATCCCGAAGGGGAGAATGCCTTCGACTTGGATCGTATGACCGAGCGCCTGCAGCGTGTGTTAAGCAAGAATGAGGCGCTGCGCATTGGTAACGCCTTGTTCACCCGTCCGGACGGCTCTGTCTATCCGGTCACCTTTACGGTCACGCCAACGGCGAGAGACGATCACGCGACCCATGCCGTCGTTGTATTTCATGACACGACGGAAGAGATCAGGCAGGCTGAAGAGTTGGAAGCGGCCAGGCAAAGCGCGGAAGCGCAGCGTTCCCAACTCGCGCATATCTCCCGCTTGAGCATGATGGGGGAGATGGCGGCGGGGATCGCGCATGAGGTGAATCAGCCTCTTACCGCCATCGTCAATTACATCCGCGTCGCCAACCGCATCGCTAAGGCGGAGCAACTGGATAAGGCGCTGATGGATGAAACGCTTAAGAAGATAGAAAGCCAGTGTTTGCGCGCCAGTCAGGTGATTCAGCATATTCGCGACTTCGTTAAGAAGCCGTTACAGGGTAAGGAGATTTTATCCGCTAATACCCTCGCCAAAGACATTCTGGAGTTGGCGGAAATTGAAGCCAAGGAGCACGGCATTGAGTTGCGCGCGAATATCGAGCCTTTGTTGCCAGAGCTTTATATCGAGCCGGTACAGGTGCAGCAGGTGGCTTTGAATCTGTTGCGCAATGGCATGGAGGCGATGGGGCACGCGAATATGCGCGGCTCCGTTAAGTTCAAGGTGGCTCAGGCCAACGGTAAAGGCATTTTATTCGAAGTGACGGACGAAGGACCCGGCGTTGCGGAAGAGCATCAGAACAATTTGTTCAGTCCGTTCTTCACCACGAAAAAGTCGGGGATGGGAATAGGTCTGACGTTATGTCAGTCCATTATTCATTCCCATGGCGGCGAGATTGGTTTCAGACCGGGAGAAAGTGGCGGCAGCACTTTTTATTTCACGCTGCCGGTGCGTAATAAGCCTGTAGGCAAGCGGGATCAACCCGCTGAATCAGCTCAGTAATATTCCAGGCAGTGGCCTGACCAACAGCCCTGCGCGTTGACCTGGCCCTACCTTGGAGTTAGGGAAGACGATGCGCACGGGGCTGTCCGAAACGACATACTCCGCTTCATCATCCCTCCATACAGAGTAGCCCACATCCAACTCAGTAAAGTTTGGCGTGTCCTCTGCAATGTTCAGCTGAAAGTTTTTGCCTGTATTAATGATTTCCTCAACGACTTGAAACTGCTCAGGCAGTTTTCCGCTATAGGATTTGATGGCGGCGTCATCGCCTGCAATCAGTGCCAGAAGCTGACTTTTCAGGTTGGCGAGTCCCGCCAGATCGTTTTCGCCAAATGGATACACTTTGCCCAGCTCCACCGTGAAACTTTCTGCGGCGTATTCTGCTGCGCTCCAGCCTGAAAATGTCGCGGCGGGTTTGTTTTGCAGCAATACAGCTTCCACTCCACTGGCTGCTAACAGCTTAAGTTGTAAAGTGGGACACTGCCGAGCTGGCAGAAAGGGATAGACCGCGAACTTTTCAATCTGCGAGCCTCGAATCGCTGTGTGCAGGTCATAGTGCCAGCACGTCTCTCCAGGCGGCACAAAGTCCTGTGCTTGTGCGATAAGCTCCGCCGCCCGGTTAGGTTCATACCCTGGACCTGCGGTGGCGCTTTCTTTGAAAAGACGATTGAGGTTTATATCAATAAAGCGCTCCTGCGCTTTCATGGCAGGAGGGTTTCCGAGAAGAAAAAGGCACTCTCTACGGACAGGATGAAGCCCTTCCAAGAGCTCGGAAACGATTTCGTTCACGATTTCTATTGGGGCTGTCTCATTGCCATGTACGCCTGCGGAGATAATCAGCCTGGGGGTGACTGGAGATGAAGGCGCGCACATCAGTGCGCCATGACCGGTGAAGCGGAATACCACACCGTTATTTTCAACGACTTCCCTCTCTTGCGCAGCTTCCCGCCCCTCAGGGATGTCAGCCAGCGTGGCGGATAAGAAGTCCTTGTGAGGGGCGAATAAGGCGCTCATAGACAAATCAGCTTCCTACGGGTCTCAAGTGGGCCATGAGATTGTGTTCCAGACGCTTGAAGATATAAATGATGGTGAAGGTCAGGCACAAGTAGATCAGGGCGACAAAGGTGAAGGCCTCAAAAGGCGCATAGTACTTGGAATAGATGTAACGGGCTGCGCCGGTCAGGTCGATAATCGTCACCACGCTGGCGATGGCGCTGGCGTGCAACATGAAGATAACTTCGTTGCTATACGCTGGCAGGGCCCGGCGGAAGGCGTTGGGTAGAATGATGCGTCGCATGCTTAACCACCAGGACATTCCGTAAGCTTTAGCGGCTTCAATTTCCCCTTGGGGCGTTTGTTGAATGGCTCCGCGAATAATTTCGGTAGTGTAGGCTGCGGTATTCAGAATGAAGGCGAGCATAGCCGGGTAAAACGCGTTAGCCAGTAGGGGCCAGATGAAAGAGTCCTTTACTCCGGGCACCGCGGGCAAGCCGTAATAGATCAAGTAAAGCTGGATCAATAGTGGCGTGCCGCGAAACATATAGGTATAGAGCCAGATTGGCTTGTTTATCCAGGGGTTCTTGCTGGTGCGTAATATGCCCAGTGGAATGGCGATAACCAAGCCGATCAGCAGTGACAGGAAAACCATTTGAACGGTGACCGTCAAGCCGTCCCAGTAGTACTCCAGAGTGCCGACATTGAAAATTTTATTCTGGTTGAGCCAGGTGGTAAGCGTCTCGATCACTGGGAAGTTCTCCTGGAATCAACATGATAGTGAGTTTCCAGCTTTTTGAATAAAAACTCGGAAATGGAAGTCAGCGCCAGGAATATCAAAAGCACCGGAATAAAGAACATGAATGGGGCCTGTAGCGCAGCAGAGGCCTGGTGGGCGGCGCGCACCATATCCTCCATGCCAATGACGGAGACCAGTGCGGTGGTTTTCAGCATGACCAGCCAGTTGTTGCCCAGTCCGGGAAGGGCGTGACGCATCATCTGTGGAAACATAATGCGTTTGAAAATCTGCCAGCGATTCATGCCGTACGCCAGGCCGGCTTCAATTTGGCCGCGCTCGACGGCGAGGAAAGCGCCGCGAAAAGTTTCTGACATATAAGCGCCGAAAATAAAGCCAATGGTCAGTACGCCTGCGACAAAGGCGTTGATATTGATATAGGTGTCGATTTCAAACTGGTCGTATAGCCAGTCCGAAAGGCTGTTCATCAGAATCTGGCCGCCGTAAAAAATCAGCAGCATCAGAACCAGATCGGGCACGCCCCTGATCACGGTGGTGTACGCGGTGCCTACTGCTTTGGAAATCGGGTTTCTGGATAGTTTTGCGGTTGCGCCCAACAATCCCAACAGCAAGGCGAGCAATAGAGAAAGTATGGCTACTTCGATGGTAACCAGTGATCCTTTGAGGATAGTGGGGCCGTAACCTTTCAGATCTAACATAAAATCGCCTGATCGATTGATGGTAAGGGGAGGCCGAAACCTCCCTTCAGATGCTTACTTGCCGTAAACGTCGATTTCGAAGTACTTGTCGTTGATTTTCTTGTACACGCCGTTGCCGCGGATTTTCTTGATGGCGGCGTTGAATTTGTTGGCCAGGTCGGTGTCACGCTTACGAACAGCGATGCCTGCGCCTTCGCCGAAGATGCGGACGGGTTCAGTGATCATGGGGCCGGCGAATTCGAAGTCCTGACCGGCTTCTTTCTTCAGGAAACCACCGTCGGCGGCCAGTGCGTCAACGAACAGCAGGTCCAGACGGCCAGCTTTCATGTCCAGGTAGGCTTCATCCTGACCAGCGTAACGCTTGATGTTGACGATGTCTTTCAGCTCTTCACTGACATAGGTGTCCTGAATGGTGCCGCGCTGAACGCCAACGGATTTGCCTTTCAGCTGATTCATGTCGGAAGGATCAATGCCTGCGCCTTTCTTGGCTACCCAGCCGGATGGCGTGTTGTAGTACTTGTCGGAGAAGAGAACTTTTTCGCGACGCTCTTCAGTGATGGACATGGATGACAGGATTGCGTCGTACTTGCGGGCCAGCAGCGCAGGGATGATGCCGTCCCAGTCTTGCACTACCCATTCACATTTCGCTTTCATCTCCGCGCACAGCGCGTTTCCGATTTCGATATCGAAGCCTTCCAGTTCGCCTGCGGCGTTTTTGGAGGCGAAGGGAGGATAGGTTGCGTCAACGCCGATGCGGATTTCTTTCCAGTCTTTAGCTTGGGCTGACGAAAAAGCCAGTACGGACACCAAGGTAATGAGTAACTTTTTCATGAAATTTCCTCAACATTTATTATCAGACTGATGGCTTGGCCACCGTTTTCTAAACCCCATTTTCTGCGAAAGTGCAGCGATGAACCGAAGGACGTCGCGCACGGTTTAATTGGCCCTGTATAGGATTAATACTTCGGAGCCAAAAACTGTCGAACCCGCTCGGAATCCGGGTTGTTGAATACTTTATCAGGAGAGCCCTGCTCTTCGATTTTGCCTTGGTGAAGAAACACCACCTGGCTGGAAACGTCGCGGGCGAAGGCCATTTCGTGGGTCACCACGATCATGGTGCGGCCTTCTTCCGCAAGCGAGCGCATGACTTTCAGCACCTCGCCGACCAACTCTGGGTCAAGCGCGGAGGTGGGTTCGTCAAACAGCATGACGTCAGGCTCCATAGCCAGCGCTCTGGCGATGGCTGCGCGTTGTTGCTGTCCGCCGGACATTTGTGCGGGATAGTAGTTACGACGCTCCCAGATACCGACTTTCTGAAGGTAGCGCTCTGCGCTTTCCAACGCTTCTTTTTTAGGGACGCCGAGCACATGAACGGGCGCTTCAATAATGTTTTCCAGAACGGTCATGTGCGACCAGAGGTTGAAACTTTGAAACACCATGGATAGTCGGGAGCGCATGCGCTCCACCTGCTTGATGTCGGCAGGCTTGCGTTCTCCGTTTCGACTGGTGGCGAAGGTGATTTGTTCGCCGTGAACTTCTATTTCACCTGAGGTGGGGATTTCAAGCAGATTGATGCATCTTAAAAAAGTACTTTTGCCTGAACCTGACGAACCTATCATTGAGATTACGTCACCTTTTACGGCCCTAAGCGAAACCCCTTTCAAGACTTCCAGGTCATTAAACTTCTTATGTACGTCTGTGACTACCAGGGGGGCTTTTTCAGCCATGTAAACCTCCGGTTGAGAGTGGGCGATGCCGACAAATCGACTTAATAATAGTAGTTAGCTCCGGCGACCACCTATTCTTTGCTTGTTGTGAGAATAGAATGTGGCATTTGAGCCTTTCATGCCAGGGTAGTCTCTTAGAAGCTACTCATCTAGAACTTCGCTGAGGGATAGGCGAGTGGCGAGGAAATCATCGAGGTAGGACATACAGATCCCAATAAGTAGCGAGCTGCAGAAGCGTACGCAAATGTGTTGGGAATGTTCTGTAACCATCATATGAGCCAGACCGCTTTAACTTCTATTTGATCCATAGTGCTTGCTCGTGCACAGGATACTTTCTTGTTTTTAGAACTGAGTCTTGTTGTTCTGTCTGTTGTTATTATCACAAATCACGCTTTTTGAACTAGCGGTTCCTCCGTATTCCATCCGAAAAGAATTTTAATGTCAACCAAGCTCTGGTTGCGGAAATTACCTATAGATCTGTCGTTAAATTTTTAAATCACTTTGCTTTCGGAGTCCATTGATTTTTTTATGTTTTTGTTTTTAACGGAGATTTTGAAGCGCCGTCGAGCGCCCGAATATTTTCGTTAAATTGGCGTTTCGACGGTGTAATCGGACAAATGGGGGATTGTTGAAAAGGCTGAATAGGCGGAAAAAGCGGCGAAGTAGGAAATGCTACTTCTTTTTTTTCTTTTCGGAGGGGGGCGCCGGAACATAAACAACCCTGCTCAAGGAAAAGCGATCATGCCAGCTCAGCTTTTCTTTGTCCCAAAGCACCCAGAGGTATCCCAGTCCCAGGCAAACGGCGGAGACCGCGGCGCCAAAGAAACGGAGCAGGCACTGACTCCAGTTCACTTTGAAGCCGTCCGGGTTTTGAATGCGGATACGCCAGACCTGCATGCCCAGGGTCTGTCCTATGCGTCGCCAGAAGTAGGCGAAAAAGAAGAACGTAGCTAGAAACAAGCTGCTGGAAAGCAGCGGGTCGCCGATATTTTTACCTGCGTCCGCCTCTATCTGCATCGCTTCCGATCCAATCACCATCCCGCGAAGAAGCATATAAATCATCGTGGTCACCATCCATACCGCAATCAGCAAAATGGAGTCATAAAACATCGCTGCGAGGCGACGCCATAAAGGTGCGGGCTGAAGTTGCGCGGGGTCTTCCGGAAAGCGGTTCGATAGCATAAAAGTGAGGACTCTCAAAGCGACTGAAAACTGCGGCGGGACTATATCACAGGTGATATTTTCTGTCCCGGCGCGATCAAATGGAAAGTACGTGGCACAGCGCCGTGACCCCGGTCAGCCTGCCCGCCAATTGCGGAAGGTTGTGGCGGGACGTAATGCTGTGCATTTGCAGGAGCTGGCGCGCGAGGAATAGGGCGAAAATGCATGAGCCTGACATCCACACAGGAGAACTCAGTCGGTCCAATGCAATCAAGGCGATATATCCAAAGGCGGTTAGCCCCAGGAGAGCCAGAAACGCTGCTTTGGCTCGGGGCAGTCCTAATATAGATGAAAGCGTGCGGTCGCCATGACGCAGATCTTTTTCTATGTCCCGGATTTCATTCGCCATTAATACCAGGGAGATGAGGGGGCCGAAGGCGATTGAGTCCAAAAGCAGCGTTTGCGACCAATTTCCTGTGGCGCTGAATCCCGCGCCGGTAATTAGAAGCGGTCCCATCAATACGAACACCAAGATTAACCCCAGGCCGCGGCGTTTCAGGTTAAAGGGCTCAATGGTATACGCCAGACATCCTGCAAAGCCGGCCATGGCCAATAAGGCGATGACCGGTCCTCTTATTGACATAATGACGCTTCCCAGTATTGCTGCGATGGCGAAGCACGCCATCCCCAGGGCGAAGTTGCGACGAATGGCGTGAATTTGATCGGGGCTCAGGCGCAATTCGGGCTGGCTTTGGTCGCTCCAGTCATTGATAAGGTTGACTCCGCATTGCGCCAATAACGTAGCAATAAACGTCAGTGTGGCGAGTAGTGCTGAAAAGTCCGCGTCAGGGACCGTAGGGGCGAAAGCGATGCTACAGCAAGCGATAGCGATGATCAGGGAGAATGGCCGTAATGCTGAGGCGAATCTGTATTTATTCGTGGTTTGGGGGGCTGCTGCTGTCATAGCCGTCGGATAATCAAATGGTTACCCGCAAGCATAATCAAAAATTCCTAAAAGTTAACTTTTAATAATGCAAAGTCGCTAAAGAAAACGCGGTATCTGACGCTAACTATATTGCCCTCGTCGAAAATGGCTCTACGGGAGGGCGTAAATAGGTTTGGGGGAGGGCGTTTACATGCACTTTGCAATGCCGGCGATAAATAACCTGCTTTCTGGTTCCAATCATGGCTCTGGTTCTGAAGCATCTGAAAAGATGCGTCATGGCAAGGGCGCGGGCGGCAATATCGTCGCGTATGATTTCAGCTATTCCAGCACAGAAGTTTCTTACAGCCAAAGTGGCGGCGGTCGGGATTTTTCCGTTCGAGTTTTTGAAGCCAGAATGTCGGGGCGTCTCGCCAGCTTTGGAGTGAAACCCGCCAATGATGCGTATCAGCCACAGGTTCCCACTCCCCAAGATGTTGCTAACAAAGTTCTGGGCTTTGTAGAAAAGAGAATTGAAAACGCCGCCCGTAACGGCGCCTCGCCGGAAGACCTGGAAAGCCTGTTTGCTCAAGCCGCTGAAGGCGTTGACCGCGGATACGCGGAAGCGCTGGAGGAATTGGATGCCCGCGGCTTGATTACGGATGAGCTGCAAGAAGATATCGACGCGGGATATCAACTGATTCAGGATGGCTTGGCGGGGCTGCGTGAACGTTACCTGCCCTCTGACAATCCTACTGACCCTCAGCCTCAACCTCAGGAACCTGATGTGGTCTATGTGCCGCCAGGATACGGCGAGCCTGATGTTATCTATGTGCCTGAAGGGTATGGAGAGCCAGATGTCATCTACGTTCCAGATGGATACAACGGTTCCCAGGGCTCAAACTCAGATTCTGACGCGCCCCAGAATGGCGGCGATGCACCATCACGTCTCGGCGGCATTGCAGAAGCGTTGTCCGTCAGTCGTTCATCTCTTTATGCCGCGAATGTGGGCATAAACGTGCAGACTCAAGATGGCGATAACGTGCGTATTCGTATGGCGGAAGCCTCTGGCTCGCAATCAGCGCTGAGCTATCGTCGTGGCGATAATGGCGAGGCCATGCAGTTCTCCAGTAACAGCTTCAGAGTCGGCTCTTTTGAGTTCTCCGTTGAAGGCGAGTTGGACGAGGACGAGCTAAATGCGCTGGCGGATATGTTGCAACAGGTAGAGGGGATTGCAGCTTCCTTCTTTGGCGGCGATATGGATGCGGCTTTTTCGGCGGCGATGGAGATGAATGTCGATAGTAGTGAAATCGCTAACTACGCCATTAATATGCGCAGCCTGCAGTATGAGCGTGTAGACGCCGCTTACCGTCGCACAGAGGGCGCTGGCGACGCCTTCCAGTCTTTGGCGAAGCATCGCGATATGTTGGCGGATTCTCTGAATAAAGCGTCTATGTTTGCTGATCCGGCTCGACTGGTGCATGAGTTCCTGAGCCAGATGCTGCAAACCCGTCAGGACGAAGCTCCCGCCTATCAGGCACAATACGTGGACTTCGCGAAAGAGTTGCTGGAGCGTATGTCCGCCTAAGCGAAATTCGCCTTTTACTTCGGCGCAGTTTAACCAAGCTGCGCCGTTTGCGTTTTAAGCCTCCTCGCTATTCATCCCTATATGTAAAATTGCGCATTCCATAATCTACAGGGCCGTTTTTTACCCCGCAGGTTCTATGGTAGAGTACGCAGCTCAGCCTTTTGCGCGCAATTCAGTCATCGCGCGGGTCTCACTATCGAAATCACCCAGAACGGAACAGGTATGAAGAGTTCAGAAATACGCAGCGCCTTTTTAAAGTATTTTCAGCGTAACGGGCACGAAGTTGTCGCCAGTAGTTCGCTGGTTCCGGCGGATGATCCTACGTTACTGTTCACCAATGCGGGTATGAATCAGTTTAAAGACGTGTTTCTGGGTAAGGACAAGCGTAATTATGACCGGGCGACCACTTCGCAAAAGTGCGTGCGCGCAGGCGGCAAGCACAACGATCTGGAGAATGTCGGGTATACCGCTCGTCACCACACGTTCTTCGAAATGCTGGGTAACTTCAGCTTTGGCGATTACTTTAAGCGTGAAGCGATCAATTACGCTTGGGAATTCTTGACTTCATCGGACTGGCTCAATATCGACAAGAGCAAATTGACTGTCACGGTTTACGCCTCTGATGATGAATCCTTCGATATCTGGGCCAATGAAATAGGCGTGCCTGAAGAGCGTATTATTCGTATCGGCGATAACAAGGGCGCGCCCTATGCGTCGGACAACTTCTGGCAGATGGGCGATACCGGCCCTTGTGGCCCTTGTACCGAAATTTTCTACGACCACGGACCACACATTGCGGGCGGGCCTCCTGGCAGCCCGGATGAAGATGGCGACCGCTTCATTGAAATCTGGAATGTGGTTTTCATGCAGTTCAATCGCACCGCTGATGGTGAGATGCATCCGCTTCCCAAGCCGTCTGTGGATACCGGGATGGGCCTGGAGCGCATCTCAGCCTTGATGCAAGGCGTGCACTCCAATTATGAGATTGATCTTTTCCAAGAGTTGTTGGCTGAAGCTTCCAAGGTGCTTGGCGGCGCCTCTATAGAAGAACCTGCGCTGCGGGTTATCGCTGACCATATTCGTTCCAGCTCGTTCCTGATTGCTGATGGCGTGCTGCCTGAAAATATCGGACGCGGCTCCGTATTGCGCCGTATTATTCGTCGCGCCGCCCGCTACGGCAACAAAGTGGGCGCGACTGAGCCTTTCTTGCATAAATTGGTTGGTAAGCTGGTGGAGTTGATGGGAGACGCTTATCCAGAGCTGAAAGCTTCCCAGAACAAGATCGAAAAAACGCTGTTGTTGGAAGAGGAGCAATTCGCCAAGACGCTGGATAAAGGCTTGAAGTTGTTGGAACACGAACTGGAGCAGCTCAAGGGAATGACCATTCCAGGGAAAACGATTTTTACTCTCTACGATACCTATGGATTTCCGGTGGAGCTGACCAACGACATCGCAAGAGAAAGAAGCCTGGCGATGGATATGGATGGCTACGAAGTAGAAATGGAGGCCCAACGTAAGCGCGCGCGCGAAGCAGGATCTTTTGGAGTGGACTACAACGCCGGCCTGAACATAGATGTGTCCTCTGAATTCACGGGCTATACCGAACTTGCTGGCAGCTACAAGGCGCTGGCTTTGTTCGCCGGATCAGACAAGGCTGACGCTCTGACTGTTGGTCAGCAAGGCCTTGTCGTGCTGGACAAGACGCCGTTTTACGCAGAGTCAGGCGGCCAGGTTGGCGATACCGGCGTACTGAAAACGGATACTGGCGTTTTTGTCGTTAAAGACACCAAAAAAGAAGGCGCGGCGATTGTGCATATCGGCGCTGTGTCTGAAGGCGAGATCAAAGTGGGTCAAACTGTGACGGCGGAAGTGGATCGTCACAAGCGTAAAGCCACGGCGCTTAATCACTCTGCTACGCACTTGTTACACGCCGCTTTACGTAAAGTATTGGGAGATCATGTCGCCCAGAAAGGCTCTTTGGTAGATCCAGAGCGTTTGCGTTTTGACTTTGCGCACTTTGAGCCGATGACGCAGGAGCAGATTCGTCAGGTGGAATCCATCGTAAATGCGCAGATTCGCGCCAATACGTCGGTTTCTACGGAGGTTATGGGAATGGACGCTGCGCGGGAGCGTGGCGCCATGGCGCTGTTCGGTGAAAAGTATGGCGATACCGTGCGTGTTCTGGCGATGGGCGAAAGTGATTTCTCCATCGAACTGTGCGGCGGCACTCATGTTGAGCGCACCGGCGATATCGGCATGTTTGTGATCGCCAGCGAAGCGGGCACAGCGGCTGGCGTGCGCCGTATTGAAGCGTTGACGGGGCAGCCTGCGGAGAATTGGGTGCAGTCCAGTGACGCCTTGCTGAGGGATATCGCCGTACTAGTGAAGGGTAATCGCGAAACGGCGGCGGATAAAGTTCGCGCTCTGATCGAACGTTCCCGTCAGTTAGAGAAGGAAGTGGACCAGGTCAAAGCCAAGCTGGCCAGTTCGGCGGGCAGCGATCTGGCGGCTTCTGCGGTAGACGTAAAAGGTCTCAAAGTGCTTGCCGCCAAGTTGGATGGCGTTGATCGCAAAGCGCTGATGGATACCGTCGACCAGCTGAAAAACAAGCTGGGCCAGGCTGTGGTGCTGCTGGCGTCTGTTGAAGATGGTAAAGCGTCTATAGTGGCTGGCGTCACGAAAGCGGAATCGGCGAAAGTAAAAGCCGGAGATCTGGTGAAGATGGTCGCAGAACAGCTGGGTGGCAAAGGTGGCGGACGTCCGGATATGGCTCAGGGCGGCGGCGTGGAGCTGGGCAAGCTTGATGCGGCGCTGGCCTCTGTCAATGCGTGGGTGGAAGGACAGCTGGGTTAACCCCGCGCATCCGAAAGACAGAGACAGGGAGAACAAGCGGGCGCGCTGTGAGCGCGCCCCGAACAAAGGGAAGTGTGTGACGAAAAAATGTAATTACTAAGACGGAAAGATAGAAACATTATGGCCCTACTGGTTCAAAAGTTCGGAGGCACTTCTGTCGGTAGCGTGGAGCGTATCGAGAAGGTCGCGGACAAAGTAAAAAAATTTAGAGATGAAGGTCATGATCTGGTGGTGGTGGTGTCGGCGATGTCCGGCGAAACCAACCGGTTGATCGGGTTAGCCAAGGACATAATGGATGAGCCGACTCCAAGAGAGTTGGACGTTCTGGTCTCCACCGGCGAACAAGTGACCATAGCGCTGCTCTGTATGGCGCTGCACAAGCGCGGCTGCGAAGCCCGCTCTTACACTGGCGGACAGGTTCGCATCCTTACGGATAACGCCCACACTAAGGCCCGCATTCTTGAAATTGACGAAAACAATATTCGCGCAGATCTGGATGCCGGACGTGTGGTTGTCGTCGCTGGTTTTCAGGGAGAAGATGAAAGCGGCAATATCACCACGCTCGGTCGCGGTGGTTCAGACACCACTGGCGTTGCTCTGGCGGCGGCGTTGAAGGCGGATGAGTGCCAGATCTATACCGACGTGGATGGCGTTTACACCACTGACCCACGCGTCGTGGACAGTGCGCGCAGACTCGACAGCATTACCTTCGAGGAAATGCTGGAAATGGCGAGCCTGGGCTCCAAAGTTTTGCAAATACGCTCGGTGGAATTCGCCGGCAAATATAACGTTCCCTTACGTGTCCTGTCCTCGTTTGAAGACGGCCCGGGCACGCTGATAACAACAGAGGATGATGAGAATATGGAGCAACCCATAGTATCGGGCATAGCTTTCAACCGCGATGAAGCCAAACTGACCGTATCCGGCGTGCCGGATATCCCTGGCGTGGCGTCCAAGATCCTTAAGCCGATCAGCGACGCTAACATTGAGGTGGATATGATCGTGCAGAACGTGGGTGAGGATAATCACACCGACTTCACTTTCACTGTTCACCGCAATGACTTTAACAAGGCCAAGGCAATCCTTGAGAAGCTCTGTAAGGAGCTTGAAGCCAGAGAGGTGAAGGGGGACAGCAAGATCGCCAAAGTCTCCATCGTCGGCGTTGGCATGCGCTCTCACGCAGGCGTCGCCACTACGATGTTTGAGGCGCTCTCCAAAGAAGGCATCAACATCCAAATGATCTCCACTTCGGAAATCAAAATTTCTGTCGTAATCGATGAAAAATATCTGGAATTGGCGGTGAGAAGCCTGCACGGCGCTTTCGAATTGAGCGAAAAACCGGCGTAATTTTGGATAAAACATTGGCTTTTGCCTGGAAATAACTAAAATAGGCGACCTGTGTGATGCAGGTCGCACGTAAATATAGAAAAAGATCAACCGGAATCCGCAATTTCTTAACGACGGGCATTAACCGTCCTTTTAAAAATCGGATTCTCGATAATAATAAAAAAGTGCAGTAGGTTGACGAAGGGCTTGTAGAGCGCAGTACATCTACAAGTAATCGACAATTAGGTCATTTTTTGGAATAGGTCGTTCTTTAAGGAGAATAAGATGCTAATCTTAACCCGCCGTGTAGGCGAAACTCTGATGGTTGGTGATGATGTAACCGTTACCGTTCTGGGGGTGAAAGGTAATCAGGTGCGTATCGGCGTCAATGCGCCGAAGGAAGTAGCTGTACACCGCGAAGAAATTTATCAGCGTATCCAGCGTGAGAAGTCTGCTCAGGCTGGCGAGTCGGACCATCAGGACGATTAATTGACGGTACCACAAACTTTTTTTGAATAAGGACTATCATTCTTGAAATTTTGTGGTACTATACGCCCCGCTTTTGCGGAGAGATGGCCGAGAGGCTGAAGGCGCGCCCCTGCTAAGGGCGTATGGGGGAAACCTCATCGAGGGTTCGAATCCCTCTCTCTCCGCCACTTTAAGTTTTGATGCGCGCTCGTAGCTCAGCTGGATAGAGTACCTGGCTACGAACCAGGCGGTCGGAGGTTCGAATCCTCCCGAGCGCGCCATTTAAATCTTAGAAGTTGCCAAATTTGTTGCGCGCTCGTAGCTCAGCTGGATAGAGTACCTGGCTACGAACCAGGCGGTCGGAGGTTCGAATCCTCCCGAGCGCGCCATCTCCTAACTGTTTTTGCAGTATCTAAAAACAGTAGATGTTAAGAAGCTAAAAATAGCTCTAAAGTTTGATATCTACGGATCAGTTTTTTCGTTTTCTCACATAGTTCTTGTTCCTTCTTTCAATGCCGTTTTTCTTCACCGGCCCATCGTCTTTCCCCTCTCTATGGTGTTGAGTTCTCAGTTTTTTTAGGATTTTTCGTCAATAGGGGAAAACCGAAGTTTTACGGTTGCGAACCCCTGGTTTTATCGGTATCTTACGCAAGATTTGCCGCCGAGAAGCGGCCCTGCGTTTGTTCTTTAAGCACATGAAGCGCGCCTTTGTTTGAGGCTTCATGCTGGTATATCAAAGACAGGTATCGATCATATGAATGAGCTTTTTCAGCAGGCGGTCGCCCTGATGGTAGCGGGAATGGGATTCGTATTCGTATTCCTGGCTATACTGGTCGGCGCAACCAATCTGATGTCGAAAGTCGTCAATCGCATTGCGCCGGAAATTCAGGTAGTCCCCCCTCCCACCGCTGGCAATCCTATGCCGCCTCCGAATAACAATAATGACACGATGGCTGTTATCGCAGCCGCAATCGCTAAACACCGTTCACGCCATAAGAAGTGAACGCAAGGACATTCGCGAGAGTAAACGAAAGGCTAATAACCCATGACAACAACGAAAAAACCACTAGGTATTACGGATGTAATATTGCGTGATGCGCATCAGTCGCTGCTGGCCACGCGCATGCGTTTAGACGACATGCTCCCCATCGCTGAGAAGCTTGATAAAGTTGGCTACTGGTCAATTGAGTCCTGGGGCGGCGCCACTTTCGACTCCTGTATCCGCTATCTGGGGGAAGATCCATGGGAACGCATTCGCGAATTGAAAAAAGCGATGCCGAATACGCCACAGCAAATGCTGTTGCGCGGACAAAACCTGCTGGGCTACAGACATTACGCTGACGACGTCGTCGAGCGATTTGTAGATCGTGCAGCGGCCAATGGCGTTGACGTATTCCGCGTCTTCGACGCGATGAACGACCCCCGCAACCTTGAAACCGCGATCAAAGCCGTGCTGAAAGTCGGCAAACACGCGCAGGGTACTTTGTCCTATACCGTCAGTCCCGTACATACCATTGATATGTGGGTGGACCTGGCCAAGAAAATTGAAAGCATGGGCGCGAACTCTATCGCCATCAAAGACATGGCGGGCCTGTTGAAGCCCTACGTGGCGTTTGAGTTAGTCAGCCGTCTGAAGAAGGAATGTTCCGTCCCCATTCACATGCAGTGTCACGCCACTACCGGCATGTCTACGGCTACGGCGCTTAAAGCGGCTGAAGCCGGCATCGATAACGTAGATACTGCGATTTCCTCCATGAGCATGACCTATGGCCATTCTCCCACGGAGGCGTTAGTCGCTATTCTGGAAGAGACAGACCGCGATACAGGACTGAATATTCACCTTCTGGAAGAAATTGCCGGTTACTTCCGCGAAGTACGTAAGAAATACGCCAAGTTTGAAGGCAGCCTGAGAGGCGTGGATTCTCGTATCCTGGTGGCGCAGGTGCCTGGCGGCATGTTGACGAATATGGAAAACCAGCTGCGTGAGCAGGGCGCCATCGACAAGTTCGATGCAGTGCTGGATGAGATTCCGCGCGTGCGTGAAGATCTTGGTTTCATTCCTTTGGTGACGCCCACTTCGCAAATCGTTGGCACTCAGGCAGTACTGAACGTGCTGACTGGCGAGCGCTACAAGTCGATATCCAAAGAAACGGCTGGCGTCTTGAAAGGCGAGTATGGCGCAGCGCCTGCGCCTTTCAACGCAGAGTTGCAAGCCAAGGTGCTGGAAGGCGCTCAACCTATCACTTGTCGCCCCGCTGACGTGTTAGAACCGGAAATGGATAAGCTGACGGATGAGCTGAAAAAGCTTGCATCTGAAAAAGGCGTCAAGCTGGCGGCGGAACCGGTTGACGATGTCCTGACTTATGCGTTGTTCCCGCAGGTCGGATTGAAATTCCTGGAGAATCGCGGCAACCCCGCAGCGTTTGAGCCGGTTCCCAGCGCCGATGACGTCAAGCCCGCGGCGCAGCCAGCGAAGACGGCAGCGCCGGCAGGCGGCCCTGAGGTTTACACGATCGTCGTTAACGGGCAAACCTACGTAGCGCAAGTTTCCGAGGGTGGCGATATCACTCAGGTGGCCCCTGTCGGTGCAGCTCCTGCTCCTGCGGCGCCCGCTCCAGCTGCCGCGCCTGCGCCAGCCGGTGGTGGCGCGCCAGTTCCTGCGCCTCTGGGTGGAACGATTCTGCGTCTTGTCGTTCAAGCGGGACAAACCGTTCAGGAAGGCGACGTGCTGCTGTACTTGGAAGCGATGAAGATGGAGACGGAAATCCGTGCGCCGAAAGCCGGACATGTCGCCAGCATCGATGTCAAAGTGGGCGATGCAGTCTCCGTCGGCCAGTCTCTGTTGAAGCTGGCTTAAGAGGTAGCGTTGTATGAACGGATTGTCCCAACTGGTATACGGCAGCGGCCTGTATAACCTGGAATGGGGGCAGGCGGTCATGATGGCCATCTGCCTCGGTTTGTTATTCCTGGCGATTCGCAAAGGCTTTGAGCCTTTGCTTCTCCTGCCGATTGGTTTCGGCGGTTTGTTGGCGAATATTCCAGAAGCCGGACTGGCTATGTCTGCGGTTGAGAACGCGATACATCTCGGTTCTCCAGAACAGTTGGTCAATCTGGCGGCTGCGCTGAATATTCCTTATGACGTCACGCAAGCTATAACGCCTGAAATCCGGCATGAGTTTATAGTGGCTTACAAGAGCTCTAATGCGGCTATGCATCAGGCGGTTGGGTTTGCGGCTCAGGATATGGGTTTCAGCAACGGCATGCTGTATCTGTTCTTTGATGTCGCCATCATGAGCGGCGTTGCTCCTTTGCTCATTTTTATGGGCGTTGGCGCGATGACTGACTTTGGTCCTTTACTGGCTAATCCGAGAACGCTGATGCTTGGCGCGGCGGCGCAGTTCGGTATCTTTGGAACCGTCCTCGGTGCGGCGGCTCTGGACGCCAGCGGCCTGATTCCATTCTCTATCAAGGAAGCGGCTGCAATCGGCATCATCGGGGGAGCGGATGGCCCGACGTCGATTTATGTCTCCACCTTGCTGGCCCCCCATCTATTGGGAGCAATCGCTGTTGCGGCGTACTCCTATATGGCGTTGGTGCCATTGATTCAGCCGCCTATCATGAAGGCGCTGACCAATGAGGAAGAGCGCAAAATCAAGATGGAGCAGCTCCGTCATGTGTCCAAAGCAGAGAAAATCGTGTTCCCGATTATCCTGCTGGTCATGGTTGCTATGTTCCTGCCTGACGCAGCGCCGCTGCTGGGTATGTTCTGCTTCGGCAATCTGATGCGTGAGTGTGGCGTGGTGGACCGTTTGAGTGATACGGCGCAAAACGCCCTGATCAACATCGTCACGATCATTCTGGGGCTTTCTGTGGGAAGTAAGCTTTCTGCGGACAAGTTCCTGGACGTGCAGACCCTTGGCATTCTGGTGCTGGGTATGGTGGCGTTCTGCGTAGGCACCGCATCCGGCGTACTGATGGCGAAACTGATGAACAAGCTTCCGGGCTCAAAGGTCAACCCGTTGATCGGTTCCGCTGGGGTTTCCGCCGTGCCGATGGCGGCGCGGGTGTCCAATAAGGTTGGCCTGGAGGCGAACCCGCAAAACTTCCTGCTGATGCATGCGATGGGGCCGAATGTGGCCGGCGTTATTGGATCGGCGGTAGCGGCGGGCGTCATGATCAAGTTCTTGAGCTGATCCTGCTTCTCCGAGTTTCCGGCGCAGCGAATAAAAATAACAAGCGCGCCGGAAAATCTCTTGCCGCAATGCTACACTAGCCCGAGATGACGTATCTCCATCCAGCATGGGTCGAAGCTTAAATGTCCGAGTTGGAAAAGTTAGCGGAACAAGTCGAGCAGTTGGCGTCACAACGCAAATGGGATGAGCTTATAGCGCTTGAACCCGCGCTACGCGACGTGGTGCAGTCGACCGTAACGCAGACCAGCGAGGACGACAAACCTCAACTTATCGCCACGCTGACGCGATTACGCCGTGTTTATGCAGAGGCAGTTCAACACGCCGGGTCCAACCGCTCCGAATCCGTTCAGGAACTTACCAGCGTTCGTCGTAGCTTGAAAGCGGCGCAATCCTATCTAAACACCTCTAAGTTTTAACCATCCTCTTTAGCGGCTGTCTATTTTCAATCGCGATGGCGACAATTTTTTGAACGTTTTTTATTCAGATAACGAAACTCGACTATTTGCGTCATTTATTTGACCACTCCCGGAAAGCGTACTTTAATTCTTGGGAAAGAAAAGGTTACTCCTCGCAATATGGAACCGGGTGACCGAGATGGAGGCTCAGGACATTTCAACAAATGTAGTACTGAGGTTACATGACAAGCAAAGACAGCACTGTCCTCTTGGTCTGCGATGACGACGCACGCAGACAGGCCATAGAAGTGATACTGGCGTTTCTGGGCGAGCCTGCTCTGGCCACGGATGCGGACAACTGGGTAAAAGCGTGTAAGGACGCCTCATTGAGCGCTGCGGATATGGCTGTGGCGTTGATGGACGCCAGTGTAACGAATGTGGAAGACTTTCTGGCCAGGCTGGAGGAGTGGGACCCAGGGTTGCCCGTGTTGATGCTGGGGGAGCGTGATCTGTCTGAAATCGACGAAGACCTGCGCCGTAAGGTCATTGTCCAGCTTGAAGAGCTGCCTCACTACAACAAGTTCATGGATAGTCTGTATCGCGCGCAAGTCTATCGTGAGCAGTACGCGGCCAAGAGCGGTCGCGGCAAGCAGCGTGAAATTCTGTTATTCCGCAGTCTGGTCGGCACCAGCCGCAGCGTGCAAAAAGTGCGTGAATTAATGTCCCAGGTGGCGGATAAAGAAGTCAGCGTGCTGATCACCGGCGAATCCGGCACCGGTAAAGAGGTGGTCGCGCGTAATCTGCATTACAACTCCCATCGCCGCAATCAGCCTTTTGTGCCCGTCAACTGTGGAGCCATCCCTGCAGAGCTTCTGGAAAGCGAACTGTTCGGTCATGAAAAAGGGGCTTTCACCGGCGCCATTACATCACGGGTCGGCCGTTTTGAGCTGGCCCAGGGCGGCACTTTGTTTCTGGATGAAATCGGCGATATGCCGTTGCATATGCAGGTCAAGATTTTAAGAGTGCTGCAAGAACGCACCTATGAACGGGTCGGCAGCAGTAAAACGCTGGAGGCCGATGTCCGCATCATCGCCGCTACCCATAAACATCTTGAGGGTATGATCGAACGGGGCGACTTCCGGGAGGATCTGTACTACCGCCTCAATGTTTTTCCGATAGAAATGCCGCCATTGCGAGAAAGGGCGGAAGACGTGCCGTTGTTGATCAATGAGCTGATCTCGCGCATGGAGAAAGAAAAACGCGGCTCTATCCGCTTTAACTCGGCGGCGATTCTAAGCCTGTGTCGACATGAATGGCCTGGCAATGTTAGAGAGCTGGCGAACCTGGTCGAGCGTTTGGCCATCATGCATCCTTACGGTGTAATCGGCGTGCAGGAACTGCCGCTGAAATTCCGTCATGTGGAAGATATAGAGCAGGGCATGGAAGATCTGGAGGAAGGCTACACTGGGGAGCCTGGTCTGGTTGGGCTTAATTCTCCGGCGGTGTTGCCCGTTAATGGACTGGACTTGAAAGAGTATCTCGCCAACCTGGAGAAGAGCCTGATCAAGCAGGCTTTGGATGATTCCGGGGGCGTGGTCGCGCGCGCGGCCGAACGTTTGCATATTCGTCGCACCACCTTGGTGGAGAAAGTGCGTAAATACAATTTGAATGCAGATGAATAATGCAGGCTAGCCCCTGAATAACCTCTGATTTTTTTCTGTTGAGCCCGGCGTTGTCCGGGCTCTGTCGTTTGTGCGCCAGGCATGGCGCGTAGTGCCTTGACGGGCGCTGTTCCGGTTCAGGTGGTGCTGGCCGGATGACTTGGGGGTGCAAGTCCCCTGTGGGCCCGGCAAGGGGAACCACTAGCCGAACGGCAAGGGTGTCCATCGTGAGGTGGAATCTGAAGGAAGCCGTAGGCAAAGCACTGGCCTGACGAACAGGAATCGCATACGAGGCGGCCACACTGGGTAAGGCGGCAAATACCGTCAAAGCCCGTACTTGCACGGAAGGTGTGGACGTAGATGCGGCGGGCATAAGTGTGAAGGTCACGCGTCTTACCCTGGGAAGTCTGGTTCTCTGCCGTTGTGCTACTCACCTCGTGAGGGGTGGGGATGGAGCGCCAGAACTCAGCCGAGGTCATAGTAGGTGCGTTACCGCGTACTGAAGGACTGAACATGGTTGACCGCCAGTAGGCGGTGAGTTCTCGTGATGTGCTTATGAAGACAGAAGCGATCCGGATGGGTCAGGGTATTCAGGGAGACGTCGGACGGTATCCGGCAGAGACTGAAGCCCGTGTTGAGGCAGACACGGGGGCTCACTCGTGGACGAACGCGGAGCCGAATACGCTGATGGAACAGGTGCTTGAGCGCCCGAACCTGATGCATGCGTATCAGCGGGTGATGTCCAACAAGGGCGCCGCCGGTGTCGATCAGATGCCGGTGGCGGCCCTGAAAGGCCACCTGCAACAGCATTGGCCAACGCTGCGAGAGCGGCTGTTGGCCGGAGACTACCATCCTCAACCAGTACGCCGGGTCAGTATCCCCAAACCGCAAGGCGGAGAACGGATACTGGGCATCCCAACGGTACAGGATCGCCTGATCCAACAAGCCCTGCACCAAGTGCTGAGCCCGATGCTGGAGCCGATCTTCTCGGACCACAGTTACGGGTTCCGCCCCGGGCGAAGCGCCCATCAGGCGGTTAGGGCGATGCAACGGCACATCAACGACGGTCACCGCTGGGTGGTCGATCTGGATCTGGAGCAGTTCTTTGACCGGGTCAACCACGATGTGCTGATGGGCCTGCTGGCCCGCCGCATCGCCGACCGACGGATGCTCACCCTGATCCGCCGATACCTGCAAGCCGGTATGCTGGACGGTGGGCTGGTCAGCCCAAGGCGGGAAGGCGCGCCGCAAGGCGGCCCCCTGTCACCTCTGCTCTCTAATGTGCTCCTGACCGAACTGGACCGGGAGCTGGAGCGCCGGGGCCACCGGTTCTGCCGCTACGCGGACGACTGCAATATCTACGTCCGAAGCGAGCGGGCCGGTCACCGGGTCATGACTAGCATTACCCATTACCTGAAAATGCACCTTCGCCTGAAAGTGAACGCGGAGAAAAGTGCTGTGGATCGACCATGGCGCCGGAGCTATCTGGGTTACAGCGTGAGCTGGCGCAAGCAGGTACGGCTGAGGATCGCGCCGAAGAGCCTGAAGCGCTACCAGGCCAAACTGCGTCAGTTGCTCAGACAATCACGAGGGCGACCGCTGCAGACCACCATTGCGCGACTGAATCCGGCACTCCGGGGCTGGGCGAACTACTATCGCCTGACGACCTCGAAGCGCCCAGTGGAAGGACTCGATGGGTGGGTGCGACGGCGGTTGCGCCTGTTGCTCTGGCGACAGTGGAAACGGACTTACACCCGAGCCCGTAATCTAATGCGACTAGGACTGTCCGAGCAGAGGGCTTGGAGTAGCGCAAGCAATGGTCGGGGACCTTGGTGGAATAGTGGCGCGTCCCATATGAACGCGGCGCTTCCCAAGAGGATGTTCGACCGCCTGTCTCTGGTAAGCTTGCTGGATACGATGAACCGGCTTCAGCGCCAATCATGAACCGCCGTGGTACGGAACCGTATGCCCGGTGGTGTGAGAGGACGGGGGAGGTAACTCCCCCTCCTACTCGATTAACTCTCCGCCTTTATTTGCACCCGGAAACCCGCCTGCATACGGGCTTGATGACTCACGCCAAACCTTGGCGCGGGAGTCATTGTCTCGTCAATTTTTCGGCGTGGCGCTTAGTCCGTTTTGCCTAACTCTATGAAACTGGGGCGTTAGTCAGGGCTGGCACAGAAAATGATTAATTACGTTTCAGACAGGTTTTTCGTCAATGTTCCAGCGATACGGACAAGTGATCGGAGAGGCAATATGAGCGTACCGAAAATTTTGTCGGCGGCGGATCAAGAGCAGCCGGTAGCGGTGATCCACCATCTGGCCCCCAAGCATGCCGGGTTTGACGACGCGGCGCATGCGGCGTCCGCAGATCCAGGTTTGGACCGGGCGATGAGTATGTTCGGCGCGATCGCTGATCAGATTTCTCAAACCTATCAGGATCTCAGTGGACGGGTGAATCGTCTGGCCAATGAGCTGGACTCCGTCAGCCTGAATCGACAAAGAGAGCACGAAGACAAAGCGCGTATCGCCAACCGGTTGAAAACGCTGTTGCAGGCGTTGCCGGTAGGTATCGTTGTACTGGACGCGCGCGGTTCTGTACAGGAGTGCAATCCGGCTGCGGTGGACCTGCTTGGCGAGCCGCTGCATGGGGAGCGTTGGGTGGAGATTATCCAGCGCTGTTTTGCGCCCAAGGCGGATGATGGGCACGAGGTGTCATTGAAAGACGGTCGTCGCCTGAGTATTCAAACCTGTTCGCTGGAAAACGCGCCAGGCCAGTTGATTGTGTTATCGGACCTGACCGAAACCCGTGAGCTGCAATCCCGCTTATCCCGTAGTGAGCGTCTGTCTTCCATGGGCAGAATGGTGGCGTCTTTGGCGCATCAGATTCGCACGCCGCTGTCCGCCGCTATGCTGTATGCGGGCCACCTGTCCCAACCTGAGCTGGATGGTTCGCTGCGTGTGAAATGCGCGCAGAAACTGATGTCCCGTCTCACTCATTTGGAACAGCAAGTACGCGACATGTTGATATTCGCCAAAGGCGACGCGCCCTTGGCGCAACGCATCGCCTGTGCGGAGCTGTTCACCGAAATTCAGGCTGCTGCGGAACCCGAAGCCCAGCGCAAACAGGTTCCTGTGCAATGGAGCATCGACTGCGGCGAACGGGAAATCCTGTGCAATAAAGACGCTTTAGTCGGCGCGGTATTGAACCTCTTCAATAACGCTCTGGAAGCGGTTAAAGGCGCGGATCAGCCTCAAGTGGAAGTAATCCTGAGCGCTCCGGGACAGGGTTTTATCTGTCTTGAGGTGCGCGATAACGGCGTAGGTTTCGAACCTGAAGACGGTCCCCGTCTGCTGGAGGCGTTCTATACCACCAAATCCCACGGCACAGGCCTTGGGCTGGCGGTGGCGCAGGGCGTGGCGCAGGCGCATCACGGTCGCTTTTTCATTACATCCGGCGGTCCGGGTCTGGGCGCCCGGGCCATTCTGACCTTGCCGGCGCGCCATTCCGCCTGACTCACGAAGCTTTGAAGGAGACATGCCATGAATAAACCGACCCTGCTGATAGTGGAAGACGATCTGGAGTTACTGGATGCGCTTACCACTACGCTGGAAATGAACGGGTATGACTATATCGGCGTCGATTCCGCCAGAGAAGCCTTGAGCGTTCTCGAGCAGCGCGCCGTGGATATGATCATCAGCGACGTCAACATGCCGGGCATGAACGGCTTTGAGTTGATGCTGGAAGTGCGGCGTCAATATCCCGGCGTCCCGGTGGTGCTGATGACGGCGTACGGGCAGATCAGCCAGGCGGTGGCGGCCATGCAAAGCGGCGCTGCGGACTATCTGGTCAAACCCTTTGAGCCGCAGACGCTGCTGGACACGATTGAAAAATACATGGGAGGCGCCGGCGGCGATTCCAACGCTGACGAGCCGGTGGCGGTGGATGGCGCCAGCAAGCGCATATTCCAGTTGGCGCAACGTGTGGCGATGACGGACTCTACAGTGCTCATCTCTGGAGAGAGCGGCACCGGGAAAGAGGTGCTGGCGCGTTATATCCATCGGAAATCCGCTCGCAAAAACGCGCCTTTCGTGGCGATCAACTGCGCGGCCATTCCAGAAAACATGCTGGAAGCGATTTTATTCGGACATGAGAAAGGCGCGTTTACCGGCGCTTACGCCAGCATGCCGGGCAAATTTGAACAGGCGGACGGCGGCACCATTCTGCTGGACGAAATTTCCGAAATGGACCTGGGTTTGCAAGCGAAACTGCTGCGGGTATTACAGGAGCGGGAAGTGGAGCGCATTGGCGGACGCAAGAGCATTCGCCTTGACGTGCGCGTACTGGCGACCACCAACCGGGACCTGAAAACCTATGTGCAGGAAGGCCGTTTCCGGGAAGACCTCTACTATCGCTTGTCCGTGTTCCCGATCCACTGGCGGCCGCTGCGTGAGCGACGCGCCGATATCGTGCCTTTGGCGGAACACTTGCTGGCGAATCATGCGCAGAAAATGAAACTGTCTTTCGTGCGTTTCGACGACAGTGCGCGTCAGGCGCTCTACAACCATGACTGGCCAGGCAACGTGCGTGAACTGGATAACGCCATTCAACGCGCTTTGATTCTGCAGCAAAACGGTCAGATCACCGCCGCGGATGTGTGTCTGGAAGGCGTCAGCCTGGACAGCCTGACGGCGCCAATGGCGTCGGGGATGACAATGTCGGAGCCGATGGATGAAATGGAAGAGATGGACGATGTCAGCGGGCTTGGCCAGGAAATGCGCATGCGTGAATTTCAGATCATTCTCGACACCCTGAAAAGCGAGGGCGGACGCCGCAACAAAGTAGCGGAGAAGCTGGGCATTTCACCGCGTACGCTGCGCTACAAAATCGCCCGTATGCGTGAGTTCGGCATCGACATCGACGAACAAATGGCGCGGGCCTGCTGAGGCCCTGATCACCATGGCGAATGCGCTGAAACTGGTATGTTTTCTGCAGAACTAGTGTAAACGAAACGGCTTTCGACGACATTTTGACAAGGCGTTTCGATAGCTTGGGAATGTGGAGGCGGTTATGACAAATCGGGTCGATATCAACAATGTGCTGGCGGATATTCGCAACCTGCGCGCGCAGATGCGGCAGTCGGCGCGCGTCGAGCAGGAACTGTCCGCTGAGCAGTTGAAGCCCACCCGCAAGCCTGAAGAAGTTCCCGAGTTCAGCCAGATGCTCAAACAAGCGGTGGACAACGTCAACGACCTGCAGAAAACCTCGTCGGAACTCAGAACCGCCTATGAGCAGGGCGACCCGCAGGCGGATCTGACCAAGGTAATGATCGCCTCGCAGAAATCGTCGGTGGCGTTTCAGGCGCTGACCCAGGTGCGCAACAAGGTGGTCCAGGCCTACGAAGACATCATGAAGATGCCTATCTGATCGGCTCAGTCATTCTAATAAAGCAGTAAACAAGCATCGAGGTGGACAATGGCTAGCGTTCCCGCACAGGTCGACGCCCAGGGGGGACAGAATAATGACGTGGATCTGGTGGAAAACCGCAGCGACATGATGCTGGGGTTCAACCGTTTATCACTGTTGCGCCAATTGGTTTTAATGGTGGGCGTCGCCGCCAGTATCGCTATGGGGGCGGCCATCATTTTGTGGGCGAATGAACCCGCCTACCAGCCGCTGTACCCGGACATGAGCGTGTACGACAGTACGGAAGTATCGGACATTCTCAGTCAGAACAATATTCACTTTAAAGTAGAGCCCAAGTCCGGCGCCTTGCTGGTGGCGGCGGAAGATGTCAGCGCCGCCAGAATGCGTCTGGCCGCCGCAGGCGTGACCCAGGACAGAACCATAGGCTACGAGCTGCTGGATAAAGATCAGGGGCTCGGCTCCAGCCAGTTCATGGAATCCACCCGCTACCGCCGCGGCCTGGAAGGTGAGTTGGCGCGTACTATCTCCAGCCTGCGCAACGTGAAAAACGCGCGGGTGCACTTGGCGATTCCCAAGCAAAGTGTGTTCGTGCGCGACAAACGCAGACCGTCCGCTTCCGTACTGGTGGAGCTGACCGGCTCGCGCAGTCTGCATCAGGATCAGGTGGAAGCCATCGTTAATCTGGTGGCCGGCAGCGTGCCGGAGATGGATCACCGCGACGTCACCGTGGTGGATCAGCGGGGCAACCTGTTGTCACAGAACAATTTGACCGAAGACGACTTAAGAACCTCCCGCGAGTTCCAGTACGCCCGCCGCATGGAGGAAGTATTGACCGGTCGGGTGAACAGTATTCTGGAGCCAATCCTGGGACCGGGGCGGTTTCGCGCGGAAGTGTCTGCGGACGTGGATTTCACTGCCGTGGAGCAGGCGCAGGAAACCTTCAATCCTGACCCTCAGGCGGTACGCAGCGAGCAGGAGATTGGCGAGCAGCGTATCGCCGGCAGCAATCAGGGGGTTCCCGGAGCTCTGTCCAATCAGCCTCCGGGTGTGGCCGCCGTGCCTGAACAGGCGGGCGTCGCCGGCGCCGCAGCCAATGCAACCGCCAATAGTCAGGCTACGGATATCCGCAAACAAACCGTGCGTAACTACGAGGTGGACCGCACCGTCAGCTACACTAAACAGCATCAGGGTAAAGTTCAGCGCCTCACCGTGGCGGTGGTCGTGGACGACTTGCGCCGGGTCGGCGCGGACGGGGCGGTCACTACCGAGGCCTGGCCGGAGGCGGAGTTGCAGCGTTTGACGGTTTTGGTGCGGGACGCCGTAGGCTATTCCGCCGCCCGTGGCGACAGCGTCAATGTCATCAACACGCCTTTCATGGCGGAGGAAGTGGAGATTAGCGACTATGAAGCGCCGCTGTGGGAGCAGCCCTGGATACGGGAGCTGATCAAATGGGGCGTGGCCTTCCTGATCGTATTGATTCTGGTGTTCGGGGTCATTCGACCGACCTTCAAGAACCTGTCCAGCGGAGGCGCTGACGCCAAGAATCTGGCGTTGGCCGGCGATGAAGACGGGTTGGCTGAACTGGAAAGTCTTGGCTCTGGCGTAGGTGAGGGAGAAAGTGTAGGCTTAAACGCAGCGGGCGATTTTTTACTGCCCGGCTCCTCTGAGGGATATGAGAAAAAGATTAACGCGCTCAAAGGACTGATTGCTGAAGATCCGGGCCGAGTGGCCCAGGTTGTTCGCCAATGGGTAATGGCTGATGAGTGACGAGAAAGGTGAGAAAAAACCGGTACGCAAAGTCTCCCGCGTGGAGTCGGCGGCGATTTTGCTCATGTCTCTCGGCGAAGCGGACGCCGCCCAGATTCTAAAACACATGGGGCCCAAGGAAGTGCAGCGTGTGGGCGCGCAAATGGCGCAATTGCAGAACGTGACCCAGGATGTTGTGGAGCACGTCACTACTGAATTTCTTGAAGCCGTCGGCGGTCAGACCGGTCTGGGCATCGGCGCCGACGACTATATTCGCACTATGCTCACCCAGGCACTGGGTGAGGACAAGGCAGCCAGCCTGATCGACCGTATTCTTCTGGGCGGCAACACGACGGGACTGGATACGCTGAAATGGATGGAAGCGCGGGCGGTATCAGACATCATTCGCTACGAACACCCCCAGATCCAAGCTATCGTCATCTCCTATCTTGACCCTGACCAGTCCGCGGAAGTGCTATCCAATTTCGATGAAAAAGTGCGTCTGGACATCATCATGCGCGTAGCGGCGCTGGAGACCATTCAGCCCCAGGCGTTGCAGGAACTCAACAACATTCTGGAGAAACAGTTCTCCGGCGGCACCTCTGCGCAAACCAGCAGGATCGGCGGCGTCAAACGCGCGGCGGATATCATGAACTTTATGGACTCCAGCCTGGAAGCGCCGTTGATGGAATCCATCAAGGATGTGGACGCCGACCTGGGCAGTCAGATCGAAGACCTCATGTTCGTGTTCGACAACCTCAAGGATGTGGACGACCGAGGCATTCAATCCCTGTTGCGGGAAGTGTCGTCCGACAACCTGATTCTGGCTTTGAAAGGCGCAGAAGAGGATTTGCAGGAAAAGATCTTCCGCAATATGTCGAAGCGTGCGGCGGAGCTGTTGCGCGACGATCTGGAGGCGCGCGGTCCCGTACGCGTCAGTGAAGTGGAAGCGGCGCAGAAGGAAATACTCACCATCGCGCGGCGCATGGCCGAAGCCGGCGAAATCATGCTGGGCGGCGGCGGCGAAGAAATGCTGTAAGCGCGCCGCCTGTGCAACGCCACACTAACAGAGCCAGCCGATGAAAGATCAACCCGAAACCATCCCCAAGGAAAAACTGACGGCCTACGAGCGCTGGGAGCTGCCGGTTATGGGGGAGCAGCAGAAAACTCCCAAGATCAAACCGCCTACGGCGGCGGAGCTGGAGAGCATCCGCGAGAGCGCTTATCAGGAGGGGCTTGAACAAGGCAAGGAAGAAGGCTTTCAGAAAGGCTTTGAACAAGGACATGCCGAAGGCAAACGCAAAGGCGAGCAGCAAGGCCTGGAGCAGGGGCGTAAGAGCGGCGAAAGCGAGGCGGTGAAGACCAAAAGCGCGGCCATCGACAAAGCCCTGACGCACTTCGAAGAGCTGGCGGCCGAGCTGGAAACGCCGATCCGCAAACACCAGGACGAAGTGGAGGAGGCGCTGCTCAATCTTGTGCTGGCGATTTCACGGGCGGTGGTGTTCCGCGAATTGAAAGTGGATCGCTCGCAAATTCTGCGAGTGCTGCAGGAAGCCCTGGCGGCGCTGCCCAATACAGAAGAATTGGTCACAATCTATCTGAATCCACAGGACCTGGCGTTCGCCAAAGAACACTTACCTCCAGAAAGAGGAAGCCGGTATCAGGCGGACGCCGCCCTGATGGAGGGCGGGTGTCGCGTCGAGACCCGTCATACGTTGCTGGACTTCACTGTTGAGAAACGATTCCAGACCACCGTACAGCAAATGCTGTCCCGTCACAGTGATGATGTCTCTTTGCAGGAAACCAAAGATTTCACCGATCAAATGGGAGAAATGAGCGATCTGCACCGGGACTTGTTGGAGAAAAACGCGGAGGCGGCGTATTCCGTTTCCGAAACGCCTGCTGAGCAACCCGACATCGAGGCGAGTGGGGCGGATAAGCTGAAACAAGCGCCGTCTGAGACTCAGGAAACGCCGGAGGGCGATGATGAGTCTGGTTGAGCGGCTACGCAATTACGAGCGCTTTGTGCCGGCTCAGGCGCGTCCTGAGCTGAATGGTCGTCTGACGCGCGTTGTGGGGCTCACCCTGGAGGCGGTTGGGTGTCCCATGACTCTGGGAGAGCGTTGCCTGATCGAAGTCCGCGGCGGCCGTATGGTCGAGGCGGAAGTAGTCGGCTTCTCCGATGAGAGAGTTTACCTGATGCCGCTGGCGGCGGTGGAAGGCCTGCAACCCGGCGCCAAAGTGAAGCCGATGTCCGGAGTAGGACGCATTGGCGTGGGCGCCTGTCTGCTGGGACGCGTATTGGATGGCGCCGGCGAGCCATTAGACGGTCGCGGTCCATTGCAGGCGGAGCATCACGTTGAACTGTTCGGCGCGCCGATCAATCCTTTGCACCGCGCGCCCATTCGGGAAAAACTCGATGTCGGCATTCGCGCCATCAACTCATTGTTAACGGTGGGCATCGGCCAGCGTCTGGGATTGTTCGCCGGCAGCGGCGTGGGCAAGAGTATGCTGCTCGGCATGATGACCCGCTTCACCACCGCGGACATCATTGTGGTCGGTCTGGTAGGGGAGCGCGGTCGCGAGGTGAAAGAATTCATTGAGGACATTCTCGGCGAAGAAGGTTTGCGCCGCGCTGTGGTGGTGGCGTCTCCCGCCGACGACTCACCGTTGATGCGCTTGCGCGCAGCGGTCCTGACCACGCGCATCGCCGAGTACTTTCGTGATTTGGGCAAAAACGTACTGTTGTTGATGGACAGCCTGACGCGCTACGCCCAGGCGCAACGGGAAATCGCCCTGGCGGTGGGCGAACCGCCGGCGACCAAAGGCTATCCCCCTTCGGTATTCGCCAAACTGCCGCAACTGGTGGAGAGGGCGGGCAACGGCAAACCCGGCGGCGGCTCCATTACGGCGTTCTATACTGTGCTGACGGAAGGGGACGATCAGCAGGACCCCATCGCCGACGCCGCAAGGGCGATCCTCGACGGCCATATTGTCCTTAACAGACGCCTGGCGGAGGAAGGGCATTATCCCGCCATTGATGTCGAGGCCTCCATCAGCCGGGTCATGCCGCAAGTTACCACGCCGGACTATTTGCAGAGGGCGCAGCGTTTCAAGCAGTTGTACGCCCGCTACCAGCAGACGCGGGACTTGATCAGCGTCGGCGCTTACGCGCCCGGTTCCGACAAGGAAACCGATTACGCGATTGAAAGATTTCCCCACATGCGCAAATTTTTACAGCAAAGTCTGCGGGAACGCGCTACGCTGAATGATAGCGCACAAGGGTTGAATCAATTGTTCACCCCGGCTCCGGCGCAAGGCGCCGCGCCCAGAGCCCCGGCGAAACCCCAGGGGTGACTCCACTTTAGTTCAGGTGCTTTAACGTGGCGGAGAAAAAGAAGTCGCAAAGGTTGTCGTTAGTGCTTGATCTGGCGGAGCGGGACGAGGAAGACGAGCGCAAGAAAATGGGCGAAATCCGGCGCAGAGTGGAACAGGCGGAAGGCAAGCTGGAGCAGCTGGTCGCCTATCACCGTGATTATCAGGATGAATTAAGGGGTACTCAAAACGGCGTACGTTCAGTGCGTCATATTCAAACCTATCATGTCTTCATCAGCAGGCTGGGCTCGGCCATCGAGCAGCAGCAACAGCAGTTATTGCTGTTGAAACAGCAGTTGTCGCAACAGACGGACGTGTGGCGGGCGGCGTACCAGAAAAAAAATAACATGCAGGACTTTATTGATCGTTGCAAAAAAGAGGAAGCCTATTACGAGGACAAGAAGCAACAGCGCAACTTGGATGATGCTGTCGGTCGACGCGCCTATCACAACAGACATTAAGACACTGTAGAAAAAGCTTTTTGGTTTTAGCGAGTTAGCTGGAACAGGCGGAAAATGTGCCTGAAAGTCAGTTTTTGGTTGCGAATAAACAGCAGCCAGGAGAATGAAAACTGGAAATTTAGTAAAAATCAGCTATTGATGAATTAGTAAGAATATGAGTATTGAAATTCACTGCATACTATTCGTAATATCCTGAATTTCAAATAAAAAGAACACATAATGGATCTAACCGATCCAGATGGTTTGATTAGGGGAGCGCCAACAGAAGGAGGCAATATGTCTATAACGACAAGCCGCTCTGACGATAATGCCGAACTGACCATTCGCATTAAAGGGCGATTTGATTTCAGTTCCCACCAGGAATTCAGGGATGCGTACGAAAACCCTGAGGGACCGTTCGAGCAGTATAAGATCGATATGACGGAGACGACGTATCTGGACAGCTCCGCCTTGGGGATGTTGTTGTTATTGCGGGATTATGCAGGCGGCGACAACGCTAAAATCTGCATCACCAATTGCAATAATGATGTCAGGAAGATATTGACGATTTCCAATTTTGAACAATTGTTTGTTATTCAATAAAGCGCCCGCAGACTTCGGGCGTCTGAAACGGACTTTCCGCCATTTATGCGCCTATCGGGTATTGCTATGAAACAATCCCTGGACTCAGAAATGGCCTCGTCCGTTCTTGGGTCCCAGAAAACGTTAAAAATTCTCATCGCCGACGACAACCAGTCCGATCGTATGATCCTGCAGAATATCGTCAAAAAGCAGGGGCATGATACGGCGACAGCGGTGGATGGCGTCGACGCCATCGAGAAATTCTCCGAGTTCCGGCCGGACATTGTCCTTCTGGACGCCCTGATGCCTCGCATGGACGGCTTCGAGGCGGCGCGTAAAATCAAGTTGCTGGCCGGCGAAGACTTGATTCCCATTATTTTTCTCACCTCTCTCAGCGACGCGGAATCTCTCGCCAAATGCCTTGAGGCGGGCGGCGACGACTTTCTTTCCAAACCCTACAACCGCATTATCCTGCAAGCCAAGATCAACGCTTTCAACCGCATGCGGATAATGCATAAGACCCTGTTGCGGCAACGGGACCAGATCGCCGAGCACAATGACCATATGGTGCGTGAGCAGCAGGTCGCCAAAACGGTGTTCGACAACGTGGCCCATGTGGGCTGCCTCGGCGCCAACAATATCAAGCATCTGCTTTCGCCTCTGGCGGTTTTTAACGGCGACGTGTTGTTGGCCTGTCAGAAACCGTCCGGCGGCATGCATGTGCTGCTGGGGGATTTCACTGGCCATGGCCTGCCCGCAGCGATCGGCGCCATGCCCCTGGCGGAGATTTTTTATGGCATGACCAGCAAAGGTTATGCGCTGGGAGATATTCTCCGGGAAGTGAATCAGAAGCTGCGTAAAATTCTGCCAGTGGGCTTTTTCTGCTGCGCCTGTATGGCGGAATTGAACTTCGAGCAGGAAGAAATCGAGATCTGGATCGGCGGATTGCCGGATTGCTATCTGGTGCAGGGCGATCAGTTGATTAAGGTCGCCTCCAACCGCCTGCCTCTTGGCATCCTCAAAGGCGAAGCCTTCGACGCGCGCACCTATCGCTTTGAAATGAAACACGGCGACCGGGTGTATTTGTGGTCGGACGGCATTGTCGAAGCGACCAACGCCAAAGGCGAAATGTTTGGCGAGCAGCGCTTGCAACAGGTCTTCAACGCCAATCTGCGGGAGCTCAACCTGTTTGAAAAAATCCGCCGCTCCGTGGTCGACTTCATGGGCGAGGGCGGTCCCAGCGATGACCTGACGCTGGTGGAGCTGACCATGATGCCGGTGAAGGAGCTGGGGATAGAGAACAACTATCTCACCAACACCGGTCTCAAAGGCCCGCAGCACTGGCGCATGGCGTATGAGCTGTGCAGCGACTCCCTGGCGGTGTTTGATCCGGTGCCCCTGTTGTTGCAGATCGCCATGGAAGTGCCCGGACTGCGCACGCGTAACGGCGAGATGTTCACCATTCTCAGCGAACTCTACACCAATGCCCTGGAGCATGGCGTGCTGGGCCTGCACTCCAAGCTCAAAGGCAGTCCGGATGGATTTGCGGAATATTATCGTCTGCGCGAAGAGCGCATCCGGCGACTGGACGGGCATTTTGTGAAGGTGGACGTTCGCCACAAAGGCGCGGTCGCCGGTGGCGTGCTGACGATTCGAGTGGAAGACAGCGGAAAAGGCTTTGATTATCAGAAGCTCGACGGTAAATTACCGGGTCCGACCTGTTATAGTGGTCGTGGCACGGCCCTGCTGCTCTCCATGTGCAGCCGCGTGGAGTACTTCGGGCAGGGTAATATCGTTGAAGTGGATTATGAGTGGCAAGCTTGAATATGAGTTCGAACGATCTGTCTCACCTTGATATGGGCGCACTGGCGGAATTGCGGGAAGTAATGGAAGACGACTTTCAGATATTGGTGGAGACCTTTATCGGAGATACGGTCGAACGTATGCGCGCCATTCGCGCGACGCTGGATAGCAATGACCCGGACGCATTCAGTCGCGGCTGCCACAGCGTCAAAGGCAGCGCCACCAATCTGGGGTTGCCTGCGTTGTCCGAACTTTGTCGGCAGGGCGAATTGATTGGCAAGTTCAAGCAGATGGAGAAAGCGCGGGAAGTGTTTGACTCCATCGAGCAGGAATTTGAAGTGGTGCAGTCCTTATTACGGGAACAGGTGTAGCGGGCGCTGCATCATCCCTGCCGGCAGTATGAGCCGGTTGTATTCGCTGAAAAATCCTGCCTTTATTTTTTTCCTCTTTACCTCCCTCTCAGGCTTTGACCCCGTTCAGGCGTAACCTGGCCTGATCTGTGCATTTATCCCATAAAACGATGGTTTTGCCGCTTTCGCGACAGCGATTTGCCGCGCGGAGGCCGTGAAGCCCGTTGCATCCGCAGATAAGTTGTAACTTGGATTTGAGGACAGTAAATGGACAGCTCAGTGGCATTTATTGATGTACCCAAAGTCGCGCCGAAATCGTCTCCAAAGCCGTCAGGCAATCAGAGGGGTGAGGCTAACGCTATGAATGATAAGGAAGATCGCTTCTCTGAGGTGCTGGATCGGGAAGTTGCGGATAAGACCGACAAAGTGGACAAGAAAGACGTCAAAGCAGAAAAAGGCGATGAGAGAAAAGCGCCTGTTGACGCTGAAGCGTCAGAGGACGCGGCGACGGTTGCGCAAGCAGCGCTGGCGGACATGGATCAGACCGCGTCGCAGAGCGGAGTGAATTTGCCGTCGGGGGAGCAAACCATCACGGAAGGCGACGAAATCTCAATCGAGGGGATGGCCCTGGCTGAATTGTCAGTGGATAAAGAAGAGGGCGCAGATCCAACCGGGCAAAACGCGTTGACGCCGCTGGCGCGGGCGGTGCATGACGCCGTTGAGGAGGTTGAGGGCGATGCGGAGACGGTGGTGGGGGATAAAAAGGGCGGTGAGCAGATCAAGTTGACCCAGGCGCTTGCCGCAAACGGCAATAGCGGAGGGCGGGAAGCCGGCGCCGATGGGGAAGCCCTGGACGCAGCGCTGCTGAAGCTGGCGGAGTCGCAGAGCGCGGCCAAACCCGGCGCCTTGCAAGGAGTCGCCGCCAACATCCGAGCGGAATTCAAGGTTGACGCCGCTGCGCCGCCTTACGTCACCACGCTGCAGCAACCGGTGCAGGGAGATGACTGGGGCGAGGGCATGGCGCAGAAGGTGGTCTGGTTCGTGGGACAGAAGATTCAATCCGCCAGCGTGCATCTGAATCCGCCGGAGCTGGGCCCCATCGAAATGAAAATTCATGTGCAGAAAGATCAGGCCCATGTTCAGATTCAAAGCCCTCACGCCATCGTCCGCGATATGGCGGAAGGAACGGCGCATCGATTGCGGGAACTGCTGGCGGAGCAAGGTTTGCAATTATCCCAGTTCGATGTCTCCAGTCAGCAGCAACAGACGGGCGCCGGTAGTGGTCAGGAATCCGGCGGCGCCGATGGCGGCCTGGTTGCTGGAGAAGGGGACGAAGAGGGCGCCGCGGCGCTGGGCGTTGAGCAAGCGCTGGCCACGGATCGCATGGTGGATTATTACGTCTGATGATTTTTCACTGAAAAATCAAAGGAATGAACTACACTTATCGACAAGGAGGCGGTGACCTCCACAGTAATCGGATTATCTGTCGATAGTGGAAGCAGAGATATGGCGAAAGATAACAGTGGAGAAGGCGGAGAGGAGTCTGGTAAGTCTGGCGGCTTAAGCAAAAAGATGATTATTATTGTCTCGCTGGTTTTGCTGATTGCTGTGGGAGCCAGTGTGGGAGTGACCATGATGTTGCTAAAGTCTTCCCCGGATGACGGCTCGGATACGTCGGCGGAAGGCGGCGAGCAGGCTGCGCCGGTGAAAGCGGAAGCTATCTATTACGATATGCGGCCGCCACTGGTGGTCACTTTCGATTACAAAGGCAAGCAGCGTTTTTTGCAAGCGAGCATCAGTTTGCTGACTCGGAATCAGGGCGTGCTGGACGGGGTAGATCTGCATATGCCCGTCATCCGTAACCGATTGATAAATTTGTATAGCGGCAAAGATTTTGAAAACGTGCAGACGGATGAAGGTCGGCTGGCGCTGCTGTCTGAGTCGCTGGAAGCAATCAACACTGCTCTGAAGGAGCAGGGCGTGGATGGAGAAATTGAGCAGGTGCTGTTTACCAATTTCGTGTTGCAGTAACCGTGGGCGCAGTGTATCGAATCGCCGCGCTGAAACGCTGTCATCGCTGCAGGCGGGGCTTGTTATAGGCCCGTCTCAGGTGATAGAACTAGACGCATAACATTTCCTGTTAGACCCTGGGTCAAGGTGTAGGGCTGTGCAAGATCTATTATCCCAAGACGAAATTGATGCGCTCTTACATGGCGTGGACGATGGCGACGTCGACACCGAGGAGGATGTCGATGCGGCGGGGGTGCGCAGTTACGACCTGACCAGCCAGGACCGTATCGTCCGTGGGCGCATGCCGACTCTGGAGATGATCAACGAACGCTTCGCCCGCTATACCCGTATCAGCCTTTTCAACCTCTTGCGCCGCAATGCCGACGTCGCCTCCGGCGGCGTGCAGATTCTGAAGTTTGGGGAATATATTCACACGCTTTACGTGCCCACCAGCCTTAATCTGGTGAAGATTCGCCCCCTGCGTGGGACCGGCCTGTTTATCCTGGACGCCAAACTGGTGTTCAAACTGGTGGACAACTTTTTCGGCGGCGACGGCCGTCACGCCAAGATCGAGGGACGGGAATTCACGCCGACGGAAATCCGCATCGTGCAGATGGTGCTGGAGCAGGTGTTCCATGACATGAAGGAAGCCTGGAATGCGGTGATGAAGGTGGACTTCGAGTACGTCAACTCAGAAGTTAATCCGGCCATGGCGAACATTGTCAGCCCCAGTGAAGTGGTGGTGGTGAGCACCTTCCACATTGAACTGGACGGCGGTGGCGGAGACATGCATGTGGCCATGCCGTACTCCATGATCGAACCCATCCGCGAAGTGCTCGACGCCGGCGTGCAGAGCGACGTTGACGATGTGGACGAACGTTGGATCAGCGCTTTACAGCAGGACATTCTGGAAGCCAGGGTGCCGCTTAACGCCGCCGTGGTCAGACAAAAGATTTCTTTGCGCTCTCTGTCGAGACTGAAGCCCGGAGACGTGATTCCGGTTGAACTGCCGGAAACCATTACGGTGACAGCGAACGGCGTGCCGATTTTCATCGCCAAGGTAGGGCAGTGCAACGGTAATCTGGCGCTCAAGATTGTAGATAAGATTAAGCGGTCGGCGGCGACGCCGACGAAGGAGGCGCAATGGCTGAAGACGACGACAATAAAGAAAACGATCTAGACGATACGAAGTCTGACGATGAGGCGCTGGCGGACGAATGGGCTGCTGCGCTGGGTGAACAGGAAGCGACCGACGCTGATGGCGGTAGAGAGGATGAATGGGCCGCTGCTATGGCGGAGGCGGAGAGTGCGGAGGCCAAGGGAAAAGGCGCTGATGACGACATCCGCGCCGCGTCTTTCGAAACTTTTGACGAGACGATGCCGACCAGCGCGCCAGGGGCGCCTGATCTGGACGTGATTCTGGATATCCCGGTCACCATTTCCATGGAGGTCGGCAACACCCAGATCGCCATTCGCAACCTGCTGCAGCTCAACCAGGGGTCGGTCATTGAGTTGGACCGTCTGGCTGGGGAGCCTTTGGACGTGTTGGTTAACGGCACGTTGATCGCCCATGGCGAGGTGGTGATGGTCAACGAAAAGTTCGGCATTCGTTTGACGGACGTCATCAGTCCTTCCGAACGCATCAAGAAGCTGCGGGGGTAGGGTTGAAACGTACCGGACTTAACTTAACTGCGCTATGCGTCGCCATGACCACGAGCCTGTGGCTCTGGGCGCCGGGCCTGGCGCGGGCGGCGGAAGAAGCCGCCGCCAAGAAGCCTGTGGCCGGCGTGGAGGCGGGGCAATTGCTGCAAGTCGGCGGCGCCTTGGTGCTGGTGCTGGCGCTGATCGGCGGAGCCGCCTGGATGATGCGTCGCTTTACTGGCTTGGCGCCGCAGCAACAGCAACATCTGAAAATGCTGGCGGTGCTGCCTGTGGGAACGCGGGAGCGCATTGCTTTATTACAGATCGGCGATCGTCAAATAATCGTCGGCATTACTCAACATCAAATCACCAACCTGCTCACATTGGACGAGCCGCTAGAACTGTCGCCGCATAGCGGCGAGTTTGCACGGAAGTTGCAGAGCCTTTTGCGTCGTACTGAAAACGAAGCAAAAGGCGAAGCGAATGGCGCGCAATAGGGTCCTGCGGTTAACTTACCTGATCTTGTTTTTGATGCTTCCTGGAGTCGCCTGGTCGGCTCAGGACGCCATCCTGCCGGCGGTCAAACTGGTGACCAATCCAGACGGCACGCAGGAATACTCCGTCACCCTGCAAATTCTCGCGCTGATGACGGCGCTGACCTTTATCCCCGCTTTCCTGATGATGATGACGTCTTTCACCCGCATCATCATCGTGTTTTCCATTCTGCGTCAGGCGCTCGGCTTACAGCAGGCGCCGTCCAATCAGATTCTGGTGGGCATCGCGCTGTTCCTGACCTTCTTCATCATGGGACCCACATTCAAGCAGGCCAACGAGGTTGCGCTGCAGCCTTACCTCGCTGAACAACTGACGGCGCAGGAAGCGGTGGCCAAAGCCAGCGAACCCTTCCGCGAATTCATGCTGCGCCAGACCCGCGAAAGCGATCTGGGATTGTTTATTCGTCTGGCGGGGGATGAGAACAAATACGCCAACCCGGAAGAAGTACCGTTTACGATCTTGATGCCGGCGTTCGTCACCAGCGAGCTGAAAACCGCTTTTCAGATCGGCTTTCTGATATTTATTCCATTCCTGATTATCGACATGGTGGTGGCCAGCGTTCTGATGGCCATGGGGATGATGATGCTATCCCCGATCATTATTTCGCTGCCGTTCAAAATCATGCTGTTCGTGCTGGTGGATGGCTGGGCCCTGATCATGGGCACCCTGGCCGCCAGTTTTGGGGTTTAGCGCGGTCAACCGAGGAGAACGCTTATGACGCCTGAAGTGGTGCTGGATATTTTTCGAGAAGCCCTGTGGTTGATCGTCACCCTGGTGACGCTGATCGTGGCGCCGAGCCTGGTGGTGGGCCTGATTGTCAGTATTTTTCAGGCTGCGACGCAGATCAACGAACAGACCCTGAGCTTCTTGCCCCGTTTGCTGGTGACGCTGATCGTAATCATCATCGCCGGGCCCTGGATGCTGACCCAGTTGATGGAGTACACCGATATGCTCATCACCAGCATTCCTGACGTCATCGGATAGGGAGCCGGGCGGTGTTCGAGTGGACAGAGGAACAGATCGGCGCCTGGGTGGGCATGCACCTGTGGCCTTTGTTTCGCATCTCCAGCTTTATGATGACCACGCCGATTCTTGGAACCCAGATTGTGCCCGCGCGCGTGCGGTTGGCGCTGTCGCTGTTGATGACGATTCTGATCGTTCCCTCGTTGCCGCCGGTTCCGGAAGTGGACCCGCTATCCGTCAACTCGGTGGCGATCATTATTCAGCAAGTGCTGATCGGTTTGGCCATGGGGTTCGCCGTCCTGCTGCTGTTTCAGTTATTCGTGGTGACCGGGCAAATCGTGGCGATGAATATGGGGCTGGGCTTCGCCTCCATGGTGGACCCTACCAACGGCATCACTGTGACCGCGTTGAGCCAGTTCTATCTGATGTTGGTGACCTTGCTGTTTCTGTCCATGGGCGGCCATCTGGTGATGTTCGAGGCGGTAGTGGAAAGCTTCCGCTTTCTACCGATTTCAGCGCAAGAAGTTGATGTCTGGTCCTGGTGGTATCTGGCTTCACGCATCAGTTGGATGTTCGCCAGCGCGCTGATGATCGCCTTGCCCGCGGTGACGGCGCTGCTGATTGTGAATATTTCTTTTGGCGTAATGACTCGCGCGGCGCCGCAGATGAATATTTTCTCCATCGGCTTTCCGATGACCGTGTTGTTCGGACTGGTGGTGTTCTGGATCAGTATTGGCGGCATATTGCCGCAGTTCACGGTATTGAGTGAGAACACCTTTGATTTCATGCAGGTCATGCTGCAACCCCCTCCGCCATAAACCGGAGGGGAGAACGTACGCCATGGATGCGGCGCCAGATGTGTGTTGGATGCGTAAACCGAAGTTAAGACGAGCGTAACAGGCGATGGCCGAAAACGACACCAGCCAGGAAAAAACCGAGGAACCCACCCCCCGAAAGATCGAAAAGGCGCGGGAGGAAGGGCAGATTCCCCGTTCCCGTGAACTCAACACCACGGCGGTATTGCTGGCGGGCGCGGTAGGTCTTCTGGTGTTTGGAACGACTATCGGCAAAGCGCTGGAAGGCGTCTTTCGCGCCAGCTTTACGTTAACCCGGGAAGAAGTGTTTGACGCCCATCAGCCGATGATTCATCTCGGCATGGCGGCGTTGGATATGGCTATCTCTCTCGTGCCTTTCATGCTGGTGCTGCTGGTGGCGTCTTTGTTGGGGCCTATCGCGTTGGGCGGCTGGATGATGAGCGCCAAAGCGGCGGCGCCGAAGTTCAGTCGCATCAATCCGCTGGAAGGCTTAAAGCGGATGTTCTCGTTGAAGTCGCTGATGGAGCTGTTCAAGGGCGTCGCCAAGACGCTGGTGGTGGGCGGGGTGGCGCTGATTATTCTCAATTATTCCATTCCGGATCTGTTGGCGATGGGGAGTGAGGATACGATGGTGAGCATGGCCCATGCCTGCTCGCTGTTGGCCTGGAGTTTCCTGTTCCTGGCCAGTTCCATGATTCTGATCGCGCTGGTGGACGTACCTTTTCAAATCTACGACAACCAGAAGAACCTGCGCATGACCATGCAAGAGATCAAAGACGAATACAAGGACACGGAAGGCAAGCCGGAAGTGAAGCGACGGGTGCGGGAGGTGCAGTACGAGATGAGCCGTCGCCGCATGCTGCAGGACGTGCCCAAGGCGGATGTGGTCATCACCAACCCGACTCACTACTCTGTAGCGCTGAAATACGACGCCAAGAAAATGGCGGCGCCGATTGTGCTGGCCAAGGGCGCAGATCACATGGCGATGAAAATCCGAGAAATCGCCAATGCACACAAGATAGAGCTGGTGTCGGCGCCGCCATTGACCCGCTCCATCTATCATCACACGGAAGTCGGCGAAGAGATTCCCTCAGGCCTGTATCTGGCGGTGGCGCAGGTGCTGGCGTATGTCTTTCAATTGCGTCGCTATCGCGGCGGCTACGGCAAGAAGCCGCAAGGGACGCCGGACTTCACGATACCCTCTCATCTGCGCAGGGATCAGTAAGTTGAGCTAGTCTCTGTCCTCTATTCACTTTTTTGCGTACCGGCACAGTTCCTGCAAACACTCTGGGGAAACGGTTTTTTCCGTCAACCTTTTGTCGTTTGGAGTGTTATGGAACGAGCTGCCGCGATCAACAACCTGAAGGCCCTGACCCACGGCAACCTGGGCATCCCGGTGCTTCTGATGGTGTTGCTGGGCATGATGACGTTGCCGGTGCCGCCGTTCCTGCTCGACGTTTCTTTTACCTTCAATATCGCGTTGTCCCTGGTGATTCTACTGGTGTGCGTGTACGCCATGCGCCCCATGGAATTCGCCATTTTCCCGACTGTGCTGCTGGTGGCCACGTTGTTGCGTCTGGCCCTGAACGTCGCTTCCACCCGCGTGGTGCTATTGGAAGGACACGAAGGCGGCGACGCGGCGGGTAAGGTTATCCAGTCGTTCGGTGAAGTGCTGATCGGCGGCAACTACGCCGTCGGCCTGGTGGTGTTCGCCATTCTCATGATCATCAACTTTGTGGTGGTCACCAAAGGCGCGGGACGGGTGTCTGAAGTGAGCGCACGCTTCACTCTGGACGCCATGCCCGGTAAGCAAATGGCCATCGATGCGGACCTGAACGCCGGTATTATCAATCAGGAAGAAGCCAAGGCGCGCCGGGCGGAAGTGTCGCAAGAGGCTGACTTCTACGGCTCCATGGACGGCGCCAGCAAATTCGTGCGGGGCGATGCGATTGCGGGACTGTTGATCCTGGCCATCAACCTGATTGGCGGTCTCTCCATCGGCATCATACAGCACGATCTGGAGTTCAATGACGCCGTTCAAAAGTATGCGCTGCTGACAATCGGCGACGGCTTGGTGGCGCAGATTCCTTCGCTGCTGCTCAGCACCGCGGCGGCCATCATGGTGACGCGCGTCAGCACTCAACAGGATATGTCCAGCCAGGTTATCAACCAGATGTTTGGCTCCCCTCGGGCGCTGGCCATTGTCGCCGTGGTTCTGTTCATCATGGGGGTGATTCCGGGCATGCCGCACATGGCGTTTCTGGGGCTGGCGGCGGTGTTTGGAGCCATCGCGTATTTCATGTGGAAGCGCCGGCAGCAGTCGGAAGTGGTGGACGAAGGCGTGACGCCTGGCCCCAGACGTCCCGGCGCGCCGACTCAGCCCGGCGGCGGACCAGCGCTGGCGCCGGGTGAAAGCGCGCCGGCGGTGCGTGGACCGGAAACCAAAGAGTTGGGCTGGGACGATGTGGCCAGCGTCGATATCGTCGGCCTGGAAGTGGGTTACCGGTTGATTCCGCTGGTGGACAAGTCACAAGGCGGACAGCTGCTGGCCCGCATCAAAGGCGTACGTAAAAAGCTGTCTCAGGAATTGGGCTTTCTGATGCCTTCTGTACATATCCGCGACAATCTGGATTTAATGCCGAATTTCTATCGCATCACCCTGATGGGCGTGACCATCGCTGAAGCGGAAATCCATCCAGATCGGGAAATGGCCATCAATCCTGGCCAGGTCTTCGGTAAGTTGGATGGCATTCAGACCAAAGATCCCGCCTTCGGCCTGGAGGCGGTATGGATTGATCCATCCCAAAAAGAGCAGGCGCAGACGCTGGGTTACACCGTGGTGGATTCCAGCACCGTAGTGGCTACGCACTTGAATCAGGTGCTCAGCCGTCACGCTTATGAACTGATCGGCCATGAAGAAGTACAGCAGTGGCTGGAGCAACTGGGTAAGAAGGCGGCGAAGCTGGCGGAAGAGCTGGTTCCCAACACCGTTTCTCTCAGCACGCTGTTGAAAGTGCTGCAGAATCTGTTGCAGGAAGATGTGCCAGTGCGGGACATGCGCAGCATTGCGGAGGCCATCGTCAACTATACGCCTAAGACCCAGGACGCCGGTATTTTGACAGCGGCGGTAAGGGCTTCTCTGCGTCGCCTGATCGTCCAGAACATAGTCGGGGCGGAGCCTGAGCTGCCTGTTATCACGCTGGACCCAGGGTTGGAACAATTACTGCTTAAATCCATGCAACAAGCGCAACAGGCCGGCGGCATGGACGACATCGGTCTGATTTTGGAACCGAGCATGATGGAGAAACTGCAACGCTCACTGGCGGAAGCGGCGCAGCGTCAGGAAATGCTCGGTAAAGCGGCGGTCTTGCTGGTGTCCAACAGCCTGCGTCCGGTTCTGGCGCGGTTCATCAGACTCAGCGTGGAGCGCATGCATGTCCTGGCTTATCAGGAAGTGCCGGACAACAAACAAATCACCATCGTGGCGACAATCAGTGGGTAATCCCGTGCGGGCTCGTGGAGCCGGGAGACTAACATTATGAAAGTGAAACGTTTTTTTGCAGCGTCAATGCAACAGGCTTTAAAGGACATTCGTGAAGATCTTGGCGCGGACGCCGTCATTCTGTCCACCAGCAAAACCGGGGATGGCGTGGAGGTGATCTGCGCGCTGGATTACAACGAGGACGATCAGCGCAGCAGCATGCCTGAACAGGAAGGCGCACGCCCCACGCCCTCTGCGGTGGCCAGGGAGACGGCGGACCGCCATCGTCGCCTGGAGGATGAAATGTTGCGGGTGCGGGAGCGGCTGGAAACGCTGAAAGACAACGCCAGGCCAAAGGCTGACCCCACGCCGGCTTTTGCCGCTGTGGAGCAGGCGACGACGGCTTCCCGGCAAATCGGCGCCGGAGAACAGGAAACCTCTCGTATGCTGGCGGAAATGCGCGAAGAGATCATGCAGCTCAAAAGCATCATGCGTCAGCCTGTGGTCGCTGCGCGGCCGGAAGAAAACCCCGCTCATCGCGAGCTGATCGAACGCCTGCAGGAAATGGGCGTCTTCCGCGAGCTGCAAAGCGCGCTCACCGCCAAGACGGACCCTCGCAAAGGCGCGCAGGAACAATGGCGCAACCTGATGGCGCGGCTTGCGCATGGTTTGAAGGCGGAAAATGAAGAATTGATTCACCAGCGCGGGGTATGCGCATTGCTGGGGCCGACCGGCTCCGGAAAAACCACCACCCTCGCCAAACTGGCGGCGCGTTTCGTGGTTCACTACGGCGCCGAAAAACTGGCGCTGATCACCACGGATCGCTTTCGGGTGGCCAGCCAGCAGCAATTGCAGTCCTTTGGGCGTCTGCTGAACGTGCCCGTGTATGTGGTGGATGAAGAGAACAGCCTGGACGATCTGCTCGACCGGCTCGCCAACAAGCGTTTAGTGCTGGTCGACACCGCCGGGTTGACGCCTCAGGACCCCAATTGGGAGCGTCAACAGAAAGACTTGAAAGTGACCCGTCACCGCATCAGAAATTATCTTGTATTGTCGGCAGTTAACCAACCGCAGGTCATGAAATCCACCTACCATTACTATAAGATGTTGGAGCTTTCCGGCTGTATCATGACCAAACTGGATGAAGCGTTCAGTCTGGGTGAAGTGTTGAGCATGGCCATCCTGAACCGGCTTCCGGTCGCCTATGTCACCGACGGACAGAAAATACCCGATGACATTCATCCGGCGAAAGCGCATGCCCTGGTGGCGCGCGCGGACGCACTGTGGCGGCGGACCCGGCGGGAGACCGAACAAACTAATAATACCACTCGCTTCGCTGCGGAACTGGTGGTCTAAACTATTGAGTGCGGGGTCAATGCCGCGCCGTCTGATAACAGGAGATCTCTACCGGTATGAGCAAAGTACATCCGGTTCAAGTTATTGCAGTCACCGGAGGAAAGGGGGGTGTCGGCAAGAGCAATGTTTCCATAAATCTGTCTCTCGCGTTAGCGGATTTGGGACGTCGCGTGGTATTGCTGGATGCGGACCTCGGACTGGCCAATATTGATGTGTTGCTCGGCGTCACCGCCTCGCGCAATATCGGGGATGTGCTGGCGGGGGATTGCACCCTGCGGGAAGTGATGATCGAAGGGCCGGGGGGCATAAAAATCGTTCCGGCGTCCTCCGGCACCCAGCATCTGACTCATCTGTCTCCTCTGGAACATGCGGGCTTGATCAACGCCTTCAGCGACATCAGCGACGACCTGGACGTGCTGGTGATCGACACGGCGGCGGGCATCTCCGAACAAGTGCTCTCATTCGTGCGCGCGGCGCAGGAAGCCCTGGTGGTGGTGTGCGACGAACCCACCTCGATTACCGACGCTTATGCGGTCATCAAGCTGCTCAATAAGAACCACGATATGTACCGGTTCAGGGTGCTCGCCAACATGGTTCGCTCCGAGCAGGAAGGGCGGCATTTGTTCGGCAAATTATCCAAGGTCTCCGAACGCTTTTTGGAAGTTGCGCTACAATATGTAGGAAGCATTCCATTTGACGAAGCCGTACGCAAAGCGGTGCAACGGCAGCGTCCTGTATACGAAGCCTATCCACGCGCCAAAGCGTCCCTGGCGTTCCGCCAACTGGCGCAGAAAGTGGATAACTGGCCGTTGCCGACGGCGCCGAGAGGTAATTTGGAATTCTTTGTGGAGCGTCTGGTGCACAGTTAGACATGCGCCGGACTGAATGTGAGGGCTCGCCCGGAGGCTATATCCCGGGCGCTTGCGATGAGGCGTGATGGTTGCTGCGCCGGACATATCCTCAAACACCCATGAGAACGTTTTTGTTGAAATCATCCGGTTTATTGCAGGCCTTGCGCGCAAATTCATGTCATTGGCGAATACTTATATGATGTATAGCGAGACGCGGGCGGAGCGCGCCGACACTCTGGTCAGGCAATACGCGCCTCTGGTCAAGCGCATCGCGCATCACCTGATCGCCCGTCTGCCCGCCAGCGTGCAGGTGGAGGATCTGATTCAGGCGGGCATGATCGGATTGCTGGAGGCCGCGCAGAAATACGACGCCGGCAAAGGCGCCAAATTTGAAACCTATGCGGGCATCCGCATTCGCGGCGCCATGGTGGACGAAATCCGTAAAGGCGATTGGGTGCCGCGCTCTGTGCACCGCAACGCCCGCAATATCGCGGAAGCGATACACACTATTGAAGCCCGCACCGGTCGCGACGCGTCGGATGCGGAAGTGGCGGCGGAGCTGGGCGTACCTCTGGAGCAATACCACGCCAGCCTGCGCGACGCCAGTTCGGGGAAGCTGTTCAGTCTGGAAGAGTTGGGCTTTCACGGGGAGGGCGGCTCTGACGATGAAACGTTAACCGCCGATAACCCCCTCAGCGATATCGAACAAAACGCCTTTCTGGAAAAATTGAGCGCCGCGATAGACGGTTTGCCGGAACGGGAGAAGCTGGTGCTGTCTCTCTACTATGACGAAGAACTCAACCTCAAGGAAATAGGCCAGGTGCTCTCAGTCAGCGAGTCCCGGGTCAGTCAGATTCATTCTCAGGCGACCTTGCGACTGCGATCCCGTCTCTCAGACTGGAAAAACAGCTAAATCAAGCCATTGCCGGTGCAGGTTAATGTTTTTTCGAAATCAGCATCCTGCGGTCATGTTTTCTAAAACAACTTGTATCAAAAAACTGGATAGTACGGCGCGACCAGCTAGACTTACTCAGTAGAGTAATGAAATCAAAGGGTTTCCAGCGTCGCCATTGTGGAGGTTACATTGGACAAGAACATGAAAATCCTCGTTGTAGATGACTTTTCAACAATGAGGCGGATTATTAAAAACCTGCTTCGGGATTTGGGCTTCACCAATACCGATGAAGCGGATGACGGGTCCACCGCGCTGCCGATGTTAAAAACCGGGAAGTTTGATTTTCTGGTCACGGACTGGAATATGCCTGGAATGACGGGAATCGAATTACTCCAGGCTGTTCGCGCCGATGAGAGTCTGAAAAACCTGCCGGTGCTCATGGTGACGGCGGAAGCCAAACGGGATCAGATTGTCGCAGCGGCGCAGGCGGGTGTTAACGGGTATGTGGTGAAGCCGTTTACTGCGGCCGTGTTGAAGGAAAAGATAGAAAAAATCTTCGAGCGGATCGACTCCTAATAAAACCGCAGGAATTACTATGACCAATGAACAGCAGCCACCATCCTCCTCCCAAGAGGACATCGAGGCGCGCTTGAGCGAGCAGGCGGCGAGCTTGATGGAACACGTCAGCAAGGGGGACTTTGGCGAAGCGTTGCGGGTAATTTCCGACCTTAATGACACTCGGGACCGCACGCTGTACTACGAAGTGGGCAAGTTGACCCGTTCGTTGCACGAAGCCATACGCAATTTCAATATCGACATGGGCAACGTGAAGATGAATCAGCAGGAGGAAATGTCGAAGATCGCCGACGCCTCCGATCGTCTTTCCTATGTGGTCGATATGACCAACAAAGCCGCCAATAAAACCATGGATATGGTGGAAGCGAGTATGCCTGTGGCGGTGGAAATGAAGCAGGAGGCCCATGAACTCAAGGAAGCCTGGGCGCGGTTGCGGCGGCGGGAAATGGACCCTTCGGAATTCCGCGAGCTGTACAAGCGCATCGATAAGTTTCTGGTGGATCTGGCTGCTAACAGCGACAAGGTGTACACCAATCTGTCGGAAATACTATTGGCTCAGGACTTTCAGGATCTTACCGGACAGGTCATCAACAAGGTCACCGGTCTGGTCAGGGAAGTGGAGGTGAATCTGGTCAAACTGGTCGCCATGGCGGGCAAGGTTGACCGCATAACAGGCATTCAGCACGAGCTGAGAGCCGAAGAAGAATCGATTACAAAAGGGCACGGCCCGCAGATCCAGACCGAAGGACGCTCAGATGTCGTCGCCAGCCAGGACGACGTGGACGACCTTCTTTCCAGCCTTGGTTTCTGAGGAGCACATGAATGGGGTTTGAAGCGGACGAAGAAATCCTGCAGGACTTTCTAGTCGAAGCGGGAGAAATTCTTGAACAGCTCTCAGAGCAGTTGGTGGAACTGGAGCAGAACCCGGACGACCGCGATCTGCTGAACGCCATTTTCCGTGGGTTTCACACCGTCAAAGGCGGCGCCGGTTTCCTTCAGTTGGACGCCTTGGTGGAATGCTGTCACGTGGCGGAAAACGTCTTCGACCTGTTGCGTAACGGTCAGCTCAGCGTCGACTCCGAATTGATGGATGTCGTGTTGCAGGCGCTGGACGCGGTCAACGAAATGTTTTCCCAAGTGAAGATGCGGGAAGAGTTGACCCCCGCCGCTCCCGAACTCATGGCCGCCCTGGAGCGGCTGGCCAGCGGCGAATCCGCCTCTGTGGCGGAAGAGGCTGAAGAGCCCGCCGAAGAACCCATTGAAGAGCGCGAAGAAGCCGCTGAGGAAGCTGAAGCCCCTGTAGCGTCCTCGGAAGGCGATATCACCGACGACGAATTCGAGAATCTGCTTAACGCCCTGGATGATGAAGAAGGCGGAGAGAAAGCGGAGGCGAGCGAATCGAAAGACGAAGGCGACGAAATCACGGAAGACGAATTCGAAAAACTGCTGGATCAACTGCATGGTCCCGGCAAATTCAGCGGCGTCAAGGAAAGTAAATCCGCCAAGGCCGCCCCGGAACCCGCTCCCGTTCCGCAGGAAGACGTCGCTGGCGCCGTGTCCGCCGGCGACAGCGATGAAATCACCGATGATGAATTTGAAGCCTTGCTGGATGAGCTGCATGGCAAAGGCAAGTTTGACGGCGCCGTCTCTGATGGGGCTGAGCAGAAGAAAGCCCCTGCCGCGGAGAAGAAAGGCAAGCCAGCGGCGAAAGCCGAGCCTGAAAAGAAAGTAGAGAAAAAGGTAGAGAAGAAAGAGGCCGCCGCCGCAAGCGACTCTGAACTGATTACCGACGACGAATTCGAAAAACTGCTGGACGAATTGCACGGCTCCGGCAAGGGGCCAAGTCCTACCGCAGGCGCCAAGCCGGCCGCGGCAAAACCGGCGGAAAAGGCGGCTGTGCAAAAAGAGCCCGTCAAGAAGGAGCCGGTCAAGAAAGAACCGCCGAAAGCCGTCAAGCCCGCGCCAGCCCGCGCCGAGCCGGACGAAGAGCGGCGGCAGCCTGCGGCGAGCGCCGCCGCTGGAAAAGACGCCCAGGCCAGTATCGCGACGGAAACCACGGTGCGTGTGGACACCAAGCGTCTCGACGACATTATGAACATGGTCGGCGAACTGGTGCTGGTGCGTAACCGTCTCAAACGTTTAGGCGAAGAGTTCGCCGACGAGAACATGAGTAAAGCCGTGTCCAATCTGGACGTGGTCACCAGCGACTTGCAGTCCGCCGTCATGCAGACGCGGATGCAGCCCATCAAGAAAGTATTTGGCCGCTTCCCCCGCGTAGTGAGGGACTTGGCGCGCAACCTGCGCAAAGAAGTCAATCTGGTGTTGCGTGGGGAAGACACCGATCTGGATAAAAACCTGGTCGAAGCTCTGTCCGACCCTCTGGTCCACTTGGTGCGTAACGCAGTGGACCACGGTATCGAATCTCCCGAAGCGCGCGAGCAAAAAGGCAAACCGCGGGTAGGGCGTGTGGTGCTGGCGGCGGAGCAGGAAGGCGATCATATTCTGCTTTCCATCGAAGACGACGGCGCCGGTATGGACCCGGTGGTGCTGCGCCAGAAAGCGGTGGAGAAAGGCATTTACGATGTGGACGCCGCCGAGCGTCTCACCGACAACGAAGCTTATAACCTGATATTCGCGCCGGGGTTCTCCACTAAAACGGAAATATCCGATGTGTCCGGGCGCGGCGTTGGGATGGATGTGGTCAAAACCAAGATCACTCAATTGAACGGCACCATCCATATTGAGTCGGAGTTGGGCCGTGGTTCGCGCATTGTGATCAAAGTGCCGCTGACCCTCGCCATCATGCCAACCTTGATGGTGATGCTGGGGGACCAGGCATTCGCTTTCCCATTGGTGAGCGTGGTGGAAATTTTCCACCTTGATCTGACCCAGACCAACATTGTCGATGGGCAGGAATGTATCGTGGTGCGCGAGAATGTATTCCCGTTGTTCCACATCAAACGCTGGTTGGTGAAAGGCGCGCAATTTGAGCCCACCGAAGAGAACGGTCATGTGGTGATTGTTTCCGTCGGCACCAAGCGCGTGGGCTTTGTGGTCGATCAGTTGGTCGGTCAGGAAGAAGTGGTCATCAAGCCGCTGGGCAAAATGCTGCACGGCACGCCGGGAATGGCCGGCGCCACCATCACTGGAGACGGGCGCATTGCGCTGATACTGGACATTCCCAGCATGCTTGGACGCTACGCCAAGTCCAGCAAAGTATACGGACGGCCGACGTTCAGGAAGAGTCAGTTGGTGACGGATTCGGGTGAAACGGCGCCTGCGGCTTCCGCAGGCTGAGCGCTTGTCATAAGGCGCAGCGGCGGAGTGATTTCCAAAAACGGGAGACCGATGAATGACCTTAAAGGTCCTGGTAGTAGATGATTCGGGATTTTTCAGACGTCGCCTTTGCGAGATCCTGAGCTCCATAAGCGATGTGGATGTCGTCGGCACGGCCAGCAATGGCCGTGAAGGCGTCGAGATGGCGCTTAAACTGAAACCCGACGTCATCACCATGGACTACGAGATGCCGGTCATGGACGGCATTACCGCAGTCAAGGAAATCATGCGGGTTCAGCCCACGCCGGTGTTGATGTTTTCCTCTCTTACCTACGAAGGCGCCCGAGTGACCTTTGACGCCCTGGAAGCGGGCGCGGTGGATTTTCTGCCGAAGAGCTTCGAAGCGATGTCCGGCGACGCCTCCAAGATCAAACGACTGTTGCACGATCGCATCAAAGAGGTTTCGCGGGCGAAATACCGGATGTCCGGGGCGTCCGCGCCGGCATCCGTTCCTCAGCCCGCCAAGCCCGCTGCGCCGATCCCAGTGCGCGAGCCGCCCAAGCCGGCCGCGCCGGTTACCCGCCCTGCTGAGCCTCGCGCCAAGGCGCCGCCAGCCAAACCGGAGCCTAAACCCGAGGTGAAGGCGGCGAAGTCCCGGCGCACGCCGCGTCAGGACTATAAAGTGGTGCTGATAGGCACCTCTACCGGCGGCCCGGTGGCGTTGCAGAAAATCCTCACCCGTTTGCCTGGCGCGTTTCCCGCGCCGCTGGTGCTGGTGCAGCACATGCCAGCGTCCTTTACGCCAGCATTTGCTGAACGTTTGAACCGTCTGTCGCAGTTGTCCGTCAAACAGGCGGAGAACGGCGAAATCCTGAAACCAGGATGGGCCTACATTGCGCCCGGCGGCAAACAGACGCTGATAGAGCGCGTTGGCGCCCAGGCGCGGGTCAAGATTCTCGACGGCGACGAGCGGTTGCACTATAAACCCTGCGTGGACGTTACTTTCGGCTCCTGCGCCAAGATGTTTCCCGGCAAAGTACTGGGCGTCATCCTGACCGGCATGGGCGCGGACGGCCGTGAAGGCTGCCGTATGTTGAAAGAAACCGGTTCCGTGGTCTGGTCCCAGGATGAAGCGACCAGTGTGATTTACGGTATGCCGATGGCGGTGGCCACCGCCGGCCTGTCAGATGAAGTTTTAGCCTTGGATGAATTTGCGCCGCGGTTGATTGACGGTGTCGGATAATGGATTTACTCAGCATCGTGGGCGTCCTGATCGCCCTGGTGGCGATCATCGGCGGCAACCTGATCGAAGGCGGCGATGTTTCCTCCCTGTTGAACCTGCCGGCGGCCCTTATCGTCATCGGCGGCACACTTGGCGCGATAGTGCTGCAACATTCCGGCAAAGTGTTGAAGCGTTCATTTACCCAGTTCATCTGGGTATTCCTGCCTCCTTATCTCAGCTTTGAAGACGGCATTCAGAAAGTGATTTCCTGGAGCATGGTGGCCCGTAAGGAAGGGCTGCTGGGACTGGAGTCCGTAGCGGAAAAAGAGCGTGATCCATTTTCCCGCAAAGGGCTGCAACTGCTGGTGGACGGCGCGGAGCCAGAGTCTATCCGCAGTATTATGGAGCTGGAGCTCAACAGCCGCGAACAGCGTGAACTGGACGCCAGCAAAGTCTATGAGGCCATGGGCGGCTACGCGCCTACATTGGGTATCCTGGGCGCGGTGCTCGGGTTAATCCAGGTGATGAGTCATTTGGAAGACCCCTCCATGTTGGGGCCCGGCATCGCTACAGCGTTTGTCGCCACCATCTACGGGGTGGCGCTGGCGAACCTGTTCTACTTTCCTATCGCCAACAAGTTGAAAGGCATTGTGCAGGAACAATCGCTGCTGCGGGAAATGATGATCGAGGGCATCGTCGGCATCGCTGAAGGAGAGAATCCCAAAGCAATAGAATTAAAGTTGAAAGGGTTTCTGTAATGCCGTCGGTTGTTAACCCTCCATGTCGCTGAGCGGGAGTCACCGTCAATGAGAAAGCGCCGCCGCAATCGAGAAGAGTCCCATAACCACGAACGTTGGCTGGTGTCCTATGCGGACTTCATTACCCTGTTGTTCGCCTTTTTCGTGGTGATGTATTCCGTGTCTTCCGTCAACGAGGGCAAATACAAAGTGCTGTCCGAAACTCTGGAGGGGGTGTTCAATGCTACTCAACGCAGTGTTAATCCCATACAGGTAGGGCAACAGACGGCGGCCCCTCCGCAAAGCGATGCGCCAGCGATACAGCCCTTTAACAGCCCGGAAGACCCAGCTGGAGAAACGTCGGAAGAGCAGGCCGGAGAGCGACTTCGGGAAATCGCCAACCGCTTTAATTACCGGTTAAAAGGGTTGATTGGGCAAGGCATGGTGTCCATCAACGAGAACGACAACTGGATCGAGCTGTCCCTGCGCAACAATCTGCTGTTCAACAGCGGCGACGCCGTACCGGTTGACGCAGCCTTCAACTTGATCGACGGCATCGCCGGCATTCTCAAAGACTACCCTAACGCTATTCTGGTGGAGGGCTTCACGGACAACGTGCCTATCCGTAGCTCGGCTTATCCTTCCAACTGGGAGCTTTCCTCTGCGCGCTCAGCAGCAGTGGCGCGCCTGTTGATTATTGGCGGCGTCGATCCGAGGCGTCTGGCGGCGGTGGGATACGGCGAATATCAGCCGGTCGCCCGTAACGATACATCCGAGGGGCGGCAAAGAAACCGTCGGGTGGTTTTGTTGGTGGCTAAGGACGCCAAAGTTCGTCTTACCATGCGACGCTAACCGAACCCGGCCAGAAGCGCTGTTTCCCCGTCGGTTGACGAGATATCCCGCTGAAAAAGACCGTTGGATGTCAGCGTTGGCATATATCGTGCAAATTCGACATGACGATAAAAGGAAACAGGATTGCGGCGCTGGCTTGCCGTTAATCTGCATAAGAATTGTCATTAATGACCGTCACTGTGAGCTTCTATACTGTCATTAGGAACTCTGTTGCGACGTGGCGAAAGCGCGTAGCGGAAACACTGTGACGAGTTGTCGTCATCTGTCTGAACACCAACGCGGAGAGTATCAACCGTGCGAATCTGGACCGTCGCGAATCAAAAAGGAGGCGTGGGTAAAACCACCACCGCCGTCGCCCTCGGCGGGATTCTGGCGCAACAAGGCAAGCGGGTGCTGTTGCTGGACCTTGATCCGCACGGCTCGCTGACGTCTTATTTCAAATATGATCCGGACAGTATCCGCGGCAGCGTATACGACTTATTCATGCATGAGGGTAAAGTGCCGGCGGATCTACCGCGCACCCTGATCCGCGACACCAGTCATCCCAATCTTAAGCTGCTGCCTGCGTCTACGGCGCAGGCTACTCTCGAGCGAAAGATGGTGGGCGTGGAGGGCATGGGGTTGATCATCTCCAAGTCCCTGGCGCATTTGTGGGACGATTTCGATTACGCGTTTCTGGATAATACGCCGGTGCTCGGCGTACTGCTCATCAACGCATTGGCGGCCTGCCAGCATATTCTGATTCCGGTGCAGACTGAGTTTCTGGCGCTAAAGGGGCTGGAGCGCATGCTGCATACCCTTGGCATGGTGATGAAGAGCCAGAAGAATCCACTTTCCTATACCGTCATTCCCACGATGTTCGACCGCCGCACGCAGGCGTCGGTGCAGACCTTTCGCACTCTGCGACAACAGTATGGCGACGTGGTCTGGCGCTATGCGATTCCCGTAGACACCAAATTCCGCGACGCCAGCAGGGCGGGCGTGATTCCTTCCGTGTACGACGCCGCCACCCATGGAGTGCGCGGCTATGAAAAACTGTTGCATGACCTGTTGGAAGCCAACGTGGGTTTCAATCCGCCGCCACAAGCCCAGGCGGGCGGCGCGGCGTAATGTCGTAATGTAAAGGCGGCGTAGGTCGCCGCAGGTATTAAAGGATATTTGTTGAGTAATGGCAGATAAGCAGTTCGCCGATACTGATAACTACGATAAGGCGGTCCTCGATTATATTGACGACCTGCTGCGCGCGCCTGCGCCGGAGCCAGAGTCCAGGCCGACGCTGGAGACTGACGATAAGGCGCCGGAGGCTGATTCGCCGAGGCGGCAGGACAAGTCCGTCGCCACGCCAGCGTCTACGCCGGAACCTGCGGTCACAGAGGCCTCAAGCCAAGCCCCAGAGACCTCAAGCCAGGCCCTTGGCCGCGAGCAATCCCCGTCCATCGTGAGCGAGGCGCAGCAGACTCCGTCACAGCCTATCAAACCGCAAACAACGAAGCCGCAACCGGAGACGCTTGAGAATGAACGCGCTATAGAGGCGTCGCGTCGCAAACCGGTTTCGCCAGGGAAGGAGGAGGACATGACTACGGCGGAGAAAGAAAGCGCGCCGACGCATTCCGCAGCGGAGGCGTTATTGGAACAGGGACGCATGACGCTGGCGCGGCAACGTATGCTCGCACGCCAGGCGGAGCAGGCGCGTCTGGCGCTGCAGGAGCCGCCCAGACTGGTGATGCCGATGCCCAAGGTGGCCCCGCCGCCAGCGCCGACGGAGACGAAGAAAAAGCCGTCGGTGGCGGAGCGAAGCGCGGCGTTACGGGAAAAGTTAAAGCAATGGCGTGTCACGGAGCCGAAAGGAGAAGAGCAGGAGCCGCAGTCGCTGGCGCGTCAAAAAGTTGAAGCAAGGCGTCAAGAACGTGACGCGCCGCCGGTGGTGGAGCCCGAGGTGACGCAGCAGGAGGCCGTTGACATCGCAGTGGACTCCGGCGGAACGCCAGATGGTTGGGCCGCTAACGGCAGGCCGGCGTGGGCGCAGGAGCGCTTTGAGTGTCTTCTGTTCAACGTGGCGGGGCTGAAATTAGCGGTCCCCTTGATTTCTCTTGGCGGCGTGCACGCGATGGGCCACGACACCACGCCGCTGTTCGGCATGCCTGCCTGGTTCATCGGGCTGATTCCCGTGGCGGGAATGAATGTGAGGGTGGTGGATACAGCGCAATGGGTCATGCCCGATCGCTACAAGGCGCAATACCGGGAAAATATCCGTTATGTCATTCGCTTGCATGATTCTGAATGGGGGCTCGGCTGCGATTTCATCGCCGAGGCGTTTACTCTTGACCCGGATCAGGTGCGTTGGCGCAGCGAGCGCTCCAAGCGTCCATGGCTGGCCGGCACGGTGGTGACGCACATGTGCGCGCTGCTGGATGTGGATGGATTGGAGCAGCAGTTGAATCAGTCATCCGTCAAAGCGGGTAAAAAGGGCTGACGCGGAAACGGCGGCGTACCAGGGGAGGTTGGCAAAATCCGCTGGCATAGATCCTGCGTTGTTCTATATTAATTAAGTACAAACGCTAGAAATTTGACGCTCAGCGTCGGGAGAAAGAGGTTAAACGCTATGGCATCCTATTCAGGGCAGGGCCAAAGTTCAGAAGATCCGATTCTGCAATACGTGACCTTCAAGTTGGATCATGAAACTTACGGCATCAATGTTATGCAGATCCAGGAGGTGTTGCGCTATACGGAAATTGCCCCGGTGCCTGGCGCGCCGGACTACGTCCTCGGCATTATCAACCTGCGCGGCAACGTCGTCACGGTCATCGACACTCGCAAGCGGTTTGGCTTGTCGGAAGCGGAGGTGAGCGACCATACCCGGATTGTGGTGATTGAGGTGGATAATCAAGTCGTGGGCATTCTGGTGGATTCTGTGGCGGAAGTGGTTTATCTGCGGCAGTCGGAAATGGAAACCGCTCCAAATGTCGGCAACGAGGAAAGCGCCAAGTTCATTCAAGGCGTGTGCAACAAGAATGGAGAACTGATTATTCTGGTGGAATTCGAAAAAATGATGTCAGAAGAAGAGTGGTCCGAGGTGGCGTCCTTGTGATCAGTCTCACCCAATAAGCTGGCGCGGGAGGATATGTTATGAATCCGCAATTCATGAGTGGGGAGCTGCTTGTGTCCCTGTGTTTCGGGCTGGTTGTCGCCATCGCCTGTTTCACGATATGCCGGATGCAGGCCAAGCGCATTGTACGTCTGGAAATTGAAGTCGGGCAGATGCGGGATAAGCTCAATATGCTCTCCGACAGCGGCATTGGCGTCGGCCGAAAGGTGGTTTCCATTGATCAGCGTCTGAAAGCCGCTGAGCTCAAGCAAAAAGAACTGCAAACCATGGATGTGCAAAAGGTCTCCTACAATGAAGCCGCCCGCCTGTTGTCACTGGGCGCGGAAGTGGAGGATTTGGTGAAAGCCTGCGGTCTGACCCGGGCGGAAGCGGACCTGATCAAGGCGTTGTACTCCAGTCAGAGCGGCGCTCAGAAACCCGCGCGCCACTGATTCCGGTAGACCCGGCCTGAACCCGGGCACGGGTAACAGAGAATTTGCTGTCCCGGCTGTGGCGTTGTCGCTGCAGCCGGGTCTGTCGTTATAGCGTCTCTTTGGTTTCTTTTTCTTGCTTCAGCAAGGCCACCGCCAGTTTCACCTCTTCTGACAGAGAGCTGTCTTCGCCTTTTTTGATTACCGGCAATACCATGAAATGTACGCTACCGTCAGCACCGGTCACGCTGGTGGCGATGATGGCGTCGCCTTCAGTAGCGGCGCCATAGTAGTCGGCGATAATATCCGACGGTTTCTCCGTCAGCCCGCCAAGTCGCTCGGCTTCCGTGTTGTCGAAAAGAAGAATCTCGCCGGACTGGGAAAGCTTCTGCAGCAGTCTTTCTGTTTGCGGGTCAAAAGGGAAGTTACTGGTGTCGACGTAGCGTAATCCCTCCGTTTCGATAAAGTCATACAGCTCCGCGCTAAGCGATGTGGACGCCTGCGATACCCAGGGGCCCGTGTCCTGAACCGGCTCCTCTGGCTCGGCGGCGACCTCCGTCTCCATCTGTAGTGCGGCTTCTTCGATAAATTCGGGAGAAACGCTTGTCAGCGTTGCTTCCTGGCTTTCCACCTGTTTATCCGCCTCAGTGGATTGCGCTGCGACGCTCGCATCTGTCTCGTCGCCATTCGCGTTGTAAAGATAGACGCCCGCCGCCAGACACAAGGGCGCGCCCCATAAGACCAATTTTTTTACTGACATAATGATCACCTTCTACTTGTCATGTCCGCCGGAAGCGGCTCCCCGTCGGGGAGCCGTCAGCCTGATGGGGTCCGTTAGTGGTACAGGCTGTCCTTCCATGAGATAGACACGACGCGATTGGCTTTGGTCCACTCGCTATAGTCGTGGTAGCCCTTCCAGCTGAAATTGGAGTGGAAAGAGCACCAGTCGCGAGCGAAGTGGTAATGAGTCTTCTGCCAGTTTGCTTCCAGCTTCAAGCGGGTATAGTCGACGCCGTCGTTCAAATCATACTTGCGGTAGAGCACCACCGCTTCCGGTTTGAAGTCCGAGGTCATCACCGTCGGCAATTCGCTGGTCGGGATGAGGTTGTTGATGCCGCAGCCCCAGAACAGATAAGTCCATGCGTAAAGCAGGTTATCCTTCGGCGGCGTGCGGTGTTTGATGGTCTGGTTGACGATATTCCAGGTCACGCCCTCGTTGCCCTGGTCAAAATCCGTCACCGTCTTGAACTCGTCCTGATTGTAGGTGATCCGTGTGCTCCAGGAGACCCCGCCGTTAATACTTGGCGATTCCTCGTTGAGCGTGAAGCCCAGGTTAAAGTCCGTTGATTCGCTCACCTGAGCGCTGGAGATGGTGTTGGAGGGAGCGTGACTCAGGTGGCGCAGTCTGGAGCCGTCCTGATATCCCACTTTTAGCTGGAACGCCGTCGGCACCGTGTAACGGTAGTCCGCGCTGGTTCCTGACTCATACAGAGTCTGACGGGAAGGCGCGTTGGTCATATCGAACCCCGAACCTCCGTTAAGCACCAGTTTCACTTCCTTGATCCCTTCAGGGTAGTGAGACTGATTCCAGGCGTTTTGTACGGTATAGACGAGCCGGATACGCTTGTTTCTGGCGTCGCTGTCGTCCAATTGATACAAAGTGCTGGTGTAAGATTTAATAGTGTCTCCCGCGTGGGCGAGGCCGGCTGTGAGACACAGCCCGGTTAACACTTGTGCATACAGCTTTGCGGTTCTCATACTTATTTTACCTCGCGTCAGCTTTTACTATTTTTTTGTTGGCCTATGCAGTTTGAATTAAGAAAAATTCAAAAAGAACAGGTTTCTGTATCGTATAAGTAGGTTTTTTGACCTGCAATTGGCTCATGATAAGTTGTCATGTTGAGCCCTGATGATGGCGCGAAAAGATAACCCTAAACCTAACCGTCGAAAGAAAAATCTGCGTTTGGCAGGCGTTTTTTGAAGGAGGGATCTGGGCTGAAAGTCCCGCAGGACAGGGTGTTTGACCGATTATGCATTGCGTTATGAAGAAAGACGGCGCGGGTGCGCCGTCATTGAACGAAACTGAACGTTATTTGGTCTCTTCTGGCGCCGTGTTGGGTGTGGCGGCGGTGTCGGCTTTTTTCGCCCGGGGAGCGCGGGGCGCCTTGGCTCCGCTTGTTTTTTTAGGCGCTGCTGCTTTGGTCGGCTTACTTGCACTGCCGCCAGCCGTGCTGGATTTTGTCGCTGGCGATTTACGCGCAGCGCTTTTGGCGGGCGCTTTCTTCGCTGCGGGCTTTTTGGCTGTGGATGCGGCAGTCGTTGCGCCGGTCTTTTTGGCGGTGGTTTTGCTGGCGGTTGTCTTTTTCGCCGCAGGTTTCTTGGGCGTGGTCTTGGCCGGCGAGGCTTTTTTGGCAGTGGATGCTTTCGCTGGCGCTTTTGCCGTCAATGCCGCAACCGGCGCCGGTTTTTTCAGTGAGGCCAGTCCCAGACGATCCATGAACTGCTCCTGCAGCGCATTGATTTCATTGACCACTTTCTGATATTCCGCCTGGATTTTCTTGAGCTCCTTTTCCCGCAGCTCTTCCAGTTCTTTAATCAGTTTCATCACCGGCTCTTTAATTTGCTTTTGAATTTCTTCCGCTTGCTTATAGAAATCCGCAAGAATCGCCTGTATCTGCTCAGTGGCTTTATGCAGTTCTTTGGAAACCACATCTCCTAACTTTTCTATGTTCTTTTTGACGATGCCCTTCTCTTTTTTTGCCATTGTGTTACTCCAGTGTGATAAGCCAAGCGTTATATATTTTTTTCGTTGAAACCGGCAGGCAGTCGATGCATCCGGAATCCGTTTCGCGACAGGTTAGTTCTCTATCGTTCAGCACAAGAAATAACCTGATAATGTCCTGCAACTATTATGGGAATTATTTGAATATTCAACCTAATTCCAGGACTAATCGCTGTTTTTTTGATCTTTAACGATGCTCATAACAAATTTTTCAATTTCGGTAATGACAAAGACACTGGAGCCTACGACGGCGATGGCGAGCCAGTCCGAGGGCGACAATGCGGTGGAGCCGAATAGACTCTGCATTGGCGGGGCATAGGTGAAAAGCAGCTGAAAAAGAAGCAGAACGGCGACGGAGTACAGCGCCATCCGATTGCTGGTTAGTTGGCGCCAGGAGGTGATGTTTTCCATGAGCATACGCGTATTGAAAAGATAAAAAATCTCGAACATCACCAGCGTATTGACAGCTATTGTACGGGCGTGGTCCAGCGTGGCGCCATTGGCTTGCGTCCACCCAAACAACCCGAAAGACCCAAGCACCATGATCAATGACACACTGAGCACTCGCCACAGCAGCAGCGGGTCGAGCAGCGATTCGCCCGGCCGTCGGGGAGGGCGCGCCATGATGTTGCGTTCCGCTGGTTCAAAAGACAGCGCCAGCGCGAGGGTCACGGCGGTGATCATGTTTATCCAGAGAATCTGCACTGGCGTAATCGGCATGGCGACGCCGAGCACGACGGCGGCGAGTATCATCAAAGCCTCGCCGCAACTGGTAGGCAGAACAAAAACAATTGCTTTTTTGAAGTTATCAAAGATGCGGCGGCCTTCCTCCACGGCGGCGGTGATCGTGGAAAAGTTGTCGTCCAGCAGAATAATCTGGGCGGCCTCTTTGGCGACTTCAGTTCCCTGGCGTCCCATGGCGACGCCAATACTCGCGCGTTTCAGCGCAGGCGCGTCGTTGACGCCGTCGCCGGTCATGGCGACGATTTCTCCCGACTGTTGCAGCGCCTCCACCAGCCGCAATTTGTGCAATGGCGTGGTGCGGGCGAAGATGTTGCAGCGCAGGGCCGCCGCCTTCAACGCGTCGTTATCCATGTTGTCGATGTCTGCGCCAGTGACGACGCCATCACCGACGGGAAGATGGATGGATTCAGCAATGGCCTGCGCGGTTTTGGGGTTATCCCCCGTGATCATTTTGACCACGATGCCCGCCTGCAAGGTTTTCGCCAGCGCAGGAGCGGTTTCTTCGCGGGGAGGATCAATCATGGCGACGGCGCCGAGAAACTGTATGTCCTGCAGCGGCAGCTGGGGTGGCAGGGCTGACATGGCGTCGGGCGCCGCGATGTAAGCGAAGGCCAGTAGACGTTGTCCTTGCGCCGCACGTTGATTGAAGCGTTCGCTCCAACGCAGTGTTTCTTCTTTGGACAGCGTTTTCGAACAAAGCTGCAGGACTCTTTCAGGGGCGCCTTTAATGCAGATAAAGTGGTTTCCGGCGCTATCATGATGGAGCGTCGCCATGAAGAGGTTATCGGAACTGAACGGCAGCACATCCAGCCTGGGATGCTCTTTTCGGGCTTGCCCGCCGTCCCAGCCGGCTTTGGCGGCGAACGTCACCAAGGCCGCCTCAGTAGGGTCTCCATGAGGCGTCCAGATATCATCCTGTTTATGGATGTCAGCGTCGTTGCAGAGCAGCGCTGTCAGACTCAGGCGCGCCAGCTCAGGATGATTCTGTACGTCGATCAGGCGTTCACCGAGGGTGATTTCTCCATGCGGGTCGTAACCGGCGCCGGAAACCCCCATACTGTTTTCGCGTAAATCGAGACTGATCACGGTCATTTCATTCTGGGTCAGAGTGCCAGTCTTATCGGTGCAGATAACGGTGACTGCCCCCAGCGTCTCCACCGCAGGCATGCGACGTACGATCGCGTTACGTTTCGCCATCATCTGGACGCCGAGGGCCAGTGTGATAGTGAGGATCGCGGGCAGTCCTTCCGGGATTGCCGCGACGGCCAGTCCCACCGCCGCCAGAAACATGTCCGCGGCGCTGTAGTCGCGTAGCCAGTATCCCGTCATGAAACACACGACGGAAAGCAAAAGAATCCACCAGGATAATTTTGCGCTGAATTCCGCCATCTGCTTCAGCAACGGCGTTTCAATGGCGTTGACCTGACGCAGCAGGGCGCTGATCTTGCCGAATTCTGTGTTTTCTCCCGTGGCGACGACAACGCCATGCCCCTGGCCGCGAGTCACCAGGGAGCCTGCGTATGCCATGCAGGTGCGACCGGCAAGTTCAGTGTCAGCGGGGGTAGGGAGCGTTTGCTTGCTAGCCGCTTCCGACTCCCCTGTCAGCACCGCTTCACTGATATGCAGGTCGCTGGTTTGAATGAGGCGCATATCGGCGGGAGCGCGATCGCCAGCCTGCAAGAGCACGATGTCGCCAGGAACCAGGACGCTGGCCGGGAGAGACTGCAGGCGCCCGTCCCGGCGCACGCTGACGGTAAACGTGACCATGCGCCTGATGGCCTGTAAGGCCTTCTCGGCGCGACCTTCTTGTAGATAGCCGATCAGCCCATTAATGATCACCACCATCAAGATTACACTGGCGTCCAGCCAGTGGCGCATAATCAAGGTAATGGCGGCGGATAGCAGCAGGACGTAAATGAGCGGATTATTGAACTGGCGCAACAACCGTCGCCAGGCCTTTTCTCCAGACTGTTCCGCGATGATGTTTGCGCCGTGACGATGCAACCGCTCCTCCGCCTCGGGGGAGCTCAGGCCGTCCGCGGTGGACTTCATGGCGGCCAGCGTTCTATCCGCTGGCGATGCATGCCAGCAGTCCGGCGGCGTCACATGTGGGAGACCTGAAATGATCTCTTCAGGGGCGGATGAGGGGCGTTGAGGAATATGAAGTCCGTTCACAGTATCGCCTTAGTCAGTCAATGCGTTGAGATTATTAATCCGGCAGACAAATAGCCTCCTTCCATTTGTCTGCAACGACAGGGTCTGCCCATGTCAGGCCCTGTCTCCCGCGGCTCGTCGCCGCGCAGGCGCATCCATGCGCCGTGTTTTTAACATGCTAATATCATTGCCATGTTGATAATTGTCGCACCGAAACAGAGCGAACATTTTTTTCATCGATCGCTTGATCAGTCTATACCGGCTGATCGCCATGTATGGCGGTGCTGTGTAAAACACTATGCATAGAGCGGGCTGGCGAATACCTGTCAGGGATCAAATTTTCCCATAAGTATGGGATTGTTACCTTTGTCATCCTTCCCTACAATTGGCGGCGAAATCACTTCGTCAGCGAGGAAACCATGCGCCAGGAAACGTCCGCTCTGATCGACGAGATATATCAATTGACCTTGGATATGAGCAAGTATTCTCCCGAACTGGAGAAAGATAAAGCCGAACTGGAGTTGAAGCAGGAAGAGGTTCGGATTTTATGGGAGCAGCTTGCAGAGTTGGTTTGCGCCGAGCACGTCTGATCTAAATCGGCTGCATTAAATTGTTTCAGATTGAAAAGTAGGGCGGTGGAAACCGCCCCAAAACGCTAAGGTTACATGACCTAACGTGATGTGGCTTTAGCGGATGTCAGGACATTTTGTCCGTTTGACGCCCGTTGCGGCGTATTTCACACATAAACCCCGAGTGCGCCAACTAGGGAAATCCCCAGTTGAACTTGAGCCGTTCAGTGGTTTAAGCCGCTACCGCCTTTTGCATCATTCATCTTGTTGTGTATAGCTGGTCCCGCCCAGGTTGAACATGTCAATATCACTGCCATGTTATTAATCCGGCAGACAAATAGCTTCCTTCTATTTGTCTGCAACGACAGGGCCTGCACAGGTCAGGCCCCGTCTCCCGCGGCCCGTCGCCGCGCAGGCGCATCCATGCGCCTGATTATCAACATGCCAATATCGCTGCCATGTTAATAATGATTCCTGTCGACGGTGTGGAGCCTGGCGAGAGCATCTTCAAGTTGTGGACTGATAAAACTAATCAATGGAATGGCGATAGATAAACTAGGGTTTTCCCCAGGTGTTTTCCTTTTGATTAAATCGTTTACCGTAATGGCTCGCATCAAAGCTTTGGCGCGTCGGCGAATGTAATTGAGGTGGGCGGTCTTTGCTGTCGCTGCGTTTCTGTCGCAACTTTTCGCCGGATTTGCGTCAGCCTAATGAGGAGACTTTAAATGAGAGTTCCTGGGATTCTATATTCCATTTTTTTACCGTTGTTGTGCCTTTGGGGGCATACCGCTAATGCCTCCAGCGAGGCACTGGACGATATCGCCGGTTCGATGAATTCCGCATTCGAAATGGCGTTGAGTGAGGTGGGAGATGCAGCTTCAGCTGCTGGTGGCGATAAAGGAGCCGTGCCTGAAAAGGGGGCGTTTTTCACCCCATCAAAAGCAGTCAGCGCCGAGATCAAAGAAAAAATGATCGCAGAAATGCTGAAGAAGGCGCCTGCCGACAAGGAAGCTGAATTGCGTGCGGCATTCGCTGAGATCAATATTCTGCAGTTGATGGGCGATGCGGTGAAAAAGGACGGTTATCAGGCCAATGATCTGGCTTTGGCGATGGCTGCCTGGGTCACCACCTCCTTTAGCATCCTCAATGATCAGGAAACCAATGACGCTGAAGATCGTGCGGTATGGAAGCAGTTTCGCCAAGTGATTGCGACAAATCCTTCACTTGCCGAACTCTCTGATCGGGACAAACAAATTACGGCGGAGACGCTGTACTGGTATTCCGCGCTTGCCGCCAACGACTACCAGCAAGCCAAAGCAGGGACTCCCGGTTGGAAGCTGGATGAGGTCAAAGACTATGTAAAGCGTGATCTCAAAGCGCGCAAAATTCACCCCGAACTGGTTACGATTTCCGCCGAGGGTGGTTTGGTCGCTCGTAAGTAACGTCGCCGTGCAGGGACGCACAGCCTCCTGCTCTCTTACTCGTAACCCAGAGAAAGCCTGACTAAGTCCTGCACGTTGCGGGCGCCCAGTTTGCTAGCCATGTTGGCGCGATGCAGCTCGACGGTTTTCACGCTAATTCCAAGGATATCCGCAATGGTCTTATTCAGCTTTCCGGCGCAAACATGGGTCAACACTTGGCGTTCTCTGGGAGATAAGCGTCCCAGCTTTTCCTTGGCCGCCTGCGGATTGCGCAGGGCGGACCCGGGTTCTGAAATCGCGCTTTTCACAGTTTCCACCAGGATGGAGTTTTCAAAAGGCTTTTCCAGAAAGTTCGCTGCGCCCATGCGCATGGCGCTAACGGCTAAAGTAACGTCGGCATGTCCGGTTATAAGAACGACGGGAACGGAAAGACGACGGGTGCGTAACTCCTCCATCAGTTCCAGCCCGTTCATGTCAGGCATGCGCAGGTCGGTCACGACACATTTATCGCTTAATGGAACGCCTGCGTCTTCCAGTTGTTGAAGTCTCGCTAGCAGGCCAGCGGCCCGATTGAAATCTTCCACTTGCAAGCCAGCCGCTTCCAGCATCCAGACTGTGGAGCGGCGAAAATCTTCGTTATCGTCTACTAGTAAAATTTGTGCTGCGTTCATGCTTGTCTCTTCGAAACGATGTTTCCACAAAAAATAATTTGGAGGGCCGCGCTCTGACGGCTGGCAGTCGCTTAGTCAGGAGGGCGTACAGGGCGTCGCTGTTGAGGCCAGCGGCAAAGTGAATAAGAAAACGGAGCCTCCAGAAGGGTTGTCCTTGAATCTTAAAGTTCCACGATGAAGCTCGATAAAGGACTTGCTGATAGAGAGACCCGCGCCCATGCCATCAGGTTTGGTGGTGAAGAAGGGAGTAAACAGACGGTTGCGGAAATGCTGGGGTATGCCGCAGCCCCTGTCTGTAACGCTGACTTCGACCCAGCCTTCGGCAATGACTTGGGCGTCTACAATGAACTCACGCTCTTGGATAGGTGTGTCGCGCATGGCGTCCATGGCGTTGCGAATCAAATTTCCCAGAGTTTGCTCGATCATAATTCTATCCACGCAAACACAGGGTATGTCCGCCGCTATCAGGAGGCGGGGCTTCACCTGGCTCCGGTGGGTTTCAAGCTGGAGCAACTCCAGCACGCCGCTGGCCAGCTGGCGCAGTGAAATTTCATCTGCACGGGGCTCTCGCGACGTCACGAATTTACGTATGCGGGCAACGACTGCGGCGGCCTGATGGGCCTGTCGAATCGCAAGCTGTACGGCCTCTTCCGGCTTGTCTACGCCGGTATGCTTTTCAAGTAGTAACTTGGCGGCGTTAAGGTAATTGAGAATCGCGCCGATGGGTTGGTTTAACTCGTGGGTCAAGGCTGTCGCCATCTCGCCGATCGACATGCTTTTGGAGGCTTGCTGTAATTGGGCGTGCATGTCTTCAGGTCGCAATAGCAGCAGTGAAGGCTCTTCCACTCTCTGTACGGACAACAACAACCTCTCGCCTTCGGCGTCATAAAACGGCGCGCTGTTTAGCGCATAAAACGCGTTGGTTTCGCCGCAGTGCGCTTGCAGTGAAAATGCGTCGCCTTTCAGGTGCGCATCTTTGGCTTCCACAGGCTGGAACAGTTGTAAAAATGAGTCGCGGTGAGACGTCAGGCGAGCCAGAGTCTTTGGGTCGCTACTAAATTCACGTAAAAACAGGGTATTGCAGGCTATGAACTCGCCTTGGTGAGAATGCACAACGGCGGGATAGGGGAGTGCGTTCAAGAAAGGATGTTTTTCACCGCTGCGGGAGGCGTTGGCGGCTTTGGATTCTTTGTACGCAACGATGTCAGGCTGATAAGCATTGACTGCAAGCCTGTTTTTTAACATAAGCATCTTTCTGTCCTCCCTGCACTGTCAGATACCTGGATTAAAACACGCATTCCCTAATGCTGATGTGCGGGAACGCCGCTTAATCCGAACGTCAAACTGGCGGATATCCTAAATGCCTTGCGCGACGAGGCGCAATCATATATTCGGACTATTACCATTTGGTTATCTCTTGTGTTTTTAGCGAAAGTCCTCCCGTAGCGCCTTTGTTTTCAGATGGTTACTGTGTTTGGATGAATCTTGTGTGACGCCCTTGACCTGATCTTAAAACTGTATGAATATACAGAGGCTAATTTTAGGAGGCGACAAAATGGCCGTAGTGACCCTGTATATGAGTGACAGAGACCCATCACAACAGATGTTTAAATCCAAGAAAGAAGCTGATGAGCATGACAAAAAGCTTGAGCTCGCCGAGGGCGTGTCTCATTTTCTGGCGCAACGCCTGACTTCTCTGAACGAGGGGCTTGCGGAAGAAATTGGCATGCTGGTCGCCAATCACAAGGAGGCGTTCGCAACAGCGTTTAAAGGCAAGGTGGATGTCTTGTTTGAAGAGTCGCCTGAGCCTGCTCCCAATGCTGAGGAAGAAACGAAAGATAACGCCAAGGTCAAAGAAAGCGGCAAGGTGCGGGCGATAGCCGGCAAGGGCTGATTTCTGAGGGACGTTGTCAGCGTCCCTCAGGTGCAAACGGCCTAAAGTTGAATGTTTTGCGTCACCACAGCGGGTGTTTGTCGCATGATGATGTCGCCTGCGCGAATGGATGCGGTTACGACGCTTTGGCGGCGCAACACTTCGTAGTCATCGGGGCCGTCCAATAAGATGAAGTTGGCGGGCTTGCCGACTTCTACGCCGTAACGGTCCTGAATGTTCAGCACTTTGGCGCTGTTATGACTGATCAGGTCCAGCGCATTGCGGTAGTCGTCATAGCCCATCATATGGCATATGTGCAGCGCGAAGTCCAAAGTGCGCAGCAGATTGCCGTTGCCGAGGGAGTACCAGGGGTCCTGAATGGAATCCTGCCCAAGGCCGACATTGAGGCCCGCCTCCAACAGCTCTTTCACCCGAGTAACGCCGCGACGCTTAGGGAAGTTATCGAATCGACCTTGTAGATGGATGCTCTCCGTCGGACAGGAAACAAAGTTGATTTGAGACATTTTCAGCAGGCGAAACAGGCGGCTGCAGTAAGCGTTGTCGTAGGAGTGCATCGCCGTGGTGTGGCTGGCGGTTACCCGATGCCCCATATCGCGCTTCAAGGCTTCCGCCGCCAGTACTTCCAGGAACCTGGAACCTGGATCGTCTATTTCGTCGCAGTGCACGTCGACAAGGCGGTCGTATTTTTGCGCCAGATCCATAAGGATTTTGACTGACTCCACGCCATAGTCGCGGGTGAACTCGAAATGGGGAATGCCGCCGACGACGTCGACGCCCATTTCCACCGCCTTTTCCATCAACTGAACGCCATTGGGGTAGGAAAGAATGCCTTCCTGTGGAAACGCCACCAGTTGCAGTTCAATCCATGGCGCGATCTCCTGCTTTATTTCAAGCAAAGCTTCCAGTGCAGTCAGTGTGGGGTCGGTGACATCCACATGCGAGCGTACCGCCTGCACGCCGTATTGAGTCAACATTTTCAGAGTGCGGCGCGTGCGTTGCTTGACGTCGTCATGCGTTACCATCGCTTTGCGCTCAGACCAGCGCTCTATGCCCTCAAACAATGTGCCGCTCATGTTCCAACTAGGCTCGCCCGCGGTTCCTGTCGCGTCCAGGTGTATGTGTGGTTCGACAAAAGGCGCGCTGACAAGACGCTCGCCGGCGTCCAACAATATTTCCACGTCAGTTTGCGGAAGCTCCGCCATGGGCAATATGGCGCTGATATCGCCCTGGTTAATCTGAATGGCGTACAAACCGTCTTGGCCGCGTAAACGGACGTTGGTGACGTATTTCATTGATGGACTCACCTGATTCTTTATTCTGAAGCGGACATTTTCCGTAAATGGTCGGTGACTGTCGACAGCTTCCGACAATATCAGGGGCGCGATGCGAGATTTTCGCCAAAGGTGAGGTAATGAGGACAGGCAAAAAAGGGCCCTGATGCAGGGCCCAATGGGGTATAGCGTTAGACGGCTTCCCTTTGACTGTTGTCTGCAGCAATCTGGGCGTGTCTGCCCACCGTCGACAACAATGCCTGCAGCGTGGCGGTGGTGGTGTCTTCCGCCAAAGCAGCGGCGCTGAATGGCGCCCCGTTGATCATGACCTTGATGCAGGCGAGAGCATTGGCGTCTGTACCTTCGCCAAGCGCGAATTCGTCGTAAGCCTCCACTGCGATGCTGATGCGATAGCGACTCTCCAGTGCGGCGGCCACCGCCTCCACGCCGCCGTGACCTTGGCCACGGATGCCGGAGATGATGGCGTCGTCGCCGAATTCAATTTGCACCTGAACGGCTTCGTCGGTTCTATGCATGTCGTAGGTGCGTAACCGCCATCCTTTGGGCGTGCTCAGATAGCGTTCCTCGAACAAGCGATGAATGGTGCGGGAGTCGATTTCGCCGCCTTCTGACTCCGCTTCATGCTGCACGACTTTGGCGAATTCGATTTGCAACCAGCGTGGCAGACTGATGTTGTAATCGCGCTCCAGTACGTGGGCGACGCCGCCTTTGCCGGACTGGCTGTTGATGCGCACAACTTCTTCATAGCGTCTGCCCAGGTCCGAGGGATCGATAGGCAGATACGCCACATTCCAGGCGTCGTCTTCTTTACGTTTGTGCAGGCACTTACGGATGGCGTCTTGGTGGCTGCCGGAGAACGCGGTGAAAACCAAATCGCCTGCATAAGGATGACGCGGGTGTGTACTGATCTCAGTGCAAGCTTCGACAGTGTCGGTAATCTCGGACATATCGGATAGATCCAGCATGGGATCAATGCCTTGCGAATACAGGTTCATGGCCATCGTGACCAAATCCATGTTGCCGGTGCGTTCACCGTTGCCCAGCAGGGTTCCCTCGACTCTGTCTGCGCCCGCCATTACCGCCAGCTCCGCCGCCGCTACGCCGCAGCCGCGGTCATTGTGAGTATGCACGCTGACAATCACGTGTTCCCGTTGATGGATGTTGTCGCACATCCATTCGATCTGGTCGGCGAAGACGTTAGGAGTCGCCATCTCAACCGTGGCGGGAAGGTTGATGATGACTTTGCGGCCGTTCTCCGGACGCCAGACGGCGTTCACGGCGTTAACGACTTCGACGGCGAAGTCCAGTTCCGTGCCAGTGAAGCTTTCCGGTGAGTATTCAAAACTCCATTGGGTTTCCGGATGCTTCTCCGCATGCGCCAACACTTCCTCAGCGCCGCGCACCGCGATGGCTTTGATGCCTTCGCGATCTAAACCGAATACCTGCTCGCGCTGTACGGTGGACGTAGAATTATAAACGTGAACGATTGCTTGCCTGGCTCCCTGCAGTGCTTCATAAGTGCGCGCGATCAACTCGGGACGCGCCTGCGTCAGCACCTGGATGGTGACGTCGTCAGGAATGCGATTTTCTTCGATCAGTTTGCGGCAGAAGTCAAAGTCCGGCTGACTGGCCGCAGGGAAGCCGATTTCAATTTCCTTAAACCCGCACTTCACGAGCAGGTCGAACAGTCGCTGTTTCTGGCTGACGTTCATTGGCTTGATCAAAGCCTGATTGCCGTCACGCAGGTCGACTGCGCACCAGATGGGAGCTTGTTCGATAACCTGATCCGGCCAGCGGCGGTCCGCCTTACGGATAGGAGTGAATGGACGATACTTGCGGTGGTCGAAAGCCATGGAAATCAGCCTCGTAAATCTTCCTGTTCGTATTGAGCGGGCGTTAGTGCTACCCGCATCCATTAGGGTTTTGAGCGTAATGGCTCTGATTCGCTTGAGCTTGTGGCCCATTTAGCCGCCCCGCCTTGTGAGCCAGGCCGCCTGTCGTCTCGTAATAAGGTGGGTGCGCCTTAGAGAGACGTGCAGTCAGGAAAGCAATAATACCGGGAATGGCGCGCAATGAGTTTGCGTTGTTGATTTGATTTTATTAAAAATTGATAGATAATTTTAAAAATAAACATTTCCGTGAAATTAAATATCCAAATGAAAGAGAAGCTTGTCAAAATCGATCGAATTGATCGCAAAATCTTGGAGTGCCTACAAAAGGACGGCGGGTTATCCAACCAGGAACTGGCGGAAAAAGTGGGGCTGTCGCCGTCGCCCTGTCTGCGTCGGGTGCGTGCGCTGGAAGAAGCGGGCATTATCCTGCGGCGGGTGACTTTGTTGGAGCGTAAGAAGCTGGGGTTATCGTTGACGGTAATTATCCAGATCAGCATGGATCGCCATACGCCTGAGCGCTTTGAAGAGTTCGAAAATCAGGTTAAAGAGTCCCCAGAAGTTCAGGAGTGCTATCTGATAACCGGGCAGGAGGCGGACTACATGCTGAAAGTAGTGGTGCCGGACATGGATGCGTATCAAGTGTTCCTCCTGAACAAGATCACCCGCATTCCCGGGGTGAGCGGCGTGCATTCCAGCTTCGTTCTGCGCAGGGTGGTGGACAACACGGAATTGCCATTGGGATATTTGTAAGAGCCTCTGCCCACATCTCACTTACGAGAAAGTTTCTCGGCTATTACGCATGGCTAATTCGTTAATCTGTTTTACACTAATAGTTAGCTAGCTAATTAATTTAAATCCTCCAACAAGCGAAATAGCATGAGCGAGATATTTTCCTTCACCCTGGCGCGCCTGAACCGGCGCTGGCGCAAACTGCTGGATGATCGGCTCAGTGATCTGGGGCTGACTCAGTCGCGTTGGGTCACCCTGCTTTACCTGCAAAGGCTCGGCGGCGACCTGACCCAGAAAGAACTGGCCAACGCGTTGTCCATTGAGTCGCCGACGCTGGTGCGCTTGCTGCACGGTCTGGAAGAGTCAGGTTTGGTGACCCGCACATGCTGTGGACAGGATGGACGCGCCAAACGCATTCGTCTTACTGCGGCGGCGGAAAGTTATCTGGAAACGGTAAACGAACGCGCCGCAGCACTGCGGAGTGAGATGCTTGCTGGCGTTTCGCCACAAGATCTTGAGCTGTGCCTGCAGGTCTTCGCGCGTATTGAAAAGAATGCATCGGAATTAAACTGATCGCCGTCTCTAATGCCCGGCGCCGGCTTTTGGGTGGCGAATCACTAACGCGCTTGCAAGGGGATTCCGAAGACTGATTACGGAGCATTTACATGTCTGATACGTTGTTGCAGGCTCTTTTTGATCGTCATGGCCCCGCCTATCGCTGGCTGGCCATGCTCACAGTGATGATGGGGACGGTCTCCGCCGTATTGACCTCCACCATCGTTAATGTGGCCTTGCCGGACATCATGAGCCACTTTTCCATCGGTCAGGGCGTCGCCCACTGGCTTTCCACCGGCTTTCTCGCCGCCATGACCACGACCATGCTGACCACTGCCTGGTTGACGCAGCGCTTTGGTCTGCGTCATGCGTTGGGCTTCGCCATGCTGTTGTTCGCTGGCGCATCTGTGCTGGGCGGTCTGGGGCCGAATGCGGAATCCGTGATCCTGGCGCGGGTGCTGCAAGGCGCCGCCGCAGGCATGTTGCAACCCATCGCCATGCATGTGTTATTCAGAGTCTTTCCTCGTAATGAGCGCGGGCGCGCTATAGGCATTTACGGGATGGGCGTAATCCTGGCGCCTGCCCTGGGGCCTGTGCTAGGCGGCGTCATCGTAGACCAGCTGGACTGGCGTTATATCTTCTTTGCGCCACTGCCTATCACCATGGCCGGCTTTCTGATGGCGCTTCGCTATATGCCTCACAGAGAAGCGGCTGGCGAGCAGCATGGTTTCGATTGGACCAGTTTCTTTTATCTTTGTCTGTTTATCGGGTGCGCGTTGGATGGGTTGACCCGGTTGCAGCATGGCCTCGTGCAACCGGTCTGGCAGACGGTGGGAGCCTTGCTGGCGGTATTTTCCCTGATACTGTTCGTGCGGAGACAGCGATATAGCCGGAGCCCTCTTCTGGAGCTTGCTCTATTACGCGTTCCCAGCTTTCGCAGCGCATTTCTGGTGGCGTTAGGACTGGGCATGGCCTTGTTCGGCTCTACCTACATTATTCCTCTTTTTGTCCAGACTGCATTGAACTACAGCGCAACAGAGGCGGGGATGATGATGGCGCCGGCTGGCGTTGCGCTGGGCATATTGTTTCCCTTCAGCGGACGGGCGGCGGATAAAGGCGCGCCCCATCGCCTGGTGATCGCCGGACTCGCATTGTTCGCTGGAGCCAGTTTGTTATGGGTATTTATCGGCCTTGAACCCTCGTTTTTTTACTTGGCGGTCCTGGTGCTGGTGGGGCGTGTGGGGTTGGCGCTGATGATGCCGGCGCTCAGCACCGGCGGACTGGTGGAGGTCAGTGACGCGCAGTTGGGGCAGGCCTCAGGCATGATCAATTTCGCCAGACAGTTTGGCGGCGCCATGGGCATCAATATTCTGGCGGTCATGCTTGAGTGGGGAAGCTCGGCAGGGGATGGGCGGCATGTCGCATCCATGCTGAGTTACACCGAAGCCTTTGTCTTACTGGGCGTCATCGCGATCATCGCTCTATGGCCCGCAGCGCGTATCGGAAAGACTGACGCCTCCGTGCAGACCGCGCCGGAAAGCGCTTGAGCTGGCCTAGGCGCCAATCAGCGCCTGCCCACACACTCTTATGGTTGCGCCAGTGACTCCATAAGCGTCGGGAGCGGCGAGGAATGCGATCAACGCCGCGACGTCTTCGGGCTGACCGCCCTGAGACAATGAGTTCAAGCGGCGGCCCGCCTCTCTCATCAGTAACGGCATTTGCGCCGTCATATCGGTTTCAATAAACGCGGGCGCAACTGCGTTTACGGTTATCCCTTGGTGCGCCAGCTGAGGCGCCAGGGCCGTCACATAGCCAATCAGCGCCGCTTTGCTGGCCGCATAATTGGTTTGGCCAAAATTCCCGGCGACGCCGCTGATGGATGACAGACAGATAATGCGCCCCATATTGCGTAATACCTTTGCGTTCAGCAGGGCTTCGTTGATGGCGACGACTGCCCGAAAATTAACATCCAACACGTTGCGCCAGGTTGCTTCCGACATCTTCGCCAAGGTTTTGTCGCGAGTGATTCCGGCGTTGTGCACGATAATGTCGAGTCCGCCATATTGCTCCAGAAAGAATTGCGCCAAGGTTTGCGGCGCATCCGGCGCGGTGATGTCCATGGGCATTGGAACGCCGTTAATCTCGGCGGCAAAGCTCGTCAGGGCCCGGCTGGCGGAAGGGATATCCAGGCACACCACCGTTGCGCCTTCCCCGGCGAGTTGACGCGCCGTTGCTGCGCCAATGCCGCGGGAGGCTCCGGTCACCAGAGCGATCTTGTTTTGCTGTGGCTGGGCAAGCGTTGTCTGTGGCGGCGCTTCCACCGCGGCGCTTAATCTGATCGCCTGACCGTCCACATAGGCGCTGGCGGGTGAACAGAAAAAGGTGAGAGGTCCCGCCAGACGATCTTCCTGGCCTGGCGTCAGATAAATCAAATTGGCGGTGGCGCCGCGTTTGCCCAACTCTTTGCCGAGAGAGCGAGTGAATCCCTCTACGGCTTTGGCGCAGGCCGCCGTCACTGGGTCGTCCGCCTGCTCCGGCGTTTGCGCCAGCAAGAGCGCGCGGCCGTGGCGGGGGAATTGCGCCATCAGGGGATGGAAAAAACGGTAGAGCGCATCCAGATCCTCACTGTTGCGACAGCCGGTGGCGTCGAATAGGGCGATGTCCGGCGGCGCCTCGCTTGTCTGTTTGTCCTCGCATACCCGCGCTCCAAGTTCCTGTAATCGGGCGCGCACGATGTCCAAGGCTTCACTTCCTGTAACGCCGCCGATCACAGCGGTGGCTTCCTGCAATGGGCTGTCGGGGATCGCCTGCGTCGAGCGCTGAAGTGCAACCGGAGCGGGCAGTCCCAGTTTTTTCAGCAGTTTGTTGGCGCCTGGATGGGCGGCGAGCGTGAGCAGTAGATCAGACATAACGATTTCCTTTTTCGTAATGGCGGAGTAGGGGCGCTATATTCGGCGTAGATCTAAAAGTGTGGCGAAAACACTCTTTTCTTCACAGAAAATCGGCGTACGGCGGCTAAAGCCTATATTCTTCGCCGCAACAAGGCTAGGATATAACTCCTTTTTATGTCAGTAAGGGCAGTGCATTGAATCAGGAGCAGAAACTTGAGTCTGTCGCGACCAGAACGCCACAGGGACGCAAGGCGGTTATCTCGCGGGAAGATGTAATTTCCGCTGCATTGAAGCTGGCTGGGCCGCATCGCAGCGTGTCTACGTTAAGTCTACGTGAAGTCGCCCGGGAAGCGGGGATTGCGCCCAATAGTTTTTACCGGCATTTCAGGGACATCGATGAACTGGCCGTGGCCCTGATTGAACGCGCCGGCGCCTCTCTCAGGAAAATCATTGGCGAAGCCCGCAATCGCGCTAGCATGGACACCAGTGTGGTGCGTTCTTCCGTCGAGGCCTTTGTCGAACAGTTGAGCGCCGATGAAAAGTTTTTACATATCCTGCTCAGAGAAGGCAATGTCGGCTCTGACGCCTTTAAATACGCGGTAGAACGCCAGCTGTGCTTCTTTGAAGAAGAGCTCTGTGTAGATCTGGTGCGCCTCGCTAAGTCCAAAGGCACGGGCATCATGCAACCGGAGCTGGTGTCCAAGGCGATTACCCGACTGGTGTTTGCGGTCGCCGCCACTGCGCTGGATTTACCTTTCGAAAAGCATGCTGAGATCAGCGACCAATTGGAACGCATGATCCGCATGATCATTGTCGGGTCTCAAGTATTGGCTGAGATTGAACCGAACCCTGCGGTCGTCGCCACAGAAATGGCGAGCGTAAGGGCGTTTCTCGAACGTCCCGAAATCTGAGCGGGTGCGCTAACGCGCCTCCGCTGTTCTCAACTCCAGCTTTAACCAATCCTGCCCATCCCTGCGTCCATCATCGATAGCGTTGAAATAGCGTTTATAGAACGTCAGTAGTTTGTCCGGTGAGGGCACAGGGCCACCGTCTTCATGTTCAACGCGCATCGCGGTGGTGACCAGTTTTCTGATGTCCGGCGCCTGCCTGCTAATGACATCCAGCAGCCATTTCATTTCTGCAAACGCATTGCCCAGGCCGTTTGGGCGTTGCAGGCGTCGATACAGAATAATCGTCAGCAGGTCTTCTTCCTGGCGGTAGGTGATCTCGGCGTTTTCAAAACAAGCGGTTTCGCCGATAGGGCGAGTTCCAGGTAATAGGGAATAGGGGCGTGTGGGGATGCCCTCGCGGGCCAGTATATTCGAGAGCGGATACATATCGTCACCTTCGGCGGTTCTGGTTAACCCTGTTATTGTTGTTGGGTAACCGTAGCGCTACGAAGGTTGCGGCGATTAATTCAACGTCTCACTGACAAGTAATACTGAGACGCAGTTGGGGGCGATTTTTCTATTTATTACTTTTCTATTTATTAATTTATCTATCTATTTATTCATACATGTCTGTGGGGCGAAGTTGGGCATGTTCGGCCCCAATCCTCCGTAAGGGCTGAATCCCTCCTGTCTGATATCGCACTTTGGCGGGCAATGATCGCTTTTCATGGCGGTTTTCATCGCGATTTTGCGGTATTCCTGGCTCGCCACCACATGCCCCTTACTCAGCAGTATTTCGCTATGCAGCTCGTACAGTCTGGCGCCCAGCTCATGCTGATGATACCGCTCCGTCAGAATTTCCGCGCAGTTCAGGGCGTGCAGGGCGTCTTCCGTGCGGCCGAGCTGATAATACATCTCCGCCAATATGCGCCAGTCGTAGCTGGCGTCGCGTTCATCTGAGCAGTGGTCGATGGCCGACAGCGCGGCTTTTACGCCTTTGTCGGTCTCTCCCAGAGATTTCAGCGTCAGCGCCAGCATGCGATAAGCTTTGCATTTGCATTTGGCGTCCCGCAGAAACGGTTCTGCAAGCAGCAACAGTTGCTTGGCCTGTTTGAAGTGCTGATCCTGAATCAGCCGCTCCGCCGCCGCCAATAATTCCGGTAAGGCTTGATCGCTGCCGGATTTGGCGAGGTGGATGGCGTACTGCACGGGGTCGCGCTCACGTATCCACTCCGCCGCCATGGCGTGGCGTTCGCGGCGAACCTTTTCCGGCATGGATTGGTAGACCGCTTCCCGCAACAGATTGTGGGTGAAGAACCAGCGTTCGCCATGGGGATGCAAAACACCCAGGCTGAGCAGGGTGGCGAAACGCTCCAGGGGACCGCCCATCAACTCTTCCAGTTGCGGTTGCGTGAACCCATCCTGACTGACGGAAATCAGCTCCAAAGCGCACTTGAGGCGGGCTGACAATCGCTCGGTTTTGGCGGCGATGATGTTGGTGATGCTAAAGGGTAATTCGTCGCCCAAATGCTCGTGATTGAGTAAATCGATTAAGAATGACGGATGCCCCTGCGCCTTTAAAACACAGTGCTCGCGCCACTCCTCGCTGGCTGCGCCGTGTCCGTGCGCCAGCTCTCTCGCTTGTGGTTGAGTGAGAGGGAACAGCCGGATGGTCTTAACGTCATGTTGATCGAAGCCGGCGATAAAATCAGAGTAGCTGCTGGTGATCAGCAAGAGCGGACAGTAAGGCGTCAGATTCGCCAAGGCTTCAAGAGTGAGGCGCATGTCCTCGTCAAGCTGGTGTATTTCTTCTATCACTACGATCAGTTCCCGTTGCCCCAGCAGCGCTATCAGCAGGGTCTCCAGAGCCTGTTGGCAACTCTTCTGGAAGAGATAGGGCGACATGCTCGCCACCATCCAGTCATTAGGATGCGGGTCGTTGCGTTTGACGCCGAACAGATGATAGATAAACGGATACCAGTGGCTATCGATACAGAAGTTGACCAGCAGGTTCAACAGCTTGTTTTCGTCCACCTCCTGCAAGTTCGCCAGCCGGCGGATCAACTCGGCGCCTGGGTGCAGTTTGGACTTATCATCACAGGTATTGCGCAGAATGACGCGACTGAGATTCTGCTTGGCGGCTTCTTCTACAAAGGCCAGCGCTAAATGGGTTTTACCGATGCCCGCCACCCCGCTGATATTGCACCAGGCGCCTTCGCCCTCCGCTTTTAGCTGGATCAGCAGGGACTGGAAGTACGCCCGCTCCTGTTCTCTGCCAATGGTGTGCAGCACCGGAGGCATGGATTCTGTCAGCGCATACCACGGGCCGGGGGCGTAGGCGGGGTTGGATTTATAGACGAAGCTGTACTCCAGGCGACTGCAGTGAAACAGCTCACTGTGCACCAGCACCACGCCGGGTAGCTGCTGTTTGGCGAAGCGCTCTATGCCCAGGCGTTCGCTCATCGGCAGTCGCGCCTGGCAGTGCAGGGCGTCGTGGTGGCTGAATTCCGCCTGGATGGGCTTCACCAACGCGACGATATCAGGATGGCGTCGGGCGATGGCGCGAATGACTCGCATCGCGTAAGCGGTTGGCTTCTGGTGGGCGTTTGCGGCGCCCAGCAGTAGCACATGGAATGACGATGAAGAATAGTGCACGGCGACGTCCAGCTCATCCATCATGGGGGCGAGACTTCTGAGGTCCAGCTCGCCCGCCAAGCATAAGCCAAGCACTTTCCTGTGAATGGGAGTGGCTACTGGATCATTACTCTCACGCTGAACCACTGCTGGCGCTTCTGGGGGGGAGGCTGGCGTCTCTGGTTCAGAGGCGTCCTCCGCCACGATCAGCTCCTCCACCGGCACGTTGTAAAATCGCGATAGATTATTAGCCGTGCGCAGCAACACATAGCGTTGCAATTCCGCTCGTTTCAGTGAAGAAACGGACACATACAGTCTCTGCTGTTGGCATTCGTCAGCGACCTGTTCCTGACTTAATCCCAGGCCTTGTCTAAGCTCCAACAAGCGGTTTCGATGCAAACGGACCCTGCCGGGTCTGCAACTCTGGCGCATATTGTTATCCTTTACTACGTTGAGCGCTGACGACTGCTGATCGGTATTTTCCCGAATCATCCCAAACGCTTCCTGTTTTTGTGAGCTTGAAATTCCCATACATCATTGTTTTTCAGGGACTTTTATCCTGCTATCCGAACTTTTTATGAATACGCTTTCATTCGGAAGTTATCAGGGTAAGCGACACGAGAACAACAAAAACGTCATTGACTTTTCCGATGTTCTCTTTCAATAAAAACTATCAATATTTTTCAGAGTTGCGCCTCGAAATGCGCCTGTGGCAGGCGCTGATAACGCTTAGCTTTCCGCTATATTTTTTATCTGTTTTACAGAAGGCGGAATGTGGCTGTTCCAGTGTAAAGCGACGCGAGTAATAGAGTTCCAGACATCAACGTCGTACAGAGATCGTAAGAATGCGCTCCCTGTTATAGTTCGAAACAACAAACCTTCTTTTTGTAACGAAACCTAACAGTACATCAAGTTACTTAGGATACAAAAGGCGAAAAATACGTTTTTATACGAAGTCGGCCTTACATTCCGTTACAAAGCCATAGAATTATCCCTCAGAGAGATTATTTAAATGCTTAATTTGGCCTATGCAATTAGACCACTGGTTAGGCTTGTTAAGTCTATCGTACTAACCATATATCTATACGGCCCAGAAACTTCGCGGGGTTTCGCGTTACTTAAGAAATATATTAATAATATGGCCGTAATTTTTTTTCTTTTTTAATTACAAAAAGTTAAATGCATGCCGGTATTATTTGAAGTTGGAAGAGCGGTTATGTTTTTTAACTCTGACCGGCAGTCATTTATATCTTATCTATATCTGTGCGTGCGTATATCGAATTAAGTTCATTATGTCAGGTTCACTTTGCGTCGGGTAAGTGAACCGTCAGTGTCAGATCGGTTCAGTTCAAGGGATCAGATGCATCTGCGTCGAATCTGACGCTTATCTGAAACTGGTTCAAAAGGCCGTGTGACCGACCATCGTTTCCATCAACCCCCCGTCAACAAAAGGAATGGGAACGATGGAAATAAAATACGATGAGACCAATCAGTTAGTTAGTCAGGCCAGAAGCGGTTGCCCGAATTCATTGGAAATGCTTTTTCGTGAACAGCGTCCCAAATTGCACAGATTTATCCGCAACCGGGTGTCGCGTCAGGAGGATATCGAAGATTTAGTGCAGGATACTTTCCTTTGGGCGCAGCAGGGGCTCAGCTCTTTTGAAGGAAAATCCCGGTTCTCCACCTGGATTTTGGGTATCGCCAATAACCTGATCCGCAACCACTACAACCGTTCCCCTGAGTACAAATATGACTTTGTCTCCGATGATGTGCTGGATCAGGCGCATAACGAGTCCGATACGCCGGAAGCGAACCTGCAGCAGGAGCATCGCATCAAGCAGTTGGAGTACAGCATCCGCATGCTGCCGAAAGACGTGCAGCAAATTGTTGAATGGGTGGCGATTGAAAACTATCCCTATCAGCGCGTCGCGGATGAACTGGGTATTACTGTCCCCAGCGTGAAAAGCCGCCTGTTCCGGGCGCGGACGTCGCTGAAGGAGTCAGTCATGCCGCTGATGTAAGCCCTCCATCAAGGGCGTAGAGTGATCCTGCGATCATGGGCGTGGGATCACTCTGTAAGGCTTAACTCAATTTCTTGACTGCTTTTTCATAATCTTTCTGAATGCCCTCCTTGAAGTCGTAAAGGAACAGGCGGAATGCGCTCAAGGCTTCTTTTTTCAAATCGTCTGCTGTCGCAGATGAGCCTTCCTGCGGTCCCTGAGCCATTTTTTCGCATGCGACAAAGAATTCATCCCGCGCCTTTTCGGCTTTTTCCAGATGTTCTTTTTGAGCGTGAGGCTGACAGGTTGCGAATAGCTCATCCACCTGTTTTCGCACTTTGCTGGTGGGGGTCGCCATATTGGTCATCATGGCGTCCAGATGCCCATCAAATTTTTTCGTGAGTTCCTCCCAGCCATCGCCCGTACGAGGCGTTTCCGCGATGGTTTTACGGCTTACCAGGCCGTCAAACTGGGTTTTGAAGTAATTGAGGTTGTCTTTACCAATGAACTCTTTGACGGGGCGTTCGTGGGTCGCGGCGACGGTGCCGCCTACCTCCACTGTTACGGTGTCTGTAGGAATCGTTGCTTTGCCGCCGACCTTCAATTCACCGCCGACCAGCACCCTCCCGAAACTCATGCCCCCGTCTTTCAGCTCAAAGTAGGCTGAAACTGTGGCGGCTGCAGACCCCGTCGCTGCGCCTGAAGCTGATTCCGCAGCGCTGGAAAGTATCTCAGTGACTTCCGCGTCTTCTAATCCTGGCGCTTTTTTACTGGCGAGTTCTTTGATTTTCTCAATAGTGTCCGGGCTTACGCTGCCCTTTATGGTAATTTTTATGTCGTGAAAAGCGCCGTTGTAGTTGATATTGGCGTTATTGCGCATTTTACGACGGGTATGCTCGATTGTGGCTGTCGCGGTTGAGGCGATGTCCAGGGTGAGGGTGGTTTTGTGGCTTCTCTCCTTCGGCTGGCTGTATTCCAGAGCGCGAATTTGCGCAAAGTCGTTTTTGCTGAACTTCATTTGCGGCGTTTCAAGGTGTTTGCTGATGGTCTCAAACGCCATGATGGCTTCCGGCGCCTCTTCACGCGCCTTCGCCAGTGTGGTGTCCGGCGCTTCCCCCGTTTCTTCTCGGTAGGTTTTGACGAACTCGTTGAAAATATTGGCGTGGCGAACGGTCAAGCCTTCCACCAGAGAAGCTCTGCCTTTTACGCCGACTTCTTTCTCCATCTCTCTTTTCATGGCGGACTCAAGATGCTTGGGCCCCATGCCAACCACTTTGCGCAGGTTATGCTCTACGCGCCCGAATCCCTTGGTCAACGTATCATGCGAACGGGTGTTCCCTTCGTACTGCAGCAGTTTGTCAAAGTTTTCCAAAGCCATGTCTTTGAGCTGGTCGCGAACCAGATCAATCGCAGGCCGCTCCTCTGAGCTCGCAATGGAACTGGTTTCACTGATGACGGAGGGGCTGCCCTGGCTGGCGGTGTAAAAGGATTCTCCGCTCACAATGGTTGGACTGCGATTGACGATTACTTCGTTGTTGTTAAGCGCGTCCACCGAGTTCAACGACTCCGAGCTGGCTCTACCGGAAAGGCTGCCCGGGGAAGGGGGCTCCTGCAACGCGGTGTAAAAGCTTTCTTCGGAAGTGGCGGAAGGGCTGCGATTTAGAGATCTCCCAAATAATTCGAGGTTTTCTGCGGTTAGAGGCAGAGAGTTAACCGGGTTTGGAGAGTGAGTTTCTTCTGATGTTATGGAAGCGCTTTCAATATGAGAAATGTGTTCCTTGAGCGCGCCGAGTCGCTCAAAAAAATCGTCTTGGGCGCGATGTTCAAATTTTTCGGTGCGGGATTTGAGTAGATCCTCATCTTCCAACATCTTTTTGGTGAGCGAGGTTTCTCCTTTGACATGAATGTGAGTATGTTTGTGTTCATAACTGACTTTCACATCTGCTGGCTTGAATCCAAGCTTACCGAAGCCGCCGTAGGAAAGAGAATTGACTTTGTAAGCTGCAGAGGCAGGTATGCTGCGGGGTTCCGGCAAGGCGAGCTCGACTGATCCGTTACGCCAGTCTCGCAACTCGTCTAGATTGGACGCGCCTTCGCCGTGAGCCCTCAGGTAGTCCTGCAGCTTCAGTTTCATTTGATCGCTTTGGGTGAGAATGTCACTATCGCTGGCCACCGCTTTTTTAAGCGCCTTCGCTGATTTCGCCGCTCCTGGAGAACTCAAGGTGAGATCCAGCACGCTGTTGGTGAAGTGATCGACAAAATCGCTGACGTTATCAAACCCCCTGCCTGAGGTGCGGGACAGGTTGACCGTCGCCCCGACGGATGGACCCGCCTCAATGATTGGCAGCTTGATTTCAAATCCGAACTTGCCTGCATCGGTTTTTTCCCGCAGCACGCCAAGCGCCTGTGAGGTTTGCGCTGTCTCCTTGTGACTGAGATTGACCGTTGCTTTGAGCGGCGTATGCAGAATGCTCACGCCCAGGTCCATTTCCACCGCCAGGTTGTTGTTGGCGCCGGAATTATTGAGGTATTTCAGTTTATCCAGCACATCTTCTTTTATTTTGTCGCGTTCTTGCTGGACGATACGGTTGGCGACGTGTTTGGCGAGAGGCTTTGTCACTGCAGCGGTTTCTACGCTGAACTTGGAGGGTATGAGCTGGTTGACCTCTTTCAGCGCGAAGTTCATCTGATTCAGCACTTCCAGGTGATCCGTGGCGGTATGGATTTCCCGGGGAGGGTTGAACTTCTCGTTAAAGACTCTTCGCTGGGGCTCATCAAGTTTACTGGTCAATATGTCCTTTAACGCCTGCGTGAGTTTGCCGATTTCTTTGGGCGTAGAGAGATCCAGGCCAGGGTCCGGCGTTTTGCCCATGAACGCTTGCAGGTTGAGCTTTTCGAACAGATTTTTTACCGCGGCTTCATCGCCGGCGGAGGACTTTGTCTGATCCAGCACAGCGGCGAGATTCTTTCGCTCCAGGTCCTGAATGATGATTTCGCTGTAGCGTTCTATTTTGGCCTGCGGGTAACCGGTAAGGTTTAAATCGTGATTTTCCGCCCAGGCCTTGAATTTCTCCGGCGTCGTTAGAGTCGGCGCAGATTCGGAAGACGCGGGGCGGATGTTGTTTTCCCCGAGCCGCCCTGGGGCGGAGGGCGTGTTTTGCGATGATATCTGTGCTGGGACGACATTATGGGGGACAGGTACGGAGGGACGGTTGACTTCCATTTCCTACTCCTTTAACCCTGAATCCACTGATTGTTGACCTGAGAGTCGTCGCCAACCTGCTTGCGAGCGGGCGCAGGTTCAGGACCTTTTTCCGCGTAAGCTTTCACCGTTTCAATATGCTGGAGCAGGCGCTGGCTCAACACGCCGGCAGGCGCAATCACGCTGAACGGATACTTGTCCATCAGCCAGAGCCAGCCGGAATCGTTGTCCAGAGAGAGGGTTCCTCCTTTCGTTTCCTGCCAGAACAAGTTCGCGCCCAGCAACATTTTCAACAGGGTGTTCTGCTTTCTTAGCGTCTCGGGCTCTTCGCTGTCGTCAGGCAGTTTGAACAGAGGGGAGAAAATGATCAGATGCTCGTCCGCCGCATGCCACTGCAGATTCACAACCAGGGTGTCGTTCACTTCCAGAGAGAGGTAGCCATGTTCGTCCAATTGCAGTGAATCTTCTAACTGCAGCTGTTTCGCCAGGTCGGCGATCAGAGTATCGATGTTCATAAAAGCGGCCTTTAGCAAGTAATGCCGGACCGCTGTTGCATCAAATACCTGCGGACCCGACCTGTCATGGGTTAGATATTCCGTTTGGAGTTACAACTGCTTCCGCAAGGTGAGTAACCACTGCGCCGGTGAAGTTGCGCAGAGATCAGGAAGAAGTGGTCGTGTAAAAATTTTCGCAACCGTTCGCGATTAGCCGTTACCAATCCGATAGACCTAAGGCATCAGGCGAAACGGGACATAACTATGAGCACGACACTCAATAAACTGATTGCAGAGTTTGCGAAGAAATACGACATGCCGGATCTGGAGCAGACTCCTGAAGGCCATTTTGAATGGTATGTGGACGCCAATCCGGTGCGGTTTTTTGAGTCCACCGGCAAGATCTACGTCGCCGCGCAGGTGCGCAAGCTGCCCGAAGATAAGCGGGAGCGCGGCGAGTGCGTCAGGACTGCATTGAAGGCGGCGCTGGCGAACGCCGACTCCCATCGTGAATCCCTTTATATCGACGTCAATCAGGATGCGCTGTGTCTGTATCGCTGTATGGCTGCGAAAGAATTGTCCCTGTTCGATTTTGAAAAACTGCTGGAGTCCTTCATGCACGCTTTGGATTGCATGACTGAGATTACCGGCTCCGTGGGCGGTTACGCCCGCCGCGATATTCCCGTGCTGGCCCCGCATACCCGGTTCTGAATGGAATGACTCCAGAATAATCAGGCGCATGGATGCGCCTGCGCGGCGGCCAGCCGCGGGAGACAGGGCCTGTCGTTGTAGACAAATAAAAGGAAGCTATTTGTCTTCCTGAAAAATAGTAACTAAAGACATTGATGGAAGTAAGGCATGAAATTTAAAGGCTTGATCGCTCTGTTGCTGACATTGGTTTGCTCCGGCGCATTCGCCGCTGAACCCCGCTGGAACAATTCGCCTTATGAGTTGTACGCCAACGGTGAATCGCTGACGGACGTTTTGAAGAACTTCGCCGCCAGCTACGGCATTCCGGTGACAGTGAGCCCTCGCATCGCCGGGACGGTCAACGGCAGCTTCAAAGGGGAGTCGCCGCGCCAGTTCCTGGATATTTTGGGTAAATCCTTTGAGTTCGAATGGTACTACGACGGCTCTACGCTGCATTTTTTCCGCGGCGATGAAATCGTCAGCCGCATCATCACGCTCACCAATATCAAAACCTCGCAACTGCGCAATGCGGTGGAGAAAGTCGGCATCTGGGACGAGCGCTTCAGTTGGAAGGAAATGCCGGACAAAGGCATGGTCTATATCTCCGGTCCGTCCTCCATGGTGGATTTGATTCAGGAAACTGCGTCGGTGCTGGAAAGTCAGGTAGTGACCATGCCCCGTCGCGACCAGTACTCCATGCAGATGTTTCGCCTGCGCTACGCCACCGCGGCGGATCGCGTGCAAAGCTATCGCGGCAAAGAGGTTGTGGTTCCCGGTATGGCTTCCGTGTTGCGCGGAGCCTTGGCCGCAGGCCAGGGTAAAAGCGGAGAAACCAGCATCGGCGGACCTGTCGGCGTCCTGGAAGGTAAGAGAACATCCAGCCCGGTGACCTCGGATATGCCGGGAACCGGCGAGCGCGCCTGGGTCGAGGCGGATGGCCGCACCAACTCCATCATCGTATACGACCGCCTGGAACGCATGCCCATGTATAAGGCCCTGGTGCGCAATCTGGACCAGCCCTCCGAGCAGGTGGAAGTGAATGTCTCCATTATCAGCGTCAGCGCAACCAACCTGAAAGAGCTGGGCGTGAGCTGGCAGGCCCGCGACCAGAAACTGGGCGAGTTCGGATACGGCGGTATCGACAAGCAGAATCCGGCGCCAAACAAAAACCAGTTGGCGATTCTTGGCGGCGCGGATGCGACTTTCTCCACGGTACTGGATTCCGGTCTGGATTATTTCATCGCCAAGGTGAACGCCTTGGTGGAGGACGGCGATGCGCAGGTGGTGTCGAGACCCTCCGTGGTCACCAGCGAGCATTTGGAAGCGGTGCTGGACGATAGCACGACCTTCCATGTGCGTGTGCAGGGTAATGAACAGGTCGATCTGTTTCCTGTCACGGTGGGCTCGGTCCTGCGTGTGACGCCGCATATTCAGCGTGGCGAGGAACAGAAAGGCATCAACCTGGAAGTCACCATCGAAGACGGGCAGCAAACCGGCGAAGAAGTGGATCGCATTCCCGTTATCAAGACCAGCAGCATTAATACGCAAACCGTAGTGGGTCTGGGGCAGAGTCTGCTGATTGGCGGCTTCTTCCAGGATTATGAGAGCGAGTCCGTCGGTGGGGTGCCCCTGCTTAAGGATATTCCATTGCTGGGCGCGCTGTTCCGCACAACGAATCATAACCGCAAGAAGATGGTCAAACTGTTCCTGATGACCCCGAAAATCATTGATGTCCCTACCGGCGGTCTGGCCTCTAACGGCCGCAAGATATACGGCTACGCCTTCCAGGTGGGCAGCTCCAACAAAGACGGCGCCGTGGCGATCCGTGAGTACTTCGATTCCCGCGGTTTTCCCACTCAGATGGAAGTCGAGAAAAACGGAGAAAAGCCAATTTATTCAGTTGTTATCGGAAACTATTCCCGCTGCGATGACACTCAAAGAGTAGCGAAGGCGTTCCCTGACGCACTGAAAGGCGACGCCAACATGATCAACAGCTGCCACCCACTGACCCGTTAATACGACGGGCGTGGCGGAACGGCGAAATGAATGGCGATGCAACGGTTAAGTGACTGCGAGCAGTGAACTGACCGGCAATAGATAAATAACTGGTAAGAGCGCGTATGTCTGACTGGAAGCTGAAAATTCTCTCCGGAGCTCACGCAGGAAGCGAACTGGATCTGGCTGTCGGCAAGTATGTGTGTGGCAGCGACGATAACGATGATCTGGTGTTTCAGGAACCCAACCTGCTCGCGGCGCACTTTTCACTGCAAGTCGAAGAACAGCAAATACGCCTGACTCTGCTGCAGGAGGGTAGCCGCTTGTTACTGAATGGCGAAGTGTCCGAGCAAAGAGATTTGGTGGTGGAAGAGGTGGCGCCAGTCGCCATCGATGACTTCCAGTTCGCTGTCGCCAACGGTCCGGCGGAATGGCCGCAACCGGTGGTCCCCGCAGCGACGGCGTCGCAGCCTAAGTCGGCGTCTGACGCCGTCGCTGCGGACGCTCCCGCAAGCGCGCCGACAACGCCTCTGCCCAGCCGCAGCTGGTCGGAGACCTTCAATCGTATGAAGGTGGGGTTGGGTGTGATGGGCGCCTGCGCCGGCCTGCTGATGATGTTGGCGGTAGGCTCCATGTCCAATGCGGAAAAGTCCAAAGAAGGCGTTGTCGCCGCTGATCGCGCCAACCTGCAAAGCGAGCTTGCGCAAACACTGGGCTTGCCCAATGTGAAGGTGCTTGCGCTCGCGGATGGCGTGAGCTGGTTGGTGGAAGGTTACGTGAACGACGCCGGTGAACTGAATCGTCTGACCCGTTGGATGGAGTCGAAAAAGCTACAGGCCACGCTCAAGGTAAAAGTCACTGACGAGCTTATCAAAGGCGCGGAAATCGCGTTGACGGCCCTGGGCTACTCCAATGTCTCCGTATTCAAGGGGGATCGTCCCGGCTTTCTGGTGCTGAAAGGCAACGTGGACGACGACGTCGCGTGGAAAAAGAACCGCGGACGTCTGCAGGTGGACGTGCCGGGGGTTATCGGGTTTGAAGACCTGGTCACCGCAGACACCAAGATGGCGCTGGCGCCGTTGCCCAATCTGGTGGTGAAAGGCATTTACATGGGCAAAACCCCGTTCTTCGTACTCAGCAACGGGGAAAAGTACTTCGTCGGCAGCCAGCTCAACTATGGCTATCGCGTGGAGGAAATCACCCCGCATATGTTGCAGCTCCGCAGAGGAGACAAACTGATCCAATATCGATTAGGAGTGGACTAGGCATGTTAAATCCGATGTTAAGAAACCAACCCGTAGACACCGAAATCAACGCGGAAAATATCAGTAAAGACTCCGGCGGAGTCATGCTGAGAAACGTGATCAATGAATTAACCAATGCGTCCGCCAGCGTGCGGCGCAAATTGAACTCCGGTCTGAACCAGGACGACTTCAAACGCCACAATGCTTTTAAAGAAAGTATTGACCGCGCCATCGTCGTGCTGGAGCAGACCTGGTCCAAACTTCAGCGTTAGACGGTCTGGAAGACCGTTTGTTGAAGCACAAGCCCTACCGGGCGAAGAGTAATCTCGATAGAAACTTGAATATTTAGTGAGGAAAACACTATGGCGGAAGTAAGCAATAACTTCACCAGCATGACTCTTGACGACGCATCCAACTTCGCTGTGCCGGATTCTCCTGAAGCGATGAACGCCATGCTGAAGGATCTCTATGCCCAGGCTGAGAAGAATGCGATGGAAAGAGAAATCCTGTCTTTGATTCACAAGCTGATCATGGACGCCATCAAAAAGATCGGTCAGGCGGCTTAACGCTATCCGATTCTCGGGCCCGGTTTTATTTTGGGCCCGGTTATCCCCGCCGCAGGCTTTCTGATGAGAGTGGCGGCGGGAATATCAGGAAAATTGAGAGGATTTGCTTATGTTATATCCTGAAAATCTCATCAAGCGGGTGTCGGAAATCGGCGTCCTGGCTTGTGAGCAGGGCAGGTTACAGGACGCTGAAGTAATTTTCGGCGGCGTGGCGGCGATCGCCGACGACGTAACCAGTCATACTGCCGCAGGGCTGGGCATGGCGGCGACCAAGATCGCCGGCGGCGACTTTGAAAGCGGCGTCAAGCTGCTGTCCGATAATCTGGCTGCGCTGGATTACGAAAACATGGACGCATTGGCGCTGCTGGTGTTCGCCATGAAACGGTCCGGACGCACGCAGGATGCGGAAGAGCTGATACCTCGTCTGACCTCTAACCCTGACTTCAAGGGCTCCCTGGCGGAAGAAATTCTGCTGGCGGCGGAGGGGTAAGCGATGGATGCAGCAATAGCCGCCGTTGCGCCGGATCAGGCGCTTCAGAAAGACTTTGCGCAACCGGTCAGCTCCGGCGCTAACGCCCATGAAATCGCCCGCTTTACAGAGGTGATGGAAGCAGGACGTCCTCCTGCGGCGAGCAATGTTCAGGTGGTGCATCAAACCTATGCGACTCAGAACGCGGAAAAACCGTTCATCAGCCTGGGCGACACCATTCTGAATAAATTGCAGGCCATGGGTAAGGGCTATCAGGACCGTATTCACGCGTTGGAGCAACGCATGAATCAGCCTGTCAGCTCGCCTGCGGAAGCCAACAAGCTGTTCTTTGAAGTCAGTCAGATTTCCATTCAGCAGCAGATGGCTTTAGCGGTGACCAGCAAGGTCAACAAAAATGCGGAAAGCCTGTTAAAAGCGCAATAGACTGAAGGGTATGCTATGAAAAAGCGACAGATTTGGCGGTCCGGACTGTGTTTGCTGTTACTGCTGCTGGGTGGTTGCAAGACCGAGCTGTACAGCGGTTTGAGCCAGCAGGAAGGCAATGAGATGTATGCGATTCTCCGTTCCACAGGCTTTAATGTGGAGATGGAAGTGCTCGGCGCCGGTAAAGACCAGAACGTGCGTCTGAAGCTGCCCGAGCAGCAGGTGGCCCGCGCCATCAGTGTGTTGCAGAGACAGGGCTATCCTAAGCAGCATTTCGCCACCATGGGTGAAATCTTCGCGAAAGACGGCTTGATTTCTTCTCCCACTGAAGAGAAAGCGCGCTTCATCTACGCCATTTCCCAGGAGTTGTCGCACACATTGTCGAATATCGACGGCGTATTGGTGGCGAGGGTGCATGTGGTGATGCAGGAGGGGGATAAGTTCGACAAGAATCCCAAGCCCAGCACCGCCTCGGTATTTATTAAATACGTCGAGGATGCGCCGATCGAAACCCTGACGCCGAAGATTAAAGCGCTGGTCTCCAACAGTATTCTCGGCCTGGATTACGACCAAGTCTCCGTCGCTTTGTTTCCATCCAGTCTGAAGCGGATTACGTCTCCCGAGGAAGTTTCCAGCGGAAGCATCATGTACCTGTGGGCGGGTATTGGCGCGTTGCTGGTGCTGTTGCTTGTCGGCGCACTGTATTACGCGATGAGAGCAGGTTGGATTCCACGTAAAATTCAGGCTCCGGCCATTCAGAAACTGGCATGATCGACCTTATTCCCACCTCGGCCCGCTACCGTCACCTGATGTTGCGGCAAGTCCACGATTTCTATCGCTATCCGGCGGACTATCTGGATTCCAGCTGGCTGAGCGAGGACCCGCATTGGGGGGCGATTGAGCGCCTGTGGCGGCGACCGCACAGTCGTAAGGTGATGTCCGACTATATTCTGCAGCGCTGCGGGCTGGCCAAAACCATGGATTGCGACTTCGCCGCCTCTTATCAAAGACTGCCTCTATTGGCGGGCGACGCGCTACAGCGCATGATCATGCTGGGGGGCGCGTTAGCTTACTCGGCGCGTATTCCCAAACGTGCGGAGGCGGTGGCCGCGTCCACGGAGCTGCATCGCTTTGCTGTGTCCAAAGCGCCGTTTCTCGCCAGAAATGCGCCTGCCTTCTGTATTGATCTCGGGATTGCGGACTGGATGGACCAGGAGGCGGTGTCCCAGGGGCTTCGCTCCGCCGGACTGAATATGCTGGCCTGTGCGCTGAACGGCGTTCCGCAGTCCGTCGTCAAACGGCTGGCGTTGAAACTGCCCCATGCTTATAGCGCCATGTGCGACGCGGCTTTTATACGTCAGGCGACGCCTGAGCAAATCCAGGAAGCGCAACGTCTCATGCTTAAACTCTATCGGGAGGTTGACCCATCATGCTCTCTGTTATTCGACTGAACGACTCCCAGACTGACTTCGGACCCGAAGGCGTCCTTAAGGCTGAGGATTATCGCCAGTTACGGGATGCTGAGCAGACCATACTTGAGGCGCGGCATTCGGCTGACATGATCATGCAGCAGGCGCGGGAAGCCTATGAGGAAGAGAAAAAACGGGGCTTCGAGGAAGGTCTGCGCGAGGCGCGTCACAAGCAAGTGGAGCTGATGCTCGCCAATGCCGCGCAAATTATTCACTCCTACCAGGAGATCGAGCAGACGCTGACGAATCTGGTGATTGAGTCCGTGCGCAAGATCCTGAATGAATTCGACAAGGAAGAACTCGCCTATCAAGTCGTGCGCAAAGCCCTCTACCACATTGGCGAAGGCGCTCAGGTCACCGTAAAAATCGCCACCGATGTGGCGGCGCCAGTCCGCGCCAAGATCAAGGAGGCGCTGGAATTTTATCCGGGCCTGGAAAAATTCGAAGTCATCGCCGACCCCAACCTGGGGGACGGAGACTGCCAGATCGAAAGCAACTTCGGCGTTATCCGCGCCAATGTGGACGACCAAATGGAAGCGCTGACCCAGGCGATGAACAGCCGGATATTGGAGAGTCAGACCTTGTAGCCCTCGCCGGCGTCGCCAAACGCGCGACGCTATATTAAAATCCCGTCGCAATAATCATAAATATCCGCACATGTTCCGAGCGTACAGGGTTGTATAGCCCGCTGGCGATTGCGCCTGCGTTGTATTCCACTCAAAGCAATGGTTTGTTATGGAAATCAGGATTGATGATTTAAACGGCCCTGAAGTGGCTGAGTTGTTACAGGAACATCTTCGGGGAATGGCGGAGAATTCGCCGCCGGAGAGCATTCATGCGTTGGATCTGACGGGACTCAAAAAGCCTGAGATCACCTTCTGGACTGTCTGGGACGGCGCCGAACTGATGGGCTGCGGCGCGCTGAAAGAGCTGGGCGCTGGACATGGCGAGTTGAAGTCCATGCGCACGGCCACCACGCATCTTCGCAAAGGCGTTGCCTCCCACTTGTTGCGCCATATTCTTGAGGAAGCGCGGCGGCGCAACTACCGCCGTATCAGCCTGGAAACCGGCTCCATGGCGGCCTTTCAACCCGCCCACCAACTCTACGCGAACTATGGCTTCACCCTGTGCGGTCCTTTTGCGGACTACATTGAAGACCCGAATAGTGTGTTTATGACCATTGAGTTGTAGATAGTGCTAATCGAGCCGTTGTGTCAGCGGCTCGTTTTCGATTCATGCTGGAGACGGTGACGTTTGCTTTGTATGCGAGTCATTGAGGCATTTCTAACAGATGTTGCGCCAGGTCTGCGATCAGCCGGTAAGAATCTTTGGAATAGCCGCCGCTGGTCATAATGACCGTTGGAATGTTGTGTTTGATCAGCATGTCCAGAACGAAATGGTCCCGCGCTTTCACTCCGTTATAATCAACGCTCAGGCCGCCCAGTTTGTCGCCTTTCAATATATCCGTTCCTGCATTGTAAAAAGCCAGCTTGGGCTGTTTAACATGGTTAAAGAGACGAGGGAGTTCTTCTCTAAGGATATTCAAATAGACCTCGGTATCCGTGCCGGCATGCAAGGGAAGCATAAACGGAAACTCATCTGGATTGCCCTGATGTAACCCCGGATACGCCTGAAAGTTATACATATCAAAGTTGTGGACCATTGGGTCCGAGGCGATGTAGCTCTCAAATCCGTTGCCTCGGTGCGCGTCCAGATCGATCATCAGCACCTCATCGGCGCTGCCCAGGCGTTTTTCCGCTCGCAACAATTGGATCGCCAGGGCTGCATCTGAGAAAAAACAAAAGCCTTCGCCATGATCTCTGAAGGCATGGTGGAAGCCGCCTCCCAAGTTGAAAACAATTGCCTCTTCCTCAATGGCTTTATGGGCGGCGGTGATGGTTCCCGCCACGGCGTATTTGGCGGGAGTGAGCAAGCCTTTTTGCAGTAGTGAAGAAGGGAGCCACTTGAGTAGAGAGTTCTCCACTACGCGGCTGATGGCGGCTGAATGACTCAACGACGCCAAATACTCGCGAGAATGCGCCAAAGCCAGGGACTCTGTGGTAGCAGGATCATTGATCTGGAGGGTGATGTCGGCAAGTTTTTCGCCGAAATGTTCCCTGAGAACGCTCCATGCCCGGCTGTATTTGCTTGCGTCAAAAGGATGTAGAGCCGCCAGGCCTGGAAGGCGAAAATCATAGTGCGGCGAATAAGCGAGCAGTGTTTTCACGAGTAAACGGAGCGTTCTTGTAGGTCAGGGGCTCCCATTCTACAGTTCAGGCCGCTTAGCGTCGCTCATTCCTCTCTCATGTATTTCTCCAGCAAATATTCGCCCATTTCCTCTCGCGTTTGCGCCAGGGCGGCCCATAGGCTTTCTGCGTCCTGAGTGCGTTCTTCGTAGAATTTATGGGAGATGACCAGATACCAGTCGGAGATGAGAAAGGGTTCCGGGAGGGTGGTGATGGCGTCGCTGAGCCCCATGTTTCTGGCCAGAGTGCGACCGATGGATTGGTCGATGACATAGCCGTCCAGCCGATTGCGGATGAGAAGCTCAAAGCCGACATCCGGCGTCAGGCTGCTGGGGGCCAGAACCCCCATCCTTTCCAGTTTTTGATAGGCGACGTAGCCAACCGGCGCGCCGACGCCGAACTTGAGGCCCTGAAACTCTCCATTGCTGTATTGGAGTTTGCTGTCATTGGCGACGAAGATGGGATAGATGGCGCTCCACAGGCGTCGGTTGGGGTCCAGCTCGCCATTGAGATTGGGGTAGACGCCCCAGGTTTCCCGTTCTTTCAACCAGATGGCGGCGAAGAGCGCATCCAGACGGTTTTCTTCCAGGTCGCGAATACAACGCTTCCAGGGACGGCGATAGAACTTATACGGCAGCCCGACTCTCTCTGCGGCGATGTCAATCAGCTCTGGTAAGACGCCGGCCCGGTCGCGCAGCGCTTCCGCATCGGAAAGAGAATAAGGGGGCATGTGATCCGATTCATAGCAGATCCGTATTGGCGGCGGCTCCGCAAGTGCGGTTGGCGTCCACAATCCCTGTAACAGCAGCAGACCAATCGCCAGGAAGGTGGACTTGGGCATGACGCAGCTACATCAGTGAGGTTGGTAAATTAAGTTTAGAAGGAATCCTGAAAAGCGCCCAATGGATAGGGCGCGAAAATGCATATTCAGCTATTTTCGCTATTGCAGTTATCAGCGTTGCTGTCTTTGCTGATCAAGACTGTCCACCCACTGCAGCACCGCCGCAACAGCTTCGAACAGGTCGGGAGGGACGTAGTCGTTGACCTGCGCCCGTTTCCAAAGACCACGGGCGAGCGGCACGTTCTCCATCATGGGGATGCCTTCTTCCTCAGCGATTTTGCGAATGACTTTGGCCATTTGGTCCGCGCCTTTCACCATGACCTTGGGCACGTCCTCCACGCCTTTTTCATAGTAGATGCCGACCGCCAGATGGGTGGGGTTGGTGACGATGGCGGAGCACTTTTTCACTTGGGCCGGAATAGATGTGTTCATCATTTCCCGATGAATCTGCTTGCGCTTGCCCTTGATTTCCGGGCTGCCCTCCATTTGCTTGTATTCCCGCTTGACCTCGTCCTTACTCATTTTTTGTTGCTTTATAAACTGCTGTTTCTGGATGAAGAAATCCGCCGCCGCGAGAGCGATGAAAGTAATGGCGGAATACAGAATGAGTTGCTTCAGCAGCGTTCCGACAAAATCCGGGATGCATTCCACTTCACAATAATGCAGCCGGGCGGAATCATTGAGATTGTCCTTGATCAGCATATAGACCAGATAGGAAAGCACGCCCACTTTGATCAGCGACTTGATGAATTCAATGAAGTTTTTGACGCAAAAGATTTTCTTGAAGCCCTCCACCGGATTGAGCTTCTTGAGGTCGGGTTTCAGTGACTCTACCGCAAACAGAGCGCCCACTTGCAGAAAGTTTGCCAGAATGGCGGACGCCATGACCACGCCAACGGGCATTAACGTGAGATAAATCAGCTCATAGATCACATTGTCGACCACCATCGGCAGGGCTTCCAGAAACGGCCTGTCCATATACTGGGCGGGCAGCTCGATCAAGATGCTCAGGTGTGAGAGATAGGTGTCGGAGGTAGCCAGCAGCAATAGAAACATCGCACAAATAGTGGCGGTGGACACCACATCTTTACTATGGGCGACCTGGCCCTTTTTACGGGCGTCGCGCAGCTTTTTGGGGGTGGGCTTTTCGGTTTTTTCATCGCTCATGCGTCACGACCCCCATAGCACGTTGAGCTGTTTGAATAAATCAAAGGTGCGCAGATAACGTTCATCGAAAATGCGCATCAACACGCCCACATAGAAAGTCAGCATCACCATGCACACCAGGCTTTTTATCGGCATGGACAAGAAGAATACGTTGAGCTGGGGAGCGAAGCGACTGACCAGTCCCAGGCCGAATTCAGCCAGGAACATGCAGGCGATCAGCGGGGCGGCGAACAACACCACGATGCTCATGAAGTAGTCCAGCTGCGCAAAGAAAAAGCCCGCGGCCGACAGTTCGATTCTCGGGAAAAATGAGAAGATCGGCCAGGCGTGGTAACTGGCGTAAATGGCCCCCATCAGCGTGAGGAAGTTGCCTCCCAGAAAAAACAGGGTGGTGAATGTCTGTACGAACAGAATGCCGACGGGAGAGGCCTGAGAACCGGTCAGCGGGTTCATGGCGCTGGCCATGGTGGAGCCGCGCTGATTGTCGATAAAGAAGCCCACCGCCTCCAGCGCCCAGAACGGCAGCGCCGCCAGCCAGCCCAGACAGAACCCGATGATCACTTCCTTGAGAATAATGAGCGCGTACATAAACGGCGCCATGGTTTCCGGCTTGTAGCCTTCGTCCACGATGGGAAACAGAAACAGGGACAGACTGAGCACCACGCCGTTGCGGATCAGCGTGCCGCCGAAGAAGCTTTTGCTCAGGAACGGCATGACCGACATGGCCGCCAGCAGACGCGGCACGGTGAACATGAACAGCGTCAGCGTGTCGCTCATCAAGTGGGTCATCATGAGGGGCCGATCAACTCAATGTGGTCAAGGATATTCATGGAAAAATGGTAGATTTCAATGCCCAGCCAGCGCGCGGTGAGCATAATAGTGATGGACACCGCGATCAGCTTGATGGCGAAGGACAGGGTCTGATCCTGGATCTGAGTCAGCGACTGCACCAGACTCACCAGCGTGCCCACCACCGCCGCGACGATGACGGTGGGCATCGACAGCACCAGCACCAGCATCAGCAATTGACTGGCGTAATGAATGACTTCCGCTTCGCTCATTGGTAACTCAACACCAGGCCATGGGTTAGTCGGGTCCAGCCGTCCAGAAGCACGAACAGGAGTAATTTAAAGGGCAGGGAGATTGTCATCGGCGACACCATCATCATCCCCATCGCCAGCAAAATATTGGAAACGATCAGGTCGATGGCGATAAACGGCAGATACAGCAGAAAGCCGATTTCAAACGCGGATTTCAGCTCGCTGATGGTGAAAGACGGCACCAGCACCAGCATGCTGTTGGTGTCCAGGCGCGCTGCGTACTCCTTGGGCCACAGGGTTTCCGCACTTTCCAGAAAAAATCCGCGCTCCTTTTCGGAAGAGTGTTTGGTCAGGAACTCGGACATTGGGTCAATAGCGCTGTTAGCCAGCTCTTTGAGCGATTCCGACTGACTCAGGTCGAAGCCTTTTTCTTTCACCGTATCCGCTATCTGGTAGCCCACCGGCGCCATGATGTAGATCGACAACACGATGGCCAATCCGTATAACGCCATGTTCGGCGGAATCTGCTGAATGCCGAGGGCGTTGCGCAATAAGCTGAACACCACGGCGAGCTTGATGAAGGAAGTGGTCATGATGGCGATGAACGGGATCAGCGACAGCAGGACCAGCGTCCCGATAAGAGGAATCGCCTGTATATCAGTCATGCCCTTCGACCTCGCTGTCGCCGCCGGTCAACCGTACTACGCGCGCGCCAAGACGCCCATCGATTTCCACCAGCTCGCAGCGGGCCAGGGTTTGTCCGTTTACCTTCATCGCCACCGGCGCTTCCAGACTTAAGCCGAGATCAAAAGCGGCTCCCTCGGTCATCTGCGATAGCTCGGCCAGGGTCAAATTGAGAGAGCCGAGATGAAACTCCAGCTTCAATTCCAGATTTCCCAGGTCGGAGGGCGCGTCGAGAGGTTCGGGGGTATGTTGTGTATCTGAAGTCATGGGCGTCACCAGTACTAATTTGTGATCATCAAGTCGGGCGCGGCAGGCGCCGTATCCGGGCAGGCGTAAGGTCACCAGGTCCGCGGATGCGCCTGGCGGCAGCATCAACACGTCTCCGGTCCGCAGGCATTTAACGTCGTTGAGAGACATCCGGCGCTCCGCCAGCAGCACCTGCGCCGACGCCGTCGGCGTAACCGGCGTGGGCGCTGTTTCCGCAGGCAGGGTGGCGAGCAAAGCGGCCATGCGCTCCGCAAGGTGCGGAGGCGGGGTCAGCAGCCCCAGGCCGGTATTGCCGCTGGCGCTTATCTGCATGCCGATACGGACCCCGGCCACCACCATGGTGCTGTCCTGGCTGATTTCATCCAGCTCCAGCTCTGTTTGCAGCGCGGAGGAGAGCGCGTGCAGAGGGCCGTTTAATTGCGCCGTGAGCAGCGCGGAGAGCAGGGCGTCCGGATAAATGGACGCATCCTGTTCTTCCCCCAGCAGTGCGCTGACGGCGCGTACGTCCAGGTGCAGGTGGCCGCGCCGCCCTTCGGCGTAAAAAGCGACGCTGACGAAAGTTTCCAGCATATCCAGCCGGCGCAGACTGAACTGCGCGATGTGCTCAGGCAATTGCAGCGCAAAAGGGCGGCGGCGGGCGCAGATCAGGTTATCCAGCGTCATCTGCGTTCGTCCCAGCCGGGGCGGCTTTACCGGCTTAATCATTGCTGCTGGCCTTTGGCGCGACGGACTGGCTCTTTACCGTACGGGGTGGCTTTTTTGCTTTCTTGAATCCTGACGTCAAAACGTTCATTGGGCAGTTTGCTCCTCAGGGATGTGCTCATCTCTCCCTTTAGTGACACCAGGAACGCCTGAGTTTCAGGATTGGGGGTATTAAAACTTAACTGAATGTCGCCATGTTTCCGCATAATGGCGATTTCCGTGCCTTTCAGCGGTCCGGAGCTCAACATCAGACGCAGCTCCTCCGGTTGCCCTGATCCTGGTTTGCTCACCAGAATGCGACTCACGATTTGATCGACGATCTTCTGCATCTCCGCCACTTTCTCCTGCGTGGAAACCTTACTGGTCTCAGTTCCACTGGCGTTGGCGACGACGTCCTTGGACGGGTTCTGTTGCGTGGGCTGCACCTGGAAGCTTTCCACCGGACCTTCTCGACGCTCTTGTGGTTTCTCTGTTTTCTCTTTGTTTGGCTGCGGCAGAGAGGGCTTTTCACGGCGCTCCTGATGATCGGAAGAGGCTGAACCCTTGCTCGTCACTTTATTGGCGAGGAGATTGCCAGGACGTTGGAACTCGCCTGCGTGAAGCTCAGGTTTACCGGATTCCGCTTTGGTGGAAACGCCTCCTTCCGGCTTTATGGGCGCGGTTCTGGCGTCAGCCTGAATCACGCTGGCGTCCATGGGGGACGGCTTTGAATGGGGAGACGCTTGAGTCTTGATGGCGTGATCTACGGAAGGCCCGAATTTATTTGCATCCTGACCAGCCTGATGGGGGCCGGACACTGGCGCTTTGAGGGGCGTTGCGCCATCTGCGTCAGGGCGTCCCGTTTTGACGACGGATGACGGGCGCTCGGATGAGTTTGGATCGCCCTGATGAGCGCCCGACTTGGCGGAAGGGTCAAGCGCCTGAGCTGTTTTATCCGCTTTCTTCGGCGTTGATGCGTGATGCTCAGAAGGCCCAGTTACAGGTTGACGCGAGTCGCCTTTGTCATGCGCCAGCTCGGGTTTAGGTTGAATATCGCCTTTTGCCTGCGCATCTGCCAGGTTTTCTGGCTTGTTCTGTGCGGGATCGCGATTAGCTGGAGTCGGCTCTGTTTTGGCTTGGACGTCGGGTTTGGGCGGCGTGTTCTCCGGTTTTTTCTGAACGGATTCTGGCTTATCCGTTACTTCAGGTTTGGGTTGGGTGTCTGCTTTGTTTTCTGGCTTGTTCTGTGCGGGATCGCGATTGGGTTGAGTCGGCTCAGTTTTGGCTTGGACGTCGGTTTTCGGCGGCGTGTTCTCGGGCTTTGTCTGAACGGGTTCTGGCTTATCCGTTACCTCTGGCTTGGGCTGGGTATCCGCTTTGTTTTCTGGCTTGGGTTGCACGGGATCGCGATTGGGTTGAGTCGGCTCCGTTTTGGCTTGGACGTCGGGTTTGGGCGGCGTGTTCTCTGGTTTTGACTGAATGGGTTCTGGTTTATCTGTTACCTCTGGCTTGGGTTGCGCAGGATCGCGATTGGGTTGAGTCGGCTCAGTTTTGGCCTGGGCGTCGGTTTTCGGCGGAGTGTTCTCGGGCTTTGTCTGAACGGGTTCTGGTTTATCCGTTACCTCTGGCTTAGGCTGGGTGTCCGCTTTATTCTCCGGCTTGGTTTGCACGGGATCGCGATTGGGTTGAGTCGGCTCCGTTTTGGCCTGGACGTCGGTTTTCGGCGGCGTGTTCTCGGGCTTTGTCTGAATGGGTTCTGGCTTATCCGTCACCTCTGGCTTGGGCTGGGTATCCGCCTTGTTTTCTGGCTTGGGTTGCGCAGGATCGCGATTGGGCTGAGTCGGTTCTGTTTTAGCCTGGACGTCGGTTTTCGGCGGCGTGTTCTCGGGCTTTGTCTGAACGGGCTCTGGCTGATTAGTCACGTCAGGCTTAGGTTGGGTGTCTGCTTTGTTTTCTGGCTTGGTTTGCGCAGGATCACGATTAGGCTGAGTGGGCTCTGTTTTAGCCTGGACGTCGGGTTTGGGTGGCGTGTTCTCTGGTTTTGACTGAACGGATTCCGGCTTATCCGTTACCTCAGGTTTGGGTTGGGTGTCTGCTTTGTTCTCTGGCTTGGGTTGCGCGGGATCGCGGTTGGGTTGAGTCGGCTCAGTTTTGGCCTGGACGTCGGTTTTGGGCGGCGTGTTCTCGGGCTTTGTCTGAACGGGTTCCGGCTGATTAGTCACGTCAGGCTTAGGTTGGGTGTCCGCTTTATTCTCTGGCTTGGGTTGCGCAGGATCGCGGTTGGGTTGAGTGGGCTCTGTTTTAGCTTGGACGTCGGGTTTGGGCGGCGTGTTCTCTGGTTTTGACTGAACGGACTCTGGCTGATTAGTCACGTCAGGCTTAGGCTGGGTGTCCGCTTTATTCTCCGGCTTGGTTTGCACGGAATCGCGATTAGGCTGAGTCGGTTCTGTTTTAGCCTGGACGTCGGGTTTGGGCGGCGTGTTCTCGGGCTTTGTCTGAACGGGTTCCGGCTGATTAGTCACGTCAGGTTTAGGCTGGGTGTCTGCTTTGTTCTCCGGCTTGGGCTGTGCGGGATCGCGATTGGGTTGAGTCGGCTCAGTTTTGGCTTGGACGTCGGTTTTGGGCTGTGTATTCTCCGGTTTTGTTTGAACGGACTCTGGCTTATCCGTCACCTCAGGCTTGGGTTGGGTTTCCGCCTTTGGTTGTAGTTTGTCGGAGACGGTTTTTGGGTCTTGGGTAGTATCAAGTCTGGCGTGAGCTTGACCGCTTTCCTGCTGAGCGGGTTTGTATCCGTTTGCGTCGGATTTCGCTTCTTGCCGCGGACTTTTTGAGTCATGGGAAGTTTCCGAGGCGGCTTTATCCGGGGTATTTGGTAAGGATGAGGATTGCGCGTCAGGATAGGATTTGGCGTACTCCGGGATGGTTGTTTCCGTTTTGAGCTGGCCGAATTGTTCATTGTTTTTGGGCGGAGACAGATCCGGCTTGTCTCCAGACAGCGGCGGCTTGCTTTGTAATGTGTCCAGCTGGCTGAGGTCCGCGCTGTTTTTGGTTTGGGGAGCGAAAAGGCTGAGTTCCCGTGGCGTTTGTTCTTGGGGCGACGTTTGCTTGGGGGGCGCCAGCTCCGGCTTGTCCAAAAGACCGCCTTTCTCTGTCGTTGAGGATTTCTGGGCGAAAGTCTGCGTCAAAGACGGGATGGAGGCTTTAGGTTCCATTTGAGCGGATTTGGATGGCTGCGCCAGGCTTTCCGCCGCTTTGAACGCATTTTTCACCATTTCAATCATGGTGTTGCGAACTTTATCCGGCACTGGCTTTTCCTGTGACTGCTCCTCCGTTTGCCGGAATTTATCCGGATTGACGGACTTGGTCTCCATCAATTTGCTGAACTGTTGCAGGGAGCTTTCCGCGACCGCTTCCGACTCTTTTTCCCTATCCGAGGAACCTGATGTGCGATTGGATATTCTCATAATGATTCTGGATTTCTGTGTTTAGTTTTGGGGGCGTGAAAAATTGGTTTCGCTGGCTTCCTCAAGCTCGAGTTCTTCGAGCCGCTGGGCTTCCGCGATGGCGTCGGCAGACACCTGCTCGATAAGCATCTGACACTTCTCTACGGCTTTGCCGGCTTCGGCCAGGGCTTGCTCCGCCTGACGCAGCGCAGCTTCCGCTTGTTTTTGCTCTTGTCTGGCTTTCTCTACCTGCTCCGCCAGTGAGACTTCCTTCAGGCGCAGCATGCCGATCTGATGTTTGACTTTGTCGATTGCCTTGAGGCCGACCTCCGACCCCATGATGCTGTCGTACAAACGGTGTTCTTCCTGCACTCGCCAGATCTCAAACTGCTGCAGGTCGCGTTGCGCTTCCTCTACTTTTTCCCGGGACTGCGTCAGCAACTGGCGCTTTCTCAGCGCTTCCGCCTGGGCGTTGCGTTCACGCAGCTTTTTAATATCGGCCAATGCGGACAGCATGTTTTACACCGACTGCGCAAGCGCATTAAGGGTGGTTTGGAAGTCGCACTTTTCGTCCGTCGCCTGCTTGAGAAAGCCGCGGATGCGGTCGATCTTGGCGATGGCTTCATCCGCTACGGGATCGCTGCCGCGCTGGTATTCGCCGATCTTCACCAGCAATTCAACATCCACATACTTGGCCATCAGCTCGCGCATTTTTCCCGCGGCCTGTCGATGTTCCGGGCTGGTGATGGCGGTCATTACCCGGCTGGTGCTGGCGAGCACGTCGATGGCGGGATAGTGGTTGGTGGCGGCCAGCTTGCGCGAGAGCACAATGTGGCCGTCGAGGATGGAGCGCACCTCGTCGGCGATGGGTTCGGACATGTCGTCCCCTTCCACCAATACCGTATAGAGCGCGGTAATGGAGCCCTTATCGTTGAACCCCACCCGCTCCAGCAGTTTGGGCAGGGTGGCGAACACGGAAGGCGGGAAGCCGCGGCGGGTTGGCGGCTCTCCCGCCGCCAGACCGATTTCCCGTTGCGCCCGGGCGAAACGCGTTACTGAATCCATCAGCAACAACACTTTCTGACCCTGGTCGCGGAAATATTCGGCGATAGTAGTGGCCACATACGCGGCTTTGGCGCGCTCCATGGAAGGACGGTCCGACGTGGAGATCACCAGCACCGAGCGGGCCAGGCCCTCCGGCCCCAGGTTATGTTCGATAAACTCCCGCACCTCCCGACCCCGTTCCCCGATCAGTGCGATAACGATGACATCCACGTCCGCGCCCATGACCAGCATGGACAACAGCGTACTCTTACCGCCGCCGGCGGCGGCGAATACGCCCATCCGTTGACCTTCGCCGCAGGTGAGAAGGCCGTCCAGGGCGCGCACGCCAAGACTGAGTGGTTCGCTGATCATGCGGCGCATCATGGGGGAGGGGGCGTCAGCGTAAACCGGATAGTGCTGCAGGTCGGAAGGGAAGTCCGCGTTTTTACCGTCCATCGGAGCGCCCATGCCGTCCAGCACGCGCCCCAGCAAATGAGGGCCGACGGCGATGTGGTGGGACTGTCCGGTAGTGATCACCTCTGTGGCGGTGGAAATGCCCAGCATGTCGCCCATAGGCGTCAACAGCGCTTCTTTTTCCTGAAACCCCACCACTTCGGCGAGCAGGCGGGGCGCGCCGGCGGACTCCAGATAGCAAAGCTCGCCGATTTGAGCGCCGGGAACGATCGCCCGGATGATGGTGCCGACCACGTTGGTCACCCGGCCGCGCAGGCCGACCGGTTGCACCTCGGCGATGGCCGAACGCAGGTCTGATAACACATGGCTCAACTGGCTCACGTTTGACTCCTTTAAGCGGAAATTAACTTTCGCAGAAAAACTTTCTTCTTATGGGTGTTACCAACAGGGAGAAAGTTGCATGTTCAATTGCCGGAGATCGCAAACTTGAGTGAGCAAATCGTCAACCGGACCAGCGCTCCTGTCCTGCAGAGCGGGTCGTTATCCACGAATGAAGCCGTTACCCGGCAGGGCAAACTGCATGGGGAAAATGTGCAGGTGAAGCAGAGCGCGTCCTCTTTATTGGAAGACGCTAAAGAGGAAGTGTCCCTTCTGTTCAAGGAACGAGCGGAGAAAACGTTGGCGCGGCGGGAAATGTCCACCGGCAAGAAAGAGAACAACCAGCAGATCCTGATCGAGAAAATCCGGGAGATGATGGATCAGGTTCCTGACCTGCTGAAGAACGTCAAAATGAAAGTGCTCATTGAGCGCATGGCCAGTAATTTTCCTTCCACGCCGCAACAGTTGATGCGGCGACTGGAGGAGTTCTCCAAAGACCCGACCTTGCAGTTCGTCGCCTTGCAGGTGTTGGAGCAGGAGGCCAAGTCCGGGGGCGCAGACAAGACTGAGCGCCTGAAGCTGATTCAAAGCGCCGCCGCCGAACTGATGAACACCAAAGGGGAAGCAGTACGGGCGGGCCTGAATGTATCGCTCACCGCCTCCGAATTCGCCGAGAGGCTGAAGACAGACGTTCAGATGCTGCGGGACGCCTATCGGGACGCGGTGTTGAACTACGGCGGCATTACCCAGACCTACCGTTCTATTGTCGAACGTCACAAAGGCAGCCCGTTTGAAACCGTACGCAAATATCTGTTGAAGGCCCTGAGCGCCGACTACAACGCGCAGGGGCCATCCATTGAGCCGTCCCGGCTCAAAGCGATCATGGACGATATGTACGCCCTCAAATTGTTGGGCGGCGTGCACGAGCAATGCTGCGACCTCATGGGCGTGATGCGCGATCTCTACGGTCAGGATGACTGCAAAAGCGGTCAGGAACTGATGGAGAAAGTGTTGGATATCAAGGAAATGGACTGGGTGCAGCCGTCCCAGATCGCCTCTATTCCGATGGAAATGAATGTGCTGGGCATTGAAAACCAGATCTACCTGTTGCGGGAAGTGGACACGGTGTTCCGTGAAATTCCCGAAAAAACCTACAACGACCCCGCCGATAGAGAGCGCCTGCTGGGCGTCTCCAGAGAAGCCCTTGAGCAGTTGTTTATCAAGGAGCAGGAGGAATGAGAACGGGGCGACGATCAATTCAGAACAGGAGTAAGTCAACATAATGAATGCGATTCACAACATGCTGAACGCCTACGGCCGCAGCATGGGCGTCAATGGCGTGGGAGAAGGCGTCACCGCGCTGAGTTACGAAACCGGCGAGCGTATCACGCTGGACCAGCGCGACGACTGTCTGGCGGTGTCGCTCAGCTACGAATTACCGGAGTTTGAGGTGGACGAGGTCGCGGAAAAACTGTTGCAGTTGACCCACTATCAGACCTCTACCGACTACCCGATCCAGCCTGGCCTGATGGGAGAAAGACGGCTGGTGATGACCATCTGTATGAACGCCTCCGAGGCGTCCATTGATTTTCTGGACGGCGCCATCCGCCGCCTGCGTCATCGTTATCAGGAACTGACCGGCAAGCTGGGTAATTTCTGATGGATGTCATTCTGAGCATGCCCTGGCCGTTGCAACCGGAAGCGGAGAAGTCGTTTCTGATGCGCTGTCGCGAACTGGCGGAACAGGGTGAGGAGCGAGTGTTTATCCGCTGCGATCAGGTCTCGCATCCCTCTACGCGGGTGTTGACGCTGCTGTTGAATATGGCCCGTTTGGCGCCTTATGGGCCGACGCGGTGGCGAGTGATCGACGCGGGAGAGAATGTGCTGGAGGCGCTCAGACTGACCGGGCTCGATCACTGGTTTAAAAACGAGACGGACGAGGAGGCTGTCGCATGAACAACATCTCTTTGCGCTCCAATATCGAAGGGCTATCCCTTTATAACGCGGCGGACGAACGCCAACTGCCGTCACGCAAGAAATTTACCCCCGCCGGCGGGCAGGTGGTGTCTCATTTACGTCAGCTTTACAGCAAAGGGGAAGAGTCTTCTCTGCTGGAATCATTCATTAAACCCCGGGTCAGTTCGGAAAGCCTGTTGTCGCCGGTGGATTTCGAGCGTCAGTACGGGGAAGTGCGCGGGCTGTTTCAAAAGCTGGCGCAACAATCCCCGGAAGACCGTGAGCTGTTCAGCAAGGCGGAGAAGATCTTGCGGGATAATCAGGATGATATGCGTTACCTCAATCAGTATCGCAATGCGTTGATCGAGGCTTAGGCGGATGAGCGAGCCACTCTCACTCAGTCCTGCCAATCGCGAATGGCTGCTGGCGCTGGCGTTCGTCTACCTGCAGCAGAACCACCACAAAAAGGCGCTGACCCTGTTGCAGGCCACCGCCAAACTCTGTCCCGAGGACGCCTATGTGACGCGCGGACTTGCTTTCGCCTGCCTTAAGGCGGCGCGTTATAAGGATGCGCTGACGCTGAGCGACCGCAGTCTCAGGGAGTTGGGCGTGAAGCCTGAAACAGCGCCGTTTCTACTGATACGCAGTCACGCGTTATGGGCGTTGGAGCGCCCGGAGGAAGCGCGTAAAAGCCTGAAGAAATATCATCAACTAACAAGGAACTCTGTCGTATGAGTAGAGGAGCTTCTGTTCTGAGCGCGCTCAGCCAGCGCAACGACGTGGTGCTGGCGATCTTCCTGGTGGGCATCATTTTTATGATGATTCTGCCTATGCCGACCATGCTGGTGGATGTCATGATCGCCATCAACATGGGGGTGTCGGTGATACTTCTGATGTTGGCGTTGTACATCAAATCGCCGCTGGATTTCTCCGTGTTTCCATCCATGCTGCTGATCACCACCATGTTCCGGCTGGCGCTGTCGATCACCACCACGCGTCTGATTCTGTTGCAGGCGGACGCCGGGCAGATCGTCTACACCTTCGGTAACTTTGTCGTCGGCGGCAACCTGGTGGTGGGCGGCGTTATCTTCCTGATTCTGACTATCGTGCAGTTCCTGGTCATCACCAAGGGCTCGGAGCGGGTGGCGGAAGTCAGCGCGCGTTTCTCTCTGGACTCCATGCCTGGTAAGCAAATGAGTATCGATGGCGATATGCGCGCCGGGGTTATCGATATGGAAGAGGCCCGCGTCAGACGCGCCAAAGTGGAGAAGGAAAGCCAGCTCTACGGTTCTATGGACGGCGCCATGAAGTTCGTCAAAGGCGACGCGATCGCCGGTTTGATCATCACCGCGGTCAATATTTTGGGCGGCATCCTGGTCGGCGTCACGCAAAACGGCTTGAGCGCTGGCGACGCCGCCGCCATCTACTCGGTATTAACCATCGGCGATGGTCTGGTGGCGCAGATTCCCGCTCTGTTTATCTCCATCACCGCCGGATTTATCGTCACTCGCGTGTCCACGGATGAGTCGGAAAACCTGGGGCGCGATATCGGCGGCCAGATCGGCGCCCAACCAAAAGCTTTATTCATCGGCGGCGCCTTGTTGCTGGGCTTCGCTATGATTCCGGGCTTCCCCACCATGGTGTTTCTGGTGCTGGCGGGGCTGATCTGCTCCATTGGCTTTATCATGAGTCGTAAAGCCAGACACGCCGACACGGATGATGACGACATCCCCGCCATGGCGGCGGCGGGACAGACGCGGACGCCCAGCAAGACGCCGGAAAAGGACGACTTCTCGCCCACGGTGCCCCTGTTGCTGGACGTGGCGGCCTCCTGTCAGCAAATGCTTAAGCCTTCTGAGCTGAACGCAGAGCTGTATCGAGTGAGGCGCGCGCTGTACCTGGATCTTGGCGTTCCGTTTCCGGGTATTCACCTGCGTTTCAACGAGAGCATGAAGGATGGCGAATACACGATTCTGATGCATGAAGTGCCGGTGGCGCAGGGACGTTTGCCGGCGGATAAAGTCGTGGTGCTGCAGGATCAGGAACAGCTGGACATCCTTGGCATCCCCCATCAACAGGGCGAACTGGCGATGTCCGCCAATCCTTATTGGGTGGAGAAGTCCCATGCGCCCGCCATGGAGAACGCCGGCATTGAATATCTGGATGCGCCGCGACTGTTGATTTATCACCTGTCTTTTATTCTGAAGCGTTACGCCAGCGAATTTATCGGCCTGCAGGAGTGCCGTTATCTGTTGGATCAGATGGAAGGCCAGTATGGCGATCTGGTGAAAGAGGTGCAGCGCGTCGTGCCGATTCAGCGCATTGCGGAGATTCTGCAGCGGCTGGTGTCCGAAGATATCTCCATCCGTAACCTGCGCGCCATCATGGAAGCCCTGGTGGAGTGGGGCCAAAAGGAAAAAGACACGGTGCTGCTGACGGAATACGTACGCAAGAGCCTGAGCCGTTACATCAGTTATAAGTTCTGCAACGGTCAAAACGTATTGCCCGCCTATATGCTGGACCAGGATCTGGAAGAGTCCATTCGCGGCGGCATCAGACAGACGTCTTCCGGCGCTTATCTGGCGCTTGACCCGGACACCACGCAGAACTTTATCAATGAACTGCATCGGGAAGTCGGGGATCTGGACGCTTTGCAGCACAAGCCGGTGTTATTGGTGTCCATGGATATTCGCCGCTATGTCAGAAAGATGATCGAACGTGATTTCTTTGAGCTGTGCGTGCTGTCCTATCAAGAGTTGACCCAGGACATCACGGTGCAACCGATCAGCCGTATCTGTCTGTAATCCTGTACGTTAAGGTTAAGAGCGATGGAGTTTGTCCATCGCTCTTATTCGGTTCGCTTTAACTTCTCTGTATCTCGCCAAAGCAGCCTCGCATTCCCAATTCACACGCAAATATTCCCAAAAACAGCGACTTTTTGCGTCTTTCCGTTACTCAACTAATGATCCTCTCCGTAAATCGCGACGGTGATCCCCAAGCGGTGTGGCGAGAGGGTTATTCATGACTAAATCAAAGTGAGGTTAAAGCTATGAGCCAGACATTGACGGATGTAGAGGTGGAGAAAACGCTGGCGGAGTCCGAAGCGTTGATCCGGAAAGCGGAAAATATGCGTGAGCAGGGAGACAAGTTGTTTCAATCCCTGGGCATTCCCCGAGGCAGCGCTCAGAAGATATTGAATCACCCACTGGCTTCCGAAGGGTTCAAGCAGCAGGGAATGGAGCAACTGCAGGAATGGCGGGATGAAATTACCGAGATCATGAAGACCGGTAGCCGTACGACTGCTCCCATCAAGCGCAAAAAATCCAACCGCAATCTCCTGGCGATATAGCCCTCAGCTTTTTCGGTCTTTCATATTTATTAATATGGCAATGATATTGGCATGTTAATAACCAGGCGCATGGATGCGCCTGCGCGGCGGATAGCCGCGGGAGACAGGGCCTGACATGTGCAGGCCCTGTCGTTGCAGACAAATAGAAGGAAGCTATTTGACTGCCTGATTAATAATACGAGGAAATTGAGATGAATACAGTCAATCCAACCAACAACCATAACGTTAATCCTTACGAGACCACCTCGGAAACCACGCCCACTGGCGATCCCAAGAACGCGTCCAAATTCGACGACACAAACATGGACCCGTTTACAAGGATCATGCTGCTGCAGGAAGAGCGCGTTGGTTTATTGGATGGCCAGGTCAAATCCCAAAGCGAACGGATGCAGAGCATCAATACGGAAATCAAGGATTACGGCAAAACCATTTCCATGGTGAACGACAAGTCCGCCTCCCTGAAAAAAGGTGAGGACAAGCTCACGCTGACTGACGCCGAAGTGAATGAACTGAAAGCTAAAGGCGTTGATGTCAAAGGCAACGAAGTCAGCAAAGATCAGCTCAACTCTTTTTCGGAAACCCTGAAGCAAAAGCGGGACGGTCTCAACAACGACTCACAGATGGAAATGATTCGCCTGCAGGGCCTGATCAACAAGCAGCAGCAGGCCTACCAGTTGATGACCAACATTCAGAAGAAAGAACACGACACCATCATGGCGACCATCAATAAGATCAACTGATGGCCTGAGTGTGTTCTGAACTCACAGAACTTAATCAGTAAAGGAGACATTCCGTGGCTGAATCAGCACAAGCAATACAACCAGACGCAGACGCCCGCTTTGACGCGCTCCTGGAGTCGGTGGTGCATGGTCACGCAACCTTGGGCGAGATCAAGGGGATCACCGACAATGAATTGGAGGCGGTCTACACGGTGGCTTACAACCTGTATCGACAGAATCGCAACGGGGAGTCGGAAAAACTGTTCCGCTTTCTGTGCCTGTATGGACATTTGGACAAGCGATTCTGGATGGGGCTGGGCGCCTGTCTGCAACAGCAACAGAAGTATGAGGAAGCTGTGCAGGCGTATTCCTACATGGCCATTCTGGATGTGGAAAATCCCCACCCCCCTATGCACGCAGCGTTCTGCTATCTGGCTTTGAACGATCTGGAGAAGGCGGAAAGCGGTATTGAAGCCGCGTTGCATTGGGCGGGCGATAAGGAGGAGTACTCCCAGGTGCGCGCCAAGGCTGAGCTTTTACGCTCAGTACTGCAACAGAAAAAGGAGGGCCTGGCCAATGGTAACGGCGGTTGAAAATCAACATTTCAGTTATCCGATAGGCAATTCAGAGGATCAGGACGTTCAGGTTCCTGGTCAGAAAAAGGTCGGTTCACCGCAGATCTCGCTAAACGTGCAGGACCCGCAGACCGGCTCAACGCAAAATACATCGGGCAAGTCCTTTGCTCCAGACCTGGAGCGGCCGCAACCCCGCTCATCCGATGAATTGGTGGCGTTGTTATTGACGATAAAGTCCAAGTCCAGCAATGAGCAGATTGCTTCCTCCCAGCAGGACATTCAGCTGAACCGGACCAAGCAGAACCAAAAGCATGATGAAATGCTGGAGCAGATACAGAAGTCCATCGAAGCCGGCGACAAGGCCAAAAAAGGCGGTCTGTTCGGCAAGATTTTCGGATGGATAGCCAATATTGCGACGGCGATCGCCGGCGCGGTCATGATCGCAACCGGGGTGGGAGCCGTTGCGGGCGCAGCCATGTTGGCGTTGGCGGTGGATTCAATGGTGGGCGCGGCCACTGGTCACAGCCTGATGGGCGAGATGACCAAAGGTATAGCCAAGGGGTTACAGGCCATGGGGATGGACGAGAGTGTCGCCAACATTGTTGCTGGCGTCGTCACCGCAGCCGTAACCGTCGCTGTCTGCGTCGGCGCCAGTATGGCGTCCGCCGCCAAGGCGGGTTCAGGGTTGATCACCAGACTGGCGTCTTCGCCCGAGCAGATGCAGAAGATCCAGGTTGCGGGCGCCCAGGTGAAGAACATCGCCTCGGCGACCGCCGGAACTTCCGCTGTAGGCGGTGGCGCGTCGCAGATAACCACTGGCGTATACAAGAAACAGGCGACCGATGCGCGAGCTAACCAGATGGATATGAAGAAAGAGCTCGCCAAGCTGCAGGCGGCCATGGAGGCGGAGCAGGATCGCTTGAAGGAAGTCATCGCCAAACTGAATGAAGGCGTCAGTCGCATCCTGCAAATCATGGGGAACGACCACAGCACCCGCATGCAGATCAGCAGGAATATGGTATAGGAGACTTTTTATGAGCGTTAATCCGGTAAACGAAGCGAATAATCCATTCGCTTTTTCTATTAATACGGAAGGCCCTGCTCCGGTTAAAGGTCCCAAGCAGGAGGCTTCTCTGGTGCTCAGCGACGGTAAGCACGATATTCCGTTGATGCGCTTCAGCCGCGAGACCTACCAACCACAACTGGAGAGCCCTGACAGCAAGGCAGGCCCCCCAGGGAAGCAGCTTGACGGCAAGCTGTCGGAGGCCAGCGCCACTCTGGAGGTGGATATTTTCGCCATTATGAGTTTGATCCATGAGCTGGCGCAGACGCAGAAAAAAGGCGCCCGCGACATTCGTCATGGCGAGTATCAGCAGAAGTGGCAGTCGCTGGAAAACGCCGGCAAGGAGCTGCGTGACTCCGCAGGCAAAGAACTGGCGGCGTCCCTGGTGCAGGGCGCTTTTCAGATCGCAGGCGGCGCCGCTTCCGTCAAACTGACGGTGAAGTCGACACAGCAGACGAGTGCGTTGATGAAAGACACCAAGCTTGATCCTGCGCAGTTGCAGCTGAAGCTGCAGGTGCCGCAGAACCTGACCAACCTGGGACAGACCTACACCCAGATGGCGGGAGGCGTCGGTACGGTGGTTGCGGCGCCCCTGACCTATGAGTCCAAGCTGGATCAGGAGCATCAAAAGCAGTATGAAGCTGAGTCCGAGAAGCATTCGGCGAATATCGACGAAGCCAAGGATTTCATTCAGACCATGAAAGAAATCATGGACGACGTTAGAGCCAAACTGTCCGCTATCGAGCAGTCCAAGCACGAAACGCGGCAGAAGATATTCTCTTGATGATTTTGGTAATGCAGTAACAAAAACGGCTGACCTTGATGGTCAGCCGTTTTTGCTGCTTACTCGCGAATTTCTAAACCCAAAACTCTACATCGGAATCCGCTCCACATTGCCCACGCGCCCGTCTTTGAACTCCAGTTGATAAAATATATCGCTCCAGTCTCCTGGTACGGTAAATCGGTACGCGCTGAGAATGTTTCGCGGGTTTTTCTCAAAGATTTGTTTCCCGTTAATACTCACGGGCAAGCTGTTTTCGAGCTGGTCGCTGCTGGCGCTATAGCGAATCCTTTGCACATTCGCCCAAATCACCAGAGGGTCCTGATCCGGCAGGGCGCAGCCGATAACGCCGGCGTTGCGATGGCAATTCAATTGGGGGCGGCCCAGGTTGGCGGCGGTCTGACGTATGATCTGGTCCAGATCGAAGGCGTAACTGAACTCTCGGGATTCGCCGTTATGGCTGACTCGCACTTTAATCGCGTCACCCTGTGGCGGAACGATGGGAAAGACATTTTGCGCCTGTCCTCCCTGGGAGGTACTGATGAACCCTTTGCCATCGGAATCGTAGGCGATCTCCAGACTGGGCCTGGAGCCATAACAATGAGCGCCCGATGTTCCGAGGAATAGCTGAAACGACCTTCCATACGCTTCAAACTTAAGTGCGGCGAACGGCGCTTTTGCGGCGTCTGCGCCTTGAGTGCGCAGCGGCGTCCAGTTGGGGTCCTGATGATCGTAATTGTCTGTGTTGTAGCTGACTTTGATGTTGAATGGAATGGAGGGGGCGTCAGCAAAGAGAACTTCGCCATATAACTCGGCGCCGGGCTTCAGCCCGATAATGTCAAAAGGCGGTGTGAGACAAAGCTCGCTGGTTCCGCCTGCTTCCACCTCGCGGCAGCTAATCGAGGTTTGAAATAAGCGCTCCCCCGGTGTGGGTCCGAAAGCCAGCCCGGTCGCCTGGGCGTCGCAGAGTTCTCGTGCATCCACCTTGCAGCCGCCAGGGGAGCACTCGATCACTCTATCCGGCCTGTGTTCCAGTTTGCTGACAAGCCCGTTGCGGCGCACGTCGGTTTGAAACTGTTGCAGCCTGTCCTTCAGCTTCATGGCGTCAGCCTGCGCACTGTTCACTGTATCGCCGGTGGCGTCGAACATTTTGGTCATATTTTCTCGCAGTGTCTCCTGCTGCTGTTCAATGTACTGGCTGGAATTCGGATCTGGCCTGATCATTAGTTCGTTGACGGCGCTGTAGCGTTTACCGCTGGAACTGGTGGCCTCCACCACAATGCTGACCCGACTGAAGTCGGTCGCTTCACTGATCGATACGAGGGTCAGTTCCATCTGGCAGTTATCCGGCGTCTGCTTCAACACCGTGCCTTCCTTGCCGAGCACCTGCCAGTGGCAGGTCATGCCGCTTAGATGCTGCCGACGCTCCGCGTCCAGCTTCACCAAGACTTTTTCCCCAGGCTTGATCATCTTTTCGCCGATGATGTCGACACGATAGGAAGGCGAGTCCTCCTGTCGGATACTGATATCCCCACCCACATTACCGCCGACCATGACGTTATTGTCGCCGCTGTTGTGCTGACTGGCGGTCGGGTCGCGGCTGATGCTGAAGATGATCGTCACGACGCCGGCCAGAATGGAGACGACGGTAGCGAACAGTTTGAGAGCTTTTGATCCAGATAGAAACGAATGTGGTTCCGTAGGCGAAGGCTTCGACATAATCACTCCTTCCTGTTATAGGCGAGTCGTCAGTCCTGAGTGAGGTTGCAAACGTGATTACAGCGATGAGATCAGTGTTCGATTATAAAGGAAGTGAGAGACTGTTTTGTATGCGCGGCGACTAAGCTTTGGTTTAGGCTGAGAGTTTAGAAAGAAGCGCCTGTCGACCAGGTCGACTGTTTAAAACGCAGTCGGCCAGTTCATTGTGGAGTCAGGGGAGGGCGCTACAGTTGTTGCACGTAACGGATGGCGTCCCGTTCGTTGGAAGTGGTCCAGCCGTCTTCCAATATCGCGGCTCTCCGCCGCGCAGGCGCATCCATGCGCTTGATTATCAACATGCCAATATTATTGCCATATTAATAGACGCTTAGTCGCGTCGAGTAATGATTATCTGTGTGCGTCGGAAAAACTTATCGGAGCGCTGAATTCCCGGAAACGCCTCGGCTTTCCACATAAAGCGCGGCTCCAGCAACCACTCCGCCCGGATTTTGAGGCCCGGCCAGAAGATGAAATCGATGTGACTGGCGCGTGTGTCGATGAATTGAAATACGCCCCCTGTGTATTCGGCGGAGAGCCTGACTTCTTCTTTGATATGACCGCTGCTGTCGAGATGTTGTATATGCAGCGTTTCTTCGTAGGGACAGTCTTCGCTGAAGAAGGCCAGATATTCCTGAGCTCGGGTGAAATGCGCCTCGTAGACGAGACCTTCAGGCGTCGGAAAGGGAAAAGCCGCCTTGTCTGCAAGGACGAGGGCGTTGGTTTCTTCTCTGATCGGAGCAGTCATACGCTTTATGCTCGTAGTGTGAGTTCAGTCCTTTAGCTCTTTGAAAAGCGTTCGCCGCTCCACCATAGTGCGGCGGGGACAGGTTAGGCAAGTCTTTGATGAAGCCCATGGAGTCGGGCGCGGAGGAGGCAGGGGGCGCACGATGAAGGAGGACGATCACCGTGCGCAGAGGGCGGTTACTTCATGCCAATAGACTTCAAAAACTCGTCTTCCGTCATTCTTGGGTGATCGCCAACGAAGGCGTAACCCGGGGGTTTGCGGTCAATATAGATCTCACCCGCCATTTTGAACTGTGATTGGTCGTCGAAGAGACCGCTCCAGAGGTATTTTTCACCCGTAGGCTTCAGGTGGTAATACAGGTTGGTTCCGCAGTGCTTGCAGAACGCGCGCTGCGCCCATTCCGATGAATCGTAAGCGGTAATATTGTCTTCGCCTTCGAAAACCGTTTCCTGCGCGGAGATCGCCATGGATGGGCCGCCATTCCAACGCCGGCACATGCCGCAGTGGCAGGCATGGTACTCAGGGTTAACGTTCTTGGCGGCCACTTTTACAGCGCCACACAGGCATTGGCCGGATAACGGTCCGGCGATAGTCTTGCTTTCGCTCATGTAGTATCCCTCTGACTTTTACTTGGTTTTATCGTATGTTTCGCAACGGCTTTGGTTTCGTCACAGCTATAGTCTCGACCCGACAATACTACCTGCCTGCTACTGACAGCATTGTGTCAGGAGCCGTCGATCAGATTACAATTTTCTGTGGTGAAGAACAAAAGCGAACTGCAACGCCCCTTCTCCATTAACCGTTAATGAGAGTTTAAGTCATGACTGAGCGTGTGAAATGTAGACATCTGTTTTGCGACCACATGATCCTGCCCAGTACCGCTGAGCGCATGGGTGGTCTGTGTATGCCCTGCGCCCGAGAGCAGGAGCGGGAGATGAAGAGAGAGTATATACGCAAGCACAGCAAAGTCATTGACCCCTATGCAGGACTGACTGACAGGGTTGCTATCATAAAGGCTTATCACCTCGCGGCGCCTGCAGACCCCTTGATCACTTACCTCCCTTTTCCGGGGGCTATCGATGGGGTTTATCAGGCGTTGACGAGAGATGAAGCACAAAGCCTGGTGGAATACGCCGCTGAGTTGCTTGAGACTGATGAAGACGATAGCGCAATACAAATAGCCATAACACTGGCGGCGTTTACGGACGCGGACTTAGCGGTGGTGCAGGAGCGTCTCCTGTCCGGCGGGCGTTATGAGCCCGCCATGTTATATCGCGGCGCCAGCGTGGGGAGGGTCAACAGTTTGATCGATCGCTTGGGAGAGGATCTTGAGCAGAATAGTCGTATTCTTGAGGCCTTGTCGTAATGGCGGCGCCTGTGGCAAGTGTAGACTGTAATCCAGTGGGTATTGCGTAAGTTTGGTTGGAGATGACGCGATCGTAACAAATAACATGCAGGATATAAGCCGATTTATGTCAAATATGCGAAAACAGTGGAAATTCCCTCTTGGTAATATGACGGGCTGGCGCTTATAGTTATCCCTGCCTGTTTACCACTGGTGAGCTAGTTAAGTTTGCCGTAGCTTGATTCTCCAGAGTATCGCCATGCTTGAGCCATTAAAAATTCTTAGGGAAATATTTCAGGAGGCTGCTGATTTACACGCCGCCAAAGACCTGTCTGAACTGATCGTCGACCGTGTGCAATCCGCCATGCGGGCGGATGTATGTAGTATCTATTTATTGGATGAAACCTCCCAGGAATTGGTGTTGATGGCGACTCGGGGGCTGGACCCTGAATCCGTGGGACGCGTGCGTCTGCCTGTCGGGCAGGGGCTGGTCGGTTATATCGCGCAGCATCAGTCACTGATGAACGTGGACAGTGCGGAAAAACACCCTAACTTCAAGTATTTCCCGGAAACCCGCGAGGAACGTTTCTCCGCATTTCTGGGCGCGCCGATCATCAATTTCCGCAAGAACATCGGCGTCATTGCGGTGCAAAAGAAAGAGGCCGCATATTTCAGTGACGAACAGGAGGCGTTCGTCGTCACCATCGCCGCCCAGTTGGCTGGGCCATTAAGTCAATGGGTGCAGCAGGATGGCGTGTTTGACCGCGAAGTATGCCGGGATAAATTCAAGGCGAACCTGAAATTCCGTGGCGTCAAAGGCGCTGCGGGCATGGCGATTGGTCGCGTGCACTGGGTTGGTAAAGGCCATGATCTGGCGTCGGCGCCGGACCGGGAAGCCAAAGACGCGGAGCTGGAAATCGCCCGCTTCACCAAAGCGATGGAACTGGCGAAAGACGAACTCAACGCCAGCGGCGAACGTATGGCGGGCACGCTGCCCAAGGATGTGCTGGCGCTGTTTGGCGTGTATCGCATGATCCTGGAAGACCAGGAACTGACTACCGAAACCGTCAATCACATCCACTCCGGGCTCTGCGCTTCTTCCGCGCTACGCAAAACCGTCGAAGCGCACGCCCGTGTATTCGAGAAAATGGATGACGACTATTTGCGCGCCAAGGCGGACGATATCCGTCATATCGGCAATCGCATTTACGCCAATCTGCGTGGCGTCGACAGCCCTGACGTCATCGCCGTCAGCGAGCCCACCATCATCGTGGGGAACAACCTCAGCATTACCGATGTCGCCCAGTTTCCGCCGGAATATCTGGTGGGGCTGGTGTGCACCAGCGGCTCCTCACTGTCGCACATCGCCATATTGGCGAATGCGCTGGGGATTCCCGCCGTCATGGGGATCGGCGACATCAAACCTGCGCTGATCGAAAACGCAGAAGCAGTGGTGGACGGCTATCGCGCGGTGGTGGTGTTCAATCCGGTGGACGCTCTGCGCAAAGAATTCAAACGTCTGGCCAAGCAAGAGAAAAAGCTCATCAAAGGGCTGGACGAGCTGCGCGATCTGCCGGCGCAGACCCCGGATGGGTTCCGCGTCAAACTATTCGCCAATACGGGGTTGCTGGCGGATATTTCGCCAGGACTTTTACGTGGCGCGGAAGGAGTGGGTCTGTATCGCTCGGAAATTCCATTTATGGTGCACGAGTCCTTCCCGTCGGAAGAAGAGCAGGTGCAGATCTATCGCAAAGTGCTGGAAGCCTATGCGCCGAGACCCGTGTACATGCGCACCCTGGATATCGGCGGCGATAAAAACCTGCCTTATTTCAGCTTTACGGAAGAAAACCCGTTTCTGGGGTGGCGGGGGATACGCTTTACGCTGGATAACACCGGTATTTTCATCAGCCAGATTCGCGCCATGCTGAAAGCCGGTCGCTACCTCGGCAACCTCAAAATACTGTTGCCCATGGTCAGCCGTCTGGATGAAATCGAAAGCTTCAGAAGCCTGTTGCAGGAAGCTATCGGTCAGTTGAAAGAAGCCGGCGTTGAAGTGAGCGAACCGCAAGTCGGCGCCATGATTGAAGTGCCGTCGGCAATGGTGTTGTTGGAAGATTTGGCGGAGATGGTCGATTTCTTCTCCATCGGCAGCAATGACTTCACTCAATATATGCTGGCGGTGGACCGTAACAACGCTAAAGTGTCTGACCTCTACGACTGGTTGAACCCGGCGGTGCTGCGTTCCATTGGGCGCGTGGTGAAAGTGGCGAAAAAGCATGGCGTTCCCGTCAGCGTGTGCGGCGAAATGGCGTCCGATCCTGCGGCGGTACTGCTGCTGTTGGGAATGGGGGTGGAAATGCTCAGCCTGTCCGCCTACAACCTGCCGAAAACCAAGTGGGTCATTCGTTCAGTCTCTCATCAGACGGCGGAGAAACTTTGGAAAAAAGCTTCGCGCATGCGCAATGAGAAAGAGATTCGCGCCATGCTGAACGAAGTGCTGGATCAACATGGTCTGGGCGGATTGATTCGCGCAGGATCGCAGTAGCCCGGTCAAGCCCGGCGCTAGGCGTAAAATCGCCTGAGCCTGATCGCGGAGGGCCTCCAGGGGGGGGCTTTCCGCCAAGTATTTTTCACCCAAACAGGTGATTTCAAGTCACCCCCTTCCTTGCATAATCCCAAATAACCGCTGCGGCGGCGTAAAACTTTCTCAAACACTTCAGTCATGTAAGACGTAGTAGAAAAACATGTTGCGCAAGACTCTATATCGGGCCACGTTGGCGCTTTGCCTTATTATGCTGGCGATGGCTATTTGGTTATGGATGCATCGTTCTATGGAGCTTGAATTTAACCGCCCCGGACTACTGTCCGGAATCAGCCCTAATGCGCCGCCAGCGCTGTATGACGCCCAGGTGGAACGAGGCCCGCAACAAATACGTGACATGGATTAGATAGCGTGAAAGCAAAGCTTGCTTGTTAGAAGGCTGATGTATATATCTAAAACCCATGGACGAAAAACTGATACAACAAGAATTACAACGCGGTTTTAAGTGGCTTAAGTTCGCCCCTCCTGTGGAGGAGGCTTATCGCGCTTTCCACAATCAGCGTGTACAAGCGCGTCTGCCTCTCGTGCATGCGACGGCGCTGGCGTTCATCATCATCTACTCTGCGCTGGACTACTATCTGTTCCCTCAGCAGATCGCCAGCTGGACCATTCCCATTCGTCTGTTTCTGGTATGTCCGATTATCGCCCTGGCGTTATATGCGGGCATGCATTCCTGGCCCCGACGTTGGTTCATGCCTCTTTATAACGGCACCTATGCGCTGGGAGGGCTGAGCGTGGTGGCGATTATCTGGATTGCGCATTCGCAAAATGTCATGGTGCCCTACGACGGCCTGTTTTTAGTGCTGATCTACGGTTACTTTCTCATGGCGATCCCTTTCTACGTCGCCACAATGATTTCCACTTTGATTTACGGCCTCTATCTGCTGGTGGAGCTGGATGTCGGCATGGACAAGACGACTCTTGGGTTTAACGCGTTCTTTCTGTTCGGCGCCAACCTGATTGGGGCGGTGGGGTCGTATATTCAGGAACACGCTCAGCGGACGCTGTTTTTGAATCTGCAATTGGTCAAAATTGCACAGCGTGGGGCGGAGCGCGCTAATCGATCCAAAACTCGCTTCCTGGCGGCGGCCAGCCATGATTTGCGGCAACCTCTTAACGCCATGAGCATGTTGGCGGAGAGTTTGTCCGCCAAGATGGATCGCAATTCGGAAGAGGGGATTATTGTCGGCAAACTGCGCCGTTCGCTCAGCCAGTTGAGCGATCTGTTCAAGTCGCTGCTGGACATGTCGCAACTCAGCATGGGCGTGGTCAAGCCGAACCCACGCCACTTCTATCTGCATGAGCTGGTGCGTCGGGTGGCGATGGAGTTTGACGCCATAGACATCCCATCATCCCGTCCGGAACGTATTGAAACGGAATGCGATGAAGAGCTGGTCGCCTATTCTGATCCAATTCTCCTGGAGCGCATGCTGCGCAACTTGATCACTAATGCGCTGCAGCATGCCGACGCCAAAGCGATTCGGGTTAACTGCCGCAGGCTCAATAATGTGCTTGAAATCCATGTGGTTGACGATGGCGTCGGCATTCCCTCCAGAGACATCAAGCGCATATTTAAAGAGTTTCAACAGGGCGGCGATGAGGAAGGCAGACCCCGCACGGGCATTGGTCTGGGCTTGGCGATCGTACGACAACTGGCGGGACTGCTGGGCGGCGCATTGACAGTGAAGTCTTCCCCCGGCGCCGGCGCGGATTTTAGTTTCACGATTGCCTGCGGTCGCGCCAACCTGGTGGCGCCGCAGCCTGAAGCCTATCCGGAAACCCGAACCCTTGGCGGCATGTCTGTGTGGCTGGTGGAAGACGATCAACCCAGCCGGGAAGCTATGCGGCAGCTATTGGACGCCTGGGGCGTACAAGTGGAGGCTTTCGCTGACGCCAGAACTGCGATGGGCAGGCTGCATGACGAGACGCCGGATATGATTCTGTCGGATTATCGCCTGGGCGGCGCCATTTCCGGGCTGGACGTGGTGCTGTCGTTGCGCCGCCAAAGCGGGCGCGATATTCCCGCGGTGATTATTTCCGCCGATGTGGAAATGCTGCAGGTGGAGGCCGGACGTTATCCCAGCATTATTTTCGTCGCCAAGCCAGTGACACCGGCGCGTCTGTATCTGATTCTGAGCCGGGAGTCCGCTCGCGCCGTGGTTGAGAACGCAGCGGAATAAATGCGCGTCAGGCGTCCACCAGATGCAGTCGCGTCGCCACGCTGACGCACTCCGTCCGATTGTGTACGTTCAGGTGCATGAACAATGCCTTCAAGTGTGATTTCACCGTGTCTTCCGTCAAGCTTAGCTCCGAACAGATCCTTTTGTTGGGCAACCCCTTGGCCAGCAATTGCAGCACTTCCATTTGCCGGGGAGTAATGGAGTCGAGACGCAACTGACTGTCCTGAACCGGCGTTTGGTTGCGATGGATATAGAAGTTCGGCACGTATTGTTTGCCGTTGAGAATCTGACGAATCGCCAGATTGATCTCCATGGCGCTGGAGGACTTGCTGATAAAACCGATGGCCCCGCTGCGCAGGGACAGCTCCACATCTTCGATATCTTCAGAGGCGGAAAGAATGGCCACAGGGATATAAATACGCTTACAGGTCAGGTAGCGGAGAAATTTGAATCCGCGCCCGTCGGGCAGTGAAAGATCCAGTAGTATCAGGTCAAAACTTTGGTCGGTTTCCAGCAAGGTCTGCGCCGCCTGACAGTTGAAGGCGTTCACTAGGTCAATAGGAACCTGTTGGGCGGTGAGGGCGACGCGCAGGCCGTCGATAACCAGCTGGTGATCGTCAATCACCAGGACCCGTAGATGGTTTGGTACAAATACCGCTGAAGAGGCGCTTATGCTCACGTTAACTCTCCCTGCGCCGTTTGGCGCCGTTTCTTTTTGTTATGAACCAAAAATTATACGCCGATAAAAACCCTGAACAGTGAACGATTGCTAGTTTTTGGGAACACAATGGGATGCTGGAGAACAGTCATTGAGCGCATATGTTGGTGAGGCGCGCCCTGTGGGAGGAAGGGGGAGTGATCCCGGGGCGCAGACAGGCGCGCCCGGGATGGCGAGATGTCGTCAGGCGGCGGGAGCCTGCGTCGGTTGTGTTTCAATGGCGACTTGCAGAATACTCTGGCGCAGCTCGGCATTCAGCACCAGGCGTGCGTCTTCCGCGATATTGTCGAGGTCTTCGTCGTAAATGATATGTCCTTCTTCATCCACCTGAATGATTTCGTTGCTTTTCAGATTGTTGATGAAGTTGCGGAACAAGGCTTTATCAAAGAACTCCGGTGCGTTGAGGCCATACAGGATGGACATGCGTTCCGCCATAGACGTGCTCTGCTCCTCCAGCGCATTGGCGGTGATCGCGCCTTTGCCATGACGACGCAGAATAGCGATGGCGATATAGTAACGCTCCAAAGTCGGGATGATGGTTTTCGCCAGCGCGTTGAGCAGAACGAATTCGCGGGAGCCGGCCATGGGGCGATACAGGTTGTCCTTGTCCTTCAGCAGCAGGTTGCTTTCACACAACGTCTCGATCCAGCGTTCGATTTCCGGGTCCACATCATCCTTGTGCCAGCGCAGGAACAGCTCCGACTTGATGTAGGGGTAGATGGAGCTTACCAGCCACACCAGTTTGGTGCGGTCCATGGTGCTGTTGTTCTGGAACAGACTGGCGACCAGCGCGGGCAGCGCCAGGAAGTGCAGAATATTATTGCGATAGTAAGTCAGCAGAATAGCGCTGGAGCCTTCCAGACTGATGATGTCCCCCAGCTTCTGATGCTGACGCAGCGCCAGTCCCATGCTTTCGGTGTATTTGACCCAGTCCGCCCCGCAGCCTTCTGGAAAGCTCATTTCGTTACTGTAGGGGTGCATGCGCAGCAGTGAGACCACTGCGTCGCAATGGTCCGCGAGCATTTTTTGATCCATCGCCTGCTTAGGCGTGGCCAGCAGCAGGGTGGCGACGATGTTGATGGGGTTGAGCGCCGCCGCATTGTTGATGCGGGTGGCGACCATTTCCGCCAGCTCATCGATCATATGCGGCATCCACTTGGGACGCGGCTCCTGATCGTAGGCCTGATCGCGCCAGTGCGGCTGTACTTTGTCGAGCACGTCGGACAGTGCGAAAGGCTCGCCGAAGTTGACGCTGACCCGTCCGAAGGAGTTGCGCAGGTTACGCAGGGATTTGAACAGGCCGAAGATGTTTTCGTCTTTTTTCTTCTTGCCGCGCAGTTCGCCGAGATAAGAGCGCGCTTCCAGGATTTTCTCGTATCCGATATAGACCGGCACGAACGTAATCGGCTTCTTGTAGTTCCGCAGATAGCTGCGCACGGTCATCATCAACATGCCCGCTTTCGGCTGTAATGTACGCCCGGTGCGACTGCGGCCGCCTTCTACAAAATACTCCACGGGGTGGCCGCGGGTGAACATGGAGTGCATGTATTCATTGAACACGGCGGTGTACAGCTTGTTGTTTTTGAAGCTGCGGCGCATGAAGAAGGCGCCGCCCCGACGCAGAATCGGCCCTACCACCGGCATGTTCAGGTTAATGCCGGCGGCGATATGGGGCACCATCAAACCATTGCGATACAGCACGTAGGAGAGCAATAAGTAGTCGATGTGGCTGCGGTGACAGGGCACATAGACCACCGCGCTGGACTTGGCGGCTTCTTTTACGGCGTCAATGTTGTTGATGGTGACGCCGTTGTAAATTTTGTTCCAGACCCAGGTCAGAATGATGTCGAGAAAACGCACCGCGGCGATGGAAACGTTGGAGGCGATTTCGTCCGCGTATTTCCGCGCCCGCTCTTTGGCTTTGTGTGGACTGATGTTTTCTTTTTTGGCGGTTTCCCGAATTGCGTCCTTGACGGACGGGCTGCGAATCAGCGTGGACACCAAAGTGCGACGGTGAGACAGGTCGGGACCAACCACCGCCTGGCGCATGCGGCGGAAGTGGACGCGCAGCAGACGCGCCAGTTTACGGTTGGCGCGTTGCGGGTCCTGGGTGTCGTCGACGATATAGCGCAGGGAAATCGGCTTGCTGAACTGAATAAAAGTATTGCGTCCGTGGATCACGATGGTCAGGAACTGGCGCAAACGGCCAGCGATGGACCAGGTGTCCGCCAGCATCAGTTTGAACAGGGAGCGCTCTTTCTCCGGCGTTCGGCCCCAGAACAGGGAGACCGGCACGATCTGCACGTCCAGTCCGGGGTCTTTTTGCGCTGCGCTGACCAACTGCTTCAGTCGTTCTGTGATGGTCGGCGTATGGCGACGCCGGAACATTTGCCCGCGTTTCTCATATAAGAAAAAGTGGCTGCGCGACAGAACGGCGTCTCGCAATGTCAGCGGCGCCTGGGAGGAGGGCAGGCCGGCGAGGCGGCACTCCTGCTCCAGCACCAACCGGCTGCTGAGCGAACTGTGCTGCAGAACGTAGACCACGGGTTTTTCCGGGTCCAGTCCCAACTGCTTGGCGTCGTTGCCGATAACATCCGTCCTGACCCATAAAAATAGAATTTTGCGGAGCAGGTTAAAGAAAAAAGAAGTGATTCCGAGCATGTAAAATACCGTTTAGCCCTGGCGAAGTGCCCGCTAGTTTAACGACTCCGCCATAGACTGGCAAAGCTCGGAAATGCTTGATTTTCAGCGGCTATATTCCGCGAGGATTGGGTTTGCGCAAACTTTCTGCAATGTAATGTAGAAGCGAAATGGGAATCTTGCAAAGCGGGATGTGACTCCTTATTCTTCTTTTTCTTTGCGTCCTCCTGTTGCGGCTTAACTTTCACACATTTCATTTAACTTCAATCTGTTGTGAGGACTGGATTATTGGCGAATGGAATGTTGCAAGGTGTGTTTTAAACAACTTATGCGCCGCCTCTTTGGCGCTCGTTCCTTTATATAGCGAACGCGAGACCCTTCAATGATAAAAATTCAGAATCTGGAAAAGAAATACGGCGATATTCAGGCCGTATCCGGCATTTCTTTCGATATTGCTCCTGGTGAAGTTTTAGGCTTTTTAGGCCCCAACGGCGCCGGTAAAACCACCACCATGCGGATGATTACCGGCTATGTGCAGCCCAGCGGCGGTTCCGTCAGCGTGATGGGCGTTGATGTGGCTCACGCGCCGCAACAGGCCCAGCGAATTATGGGCTACCTGCCGGAAGGCGCGCCCTTGTACGGGGAAATGACCGTGGCGGCCTTCCTGAGTTTTATCGGTAAGGTCCGCGGTCTGCGCGGAGCTCAGCTGCAACAGCGCATAGAGCGGGTGGTCGCTCAGGTTTCCCTTCAGCATGTCATGCAACAACCGATTGAAACGTTGTCCAAGGGTTTTAAGCGTCGCGTCGGGTTGGCGCAGGCGTTGATTCATGACCCGCAGGTGCTGATTCTGGACGAACCTACGGACGGACTGGACCCTAACCAGAAGCACGAAGTTCGCAAGCTGATTCAGAACCTGTCCAAAGACAAGATCGTGGTGATATCCACGCACATACTGGAGGAGGTCGATGCGCTGTGTTCCCGCGTGGTGATTATTTCCAAAGGCCGCATCGTCGCCAACAGTACGCCAGCGGAACTGGCCACTCAGTCCCGTTTTCACAAGGCGATATTTGTACGCTTCTCCCAGCCATACGCTGCGCTGGCGGCGCTTGAGGCGCTGCCCGAGGTTGGAGAAGTGGAACAAGTGGATGACGCGACCTATCTGCTGTACGCAAGTTCCGGCGCTGCGCCTTTGCATGCGGTTAATCAACTGATTCACTCTCATAACTGGGATGTGGAGGAACTTCACGTAGAACGCGGCAGGCTGGACGATGTATTCCGCCGCCTGACCATGGAGGCGGCATGAACGGCGTAGGCATAGTCTTTAAACGTGAGCTGCTGAGTTACGTCTCGACCTCATTGGCGTACCTGTTCACGGTCATATTTTTGGTGCTAAGCGGCATATTCACCTTTTATCTGGGCCACTTTTTCGAGCGCGGGCAGGCGGATCTGGAAGCCTTTTTCAACTACATCCCCTGGTTGTTCGTGGTGCTGGTGCCGGCTTTGACTATGCGGTTATGGGCGGAAGAGCGCAGCACGGGCACCATTGAATTGCTGTTGACCTTACCCGTGCAGCCTTTCGTGTGGGTATTGGGCAAATTCATGGCGGCCTGGGTATATCTGGCCGGGGCGCTGGCGCTGACCACGCCGTTCTGGTTTACCGTCAATTATCTGGGCGACCCGGATAATGGCGCCATTCTGGCCGGCTATATCGGCAGCTGGTTCATGGCGGGCGGCTTTCTGGCGCTGGGCTCGATGTTCTCCGCCGCCACCAAGAATCAGGTTATCGCCTTTATTCTTACCCTGGTGGTTTGTTTTCTGTTGGTGGCGTCAGGTTTTCCCATGGTGCAGGATTTCTTCTCCGCCTGGGCGCCGAATCAGGTGCTGGACCTGGTGGCGGACCTCAGTTTCTTCCGTCATTTCGAAGCCATTTCCCGAGGCGTCATCGATCTGCGCGACGTGCTCTATTTCGGCTCGATTATTGTGCTTGGCGTCTGGGCCACGGCGCATCTGGTCAAGCGTACGGCATCAAACTAAGGAGACGTCATGAAGCGAGCGGGTATTGTCGTAATCGTTGTGATCGCCGCCCTGGCGCTATTCAATCTGGCGGTGCAGCGTGGCATGAGCGGGTTCCGCTGGGACCTTACTGAAAACAGTCTGTACACGCTGTCTGACGGCGCGCGTTCTATTTTGGGCGGGCTGTCCCAGGACATAGAACTGACCGTGTACTACTCCGAAGGCGCCTCCAAGGACCTGCCTGCGTTACGCGCCTACGCGCGTCGGGTGCAGGAGCTTTTGGAAGAATTTGAGCAGCTCAGTGACGGGAAAATCATCTTGAAGAAAGTTGATCCGGTTCCCTTCTCGGAAGAAGAGGATGAAGCCACCGCTGCAGGTCTGCAGGCGATTCCCGTCGGTGTGGCGGGCGATAACGTCTTTTTCGGACTGGTGGGCAAGGCTGGCGATAAAGAAGAAATCATCGCCTTCTTCCAGCCTAATAAAGAGCAGTTTCTTGAGTATGAACTGAGCAAGCTGATCTACAACCTGGATCGTGCGCAACCGCCGGTCGTCGGCGTCATTTCCAGTCTGCAGATCAATGGCGGCTTCGATATGTACCAACAATCCCAGCAACCGGCCTGGATTGTCATGCAGCAGATTGAGGACCTGTTCGACGTGCGCTGGCTGCCCGAGGATTTTGACGCGGTCGATGAGGATGTGGACGTGTTGATGATCGTGCATCCGAAGGACTTGTCCCAGCAGGCGCAATTGGCGATTGACCAGTTTGTGTTGAAAGGCGGTCGCGCCTTGGTGTTTGTCGATCCCAACGCAGAGCAGGATCAGCCTGGTATGCCGATGATGGCGGCGAACATGCCCCGGCGCAGTCAGTTGGACCCATTATTGAAAGCCTGGGGCGTCAGCCTGAAAGAGAACTCAGTGCTGGCGGACTTCAAAAACAGCATGGTGGTGGGCGTAGGTCAGGCGCGTACGCCGGTGCGTCATCTGGCGTTATTGGGATTGGCGGAAGACAGCATGACCCAGAGCGACATCATGCTGGCGGGGCTGGAGAGCATTAACGTCTCCACGCCGGGAATCCTGGAAAAAGTCGAAGGCGCGACCACGAGCTTCAAGCCTTTGCTGACTTCCAGCGACGAGTCCGCGCCGATTGAAGAAAGCGCGTTCGCCAATATGCAAAACCCTGAGTCCCTGTTCGAGAAGTTCAAAGCCTCCGGCGAGCAATACGCCATGGCGGCGCGCATAGAAGGGCCGGCAAAAACAGCATTTCCCGAAGGCATTGAGGTGACCGAAGAAGTCAAAGACGAGGCAGCGCAGGATGAGCAGTCGAATGACGCCGCTGAGGGTGAAGACGCCGCCCCTGCGGAGCCTAAGACGGTGACCCGGCATGTCGCGCCAGAGGTGTCCCAAAGCGATAACATCAACGTTGTCGTCATCGCTGATACGGACATCCTGACGGACCGTCTGTGGGTGCAGGTGCAGGAGTTTTTTGGACAGCGCATCGCGAGCCCCTGGGCGAACAATGGCGATCTGGTGGTGAATGCGCTGGACTACTTGGCTGGTAACGCCAGTTTGATCAATATCCGGTCACGGGGACGCTTTACCCGCCCGTTTGAAAAAGTGGAAGAGCTTCGCCGCGCCGCGGAAGAGAAGTTCGCGGATCAACAGCGCGAACTGCAGGAGCGGCTCTCGGAAACGGAAGAACAGCTGGCGGAGTTGCAGCAAGCGCGCCAGGGCGGCGACGAAGCTGGCGGCGGCATATTACTGACCCCGGAACAGGAAAAGGCGCTGGAGGACTTCCAGCAGGAGAAACTGCGTATTCGCAAGGCGCTGCGGGATGTGCAACATAATCTGGATCGAGACATTGACGATCTTGGACGACAGTTGAAGCTGGTCAATATCCTGATGGCTCCGCTGGCGTTGACGGTTATCGCACTTATCGTGATGCTGTGGCGCAGACGCGGCGTCAAAAAAAGCGTTTAATAAAATATCGGAAGTTGAAGGAGACAGGCGGTGGCGGTTTCGTTTAGTTATCATCCTGCGCTGGTGAGCGGTCTGGAAAGCGGCGCCCGTCGCCATATTTATTTTCACGACGATAAGCTGTTGTTGCCCGCACCGGACGCTCAGCCCTGGGATGCGGAAGAAATTGAAAACCCTGAAGGTCCGGTGTTCCTGCTGGGAGAAGTCGATGGCGTTAGCTGCAGCGTCGGCAGTCTCAAGCAGACGCCGTCAGGGTGGACGGAAGTGGGGTTGCGGGATTATCTGCTTGGTTGCGACGAGATAGACGACTTTCGCATAGTTAACGCCGCCTCTCAGTTGCTGTACTGGCTTCGCACCCAGAACTTCTGCAGCCGTTGCGGCGAACGTTTGGGCTTCAACGAAAAAGACCGTGGCCTGCGCTGTCATGGCTGTGGTTACATTTCCTATCCTAAGGTGTCTCCCTGCGTCATCGTAGTTGTGCACCGAGGTGACGAGATTCTGCTGGCGCGGTCTCATCGCTCTTTCAGCAAACTGCCTGCATTCAGTTGTCTGGCGGGCTTTATCGAGGCGGGAGAGAGTGCGGAGGAAGCAGTGGTCAGAGAAGTGATGGAAGAGTCGGGAGTATTGGTGTCCGATATCGAGTACGTCACTTCCCAGGCCTGGCCATTCCCTCATCAACTGATGCTGGGCTATCACGCCCGCTATGTGTCCGGCGATCTCAATATCGACACCACTGAGCTGAAAGAAGCCGCCTGGTTCAAAGTCGACCAGCTGCCTGCTGTATCGCCGATGAAAACCATCGCTGGTCGCCTGATCGACGCCTATGTGGCCAAGTTCCGGTGATCGCCTGAGATGATGGCGAACGCGCATGAGACAAAAGGGCCCGTGGCGCCTGCGTTGATTATCGACTCCGGCAGCGGCGGACTTTCTATCTGGGGACATATTCGTCGCCACACGCCCTGGCTGCCCACCCTGTACCTCGCTGATTTTGGTTTTTATCCCTATGGCGATAAAAGCGAGCAGGAGATAGAAACCCGCGTGCGTCATATTGTGGAGCAGGTTTGCGAATGTTACCCCGCGCAGCTGATTGTCGTCGCCTGCAATACCGCCAGTACGGTTGTGTTGGATCATTTGCGGGCCCGCTTCCAGCAGCCTGTGGTCGGCGTGGTGCCGGCGATAAAGACGGCGGCGACGCATACGAAGAAGCAGGTGATCGGCTTGTTGGCCACGCAGGGAACCGTGCGTCGCGCATATACGGACGAGCTGATTCGGGACTTCGCCAGGCATTGCCAAGTCATCAAAGTGGGCGCGCCGGACCTGGTGCAGTGGGGAGAAGACTGGGTGCGCGGACGCAGTCCGGATATGGCGCGATTACGCGGCGTCATCCAGCCGTTTTTGGAGGCGGAAGCGGATCAGGTCGTGCTTGGCTGCACTCACTTTCCATTGTTGAAGCCTTTCCTTTATCAATTGGCGCCGGACATCAATTGGGTGGACTCCGGTGAAGCCATTGCGCGACGGGTGGCTTATCTGCTGCAGGCGCAGCAGAGTGAAGGCGGAGAGGAGTCAACCAGCCATCGGGCGTTTTATTCCGGCGATAAGCAGGACAGCGAATGGGAGCGGGGCGCAATGGCGTTAGGCTTTTCGTCTGCAGAGCAGATAGCGCTTTAATAATCAGGCCCTGTCGTTTCAGACAAATAGAAGGAAGCTATTTGTCTGCCTGATTAATAGCTGACAGGGCGACGCGATCCATGCGTCAACGAAATGAAGTTAATTGGCTTTAGAACAGCCTGGTCAACTTAAACATACAGAAAAACTCCAACAGCGGCGTCGCCTTGTGGTGACAGCAATACGTTTTCTCCACCTCACCGCGAAAGCGGGTTTTAGTGAATTCCAAGCCTTTGAAGTTATAGAGAAAGTTGCCTTTGGCGTAGACCAGGCGCAGCATCTTCTTCAGTAATTTGGCTTCTTGCGCTTCGTCTTCCGCGGAGAGCATTAGCGGGATTAACCCCAGATCCAGATAGGGAACGCCTTCCTGTTTAAACACGTCCATGGCGTGGGCCATGATGGTGTAAAAAAGCCCTTGTTTGAAATTGGCGCTGGCGCGGGAAATGTTGGGCACGTAACTGATAATCTCATTCTTGTAATAGATGGGATCGAAGTAAATAAAGCCTACCGCTTCGCCGTTTTGATAAGCATAAAAGTGGCGTTCATTTTCCTTGTAGTTCATCTCCATCGGACGGATCAGGAAGCGGATTTCATTGCTCTTACACTTGCGTGTTTTGATCCAGGCTTCGGAAATTTCCCGGGTATGGTCGTCGCTGAAGCGCTCCTTCACCGTGACGCCGTGCTTTTCCGCCTGGTTCAGCGCCGTGCGCAGCACCTGTTTCTTTTTGCCGCTCAGGCTCCAGTCCTTAAGCGCAATACGCGATTCGGACCCGAACTGTGTGCCATACATGCCGAAACGATGATGCAGGATATCCACCACCGTTTTGGTGACCTGAACGTGGTTCGCATGGGGAAAGCGATTATGAAAGCGGGTGAGCATCAACTCGAAATTCTGCGGCGCGCACACAGGATCGGACAACACGAATATCCGTCCCCACTTGCGCATATAGGCGATGTAGCCCACGCCGCGAATATCGAAATATTGCATATCCGGTTGCAGAGTGGAGAACGCCTGAGAGTGGGAACCGAACTCTTTCAGGTAGTTGACGCGCTCTGAGAAAGTGAAACTGCCTGCGCCCAACTCGCTGAGCGAGTCCAGCGCTATCGCCTGGTTGCTCATGTCCTGACTCCTTCGTTGTTATTTTGTATGTTGCCGGCGTCTGGGTTTGTAACCCTTACAACCAGGTCAGGCTTGTTTGCGTCCGAGGACGGACCAGTAACAATTGATGTTCAGGAGTTTGAAGAACTTTTTGTTGCGAATGTCCAGCCCTTGTCTCTCCATATACTCGGGATAGTTGTAGATGTTGTGCATGGCGTTATTCGCCATCAGCCAGAACAGGGACACTGCGACGTACCAGTAGGCTTGTTTAAACGCGCGCGAGACGATATTGCCGGTAGGAAAAGCGAAGTCGCCGACTACTATCGCGGCGCCTGGCTTGGCCAGCTCAATCAAATGACGCAGGACTTCTTCCATCATGCTTTCGCTGAAGACATTGAGGAAAAAGTTGGCGACTACCATGTCGTATTGTTCCGCTTCGTTAAATTTGAATATGTCGCTGTGAACCTGACGGATATTCAGGTGCTGCTTGCCGGAAGCGGCCAGCCCATCCTGAAACTTGCTGAGCATGGTGGCGGACAGATCCACGACGGTGACATCCGCGCCGAGCTCGGCGGCATGGATGGCGTCTTTGCCGTGCCCGACGCCCGCGAACAGAATCTTGTCGCCGGGTTTTACATTATCCGGCGTGATCATGCCTATCTTGCACTGATGAATCGATTTTCCGCTGTATAGCGCGCTGAGGAAATCGTAGACCGGACCGATAAGACGATATTTATCCCTGGCGTTCTTTACGGCGACTGCGTTGGTGGTCATGTTGTGTTTCGCCCTTGTTAGTTATTGTTATGGGGGAATACTAAGTTAACTTATCGTAACAAGACTGTGCGTCATGCCTCATTTTCACCTTGCGCGAATTAACGAAATGGGGCCGAAAGTTATAAAAATTCAAATAGTTGAATGAGATTGTAAGACAATATTAATGGTGGTTGTGCGCAAGTTCACATGTATTCAGATGGATGCGACTTTTGGCGTATTGCATTTAAGAGTAAGTGCTCTAATTAACTTGTTTCATAATTGCCGGCGAGGGCTTAACATAGCCACGCCCGTATTGGTTTGAAGGTGTTGATGAAAGTCAGCGGCTTGGAAGTTGGACCAGCGGTGCGAACAATCCTATTTGCAGATGATTGAGTCAGGGAATGATGCAGTCTTTTGTTTCCGATGTCGTCGACTCGCGGAAGCGGTTTTCACTGACGACGGTCTCTGCGCATATGTCCGCCAACCGAACAGCCCAGACGGTAAGTTTTAAGCATGGATATGCAGAACCTTCTCCCGATTGTGCAGCAGGAGCCGGTGCAATTCTCCTCCCAGGGAGATGAGCTGGTCGGCCGCTTATTCCTGCCAGCCAGGGAAGGGCGCTTTCCTGCGGCGATCATCTGTCATGGCGCCTTTGGTTATAAAGAACATTTTTATGAATTGGCGGAAGCCCTGGCGCATCGTGGGATAGCGGCGCTGGCGCTGGATATGCGCGGGCATGGCGAGTCTGAAGGGCCTCGCTTTCATGTGAACATGCAGGCATGGCGGGCTGATGTGGCGGCGGCGCTGGAATATCTCAAATCGCGCCGCGAAATAGAATCTCATCACATTGGCGCGCTGGGCTTTTCTTCCGGCGGTACGGCAGTGTTGGAAGCCGCGGCGCAAGGCGCGTCTTTACGCGCATTGGTGACATTGAGCGCCACAGTTCGTAACGTGCTGACTTGGTGGCAGTGGCCGTTTTTTAAAACCGCCAATCTGGTCGGTGCATTCAAACGTCGGTTGGGGTTCGGCGATCTCCGGCTGCCGCTCGCATTTGCGCTGAAGTCGGTTCCCGCAGCAGTAGACCCTCGTATCAATGCCTCCATCGTAGGCGATCCATATTTGGTGCAGGCGTACTCGGGCTTACCGATTCCCGGAGCGATCGAGTGCTTCATCGTTGACACATTTCGGCGCACAAAGAATGTACAGTGCCCTGTTTGTGTGATTCATGGCGCGGAAGACCGCGTTGATCCGCCAGCCAGCGCCAAGCTTTTATATGACAACCTGCGAGGAAGCAAAGCGCTGCATATTGTCGCTGACAGCGGTCATGTAGGACATATGGACAAGAAGAAAGGGGAGATTATCCAATTGACTTGTGATTGGTTCGCCGATCGATTGTAAAACAATCAGTGACCAAGCTGTAAAGATGGTCAGATTTTTGCTGTGAGATATGTCACGGGGTACGCTGCGGGGCTTCTTCGTTAGGGAAATTGCGGAGACAGTCACACATACAGATGTAACCTAATGTAAATATCATTATCAAAAGACTCGCATAAGCTGGGACGCCAAGCGGCAATGTGTTTAAGGAGAGAGAGGTCTAAGCGAATATGAAGCAATCACTTACGTTAACTGCTTTTGCTAATAAGAATGTACTGATTACGGGGACGACGGGATTCGTCGGCAAGGTGGTACTGGAGAAGCTGCTGCGCAGCGTGCCGACAATTGGGAAGATTTATTTGCTGATACGGGGTAATTCAAAGAACCCTACAGCGCGAAAGCGGTTCCAGAATGAGATCGCGACCTCATCTATTTTCGATACTCTCAAGGCATCGCAGGGAAGTCGTTTCGAGGAGTTGTGCGAAACCCGCATCCACTGCGTGACCGGAGAGGTGACGGAGCCTCTGTTTGGCCTGTCGGAGAAGGACTTTACCGACCTGGCCGCAGATATCGACGTTATTATCAATTCAGCCGCCAGCGTCAATTTCCGCGAAGCGCTGGATCAGGCTCTCACCATCAATACCCTGTGCCTTAAAAATATCATTGAACTGTCGCGGCGCGCGGCGGACTGCCCTGTCGTGCAGGTATCCACCTGCTACGTCAACGGCTTCAATCAGGGAGTGATGGAAGAGGAAATCGTCAGCCCGGCGGGAGAACGCATTGAGCGTTCAGAACGCGGCTACTATGAAGTTGAGCCGCTGATTGCGCGTTTGCTGCAGGATGTAGAGCAAGTGTCCGCCGCTGCGGCGGATGATCATAGCAGGGAAAAGGATCTTATCGACCTGGGTATCAAAGAAGCCAATAAGTATGGTTGGAACGATACCTATACCTTCACTAAATGGATGGGCGAGCAGTTGCTGATGAAGGAGCTGTATGGCAAAACCCTGACCATCCTGCGACCTTCCATTGTTGAAAGTACGCTGCTGGGACCGGCGCCGGGCTGGATTGAGGGGGTGAAAGTGGCGGATGCGATCATCCTCGCTTACGCCAGAGAAAAGGTGTCTTTGTTTCCCGGCAAGAAGAATGCGGTCATTGATATCATTCCGGCGGACCTGGTGGCCAACAGCATCATCCTGAGCGCCACGGAAGCGCTGCTGGATTCCGGCGCCCATCGCATCTACCAGTGTTGCAGCAGCGAGGTTAATCCAATCAGGATTCGGGAAGTCATTGGGCATGTGCAGCAAGAGGCGGAGCACAATTATCAGACGCACGACAAACTGTTCTACCGCAAGCCGAAGAAGCCCTTTGTAATGATTCCCGGCGCCGTGTTTCACGCGTTGATGGCGATCAGTTTCCACATGCTGAAATGGAGTTCCCGTCTGCAGAGCTTGTTTGGCCGTAAGGCTTCCGGGCGCAAGCTGAGCAACATGGAAACTACGATGAAACTGTCCAAGGTGTTTTCCTTCTATACCTCTCCCAGCTATACCTTCAGCAACCGCCGTCTGCAGGAGCTATCCACCCGTCTTGGGGAATATGACCAGAGCGAATTCCCCGTGAATGCGGGTATGTATGACTGGGCGCACTACTTGCGGGAAGTTCACGTGGCGGGTCTGAACAAGTACGCGCTGCGGCCGAAAGTGGTGAAGATGAACCCGCCTGCAGCAAAACCTCGCAGCCGCGCTGCGTAAATACGAGCCGCGCGCAAAGCGTCACCGAAAGGGGGAGGCGACTCCCCCGAAATATGGCTGAAATATCGCCGGGCCCGACCGGCTTGCTTCTGAACTTTTCCCGCCTGGCTCCTTACATTCATTGCTTAATACTTAGGTCGTAACGGTGTCAATCCATTGAATGTCTTTGCTTTTGGACGCCTATCGCATGTCGATATACCAAGGTCTAATACAGAGGGGTGATTCGCGGGAGTAGAAAAAAGAAGGCTTCAGGCCTCAACACATACTGGTTCAACAATAATAAAAGAAGAGAGTGCAAGACTATGAGTGCGTCTACTGTTTATCCGTCCAAGGCGGAAATCATCCAACATTCCTTTCTCGACGAACAGAAATACCAGGATCTTTATCGGCAGTCGATCACCGAGCCGGAAAAGTTCTGGGCCGAGCATGCGCAACGCCTGGACTGGTTCAAGCCCTTCAGTAAGGTCAAAGACACCTCCTTTCATGCGCCGGACGTGCATATACGCTGGTTTGAGGACGGTTATCTGAATGTTTCCCATAACTGTCTCGATCGTCATCTGGAGCATCGCGGCGACCAGACGGCGATTATCTGGCAGGGGGATGACCCCAGCGAGCACAAACATATCAGTTATCGTGAATTGCACACGGCGGTGTGTCGGTTCGCCAATGTACTGAAAGCCCAGGGCGTCGCTAAAGGGGACGTAGTGACTTTATATATGCCCATGATTCCGGAAACGGCGGTGGCCATGCTGGCCTGCACCCGCATCGGCGCAGTGCATTCCGTGGTGTTTGGCGGCTTTTCTCCAGAGGCGTTGGCGAGCCGTATATTGAATGGCCGGTCTAAGCTGGTGATCACCGCTGACGAAGGCTTGCGCGGGGGGAAAACCATTCCGCTTAAAGCCAATGTGGACGCCGCACTGACGCGTTCTGATCTGGACATGGTGGAGAAGGTGATTGTGGTCAAACGCACTGGCGTTGACGTGGGGTGGCGCGAAGGCCGGGATATCTGCTATCAGGAGGCGATGGCGCAAGCCTCTGACGATTGCCCGGCGGAAGTGATGAATGCGGAAGATCCTCTGTTTATTCTCTACACCTCTGGCTCCACCGGCGCGCCCAAAGGGGTGTTGCACACGACGGGCGGCTATCTGACCTATGTGTCGCTCTCTCACCAATATGTTTTTAACTATCGTGAAGGCGATGTGTTCTGGTGCACTGCGGACTTTGGCTGGATCACCGGCCACAGCTACGTGTTGTACGGGCCCTTGAGCAATGGCGCTACGACTCTGGTTTATGAGGGCGTGCCGAACTACCCGGATCTGTCCCGCTTCTGGCGGATTGTCGAGCAACATAAAGTGAACCTGTTTTACACCGCGCCGACGGCGATCCGCGCCATCATGGCGGCGGGAGATGAACTGGCCCAAGCGGCGGACAGCAGCTCTCTACGGGTAATGGGTAGCTGCGGAGAACCCATTAACCCGGAAGCCTGGGAATGGTTCTATCGGGTGGTGGGAGACTCCCGCTGTCCGATCATGGACACCTGGTGGCAAACCGAGACCGGCGGCATCATGATCACACCCATCGCTGGCGTGAACGACCTTAAACCCGGCTCCGCGACACGACCGTTTTTCGGCGTGCAGCCGGCGCTGGTGGATAACGAAGGCAATGAGATCTCCGGAGCAGGCGAGGGCAACCTGATCATCAAAGACAGCTGGCCAGCGCAAATGCGCACCGTCTATGGCGATCACGACCGCTTTGTGAAGACCTATTTCTCTACTTTTACCGGCGCCTATTTCACCGGAGATGGTGCGCGCAGGGATGAAGACGGGTACTATTGGATAACCGGCAGAGTGGATGACGTCATCAACGTGTCCGGGCACCGGATGGGAACCGCGGAAGTGGAGAGCGCGCTGGTTTCTCACCCCAAAGTGGCGGAGGCGGCCGTGGTCGGATATCCGCACGCCATCAAGGGGCAGGGCATATATGTATACATAACGCTTAATGTAAGCGAAGCGCCGACTGACGCCCTGAAGGAAGAGTTGCGACAGTGGGTGAGAAAAGAAATCGGTCCTGTGGCGTCGCCTGACGTTATACAGTGGGCGCCGGGATTACCGAAAACCCGATCTGGAAAGATAATGCGGCGCATTCTGCGTAAGATCGCCGCCGATGAGCATGACAACCTGGGCGACGTATCGACCCTGGCCGATCCGTCCGTCGTTGACGAGCTGATCGCCAATCGGGTTGGCGCGCCATAACGTCGTGTCTTCCGGATGATATCGGCGTTGACGTTATCCCTGTTGCAGGACTATGAAAAGCACATAGATCAGAAATTCTTAACTGAGCAATGAAAGAGGGGGCTCATGTTAATGTCGCAACAGATAATCATCGCCGATGATCATCCGCTGTTTCGCGCCGCGCTCAAGCAAGCGGTCACTCAGGCGGTGCGGTTTGTGGACGTGGTGGAGGTGGAATCCATCGCAACCCTGCAGGATGCGGTGGTGGCCAATCCGGATGCGGATCTGGTTCTGCTTGATTTGAATATGCCGGGCGCTCATGGGTTTTCCGGTTTGGTGTTCATGCGTGGACAATATCCGGGGCTGCCGGTGGTGATCGTCTCCGGCAGCGAAGAGCTGCAGGTGATTCGCCGCGCTATCGATTATGGCGCCTCCGGCTTTATTCCCAAGTCGGCGCCGTTGGACGAGATTTCCCAGGCGATTCAGGCGGTGCTGAATGGCGAAGTCTGGTTGCCGGCGGATGTCGCCGCCAAGATCGATTCCGTCAAAGCGGAGCACTCGGACTTCTCCGAACGTCTGGCCACTTTGACGCCGCAGCAATTCCGCGTGTTGGGAATGCTGACGGAGGGCATGCTGAATAAACAGATCGCTTACGATTTGGATGTCTCGGAAGCCACCGTCAAAGCGCACATCACTGCCTTGTTCCGCAAGCTGGGCGTGCGTAACCGCACACAGGCGGTTATCGCGGTGCAGCAGATGGAGGTGGAGCAGCAACAACAGGCCGCTCACTCCGGTTAATGCAATTGCCTGTGCGGGTTTGAGTCGAGTCTCAGGCCCGCGCGAGCATTTTGTTGATCATCGCTCTCAACGCAGCCGGTTTCACTGGCTTGTGCAGAATCTGATAACCCCTGTCTTTCGCATCCTGCTTCACTTCATCTGTATTGAGCGCAGTAATCAAAACCCCTGGTCGCCGCGTCGGCATGGTTTCCTGCAGCATATCCATAGTATCCAGCCCGTTGTCACCGTCGTCTAACTGATAGTCCGCCAACAGGATATCCGGCGCTTGCTCGGCGCATAGCGTTTTGGCCGCCTCGGGAGCGCGCGCGGTGCGCACGGTGCATCCCCAGCCCTCAAGTAGCGCGCGCATGCCGTCAAGAATCACCTGTTCATTGTCGATGCAGAGAATGTTGACGCCTTTCAGGCTCCCCAGCGCGCGAGTCGGCTTGGCGGCGTCAGCGGGTTTCTCGGCGGGTTTGACGCCGAGCGGAATAGTTACGGCGAACTTACTGCCTTGTCCCACCCAGGATTGCACCTCCACCGGATAATTCAGCATGCGGCAGATCCGGTCGACGATCGCCAGACCCAGACCAAGGCCTTTCTTTTCCGTCTGTCCGTGATTGAGGCGCTTGAACTCCTCAAAGATAGACTCCAGCTGGTCTTTCGGAATGCCGGGACCAGTATCCCAGACTTCAATGCGCACATGATCCTTGAGGCGGCGACAGCCGAGCACAATGCGTCCCTGGCGGGTGTAGCGAATCGCGTTGGTCAGGAAGTTCTGAATCACCCGGCGCAATAATTGGTGGTCGGAATAAACGTAACAGTTGCTGGGCAGCGTACGCATAGTGAGGCCGTTCTCCGCCGCGATGACCGTAAACTCTGTGTTCAGATGGCGTAACAACTCGTTGATACTGAAGGTGGTGAAGTGCGGTTCCAGGGCTCCGGCGTCCAGTTTGCTGATGTCGAGCAAGGTGCTGAGAATCTCTTCCGCAGCGTTGAGAGAGCTGTCGATATGGCTCACCAGCTCGCTGTATTCCTCATTGTTTTTCACTTTGTTGGAGAGCGCGGAGGAGAACAGGCGCGCAGCGTTGAGCGGCTGCAACAGGTCATGACTCGCCGACGCCAGGAACCGGGTTTTACTCAGGTTGGCGTTTTCCGCCACGGATTTCGCTTTCACCAACTGTTTGTTGAGCTTGGATAGCTCCTCAGTACGTTCTTTAACCCGTTGCTCCAGATAAGTGTTGGTTTCTTTTAACGCTAACTCGGTGCGGCGCATACCGGTGATATCGGAGAAGGTGGTGACGAAACCGCCATCCGGCATGGGGCTGCCCTGGATCAGAATTACCGTACCGTCCGGTCGCGTGCGCTCGTATTCATGGGGGCGGCCTTCCGCCATCATCTGCAGGCGACGCTCTACAATCTTTTGCGCTCGCCGGGCGGGAACATGGTTCATCAACAGGTTGTAACGCAGCAGATCCGCCACGGGACGGCCGACGCGCATGAAGCCTTTGGGGTAGTTAAAGATCTCAACATAGCGGCTGTTCCAGGCTACTAGATTGAGCGACTTGTCCGCGACTGACACGCCCAGGTTCATGTTTTCAATCGCAGCCTGCAAAAGTTCCCGGTTGAACTTGATGACCTGTGACGCTTCGTCGACGATGCTCACTACATCTTCAATCTGCATCTCCTGTCCCTTCAAGGCGGAGTTCAGCACCACTCGTGCGGTGGAGGAGCCGATGGCGCTGGCCAGATGCTTTTCGATGTGCTTGATCAGTTCCACGCTGGCGGGCTTGGAGGGGTAGAGTTTGACCCGGTTGCGGCGGGAAAAGTCGCGCATTGCTTCGCGCGTGCGTTCTTCGCCGAGAAAGCGTTCCGACAAGGCTCCAATATCCTCTATGGTGGCCTCGCTTAACCAGGTGGTAGGGCTGGCGCCGGCGTCTTGGGCGCTGTCGAAAAACGAAGCTACCTGGATTTTCTCAATGACCCGTTGTGTGGTCGCCAGGGAGACGGTGATATAAAGAAACAGGTTTATGCCCACGCTCCAGAGGGCGCCATGGGTAATGGTGTCCATGCCTTCGAATCCGAACAGAGCGGTGGGGCGAGTCCACTCCATGCTGAACAGGCCGGCGCTGATCAAGGCGGAATCGATTTGATTGACGCTGATTAAAGAGGGAATCAGCAACGTGTAGATCCAGGTGGCGAAGCCGAAGATCAGTCCCACAATGGCGCCCTGGCGGTTGCCGTGGCGCCAGACAATACCTCCAATCAATGCTGGGGCGAACTGCGCTACTGCAACGAAAGACAGTAGTCCGATAGACGCCAGAGAGAAGTGGCTGCCCATCATGCGGTAGTAGCCGAAAGCCGCCAGCAGCGTGACTAAAATCGTGGCGCGACGAATGTTTAACAGCCAGAAATGCACGTTCTTTTTGCGGGACAGATCCAGGGCCTGGATTCGCAGCAATAACGGCACAATGATTTCGTTACAGAACATGGTGCTGAGCGTGACGGTGGATACAATCACCATACTGGTGGCGGCGGAGCCTCCGCCGATGAACGACAGCACCGCCAACCATTCATGGCCCGCCACCACGGGCAAGCTGAGCACGAAGATATCTGGATCGACGGTGCCGTTGGGGTAGGTCAGAATACCCGCTGCGGCGATAGGAATCACAAAAAGTATCAGGAAAAATAAATACAACGGCAGCGCCCAGCGCGCCGTGTAAATATCGCGAGGCTCATAGTTTTCCACTACCGTAACGTGAAACTGGCGCGGCAAGCAGATGATCGCGAACGCCGCCAGTAGGGTTTGCACCAGAAAGTTAGTGGGTGAAATCGCGCCAAAGCTGAACGCGCCGTCCTGTTTCGACTGCTGTAGTCGCTGAACCAGATCTCCCAGCCCATCGAACATCACAAAACACACCAGAATACCGACGGCGATAAAAGCGATGAACTTGATGATGGACTCAAATGCGATCGCCTGAATCATGCCCCGGTGATGCTCAGTCGCATCGATATGGCGGGTGCCGAACAAAATTGTGAACAGACCCATCACTCCGGCGATATACAACGCAGTGTCCTGAAACAGCGGCAGCGCTTCCCGGTTGGGCTGCAACGCGCCTTCTGTGAGCACGTTGTAGCCGGTAGATACCGCTTTAAGCTGCAGTGCAATGTAAGGAAGAATGCCGACAATGGCGATGATGCTGACCATAACGGCCAGAGTCTGCGACTTGCCGTAACGTGTGGCGATAAAATCGGCGATGGAGGTGGTGTTGTGCCGTTTACTGATGCGAATAATGCGTGATAAAAGCGGCGCTCCAAAAATGAAAACCAACATGGGGCCGATGTAGATGGGAAGATATCCAAGCCCTGTCGCAGCTGCAGACCCCACTGCGCCAAAAAACGTCCATGAGGTGCAATAAACCGCCAATGAAAGGCTATACACCGCCACCCGGGTGCGTTCGTTCACATACATCCTTGGGCTTTGATCTCCCACATAGGCGATGGCGAACAGCAAGCCGATATAAGCAATGGAAACTGTAAAAAGCAAAAAACCGTTAATCATCAGCGGACTTATCTTGGTTGCGGGAATTATAAAACTCGAATTTCAATGATAAGCGGGCGAGGGGGATATTTCTAAGTTTTCCTTTCTCTTGTTCTTTAATTTACTTATTCAAATATATTGGGCCGCTTTGTTGTCCGTGTAGTTATTTTTCATATGTGCAAGGGTGTTTGTTTCGGTTTATACCTATGTCTAATTGCGCAGACTTTGAGCAGAAGAGTTTTTGACCTTTATACGTAACATCCTGAAATTTATAGGCAAAAATACTTATACCAAGGTCTAGATTTTCTCTCGCGGCGGCGGTGTTATCTTGATGACACCGATAAAAATAACAACGCGGAGGAGTCGGTATGTCGAGTGAAAAAGCTTCGGCCAAGGCCGCTTATTGGCGCGCCAACCTGAAACTACTGTTTATACTTTTGACGATCTGGTTCGTCGTTTCCTATGGTTGCGGCATTCTCTTCGTGGATGCCCTGGACACCATCAAAATAGGTGGTTTCCCCTTGGGTTTCTGGTTCGCCCAGCAGGGCTCCATCTACACCTTTGTTGTACTGATATTTGTGTATGTCTGGCGTATGAACAAGCTGGACCGCAAACATGACGTACACGAAGAATAAACGTAGTAGGAGGCCTAAATGGATACCCAGGTTTTAGTTTATATTGTCGTCGGCGCGACCTTTGCTCTCTATATCGGGATAGCAATCTGGTCAAGAGCCGGTTCTACCAGTGAGTATTATGTCGCCAGCAAAGGCGTGCACCCTATTGCGAACGGCATGGCCACTGGCGCCGACTGGATGTCGGCGGCTTCATTCATTTCAATGGCGGGCATCATTTCGTTCGTCGGCCGGGACGGTTCGGTTTATCTGATGGGATGGACCGGCGGTTACGTGCTGCTGGCGATGTGTCTTGCGCCCTATCTGCGCAAGTTTGGCAAGTTCACCGTACCTGAGTTCGTGGGAGAGCGTTACTACTCTCAAGCGGCGAGGATGGTGGCGGTCGTCTGCGTTATCTTTATCTCCTTTACTTATGTCGCTGGCCAAATGCGCGGCGTAGGCATTGTGTTCTCCCGTTATCTCGAAGTGGATATCAATCTTGGCGTCATGATCGGCATGGGCATCGTGTTTATCTATGCAGTGCTCGGCGGCATGAAAGGCATCACCTACACCCAGGTGGCGCAATACTGCGTCATGATTCTTGCGTATATGATCCCGGCCATCTTCATTTCCATACTGGTGACTGGCAATCCCATTCCTCAGATTGGATTCGGAGATACCGTGCAGGGAACGGACACCTATCTGTTGGACAAGCTGAACCAGATTTCGATTGATCTAGGGTTTGCGGAATACACCAGCGGGTCCAAGTCCACTATCGATACGTTCGCAATCACTCTGGCTTTGATGGTGGGAACAGCAGGGCTGCCGCACGTTATCGTGCGTTTCTTCACTGTACCTAAAGTCAGCGACGCGCGCTTGTCAGCGGGATGGGCGTTGCTGTTTATCGCCATTCTGTACACCACTGCGCCGGCGGTTGCGTCATTCGCCAGGCTGAATTTGGTGCAGACCGTCAATAACGCTGAATATCAGCAGTTGCCGGGCTGGTTCCAAAACTGGGAGAACGCTGGCTTGCTGGCTTGGCAAGACAAGAACGGCGACGGCAAGATTCAATACTCTGCCGGCGCGCCCTTTGCGGGTAAACCGGATTTCGCAGCTGATCAGCGCGGAGCCAGCGGTGAGCGTGCGCTGACCAACGCTCCGACAGAAAGCGCTAATGAGCTATATGTCGACCGCGATATCATGGTGCTGGCGAACCCGGAAATTGCGCAATTGCCTGGTTGGGTGGTGGCTTTGATTGCGGCTGGTGGTTTGGCGGCTGCGTTGTCTACTGCGGCGGGACTTCTGTTGGTTATCTCCACTTCGATCTCTCATGACCTGCTAAAGAGCAACCTCATGCCGAATATTTCTGAGAAGCAGGAGTTGTTGGCGGCGCGTATCGCGGCGGCGGCGGCCATTGCTATAGCGGGCTATTTCGGCATTAATCCGCCGGGATTCGTTGCGCAGGTGGTGGCGTTTGCCTTCGGCTTGGCGGCGGCGTCCTTCTTCCCGGCGATTATCATGGGGATCTTCTATAAGCGTATGAACAAAGAAGGCGCGATTGCAGGTATGCTGACAGGCTTGATATTCACCTTCAGCTATATCGTCTACTTCAAGTTCGTGAATCCTGCTGCAAATACGCCTGAGCACTGGTGGTTCGGTATTTCGCCAGAAGGCATCGGTACGCTGGGTATGGTCTTCAACTTCGTTGTCTCCACAGTTGTCGCGAAGATGACAGCGGAACCGCCTGCTCATATTCAGGAGCTGGTGGAGGATATCCGAGTGCCCAGAGGCGCAGTGTCGCCAGTGGCTGGCCACTGATCGTTAAGCAAATAAAAAGCGCCTGCGGGCGCTTTTTTTATGGGATAAAGTCTGAAAGTGCGGCTTAGCGCAGCTGGATCTTTCCGCCGCCAGGCATGCCGCCCATTCCTTCCTGGCCGGGAACAACGATGGAAGAGGCCGCTTGTCTGCGCATCTCTTTCAGTTCTTCAATGGTCTGATGCATGGCTTTGTTCGCTGCTTCGGAGAACATTTTCACGGCTTGTTCTAATGAGTCCGCCTCCAACTCGAAGTTCAGCGGCAGAGCGCCGGCCGGGGTCATCATTTGAGTCTGGCCGTAGTACAGTACTCTGCGTGATTCATCTTGAGCGCCGTTGGCGTCCACTGGCGTCAGGCGTCTGATAGCGCCGATTTTCTGATCTGTGATCACTTCTTCCAGATACAGATTATTGACGTCCATAGTCATCTCGGGGGATTGAGATTCATGCATTTTGTCTTGTCCCGAATTGGTTGGTTTGAATATTAACTTTATTAGATGGCGGCCATATGGACGATTTCAACCCTAGTTCATTTTTGCTATGTTGCCAGCTTGGCTAACGACTTGTTTCAAAATGAAAAAAAGGGTGTCCTAGGGCGTATTGGGCGGCTACTGTATATACGCTTTTACCCGTAAGTGCACAGATAGGCGGTGTCAACTGCAACCTTCAGATTAAATGTGGCGTTTGCCGGAATCTCAAACCGGTCTCCCGCATTGAATCGCGTCCAGCTCTCGCTTTCGGGCAGCTTGACGCTCAAGGCTCCGCTTACAACGGTCATCGTTTCATGTTGACTGGTGGAAAATTCATAGTCTCCAGGAATCATGACGCCGACCGTCGCCGGCAGGGTCGCTGTTTGGAAAGCGATGGATTTTACTCTGCCGTTAAAATACTCATTTACCTTCAACATGGTTATTTCTCCAAAAATGGAGAAGCAGTATAACACAGGGTTGTAACGTTCTGTTGCGGCATGTTTTGTTTGGTAAAAGTGTGCGCTGATGGGCAGGTTGCGGGGGAGAATGCTCACTCTTTGTCGATGGCTGAATGATTAAAGTAGAGCAATGATGAACAGGAGGTGGGAATGTCTTCGGCGATGCCAAGCAAATTATTGAAGTTGAAGGTTTTGGCGGACGTGCCCCGTACAGAGTACGTGGATCCGTCAAAACAAAGCAGATCGCTGGACAAAGGCTCGCGGCTTGATTTTGTGCGCATGTTGCGCAAGAGCGCTAAAGTAGAAGCGCCAACGCCAAAGCGGGCTCCCAAAGTAAAGAAAACGTTTAACGCAGCCGTATGGTTGCGCTTCTTGACGCCGCCAGAGCAGCCGGTCTCTTTGTGGATCATGTATCGCGACGATCGTGGTGAGTTTGCGGTAATGGTCGATGAGGCGAAACTGAGCACAGGCACGTCAACCATGCTTTCCGGTTGTGTGACGTTGGAAGTGCAGGGCGAGATCGCTTATATGAAAGCCTGCTGTGGTGGAACCCGGGACGGTGAAACCTTTGCGGTGGAAGAACTCTACGTACAGCGCCACGCCAGCGAACAGGCGGCGACCAATCAACGCTCCGCCTGATATTTCCTTAAGACATTCCTGATTTGCTACCCGGCTTTCATGGTATTCATGAGGCTGGGTTGCGCCTGATGGGGCTCCTCATCACATTCCTGTTGCGCGGCTTCCGCAATATCGTTTACCAGCGATTTGGGCATTCTACCCCAGTCCAGGCCGGTAATACGGTTGAGCGCATTCAGCGCCGACGAGGGTCGGGTATTGCTGATGTGGATAACTTTTGTTGATTTAGCCATCTAATGCGCTCCAGAAAAATCCTTGTCATCTAATAAGCTATTTGCGTGCCAATATTGTTTTTTTAATTAAAACAAATAGTTATCATGTAGCTTGGAGAGATCGCTGGGTGCAAGGTGACATTTAACGTCAGTTTGTGACAGAAGTACGAGAACTGAGGAAGAAAAAGAGGAAGGTGAACTGACTACAGCTCATTCAGTGCTTTCCAGGCATCCTCGTAGGTTAGCCGAACGCCAGCTTTTCGCTTAAGTTGACGCAAACGGCGTATTGCCCAATATAGTTGGCCCCGGTCTCGCAATTGGCGAATGTCATCCCAGTCGGTGTCTTTCAGAGGCTTGAGTCTTCCCTTTCTAATGGTCCATTGCTCCAACATAAACAGCAGTAAAAAGTAAGCTGAAAAAGCAATCCCCAGCACTGATAGCAATTGCGCCCAGTGGGCTATGTCTGTGAAGTCGAACATGTGGACATCCTCTTTTTTCTTGTCGGACACTGTATTTCATAAAGTACTAATCTGAGTTTTGCATAGATGGATAAGGTATTCATCATAGAGCTTTCCCTGGTTAACTTTGCTGTTGCTTGGGGGAGCGCCATGCCGTATCATGCCGCGCTCAGTTTCCAGTTAGGCGGCTTTCGCTGGAAGCAAGAGTCACCGTTTTATGTGTGAATAGTAGAAAGCCATCTAGAAACCAGAATTTAAGGAGGCATTTGAAAGTGTTGATCAGTCAGAGCAAAAAATCAGACTAGAAGCCTTTCAAGTGCGTTGGCTTGAAAGGCGAATAAATAGAGCCTTTCGAGCCGGGACCCTTCACACGAAAACCCCGGTCGACTGACGTTGATCGGGGTTTTTGCGTTTTAACCCCTCTCGTTTTGGCTCATTTCCATGAAGAGGGCCTTCTTGTTGGCGCGTTGGCGCGGGCAAGTAAGGCCGTAGAAGGACGTCGACCCGTATGCAGTTAGTGTCGGCGCAGGAAATTTATGCCTGTTTTTATTGAGTTAAATAAATCTGGGGACGCAGGCTCCGCTCCGGTGAAGATTTTCACTGCAGAGGTGGAGTATCAAGCTATGTCCCAATTGAAGAACTTGGCGCGTCTGCCAATCATTCATTCTCACATTGCAGCGATGCCGGATGTGCATGTCGGCATTGGCGCAACCGTCGGCTCCGTGATTCCGACCCGTAGCGCGATTATTCCGTCCGCTGTGGGAGTAGACATTGGTTGTGGCATGAATGCCGTCAGGTTATCGCTGAAGGCGTCGCAACTACCGGACGACTTGAGTCGGGTGCGCTCTGCCATTGAGCGCGCAGTGCCTGTTGGACAGCGCGCGCATTCCTCTGTTTCATCCAGGTTTGCAGCTTGCAAAAACCTGGCTCCAGGGGCGGACAGGCTGCTTGAGCAGCACCCGAAACTGAGCAAAATGTTGCCGCGGGCGCAACAGACATGGGTGCGACAGCTAGGAACGTTGGGTGGCGGCAATCATTTTATAGAAGTGTGCGTTGACCAAAGCCAAGATGTTTGGGTGATGTTGCACTCCGGCAGTCGCGGTATCGGCAACGTGATTGGACGCTACTTTATCGAGCGGGCCCGTAAAGATATGTCTCGGCATATCGCCAATTTGCCAGACCGGGATTTGGCCTACTTTGAAGAAGGCAGTCCACACTTTGCGGACTACCTGGACGCTGTAGACTGGGCTCAGGAATACGCAAGAGTGAATAGAGAGGAGATGCTTGGTTTGACGTTAAGAGCCATGCAGCCGTTTTTGCCGCCTTTTACAACCACCTGTGAGGCGATTAATTGTCACCACAATTACGTGCAAAAAGAGCGGCATTATGGGGCGGACGTTTACGTCACCCGTAAAGGGGCGATCAGCGCCAGAGAAGGTCAGCTAGGCATTATACCGGGAAGTATGGGGGCTAGATCCTTTATTGTGAGAGGCAAGGGTAATCCTGAGTCTTTCTGCTCTTGCTCCCATGGCGCAGGCCGCAAAATGAGTCGTATGCAGGCGCGTCAGCGTTTCACTCGGGAAGACCTTGAAAAACAGACGGCGGGCGTTGAATGCAGAAAGGACAAGGGGGTTTTGGATGAAATACCCTCCGCATATAAGGACATTGATGAAGTCATGAAGAATCAATCGGACTTGGTTGAAGTGGTTCATGAACTTAAACAGCTTATCTGTATCAAAGGATAAGCGAAAACTGTAAACCCAATTTGGGTTATTTGGAGAATGCAATCATGAGTAAAAAAACTGGCCGCAAGGCTATTGTAAAAGCAAGAAATCCCCATGCAATCAATCCCTTGATGCGAAAAGGGGGAACCCACGAAAAGAGCCCTGGCGCTAAACGCGCTGCGCAGAAACGCCACACCCGGCAGCTTGCCGGGGAGTGGCGTTAACTTACACTGCTTTTGCTCAACACTTCTGATATGCCTCACCTTAACCTTTCCTAAATTTCCCCTCCATTTTCTTCACGATATCTCTTAGTTCTTATACCCTGCTGATATTCCTGCGTGATTGGATGATACCCCTATACTTCTGTCCAGTCCCAAAGCATGCCTGCGCCTAAAGAGTGGATATTGCCTGATGCATTTCTGATAATGTCGGCGAGCCTGACATTCTGAAAGTTAACTGATTAGAGAATGATTGATGACAGAGATTAATAGCGCTGGTGAACCCTTGTCTCCGGCTGATGAGCTGCGCGCTAAGCTGGTGTCTGATACAGCGAGAATTAATTGGCGTGAGTTGGAGCGTTTTTATGCAAAGGGCCAGGTCGTATTGGTGTCCGCAGAGCTTGATCTGATAGAAACGGCTGCAGCGGTGGCGCAGGATGACAAACAAAAAGTGGAAGCCTGGATTAAATCCGGCGAGCTGGGGGGCGTCATGGCTGAGACCGCGCAGCGCTGGCATGATGAAAGCTATGAACTGTGGGCGGTTGTTGTGGCGCCTTGGGTGCTGGTGCAAGATAAGTCCGTCTGACTTGTTTTATGTAAAGTCGCGGCTTGGGACGCAGAAGAAGCAAAAAAGCATATAGGTAGCGCAGGGTGAAAATGATGACGCAGGAGCTGTTCAGAGAAGACGCATACGCCAAAGAGTGTATCGCCAAGGTAGTTGCAATCAAGGAAAACTCAGTTCTACTAGACCGAACGATATTTTATCCGTTGGGAGGAGGGCAACCCGGCGATACAGGGGAATTTGAAAATCAGAGTGCTCGCGTCTGGAAAGTAACAGACACCCGTAAAGATCCAGATGGCGAGGGGATTTTGCATATACTGGATAGATCGGAAGGCTTGGAGGAGGGAATGGAGCTGGCGTTGCGGATTGATTGGGAGCGTCGCTATGCGCACATGCGGATGCATACCTGCCTGCACTTGCTGTGTTCCTTGATCGAAGCGCCTGTAACTGGCGGCAATATATCTGTGGACAAAGGTCGCCTGGACTTCTATCTGGACTATTCCCCTGACAAGGACGGTTTGGAAAGCCGAATAAACGCTTTGGTCGCTGCGGGACATCCTGTCAGTTATCGTTGGATTACCGATGAGGAGTTGGACGCTCAGCCAGAGCTGGTCAGAACCTTGTCCGTGCAGCCGCCAAAGGGCGCAGGCAAAGTAAGGTTGGTGAGCGTGGATGGCGTCGACTTGCAACCTTGCGGCGGCACTCATGTAAAGAACACCGCTGAAATTGGCCCTGTTTTGATAGGGAAAATTGAAAATAAAGGCAAAGGCAATCGTCGGGTAAATTTATCATTGGCGAGCGTGTGATCATGCTGAAGAGGGGCTTATCCTGTTGCGCTCTGGTCGTCCTGCTGGCGATCAGCTTATGCTCTCGGGTATGGGCGGCGCCGTCTGTCGTGGATGTTTCCACTTTGCAGTGCGAAATTAAAGATAGCGCGCCTCGTTGCGACGATAAGATTCAGTTCGATATGGGGTATGAGCAAGAGCTGCGTGAAGGTCGCTGCCGATATCGTTCCCTGGAGGGGCTGCCAGTCGGAGATCGTTGGTTTGATCGCTGTGTTGACGGCTTTATCGGCGCCTATGCGCAGGTATGTCTGGTTGGACAGATGGGGCGCTTGGGTTGTGGAGCCATAAACCATAGCGGTGAGATCGTTATTCCGCTGGTGTATGACCGTATAGAAATCACTCCGCATAGCGCGATAGTCGCCGTCAACTACAACGGTAAATGGGGATTTTTCAACCTGGATGAAGATCGCTTGCTATTAGCCCCTCAGTTTTCCCGCATCACCAGTTTCAGTGAAGGTTTAGCCTATGTGGAAACGGAGACTGAGGACATTACTGAGCCTGGCTGGATTATAAATGAGCAGGGCTTACGCGTGGCTTCCGTGCCGCGCAAGATTCAGGTTGCGGGCCGTTTTTCCGATGGTCTGGCTCCAGCACGCTCGGATACGTTATGGGGATATATCAACAGTAAGGGCGAATGGGCTATATCTCCCCAGTTTTATTACGCCGGAGAGTTTTCTTCCGGCTATGCGACAGTGTTGGCGATAGACAAGCCGCAGCAGTGGGCGATTATTGATGTATCTGGCGCCGGAGCCCTTTTTTTTGAAGGTGACCAACACAGAGTGGGGGAAGTTGTCGGCTCCGCTGTGGCGGTGACCTTTGACTGCGAAAGCGAGCCGGCGGTCGCGACCAGTGTCCGTTGTAAACGTATGTGCCTGGAATTGAGCAATCCCGAACCGAAAGCCGCCTGCACAAAAGTGCTTGAGACTCGCTGAGGGAGAGCTTTCAGTCTTGTGAGATATCTCCTACACGTATAGCAGAGATATATTGTTTTTTTCACCTCCCAAGATTACTAATATTTAACCCGCAAGATGCACAGACGGACGTAAGGATGCGAGGAAAGGAAGCGACAAGGACGATGAACAGCCATAGGAATCGGCAAGGGAAGCGTTCAAATCTCAAGGCGCAGCAAGGAATGCTGCGCCTTCTTGCGTTTTAAGGGCGCAATATAGAAAAAACGGCGTTGTCTTACGACACATGGGCGAATATCTCACAAACCAAGCAGAGAAGACTTATTTTGTGACCCATCGGGAATCCGTAATATGGGAACCGTAAGGAGACGAAAGCGAACTCCCAGGGATTGGGAAGCAAGGATGCAACAAGGATGATGTCTTCACCGCAGGAAGCGGTCATGGAAAATAGGGAAATTCGAAAGGCGCGGCTGGGAGGCTGCGCCTTTTGTTTTTCTGCGTTCTGTTTGCTGAGCTTACGTCAGACTCCAACACTCCCTACAGTTTCGTTTTTGCCTATTGCTGACTGCTCCAGCAACGCGAGCACGCTCACCGCTAATGCGATGGCGACGATCAGAAACAATCCAATTTCTGAAAATCTGCCGCCGAATAACGCGACAACCAGTGCGCTGGCCAGAACCCAGGCCCAGTCGAGGTAAACGATCCACTTTGAGAATTTATCCTGCCATGCGGAAGAGCGCGCTACGAGAAAAACATCCACCGCCCACATCGCCAGCGCTATTCCTAATCCTATGTAAATCTCCGTCGCCAGCCCGCCGACCTTGGCTGCGAACCAGGATGGGAACAGTATCAGATCGATCGCCAGAAGCAGCGAAAGGCCTGCATTGACATAAAGTGTTTTAGCCAACAGTTGGCGATTTTTTACTTGGGTCATAAATCTTCTCCTGATTGATGTGTCTGCGGATCTATTTTTGAAGCGGGGGCTAACGCCAAACAATTACCTCAGAGGTAATGGCGCATAGTTGCGTCTGACGGGCATATTGGCCAAATTGAGGCGGGCGGGAGCGCAGCCTCCTTGAAATCAGCGTTGGGAGTAATAGTTATGAGCGCATTTGGCGCGAAGTTACGGGAACTGAGAGAAGCTCGCCGGCTCAGCCAGCTTGAGCTTTCTCTGGAAGCGGAGGTCTCTGCGCGGCATATCAGCTTTATGGAAACGGGACGATCTAAGCCCAGTAGGGAAATGGTGCTGCATATGGGGCGGATATTGGGAGTGGACATGGCGACCACTAACAGTCTTTTAACGCTGGCCGGGTACAGTCAGGTGTTTGGCGAGAGGCGCTTGGACGCGGCGTCGATGGCTCCGGTGCGCAAGGCCTTGGAGCAGTTGATGTGTTCCCATATGCCTTACCCCGCCATAGTGCTGGATCGGCATTACAATCTGATTCAGGCGAACGCCGCCCAGCTATTTTTGATGCAACGGCTTATGGCGGCGGGGATGGCGATTAGCGAAACGCCGAACTTCATGAAGGTCTTCCTGGCGCGGGATGGGTTACGGTCTTTTGTTGATGACTGGGAATTACTGGCCTGCCATATGCTGCAACGTGTCTGGCGTGAGCATACGCTGGAGGCCGGATCTGCGGAGGATGAAGCGTTTGTTGAGGAGTTGTTGAGCATCGAAGGCATTCCTTCCGACTGGAAAAGGCGCAATCTGGAGAGTCTGGATAGTCTTGTTATCAACGTCAATATCAATCTTGATGGCGTGAAGCTGAGAATGTTCAGCTCGATTTCCAGCTTTGGCGCGCCCTTGGATATTACGGTCAGGGATATTCGCATAGAGCATTTCTTTCTGCTGGATGACGCGACAGAAGCCTACTGGCGCACACATTGTGAAGGGCTTTAGGTCGTTTCCGCAGTGCTTCACAGCCTTCTATTGACGGAAACAGGCTTTCTGTCTAGAGTAAAAGCTCTAACTTGTTTGTTACGTTATGACGTGTCCGGAAAATGCAGTTTCATCCGGTTGTAGCGATACGCGTAGACAAGCAGCGGTATAACAACAACTCAGGGTGGGTGGAGCGTGAGAATTCAGCGACTCAAGAGTCAGGCGGTCAGCCGCGCCAAACGGCTGTATGTGGCGACCATGATGCAGGTGGTCGGCCGCGCATTACAGGCGATCTCCCAGGAAGATAATGAAATTCAGCGGGAGTTGTCGGCTTTTCCGGAAAACTTCACTTTCGCCATGAAAGTGCTGCCCTCGGGACCGGGGCTGATGTTGCGGAAAGCGGCTGACGGCTCCTTCACATACTTGTCAGCCTCCGAAAGCGAAGCGGACTTAACCATCTATATCAAACACATAGAACACGCCTTCCGCATGCTCTCATTTCAGGAAAGCACGGCGACAGCGTTCGCCAATGACCGTATGGTGGTGGATGGCGATATTTCCAGCGCGGTGCGTATGGTGCGGGCCTTGAACCGTCTCGAAGCCTTTATCTTGCCGAAACTGTTGGCGGAGATGGCGATCAAAGAGTATCCGTCTATTACACTCCCTGAGAAACTCATTCAGGGCGCGCGGATATATCTGCGTGTGGCGACCAATTTTTTGTCTGAGCAGAGGAAAGCAGCATGAGCAAAGGGTATTACGAATTTTTTTGCCCGGTCAAAGTGATCGCAGGCGAAGCTGCGCTGGAGCATATTCCTTTTGAGCTCAGCGCATTGGGCGTATCGAATCCGTTGATGATTACCGACAAAGGCGTGCGTGGCGCGGGGCTGTCGGATTATGTGATTACCGCTTGCAGTGAGGGCGGTGTAGAAATGGCGTCCATTTTTGACGATGTGCCGCCGGACTCGTCGACCGAGGTGGTGCGCAGTATCGCCGCCGTGTATCGCGAGCAGGGGGCTGACTCTATAATCGCTGTGGGCGGCGGATCGGTGATCGACACTGCGAAAGCCATCAACATTCTGGTTTCCGAAGGGGGCGACAATCTGGCCAAGTACTCTGGCGCCGGCATGCTGAAGCGTCCGCTCAAACCCTTTTTCGTCATACCCACCACGGCGGGGACGGGCTCGGAAGTCACTTCGGTGGCGGTGATCGCTGATCGGAAAAAAGGCGTTAAGCTGCCGTTCGGCTCCCCCTTTCTGCTGCCCAATGCAGCGATTATCGATCCGCGTATGACGCTGACATTGCCAGCGCATATTACCGCCGCCACGGCGATGGATGCGCTTACTCATGCTGTTGAAGCGTATACTTGCATGGCCAAGAACCCGCTAAGCGACGCCTACGCCTTTTCCGCCGTCAAGAAAATCAGCGAGCACTTGCTGGAAGTGATGGACAACCCGAAAGATCCGCAAGGGCGTCTGGAGTTGGCGCAAGCTTCAACTATGGCGGGCATCGCTTTCTCCAACTCCATGGTGGGGTTGGTGCATGCGTTGGGACATGCTCTGGGAGTTATTTGCCATTTGCCTCATGGAATGTGCATGAGTCTGTTCCTGCCTTATGTGCTGGAATACAACCTGCGTAAAGGCAAAATTCGCGAGCCATTGGCGGAGTTGTTGCTGCCATTGGCGGGAGCGCGAGTGTACGCCAATACGCCGCCGGAACAACGGGCGAGACGGGCCGTAGCCGCGATTAGAGAGTTGCGCGATGAGCTGTTCGAACGCTGCAAGCTGCCGCGCACACTGAAAGAAACCGGTAAGGTCAGTCTGGACCTGCTGCCGAAAATCGCGGATGTAGCGATGGATGACGGGTCTATTATCTTCAATCCGGCGGAAGCGGATTTTGAGGAAGTCTTGGAAGTGCTGAAGAGCGCTTGGGACGATATGTAAATTGTAAGAGCCCGGCTGCGGAGCGATCCGGCAGCCGGGTGCGCATTCCTGCGAATTGACGCCTTAGGTGGCGATCACTACGCGCACGGCGTCCAGCGTCAGCTGCGCTCCCTTCAAGTATTTCTCCAGAGTTTCCGTTTGCTGAATGAGGAAATCAATCTCATCCTGACGGATATTCGGATTCACCTCCGCCAGCGCTTTCAAACGCTCGATTTCCGTCTGCTGGGATTCCAGCATCGTGGCGATAGAACGCTCCACCAACTCGCTTTTTTGCGCTGCGGCGGTTTTTTCCGCTTTGGTGATAAGTGGTTCAATTTGCGCACGGGCGTGACGCACCAGATCCTGAGCGGTGCGCTTGGGCACATTTTCCCCCAGCTGTTGCAAATGGGCGGCGGTCAGGATTTGGCCCAGCTCTTTGCCGCTGCTGTCGATCAGCAGACGCACCGGCTCTTTCGGCAGGAAGCGGTAAAGCTGTAACGCCTTGGGGGCTGGGCAGTTGAGGCGGAAAATGGTCTCCACCATCAATGCGCCGGGTTGCAACGGCGGCAGTTTGATGGTGCACAGCCCGGTGTTGCCGAACTCGCCGCAAAGGATCATATCCAGGGCGCCAGTTACGATTGGGTGCTCCCAGGTAAGGAACTGCATATCGTCGCGGCTTAACGCCAGATCGCGATGGAAAGTGGCGGTGACGCCGTCTTCCGGCAGCCCGGGGAAGTGACTGCACTGCATATGATCGCCGGGGCGGAAGATATAGGCGCGTTCGCTATGTTGCTCCTGATCCACGCCATATTGGCTGAATACACGCTCGATGTAGTCTTCTAGCTCTTTGCGGCGCTCGTCTTCTACAATCTGCTCAACCAGGTCATTCGCTTTCAGCGGGTCGCAGGAGTTAAGCTCCAGCAGTGGGTCGCGCCCCTGTTGCAACGCCTGCAGCGTTTCTTCCGTGAACTGATGCGTGTCTGCGATCAATTGATTGAATTCATCCCGGTCATCTGTCTGCTCCAGCTCGCTTTCCAGGCGCACGGCAAAGCGCTGGTATATCGCCGCGCCAGCGGGGCAGGGGCGACTGAAAGCGTTGATGCCCTCGTTGTGCCAACGCAGCAGGCGTTCCTGAGCGGAGTTTTCGAAGAATGGAACGTGAATATTCACGTCATGGCGCTGCCCGATACGGTCCAGTCGACCAATACGCTGTTCCAGTAAGTCCGGATTTTGCGGCAAGTCGAATAGCACCAAGTGTCTGGCGAACTGGAAGTTGCGTCCTTCACTGCCGATTTCTGAACAGATCAGCGCCTGAGCGCCGTATTCATCGTCCGCGAAATAAGCGCCGGCGCGATCACGCTCCAGCAGAGACAATCCTTCATGGAATACTGCGGTGCGGTAGCCCCCGCGTAGACGCAGGAAGTCTTCCAAGTCCAGGGCGGTCTCCGCGTGAGCGCAGATGACCAATACTTTTTCCTGACGATTCTGTTTCAGCCACTGAGCCAGCCACTCCACACGAGAATCGGTTTTAACCCATTCGGCGCCCAACAAGCGTTCAGGATGCAGTCGCTGCTCCAGACTGGCGGAGGCGGACAGCGTGGCCAGTTCTTCCGGCTGGGGTAGTGGATGTAAGTGCAGAATGCGCTGTGGGAATCCCTTGATGGCGGAGCGGGTGTTGCGGAACAGCACGCGGCCAACGCCATGTTGGTCTAACAGCTTGCGCACGGCGCGCTCGACCCGATGCAGGGCTTCTTCCCGACTGTCCTCGTCGGCGTCGACGGCGAATTGGTTTAACTCGGCAAGCAACTTGTCTACGGCGTCCTGTCCCAGATAGTCCGCCAGTTTCGCCTGCAGGTCCTGAGAATCCAGCAGTCGCGTCGGACCGCTTTCTCCCAGCAGCTCTTTGACCAGATCATTGACGGGCTGATATTGGCTTTCTTCTTCGCGGAAGCGCTCCAGGTCATGGTAACGGGCCGGGTCCAGCAGACGCAGGCGCGCGAAGTGGCTTTCCAGACCCAACTGCTCCGGCGTCGCGGTCAGCAGCAACAGACCGGGGGCCTTTTGCGCCAGCGCTTCTATATGGCTGTAGGCGGGGCTTTGCTGCTCGGGCGACCACTCAAGGTGATGCGCTTCATCCACGACCAGCATGTCCCACTGGGCGTTGAGAGCGTGTTCGCGCCACTGATCGTTGTCAGTGATAAAGTTCAGGCTGCAGAGCACCAACTGGGAGCATTCAAACGGGTTCTCTTCGCCGGACTCGGTCAGCGCTTCGCAGCGCTCATTGTCGAGGATGCTGAACTGCAGATTGAAGCGTCGCAGCATCTCCACCAGCCACTGGTGCAGCAGGCTCTCCGGCACTACGATCAGCACGCGCTGGGCGCGACCGCTCAGCAACTGATGATGCAGGATCAGGCCCGCTTCAATGGTTTTACCCAGGCCGACTTCATCCGCCAACAACACTCTGGGAGCGTGACGGTGCGCCACTTCGTTGGCGATGTACATCTGGTGGGGCAGAAGTTGCACCCGCGCGCCCATCAGACCATAACCCTGAGTCGCCTGTTGGCGGGTCTGATAACCGAGGGTTTCCTGACGCAGGAGATAGCTGCTGAGTTTGTCGACCTGCCCGGAAAACAGACGATCTTTCGGACTGACGAAGTGGACGAAGCTGCTTAACTCCAACTCCGGCAAATCGACTTTACGGCCTTTTTCATCAAGCGCCTCATAGATCAGATAGCCTTGTTGTTCAATCACTCCGGCTACGGTGTATTTCTTCTCGTCGTTATCGCTGACATTATCGCCTACCTGATACTGCACGCGGCTCAAGGGCGCGTTGGCGGCGGAATAGGTGCGCTGCTCGGTGGCGGCGGGAAAGCTGATGGTGATTCTGCGATTATCGTTTTCGGTGATGATGCCGAGGCCTAGCTCGGGCTCAGTGTTACTGATCCAACGCTGGCCGATCACAAAATTCGGGGTACTCAATTTACTCATTCTCGCTGTATTTAACGGTGTGCTTCCGTTGTGTCCGGAGAGTGCGCGTAGGCTCTCCAGAGACGCTTCGGACACTGATTGCGGACGGCGCGCGGTGACGAACAGGCGCGATCCGGCGCAAGGGCGTTATGGTATCACTGCTGGGGCTGTGTTTCCTGTTCGCTTTTTGTCAATGAGCGCGCATTTTTTCCAGTTTCATCCGCGCGGCGATTTTATCCTGCAGTCCTTTCCAGGTCGTCACTCCTAGACTACGGGCTTTTTGCAGGCAGATTAACGCCAGTTCAGCGGCGGCCATGGCGTCGCAGGCGGCATGATGACGTTGATCGTTATAGAGGCCGAAATAGTGAGACCAGTCATCCAGACTGCGTAAATGAGAGGGCGCTTCCGGGCATAACGCTTTCAACCACTCCGCCACGTCATAGAATGGCAGGCGGCTGCTGACGCCCAGATGCGTACGGGCTTCTTTTTCCAGCATGGCCTTGTCGAAAGGAGCATGGAAGGCGAGCAGAGCGGCGCCGTGGGCGTAGCTGAGAAAGGAATGAATCGCCTCTTTGGGGTGCGCGCCCTGACTGAGGGTTTGCTGCGACAGTCCGTGGATCAGGATGTTGTCGCTTTCCAAATGCGTGTCTGCGTCGATGAGCAGCTCGAATGACTGTTCCAGGCAGATGCTCAAATCATTGATTTCCACCGCGCCGATAGCGATAACCACATCTTTTTTGATGTTAAGGCCGGTTGTCTCCACATCCGCAGCCACCCAGCGTATATCTTCGAGCGCTTGCCCCGGCGAAGGCGGCGACCAACGGGCGAGAGCCTTGACGTCGGCGTCCATGGAAAAAAAGTCCGTTAATTGATCCAGGGTCATAATTGATAACTCCAGGCGAGCTTCCTTTGTAGTCGTTGGGCCTGACGGCACGCTTCCTTCAGAATACGCTGATCGAGGTCGTTGAGCGCGTTGGGCGCCACCAGGTTGGTCAGTTCCTTGCCTTCCCGCTTGCAGTGCAGGTGATGGCGCAGGCGCAGCAGTTGGATGAAGTCGAATGCTTCTTCCCAGGCGCGCGCATCCCGGGTTTCCAGGACATTGGCTTCGCTGAGCTGGCGCAGACGGTAAATGGTGTTGGCGGCCTCCACTCCGTGTGCGAGGGATAAGACTCGGGCGGCGTCGACAAAGGGCGTCAGTCCCTGCTTTTTCAGGTCCACACCCTCCTGGCCATGTTCTTTGCGGGTGACGAAACCTTTGAATAGCCCGAGTGGAGGCCGGTGTTCCAACGCCGCCGTCGCCAGCATGCGTTGAAATAAGGTGTGTTGTTGGATGCGGCGGCGAATGGGCGCAAACATGTCGGCGGCCAGCGTGGCGTCGCCCCATTGCGTTCTCATATCGAAGAAAATGCACGAGTTGAGCACGTTCTGCGGCGTGGCGGCGTCGATAAAGCCATTGAAACGCTGCTCCCATTCCTGCGCGCTCAGACACAGCTTGGGGTTACCGGCCATGATATTGCCCTTACAGAGCGTAAAGCCGCACTGGTCCAGAGCCGCGTTGATACGGGCGGCCAAGGGTAATAGGCGCTGACGGGCGGACTCCCACAGGCGTGAATCCTCCAGCTCGAAGATGATGCCGTTATCCTGGTCCGTCAACAGGGTTTGCTCGCGTCTGCCGGCGCTGCCGAATGTGATCCAGCTAAACGCTACGCCAGGGTCGCCTTGTTCTTTGATGATCAATCGGATCACCTGACGGGTGCTGTAGTCATTCAACAGCGTCACGATATGGTTGAGCTGCTCGGCGCTGGCGCCGTGGGCGATCATGGTTTCCGCCAGACGCGCCACATCGCTCTGCAACGCCGCCAGAGCGTCTACGGACGGCGCGTTGGCCAGAGTTCGAGCGATGTGCACCAGGTTTACCCGCTGCAGGGAAAACAGATCGCGCTCGGAAACGACGCCCAGCAGCTTGTCATTCTCTGCAATCAGAACATGAGCGAAGTGGTGTTTCGCCATGATTAGCGCAGCTTCAAAGGCGGTGGCGTCCGGCGATAAGGATATTGGGTCTGCGTTCATGCAGCTGGAAATGGGCGCGTCCAGGTCCGCTCCAGGATCGGCGATAAAACGACGCAAATCTCTTAAGGTAAATATGCCAACAGGTTTGCGGTTGGCGTCCGTCACCACCATGGAGCCGACGCCGCGTTCATCCATGATTCTCACCGCCTTGCGAATACTCAGCGTTGGTTCGCAGTGAACCGCCTGGCGGTCGATAAACTGACTTAGCGGTGTGTTGAGGGAATAGTCTTCGCCCAGGGTCGACTGCGCTTGCGCCTGTATCTGGCGGTTCACCTGATCCAGCAGACTGCTGACTCCGCGCAGACAGAAGTCACGGAATACAGGGCAGATCGCCAGCATGCGGGAAAAGTGTTCTTTGTTGCAGGTGATGCAGAAAGTGTCTTCCTGCGCTTTATGCAACGTGCGGGTTGGGCGCTCGCCAAGCAGCGCCGCCACAGGAAAACAGGAGCCGGGACCAATGTCGAAGGTAGGGTGTTCATTGGCGTGACGGTGGCTGTCGCGCTCTCCGACGATATATCCCTGCTTCACGATATAGAATTTTTCCGGCGCGCCGTCTTCCGGTCCGATGATAGGGGCGTTGGCCGGGAAAAACTCGATACTGGATTTTTCCAGCAGGGTCGCCAGGGGGGCGTCGTCCATCTGCTTGAAAGGAACGAACGCGCGCAGAAAGTTCATCAGGGAGCGAATGTTCTGAGGGATAGCGTTAACTTCGCCGGAGGCTTCCGGCAGCAACGTGCGGGAAAAACCGTTTGGCGCATTGTCAGGGGATGAATCGGACATAGGGCGACCTTTTTTAAACTTATTTATAAATAGGCGCGTGTCCCTAAACTATACGTCTTTAGTTGTACTGCGTCCCTCCGTCAGGCTTGGCGCAGGTCAATTTATGTAGGGAAAACCGCGATAGCTCGTCGTCGTGGGATCGGGATGGTGGGGCTGGCAAGGTTTAGACTAAGGTCGGGGTTTTACGGTATGGGGCCTTTGCTACTATAACGACGGGACTAGCTGGGCTATTCCCACGAGCATAGGGAGGGCCCTCTGAGTTTTCAGAGGTTCTTTTTGTGCCCCGGTCGTATAGACACTACCGGGAACGACCTTCAATGGTGTGTGAACGCTGAGTGATGGACGTTTTTGTCCATGTTAAACCGGGATAGGCAGGTGGAAAACCTCCGCTGGCCACCCGGTATTTTTTTTCGCTATGCTTCCCTTCCGTTGTCTATTATCCCCTGCCATTCTGGAATCAGCACGGATTCAACCCCTGGCGTGCGTCGGTGTTGTATTATCACACTCGACGTCTCGAATTTTTGTAAGTGAAGGAGTCTCATTGTATGAGCAAAAAATTTCATCTGGCTATTTCCGTCATTGATATCGAGCAATCGGTGGAGGAGTACAACGAAAGGCTGGGGCAACCCGCTGATGTTGTGGCGCCAGGTGAATACGCGCTATGGCGCACCAAGGAACTGAACTTCTCTATTCGTAAGACTGCCCCGGGGGAAGGCGGACGTTTGCGTCATCTGGGCTGGGAAGACTCCGAAGCCAAATTTTTTACCTGTGATAAAGACTGCAACGGCATTTTGTGGGAAGAGTTCTCCGCCTCGCAACAGGCGGCGGAAATAAAGTCCGCGTGGCCGGAAACGGATTACAAACCGGGTAAGAACAAAGACAGGAAGAGCAAAAAGAATAAACAGGACGAACCGCCGCAAGAACCCGTCTCGTAACCGGGAGACTGAAATATCAGTCTTTCGGAATGAAGCGCAGTCCTACCCCTTCATTTTCAATTCTCACCACTTCGCTTTCTACTGTCTGACCAGGCTCGCCGGGCAGACCCAGTACGCGAATCTGCACCTTCATATGCAACTCCGGCGTTGTTTCTTCGGCGATGATGACAAAGGCGCCGCCATCGGAAACATCTCGGGTCCGGGTTTCAATGATGCCCAATTGCGGACTGGATAGCTCAACCCGGAAGTTAGCTTTGACGCGGGGGGAGGAACGCTTTTCTCTGCTCATAACAACTTGGGCTCACTACGAATTAATGTCTGGCGTGGGCGGGCTTTTTATCAGTGTAGACCATAAAAGAGATTGTTACTGCGCTGCCCGTTAGGCCTCGCTAACGCCAGTAATCTGGTGAGTTACAGTGTGGTCTTACTTTCTATGGGCGGCATGCAAATACAGGTTGGGTTAGTAGAATAGAACTCAGTATGAGTTGGTAATAATTTGATCAGGGGGAAGTGATGGGGAACAGTCTGTCTAACGAATTGGTCATGGAAATTGGCTCAATCATGCTTGGAAGTGAGGAGTATGAAAAGTATGAGTGGGCAGGTATCGCGCTGGTAGGAAACTTCTCCCACGGACAACAGCGTATGAATGGCTATGTGTACCTTGTGGACGGCGATTATCAGGCGGCTATTCCCAGCGTTGACGCACTAAGAAAAATAAAGGTATTGAGAGATGAAATGGCGAAAGCGGAAGGCAGAGAGTGGCATCAATGTCTGATACATATTACCCGTCCTGACTATAAGATTAATATCCAGTTCGAATATGATGATCCAGACCGCTGGAAGCTCAAGAACATATCCCGCGATATGAGAGAATATGCAGACTTTCTCAAGCCTGAGATGTAGCCATATTCAATCGATTTCGAATGCCGGTTAGGCTATTGGTGGCGGCCGGTTGCATTAAGGACGACGGCGTACGACCGTCGTCCGTTTCCCTGTCAATACGCGGGAAAAACGGCAGGACGCTTTTCAACAAACGCCTTCACGCCCTCTTGCTTATCCGCGCTTTCGAAAGTGCGCCGAAAGGCGTTTTTCTCCACTTCCAGGGCCTCTGCCGTGGTGCGCCCATAGCTGGCGTTGATGGTGTGTTTGCACAGGGAAATAGCCACAGGAGACTGACTTTTACATTGCAGGAGAATATCCCGGGCGGCGGCCAACATGGCGTCGGCGTCGGAGAACACGCGGTTGACCAGGCCGATTCTCAGCGCTTCGCCTGCGTCGATGCGGCGGCCGGTATAGATCAGTTCGCGTGCGCGTCCGGCGCCGACGAAACGGCTCAGACGCACGCAGCCGCCAAAGCAGGGCGTCAGGCCTAATGAGACTTCCGGCTGGCCAAATTGCGCGCGCTCGGTGCAATAGATGAAGTCGCAGGCCATGGCCAGCTCACAGCCGCCGCCAAGGGCGTAGCCGTTCACGCAGGCGATGACCGGAATCGGCAACGCCTCCAGTAATTCGGTAATCTCCTGTCCCTGTGCTGCGAACTGTTCACCTTCTTCAGGGGACATTTGCTGCATGGCGGCGATATCCGCGCCAGCGATGAACGCTTTTTCGCCTGCGCCGGTCAGAATCACTCCGCGAACCGGAAACCCCGGCTCCTGCAGGCGCAGCAGTATTTCTTTCAGCTCGACAAAAAGCGCCGGCGATAAGGCGTTCAGTTTATCCGGACGGTTGATGGTCAAGGTTGTGACGCCGTTGACGCTGGTTTGTTGTGTTAGTGCAGTCATGATCAATCTCCTCAAGAATCCCAAATGGCGCCAAAGGCGGGAATGCCGCGGCTTTCCAGTTCATAAACAACGTTCCAGGTGACCTTTTTGTTTGAGATGCAGATAACCGCTTCGGCGCCGGTATCGCGATAAGCCAGATAAGCGAGTCTGGCGAGGTCAGGTTTGCCGTGGGTGTCGGTGTCCCAGATCAGGGCGTCAGGGTGGGCGGCCTTGATGTCGTCCACTAGCTCGTCGCCGTATGTCTTGCGTGGGTTGCGCGTCGCCCATACCAGCTTCGCCGGCACGCCCTGCGCAACCAGGTGCGGCAGACAGGGGCCGATGCCGCTGCCTGTGGCGATCCATACCACCTTTTTGAACAGGGTTTCGATATTGCCGACCCCTGCGGTGGGGATGCCCTTGACCCACACTTTTCGGGGCAGGTTATCGATAAACGCTCCCGTCCAGTCGCCAGCCCGGGAGATGGCCAATTGAAAACCTTCCCGTCCCGGCAACGGGATATTGGCGAATGCATGCCATTCAAACAGCGGGTTCAAACTGAGATCCGTCGATGAGCCGGCGAAGGGCGTCACGCCATAATTGAAGTCGGCGATGACGGCGTGGTTCGAGGGCTTGTGGATGGTCACTTCCACTTTGCGCAGACGCAGCCAGGGCGCCAGGATGCTGAGGGTCACCGCCGCCAGCGCCCACACCTGAGGCGAGGTCGCCAGCACAGACGGCAGCTCGCTGACAGGGTGCGCCGCTGCACTCAGAACAAGCGTCTGCGCCCAAAACAGGAGAACGGACGCCCAACTGCCGAAGCGGGCGGAGAACTCGAACTGATCGTGATATTTGGCGCGAAGGGCGGGCAACGCCAGAATGATCATCAGCGTCAGTATGCTCAGATGAACAGACGCCAATATGGGAATCGACGAGGGTAGAGCGGTATAGCTTCCCAGCAGGCTGAAAAGCGTGAATGCGGCGTACCACAACGTACCGCAAAAGAATCCTCCGACATGGATTCCGCCAAAGTGATACACCTTGCCCATGGCCCAGCGCCACCTCAGCGGCCAATGCGTGGGCATGCTGGTGGCGATGGCGAACAGCGCGTTAATGACATACTGCTGTCGAATCAGAATGGCGATAGTGAAATTGACAAGGGCGCCGTTCAGCACGGTTTCCATCGGCAGTTGGTCTATGCGCCAGCCGCCATTTGTCAGCCAATACAGAGCGCCAATGTTCAAGGCGGTCATCAGTATGGCGAGACGGTTATAAGGTATCACCTTAGGATGACGGGCCCACTTGTGCCAGGGGTGTTGTGGCGGCATCTTGATGCGGGACAGGTCAATGTGCTTTTTCTGCGGCGGCGCCTTGGGCGCATATTGCAGTGCGGTTTTGGATAGCGAAGCCGTCATACCGGGACCTCCTGTGAGGCGGGGATATTCGCCAGCATTTCCTCCAGGTGCTGCTTATCGACCTTGCCCCGCGGGGTCATGGGAAACTCATCCAGAGTAAGGACTTTATCGGGGATGCAGTAGTAGGGGAGCTTCGCTGCGACGGCCTGTTTTACCAGCACAGGATTGACGCTGGCGGGTTTAACGAACGCCGCCAGATCGCGGCTGGTATGTTTGATCACCACCGCCTGCTGACATCCTGGCAAGGCTTCTATGGCGCAGGAAACCGAGTTCAGCTCGACCCGGAAACCCCGGACTTTGACCTGATCGTCGGTGCGTCCCAAATGTTCCAGTTCGCCATTTTCCAGCCAGCGCCCCAGGTCGCGGGTGCGGAACATTTTGCCGCCGTTATCCAGAAAGGGGTCGTGGCGATAGCGGTCTTCATTGAGCACATCATTGTTGATATAGCCCGCTGTGACACAGGCGCCGCCGGCCCACATTTCTCCCACTTCGCCGATGGCGCAGGGTTTTAGTGAATCGTTTAAGATGTAGACCGTATTGTTCGGCGTGGGCGCTCCGATACTCAGCGGACCCTGATCCGGCAGGTAGCGTCCCATGGTGTTCACAATGGTCACTTCAGTGGGGCCGCAGCAATTATAGAACTCACAATAGGCGGCCCATTTTCTCGCCAGCGGCTCGGGGCAGGCTTCCCCGGCGACGGCGACCGCCCGCAGGTCAGGGCAGGCGGCGGGGTCGAGTTTGCTCAAAATACTGGGAGTTGCGATCACCACATTGGCGCGGCTGACCGTTTCCTGAAAATCGCAGCCGCGGATAATCAATTCCCCGCCGTGGGCGAGGGTGGTCAGGATCTCCCAGGCGGCCATGTCGAAGGCGATATTCAAAATCTGCGCGACTTTATCCCCGGGTTGAATACCCAGATCGCCCGGCGCGGTCAGTAGCAGGTTGCAGACATTGCCATGAGTGACTTTCACGCCGTTGGGCGCGCCGGTGGTGCCGGAGGTGAACAGCACGAAGCAGGCGTCACCTTCCTCTACTGTCGGAAAAGACGGAGGAACAGGGGCGCTATCGGCGAGTGTCCGGCGACTCAGGATTTCATCGATACACAGGCGCTCGCAGTCTGGAGGAACCGGCACGCTGTTATAGTATTCGGAAAGGGTAAGCATCACTCTGGCGGCGGAGGATTGCGCGACGAGCTTTAACTGCTCCTGCGGGCAGATCTTCACGTCCTGCGGCACGTAGGCCGCCCCGACCTTGAGTGTCGCCAGAACGCCAACCACCATGGGGATGGAGCGACGAACAAACAGCGCGACATGGTCTCCTTTTTTTACGCCAGCCGAAATCAAAACGGCGGCGAGAAAGTCCACTTGTTTTTGCAGCTCGCCGTAACTGATCTTGTCGCCCAGGTGTTCCACGGCGGTTTGATCCGCAAAGGTCTTCATGCTTTGTTCTATGGCTAAATATATATTGCTAAAGGGCGGCGTTTTATATTCGCCCTGGCCATATTGAATAAATTTCATTTGATCTTTGGGTGATAAACCTTGCAGAGGTTCTAAACGAAATTTCTGTATAGATTGGGACAGTTCTGATGTTTGAATGACGGAAGCGGTGAAGTTCATAAGTCTCTCCTTTTATTTATCTTTTGACAGGGCGAAAGAAACCCTTCAAGCCTTTTTTAGCCTGATGTCAATGGACTATGATCGTTGTAAAACAAATGGATTAGGTGAAGCGGCGAATATTCTCCGTTTCTTTATATATTTAACTTTTTATTTAACTTTTCTCTTTGAGATTAGTTCCCGTCGAAATGGGGAATTAATACTTTGGTTACGACTTTTATTGTTGGGAAAAGTTCAGAATTAATTTATGAAAATGTATAAATAATTGAAATTTAAGTTGAGGTTATATCCAAGGGCTGATAGTTTAATTTAAAAATACAAGTAAACTTATTTGTAAGCGCACGGGGTTAGTCTGGGGTTGGGAGGACGTTGGTTGAAGAAGTGATCGGGGTCGCTCTATCTATGGCGTTGCGCTAAGGAATCTGATTAACGGCTTGAATCAAAAAATTTTTTTACCTTTGTACTACACTTGCTACGAGGTCGTTGTTTTTGCCTCAGGCGGAGGCGTGGGCGGCCGATTGTAAACCCAATAACCAAGTGTGGTGCGAATGTCCTGGCTCACAAATGTCGGTCTTAGATATAAATTTTGGCTGGTCAACGCGGTTTCGTTCGGCATTATGCTGGCGTTGGTATTGGCCTCCATGCGCTTATCTCATAACAGTAATATCGAGCTGCTTGCGGGAGAACTGGTAGAGGTGGTGCGGGCGCCGGCCGGAGAGGCCGTCGGACCATTGCGCGTCTATGAACTGGACAAGTTACCCTCCAATGCATTGCGGCGCGATATCGTACGCACTATTTCCAGCAATGCGGCGACGCAACCCCGGACTCTGACTCAGTCTGCGGAGACTTTGCTATCGGACGAGCCTGACAAGGTGGTGGCCTATCTGCGTGACGGCGGTAAAGTGAAAGTGGCGTTGGGCGCCGCGCCCAGTTTATGGAAGGTATTCAAAGATCAGGCGCCCGCGTTCGCCGGGATTGTTTTTGTTCTGATGTGTCTGCTGCTAGTGGCGTCGCAATTGTTGATTGCGTTCGTGGAGCGCCACGTCAATCGACTCAAGTCCATTATGTTGCAGGCGCAGAGCCAGAGCGACCTGACGCTGCGGGTGCCGATCGAGTGTGAGGATGAAGTGGGGCAAATGGCCTCCGCCTTCAACCAGATGCAGCAAACTTATCAGGAAGCGGTGCTGCAGATTCATAACGCCGTCGCTACGCTGCAGCAGGAAGTGGGATTGCTGGCGCAGTATTCCACAAAGACCCGCGATCAGATGTCCCGTCAGGCCAACCAGACCGAAAGCGTGGCGGACTCCATGCAGCAGATGCTGGACGCGGCGCAGCAGGTGGCGCAGTACGCGGATGAAACGAGGGAGATGTCCGGCAACGCCGACGCGAAAACCGAATCCGGACTAAAAGAGGCGCAGGATTCCAAAGTCGCCATCGCTAAACTGGCTAAATCAGTGGACTCGCTGGTCAATCTGACCAATCAGCTCAACGAGGATACGCAGAAAATCCAGTCCTCCACCGGCGAGATCACCAGTATTTCCGAACAAACCAATCTGTTGGCGCTGAACGCCGCCATTGAAGCGGCCAGAGCGGGCGAACAGGGACGCGGGTTCGCCGTGGTGGCGGACGAAGTAAGAACCCTGGCCACCCGCGCCTACACCGCCAGCGAGGGCATCGACTCCATCGTCAACGCCATTCAGGATCTGGAGAAGAAGGTGGAGAAGGGCATTCTGGAGGGGCGGGAAGACGCGGAGAAGTGTCTCGCTGGCGCGCAAAACACGGTCGGGCTGCTGACCAGTGTGAAAGAGCTGGTGCGGGACATTCTGGAGAAGAACACCCTGATCGCCACTGCGGTTGAACAGCAGGGCGCCACTGTGGGCGCCATGAATGACAACCTGCAGGAAATGCGTAATCTCACCCGGGACACCTCGCAGATCGCCGGAGAAGTCGCGGCCAGCAGCAAATCCATCCACACGCAGGCCACTACGCTGGAGCGCTTGGTGAAGGCGATGAAGGTCAAATAGAGGCTGGGTGATGAAAATCGATATTCGCCGTAGCGCGTCAGGGCAAAACCCGCTGCTCCCAGAGCCGGATTTCCTTGCGCAGGCTGCGCCACTCCGGCAACAACTGTTCCTGTAGCGCGTAAAAACGGGGGCTGTGGTTCATTTCCCGCAGATGGCACAGTTCGTGGGTCACTACATAGTCCATCAAAGGCAGCGGGATTTTCACCAGATTCACATTCAGGGTAATCATGCCCTTACGGTTACAACTTCCCCAATAACGTCGCATGACCCGCAGGCGCAGGGTGGGCTGAACCACATTCCAGGCGGCGATACGCTCATTCCATAAAGCCAGGCGCTCTTCTAATAACACCTGCGCCTGATTGCGATACCAGGTATTCAGGTACTTTTCCGCCTGGGCCGGGTTCTCTTGATAGCGACCGGGCAGACAGATGCGTCCGTCTTCCGTCAACGCCAGAGTGCGTAAACCGGACTGGTACGTCAGACTGAACTCCGCGCCCATGAAATAATGACGACTGTCAGCGGTGTAACCGGGAGCCTGTTGAGGTTGCGGAAGCAGCGCCTGTTTGTGCTGCTGCATACGAATCCAGTGAATTTTCTCTCCCAGCAGGCGATGAATGTCCCGTTGGCTGACGCGCAACGGCGCGCGGACTTTGACGCTCTGGTCCCGATGCACTTCGATCACGACGGATTTACGGCGGGAGGAGCGCAGCAGTTGATACTGCAGGTCCAGCGCCGGATGCGTGCGCAGGTTGATGGCGGAGGCGTTGTTTGTCATCGGCAATGGGGTCTCTCAAATCTGCTGCCGGCATTGTAACCGCTAACGGCGCCGGACGGGATGGCGTTAATCCGCGTTTCTTCGCCGCGCTTGGCGGCTTCCCCGCCAGGTATGTAAAAATACGGTGATCTGGTTGATATATGGGCTTCCGACCCCATTAACCAGTCTCATTAACATGGAAAATCCACTTTACAGCAGAAATATGACGCATATGCAAAATGACACGCATTCCAAAGCCATGGGATACATCCTGTGGATTTTCGGGTTTACCGGTTCTCACCGTTTTTATTACGGCAAACCCGTGACCGGCACTATCTGGTTTTTCACTCTCGGCCTGCTGGGCATTGGCTGGATTATTGACCTTTTTTTGATCCCCTCTATGGACCGCGCAGCGGATCGTCGCTTTAAAGACGGCGCCACCAGCTACACGGTGAGCTGGATACTTTTGACCTTTTTGGGCATTTTCGGCGTACACCGCTTTTACATGGGCAAATGGCTGACCGGTCTGCTGTACCTGTTGACCGGCGGTTTGCTTGGTTTAGGCATCCTTTATGATTTCTGGACCCTGAATGACCAGATTTCTGAAGTAAACGGTTCCTGAGTCGCTAACGCAAAGCCATGTCTTTAATCAGTGGACGGCTTGCGTCGGCGCGGGCGAAGATGTTAGAACGAAGCAAGATGGCGCAGAAGGGATGCGGGCGCAGGCTTAACAGTAGAAGAGGGTAGTACCATGCAAGAAGATAAAGACGATCTTTTTGCCGAAGAAATGTCAGGGGTCAAGCCATTGCCCCGCCATAATCAGGCGGACGTCAAGAAAGCCAAGGAAGATACGCCCGGACAGGAAGCTCGCCGTAAAGCCGCCGTCAGGCACAAGCTGCTGGATCTTAACTTTCTCAGTTCCGACGACCATGTCGAGATACTGAAAAGCAACGACCTGCTCGAATACAAAAAAGATGGCGTGCAGCATGGGGTGTATAAAAAGCTCCGGCTCGGCCAGTACCAGATCGAAGCGCGCCTGGACCTGCATCGCAAAACGGTGGAGGAAGCGCGGGTAGAGGTGTTCCAGTTTGTGCGCGATTGTCTGCGTTACGATTTACGCACGGTGATCATCCTGCATGGCAAGGGCGACCGTAATCAGAATCAGGAAGCGGTTATCAAGAGTTACGTTAATCGCTGGTTGCGGGAATTCGACGAAGTACTGGCGTTTCACAGCGCGCAAAAACAGCATGGCGGTTCCGGCGCAGTCTATGTCCTGCTGCGCAAAAGCGACCGTGAAAAGCAGAATAACCGGGAACGTTTCGGTTCCCGCTAATCTTTGAGAAAGCGCAGCCGGCTTGGAGCCGGCGTCGTGTTTTCAGCCTGCCTCTCACCGATCCGGCTTGTTCTCACCACTTCGCATAGTGATCTTCAGCGAATCCGGGCTGATCGATAATATCAATAGCTTCGCCCTGAGCGGTGACGATGCGGCCGTTGTAGCTGCCGAACATTTGCCGGAAGTTGGAGGCCAGCAGCCACAGATTGATTTTGTCGCGGCGGCATCCTCGCGGCGTGAACGTGAGATCGATTTTTTTGCTTTCCGAGTAAATCCGCCAGGGCTGGAAAGGCTCTCGGCGGTTGAAGCGGAAACGCACCGGCTCCAGTGGATGCATCATGCCGTTCAACCACATGGCGTTCTCCGTCATGCCGGTTTCGTTGACGCCGTTGGCCAGGTTCAGCCCCAGACGACGGCCGGTGGAATCCACGCCGCTGACGCAGGCCCACTTCCATACGGTTTCCCGGCGCATGAAGCCGCATGACCAGTCTGAGGACCCCATCATGCCCATGTGCTCCAGCAGGTACTTGTGTCCTTTCCAGATCAGGTGGCCGCTCACCGGCAGGCCAGCGCTTTTCTGGGTGTAGACCCAGCCGTTGTATCCGGCGGGACAGCACAGGCGCAGAGGGTCCTGGCGCACGCCGAAATCCAGGTAGGCGGAGAGTTGCAGTCCGCTTTGCAGAACGACGTCGAGTTTGTGTCCGGAAGGGAAGTTATTGAAGTAGAGTTCGCTTTTGCCGTTGCCGAAGCTCACGTCGCCGTTGTCCGGGGTGACGCTAAACTGAGTTTTACGAGCAAGCGGCTGCAGGAAGCTGAATTCCTCATACTCGCCGGTGGCGCCGTTAAAGCAGTAGAGAAAGGCGTTGGAAACCCATTTCAGGTCAACGATGGCGACGCCGATAATCAAATCCTGGCTGAGCAGGCCGAAAAATTGAAACTGATTGAACTTCTTTTCTTTGAAGAAGGGGCCTACGGCTTGGTCCATAGGAGTGCGCAGATCATAATCCCAGTAGTTGATCTGCCCGACTGGCTGGGAAAAACGGCCCCATGCAGGTTGGCCGTCCTCGCCAATAAGAATGGGGGTGTGGAAGCTTGTCATATTGTCTCACATGCGTTTTTTTATGTTTTCAGGTGTTGTACGCCAGGACAGAGGCTATTCCGTTTTCATTTTAATGTTAATTTAACAGGGTTAAATCTGTGATTCAGGTCCGATTATGTTGATGACGTTCTGTTACATTCCGCCCACTGACTTCTTAGAGACGATAAAAATAACAATCTTGGGAGGACGGAGATGCGGCGATTATATAAATGGCTTGCGGGAGCGGCGATGTTTTTACTGCTGACGCGATGGTCCTGGGCGGAGACTTATATCTACCTGACCAACAGCACGATGGAGACAGTCACTCTGAGCACCGCGCAAAGCGGTTACGACAACATCCGGGAGGGTGTGGAATGGGATCGGCTGGAGACGGAGGTTCCGCCCCTGGCCACGGTAAAAATTCTGCGCTTCAACCGTGACCAGGGCATCAAGTGGGGTAAAACCTACTTTTTCGACACCACCGTAATGGGGCGTAATAGTACGGCGCTGCTGCGGCAGAAACTCGAAGGAACCTGGAATTTCAGCAAAATGTGGATTGCGGCGGACGACGACCCCTGGCGTTACGACCGCGACATTCACGCCATCCCCAGAGAGTTTGACGGGGTGGACAGCCACTTGGCGTATCGCTCGCAGTACGCCCGACCCGGCGGAGACGACGTCTACTACGTCATTAATAATGACTGGACCCTCAGCGAACGCATTCCGCAAAGCAATCACCTCAAAGTGCTCACCTATAACGCCTGGGCGTTATTGCCGGGCTTGATGTCAAAGAATACCTCCAATCGTCTCGCCACCATGGCTGAGGCCGTGAAAGGCTACGACGCCGTGGTGTTTCAGGAAGTGTTCGATCCCATTCTTACCGCGCGCTTTCGCAGCGACCTGCAGGCGGAATATCCCTATCTGACGGAAATTCCGTTCAAGCTGGGACGCCTTCTGACGGGAGGCAGCTTTATCGCCAGTCGCTGGCCGATTCTGGCGCAGGACGCCATGGTCTATGAAGGCTGCCGTAATGACGGATGCTTCGCCTCGAAAGGCGCCAATTACGCCAAAATCGATAAGGGCGGTCAGATTTACCATCTGTTTGGCGCGCATACCCACGCCTATACGGGGGAAGAGGATGTCGCTCTGCGGCGCTGGCATCTGCAACAATACAAAGCCTTTGTCGACAGCAAAGGCGCCGCCGCGGACGAGCCGGTGATCATCGCCGGCGATCTCAATGTGGATAAGCTCAACTTCCCGGCGGAGCATCAGGATATGCTGGCGATTCTGGACGCTTCCGAGCCGCCTTCGCAGAGCCAGTATCCGCACTCCTACGATGGCGGCGTGAATACGTTTGCGGATTCCCAGCTGACGGAATACCTGGACTACGTGCTGACGTCCAACTCCCATGTCGCGCCGGTGTATTCTCATAATCGGGTGCGCATTCCCCGGTTCATCCAATGGGAACATTGGACGTCCTGGGATTTATCGGATCACTTCCCTGTGGAAGGCGAGTTTGTATTTCCGTTGCCGGCCAATCCGGTGGAATAGATTCCGGCGCCAATCATGGCGCCGACAGATCCTCGGTGAAGCGGCGCATGAAAGCGGTTTTGACATGGTCGGGCAGCTTGCCATAGCCGCTGTCCCGCCAGTCTTGCAGTAGCTGGAGGTAATCCTGATCGTCTTCGCGGCGGTATCCCGCAGCCATGGCGATGGACTTGGGCTTAAGAGCGGGCGCGATGTTGTAATCGGCGCCGGACGGAGCGTCGCGGTCCCACAGCATATGGGATTCTCCCAGCTCGCCTTTGAACTGATAAAAGGCGTCGTCCGGCGGCAGCGCAATCAGTGTGTATTCGATTTCCACCTGTCCATGGGTTATGTCCATGCCGCCCAGAAACGGACGATCATCCCCATAGATCAGATATTTCGCGTCGTCGGGCGTCATAGCGGTAGCGGCGCGGCGTCTCTGTTCCGATGGGGAGTGAGGGTAGAGCTCGTTGGATGACCTGGCGATGTCCAACAGGATGCGGCCATCTTCAGGCAGATGTAAATCTTTATTCAGAATGTAGGTAGTCAGGTAGTCATGCTGTTGCAGGGTGACGGCCACGGGGCGCTGCTCGTTATCCAGCGCAATCGTGGCGGCGACATACTGATCCGGGCTGCGCCAATGGCGGGTGTCCCCCAGTACGTTCAGCATGATGGACTTCCAGCCCGGCATGCCTACTGGAAGCCCGGAATAGGCGAAGGTCAGGTTATAGGTGAGAAAGGTCCAGGTCTTGGCGTCCTCCAGCCCGACGTTGTCATAGTCGACCCGGCCGTAGGCGACTTGCCGGGTCGCCGCGCCATCGCCGTCGTAGAAAAAACAGACGTCAGGGTTGTAGGTGAATTTATTGAGCGTTTCCGGGCTGACGTCGTCGCTGATCAGCACGCCGTGTTTGTCATACAGACGGCCGTGGGCGATGTAATCGCGATAGAAGTCGATAAACAGCGTTTGCCTTTCCGCGGCGAAAAAGCGCGGCTTATAGCGCTCCAGCAGTTCTCTTTCCGAGGCGGAAGGCAGCGTGGTGCGTGGCGGATTGACGGAAAAGTAATCCAGAAAATCCGGGGTCATGGATAAGCGCTCGGCGAAGGCGAGGCCTGAAGATAATGTGATACAGACAAAGACAAACTGCTTGATTGCCAACGTCGGCTTCATGCTCAGCGAACTCCCTTAGCGCAAAGGTCTACCTGACAAAACATTATGTTTTAACTACGCGAACTATAAGGAAAAGTTGTGTGCGGCGCCACGGTTATAAGCGCAAAGAGCGAAAGTAAGCGCCTACATGTGAACTTCAGCGCTTTCGGTTATCAGATAGACAAATGACCGGTGGTCATTTAGTCTTTCGGACATCATAACAACAAAATGCGAACAGGGCGTTTTTATGAAATTAACTGTGAACGATAAACAAAGAGAGGTGGATGTGACGCCGGACACCCCTCTGCTTTGGGTGATCCGCGATGAGCTGCAATTGACGGGAACCAAATTCGGCTGCGGCATGGGGCTATGCGGCGCCTGCACCGTGCACCTGGACGGAGAGCCCATTCGTTCCTGCATTACTCCGGCGGCAGTCGCCCGGGAGCGTCGGATCACCACCATCGAAGGCATTGGCGATCCCGAACAGCCTCATCCGTTGCAGCGCGCCTGGGTGGAGTTGAACACGCCCCAGTGCGGTTACTGCCAATCCGGGCAGCTTATGTCCGCCTGCGCTCTGCTGGCGAAAAACCCCCAACCTTCCGATGCGGATATCGACAACGCCATGTCCGGCAATATCTGCCGCTGCGGAACCTATCCCCGCATTCGCGCCGCCATTCATAAAGCGGCGGCGCAATTAAATCAAAACCAAAGTCAGGAATAGAGGGAGAGGCTATGGAGACCATTGCATTATCCCGCAGAGACCTGCTTCGGGCTTCCGTCAGCGTTGGCGGCGGTCTGTTGGTCGCCTTGCAGTTGCCTGGGTGCGCGTCGCTGCCACAGGGGACGGAGGCGGGCTCGCTGCGCCCCAACGCCTGGCTGGAGATCACGCCGGACAATCGCATCATTCTGACCCTGGATCGGGTGGAAATGGGACAGGGAACCTACACGGGAATGTGTACGCTGCTGGCGGAGGAGCTGGATGTTGATCCCGCCGCAATAGAAGTGGTGTTTGCGCCGGTGGATTCCGCCTATGAACAACCTGACTTCGGTATGCAAATCACCGGCGGCAGCGCCAGTTTGAGCAGCAACTGGGTGCGATTGCGGGAGGCAGGGGCCATGGGGCGGGCCATGCTGGTCGCCGCCGCTGCGCAGGTCTGGAGCGTTCCGACATCGTCGGTTATCGCTGAAAATGGCGTCTGTCGGCTGCGCACAGCCGACTCATCTCTGACATACGGCGAATTGGCGGAACTGGCTGCGCGGCAGCCGGCGCCCGCTAACATCACGCTAAAGTCGCCGGAAGAGTACCGCTACATCGGCAAGTACAACCAGCGCCTGGACGCCTCCCTGAAAAGCTTCGGGCGCGCCGACTTCGGCATCGACGTGCAATTGCCGGATATGTTGTATGCCGTGATGGCGCGCGCTCCGGCGGCGGGAGGAACTGTGCGCGCGCTGGATGACCGCGAGGCGCGAAATATGCCCGGTGTGGCGGCGATCATAAAGGTCCCTCGTGGCGTTGCTGTTGTGGCGGATAAATACTGGCGCGCCCGTCAGGCTCGGGACAAGCTGAAGATCGAGTGGGACTCCGGCGAACTGGGTGCGCTGGACACTGCGTCTGTATTTGATCTCTACCGACAAACGCTGGCGTCGGAAAGCGGCGATGCCGTTCGTAGCGAAGGCGATGCGGCGCGCGCGCTGGCGTCGACTTCGGACAGGATTACAGTGGAATACCGCGCCCCGTTTCTCGCCCACGCCACCATGGAGCCGCAAAACTGTACGGTTTGGTTTCGGGACGGGCGTTGCGACGTATGGGCGCCCACTCAGGGGCCTGACGTGGCGCGGGCGGTGGCCAGAAGAGAATGCGGTTTGTCCGCCGCCGACATTCATATTCACACCACGTTTATCGGCGGCGGATTCGGGCGTCGCCTGAGTCAGGATTTCGTCGGCGAAGCCGTCTCCATCGCGCAGCATTTCGATCGCCCGGTGAAATTGATCTGGTCGCGAGAGGAAGACATTCAGCATGACTTATTTCGACCGGCGTCATTGCATCGCCTGACGGCGGCGTTTTCTCCCGATGGCGACGCGCTCGCCTGGACCCACGACATTGCGGCGCCGCGGGTTATCGATCATTACGCGAAGGAAGCTGCGGGAGCCGTCGCTCCGGGATGGGCGCCACAGGCTATGGTGCGCATGGCCGCTGGCGTGGCGAAGATGGTTACGCCGGATCAGAGCGCCTATGAAGGCGCGGAGGATCTCCCTTACGCCATTCCCCACATCCGCGTGCGTCACATGAAAGCGGATTCCGGCGTCCCTATCAGTTATTGGCGCTCTGTCGGCCATTCCTTCAACGCCTTTGTGGTGGAGAGTTTTATCGATGAGCTAGCTCATCACGCCGGGCAAGACCCGGTCGCCTATCGGGAGCGACTGCTGCGCGACCATCCGCGTCATAGGCGAGTGTTGCGCGCGGCGGCGCAGAAGGCGGATTGGAATGTCCCGCCGGCGCCTGGCAGAGCGCGCGGGGTAGCCTGCCATAAAAGCTTTGGAACCTATGTCGCGCAGGTAGCGGAAGTGTCCGTGGAAAACGACGCCATCCGGGTGCATCGGGTCGTGTGCGCCGTCGACTGCGGATTGGCGGTGAATCCTGATACGGTGATCGCACAAATGCAAGGCGGCGTCATTTTCGGCTTGACAGCGGCTCTGTATGGGGAGATAACCCATACTCAGGGTGCGGTGAGACAATCAAACTTTCATGATTATCCGGTATTGCGCATGAATGAAACCCCGGAAATCGATGTGGTGCTGGTTGGTGGTGACGCCGCTCCCACCGGAGTAGGAGAGCCGGGAACGCCGCCCATAGCGCCGGCGGTGGCCAACGCCGTATTCAGGCTGACCGGACGACGCTTGCGCGACCTGCCGTTGCGGCTGAAAACATAAATATAGCCGGGAGATTATAATAATTATGGGATGGTTGGTGCTGGCCGCAGGACAGAGCCGCCGCTTCGGCGCGGACAAACTGACGGCTCAAATGAGAGACGGACGTGCGTTGCTGGCGCACACTCTGGCGGCATTGACGGCGACGGAGCAACCGTTGCTGGCGGTGGTCAGACCTGGTCACAACGCCGTCACTGCATTGTTGGATCGCCTTGACGTCCCCTATACGGTTTGCCCCCACGCAGAAGCGGGTATGGGCGCCTCGTTGGCCTGGGGCGTGTCGCAAGTAAAAGACTGGATGTTTTGCGGCGTGGCGTTGGCGGATATGCCCTACATCCGCTCCGGCACACTGGCGGCGCTGCATGAGCGTGGCGGGGAAGAACGCATTGTCGCGCCTTTCTATCACGAGCGGCAGGGGCATCCGGTGATTTTCGGGCGTCGCTTTTACCCGCAATTGATGGCTCTGGGCGGCGACGCCGGGGCGAAGTCGGTGTTGCAGCGTTATAGCGATGCGTTATTGCGTTTGGACGTGGAGGATCGCGGGGTGCTGTGTGATGTGGATACCCCGGATGATATCCACGAAGCGCGGCAGGAAGGGGTTGCGTACTCTTTGTCCTGAACGAGCTTTCGCGTTCTGAACCCTGTCTCGCGCATCCCGCGGGACAGGGCGAGTTCATCGGGCGACAGCCGCCCGGCCTTACATTTTTGTCCGGCTTACCAGGGCAACAATTCCCCATTCGCATGCCAGAACTTCCCTGAGTTCTCCAACGTCAGTTCGTCTATGCGCGCGGCCAGTCCCTTCGCCGCTACGTCGGGAGTGATATCCCCGGAATGCCCGGTCATGTCCGTAATAACATAGCCCGGGTGCAGCAACGCCACCGCCACGCCGCGGCTTTTCAGATCCAGCGCCAGAGATTTGCCAATGGCGTTGAGGCCCGCCTTGGACATGCGATAGCCGTAGTACGCGCCGGAGCTGTTGTCTTCCACTGACCCCATGCGGCTGGTGATCAATCCCACCTTGCCGCCTTTGTGCAAGTTCTCCAGCAGCGCGCTGGTGACGCGCAGCGGGCCCAGGGTATTGATCTCGAATTGCGCGCGCATGGTGTCCCAGTTGGGGCTGGGCAGTGTTTCATGATGCAGCAGGCCGGCGTTATTGATGAGAATATCGACGGTTTGTCCTGTCAGGGCCTGGCGAATCTGTTCTACGCATGCGTCCTGGCTGATGTCGATATCGGTCAAAACGGTCACGTTCAGTTGTTGCAACTCGTCGGAAGCGCGTCGGCAGATAGCGGTGACTTTATCGCCCCGTTGGCTGAAAAGACGCGCCAGTTCCAAACCGATGCCGCGATTGGCGCCGGTAATGACGACGTGAGCCATGTTGTGCTCCTTGTATCCTTGATGAATGGAGGGTTCCCCAGGGAGATGGGGACGCTCTGCAAAGGATACAAGGCGCGATGCGGTTATTTGGCGGCGAAGCGGACCAGTCGTTCGCTGAGGCGTTGCACTCGGGAAGCGGCGGCTTCGTCAGTGATGGCGCCGTCGGCGTCGATAACTTTATTGGCCTGCCCCAGGGCTACCTGTTCAGGCATCATCATGCAACCAATGCCGGATAGTATGGTTCTGACCATCGGCAGCGCGCGAATGCCGCCCAGGGCGCCGGGAGAGGCGGCCAGTAACGCCACCCACTTGTCTTTGAACGCCGCCATGGAGGGTTCGCCCTCCAACGGGCGCGACACCCAGTCGATCGCGTTCTTCAAAACGCCGCTGATGCCGCCATTGTATTCAGGAGAAGACAGGATGAATCCATCGTGGGCTGCGAGAATCTGCTTAAGCTTGAGCGCGTTTTCCGGTATGCCGGAGGCGCTTTCTATATCGCCGTCATAAATGGGAAGAGGATAATCCGCCAGATCCAGAAAGGTCACCTCGGCGCCGGCGGCTTCCGCATAGCGACCCGCCGCGCGAGCCAGTTTCTTGTTTAGAGAATCTTTACGCAGACTGCCTGCGAAAACGAGAATTTTGGGTTTACTCACATCGACCTCCTTAGTTGAGTAGATTTCTCGAAGAATACCGACGCAGAGGGCTTCGCTCCACCTCTAAATTTCGCCGCCCGGGATTCTTAGAGAAAAACCAATAGATTGAGTAGAAAAAGTAAGCCGATATTCTTGATGACCTCAGTAATATATTGCTATTGCTGGCTTTTTCTTGTTCGCTTCCCTTGACTGTATCCTCTCGTTTTTGGGTGTTTGCTAGTCTGGCCTGCTGATATCTTGTTGTTCGTAAGTATGCTAAGTCATCCCCTAATGTGCTGAACTTGCTAGCTGGGGGACTTATAGTCTCGTGTGGTCGCTAAACTTTCCATACGGTAAAGGGGAGGCCACAAAATGAATTTCAGGCCCCTGCAATTTATGATCGGGTGAGCAGTCAATACTCCAATGCCTTTATACATATCCGGCCACAGCTGCCCGTTTCAGTGTAAACCCCCTCCAAACTTGGGGCATATCCCCCCTAGAACTCTCTAGCGTAAACTAGTGCAATACGGAGAACAGCCAATGAAAAAGTCTCGATACACAGAAAGTCAGATCGTGAAGACTCTGAAGAAAGTGGAAACCGGTCGCCAAGTAAATTTCGCATGGACTACTGCCCCGAACTCATCTCGATCGCGTTGGAGATCTGAGCAGAAAATCATGATTTAGAACTGGAGTTTATCCAACTGGGAAAGCCCACGCAGAACTTTTATGTTGACGGACATACCGGGATGAAGTTCTCAATATGTACGTGCTTAAAAGTCTCACTGATGTGCGGGAGCTGACAGAGATCTGGATCAGGGAATACAACGAAGAGCGCGCCCATGATGCCTTGAATGATCTGACGCAATGGGGATGTCTAGCTAAACACCAAGGGCTGGAAAACTCTAATTATGAATGTCGCTAATTAGGGGATGTTTACACTATATGTCCATATCCCAGTTTATGTTTTTGTTAGTCTAGAAATATTTCATATTATCTTTAATTTTTTCATCTTAATGAATTATGATCGGGCCTTATTGTGTACACAGTAAAGTCCGATAATGATACGTTGCCACCTCGCTCGCCTGATGGGTGAGCGAAAAATGAAGATCTCCGATGTTTTGCGCGAAACCGGCTTAAGCCGGAACACTGTGACCCTTATGTATAAGGAGACAGCACAAAAAATTGATATCGAAGCCCTGGATAAACTTTGCCAACTCTTCGAATGTAACATCGCTGACATGTTGGAGTTCACCAATGAGTAAGGCTAAGCCCCATACTCTGGTTAGCTGGATAGGTGGTAATGACCTGAAGTCTACTGGAAACACCGGAACAGATAGCCAGGCACTTGGACCTCTCGCCGCCACACTTAAAGCGCATACCTTTGATGCCGTTGAGTTGCTCTACAACTACCCGGAAGAGCAAGTACAGCCATATTTGGACTGGCTTCAGGAGCTGGTCGCCACACCAATCAATGCGCAGTCAGTTTCACTCACATCGCCAGTCAATTTCGATGAAATCTATATTCAGACCAATCAGCACCTGGCCGGGCTTGCATCAGAGGGACGGCTGTTATCGATTCTGCTAAGCCCTGGTACTCCGGCCATGCAGGCCGTGTGGATTTTGCTGGGTAAAACCCGCTATCCATGTCGATTCTATCAGTCGTCCAAAGAGCAGGGGGTGCAGGAAGTGGATATCCCCTTTGAGCTATCGGTGGAATACGTTCCGGCTGTGAGGGGGTTGGGAAGTGCGAAAATTAATCAGTTGTCGGAAGCCGCAGCCCCTATTGATGCCGCCTTTGATGATATCATCACTCGCAACCCCCGCATGCTTACACTCAAGGCACAGGCCCAGATTCTGGCCCAGCGGGAAGTGCCCATATTGATCTATGGGGAAACCGGCACCGGCAAAGAGCTGTTCGCACGCGCGATCCATAATGCAAGCGGCAGAGCTGGCAAGCCCTTCATTGCCCTAAATTGTGGGGCTATCCCTCCAGAACTGGTGGATTCCGTCCTGTTTGGCCACTTAAAAGGTGCTTTTACCGGTGCGGTAGCCGATAAGTCCGGCGTATTTCAGCAGGCAGATGGGGGGACTCTGTTTCTAGATGAGTTTGGCGAATTGGAGTCTGCGGTACAAGTACGCCTATTGAGAGTGTTGCAGGAAGGCACCTATCTCCCCGTCGGTGGAACGAAAGAGCAAAAGGTGGATATTCGCTTGATTACCGCCACCCATCGCAACCTTCTGGAGGCCGTTGCCAACGGTACTTTTCGCGAAGACTTGTTCTATCGGGTGGCTGTGGGTGTACTGCACTTGCCTCCATTGCGGGAGAGGGAAGGCGACCTCTCCCTATTGGCTGAAGCTTTGCTGGCCTCTTTCAGAGAACAAGATGTTGGTCTGGAAGATAAAAAACTTTCTGCTGAGGCAAAAAATCTTATTTTTAAGCAACCCTGGCGTGGCAATGTCCGAGAGCTTCAGTCTTCATTGCTGAGGTCTGCACTTTGGTGTCAGGGGGATACCATCAGTGCTGACGATATTCGCCAATCACTATTCCAAATGCCTGAAAAGAACACCGGGCTTCTGGATAGAGATGTGAATAAAGGTGTTGATATACAAGAGTTATGTGATGATTTGATGCGTCACTATATTCCCCTGGCGCTGGAGGCTTCCCAAGGTAAAAAAACCAAGGCGGCTCAGTTGTTGGGCATGAATAATTACCAGACACTCGAAAATAAAATGAAGAAACTAAACATGATCTAGCGTAAATGGCACGCAAATCGCTATCCCTGGAATGTGTAAGAAAAATTATCCAGGAGATGGCAATGAACGAACAAGCTTCCATTATCAAAATAGCATTACGAGTCTACCCACATATGTTAACGGGCAAAATCAAAAATCAAATCGACCAAGTCTGGACCATGTTCTGGACCGGTGGTGTATCCAACCCTATTTCCGTCATCGAGCAGATTTCTTACCTACTGTTTATCCGCAGGCTGGATGAGATTCAGCGCAATGAAGAGCGTAAAGCCCAGGCAACGGGCGAGTCATTGGAAAATCCCATTTTCTCTTCACAGGAAGCTATGCTGCGCTGGAACAACTTCAAAGATAAAGACCCGAACGAAATGTTCGATATTGTGCAGAATAAAGTCTTCCCCAAAATCAAAAATCTGCAAAGCCAGGGCAGCTTCGCCGAGCATATGAAAGATGCGATCTTCATGATCCCATCACCCAAGCTGCTCGATCAGGTCGTGCAAATGCTCGATAACATCGACATGAACGACAAAGACACCAAGGGCGATTTATACGAGTACCTGCTCAGCAAGCTGTCATCTGCTGGAGTGAACGGCCAGTTTCGCACTCCACGCCACATCATCAAAATGATGGTGGAGCTGATGAAGCCACAAATTAACGATACTATCTGTGACCCTGCCGCTGGTACCTGTGGTTTCTTGATGAGTTCAGTGGAATACATTCGTGAACACTATCAGGCCGAACTGACTAAAGCTGACAACCGCAAGCACTTCAATAACGGGCTTTTTACGGCCTATGATTTCGACCGTCATATGTTGCGGATTGGTGCGATGAATATGCTGCTGCACGGCATCGAAAACCCCGCCGTGTACTATCGTGATAGCCTGCAAGACCACAATGACGCCAACATCAGCGAAGCTTACAGTTTGATGCTGGCCAACCCGCCGTTCAAGGGGAGTGTGGATTTCGATATTGTCGCTTCTGATTTGCTGCGAGCTTTAGGTAAAAATCCAGCTGCCAAGAAAGCCAGAGTTAAAGAAGAAGAGGACGAGGATGGGAAGAAGAAAAAGAAAGGCCCAACCGAAAAATCCGAGTTGTTGTTTTTGGCATTGATTCTACGCATGCTCAAAACTGGTGGACGTGCCGCCGTGATCGTACCCGATGGCGTGCTGTTCGGCTCCACTAAAAGCCATAAAAGCATTCGCCAGAAGTTGGTGAAAGAACAAAAGCTACAAGCAGTGATTTCATTACCCTCAGGTGTATTTAAACCCTATGCCGGCGTTAGCACCGCGATTTTAATCTTCACCAAAACCAACTCCGGCGGCACCGACAAGGTCTGGTTCTACGATATGCAGGCCGATGGTTACTCGCTGGACGATAAACGCACCAAGCTGTTTAAAGATGGCGAAGAGCCTTCCCACGAGCAGAGCAATATTGCCGATATTCTCGCTCGTTATGCCTCCATTGAGGAGGAAGACTCCACCGAAGCCCATCGTAAGCGCACAGAGCAGAGTTTTATGGTGCCGCTCAAGGATATCGAAGCCAACGACTATGACCTGAGCCTCAACCGCTACAAAGAAGTGGTGTATGAAGAGGTGGAGTACGACGAGCCCAAAGTAATTTTGCAGCGCATTAAGGACCTGCAAAAGAAAATGGCGGATGGTGTGAAGGAATTGGAGGGGTTGCTGTGAGTTGGGATCGTGTTGGTTTAAGCACCGTTGCAGATGTTTTTAATGGTAAAACTCCATCCAAAGCAGAGCAGCGTGACGAAGGCTTTCCAGTCCTGAAAATTAAAGATGTTGATGAAAATTTCAAATTTAGAGGTGCATTTCAATCGTTTGTAGATGATGAATTCTACGCAAAACATAAGGCAAAAAAGATTCAGCTCCATGACAGCATGATTTTAAATGCGGCTCATAATTCAGATTATGTTGGGTCAAAACAATATTGCGCCGAAGAAGATGTTGTCGACTCTGTGGCAACGGGCGAATGGCTAGTTTGTCGTGCAAAGCAAGGTGTATTGAGTCCAAAATTTCTAAATTTTTGGCTTCGTTCAGAAGCAACTCGGTTTGAAATGAAGGGCTTGGTTAAAGGTATTCATCTTTACCCTAAAGACGTGGCCAGACTTGAAATCCCACTCCCCCCACTAGAAACCCAAAAACAAATCGCCGCCATTCTGGAAAAGGCCGATCAGCTTCGCAAAGACTGCCAGCAAATGGAGCAGGAACTGAATAACCTGGCTCAGTCAGTGTTTATGGATATGTTTGGTGATCCGGTGAGTAATCCGAAGGGGTGGAATAAAGCGAGCCTAAGAAGTATCTCCACAAAATTTAATGATGGTCCATTTGGGTCAAATTTAAAAACGTCCCACTATCGAGATTCTGGTGTGCAAGTAATACGGTTGACAAACATTGGAACAGGCTGGTTTAAAAACGACGATAGAGCATTCGTGTCAGTAGAGCACGCTGAAACACTTGAAAAGTTCCATTGCAAGCCAGGAGACATAGTAATAGCTACATTGGGTGACCCAAATCTTCGAGCATGCATTATCCCGGATGAAGTGCCTTTGGCAATTAATAAAGCGGACTGTGTCCATTGTGTACCTAACACGAAGATCGTTAGGAAAGAATATCTGGTTGAATTTCTTAACTTGCCGTCCACTCTTAGATCAATTGAAAACAAGCTACATGGTCAAACTAGAACAAGAATAAGTTCAGGTCAGTTGGCAGAAGTCGATGTTCTGATTCCGCCGCTTTCAGAACAAGATAAATTCATGAATGCCATTTGGTTGCGTGACAAAGAGCTTAAGCGTTTACAGGACCAAAATGTAGCATTCGAGGACTTGTTCAATTCGTTAATGCAAAAGGCTTTTAATGGCGAGCTCAATATCAAAAACAAGGCAGCCTAACAGGATGTAACCATGGCAAACACTCCCTCCAACTTCGACTTTTTATCCATCTGGCAGGAAGCGGGCGAGATCCAGGAACGGGCCAAAAAAGCCGAAGCCAATGTGTATAGCGATGCGCGGGTCAGTTGCTTTTATGCCCGAAATTGCGTGGAGTTGTTTGTCGAAAAGGTTTTCGATATTGATGAGCGGTTGATTCGCCCCCGCCACGATACCAGTCTAATGAGCCTTATCCACGATCGGGGTTTTAAGCAAAATCTCAAATACAGCCTGTTCCCCAAGCTCAAAGGTATTATCCAAATGGGTAATCAGGCCGTGCATGCCACCGCCCCGGCCCAGCGTGATGCTTTGCAGGCAGTAAAAGAACTACACCATATTCTCTATTGGTTCACCCGCACCTATACGCCAGGCTTGGACCGTAGCACTTTCGGTCCCTTTATGTTTGATGACGCTTTGGTGCCACAAACCGTGGCGATTGATGCCAAGTTAGCGTTAAGCACCGCCAAGCAAATAAAAGAGCTTAAAGAAAAAGTTGAGGCCCAAGACCGTGCCGTGCGGGAAGCAGAGCAAAAGCGCCTGAAAGAAAGTGCTGATCTGCGTGCGGAAAATGAGCATCTAAAACAGCAAGTGGCGCAAGCCATTCAAACGGCAGCTAGAGCTGAAGACAAACACGATTACAAAGAGGCTGAAACTCGTCACTGGTTAATTGATCCTTTACTACGGGAAGCAGGTTGGCTGCTGGATAAGGAGAAAGACCGGGAATACTCTATTAGTGACATGCCCATTTCACCTATTAACCCGCAGGGTCATGGTAAGGTGGATTATGTGCTTTGGGGAGATGACGGAATCGCGTTGGCGGTGGTGGAAGCCAAGCGTACTACCACCAGTCCAGAGCTGGGCCAAACCCAAGCCAGTCTTTATGCAGACTGCCTGGAAAAAGAATGCGGCGTTAGGCCCATTATTTTTTACTCTAACGGCTATGAAACCCGCCTGTGGGATGATGTGAACTATCCCCCGCGCACCGTGCAAGGCTTTTACAGTAAAGACGAATTGGCCCTAATGATTAAGCGCCGCAGCGAGCGCAAAGTTTTTTTTGCGACGGGTGAGCCCAGTGTGGCTGCCATCATCAATAACAAAATCACCAATCGGCATTATCAGAAGTCTGCCATTACAGCCATCCTTGAACACTTTGAAGTGAACCATGCACGTAAAGCGCTGCTGGTGATGGCCACCGGGACAGGTAAGACCCGTACAGTCATCAGCCTTGTGGACTTGCTCACCCAGCACAACTGGGTGAAAAATGTGCTGTTCCTTGCCGACCGTAATGCTTTGCTGACTCAGGCGAAAAAGAACTTTGTGAATCTTTTACCCCGTATCAGCTGCACGTTGCTGGATTCAGGTCTGAAAAAGGGCAGCGTGGATAGCCGCCTGTATTTCTCTACTTATCCCACCATGAAGAATCTGCTCGATCGCCCCGCTGAAACGCGGCCTTTTGGCGTTGGGCATTTTGACTTGATTGTGGTGGATGAAGCGCACCGTTCGGTGTATGCCAAATACCGGCAGATTTTCGAGTATTTCGATGGCTTTCTGGTGGGGCTAACCGCCACGCCCAAAGACGAGGTGGATAAAAATACCTACGATATTTTCGACCTGCAAGATGGCATGCCCACCTACGCCTACGAGGATACGAGTGCCTATGCTGAAAATTTCTTGGTGCCGCCCACCAAAATTTCCGTGGCAACCAAATTTATACGTGAAGGTGTGAAATACAAAGACTTAAGTGAAGCAGAAAAAGCCGAGTGGGAAAGCAAAGAAGAGCTGGCCGAGCGTGAGGAGGTACTGCCTTCAGAGTTGAACAATTTTTTGTTTAATGAGCACACAGCGGAGCTGATGTTCAGCCAACTATTGAGCAAAGATGAACATGGCGGTATTCACGTAGAAGGTGGAGATGTTATTGGTAAAACCATCATCTTTGCGGCCAATAATGATCATGCTGAGTTCTTGCAAAAGATGTTTGATAAGAACTACCCCAAGTGGAAAGGCAAACTCACTCAAGTTGTTACCTACAAAAACCCTTATGCTCAAGCGCTGATTGATGAGTTTTCGGCGGTAGGACCAGATGATAAGCCTTTGCCCTTCGACCCAAAGAACCCAAAAATGCGGATTGCCATATCGGTAGATATGCTCGACACCGGAATAGATGTGCCTGAGGTCGTTAACCTGGTGTTTTTTAAGGTGGTGCAATCCAAGGTGAAATTCACCCAGATGATGGGGCGTGGCACACGGCTGTGTCCTGATTTGTTTGGGCCAGGGGACGACAAAACGACGTTCAAGGTATTCGACTTTTGCCAGAACTTTGAATTCTTTGATGCCAACCCTGAGGGGGTGGTGACCGGCTTGGCCAAGCCCATCAGTCAGCAGGTGTTTGAAAAGCGCATATTGCTGGCAAAACTCGCCGAAAATGCATCTGCCAAAGCGCCAGAGAATGATACCGAAAAGGCCTATCAGGCCGAGTTGAAAACCTTGCGAGGGTACACGCTCGATATGCTGCACCATCAGGTGCAAGGGATGAATCTGGATAACTTCATTGTCCGCCCCAAACGTCAGCAAATAGAACCCTTCCTCAAGCGGGACGCCTGGGAGAATATCGACGACGCCAAACATACCGAGCTTGAGGCTCACCTGGCTCGCTTGCCAACGGAGGCTGAACCTTTTAACGGCGATGAGCAGAACAATAACCTCTCTAATCGCTTCGACAATCAGATTCTGACGATGCAGTTGAGCTTGCTGGAACGTGGTCTGGCGCCGGAACCATTGCGCATTAAAGTAATGGAGTTTGCCCAGCAGCTAGAGGCTAAGACCAGCATTCCTGCCGTTAAACAGCACCTTCAACTTATTCAGGATATTCAAACATTGGAATTCTGGGAACATGTTCAGGTTGTAACGCTCGAGGATGTTCGCCGCAAGCTGAGGAATTTGATGTTCGCGTTGAATGAGAGTGAAAAGAAAGTTGTCTACACGGACTTTGAAGATAGCGTTGTTCAGGTGCGAGATGTAACTGGAATTTATGCTATCGCGCCACTGAAGCTGACCCAATACCGTAAAAAGACCGAACTTTATATCAAAGAACACCAGGATCATCTCACGATCCAAAAACTCAAGCGCAACAAGCCCATTACCCAGAGCGATCTGGACATCTTAGAGGAGCTACTGATCACTGCCAGCGGTGTTGAAGATAGGTGGATATACCGCGAGAAAGTACTGGAGCGGAAGCCACTGGGCACTTTTATCCGTGAATTGGTTGGGTTGGATATGAACGCAGCGAAAGAGGCGTTCAGTGATTTCCTGGATGAGAGTGCGTATAACACCCAGCAGATACAGTTTGTTAACCAGGTCATTAACTACCTGATGAGTAATGGCATTCTGGAGGTGAAGCAAATATTTGAACCCCCATTTACTGATTTGCATGACGAAAGCGCCTATGGTTTTTTTGAGGAGGACAAAGTTGTGGAATTGTTTGGGCGGATAAGGGCAATACGGGCGAATGCTGATGTGGGCGATATGGCCTCATAGAGCGTGGTCTTGCTCTTAGGGACGATAAAAATATTTACCAATACATAAATATTTTTATTGTTTGCGGTCAGTGGTTTAATGATTTTTTTCTAACTATTTGATATTAATTGATTTAAATTTTTGGCATGGAGATTGATATATACCTCGTGACTTCATTTGAAAGAGGAAGCAGTCATGGGTTACGAGGTAGATTTTCTGGGTGTAGGAGATGAGTCCAAGAGCGGTGATGCTATCGCTATTCGGTTTGGAAATCTTCATGGTAGCCGTCAAGAGCAGACGGTTGTGGTCATTGATGGTGGCTTTAAAGACACCGGTACGGCGTTAGTTGAACATATCAAGAACCACTTTGGCACGCACGAGGTGGATATAGTTATCAATACACATCCAGACCAGGATCACATTAACGGCCTGGAAATAGTTTTAAATGAACTGGATGTTAAAGAGCTTTGGATTCATAAACCTTGGGAGCACAACCAAGGGTTAGCTGAAAAATTCAAGGATGGCCGGGTGAGCGACAATAGTATTGGCGAGCGCTTAAAGCAGAACCTCGAAAGAGCTTGGTCGCTGGTTAAATTGGCCGAGGCGAAGGGCATCATTGTGCGAGAACCATTCACAGGCCAATTGGATGCGAGCGGTACGCTAAAGATTCTTGGACCCTCGACTGAATATTATGAGTCCCTGATACCCGATTTTGAGGGAATGCCCGAACAGGCTTCTCTGGCTGATGTTATGGAAGGATTCTTTGATAAAGCTGCAACTGCTATTCGGCGCTTCTTCTCTACTTGGGGAGAAGACCAGATTGACGATGACGGTAAGACTTCTGCCAAAAATAATTCTAGCGCCATTACGCAGTTGATTGTCGATGGCAGGCGGCTGCTATTTACAGGTGATGCCGGGATAGAAGCGCTTGAGCATGCTGCTGATCAAATTGATTTGTGTTTAAGCGGTGCGGAATTGCGGTTCATGCAGATTCCGCATCATGGCAGTAGAAGGAATATCGGAAAAACCGTTTTAAATCGTTTGATCGGATACCCCGTTTCTCAGGGGGAAATTCGCGGCATCACAGCAATAGCATCGACAGCAAAGGCTAGTGAACCCAAACACCCGCGAAAAGCCGTGCTGAACGCCTTTACCCATCGAGGAGTAAAAGCTATAGCAACGCGCGGAAGTGGCATTTGTCATCATTATGAAGCCCCAGGCAGGGAGGGGTGGAGTAGTCTCGAGGCGGAGCCCTATCATTTCGACTACGAAGATGAGGAGGCCTGAAAATGACAAGCATTTCGTTAAAGGCCCAGAACATTGTTCCGCTCTCGTTGCTGGTTGCTGTTCAGTTGTTAGCTGTTTATAGCCTTAATTACCCAGTCCTTGATTTGAACCTGTTGGATTTTCTTAAGGAAACTAGCGGTGTCATGCTGGTTATTGGAGTGCTGGCGGGATGGTTGAGCTATCTGCTTCCGGCAGACCTTAAGAATTCATTAGTCTTTCTCCGCTGGAAAAATGTGCTTCCGGGGCATCGATTTATTCAGTTGTGTGAAGATGACGCCAGGATTGATGTGGAGAAACTCAAGGCAAGAGTACCTAGCTTTGAAGAGCTTCGGTCTGACCATGATGCACAGAATAGCTATTGGTATCGCGAATTTTATCGGCCACTAGCAAACCAGAGCGAGGTTGCATCGGTACACAAGGCATATCTGCTTTATCGGGATGCAGCTGCAGTTTCTCTGATTATGGTTGCACTATTCTCAACAGCGAAGTTGGTGTTAGAGCCGAAATTATCAGATATAGCTTTTTATTCTATCTGGATATTTTGTTGTACGGCTTTGGGTTGTGTTGTAGCTGGAAGCAATGCAGGTCGTAGGCTGGTGACAACTGGTGTAGCAATAAATTTGTGTAAACAACAATAAGGATAACAGTTGGGCTAATGGGAGAGAGGGGCAAAGTCAGCATGAAAAAGTCTGCAACCAACAACGTATTTAGCTCTTATGAGTTAGAAGTGCGTAAAAAGTTAAAAGGGTCCGACACTCCATATCTAGGCCTGATTGACGGTTTGATATCTCAAAACACTCAAAAATTTGTTGAAAATGCGCTTGTTAAGGCTGGTGGTAATCTAAAAAATTTTGAGAAAGGTTTGAATATAGCTCCTGCGCTATTTGTGAGTTATCTAAGTCATTCCCTTCGCAATCATTTAGGCGCGGATACCTCTGCAATTTGGGGTTGTATCAATTTGGCCATGGGGAGGAAGGCGGAAGCAAGCCAAACCAATGAAGAGCGCCGGTGTTTATGGCTAGCGTTTCGAAAGGCATGTAAAAAGCTTGAGCTGCCCGTTTCAAATCGCCTGTTTGGTCCTCGGTATATGGTTGATGCTTATTTGGAGCAGGCTGGAGTTCCAGAGGCAAGCCTACCTGACCTCATGGGCCAATTGGAGCGGTACGCAAGGCGCTATGGCTTGCCTGAGCAAGATGATATCACAGCGCAGCTAACCTGGTATGAGAGTTTCAAGAAGGCGTTAAAGTCATCATTTGGTAAACAGAATGTCAGAGCATTGCTAAATGACAGCCAAGGATATTACTTACGGCGGTACTTGGACGAAGCATACACGAGCGAAGAGACTTCCGAGGATACATTATCTGTCGCCATTTTCCCTCAGTTGATGTTGGATGGTGATGAGATCTATATAAAATTGCCAAAACTTGAGGATGGAGTCGCTTGGGAAATTGAGATGGACGGTAACCGGGAAGTGATCCTGGTTAAAGACAAAGAACAACGATACTACTTGGAAAGCTTGGCGACCAAGAACATCAAGGTGACTTACGAAAGTGGCCCTCCTTTTGAATTTCAGCTATGGCACTCCGATAGAGATAATCAATTTGCTATTTTTGATGCAGACACAGGCGCGCTGGTAGGTAGCCATTGTTTAAGTGAAGATGGAGCCGTATTTTCGCCTGGACAATACATAATGCTGTCCCGATTTGACATCAATGATACTTGGATCACTCTAGATCAGACCTACCAACAAGGCTTTTTCCTTGGCTTCTTTGAGCTCGTGTCTGGAGACAATAGGGGGATCAAGCGTGGGCCGGTTACCTTTCTGATCCATACCCATGACGAGGCAAGCATTTTATTTGAGGGTGACATAGTCGTACCGCACTCAGGGAAAAGCTTTTACTGCTCAGATGGCCTCTGTGTAAACATAAAAATCCCAGGTGAATGGGAACCTCGTGTTAGTAGTTACGAACTGGAACTCTATACAAGTGACGGTGAAGCCTCCCACAGGCACACGCTGAGCATCGAAAATTGCTCAGCATCCGTAAACCTAGATTATTGTAGTTTGGATTGGTGTGCGGGTTTTAAACGCGTTATTGCGGTTGTTCGGAGGCACGGTGAAAAGCGGGTTTTGGCCAGACAAAGTGCATTGGTGTGGTGTGGCCTTAAGCAGTACAACAGTGGATTTAGGCTGGATATTAAAGAGCTGCCTACCGATAATTCAATTGATGTGGACTCTTCCAATAACATCAGAATTGATACAGATTCAAAGTCACTTGTCGTCATCGATCCAGACCTACCCTTTGTCGAAGTATGTTTCAATATAACAAATCGTCAGAAGACAACTATTAAGTTTGCTCTTCCTGGTACCTTTATATACATCAGCGATTTGAAGGATGGGTTTCGACAGGAGCAATTGCTACCATTGGGGAGCACATTATCCTGCAGCTACGATGACACCCGCCGTATAAGGATCTTTTCTACTGATGAATGTCAGGTAAAGCTCGGATCTCATATCCTGCACCACCGTTTTGATAAAAAACGGTGGTTTAAAACAAGTTTGACAGCGCTTTTGGATAAAGTCGATCGTGATCAAAATGCCTTAACATTATGGTGCTCGGGATATCCAACCCTTCTTCTGAAAATAGTATCCCCTCTCTATGTAGAAGATTGGAATATAAAATCTAGCACGAGAAATCTCGAAATATCATTTTGTACACCAGCAGGATTTTCGCAGGTTGATATTCACGCAACCAACTTAATGAGTCGATCAGAGCAGTTTGTCTCTCTTAATGTGCATGATACTTCAACAAGCCAATATGGGCAGTTTGGTGGGATGCTGATACATCAGGATGCAGACACGAAGAATCAGATGATAAGTTTGGATATTGAAAATGTACCTGATGGGCTTTGGCTATTGGAGTTTAGTGGTTCGATCGAAGGTAAATGGGGGCGATTCACCAACCAACGGCATGATCATCTAGGTGCTGGTGTAATAATAGAAAGAGGGCACATCGTTCCATTTACCAACAACTACTTTACATCGCTACAGACTCAGTCCAGCAACGACAAGCAACAGCTTTTTGAACTTACGAACAGGATTCTGAAAAAATGCTTTGAACTGAATTCCTGGCAATCGATGCATTGGATCAAAGATATCTGGGCTTTCTTACTTAATGACCCAGATATCATCAATCCAGATCAATTAAGTCGAGTATTAAGCATTTCACATTACCGGGCGAGAGAAGAGGATTCCCCAAGTTGGGTACCGCAAGTGCATATAGGGGGGTTTAATCCAGATATCTATTGCGGGCCATCAAAAAGCTATAAGCGAATAGACGCACAAAATAGCGTCCGTTTAAAAAGTATGAAAGTGATTGGGGAAGCCGGTAATTCTCTGGTCAACACCCTGAGGACAGAGCTCCTGGATGTAGCTTTAGTAGCAGCCTTTGAAAATCGTGGCGCTATCGTTACAGAGCGAGCTTCCCCGAGGAACCTGTCGATTCAGATTGTGCAAGCAATGCTACCCAGCCTTTTCAGTGAGAGCCAATTTAAATCACTTGTAGCAGGTGATTTGATACCGGCTCTGGGTGATATGTTGGGTGGTCGCCATCTGGCCTACTGTCAATATGAGTTTTTAATGAAATCCAGATCATCGCAAGTGGGCAATGAGTTCAATCGTCCTACCCTCAACAGCTTGTTATTTAGATTTATCCGTGAGCATGAAAATAACGTTCCTGTGCTAATCCCTGAGGACTATTTCGAGTATGAGAACGAACGGAATTTGCTAATAGCCGCATGCAGTTTTAGTTCTCTATTTGCAAAGCAATGTAGGTCTGTCTTTTGGGAAAGTCGTTCCCTGAATGAGTTCTGCGCAGAGTTGACACAATACTTAGTTGATGGCGCCAAGCTAGAGAATATTCTTAGCTACTACCTAGGCGTTTCTGGAAACCTATTTCATTACTTCTTACTGTTGTGGGATGTTTACTTTATTTCTCGCCAGCAAGCCAGCGTAACTATGGAAGGTATTTAAATGAGCGAAGCAAATCCGTTAGTACTCAAGAACAACCTGGAAGAGACGTTGCGTAGATATATTTCCACTACCGTACCAATACATTCCAGATACCCCGAATTATCGAATACATTTTGGGCAGCCTTAAAACAAGAGACCCTAGTTAAGGGCCCATATATTGAATCCGTACCAGACTTTGAAAAAGGCCGTCCGCTAAGGGATTTACTCGTTAAGCATGGAGGCTTTATGCATGATGGGTTGGAGGCCTTGGGGAAAGACATCCTAGATAGGAAATTACACCTCCATCAGGATAAAGCACTAACCAAGTCATGTTCAGAAGGCGAGAACCTCGTAGTCGCAACGGGAACCGGGTCAGGTAAAACTGAAACATTCCTGTATCCAATTGCCGATACCCTGCTAAACGACCCGGAATTCGATGAACCGGGTGTTAGAATCTTACTCGTTTATCCTATGAACGCCCTGGCAAATGATCAGTTGAACTTTCGAATTGCACCACTATTTGGCAAAACTCTTAGAAAACACGGAATCACGTTTGGTCGATTCACCGGACAAACCCGAAAGCATGTCTCACGATCAGAAGTAATTCAGGGAATGCTGGAAAACGTAAAGCTGGATGAGGAGTTTGACGGAAATATACCTGATAATTGGTTGGTCACCCGTGAAGAAATGTTGGAGAACCCTCCGAAGATTTTAGTGACAAACTATGCCATGTTGGAGCATCTATTGTTATTGCCCACAAACGCTCCTTTGTTTAGCGATTGTAAACTTAAAGCAATTGTATTGGATGAGGTTCATACCTATTCCGGAGCGCAAGCGACGGAAGTTGCACTTTTATTGCGGAAGCTTAAGACCAGGCTGGGGCTGGAAACACCTGTTCAGTACTTTGCTACCAGTGCCAGCTTGGGGGACTCACCTGAATCAGAGGGGAATCTGAAAGAGTTTGCCGCTCGCTTGTTTGGTGAGGCTCGACCAGAGATTATTCGGGGCAAGCGTGAGACGCATCGAGATCTACAACGCCAGTCATCAAATAAGTTTAGCCTGGATGCGGATGCTTGGATAAAAGTGGGATTAGGGTTTAAACAATTTCTATATGAGAACAAAGCCAATGACGATCAAAATGGATTTAATTTTGTAGGCTGCCTAGAGGACGCTGGGCTTGATATTACCGATTTAATCCCAAGAGAACTCTTGGATAAGATTGAAAAAGCAGATGGAAATACAGAGCTGGAGCATGCACTGTTTACTGCGTTCGCCAGTAATGACGAAATACAAATGACTGCTGATGTGTTGCAGGGGGGCGTTATCGACTTTGGTGAGCTAGCAGAATCAGTATTTGGACCTTCGAATCTGAATATTGGAAATGCCTTAACCGGTTTGGTCCAAGTGGGAATGTATGCCAAGTCACCCGTCGATAATTTTCCATTGTTACCCTGTAAGCACCATATTATTGCCTCGGCAATCGAAGGCTCCTGCGTAACATTGGCAAGTAATGCAGAAGGGTTTGGTTATCTCGCCTTAAGAGCACACCATCAAACAGATCAGCATATTTATTATCCCTTGCTCACCTGTCGACAGTGTGGGCAGCCCTATATTGAGGGATATCACTACAATTCGAAACTACACAATCGCTACCCAAGCGCGTCTGCTACTGCCCATAGGCGAATTTTTTGGTTAGGGGAACCGAGTTCGAATGCAATTTTTGATGAAGATGACGAAGCAGAGCAATCAGCAGAGCAACAATGGCGGTCGCTGCATATTGATCCGTTAACCGGCAATATTCTGAACGAAGGTGGAGTAAGACTTTTCGAACTCAAAACCGAAGAGGATGAGTTTGACCGCACTCATTATCTCACTCACTGTGCAGCCTGCAATGCCACAGCCTCAGGATCTAATGCTGAGATCATCAGTCGGTTTTACCCTGGTAATGAAGCTCTATCCAGTGTGATAACGCAATGTGTGCTTGAAGCATTGCCACCGCAGTCACTTAACCAGCGACCTGCTGCTGGCAGGAAACTATTAACATTTTCAGATAACCGTCAGGATGCAGCATTCTTTGCACCCTATTTTGAACGAACCGCTAATGATTTCGCTCATAGGTCCGCTATTGTAGAGGCCCTACGAGCGGACAGTGCTCCTGTTCCCTTGGATACTTTGGCAAATAAGGTTAGAGCCTTATGGGATAAGCGTAATTGCTTTGCCTATCCGGATGCTAATGGTGACTTACGAGATTATTTTGATGATGTAAAGGACATCTTGACTGGTAAGTTGGGGGCTGAGTTCTGCACCCCTCCGGGGCGCAGGGTATCTTTGGAGTCTCTGGGGTTAGTAGAAATTTCATATAAAGATGAGAAGTTGGATCGGGTAATTCGTGGTCTGCTGAAAGAGTTCGATGGTATTTCCAAGGAAGATATACGCAGCCTGTGTTTAATTTTTCTTGAGCATATCCGACGTAGTAAGGCGATCACCAATATGCCAAATAACCCAGATATGAACAGTGCTGCGATTTGGGGGGAGCGATATACAGGCATAAAGTTGTTTGAGTATGAGAAGTCTGGTTCAGAGGTCACTCATTCTTGGACGACCCAATTGGGGAGTACTAGGAACAACCGACGTACTTGGTACTTGACCAAGCAGTTAGGCTGGACCAAAGAACGTAGTCAGGCGTTTTTGAAATCAATGTGGATGCTACTAACCAAATCAAAGGTGTTGGTGAGTAGTGGAGCTGGCAAGGCCCTGGATGCTTCTCTGATTCTGCTTTCAGATGGTGGCAAAAAGTCCTTGTTCAAATGCAACTCCTGCGGACTCAGACAGCGCCATGTGGTGAACGGCAAGTGTACATCATTTGGGTGCACAGGAGAGGTTGAGGTCTGCAATCCAAAAGAGTTCAGTTCTGAACGTAACCACTACATTCATTCCTACACTGAAATACAGTCTCAGGTGGTCAGGAGCAGAGAGCACACAGCATCGCTCTCGACAGAACTGAGAGAATTCATTGAATCTGAGTTTTTCGATTCAAAAATAAATGTGCTTAGCTGTACGACCACCATGGAAGTCGGTGTGGATTTGGGAGATCTTGAAGCGGTTGTGAATCTGAATGTGCCACCAGGTATTGCCAATTATCAGCAACGCACCGGGCGGGCCGGACGTCGGGCGCAAGCAGCACCTTTTTGTGTAACGGTTGCCAGAAACTCCAATTATGATCGTGTGGTGTTCGCGAACTTTAGGGAATACCTGGAAAGGTCTCCAGCTGATCCTTCCGTATGTCTATCAAATAAGACAATCTTTCAGCGCCATCAAATCTCCGTATTGCTATCAAGGTTTTTCCAGACCAATGTAGCACAAGATCGGCTGAAGGCACCTGTGCTTGCTGATCTGTTTGGCTCAGCAATCATTGACGGCTTTAGCCAGGAGTTTCGCAAAGTATTGCAGGCTTGGTTGGAAACTGATGATGGTAAAGCTGCCTTGAATGAAGCCAATTCGCTAATAAATACACTACCTAAAAACGAGGCTGGGATCTTAAAGCCTCAATTGCAACGTATCCAAGAAGTATTTGTTGATGAGATGGAGAAATTCGCGTGGCTTTGCGAAACCCGCTGCAGTAGGTACCAACAAAAGATGGAGCAAGCAAGACAGAAAATCGCAGGCGGAGATGATAATGCTAGTAAAGAGTTTTCCCGATGGAAACAGCAGCGAGATAGCTATTTGGGCCAATACTTAGTTTCCAAACTATCTGAAAATGGACTGATTCCTACATACAGCTTTCCGATTCACTCACTTTCATTAGAGGTAACCCAGGCTAGAAGAGAATATAAGCATGAATATATAAAATCGGATATAGAGCTTGTGCGTGATGCTTCATTAGGCATATCCGAGTATGCACCAGGTTCTGACGTCATAGCTAATGGCAGGATCTGGCGCAGTGCTGGTTTGGCTTACTCACCCAGGGCATTTATGCCAACCCGAGTGGTATCAATCTGTTCCGACTGTAATCATGCAAATGTTGCTGAATGCTTCGAGGATCGGCTAACAGAGTGTGAGAATTGCCAGCATGTGTTAAATGACCAACCAATCTCTTTCCTACAACCCAAAGGTTTCGTCACCGCACTAAAGGAATCTCGAGGAAAAGATCCCACTACGTCGCGTAAAAGATCCGTTCCCGCAGATGAAGCAAAGTTAATAGTTGTACCGCCGTTTGAAAGCTACATAGATACTGATCACTCTTTAGTCAAAAAGACGTTTATGTCTGCATACTCAGATTGTGGATTAGATGGGAAGCTATTCGTTCTTAACAGGGGCATGAGAAAGCTCGGTTATTGGCGTTGTAGCTACTGCAACTTTATGACGCCTGCAGATTCATTAGTAAGTCCAAGATCACATGAGGTGCCTCAAACTGGGAAACGGTGCAATAGTACTGCGCGTTTAGAAAGAATCTCTCTGGCTCACGAATACCACACAGATGTGGTGATTTACCGACTTAATCAGCCTGTCCAGATTCCTTTGAGTATTTTAGCAACTGAGGAAGGGGTCGAGCTGAAATCTGGTATCGCGGTTACGCTATCGGAAGCAATGCGGCTGGCGATTGTGGACACACTAAATATACCCGTATCTGAAGTACGTGGTCTCCATCGATTTGAAAATGGTTGCTTAACATTGATTGCTTACGATGGAGTTCCTGGTGGCGCTGGATATGTGAAGCGACTTTTCGACTCTATAGGTTTTTCAGGCTTGTTAAAAAGCATGTTAGAAAGACTACGATGCTCTGCTGCATGCGAATCGGGGTGTGTTAACTGCATCTGCGACTACTCTAATCAGAAGCATTGGGATGCCTTTAGAAGACGGGAAGCTATAGATTATTTAGAGGAACTTTTAGCAGATGTGACCATAAAACACCCTGTGCAGAAGCTGGGCGCGGTGTTGGATTCGAATGCGAGTCTAGCAGCACTAGTTGACAGCTGGCAGGGATATAATGAGGTGACGCTAATATTGCCTCATCTAGTCGATGATGAATACAGCCAAGTCTCACAAATTTCATGGATTATTAATCTATTAAGTACGACAAAGATTAAACTACTATTGCTAAATCCATTGCCTGAGAGATTTGAGAACACTTCGACATCACTTAGGCGAGCAATAGAGGTACTGTTGCCATATATTAAAGACGGTGCTTTATCGGTTTCATATTTATCAACAAGTCTTAACGATTCTGAGTTATTGTGCCTTCCACTTGCTATGGCCAATCCTTCTGATGAAGGTGGCAAATTGTGGTTTTGCGAAAACCGTCTAACTTCACTTAATGTCCACTCTTTAACTGGAGAAATCTTTAAACTATCTCCTTCCAAATTTTCGAAAGTGGTTGAAAGTTTACTAACTGATTTCGACAACAATAGTTATGAAGCTAGCTATTTCAGAGCTCGGGCACCTATCAATGTATACAAATACAATGCTGGGGATCGTAGAGACTTTGAAGACGTATTCGGTTGCATGCGGGGCAAGTTTGTTCAAGCGATGACTATTCGAGACCCCTATACTGCTTCATCAAATACGCTACGATTTCTAAAGGTCTTGGCTGCAAGTATTAAATCACTTGCCCAAGACATTGAACAGACAACAGTCGATTGCCGTTTGATGGAAGATAGCGATGACTATCGGGAGTACGAACGATCTGTAAAACAGGTGTTAGAGATTGAATGTGGCCTGAAGAACGTTCTCGTGCAGGTTTTCCCCGTAAGAAAAAAGAAAGACTTTCACGATCGTCGAATTATTTTTACTTTACTCGACAATGATGGGGCAAGTGAAACGGTGGTCTATGAGCTGAGTGGCGGTATTTCAAATTTGATGAACGAGGGCTATGAGTCAACAATTACTGTGTATAAAGTAAATGAATTCGGCAAGATAATCTGATTAACTTGGGCCAACTGAACAGCCGGACTGGTAGCGAAGACCCGATAAATCAAGCCTATTGATATATCGGGTCTTTTTCTTTTTAGGCTGGTAGGTTTTAACTTATTTCTGCCAAACTTATGTTTCCCGGGTTACCATAATTTTGGCAAATGCTAAAACTATGGTCACTTTCCCTGTCTGATCGCATTACGATAAATTTGATTAATCTGAGAATGCAGTTCAGATATCCACACATCCTGTGGATATCTCTTTGGAAAACGATGGGAGCCCTTTGTTGCGTAGGGATTGCGGAGATTTTGGTATTTTATGATCAGTGTGTTTTTTAGACTGACTGCCTGTCTCTTTTCCATCCAACGGCATAGGTTGCAATATCCGGAGGATTTGGAAATGATTCAACCCGGATAAAACATTAAGGAGACGCTGTTGTGAAACCTGTCGCTGAAGCCTGTTTGCGGAATCAGGCCCCGATCGCGGAAGCGGTGCGGGAGCCGTTCGCCGATGTGACAACCGTATTGGAAGTCGGCGCCGGCACTGGGCAGCACGCGGTGTATATCGCCGAGCGCATGCCTCATCTGCAATGGTTGCCGACGGATTTGGCGGAGGCCTTGCCGGGGATCTTCGCCTGGGTGGAGGAGTCGGGACTGGACAATCTTTTACCGCCAAAAGCGCTGGATGTGACGGCTGGAGATTGGGGGCTGACTGAAACCTTCGATGCGGCTTATACGTCGAACACGTTGCATTTTATCGGATGGACGCCTGTCGAAGCTTTGTTTGCGGGCGTCGCCAAGCGCTTGCGCGCGGGTTCTCCCTTTTGCGTTTATGGTCCATTCAATGAAAACGGAGCGTTCACCAGCCCGGGTAATCAGGGGTTGGATGAGTGGGTGAAAACCCGAGATCCTGACGCAGGTCTGAAAGATCTGGCGGATATCGAAGCGCTGGCTGTGGGCTATGGTTTCAAACTGGAGAATCTCAAACGGTTGCCAGCGAACAATTTGTTGCTGGTGTTCCGGTTCGATAAGTGAGGGGGAAGGCGCCTGCGGCGGGAGCGCCGGCAAGCGTGGGTCAGTCTGGCGAGTCCAGACGCAAGCGGGCGCCGATGGCGTCGTCGGAGGGGATGAAAACCTGCTCCTGCGGCGTCAGCAGTTCCGCGTAGCGATCCGGAGTAGCCTGAGCGCGTTGCTCAGCGATGAACTCTCTGAAGTCGATGACTTCCAGAATTTCCTCTTTACCATAACGGGCGAGCATGTCTCCACGTAAGCCCAACTGAATGGCGCGACGCTCGCATTTGGCGCCGTTCGGCGTATGATCCGGGTCCCATTGCAGACGCACGTTGGAGTTTTGCACTGCCTCTTTCCAGGTTTCCTGTGTTGCGAACTCCTCGGGATTGTAGGAAGAGGGAACCGCCTGGCTCAGGATGTCCTCGAAAAACTGACGGCGTATTCTCAGGCCCAGCACAACTTCCTGGCCTTCCTTCATGCCCCAGCCGCAACGATACATCATCCACAGAAAGTTGGGTTTAATCCAACTCATGCGGGAGTAGCTGTATGCGCCGCCGAAACGCCCGTGTTTGATGGCGTACTCGCCGATTTCCGGTCGATAGGCCTGATAAACGATGAGCGTGTCTTGATCCTGGTGAGCGAGAATATGTCTGCCGCTGGCGGGCCAGAGAGAGGTTTGTTCGAGGTAGGGGGTGGTTTTAATATCTTTGATTTTCATTATTCACTTCCTTAGTGATGTAGTTACTTCTCCTATTGCCGGATATAACCGGCGGTGAGAGCGCACATGGTAGCCGAAGCAAAGGCGCGCGCCAACTGCGGCGCCTTCACTTGATCGCGGCTCAGACTCCCGCTGCTTTCTCCAGCTCGGCGATGCCCTGCTCGATATAGTCCAGCAAACGCTGCATGGAGGGCAGGGTTCTGCGGCAGGCGGTGAAGCCGAACTCCAGCTGATCCCGATAGCTTACCAGCGTAATGTTCAACGCGGCGTAATCCACCGGAATCGACACCGGATACATGCCCTCCAGACGCGCTCCGTTCCAGTACAGCGGTTTGTTCGGGCCGGGCACGTTTGAAATCACCACATTGAACGCCTGCCATTTGGGGGCCAGTCCGGTCAGCAGATTCAAGCCGGAGGGAGCCAGAGTGAGCGCGGTGTAATTGACCGCTTCCTCCGGCGTCATCTGGCGAAAACGCTCTTTGGACTCCCGCGCGGACGCCTGCGTCAATTCCAGACGTCGCACCGGGTCGGCGATGTGAGTGCCGAGATTAGCCAGAATCATGGCGATTTGATTACCGCTGTCGCTGTCATCCTGGCGGATGGACATGGGCGCCATGGCGATCAAAGGCTGATCGGGCAACGCCTGACGGCTGAGCAAATAATTGCGCAAGGCGCTGCCGCATACCGCCAGCACCACATCGTTGACCGTGGCCTGGAACGCTTTGCCGATGGCTTTGAAACGCTCCAGTGCGTAGGACTGGGCGGCGAAACGACGCGAGCCGGTAATGCGTTGATTGAGAATGCTCGGCGGCGCGCGGAAGATCAGGCCGGCGTCGCTGTCATCCCGCGCTTTCAGCAGGTTTTTACCAAGTTCCCTGATCAGCGTGGGGACGGTGGCGAGTTGTCTGCCGGCGCCTTCCACCAGTTGCGACAGGCTGTGAACCAGATCGCCTGCGGCGGGCGCCTGGGTTTCGCGCGCCGGCGTGACGTCTTTTGAAATCGCCCAGATTGGCGGCATCTCTGTCGCAGTGGGGTCAAAGGAGTAAGACTTCACGCACATGCGCATGGCGGCGACGCCGTCCAGCATGCAATGGTGCGCTTTGTAATACACCGCGAAGCGGCGGCCGCGAATCCCCTCAATGAGATGGCACTCCCACATGGGACGCTCGCGGTCCATCAGGTTGCTGTGCTCTGCGGACACATGCGCCAGCAGCTCTCTGATGCGGCCGGGCTTGGGCAGCGCTTCGTGGCGGAAATGATGCTCAAGGTCGAACTGAGCGTCGGTGTCCCAGTAATAACGTCCCCAGCGCTGGCGCAGGCGACGGTTGAACGGCGCTTGTGGCGTGGCGTAGGCGCGTAATTGCTGCGCCAATTCCGTCATGTACTTGGCGTCGGCGTCGTCGGGGAAACTGAAAATATGAAGGCCGCCGACATGCATAGGCTGTTGGCGTTTTTCCAGCCAGAGGAATATCTGGTCGACTGGACTGAGTGGGGTCATAACGTCTACTTCCTGGTGTGATGTGCTTTTTAGTTGTTATACAAGTTCGTTGTTATTGAATTTAATTGTCGCTACAAATTAATTGCCACTACAAAGTCTGTAGCCCACTCACGGAGCTAAAGCTAAGTCTTTGAGGCGGTTCAGTTTGGCGGAAGCCGGAACGGCTGACAACCGCTATCGCAGCCCGCAAGCGGCTGGATGTCGCTTGCGGGAAAACAGGTGGCTGGTGGGGCGTCAATTTTTAGGCTTGAAAGGATCGTTGCCTTCTTCGTTGTCCTCTTCAAATTCCTGCAGACTGAGAGAAAAACCGCCGCTGGGTTTCTTGGCGGCCAACTCTTCCGGACCTGAGTCCTCGACTTTCTCATCGCCCAGACTGGCGGGAACCTCCACCCCTGCGTGCAGTTTGATGCGCAGGCGCAGGTTGTTGGCGGAGTCGGCGTTTTTCAGGGCTTCCTCCACGCTGATCTTTTCCTGCTGCACCAGCTTGAACAGAGCGGCGTCGAAGGTCTGCATGCCTATGTTTTCCGACTTCTGCATGATCTCTTTGATGCCGTCGATATCGCCCCGCAGGATCAGCTCGCTGACCGTGGGCGTGCCCAGCAGAATCTCAATGGCGGCGGTGCGCTTGCCGTCAATGGTGGGCACCAGTCGTTGCGACACGAAGGCCCTTAAGTTAAGCGACAAATCCATCAGCAACTGGTTGCGGCGCTCCTCTGGGAAAAAGTTAATGATGCGGTCCAGCGCCTGGTTAGAGTTGTTGGCGTGCAGGGTGGAGATACACAGATGTCCGGTTTCCGCGAAGGCCAGGGCGTGCTCCATGGTTTCCCGGTCGCGGATCTCGCCGATCAAAATGACATCCGGCGCCTGCCGCAGGGTGTTTTTCAGCGCATTGTGGTAACTGCGCGTGTCGACGCCCACTTCGCGCTGGTTGATGATGCTTTTCTTGTGTTTGTGGATGAATTCCACCGGGTCTTCGATCGTGATGATGTGGCCGCCGCTGTTGCTGTTGCGGTGGTCAATCAGCGCCGCCAGAGAGGTTGACTTGCCGGAGCCGGTGGCGCCGACGAACAGAATCAGCCCCCGCTTCGACATCAATACTTCTTTCAGGATAGGGGGCAGCCCCAGGCTGTCAGCGTTGGGAATATCCGTCACGATATTACGGGCGACGATGGATACTTCATTTCGCTGCTTGAAGATATTGACCCGGAAACGGCCAACCTGAGGGATGCTGTACGCCAGGTTCATTTCCAGCTCATGGGCGAATTGCTCGCGCTGCTCTTCGTCCATGATGGCGTTGGCGATTTCCATGATTCTGCCAGGTGGAAGGGGCGTCTTGTCGATAGGCTTCAATTTGCCATGAAACTTGGCGCAAGGGGGCGCGCCGGTGCTCAAGTAGAGATCGGAGCCGTCATTCTTGGCCAGAACGGTCAGATACTGGTTGAATTCCATGCAGAAGTCTCCCGAAGTGATGTCCGGTTGGTTTGGAGCATTGTCGGCTTTTTGATTTTTTCAAAGGGCGCGTCTTTAACAGATAGACGAAAATTATCCTTCCCGCCACCACAAAATGGCCTATTGAGCAGCGCTGGCCGCTATGTAAATCTACGGCCTGTTGCGGCTGAGCTTGCAATGATTTTTCGCAGACTGGAGAAACAGGGAGCGTAAAGTTAGAAAAGTTGGCTGTATGACATATAGTTTTTATAACGCATGATTTTCCCGGAGAAAGAAATCAACGGCTCATGCAGCTAATTCGCTACTCCATCAACTTTGTCCTATTGCTTGCGCTGTATTACCTGGGGGGACGCCTGGGGCTGCTGCTGGATGTGTACTACGGCGGCGTTACGCCTTTGTGGCCGCCTTCAGGACTGGCGCTGGCGATGATCTGGTTCAGCGGTTGGCGCTGGTCGCCGGTCATCATCGCAGGCGAATTGCTGGCGGCGATGTCCCTGCATCAATCCATACTCAACGGCGTTATCGGCGGCATTGGCCAGCTCAGTGAAGTGGCCTGCGCGATGCTGATGATCCGTTACTTCGGCATCACCCCTTATCTCAGCAGCGTTGGCGACAGTCTGCGCTTCATTGGACTGGCCGCCTTGCTGGCGCCGTTGTTCGGCGCGGGATTAGGCGTGGCGGGACAACTCTCCAGTGGGCTGATCACTCCCAGTCAGGCCGGAGCGACCTGGATCACCTGGTGGCTGGGCGACTCCATCGGCATCATGATTCTCACCCCATTGATTCGATTCTGGTGGATAGAACCGCCATCCGGCTACCGACTGGTGTTGCGCTGGCTGACTCAGACTTCCTGGGTGGCGATGTTCTTCACCGCCGCATTCGTGATTATTCCCGACAAGGCGTGGACTTTGTTTTTTCTGCTGTTGCCCTATGTCGTCTATACCTCCATCACTTTGGGTAAGCAGGGCGCCAGTCTTAGCCTGACGGCTCTGGCGGCGCTGGTGTTGGGCGAGGGTGCGCAAGGCGTTTCCAGCGACTTTATGATCAGCGTGAAAATGGCGTTCGTCGGAACCTGTACGTTGCTGGCCTATGTGGTGACCGCCAACTTCGAAACCAACCGCACTATCCGCAGCATGCTGGCGACAGAGCGTAACCGGCTGCGCACCACGCTGATGTCGATCAGCGATGGCGTGATCAAAGTCGATGAGCGCGCCCATGTGATGTTTATGAATCCTATGGCGGAGCAACTGACCGGGTGGAGCGAGCGCGCGGCCATGGAGAAGCCCTTCGTGGTGATTTGTCCTCTCAAGACCCTGAAAGAGCCCAGACATCCCGCCAATCCGGTGGAGTTTTTCCTGGCGCAGACCCAGCGCGATGCGCAGATAGAGAGTTATGCCTTCGAGTCCGCCGAAGATGGCTCCCGAACCCTGGAAATTCGCATTCGCCGCGTCGTAGGGGGTGGCGGCAGAGGAGATCGACTCTGCAATGGCGCGGTGATTGTGTTGCGGGATATCAGCGATGAAGTGCGGTTGCGTCGACAATTGGAGCATCAGGCGTTGCACGATCCCCTGACTGACCTGCCCAATCGACGCGCCCTGGACAACTATTTACATCGGCTGCTGAGCGAAAATGACACTCATTTGGTGTCGGGGCTGCTGTACATTGACCTGGATCAGTTCAAACTGATTAATGACACCTGCGGTCACGAAGTGGGCGACTTGTTGCTGAAAAAACTGTCGTCATTGCTGCGCAAGAGCACGCCGGAGCGCGGCATGCTGGCGCGCATCAGCGGCGATGAATTCGCGCTGGTGATTGAAGGCGTCACTGAGGCGCAGACGCTGGCGGTGGCGGAGCAGGTGCGACAGACCATTTCACACTACCAGCTAGCCTACGAAGACCTGGTGTTTTCCGTAGGCGCCAGCATTGGCGTCACCTTCATCACGGATCAGGACAACAGCCGTCACGCGGTGCTGTCCCGCGCGGATATCGCCTGCTATCAGGCCAAGGAGAGCGGACGCGACAGAGTCAGGGTCTACCATGCCGGCGATACGGTCATGATGCGTTATCACGGTGAACTGGAGTGGTTGTCGCAGTTGAAAAACGCCATTCAGCTTGGTCACTTTGAGTTGTATCAACAGGGTATCTTTTGTGTTGATGAGAACGGCGACGCGGTGGACATGCCGGGGTGTGAAGTATTGATTCGCCTGCGGCGACAGGATGAAATGGTCAGTCCGGGCAGTTTCATTCCGGTGGCGGAGCGTTTCGGATTTATGCCCATCATTGATCGCTGGGTGACGGAAACATTGTTCCGACGTATGTCCAGCAGCGTAGGGCTGGAGTTTATCTATAACGTCAATTTAAGTGGCGCCACATTTAACGACCATGGCTTTTTCAAAGAGGTGGAAGGCTGGGCGGAGAAATATCGTATTGATCGCTCCCGCGTCTGCTTTGAAGTGACGGAAAGCGTGGCGCTGGCCGATATCGCCCAGACGCGAGAGATCATTCGCAGCATGGCGCAGAAGGGCTACCGCTTCGCTCTGGACGACTTTGGCAGCGGCTCCGCCAGCTACGGCTATCTGAGTGAATTGCCGGTGAACTACGTCAAGCTGGATGGCGGTTTCGTGCGTCGGGTATTGGAAGATCCATCTGCGGAAATTGTGATTGAGTCTCTGGTTAAAATCGCCCGCTTACGCAGCATGCATTGTATTGCTGAGTGTGTGGAAAGCCGGGATATCGCCTGCCGAATGGTGAAGCTGGGGATTCCGGTTTTGCAGGGCTTCTTTTATGACCGGCCCCAACCCATGGGGCCGATCGCAAAAGGCAAGGGGAGTTGAAGCGGGCGTTGGCGGCCAATGATAACCGCCAGGCGCCGTTCAATAGAACTTAGAATGTCTCGCTGACTTCCGGGGCGTTATGCTCCATGATCTGGGGCGCGCCGAACACAGCCACCTGATCGTTCAGGTAAATCAACTCGACGCGACGGTTCTTCTCATGATGAGAAGAGGTCAGTAACGGCTCGCGACTTCCCCAGCCGAAGACTTCCACCTGCTCGGGGCGAGCGCCGTTGTTCAACAGATAATCCGCTACACGCAGGGCGCGTTCCTCTGACAGACGTTCATTGTATGTCGCCTGGCCGGATGCGTCGGTGTGGCCGTGAATTTGAATCTGGTAGTTGGGATGCACGCTGAGGAAATCCGCATGCTGCTTCAGAGCCGCCATGTCTTCCTGGTTCAGGTTGGATTTCTCCAATGGGTAGAAGATAACGCGGGGTTGAGGTGGTTCGACGCCTGCGAACTGGTTTGCGCCGCCATACTCTTTTTCCAGGGCTGCGGCTGTCGCATCGTCAAGTACTAGAACAGTCATATCATTTCCCTCCGTGGTCGAGGCGCTTGTTACTTCGGTTGTTGTGCTGTCGGTGGGTGTTCCGGCGGCGTTTATTGTTTCAGCGGCTTTCGATGTCGTTATTTCTGGGTTGTCATCGGCCTGGGATAAACCGTAGCTGTACAGCTCATCGGCTTCCGAAGTTGACACATCCCTATTATTGTCGGCGACTTCCACGTTATGGGCCGCTGACTTTACAGCAAAGTCTTCGGAAGGTGAAGCCTCTGGCGTTAGATTTTGCGAGCTGCAGGCTGCGATCATGGCCACGGAAAACAAAGTGGCGCTGATGCGGGTGAATTTATTGGGGGTCAGTACGGGGTGTTTCATGTCTCTGTCCTGTTCTGTTGTTGCTTTGTGATTGTCATTACAACAACGAAATCAGGCGTGGGGATGGGGGCTCCAGGGCAATGCGCTGACGAATCATGACCAAATGTGGCGGACGCTATGAACTATGAATGGGAGGGCTGCTTGTCTGCTCAAGTGAGAAGCTGTGTGGCCTCTGCCTGCGCGCACAACGGCGTGAGCCAATTGAGCAACTGTTGACGTAACCAGTGCGGATCTTCCACTGGCAGGTCGTGGCCGGCGGTGGGATGAGTGACGCAACGGGTTTGCCAGGCCTGCGCCATGGCGATGGAGCATTTTGGGTCCACCAGCTTGTCGCCAAGGCTGCATACAATCAGGCAGGGACGATGGGGCGCAAAATCAAACGGACAGCTAAATCGCGCCGCCGCTGTTAGTTGACGTAGTCCGTTAACGGTGCGCACCGGACGCCCCCGGCTCCAACCAGTCCAGAGACGCAAGCGGTCACGGGTGCGCAGTAAGGGAGAGAGCGTGAGCTGCATGATCAGTTTCTCCCGACGGGCGGCGGTGACGCCGACCCCTTGCACAACCTTGGGCCATACCCGCAGCCGCAGCCGGTTCCAAGGCGCACCGTAGGGCCGCATGCTGGCGTTGATCAGCGCCAGTCCCGCAACTTCCTCAGGATGATCGTAGGTCCATTGCGTCGCCAGCATGCCGCCCATGGATAAACCCACCAACACCAGAGGACGACGCATTTCCCAGCGCTCCCGCAGACTGGAGATCATGCCGGCGATAGTGGCCGGAGTGGTTTCTGTGTTACGGACGCCATTACCCGGGATATCCAGGGTCTGCACGCGCACGTCCAGGCCGTTTTCATTAATGGCGTCCTGCAACAGGGTGTCGAAGCCCTCCCAGTGACGGCCGTCGCGCATCCATCCCCGCAGCAGGATCAAATCATATTGATCGTGCGCCGGGAAATCATGGGCCTGGTTCATAATCAGGACTCATACCACAGGGATAAGGCCGCCAGTTCATAGTGCTTGCGTTGGCGTTTGTCCGGCAGCCAGTTGCCGTAAGAACGCACGGCGTTTTTCAGAAAGTCGATGAATATGAGGTGGCGGCGCAATACGCGGCGTAGTCGATGCGGAAGTACGGGGTGGAAAAATCCCAGCAACTGGATGAGCTGGCGCGGATTCTTTTTGATCCAAAGCCAGGACCCCATTTCCATAGTGATGGGCAAGAACAAACGGTTGGCGGTTTTCGCCTCCATATACAGGTAGTCCCATAAATCGCCGTGGGAGGTATAGACCCGGGACTGCGGTTCGAAGGTGTAGACGTGATTTGGATAGGTTTCGAACAGTAAGTTGCGCAGTGCGAAAATTTCCGGCAGGTGAAAAATCGGTTCTTTGCTGTATGCGTATGGGAACCAGATCTGATCGTTGAAACCGAAGCCGGAGTGACAGTCCAGCGCCATGCTGAACGGCGCCGGAAACAGGCGTTCACGGATAAAGTCGCAAAGAGCGACGGCTTCTTTCTCCATAGACTGACCCTTCTGGCCGCGATACCAGGGGATGCGCGTGGTCAGGCGGTGGCCGCCCAGTAATGGCGGGACGCGGGCTTCGGCGTCCACCGGCGCATTGCGCATCAGATCAATCCCATTGCCGTTGGCGCGGGTCTTACGCATCATGCCGGCAGGGTTGAGGGCGGGAAGAAAATAAAGCTGTAGATGATTCAGTTCTTCCTTCAGTCCCTCATCCCAGGTCAACTGCTTCAGCAGGGATTCCATGAAGGCCAGGATAACCTGCGTGCCGATTTTCTCCAGACCGTGAACGCCGCCGGTGAGGGCCAGCGCGGGTTTGTCAGGGCCGGCAGCGCCGACTTTGATCAGGTACAGCGGCAGTCTGTAGCCGCGGAATTCAACGGTATCCAGGATTTCATGCTGGACATTGCCCCCGCCAAGTTCAATTAACTGCTGGATTTTATTCAGTTCATTAACCGGAAAATGTATTTTCGGATACATAAAGCTGAGAGGTCCCATTCAGTCAGACGTCCGCCAAGCGTTGTAACGCAATCGTCAGGAGGGAAACAGCGTCACATCCTTTCAAGAAAGGGTAGAGCCTATGCTGTAAACATGAAAGTACTGTGACGTAATCGCCTGAAAGAATGAAAATTGCGTTAAACCTTAGCCGCCGATCTGTAACTATGCTTATAATTCGGTAGTAAGTATGTATGAGGTGTATAGAATGTTTCGTCGGACGTTATTGATTTTAGCGCTCAGCTTCGCCTGTCAGGCTAACGCGGACTCCCTGGCGCCGGAGCATGAAATGCGCAGATTGTTATTTGTCGCCGAAGAGAGCATCGAAGCGGAAAGGTTCGCCCAGGCGCAGGAAGCGTTGGATAAGGTTTCTGAACTCAACATCACGCCAACGGTTCAATACTACTTTTATCGGGGACGTGTGGCCATGAAGTCGGGTGAATACGAAAAAGCGCGCGAAGCCTTTGTTCGCTACGTCAACCTCGCTGGCGGTGAAGGCGAGTATTACGAAGAGAGCCTGCGCTCCATTACTCGCCTGGACGATCAGCTCAAGCCGGCCAGGCAGACTGCGGAATCCACGTCCATCGATTGGAGCAAAGTGGTGGATAACGGCAGCGGCGAATACCTGCAAAAGCTGCGAGGACTTTATCTGGCGGGCTCCGACCAGAGCGCGCTGGTGCAGCACATCAACAGTTTGTTGGCCGCCAACGTTTACACGCCTTCCCGCATACGCAAACTGAATGAAGAGGAAGGTATTGTTTATCGCGTCAGCGTTAATACACGCAATGAAATCGTACTGCAGGAAACCAATTACCTGAGTGCGAACGTCAGCCACAATATTTCTCGCTTTAAAGTATTTGGCGTGGACCCCTACGTTCGCTCCGGTTGCGACTTGAATCAGCGCGCCTGTTGGCTATGGAACCCTGAAAATCAGGATGAGAAATGGCTGATGATTACGGAAAACAAAAACGCGGTGGATGAACTGAGTCGCGCCATGACGGAACTGATAAAACTGCTGCAAAGCTGATAATGGCGTGGCGCGGGGTTAACAGACTCCGCGCCGCGTTTCTAACGGATCGGATTGTCCGCTTTGATGGGAGGGGCTGGCTTGGATTGGGCGACGGCTGGCGCACGCGACCATTTCACTTCTTCACTGCAGGTTTCTGAATAAGCGCATGCGGACGACACTGCGCTAACCGGCGTCGCTTTTTCCAGATTCGCCTGAGGCAGGCTGAAATCGTATCTCTGTTCCTTGATTGGCGGCGTTCCTTGCAGTTTGGACACGATTGCGCTCGCCAGTATGATGCTCAGGCCAATCAGGGCCGTTTTGTAAAATGAAAATCGGATCATAAAAGGACTTTCGGGCGCTGACATATGTGTATCTAAGCGCTGTTTGCAGGAGGCTTCCTTCAAGTATCTCCGAAAACACCCAATGCGAAAGCGGGCTTCTGTGAAACACTGTCAAATGTGGGCTGATGTCACACTGCGTCAGGTAGCTCGATCACGAACTCCGTCCCTTGCCCCAACACGCTGTTTACTCGGATGGCTCCGCCATGACGGTCGATAACCAGTTTGACGAAGCGCAACCCCAAGCCGCTGCCTTGCACGCCCTGCTGTTCGGAAGCATGGGTGCGGCGAAAACGTTCGAACAGGTAGGGGATTTCTGATGCGGCGATGCCAGGCCCCTGATCGCGTAAGTAGATCAACGTGCCTGCGTCGGTTTTTTCCAGCTTCAATTCGATGCTGTGATTCTGCGGCGTGAATTTGACGGCGTTCTGTAACAGGTTGACCAGGGCCCGCTCCAACAGGTCCGCATTGGCTTTAATGGGCAGTGAGTCCTCTTCGCAGTACACCTGCACCGCAATGCCGCGGGTGAGGGCGCTGGGAGAGATAGAGTCCACCGCGTTATCCACGATGTCCAACAGCTCGCAATCGTAAAAATGAATATGATCCGCCGCTTCCACCCGCGCCAGTTGCAGGAACGCCTCCGCCATGGCCAGACTCTTTTGCGTGAGTTCGCGGGCGGCGTCGATTTTGGCCGCCAGTTTGGCGTCAGGCAACGCTGCGCTCAGGGTGTCCAGCAACGCCAGTTGCGAGGCCAGCGGCGCGCGCAGATCGTGAGAGATGAAGTGAATGGTCTCCAGACGTTTTTGCTGGGCCTCATGGATCGGCGTGATGTCGGAGAAATTGACGATAATGCCGTTGGCGTTCAAGTGAGTGAAGCGCATCGGCGCCAGAGAGATCAGTACGGCGGTATTGCGGGTGTGCAATTCCATGGACTGGGCTTCGCCTTCCACCAGCACTTTGCGCACCACCGAATCCCACAGCGCCGGCGTGAACTTATTGGCGATAGGCATGCATTCGGCGATATAGGCGTTGGTGGTCGCATTGGCGCTCAGCCAACGGCTGGCGTGTTCATTCAGGTACAGGATGCGGCCGACCTCATCGCCCACCAGCACGCCGTCGGGCATGTTGGCGATGGTTTCGGAAACGAACTTGCGCATGTCGCGGATGGCGGCGATGGCGAAGCGCACCTGAGAGATGCGACGGTCAATAAGCTCGCTGGATGGCTGGCGGAGAGTGGTTTTCTGCATCAGCCGGGGATATAGACGCTGCAGATAGTCTGCGGCCTGCTGGAGCTGGTCCGGGTGATCTTCGAAACGCATGTATAGCGCCATTTTGCCGACGGCGTCGGATACCGGCAGAAGGATTTCCATCATGCCCGCATCGGCGTTTATATCGATGCGCTGCTGCCCTCCCGGGGCGATTTCGCGAAACTCCCACAGGGCGGGCTTGAGCAGGCGGGTGACTTGTTGCGCCCACTGTTGGGGAGAGTCATAGATGTCGCCTTGTTGCAGACGCGGCTCTTCCTCCAGTCGCTTCAATTCCTGATTCAGAAACTGATTGAGGCGACTCAGGCGTCGCCAGCTCCAGAATGGATAGGCGAATATCAGGGAGAGTACGACCGACGCCGGTGGATACCATTGGTGGTCCAGCGCCAGCAGCAAGTAACTGAACACCAGCACTGACAACGCCAGGGCGAGAGTTAACGGAAGATTTTTTTCCGGCGACACCCGTGGATACACCAGTGCGGCGATCAGCACCAGGCTGAGCGACAACAGATATTGCCAGGTGGGGGAAATCAGGCGATGCATATTATTGCGCACCAGACCTTCGAAGACGTTGGCGTGCACTTCCACACCCGCCATGCTGGTGGAAGCGCCGGACACCGGCGTCGGCAGGATGTCGCCCAGGCCGGCGGCGGTGGCGCCCACAAATACGACCCGGTTCTGGAAATAGTCAGGAGGAAGCTCGCCATGCATGACCTCGCTGTAAGATAACGTCGGGAAGCTGCCTGGCGCTCCAATAAACGGGATCAGGCGGTACTGTTCGCGGATGTTGAAGGCGCCGCCGTTATCCTGTTCTTCTTTCTTCTGGCGCTTGTCAGGATACAGGTTTTGGTGCACCGATAGCGCCAGACTTGGCCAATGACTGTCTCCCAGGCCCTGATACAGATACAGCCCGCGGGCGATGCCGTCGGCGTCCAATTCCATCTGTGCGTGTCCCAGGCCCTCCGCGGTATCGATGAACTGAGCGATGGGAAGAATCTCGGTGAGGCGGCCGGTATTGCCGACATGATCAATATGCAAAGGTAGAAACACTTTGCCTGCCTCCGCCATGGCTTGGGCGAAAGCCTGGTCTGCTTCAGGAGAACTGGGTTCGGACAGCAGCAGGTCGAACGCCACGGCGCGGGCGCCGGAGTTGCGCAGGCGTTTGATCAAAGCGGCGTGACGGTCTCGCGGCCAGGGCCAGCGACCATATTCCAGCAGGCTCTTTTCATCAATGGCGACGATGACGCTGGAGGTGCTGGTGCTGATGGGGCGCACCTTGAGACAGAAGTCGTAAAACAGGTAGTCCAGCCGCTGCATCCAGCCGCTGGAAATCAGCAGGAAGCAGAGACCCACAAGAATAGCGGCGAAGAGATAACGCTCGGTGACGGGGAAGCCGCGGCTGTGGCGAACTTGGGAAACGTTGTCCCGCTTGGGGGGCGGGTTGGGCTGCGCATCAGGTTTGCCTGGGGTCATCCCATAAGGGCCCTTTATTGTTGTGAGTTAATTATTCCTGACGTTGATTGCGCCCTGTACGCCTCATGCGGATAACGGGGCGGGCGGAGCCTACGGCTCTATTCTGACTGCCTGGGTCGCGCCGAAGTTGGAGGAGTAGAGTGGTCCCGCCACCGGTCTGATGCGAATCCAGTATGTCTTTTCCGGAGTCAGACGGAGGTTGGCGGAGGTTTTCTCCACCTGTTGCTCTTCGATGACCCGGTTGAAAAATTCGTCTTCCGCCAACTGAAGTATATACCGGTCTGCATTGGCCACGCTTTTCCAGAACACTTTCGCTTTTTCTTCAAAATAATTCACCGCTATGACGTGGGTGTCGTCAAGCTTTCCCAGAATGGTGAATCTCCGCGACTCGCTATAGGAAAAGTCGTCACCGCCGGCCAGGGTGGCGATGCGCCAGAAATATTCGCCTGCGTTCAGGTTACGTTCGGCTTGGGCGCTGGAGATGGAAGAGAAGGGGGTGCGGGTGTAGAGGGCGGTGAACTGAGGATCGGCGGAGATTTCAAGGCTGGACATCTGAGTTGGCGTGTCCAGTCGCCAGCGGAAGACGGGGCGCGGCTCTCGCAGCAACGCCCCGGTCAGCGGCGTAATCAGCTGCGCCGGCTCCGCCTTTTGCTCCACCCTGAAGCGCACTTCCGTATCCACGCCCTCCAATCCTCCCGGGTCCACCGCGCGAAGCAGTAAACGGTAGTCGCCATTGCCCAGGTCGGGCAATTCAACCAGGGGAGCGTCAATTTGCTGGGAAAAAACCGGCAGCTCCTTGCCATCGCCTTTAAACACTTCGATAACGTAAGCCGTCGCGTTTGTCACTGGGGCCCAGCTCAACTTCACTGGCGCGGCGTTATACACCGCTGAAGCGGATACCTCCGGGGCTTCCGGTAGTTGAATTTCATAGAAGGCGGAACCGGAGCCCACCGTGGCGCCCTGTCCTTTATACAGTTTGCGGGAGGCGGTGGCGTTGGAGACTTCCACCACGCCCTCGGTGACTTCCGCCACCGTAACCTCAGAGGTCGCCCGCAAGCGGAAAGCTGTGCCGCGCACCGCCGCTACGGCGGACGGCGTGGAGACTTCATAGCGGGAAGCAGGGCCTCGGCGGGGCGTCACTTTCTGCTGCATTTTGCCTCGCAGCAGACGCAACCGCGTATCCACCATGCCGGTATCGCCGTAATGAGTCAGAGTATTGAAGATCACGATGGACTGGCGGGAGACAGTCAGTTCGCTGCCGTCCGCGAAACCGACCAGCGCCGCCCCCTCGTCAGTTTTGATTTCGTCGCCGATTTCCAGTTTGGCTTCCTGTGTCGCCAACACATAATGGGAGGTGTGCGCTTTACGCAGCCATACTTTGCCGCGCAGATTAAGCAGTGACGCGGATTGCGGATAATGGCGCAGCCAGGCCACAGGAATCCTCAGCTGAGTGCCGGGCGTCAGCGACCAGGCGTCGTTGAGACTGTTATAACGCATGAGCGCATCCCAGCCGCGATTAGGCGCAAGAAAGCGCTCACCGATGCTTTGCAGACTGTCGTTGGGGCGGGTGGTGTAGGTCCATTCCATCTTGTCGGGCTCTTGAGCCAACCCGGCGCAGGAGAACCAGCACAGGAACCACAACCACAGCAAGTGGCGTTTGCTCTGTTTCAATCAGACTCCCAATATTCGCAGTGTTGTCAATCGTTGGCCGCGATACCCGGACAAAGCCGACCTATTCCACTTCCTCCAGCCGATAACCGTGCTGGTAAATGGTTTTAATGCGAAATCCGTTTTCCGGTTTGATTCCCAGTTTTCGCCGCAGACGGCTCATATGCGTGTCTACGGTGCGGGTATTGATGTCGCTGCTAACGCCCCAGACCCGCTCCAGCAGGTACTTGCGCGACAGCAGGCGGCCTTTGTTTTCGAACAAAAACGTGGTCAGGTCGAAGTCTTTGTCCGTCAACGTCAGCGGCTCGCCGTTCAGTTGAATGGTCCGTTTCTTGTGGTTGATGCTGAAGGGGCCGTAGCTGGCTTCTTCGGCATCGCTCTCCTCCGTGCGGTTTCTCCGACTCAACGCCTTGAGCCGGGCGATGAGTTCGCCGGGTCGCGCCGGCTTCACCATGTAATCGTCGGCGCCGGCCTCCAGCGCCTCAATAATATCTTCCTCCGCTTCGCGCTGGGTCAGGAATAGCACCGGGATTGGCCATTCCTGCTGCTGCCGCACTTTGCGGAGGATGTCGATGCCGTCCATATCCGGCAGTTGCCAGTCCATAATGAGCAAATCGAAGCTGTCATGGGTGACGGCGAATAAAAAATCTTTCCCCGTATTGTAATGGCGGCATTGAAAATCTGAGTTCCGCAGATTTAGCAATAGCTGGTCCGCCAGATTCTGGTCGTCTTCTAGAAGTCCGATTTTCATAGTCTGCGTTCGTCTAACTGTTTGATGTATATCTAAGTTTGGCAGTAAACCACCAATCTCGCTAACTTTTGCCGAAAAATGTGCGTACAGGGTTGAACCGCACCAGTTTCGGAGACTTTTTCAGAAGACTGCAAACCTTGCGAAAAGCCGGACTAGGGCAAGGTCTACTTCAACTGAAATGGATTTTGTGAGCAATTTAAAAATGTAACAACAAGCTACTTTTTGCATCGCAGGCCGTAGCCATGGTCCTCGTGGGCAAGTTGGATATATTATTGGCGCTGGCGACTGTCCCGAAAACCCTGCCATGGCGTGGACCAATCCCAGGGATGGCCGCAGCATTCCGCGCCAGAGCGTTCGCTGTGGTGGCAGGCGAACAAGCAGGTAATGGAACCGTCCAAAGGCGAGGGGCGCAGTGGCCGCGGGGACCGGCGATCAGGGTCTCCAGTATGCAAGCGAAGCGCGCAGTTCGCCTTTCGCGACTTCCTGAACAAGGGATGGACGGCGAATATAAGGAAATAGCGGTGACCGCAATGGTCGCTGTGGAGAAGGAAAATGAAAGTAATAAGGACTTTTAAGCGAGAAACAGGATGTAAACTTCATTTGCGTCTGGCCCTTTTTGCATTGTTGACGGCCTTTGCTGTACCCACTCTTGCGGAGATTAATTTTTACCCGCCTGTAAATCTGTCCTATTCAGATGGTTTGAGTTTTAACCCCAGCCTGGTGACCCAAGGCGATAATCTCTTTGTAACCTGGGACGATAACAGTTCCGGGGTGAAGGAAGTGATGTTCGCGCGCTCTCGCGATAAAGGTGAAAACTACACGCCGCCGAAGCAATTGTCGTCGTCCTCCGGCCAATCCAGCGCGCCGGATGTGGCGGTGGACTCTCACGGTCGAGTGCATGTGGTGTGGCAGGATACTTTGTACGGCGCCTCTACGATTCTTTACGTGCGTTCGGAGGATGGCGGCAAAACTTTTTCCCAGGCCGTCAGCCTTTCTGGGGACGACAGCGCCTCGGTGCGGGCGGATATTCTGGTGGACTCGGGGAACGTGATCTATGTGGCCTGGACCGACACCGGGACGGAAGAAGTGATAGTGACCCAGAGCGTGGACGGAGGCGACAGTTTTCAGCAAGTCGCCAAGATGAAAGCCAACTTTGTCTCCAGCGTGCGTATGACGGCGGGAGGAGATCGGCGTATCCACGTGGCCTGGACCAACGCACAGAATATCTATCACATGTATTCCAGAAACGGCGGGCGCAGCTTCTCCCGGCCGGTGAGTATTTCCGCTAGCAGTGCGGCGTCATCTTCCGTTTCGCTGGCGGCGGATGCGGGCAGCAATGTTTACATCGGTTGGAGTGAGCAGATCAATGATGAGGCGGAGATATATGTGGCGCGATCTGAGGATGGCGGGCAGCATTTTGCGCCGCCCGGCAACATCAGCCGTAATCCGGGTTCCTCAATCGGCCCGGATTTGACCACGGATACCGACGGCGTGTTGTATGTCGTTTGGCAGGATACGACCCCGGGCAACTACGAAGCGATGTTCGCCTACTCCACAGACAGAGCCCTGACGTTTTCCCCCGCCGCCAATATATCTCCCAGTGAATTGGGGTCCCTGGTGACCAGGGTGGCGGTCAATGAGTCCGGCGGCATATTCGTCGCCTGGGACGATAATCGCAGTGGCAATTTTGAGATTATCGTGGCGCGAGGGATGCAGGGCTTGGCGGCGATCAAGAACGCCACCGCCAAGCCCTCTCCCTTCAGTCCAAACGGCGACGGCTCCAATGACACGTTGAGAGTACGCGCCGATTTCACCGCTCCGCTGCAATGGGAGGCCTCTGTCCTCACGCCGGAGGATGAGCCGGTGAACGTGTTTCGCGGCAATGGAGAGCGCTTCGACTTGACTTGGGATGGGCTGGACCACAATGGCGTAGTCACTCCGGACGGCTCTTATCGGTTCTTGATTACTGGCGTGGATCTGGACGGCGTGGCGGCGGCTCCGGCAGAAGTGTATTTCAGCGTGAACACCGTATCAGACTCGGAACCGCCGCAATTGTTGAGCTATGAGTCCAACTATGCGGAATTTGGTCCAGATGGCGATGGACGGCGCGATAACGTCACGCTTAAAGCAAGCTTCAACAAGAATCTCGATTGGACGCTTAGTTATCAAAACCGGGATGGAGTGGAATTGTTTCGTCAACAAGGCAGCGGCGTTTCGCTTGATAAAGTGTGGGACGGCCGTGATTTCAGCGGCGTTAAGGTGGCGGATGATCGTTATGTGATTGCGTTGTCAGCCACAGACACCCAGGGAATCAGTGTAAATGGCGAGTTGCGGGTGATTGTGGACACCGTCGCCCCGCAATGGGCGAATATCAGCGTCACGCCGGAAGTGATTACACCCAATGGAGATCAATCAGACGACAAGGCGCGCCTGGAGTTTGATCTCAATGAAGGCGCGTTGACGACAGTATATGTCTACGAGGCGCGAGGCGGTTCTCTGGTGCGAGAGCTGTATCGGGAGCCTTTGATTGGCGAACGCCGTGTCGCGATAGACTGGGACGGACGTTCCGGCACAGGGAATGTCGTCGCGCCGGGAAAGTACATCTTTAAAGTGTGGATGCGGGACTATGCGGCCAATCGCGCGGAGCCTTATCCAGTGGTGGCCGGCGTCACAGTGAGATAAGCGGTGGTCGCTCCGCTCGTCGAATGCGGCGGAGTGGTTTATAGTGTAGTCATTATCTACGCCGCGACGGGTCCCGTCGCGGCGGCTTGCTGTCTAATCCTATCTGCTGAATAAAATATGAAAATCCAGATCTCTGTTGAGAATAAGTTAAAAGAGGCTTTCACTCCGACGCACCTGGAGGTGATCAATGAAAGCCACATGCACAGCGTCCCCCCTAATTCGGAAACCCATTTCAAAGTGGTGTTGGTGACGCCGCAATTTACCGACATGCGTTCCGTGCAACGGCACCAGAAAGTATATGCAGTGCTGGGCGAGTTGATGCAGCAAGGCATTCACGCGCTGGCGCTGCATACCTTCACCCCGCAGGAATGGCTGGAAAAAGGCCAGGCCCCAGACTCGCCCAATTGCATGGGCGGTAGTAAAAAAGCCAAAACGGAGTAGGGCGGTCAATGAGCCAGTTCTTCCAGATTCATCAGGATAACCCGCAGGCCCGCCTGGTTCGCCAGGCGGTGGAAATCATCCACAGCGGCGGCGTTATCGTTTACCCCACGGATTCCGGTTATGCGCTGGGATGCGCCATCGGCGATAAAAACGCCGCCGACCGCATCAAGAGCATTCGCCGCCTGGACGATAAGCATAACTTTACGCTGGTGTGCCGGGATTTGAGCGATATCTCCACCTACGCCAAGGTGGACAACAGCACTTATCGACTGCTGAAAAACCATACCCCCGGCGCTTATACCTTTATTTTGACGGCGACTTCGGAAGTGCCGCGCAGGTTGCTGCATCCGAAGCGGCGTCAAATCGGCATCCGGGTGCCTGATAACCGCATTGCGCAGGCGTTGTTGGAGGAGTTAGGGGCTCCGTTGATGAGCTCTACCTTGATTATGCCCGGCGAAGAAATGCCGATGACCGATCCCTATGAGATCCGTCAGATGCTGGAGCATGCGGTGGACTTGATCATCGATGGCGGTTTCTGCGGCATGGAGCCCACCTCCGTCGTTGACCTGACCGACGATGCGCCGGTGATCTTGCGGGAAGGCGCGGGCGACGTTTCCAGTTTCTGAGAGAATGCGCCGCCGGTATCGCCGGCGGCTGACGTGATCAGCTGATGGAGATGGAGAAGGCGGAGCCGGAGTTTGCGGTCATCTCCGCGGCGGCGGACCCCATTTTGTGAAAGCGCTGTACGATGTCCTGCAGGGAATTGTTCTGTGGGTTGGAGGAAAGCAACGAACTGAATAGCGAGTTGTCGCCCCCATAGGCATTCTGCAGACGCATGACGTTCTGCACGTAATCCAGTGCGGGCTTCTGATTGCTCAGACGTACGAATGTTTGCTTGATATCCGGGTTGCGATTGATATCCGCTTCAATCTTTTGTTTGGCCTCTGTCGGAATCGCGCCGGAAATTTCCAGCGCGCCGGTTTCGCTGCGTCCCAGGCGAACCTGTCCGCGTACGCTGGTGACGCCATACTCGGCAAGCTTTTGCCTGAGCGTCTGCTGCACAAAGGCAGTATCTTGCCCGACTCCTTGTTGGAACTCTTTGATCATGACCCGGGGACGGGAGCTTTGTTCCTGCTGCTGACCCGACAGGGTCACGGTTCCTGGCTCAGGAAGATTGTCCATGGCCGCGTCGGCCTTTGTCTGCTGGGCGGCGGTGGGCTGTTTCAGGCCTTCGTACGCCTGATTTCCATATTCAAATAAAGTGCGAATTAAACCCATGACGGCTACCTTGTAATTTCTGAGTGCGTTGTTTCCGGCATTGGAAAGCGCGTATTCCTGACATATTCAGAACTTATTCAAATGCTGTGCCAGCAATCGGCCGGGAATCCAACATGACGAACGGGGCGCTATTGGCTAACATGGGCGCCTGATTGACGACTCAGAGTAGTTAAATGGCTGACACCTTTTATTGGTACGATTTCGAGACCTGGGGCGCAGATCCCCGCAGAGACAGACCTTCTCAGTTTGCGGGCGTGCGCACGGACTTGGATCTCAACCCCATCGAAAAGCCGCTGGTGATGTATTGCATGCCGGCGGAAGACGTATTGCCGCAACCGGAAGCCTGCCTGATCACCGGCATCACGCCACAGAAGGCGCTGTCCGAGGGCGTGAGCGAAGCGGAATTTATCCGCCTGATCCATGAGCAGTTCTCGCGTCCGGGAACCTGTGTGGTCGGCTACAACAGCATCCGCTTCGACGATGAAGTCACCCGCAACACGCTGTACCGCAACTTCTACGATCCATACAGCCGGGAGTGGCGCAACGGCAATTCCCGCTGGGACGTCATCGATATGGTGCGGCTTACCTACGCCATGCGGCCCGACGGCATAAACTGGCCCATGAACGCAGAAGGCGTCCCCAGTTTTCGCCTGGAAGAGCTGACCAAGGCCAATGGCGTGACCCACGAGGCGGCGCATGACGCTATGTCTGATGTGTACGCCACCATCGCTGTGGCGCGTCTGATCAAGACGGCGCAACCCAAGTTGTATGACTACGTGCTCGGCCATCGCAATAAGAAAGTTCTGGAAGGGCTGGTGGATATCGAACGCATGAAACCCCTGTTTCATGTGTCTTCCAAATTTCCGGCGGCTTTAGGCTGCTGCGCCATGGTGGCGCCCATTGCGCGTCATCCAACCAATCCCAACGGCGTGATCGTCTATGATCTGCGCGCTGATCCCTCCACCTGGACGCACTTGCCAGTGGAGAAGATTCGAGAGCGCATCTTCACGTCGAATGAAGACCTCCCGGAAGGCGCGGAACGTATCCCGCTGAAAGTCGTGCATCTGAACAAATGCCCCATTCTGGTTGAAAGCAAAATCCTCAAAACCATGGACCCGGAGAGATTGCGCGGTTTTCAGCTGGACGGCGACAAGCTGAGATCGCACCTGCAGGCGTTGCGTCAGGCGGAGAATATTCAGCAACGGGTGGCGGAAGTGTTCAACGAACCCATGGACGACAGCGAGACCGATCCGGACCTGATGCTCTACAGCGGCGGCTTTTTCAGCAACAACGACCGTGAACTGATGACTTTCATTCACGAGCAGTCGCCGGAAGTGCTGGGGGAGCTGGAGCTGCCTTTTGAAGATCCACGGCTGCAGGAGATGCTGTTCCGTTATCGCGCCAGGAACTTTCCCGGAACGTTGAACGAAGAGGAAATGGAGAAGTGGGAGCGGTATCGCTATCACCGTTTAGCCGGGGAATCCAGCGGAGCCTCAATCAGCTTCCAGGCGTATTTCAAGAAGCTGGAGCAGCTCGCCGCTAACCCGGATATCACGCCGTTTCAGTTGTCCATTCTTCAGGATCTGCACTTATACGGTGAGTCCATTATTCCCATGGACTTCTGATCCCGGACAGCGCCATAGCCACGGCGCCTGACTCTTGCCAGTGGATAGCGTAACGAAAAAGACCCGCATGATGCGGGTCTTTTTTATTGGAGCGAGTTTCGCTGCAGAGCCTGTCAGTATTTGACTCGAAGCGGAAACAGCTTGTTTGCGTTGAGCCAGCTCTCTTTGTCCTTCAACGGCTCCGCTTTTCCAGGACGCCAGTGTACGCCGTTTTTGTCGCCGTCAGTGACCACCAGCAGCGCGCTCTTATCCGTCACAAACTGCTTGTCGAAGTAGTCCGCCAGCAGTTCAAGGCTGAGCTTGTCCACTTCGCTGGCGATCTGGTTCAGGGTGTCGAACTGCTCATTGCCAACGTCAATTTCCGTCCAGAATCGGTCGGAGCGCTGCTCCAGGGTTTGATCTTTCTCCATCAGGCGCGCCTTCAGTGCGGCTTTGTGTTTCTCAAATTCCGCTTCGGGCAGTAAACGCAACTCTTTCGCAAAACGAGCGATAAAGTCCTCGGTGGCGGTATGGATTTGCTTTGGCGTGTGTGACGGAGACTGCACGATAAAGGCCAGAGCCGGTGTATCCAGCAGCGTATAAGGTGTGGCGAACACGACATAGCCCATCTGCGCTTCTGTGCGGATATCGTTGTAATATTCCGGCGAAATGATCTGTGCGATCATGCCGAACGCTGCGCGGTCAGCATAGGTTTTCCCGGGGCCCTGGACATAATAGAGATAGGCGGAGTCCTGATGGGGAGTGTTGATTTCTTTAAACCAGTCGCCGCCTTGAATGTCCACCACAGCGCTTTTCTGCACTTCAACGATATTGGCGTCGGCCAGTAACTGCTTCTCCACTACATTGGCTGCGTGCAGCGCTTGCTCACGAGAAATATTGCCGTGGGCGAGAGCGACCAGATTGATATCCTTGAGCGCAGTGGGAGCAAAGGCGCGTACGTCGTCCAGCGTGATATTCTTCAGCGCATCAATCTGCTGCTTTTCGGTCCAGTAAGGTTGCAGCAACCAAGTCCGCGCTTCTGAGGCGAGACGCTCAAACGGCTTGTCCTGTATGGCGTTTTTCAGATCGCGCAGCATGTCCTTCTTGAACTGGTTGAAGCGGTCTTCGCGCAGCTCTGGCTGCTTTAACGTGGTCAAAATACGTTCCAGCAATACGGGCTGCTTGTCGCTAAAGCCGTCTATGCGAAGCGTTATGCCGCGCAAATGCTTGTAGAGTTTGAAATCCAACCCGGCAAGGTAGGCGGGGTAGGAATATTCGCTTAACTCGTCACGGGCCAGGGAGATAAAAAGTTCAGTCAGCGCCTGATCTCTTGGGCTCTTGTTGGCCAGTTGCGAGCGGATGCTCAGGTAAAAGCTGGATTTTGGAGAGTCGAAAGACCGATCTCTGGCGAACCAGACATCATATCCCGGTTTTGCATAGATCTTCTCGGGTACAGCCATGTCCGGGCCGGCCAGCAAATCGAGATCGTCCGGAATAAATTCGTTGGGCCCTGGCAGATGAATGGCGGCCTGTTGGTCCGGAGTACGGATCTCGGCGTCTTCTTCTGTGGTGAAGGCGCGCACGCTGTAGGGCGTCTCGTACCAACGCTCAGTTTTATCGGTGGCGACTTCAGGCGCGGACAGCACCGCCAGCATATTTTCCGGGCTCAAGCGGTCGGCGAACTCTTTCAGCACCTTGGCGTCATAGTCGTCCATGGCGTAAGGCGCGCGCAGCACCTGATCAGGGGAGTGGTCCTGCAAACGCCCAGCCAGACTGCTTACATAGTGAATGGGCGCCGCCTGATCCTGGAAGCGATAGGCGATATCCAGCATCTTCGCCTGTTCCTGAAAGCGCCACTCCTCAATGCCCTGCTGCTTGATCAGGTTGATGTAAGTGAATACATCACGGATCACCTTGATCCAGTTCTTCTGGCCTTTCTCCGTCAGAGTGATGGAGACGCTGACCACGGAGCTGTCTTCCTCGCTGGTGAACAGACCGGAAGAGAGCCCCTCCGCCAGATTCTGCTGTTTCAACCAGGAAAGCAGGCTGCCTTCGCCTTCGTGACCGATGAGGTTGGTCAGGTAATACACCGGTTTGGCGTGGAAGTAGGGCTCAATCGGCGGCGCCTCAAACATCAGGTGCAACGAGCGCTTTTCCTTGATCGGTTTGATGGACAACAGTGTCGGCGCCGCGCCGGGTTTGAACAGCGGCGGCCGTTTCTGGTTGTGTTCGATATCGCGCTTTTTCACGCCGCTGAACTTTTCCTTCACCCAGGCTTCCATCGTGTCCAACGGCTCTTTGCCATAGACGGTCAGCTTCATGATGTCTGCGGAATAGTGTTGCTCGTAAAACTTGAGCAGGGCGTCGCGGACATTTTCGCCAGGACGGTCCGCCAGGGTTTCCAGATTGCCGACAGCGAACTTGGCCATGGGATGGGCGGGGTTGATGGCTTGCTTCACCGCAGCGAAAAAGCGACGGCTGTCTTCCCGCAATTTCGAGGTGTATTCCGAATGCACCGCATTTTTCTCACGCTCGACATAGGCTTCGGAAAACAACGGCGCGACAAACTGCTGGCTGAAACGGTCCAGCGCCGGCTCCAGTGCGTCAGCATCTACGTCGAAGAAATAGTTGGTGTGGTCGAACGCGGTGAAGGCGTTATGAGAGCCACCATGCTGATTGATAAAAGACTGATACTCGTCGGGCTGCGGGTATTTTTCCGTTCCCAGAAACAGCATGTGCTCCAGGAAGTGCGCCAGTCCCTCCCGTCCAATCGGATCGGCCCCGCTGCCCACGTCCACATCTATCGCGGCGGCGGCTTTGTCGGTTTCCGGGTCGGATATCAACAGCGCCTGTAAACCGTTGTCCAGCGTGACAGCCCGGTATTGACGCTTATCATTCGGGCTCTTGGCTATGTTGTTGTTCACTGAGGGCATAGTGTTAGGACTTTTATTGAGAACGCTGCAAGCGGAAATAAAACTAAAAACCAGGATCAAAGTGCCGGCGGCTGCAACGCTAAGGGTTCTTGATCGCATAACTTAAGGCCATTTACTGAGTATAGGTGTTTTGCGGGATAAATTGGCGGGCCGTTGCAGTCTTTTGCTGTGCCGGCGAAGCCAATATCCGGTTAGCTGAGACACGCCCGCCAAGACTTGGTTCAATGGTGCTTGGCGGGTTGGTTGGCTTGCTGTAAGGCTTCCAGCGCGGAGGAGGCGATGGTTTTGGCCTCGCTCACGGATTCCCGGGCGCTGAGTTCGCTGATTTTTTTCAACGCGCTTTCAGCGATGCCGGCGTTTTGTTCAATGATCAGAAACTCTTTTTTAAACGCAATATCGATGGCTTCATAAACTTTGCGGATGTTTTCCTGCAGAGCGTCCTTGTCGGTGGAGGTTTCGTTGATGGCGCGCAAACAGGCTTGCGCGATGCGGATGTATCTCTGGTCTTTATTGGTCATGGCGGCTACATCAGGTTAAACATGGGCCGAGTATATCACAATGGTTCTTGAGTCCGACCTGCTTAAGGAATCTTAATGTGAGACCTCATCCGCTTGCTGAAATCTCTCCCTTTACGACGTTATCGCCCGGTTTAGGGGCCTCTTTGAGGCGCGCAAATAGTGACTATTGCGGCAACGTGAAAAATAGAATGCGGCCTTTAGGACAACTCTTGACGTTGGTCAAGACGGGGCCCCTCGGCGAAGGTCTAATTTAAGCTGTCACATAGAATAAATAGTATCCAAAATGCGATTTTTCGCACTGGACAGCAACTCGCATTGGAAAGAAATAAGGAGATTGACATGGAACAGCACATTGCATTGGTTACTGGCGGCACAGGGGGTATCGGGACCGCCATCTCTCGGCGTTTGGCGGAAGACGGCTTTCGGGTGATCGCCACCTACAGCTCGCCGGCCAAGCGCACTCATGCGGAAGTCTGGCGGGCTGAGCAGAGGGAGCGTGGGTTTGATATCGCCATCGAACTCATGGATGTCTCCAGTTTCGAAAGTTGCGCCGCCGCCGCAGCGGATATTCGTGAAAAATACGGAGTGGTCGAGGTACTGGTGAATAACGCCGGCATCACCCGCGACGCAGTAATGAAAAAAATGCAGATGGAGCAGTGGAAGGATGTCATCGACACCAACCTCAGCAGCGTCTTCAATGTCACCAAGCAGTTTCTTGACGATATGTTGGAAAGGCAGTACGGTCGCATCGTCAATATTTCCTCCATCAATGGCCAGAAAGGGCAGTTCGGCCAAGTGAACTATTCCGCCGCCAAAGCGGGCATTCACGGCTTCACCAAAGCGCTCGCGCAGGAAGTGGCGCGCAAGGGCGTGACGGTGAACACCATCTCACCCGGCTATGTCGCCACTGCAATGGTGATGGCGGTGGCGGAAGAAGTCAGAGAAAAGATCAAAGCGCAGATTCCAGTGGGGCGTTTCGCCGAACCGGAAGAAATCGCCCGTGCGGTATCCTTTTTGACAGCGAAAGAGGCGGGATATATCACCGGCTCCAACCTGTCTATCAATGGCGGCCAGCACATGTACTGACGCCCCGATGGAACCGGCCGCTGCGGCGGCCGGAGCCTCTTTGTCGGTCAAATATCCTAACCCCTTGTGATTTTCTTGCACGAAATCCGTTGATTTCGCCTCCGTTGTTTATACGCTCCGCAATACCTCATCATCCCGCTTACAATGCGGGTTAGGACGAATCGGAAGAGCCTCTTCCGTCAGTGTTGCCATTATCAAGTTGTAGTTATTTTGATCTAATCCATATTTCGAGCCATTGCTCTAACACAAACAATGAGTTGCGGAATAAAAATAAGTACACTCGTAAAGGTTTATAGCCTAGGCATTCGACAATAAAAACCTTTGCCATACTTATCAGGCTATAAAACTGGAAAACAGGAAAGCTTTGCACTGAATCGGTGGAGCTGGGTTCATTAATAAAGTTAAAAAACATCAACCGGAATGGAGTGGATATGAACTACTTCGTGACAGGAGGCACCGGATTTATCGGTCGTTTCCTGGTTCCCAAATTATTAAAACGCGGCGGAACCGTATATTTATTGGTGCGGGAGGCGTCTCTCCCCAAGCTTGATGAGCTGCGTGAACGCTGGAATGCGTCGGATGAGCAGGTAGTCGGCGTTGTCGGCGACCTGGCGCAGCCGATGCTTGGAGTCAGTGAGAAAGACGCTGCGATGCTGCGGGGCAAAGTGGGTCATTTCTTCCATTTGGCGGCCATCTACGACATGCAGGCCTCGGCGGAAAGTCAGGAGCAGGCGAATATCGAAGGTACGCGGAATGCGGTTAAGCTGGCCGATAGCCTGAAGGCGGCCTGCTTCCATCATGTCAGCTCCATCGCGGCGGCGGGTCTGTACCGCGGCATCTTCCGCGAAGATATGTTCGAAGAAGCGGAAAAACTGGATAACCCTTATTTGCGCACCAAGCATGAATCTGAAAAAGTGGTGCGGGAAGAATGCCAGACGCCTTGGCGCGTTTATCGTCCGGGTATGGTCGTCGGTCACTCTAAAACCGGCGAAATCGATAAAATCGATGGTCCCTACTATTTCTTTAAGCTCATCCAGAAGCTGCGTAGCGCACTGCCGCAGTGGATGCCCACCGTTGGCCTGGAAGGCGGACGCATCAATATTGTGCCGGTGGATTTCGTCGTAGATGCGATGGATCACATTGCGCATGCAGAGGGAGAAGACGGCAAATGCTTTCATTTGACTGATCCGGACCCTTACAAAGTGGGTGAAATCCTGAACATTTTCGCTGAAGCCGGGCATGCTCCTAAAATGGCGATGCGTATTGATGCGCGGATGTTTGGTTTTATCCCGCCTATGATCCGTCAGGGAATCGCGCGTCTGCCACCAGTGCAGCGGATGAAAAACGCTGTGCTTAACGATCTCGGAATTCCGGATGAGGTGATGAGCTTTATTAATTATCCGACCCGTTTCGATAATCGCGAAACTGAACGCCTGCTCAAAGGGACTGCTATTGCTGTGCCTCGTTTGCAGGATTATTCGCCAGCGATTTGGGATTACTGGGAACGTCACCTGGACCCGGATTTACACAAGGATCGCACACTGCGTGGAGCAGTAGAGGGACGGGTTTGCGTCATCACCGGCGCGACGTCCGGCATTGGTTTGAGCGCCGCCCGCAAGTTGGCTGAAGCTGGCGCGAAAGTGGTGATCGCCGCCCGCACATTGGAAAAGCTGCAGGAAGTGAAGAAAGAACTGGAAGAGCTGGGCGGTGAAGTTTATGAATATTCCGTCGATCTTTCCGACTTGGAGGATTGCGATCGCTTTGTCGCCAATGTCCTTAAAGATCTGGGGCATGTCGATGTGTTGGTGAATAACGCCGGCCGCTCCATTCGCCGTTCCATTCAGCACGCCTTCGACCGTTTCCATGATTTTGAGCGCACCATGCAGCTCAATTACTTTGGCTCATTGCGGCTGATTATGGGGTTTGCGCCAAGTATGCTGGAGCGCAGGCGTGGGCACATTGTGAATATCTCCTCTATCGGTGTACTGACCAATGCCCCTCGCTTCTCCGCCTATGTGGCTTCCAAGGCGGCGCTGGATGCGTTTTCCCGCTGTGCGGCGGCGGAGTTTTCCGATAAGAACGTGACCTTCACCACTATCAATATGCCGTTGGTGCGGACGCCAATGATCAGTCCTACCAAGATTTATGACTCGGTGCCGACGCTGACGCCGGAGGAAGCGGCGGACCTGGTGGCGGAAGCGATCATTCATCGGCCCAAGCGCATAGCTACGCGATTGGGCGTGTTTGCGCAGGTGTTGCATTCTATGGCGCCGAAGTTCAGTGAGATCATCATGAATACTGGCTTCAAGATGTTCCCGGACTCCAGCGCAGCCACGGGCGGTAAAGACGGTGAGAAGCCCAAGGTTTCCACAGAGCAGGTTGCTTTTGCGGCGATCATGCGGGGAATTCACTGGTAACTTCTATCGTTGTCGGGAATCGGGCCCCGGTCTTGACGCCGGGGCCTTGTATCTCGCTAATCAAATATCTATCCAGCCTGCGCAAATCAAGCCGTTGCGCATTAGAAAGTTAGCGGTAAAACACCTACACTTGCTGGCTCAGGCTGCGTAACCCGAAAATTTTTCAGCATTATTTCGGTTCGGAGGTTCCCCGTGATTTTTATAGGGCGGACCTATGTGCGCCATTAATAAATTAAATGGCGCGACAATAGGCTTGGTTCAGAGGAAAAGGTATGATTACGCCACTTTTGTGTGGTGGCTTTCACCCTCTGAACGCAGCAACATATCGCTGCAATAATTTGTTGAAATAACAAGCGCATTTTGATGCTTGCATCAAATCAGATAATGTAATTTAGGAGAAACAACGATGGGCGTTCTAGTAGGAAAACCTGCTCCCGACTTTACCGTTCCCGCTGTTCTGGCTGACGGTCAGATCGTAGACGAATACAAGCTGTCTGAAGCAATCAAAGGCAAGTATGCTCTGATTTTCTTCTATCCTCTGGACTTCACCTTCGTATGTCCTTCCGAGCTGATCGCACTGGATCACCGTGTAGAGCAGTTCAAAGAGCGTGGCGTAGAAGTGATCGGCGTTTCCATTGACTCACACTTCACTCACAACGCATGGCGCAACACCCCTGTGGACAAAGGCGGCATCGGCCCAGTCAAGTACACTCTGGCGGCTGACCTGAACCACGAAATCTGTAAAGCGTTTGACGTTGAGTCCGCTGGCGGCGTTGCGTTCCGCGGCGCATTCCTGATCGACAAAGACGGCGTTGTGCGTTCGCAAATCGTTAACGACCTGCCGCTGGGCCGTAACGTAGACGAGCTGATTCGTCTGGTTGACGCGCTGCAATTCCACGAAGAGCACGGCGAAGTGTGTCCTGCTGGCTGGAAGAAAGGCGACAAAGGTATGCAGGCTTCTCCAGAAGGCGTAGCTAACTACCTGTCTCAAAACTCCGACAAGCTTTAATTACTGTCGAGTTAACGAAAAAGGCCGCTTTTGCGGCCTTTTTTGTGTCTATGGCCTGTTCTGAATAGAGTTGACTCATTCTGGGACTAGACACGATGAGAATGCGGGGCGGTCAAAGATCAGTCTGCGTAGTCCTGCTGATCGGTGGTCCATCCCCCTAGTTCTTTCCAGCGATTCACGATTGAACAGAATAACTCCGCCGTTTTCATCGCGTCATATTCTGCGGAGTGCGCTTCTTTGTTGTCGAAGGGTATACCCGCCAACTGACAAGCTCTGGATAATACGGTATGTCCATAGGCCAGTGCGGCCAATGTCGCTGTGTCGAATGTGGAAAACGGGTGAAACGGATTGCGTTTCACGTCTCCTCTCTCGGCGGCGGCGAACAGGAACGAATGATCGAAAGTGGCGTTATGGCCGACCAGGATCGCACGATTGCAACCGTTGGACTTCACGGACTTGCGAATAGGGCGGAACAACTCGTTTAAAGCATCGGCTTCGGGCTTTGCGTCGCGCAAAGGGTTGAATGGGTCGATGCCTGTGAACTCCAGCGCCGCCTGTTCGATGTTGGCCCCGGCGAAGGGCTCTACATTGAAGCTGACTGGCGGCTCGGGATAGAGCATCCCGTCATCCTCCATGCTGATAATGACGGCGGAGACCTCCAACAGCGCATCGGTCTTGGAGTTAAAGCCGGCGGTCTCGACATCCACCACAACAGGCAGAAAGCCGCGGAAACGTCTGGCGAGAGGGGATTTGGGGCGGTTTTGCGATTCAGACACTGGTTATCTACTTTTGGTTGGGGTGGCGAACGACTCCCGCCACGGCTGTACTGTTATGAGAAATAAAGGTTTTGCGCGACAGGCGCGCGCGAGGAGCTGCGTCAGAGCAGCTCAGCTTTCCAGCGAATAGTCTCTCCCGCGCGAAAGGGAACTATCGATGAGTCGCCCAGCGCCATACTGGCCGGCATCGTCCACTCCTGTTTACTCAAGCGTACTTTGCCGCTATTGATGGGCAGGCCGTAAAACGTCGGGCCGTGCAGACTGGCGAAACCTTCCAGTTTGTCCAGTGCGCCCAGTTCATCGAAGGCTTCCGCATATAACTCCAGCGCGGAGGGTGCGGTGAAGCAGCCGGCGCAGCCGCAAGCCGCTTCTTTCTTTTCTTTGGGGTGCGGGGCGGAATCTGTGCCCAGAAAAAATCTATCGCTGCCGGAAGCGGCGGCGTCGCGCAAAGCAAGTTGATGCTCTGATCGCTTCAGGATGGGCAGGCAGTAGAAGTGCGGTCGAATGCCGCCAACCAGCATGTGGTTGCGATTGTAGAGCAGGTGGTGCGCAGTAATCGTAGCGCCGACATTTGAGCCTGCCTGATTTACAAACTCAACAGCGTCCCGGGTGGTGATGTGCTCTAGTACAATTTTTAAGTTCGGGAAGCGTTCGGTTAGGGGCGTTAGCGTTTCGTCGATGAAACGTTTCTCCCGGTCGAAAATATCCACGTCCGCCTGCACTACCTCGCCGTGAATTAATAACGGCATGCCCATATCACTCATTTTCTCCAATACGGAGAAGACATTGGCGACATCGGTAACGCCCGCATCGGAATTGGTGGTCGCGCCTGCGGGATAAAGCTTGCAGCCATAAACGATTCCACTCTGTCTGGCGGCGACAATTTCTTCTGGAGAGGTGTTGTTGGTCAGATAAAGCGTCATCAGTGGATCGAATGCCGCACCTGCCGGAACATGGCTCAGGATGCGATGGCGATAGGCTTCCGCCTGCGCTGTGTGGGTGACTGGAGGAACCAGATTGGGCATGACGATAGCGCGGGAAAACAGGCGCGCTGTCGCGGGTACTGTTGTCGCAAGGGCGTCGCCGTCGCGCAGGTGAAGGTGCCAATCATCGGGCCGGGTAATGACTAAGTCGGACATAGGGTATCAACCGCCAGGGCAATGCAGAAAAGCAGGGTTACAAAACTGCACGCAAGTATACCAGAACGGAACAGGATTCAGGGTAAAGAATTCCCGCGCCAGGCCGATAATATCGTTAACGTATGTTGTGATCACAGTGTTAGTGGGATTATTGTGCGCAAACTAACAATCGCCTCCGTCATCGCCCTCTCCTGGGCTGCATCCAGTCAAGCCGCGACTTTCTCCGCAGGTATCGAGAAAAGCCAGTGGTACTTGTCCTCTTCCATATTTGAGTGCGCGTTGACGCACAACATTCCGCAGTATGGTAGGGCTGTGTTCTATCATGAAGCGGGCGAAGCATTGAGGTTTTATCTCGATACCGCCCGCAACCCCATGAGGGAAGGGGAGGCGGCTCTGGTGCTTGAAGCGCCCCGTTGGCGTCCTGGAGTCGGCGTCCGGGATTTGGGGTATGTGGCGGTTTTGGACAAGCCGCATCCGATCAGCGTGGACAATCCAAAGGCATCGCAAATGATGGATAGCCTGCTGGAAGGGATGATGCCGACCTTTACGCGTCGCGCCCGCTTTAACGACGACACGGTCAGAGTGGAGGTCTCCTCCATTAACTTCGCCAGGTATTACGAGGACTATCTGTCTTGTGTATCAGGTCTGCTGCCCGTGAATTTTCGTCAGGTTGAGCGGACGGCGGTATTTTTCAAATTGGATGAGTCTGTGCTGACGGATCAGGATAAAAGAGAGTTGGACAAGGTGGTCTTGTACGTGAAGGCGGACCCTTCTGTGACGGCGATCTTTGTCGACGGGCACACGGATTCCACAGGACGTAGAATCTATAACCGCAGACTATCCAAAGATCGCGCGGAAGCGGTGACCGCCTATCTGATGGATAAGGGCGTGGCGTCGGAAAAAATCACCACTCGCTATCATGGCGAGCGGTATCCGGTGGTTCAGAATGCCGGTCCCAAGAATCTGGCGCGCAACCGCCGCGCGACTGTGCGTCTGGAAAGGGGAACGCAGCCGCCAGCCAAAGAGGATCTGTTGGATATCTCAATGGAAGAAGAATTGTAATCAGGTCTGTTCTCAAGCGAGTCTCTCCATTATGCGTCTCCGCCCTGGCGATGAGACGCACGCGCCTTTGCTCAGCCATAGAAAACTTTGTACGAAGGGCCTAGAATAACCGCCTTTCGTAATCTCTTGGGAGCATCGTCATGTCTAAGGTCAACAAAGTCGTACTCGCCTATTCCGGCGGGTTGGACACCTCGGTAATCGTTAAGTGGCTGCAAGAAAACTATGACTGTGAAGTGGTGACCTTTACTGCTGATATCGGTCAGGGCGAAGAAGTTGAGCCCGCTCGCGCCAAGGCTGAGAAACTCGGCGTCAAACAGATTTTCATTGAAGACCTGCGCGAAGAGTTCGCACGTGACTTTGTTTTTCCAATGTTCCGCGCCAATACCATTTATGAAGGCGAGTACCTGTTGGGCACCTCCATCGCGCGTCCCCTGATCGCCAAACGTTTGGTGGAAATCGCCAATGAGACTGGCGCCGACGCCATTTCTCATGGAGCTACAGGTAAAGGCAACGACCAAGTGCGCTTCGAGCTGGGCGCCTATGCATTGAAGCCGGGCATTAAAGTGATAGCGCCCTGGCGTGAGTGGGATCTGACCTCAAGAGAGAAACTGCTGACCTATTGCGATACGCATGACATCGCGGTGGAAAAAAAGAAAGGCAAATCTCCTTACTCCATGGACGCTAACTTGCTGCACATTTCCTATGAGGGCGGCATTCTGGAAGATCCCTGGGAGGAAGCGGAAGAAGATATGTGGCGCTGGTCTGTATCTCCGGAAGCTGCGCCGGATCAGGCCACCTATCTGGAATTGACCTATCAAAATGGCGATATCGTCGCTATTGACGGCGAAGCCCTGGCTCCGCATGAAGTCATTGAGAGATTAAACAAGGTTGGCGGCGTCAATGGCGTGGGACGTCTGGATATCGTTGAGAACCGCTATGTGGGGATGAAGTCTCGCGGCTGTTATGAAACGCCAGGGGGAACCATCATGTTGCGCGCCCATCGCGCCATTGAGTCCATTACTTTGGACAAAGAGCTGGCTCACCTGAAAGACAGCCTGATGCCGAAGTACGCGGAACTGATTTATAACGGCTATTGGTGGTCGCCGGAGCGTCTGGCTCTGCAGAAGTTGATCGATGAATCGCAGCAACACGTCAATGGCGTGGTGCGGGTCAAGCTGTACAAGGGCAACGTAATCGTAGCGGGACGTAAGTCCGAAGACAGCCTGTTCGACGACCGCATCGCCACTTTTGAAGATGACGGCGGCGTTTACAACCAACGTGATGCGGAAGGCTTCATCAAGCTAAACGCCCTGCGTATGCGCATTGCCGCTGATAAAGGCCGTAGCATGAAATAACGCCGAATTCGGCTCAAAAAAACCGCCATGTTGGCGGTTTTTTTATGTCGGTTCAGCGCCCTTGCAAGGCGGGGCGCTTTTCTTCGATGTTTACCTTAGTTGCTAAGGTTCAGCTGCTTGTTGGTTCTGGCTTGATAGTCTGCTTCCGTCTCCAGGCCGGTAGTCTCGCCCGCCAATGCTGCAGTAGTGTCCACGGCGGCGGATGAAATCTCACCGCCTAGCGTGAAGAATGCAACGGACTCCGTTACGCCCTCTGCAAAGGATGCTTGGCGGCGCGCGGTTTCCGCGGCTACATCCGGGTAAGAGGAGGCTTCCGACGACGAGACGATCGGCAGTACATACATGGCGTGAGAGCCATAGCTGAGACGGCTGATTAATGTGTCGGGAGAGCCTGAAGGGGCAGCGGCGTCAAGCGTATTGGTCGCTCCCATTTGTTCGGCCAGTTTATCCACACCGGATAACAGGTCTGGATAAGGCGTTCCAAAACCGGTCGTTAATTGGGTGGTTTCCGTTTCTATTACGTTGGTTTGATCGCTCACATAGCCGATTTGTGCGTTGCCGTTCACATCAGGGCGGCCAGCCAGTTCAATCATCAATACGCCGGTATCGTCAGCGGAAGTTTGATAGTTCCCGCTATAGTTGATCGACGTATTCAAGTTGTCAGCGAAGCTGATGGGGTCCACGGCGTCCAGCGCGGCCTGAAACACTCCCAGGAAGGTTTCATAGCTGGTGGTTCCCTGGGCGATTCCGGCTGCGGACAAACCGCCGATAATGGTAGGCGCGAATGACGGAGAGTTCTCCAGCATGCGTACAATGCCTGAGGAGGGCGTTAATAGCACAGCGGCTTTTATGTTGTCCATCGGCGTGCTGTTGGCGACGCTCACAAACGGGGTGCCGATGAGCGTGCCCAGAGAGTGGCCCATAAAGAACACGTTGTTGTTATCCAGGTCACCCGCAGCATATAGGCCGCCGCTGGGACCGTCCAAATCAATCGAGCTGATGGTTTGTCTCAGGTTTAACAGGTCAATGACGCCTTGGCGATTCTTGTCGCGGCTATTGATGAAGCCTGTCAGATTGATAAACAGGCTGCCGGATGAGCCAGAGGCGCTGTCAGGATCAAAATTCATCGCTACCGCTTGCTGTGCGGCGTTGGAAGTGTAATCGAAGTGGCGCTCGTTATCCGTGTGGGCGATGCCGGGGATGGTGCTGCCGGCGTTGGCGACGGTGTTTTCGAAGGAAGCTAACGCGCGAATCGCTTTGTCCAACTCAGTGTCCCCACTTGAGCCGCCAGCAACAACGTTATTGATTGTGGTCTGGGCTGCAGCAGCGTCAACTTTTAATGTCGCCATAACGGTGCCGAGGTTGAGTATCTTGTCCACGACAGCTTGGTTGTTTTCGTCATTCGGAGCTAGCGATGCTGGCAGTCCACTTTCTTGACCTGCCGCCAATAGAGTGGCCGCCAAGCCAAGCTTTTTCGCAGTCGAAGCGGGAGCTACGCCATGTACGACTTGGTCTATAGCGATGGTGGCGAAACATTTTTCAGCCAGGGCTGTTCCTACGGACAACGCTGCGCTTCTATCCGTAGTGATGCCGTGTTGGAAAATGACGGTTTTTAGCGGTTTGGGGCAGGCTGAGGTATTGTCGGGATATATCGCCAGCCAGGGAATAGGCAGGGCGTCCACTTGCTGCGGGAATGGGAACACGTAATTTACCACTGATGAGGTGGCTTCCCGGGTGCTGGTGTCGCCTTGCGGCAGAGCCAGTCCCGCAGAGCTGAAGGTGGTGTTAAGCGTATCCGCCAGAGTTTTATTGGCGGTCCAGGCGCTTGATTGGATGGGGGTGCCGTCCGAATCCGTGGGAACGCCCAAGTAGTAGGGGACAGTAATGGTTCCCTGGGAGACCAACGGCTCGATCTCATTACTCCCGTCGAGGAATGAGCTGGTTAGCGCCGAGATCAGGTTCACGTGAACGCTGGAGCTGGTATTGGTGACGGTCCGCGCCTGCGGAGTGGGCAACAAGGCTGAAAAACTGCTTGCAAGGACTGCCGATGCGCAACCTATTGCCTCGGCTCCGCTTTTGTCATTGCAGGGAGGGGAGTCGAATATTGGTGTAAATGCGGCTTTTTGTGCTGCAGTGGGAAATGCCGCCACTGCGCCGTCCGCAGCGATTTTTATGTCGGAATAATCTACGTCAGAATCGCTGTCCACACTGGTTCCCGATTCGACGACCGCTTTGGCGGCGCTGATGCGAATAAAGCCCGTTAATTGATCGCTAAACCATTCCGCCGGGTTGGCGATATACTCCATTACCTTCTCGTCCCCTGATGTGGTGAAAGAGTAGGTAAGTGCGATATTGCTCGCAGAGAGCGGGTTCATGCTCAGAGCTGAGCGGGTAGTGTTGTTCAATGCGAAATATGATTGCGCAACAGGTTCCCAGAAGCTGTTGATAATGGTGCGAACAGGCTCAAGCTGGGAGGAGGGGAGATTGCCGCTGCCGGTTAACAGGTAGTAATTAGGGTCCATGGTTATGGCTTGCCCCGTAGCGTCCTCAACTTCGTTGGTGACTATAACCAGATAGCGAGTTTTTGGTTTAAGGGGCTTGGTTGGTTGAATTCTTAGCGTGCTGGCGCCTGATAACTCAATAACAGAAGCCTTAATGGCTGGCGCATCCGCAATTGCCGCCCCGAGAATGGCGGCTGCGGTTGCTGGGTCGCTCTCTGCGGCGGCCAATAGCGCGCCGGCTGCCAAAGGTATAGTGGGCGGCTCAGAAATGGACAGACCTTGAATCGGCTCCCTGCTGGCGTAGGCCAATTCAAGCAAGAAGACATTCTGATTCGGGTTGGGGACCAAGCTTCCGTCAGAAGAAATAAACGAGTCTGTGCTTAAACTGTCGCCATCCAGCTCGCCGGAGAATGATATGTCTATTGGGGCAATGGTGGATGCGCCGCTTAAAGACCCCAGGGCCGCCAGGACCGGGTTTGCGGTTGAGTCTGAAAATGTGCCGTCCGCGGCGGTTTGATCAAGTAGAAGATCATTGGGGACGGGAACCAGGCTGGCGACAGGATTGAACAGTGGCCAAGTTCTGCCTTCAAACTGCCCCTCTAGCGAATCGGGCAAATCCCCATCATATTCATTTTGCGCTCCAGCATTGGCGTTGCCGCCGCCTCCGCCTCCACACCCCGATAAAGTGACCGCCGACGCTACCGCCAGACTGAGAAAGGTTTTCTTGAACATAGGTAGGACCTTCTTCCTTTTATTATTGCTTTCAGAATGTTCCCGGCGTGACTGAATTATTCGCTCCAGTTCTTCGCCAAAAAAGTTTTATCAGCATAGGTTAGATTTCATCGGCCTGAAAGCCGTGAAATCATACGCCGCACAATAAAATAAGCCTTTCGCCCGATGCAATAGTGGCGTTCAGGCGCAGGCGTTTGGTGATTTTCTCATGCATCGTCAGGAGTTTAGCTCATTTTTCCTGTGGTTGGACTCTCTAATTCACAAATGGGAAAAATAGATTAGACCTGGCCCTGGCTGCTGCGGTTGCAAAGGCGCCGTATTCGTTAACAGTTTAAGGCTGAACTTGGGGGGCGAATTAGGTACAATTTCCGCCTAAATCAAATAAGGCGGGCACTTGGCGTCCCTTGGGAGGCGTCGCTGTCGGCCAAAGCTGTGACTACTCCAAGAACCATGTAAAAAGAGAGTGCGTGCATGACCACCGTGATCCGTCAAGACGATCTCATCGACAGCGTATTCGACGCGCTGCAGTTTATCTCCTATTACCATCCCGTCGACTTTATTAAAGCGGTTCATGCTGCCTATGAGCGCGAAGAGTCCACTGCCGCCAAGGATGCACTGGCGCAAATTTTGATCAACTCCCGCATGTGCGCAGAGGGGCGTCGTCCCATCTGTCAGGACACCGGTATCGTGACTGTGTTTTTAAATATCGGAATGGACGTGCGCTGGGAGGCGAACATGAGCGTCGAGGATATGGTTAATGAAGGCGTACGTCGCGCGTATCTGCATCCCGACAATATTCTGCGGGCGTCTGTTCTGGCTGATCCTGACGGTGCGCGCAAGAACACGAAAGACAACACCCCCGCTATCATCCACATGAAAGTCGTTCCTGGCGACAAAGTCGAAGTGCATGTTGCGGCCAAAGGCGGCGGTTCTGAGGCTAAGTCCAAGTTTGCGATGCTTAACCCGTCCGACTCTGTTGCAGAATGGGTGCTGGAGCAGGTGCCGAAGATGGGCGCTGGCTGGTGTCCGCCCGGCATGTTGGGGATAGGTATCGGCGGCACGGCGGAGAAAGCAATGGAGTTAGCCAAAGAGGCGTTGCTTGATCCTATCGATATCCAGGACTTGCAGGCGCGTGGCGCGGCTAACCGTAGCGAGGAGTTGCGTCTGGAGCTGTTCGAGAAAGTCAATGCGTTGGGTATCGGGGCGCAAGGTCTGGGTGGTTTGACAACTGTACTGGACGTCAAAGTAAAAGACTATCCGACCCATGCCGCCAACAAGCCCGTCGCTATCATTCCCAACTGCGCTGCGACTCGCCATGCGCATTTTGTGCTGGATGGCAGTGGTCCCGCATTGCAAACGCCGCCCAATCTGGATGAGTGGCCGGAAATCACCTGGGAGGTGGGCGCCAACGTTAAGCGAGTGAATATGGATACTGTCACACGGGATGAAATCGCGTCCTGGCGTCCCGGCGATACGGTGCTTTTGTCTGGAAAAATGCTGACGGGCCGTGACGCCGCCCACAAAAAAATGGTGGATATGCTCGCTCGCGGCGAATCCTTGCCAGTAGATTTGAATAACCGCTTCATTTATTACGTAGGTCCTGTTGATCCTGTGGGCGATGAGGTGGTTGGGCCTGCCGGGCCGACCACATCCACACGTATGGATAAGTTCACTCGCACTATGCTGGAGCAGACCGGTCTTATGGGTATGATCGGCAAAGCCGAACGCGGCCCGGTGGCGATTGAAGCGATTCGCGACAATAAAGCAGTTTATCTGATGGCCGTGGGCGGCGCCGCCTACCTGGTTTCTAAAGCGATTCGTTCTTCCAATGTCGTGGCTTTCCCTGAGCTGGGAATGGAAGCAATCTATGAGTTCGAAGTGAAAGATATGCCGGTTACCGTGGCGGTGGATGTAAACGGCGAGTCTGTGCATCAAACCGGTCCAGCGGAATGGCGTAAGCGCATTGCTGAAAGCGCTGTGAAAATAGTCGGCTAAGATAAATGTTGGCGATCTCTTTCTTGTAGAGTTAGGCTACAGCGACGCTGGGGCGAGCGCCCCGGCAAACGCTTAATTCAAAACAAGGAGAAAAAGCATGAGCGATACAATTCCAAGTTGCGAGGCCTGTAGACCTGACGCTGAAAAAGTAGATCCGGCGAAACTTGAGAAGTACTTGAGTCAGGTGCCTGAGTGGCGTTTGGAAGAGCGTAACGGCGTGCAAATGATCAGCCGTGACTACAAATTCAAAAACTTCGCTTTGGCGTTAGAGTTCACCAACAAGGTTGGCGCTATTGCCGAAGAAATTAACCACCACCCTGAACTGGTGACCGAGTGGGGCAAGGTCAGGGTTACCTGGTGGAGTCATACTATTAAAGGTCTGCATGAGTTGGACTTTGCGATGGCTAAGCGGTGCGAAGCAGTCTTTAACGCATAGAGGTCTGTCGCATCCCGCTGGCGTCTCACAGCTGGTAGGAAAATAATGGAAAGAACATATCGACTGGTAATCGCCTGCCCTGATCGGGTGGGTATTGTTGCGAAGGTAACCACGTTTCTGGCTACTTATAATGGGTGGCTAACCGAAGCGAGCCATCATTCGGACCCGACCAACGGTTGGTTCTATATGCGGAATGAGATAAAGGCGAGTTCGCTCCCTTTTGATCTGAACTCATTTCGTATTGCGTTCGAACCGATTGCCCGTGAGTTTCAGATGTGCTGGCATGTGGCGGATTCGCAGCAACCCAAGCGAATTGTTCTGATGGCGAGTAAGGAGTCTCACTGTCTGGCGGACTTGTTGCACCGTTGGCACGCAAAGGAGATGGATGGGGAGATCGTCGGAGTTATCTCCAATCATGATGACCTGCGCCGCATGGTGGAGTGGCATGACATTCCCTACTATCACGTGCCGGTGGACCCTGATGACAAGTCCGTCGCATTTGCTGAGGTTGAGCGACTGGTGGATGCTCTGGATGCGGAAGTGATCGTTCTTGCGCGTTACATGCAGATTCTGCCGCCGGAGCTGTGCGACAGATATACGGGACGCATTATCAATATCCATCACAGCTTCCTGCCGTCTTTCGCTGGCGCCCGCCCCTATCATCAGGCGTACAAGCGTGGCGTCAAGCTGATCGGCGCCACCTGCCATTACGTCACTCAGGATCTGGATGAAGGCCCAATTATTGAGCAGGATGTGATCAGGGTGAATCACAGCGACACCATCGAAGACATGGTGCGGCTGGGGAAAGACGTAGAGAAACAAGTGCTTGCCCGGGGCTTGCGCTATCACTTGGAAGACCGGGTGATTGTTCATGAGAACAAGACCATCGTATTTGAATAAGGTCATGTTGGACTGACATCAAACCCGGGGCGCTCGCTCCGGGCTCATTGGTTGGCGTTTCCGGCATATGGGCGTATCTTTAAGGTATCAGTGTAATGAAAGGAGTACGCTGACAGGGCGGTTAACAATAACCATCAGCAAATGCCTGCCTTAGGAGAGTCCCATGCTGCGATCCGTGAAAGTGCGTGATTATATGACAACCAACTTGGTTGTGTTTTCCCCTGAAACAGAGTTGTTTGAAGCGATTCATAAACTCCTTAAAAACAGTATCTCCGGCGCTCCTGTGGTAGATGGCAGGGGAAACCTTGTGGGGATGCTGTCGGAAGTGGACTGCCTGAAAAGTATTCTGAGCGGCAGTTACTATGACTATGAATCTTTGGGCGGCACTGTCGCTGAATATATGACCGTGGATGTGGATGTTGTCGGGCCGGAGGAAGATATTCTGGCGGTGAGTGAGCGCTTCATTAATAATCGCCGGCGTCGGTTTCCTGTGGTTGAAGAGGGAAAATTGGTGGGGCAGATCAGTCGTAAGGACGTACTGCGCGCTGTTTCAGACTTCGTCGCCCCTCAGCGGTTTCATCAGTCTGCCTGATTCGCTATAAACGATTGGCGCGCGCCTGCTGATGCGCGTCGCCAACCTGCTTCTCTCGTCCCCGGGAGAATGCCTTTAACGCCTAAAAAATATCTTATTCTCACCCTAATTAACTTCGTTGCCGCCGCCTTCTATGCTAGACTTGACCGCTTGTGGCGCAGCCCTTGGTCGAGTAAAGAGTGTGCGATTATATGCCGCTTGAACTGACTCCCCGCCGGGTTCAACGACTGCAAAACGAGCGAACCAGGGTTTGGACAGACTGTGGGTAGAACAAGAACCGAACTATCCTTTCTAGAATAGGTTATTGCTATATTATGGCTGAACTCGCCAAAGAAATACTTCCCGTCAATATTGAAGATGAACTAAAACAATCCTACCTCGACTACGCGATGAGCGTTATCGTCGGCCGTGCTTTGCCGGATGCGCGAGACGGTCTCAAGCCGGTGCACCGCCGCGTTTTGTTTGCGATGAACGAGCTGGGTAATGATTGGAACAAGTCGTACAAGAAATCCGCCCGTGTGGTTGGTGACGTCATCGGTAAATATCACCCTCATGGCGACTCCGCCGTATACGACACCATCGTACGCATGGCGCAGCCATTCTCCCTGCGATACACCTTGGTGGACGGGCAGGGCAACTTCGGCTCCATAGACGGCGATAGCGCAGCAGCGATGCGTTATACGGAAATCCGCATGGAGAAGATCGCCCATGAAATGCTGGCCGATCTCGATAAAGAGACGGTCGACTTCGCCCCTAACTACGATGGCTCAGAGCAGATTCCCGTCGTACTTCCGACCAAGGTTCCCAATCTACTTGTAAATGGGTCCTCAGGCATCGCGGTAGGGATGGCGACGAACATTCCTCCTCATAACCTGACCGAAGTGGTCAATGGATGTCTTGCTTACCTGGATAACAGCGATATAACCATTGATGAGTTGATGGAGTTTATCCCGGGTCCTGACTTCCCCACCGCAGCGATTATTAATGGTCGTGCTGGGATTTTGGAAGCCTACCGCACTGGTCGCGGTCGAATTTATATTCGCGCTCGTTACGAAATTGAACAGGACAAGAAAACCAGTAAGGAAACGATTGTAATTACTGAAATTCCTTACCAGGTTAACAAGGCCAAGCTGGTCGAAAAAATCGCTGAGCTGGTCAAAGAGAAAAAGGTTGAAGGCATCACCGAACTGCGTGATGAGTCCAGCAAGGAAGGCATGAGGGTGGTGATTGAGTTGCGTCGCGGTGAAAACGCGGACGTGCTCATGAATAACCTGTTCGCTCTTACGCCGCTGGAAACCGTATTCGGCATCAACATGGTCGCCTTGATCAATGGCGAGCCCAAACTGCTGAATCTGAAAGATTGCATCGAATGTTTTGTGCGTCATCGCCGTGAAGTGGTGACTCGCCGGACCATATACGAGCTGCGTAAAGCCCGTGAACGTGGCCACATCCTGGAGGGGCAGGCGGTGGCTTTGGCGAATATCGATCCTGTTATCGCCGTAATTAAGGCATCCTCCACTGGCGCGGAAGCCAAAGAGCGTTTGATGGCGCAGGGCTGGGCTCCGGGAGCGGTGACAGGCATGCTGGAGCGCGCAGGCGAAGACGCCTGTCGCCCTGATGATCTGGCTCCTGAGTTTGGTCTGCGTGAGGGTCTGTATTACCTGTCTGAAGTGCAAGCGCAATCCATTCTGGACTTGCGTCTGCAAAAGCTGACCGGGCTGGAAATCGAGAAGATTAACGACGAGTACCGCAGCATCATCGAGCAAATTGCTGAATTGCTGGAAATTTTGCAAAATCCAGAGCGTCTGATGGCTGTCATCCGTGAAGAACTGGAAGCTGTCCGCGAAGAATTTGGCGATGTTCGCGTTACGGAAATTACCGCCTCCAAGCGAGACCTCACGATTGCTGACCTGATCGCTGAAGAAGACATGGTGGTTACGTTGTCTCACAAAGGCTACGCCAAGACCCAGCCGCTGGAAGCCTACCAGGCGCAGAAACGCGGAGGCAAAGGCAAGGCCGCAACGGCGATTCGCGATGAGGATTTTGTTGAAAAGCTACTGATCGCCAATTCTCATGACACGATTTTGTGTTTTACTTCCCACGGCAAACTGTATTGGCTTAAGACCTATGAAATTCCTCAGGCCAGCCGTATTTCGCGTGGACGTCCGATCGTCAACATCCTGCCGCTGGCGGAAAATGAGCGCATCACTACTATGTTGCCGGTGCGTGAGTACACGGCAGATCACTATGTGTTCATGGCGACGCGTCAGGGGACGGTTAAGAAAACGCCTTTGGAGAACTTCTCACGCCCTCGCAGCAGCGGCTTGATCGCTTTGGCGCTGGATGAAGGCGACATGCTGATCGGCGCAGCCATTACCGACGGCAAGAAAGACGTCATGCTGTTCAGCAGCAGCGGCAAAGCCATTCGCTTTAATGAAGATGATGTGCGACCAATGGGGCGTACCGCTCGCGGCGTTAGAGGGATTCGTTTGGCGCAAGGACAAACTGTCGTTTCCCTTATCATTCCGCAAGAAGACGCCTATATCCTCACGGCGAGTCGCAAGGGCTACGGTAAGCGGACCGCAGTATCTGAATTCCCTGTGTACGGGCGTGGAGGTCAGGGCGTTATCGCTATCCAATGCTCTGAACGAAATGGCGACCTGGTGAGCGCTGTGCAGGTAATCAGCGGTGATCAGCTAATGTTGATCAGTAACCAGGGAACGCTGGTGCGGACGCGCTCGGACGAGGTTTCTATCGTCGGAAGAAATACTCAGGGCGTACGATTGATCCGTCTGTCCGAATCGGAAGATTTAGTCGGTGTAGAGCGGATCGCGGAGCCCGAGGAAGACGAGAGCGACTTCCAGGGCGAGGAAGGTGAAGGAGTCGAAGCCGTTGACGGAGACGATCTGGACTCTGGCGACGCAGGTGAGGAAGGCTCCGAGGCGGAAGAATAACTTTCGCTTCGGTTGGCTTGTCTAAGAAGTTTGGTTGACCAAATACCGGAGAGCGGCCTGTATGGCTGATAGAAAGTTTAATTTTTGCGCGGGCCCTTCCGCGCTGCCTACGGAAGTGTTGTTGCAGGCTCAGGCGGAACTGCTCGATTGGCGGGGTAAAGGTCTGTCAATTATGGAGATGAGTCATCGCAGTGACGATTTTGTTGCTGTGGCGGTTGAAGCTGAGCGTGACTTTCGTGAGCTGATGTCTGTGCCCGACAATTACAAAGTTCTCTTTGTGCAGGGTGGGGCCGCCACTCAGTTCGCTTCTGTGCCGCTTAATTTGCTGAAGCTCGGCGCCGAAGCGGATTATATCGATACGGGTATCTGGTCGAAGAAAGCCATTGCGGAGGCGGGGCGCTACCTTAAGGTAAATGTCGCTGCTTCCGCCAAAGATAATGGCTATGCCTGCATTCCTGCTCGTAGCGAGTGGCGTTTGAGCGAGAGCGCAGGTTATGTGCACTATACGCCCAATGAAACAATTGGCGGCGTTGAGTTTCTCGATATTCCTGACGTAGGCGATAAGCCTTTGGTGGCGGATATGTCCTCCACCATATTGTCCCGTCCCGTGGATATCAGTCGCTTCGGGGTGATATACGCCGGCGCCCAAAAGAATATTGGTCCCGCTGGCCTGACGCTGGTTATCGTGCGGGAAGACTTGCTGGGATATGCTTCCGACAGTCTGCCCACTATGCTGAACTATAAAGTGGCCAGTGAAAACGACTCCATGGTCAATACTCCGCCTACTTTTTCTTGGTACTTGGCTGGCCTGGTATTTAAGTGGCTGAAAGGAAAAGGCGGTGTGCAGGCTATGGAGGCGATTAACTGCCGCAAAGCTGACAAACTTTATTCATACATAGACGACAGCGAGTTTTATGCGAACCCGATAGATCTGTCTTGTCGTTCCTGGATGAATGTGCCCTTTACACTGAAAGATGACCGCCTGGATCAGAAGTTTCTGCAAGAGGCGGAAGGGGCGGGTCTGCTTAATCTGCAGGGGCATCGTTCGGTTGGAGGAATGCGCGCCAGTTTGTATAACGCATTGCCTGAAGAGGCGGTGGATGCGCTGATTGGGTTTATGCAAGATTTTGCTGGGAGGAATGCCTGATTCATGACCACTGAGCAGACCGAACTCGCCAGGCTGCGTGAACGAATAGACCAGATTGATCGTCAGTTGCTGGCGTTGATTTGCGAACGAGCCAAGTGCGCGCAAAGTGTCGCGGAAGTAAAAATGCGCGGCAATTCAGGGCAGGATGTCGTCTTTTATCGCCCGGAGCGGGAAGCTCAGGTTTTGCGGAAAATCATGCACGAGAACCCAGGGCCTTTAAGTGATGAAGAAGTGGCCAGGCTGTTCCGGGAAGTTATGTCGGCGTGTCTTGCTTTAGAGGCGCCCTTACATATTGCGTTTCTGGGACCGGAAGGCGCCTTTACGCATGCCGCCGCGCTCAAGCATTTTGGGCACTCCGGCGTTTGCTTGCCTCATTACGCTATTGATGAGGTCTTCCGAGAGGTTGAGGCGGGGTCTGCTCACTACGGCGTGGTCCCGGTGGAAACCTCTAATGAAGGGGTAATAAGTCACACGCTTGATGTGTTTGTTAATTCGCCTTTGCTAATATGTGGCGAAGTGGAAGTGCGTACTCACCACTTCTTAATTGCGCCAGAGCAAGTGGACGCCGCTGATATCAAGGTTGTTTATTCTTTGGCGCAGTCATTTTCTTTGTGTCGGCAATGGCTGGACGAAAGATGGCCGGGAGTGGAGCGCATTGCGGTTCCGAGTCATGCGGACGCTGTAAAAAGGGCGTCTGAACGCCAGGATGCGGCGGCGGTGGCTGGTGAGCACTGCGCCAGGCTGTATGGTATGAAAGTTCTGGCGAAAAATATCGAAGATCATCCAGATCAGATCGCCAGGTATTTGATTATTGGTAAAAATTCGGCTCCTCCAAGTGGGGATGACAAAACATCTCTAATGGTTACCATTCGCGACGAGCCGGGCGCTCTGTACAAGATGCTGGGTGTGTTTCATCGTCAAAATCTGAGCCTGACAAGAATTGATTCGCGCCCGGCCCTGAGTGGCGCGCGTCGTTATCACTTCTTTGTGGACTTTATCGGCCATAAAGACCTGCCAGAGGTCGGTGCGGCGATTCAGGAGTTGTCCCGGGATGCTCTCGACGTGCGATGTCTGGGGTCCTATCCCAAAGGCGTGCTTTAAGCGCGCCATCTGCTGGTCTCAGAAGTTTGGCTTTTGTGATGTCTTGGCTCTTTAAGGGCGTTTCAATTTATATTTTTTACGGACATGGCCGTCAAACGCGCCTGATTAATAATGTTGCAATCCCAAGTTAAATGTTTGGCCGTTGTCGGGCTGGGTCTGATCGGCGGTTCGCTCGCCAAAGCTGTGAAAGAACGCGGTTTGGCGGAGAAGGTAATTGGTTATGACCGGCGCGATACTGAGGCTGCGTTAGCCGTGCGTATGGGGGTGGTTGATGAGTCTGCCCCGGATCTTGTCACTCTCGCTTCACGGGCGGATGTTATCGTGTTGGCTGTGCCGGTGGGAGCGGTTGCGCCAGTGTTGGAGGAAATGAAGCCCGCTTTGCGGAGCGATCACATCCTTACCGATGTAGGGAGTGTTAAAGGCGAAATAGAAAAAGCCTTTGTCTCTGTATTTGGTGAAATGCCGGCAAATGCTGTGTTGGGGCATCCTATCGCCGGCTCTGAGAAGAGTGGCGTTCAGGCCGCCAATAGTGCTCTGTTTGAGAATCACAAAACCATATTGACGCCGCTTCCGGTGACGGACTCCCAGGCGCTGGGGGTGGTGGCGGCTCTGTGGCGTGGCATGGGGGCTGAAGTGCTTTTCATGTCGGTGGCTCATCATGATGAGGTGTTGGCTGCAACCAGTCATCTGCCTCACTTGATCGCCTTTTCGCTGGTCGATACGCTGGCGGGGGCGGACGATAATAAAGAAATATTTCGCTATGCAGCGGGCGGTTTTCGGGACTTCACCCGTATTGCCGCCAGCGATCCGGTGATGTGGCGGGATGTGTACCTGACCAACCGGGACGCGGTGCTGAAAGTGCTGAATGCGTTCGATGCGGATTTAAAAAAGCTGCGCAACGCTATTGCTGATGGGGACGGACAAACTTTACTTGGTGTGTTCACCCGGGCCCGGGCGGCCCGCGAACATTTCACAAAAATGCTTGAAGGAAAGGCTTACAAGACTGATATGGCTAACAATGTGACCTATGTTGCCGGGAAAGGCGGTCCGGTATGCGGCGATATTCGCGTGCCCGGAGATAAATCGATGTCCCACCGCTCCATCATGTTGGGTTCGCTGGCGGAAGGCGTTACGGAAATTGAAGGTTTTCTTGAAGGGGAAGATGCTCTGGCCACCCTGCAGGCGTTCCGGGATATGGGGGTCGTCATTGAGGGGCCTGACCGTGGCTCGGTAACAATAAATGGCGTGGGTATGCATGGTCTGAAGCAGCCGCCAGGGCCATTGTATTTGGGGAACTCTGGAACCTCCATGCGTTTGCTTGCAGGTTTGTTGAGCGGGCAGTCGTTCGATGTCGAACTCACTGGTGATGAATCCTTGTCCAAACGCCCTATGGAGCGTGTTGCAAAGCCGTTGCGGGAAATGGGGGCGGAGATTTCCACTTCTGAAGGTGGGCGCCCTCCGGTCAAAATTAAGGGCGGCTCCAGACTTCATGGTATTCATTATGATATGCCTGTCGCCAGCGCCCAGGTAAAGTCCAGTCTGGTCCTCGCAGGTCTTTATGCGGAGGGGGAAACCTCGGTGACAGAGCCTGCGCCAACTCGTGATCATAGCGAACGAATGCTGCGTGGTTTTGGTTATCCTGTAGATGTAAATGGCTCCAAGGTGACGATTAAGGGCGGACATAAGCTGAGCGCCACCAAAATTGACGTCCCTTCTGATATCTCTTCCGCGGCTTTTTTCCTGGTTGCTGCGAGCATTACTCCTGGGTCAGACCTGACCTTGCGTCATGTGGGCGTCAACCCGACTCGGGTTGGAGTAATTAGTATTCTTAAAATGATGGGCGCCGACATTGAGCTATCTAACCACAAAGAAGTGGGCGGCGAGCCGGTAGCGGATATTCGTGTGCGCTATGCTCCCTTGAAAGGAATTCGTATTCCAGAGGAGCAGGTGCCTTTGGCCATTGATGAGTTTCCGGTCCTGTTTATCGCAGCGGTGTGCGCTGAGGGAGAAACTGTTCTGAGTGGCGCGGAAGAGCTGCGCGTCAAAGAGAGCGACCGTATTCAAACCATGGCTGATGGCTTGGCTGCGTTAGGCGTCAGCAGTGAAGTGAAAGAAGATGGTATTGTGTTGCGCAGCGCTGAAATTGGCGGCGGCACAGTGGATAGTCATGGCGATCACCGTATTGCAATGGCGTTTGCCGTGGCCTCTTTGAGAGCGACCGGCGCTATTGTTATTAAAGATTGCGCCAACGTCGCTACATCATTCCCGGGGTTCACTGCTTTGGCGAATGAGGTTGGTTTTAATCTTCGGGCTGAGGAGACGGCATGAAGGTGAGCTCCGGCATTCCTGTCATCACCCTTGATGGTCCCTCAGGTTCAGGTAAGGGGACCATTGCGCAGCTTACTGCGCAGGCGTTGGGATGGAATATTTTGGACTCCGGCGCACTGTATCGCCTGACCGCCTTGAGCGCTGAGCGACAGGGCGTTGATTTGGCGGATGAAAACGCTGTAGCGAAGGTCGCTGAAACCTTGGATGTGCGCTTTGAAGCGAGAACTCCCGGTCAGCCGGTGTCCGTTATTTTAATGGGCGACGACGTGACTCTGGAAATCAGGACGGAAACCTGTGGCGCTATGGCTTCGCGGGTTGCCGCGTATCCTTTGGTGCGAGCCGCCTTGTTGCAGCGGCAGCGGGATTTTCAGTCCGCTCCGGGGTTGGTGGCCGATGGGCGCGATATGGGGACGGTCGTATTTCCTGACGCCCCATGTAAGATATTTATGACCGCAAGCGCCGAAGTGAGGGCGCGGCGAAGATATGATCAGTTGAAGCAGCAAGGCGAGAGTGTTAAAATTTCGCACCTTTTAAATGAGATAAAGGAACGCGATGAGCGTGACATGAATCGGTCAAACGCTCCTCTGCGACCTGCGGATGACGCCGTAGTCCTTGATACTTCTGACTTTTCGGTGGATGAGGTGTTGGAGAAAGTACTCCAGATCTGGTCTTCCCGTCAATCCTGAGTGTCCGTCACTGCGGTAAATTAATTAACCGGTGATCTTTTTTCGGGAGTATGCCAGTAATGCCCGAATTAAGATTTTAATCGAACAGACCGTGCTTGCTGGCCGCGCGGATGAAAATGTTCAACAGGAAACACAATGAGCGAGAGCTTTGCTGAGCTTTTTGAAGAAAGTTTAAAACAAATTGATATGAAACCCGGCTCTATCGTTAAGGGCGTAGTGGTTGATATCGATGAAGACTGGGTTACTGTAAACGCAGGCCTTAAGTCCGAGGGTGTAATCCCTGTAGCACAGTTCCTGAACGAGAAAGGGGAACTGAATCTGCAAGTCGGCGACGAAGTTGAGGTTGCTCTCGACGCAGTTGAAGACGGCTTTGGCGAAACCCGCCTGTCTCGCGAAAAAGCGAAGCGCGCGGAAGCCTGGAAAGATCTTGAAAAAGCTTTCGAAGCAAACGAAGTTGTTAACGGCGTTATCAACGGCAAGGTCAAAGGTGGTTTCACTGTTGAACTGGGCGGCATCCGCGCATTCCTTCCTGGCTCCTTAGTAGATGTGCGTCCGATTCGCGACACGGCGCATCTGGAAGGAAAGGATCTCGAATTCAAAGTTATCAAGCTGGATCAGAAGCGTAACAACGTAGTTGTTTCACGTCGTGCTGTTCTGGAAGCTGAAAATAGCGCTGAGCGTGACGCTCTGCTGCAGACTTTGCAGGAAGGTATGGAAGTCAAGGGTATCGTTAAGAACCTGACTGACTACGGCGCGTTCGTGGATCTGGGTGGTGTTGACGGTCTGTTGCACATTACTGACATGGCTTGGAAGCGTATCAAGCATCCTAGCGAAATCGTTAACGTTGGTGACGAAATTACCGTTAAGGTATTGAAGTTCGATCGCGAGCGTAACCGCGTATCTCTGGGTCTGAAGCAACTGGGTGAAGACCCATGGGTTGCTATTAAAGAGCGTTATCCAGAGAACACACGCGTTACTGCGCGCGTCACCAATCTGACTGATTACGGCTGCTTCGCTGAGCTGGAAGAAGGTGTTGAAGGTCTGGTCCACGTTTCAGAAATGGATTGGACCAACAAGAACATTCACCCATCTAAAGTTGTTCAACTGGGTGACGAGCTGGAAGTGATGGTTCTGGATATCGACGAAGAGCGTCGTCGTATTTCCCTGGGTATCAAGCAGTGCCACGCTAATCCTTGGGAAGAATTCTCTGGTAAGTTCAACAAGGGTGACCGTATCTCCGGTAAGATCAAGTCTATTACTGACTTCGGTATCTTCCTTGGACTGGAAGGCGGCATTGACGGTCTGGTTCACCTGTCCGACATCTCTTGGAACGAGCCAGGCGAAGAAGCTGTTCGCAAGTACAAGAAAGGCGACGATCTGGAAACAGTAATCCTGTCTATCGATCCTGAGCGTGAGCGCATTTCTCTGGGTATCAAGCAGTTGGAGAGCGATCCGTTCGCTGAGTTCACTCAATTGAACGAGAAAGGCTCTATCGTTACCGGTACGGTTAAGTCTGTTGACGCTAAAGCTGCTGTGATTGCTCTAAACGACGACGTTGAAGCGACTTTGAAGGCGTCTGAAATCAGCCGTGACAAAGTTGAAGATGCTCGCAACGTGCTGAAAGAAGGCGACGAAGTAGAAGCGAAAATCATCAGCGTTGACCGTAAGAACCGCGTGATCAACCTCTCCATCAAGTCTAAAGACATTGATGAAGAGAAGCAGGCGATTCGCGACGTCAAAGAGAAGCAAACTGAAGCTCAAGGTCCGACCACTATCGGTGATCTGATCAAAGAGCAGTTGCAGCAACAGCAGTAATATCTCTTAGATATATTCTCTAAAAAAACGGGCTATATGCCCGTTTTTTTTGTGTTTTTTTAAATCTTTAACTAAACTTCTGACGAAAGCTACGATAAGGAAGCTTCTATGACCAAATCAGAGTTAGTCGAGATTATTGCGCAAAAACAACCACAACTTTCGATAAAAGACGTTGAGCTCGCGGTTAAAACGATCATAGAGTACATGTCACAATCTCTGTCCCAGGGGCAGCGTATAGAAATACGGGGATTCGGCAGTTTCAGTCTCCACTATCGCGCTCCACGGGTAGGGCGAAATCCCAAAACAGGTGAGACTGTTCATCTTCCTGCGAAGTATGTGCCGCACTTCAAGCCTGGTAAGGAATTGAGAGATGAGGTTAACGCAAGTCTCAAAGCCGGATATTGATAGCCGGCGTCAAACCGCTAATTAATTGTAAGTGCACGTTTTTCTATGCCTGACATCAAATCCAGGTATGGTAAGATAGTGCACCCAATTAGACCGGTTCGGGTGCGCTAATGTCCAAGCTTAAAAAAATCTTTTTGCTATGCCTTATCTTCCTGATGGTGGTTGTTGGTGTAGTGTTTGTATTGCTTAACAATTCCAAGCTAGAGTTAGACCTCTTGTTCTACCATACGGGGCCAGTGAATGTTTCAATTCTGATTGGATTGGCGTTTGCTGTTGGGTTTCTAATGGGAATGGCTGTAACCAGCTTGACCGTTCTAAAGTTGAAAATATTCGGTAAAAAAGGGCGTGATCGCTCCGTAAAGTCATCTACGCAGGTTGTCGCCAGCAAATCATAAGGGCTTATGGAATATCTTGGCCAATTGTTGTTAATTGCCGTCGCAATAGGCATCGGTTGGCTGATTTGTTTCATTCAGGGGCGAGTTGGCCAGACTGCCAGAGCCATCAAGCGGGGCGGCGAATATCCAAAGTCCTTGCAGTATCTTTTTGAAGCGTATGATGCGCCGACTCTGGACTCTTTTGTTCAGGAGCTGGAAATAAATCAGCACACGGTCCAGCTTCATCTTTCAATCGCCAACTTCTTTCGTCGCAAAGGCGAAATCGAAAAAGCGACGGCGATCCATCAGAATCTTCTTTCGCATCCAGATGCGAGAATCAAACACGGTGAGCAGCTCACCTATGAGTTGGCGCAGGACTATATGTTTGTCGGCCTGTACGACAGGGCGGAAGCTCTCTTTATTGAGCTGACGGCGTCCCGGCAGTGGCGTAAGCTCAGTACTGAGTGCCTTCTCGAGATATACGAGCACGAAAAGGAGTGGGGGGTTGCCCGTGAGCGCGCCTTGACGCTGGACGTGAAGCGTGATCGAGAGGTGCAAATACGGCTGGCTCAATACTGTTGTGAGATGGCTGAGCGCAGCATGCGACGCAAGGAATATTCGGATGCGACGCGTCATCTTCGAGAAGCGCTAACGTATGACAAGTTTTGTGCTCGGGCGAGTATTCAGGTGGCTCAGGTGTGTGTCGCTACGGAGCAGTATCCTGAGGCGTTGGCGGAACTGAAGCGTATTGAGCAGCAGAATCCGGTGTTTCTCTCGGAAGTGGTTGGGTTGGTGAGAGAGATATGCGAAAAGCTCAACGAGCGGGAGCGACTGCTGAAAATACTCCAAAGAATGTGGGAACTGCAGCCGTCAGCAAAAGTAATGATCGCGTTGTCTGGCGCGCTTAATGAAAATGAGAATACCGAGGAAGCGATAGAATTTCTTTTGCAGCAATTGAATGCTCATCCCACGCTTGGTGGAGTGAAGGCGTTGCTGGTGTTGTTGGGGCCTTATGCGGACCCTGAGCCCAAACGTTGGATTATGATTGTGAAAGGAGTGCTGGAGGCGCTTCTTGAAAAGAATCACTCTTATTTATGTGAAAGTTGCGGCTTTTCGGGGCGTCATTTGCACTGGCAGTGCCCCAGTTGCAAAAAGTGGGGTGTGGTGAAGCCGTTGCCTTGGGTGTAAGTCTGTATGGCTACTGGCTGGATAATGGTAATAGGTGATATGAGTGAAAGGTGAGACGATGGTTGGTGGGCCAAGAGTCGTAGTGGCTTTGGACTTTTCTGATAGAAAGCAGCTTGATGAGTTTGTCGCCAAACTTGATCCAGGTTTATGTCGGCTTAAGGTTGGCAAAGAGCTGTTTACAACATTTGGGCCCGCTATAGTTGAGCAGTTGCAGGCGCGCGGTTTTGAGGTATTTTTAGACCTTAAGTTTCATGATATTCCCAATACGACGGCGCAGGCGGTGAAAGCGGCGGCTGGTTTGGGGGTATGGATGGTGAATGTGCATGCGTCCGGTGGTAGAAGAATGATGGAGGCGTGTCGTGAGGTGTTGGAGCAAGAGTCGCATGCGCCGTTGCTGATTGCTGTTACGATGCTAACCAGCTTGAGTGATGAGGAGATCGTCGAGATAGGGTTTCCCTGCTCAGCCCAAGAGATGGTTGGCAGGCTTGCGGTCTTGGCGCAAAGTAGTGGAATGGATGGCGTAGTTTGTTCTGCGCAGGAGGCTCCATTGTTGCGCCGTGCGCACGGTGAGGAGTTTTGTTTGGTGACGCCTGGCATCAGGCCTGCGGCGGCAGCGGCGGATGATCAGACGCGAATTGTTACTCCAGCTCAGGCGATTACTGATGGGAGCTCATATTTGGTCGTGGGAAGGCCTATTACCCGGGCGTTAAATCCTCTCGATGCATTGCAGCAAATCGTCAAAGAGGTTGAGTCGGTCTGATTGTGAGGTTGTTTGTTGGTGGGCGAGGAGGTATTCTTCTCGTCGACCGATGGTGTGTATAAAAAGAGGGCTTAATTCAGGCAATAAAAAAGGCTGGTAAAACCAGCCTTTTTAAATTTGGCTCCCCGAGCTGGACTCGAACCAGCGACCCAATGATTAACAGTCATTTGCTCTACCAACTGAGCTATCAGGGAATGAAACCGTTAGTGGCGCGTATAATAATGACCTTTAATTTAAAGGTCAACACTTCGGAAGTGGTTTTTCTTTAGTGTTTTCAGCAAATAAAAAGCCCGCTGAACCGCGGGCTTTTTAACGCTTTTGAAGACTGCCTTAAGCGTTTATTTGATCGCTTTCGCGATGCGCTCCATGGCTTGTTCCAGATTCTGCATGCTGGTGGCGAAGGAGATGCGCAAATGCCCGGGCGCGCCAAAAGCTGAGCCGGGAACCAGGGCGACGCCCGCTTCCGTCAGCAGGTATTCCGCCAGGTCCAGGTCGTTGTAGATGTTTTCCATGCGGTCGATCACGCCTTGGAACCCTGGGAATGCGTAAAAGGTTCCATCTACGGGCAGGCAGGTTACGCCGGGCATGTCGTTAAACGCTTTAACGACAAAATCATGGCGTTTCTTGAACTCTTTTACCATTTCTCCAATGCATTCCTGTGGGCCGTTCAGCGCGGCGACTGCAGCGGCTTGGGAGACGGAGCAGGGATTAGACGTGCTTTGCGACTGCACTTTTTTCATGGCCGCAATCGCCTTGGCGGGCCCTGCCGCGTAACCGATGCGCCAGCCAGTCATGGAATAAGCTTTGGAAACGCCATTCAGAACAAAAGTGCGATCATAAAGGTCTGGGCAAACACTCAAGATATTGACGAAGTCCTCGCCAGTCCACAGCGTATGCTCGTACATGTCGTCAGTCGCCACCATCACAGAGGGATGCTTGCGCAGCACCTCGCCCAGCGCAGCCAGCTCATCTTTACTGTACGCCATACCGGTTGGGTTAGACGGGCTGTTCAATACAACCAGCTTGGTTTTGCTGGTGATAGCGGCGTCTAGTTGCTCTGCGGTGATTTTAAAGCGCGTCGCTTCGCTGGTTTCAATGATGACGGGTTTGCCGTCAGCGACGATCACCATATCAGGATAGGACACCCAATAAGGCGCAGGGATAATAACCTCATCGCCTTCGTTCAGCAGCGCCAACGCCAGATTGAAAAAGCTTTGCTTGCCCCCGCTGGAGACCAGAATCTGGTTGGCTTCGTAATTCAGATTATTATCGCGTTGGAATTTGCTGATAATCGCGTTCTTTAGTGCAGGGGTTCCATCGACTGCGGTATATTTGGTCTGGCCTGCGTTAATCGCGGCGATAGCTGCGTCCTTGATATGCTGGGGGGTGTCAAAATCAGGTTCTCCGGCGCCTAAACCAATAATATCTTTCCCGGCGGCTTTAAGTTCCGCCGCGCGGTTGGTGACAGCCAGAGTGGGAGAGGGTTTGATTGCTTGAACACGGCGTGAGAGATCGATTTCCAACGGAGTAATTCCTCGATTTTGGTGGTTAAGCTTGGTAAGTTGGCCAATGGCTTGAATGAAGGCGAACGGCGCGCCCAATCAATGGCCAAACGGTATAATTCTACAATGTCGTCGATTCATACGTAAGTGAGTAATGCAAAAGTTTCAGCTTAAAGCGAATTATCAACCGGCGGGCGATCAGCCTGGCGCCATCGCCGGGTTAGTGGATGGACTGCGCGACGGCCTGCTGCATCAGACATTGCTGGGGGTTACCGGTTCAGGGAAAACGTTCACCATGGCCAACGTGATTGCGGAAATGCAGCGCCCCGCTATGGTGATGGCTCACAACAAAACCCTGGCGGCGCAGCTGTACGGAGAGTTCAAAGAGTTTTTCCCTGATAACGCAGTGGAATACTTTGTTTCCTACTACGATTACTATCAGCCGGAAGCCTATGTACCGTCTTCCGACACCTATATCGAAAAAGATTCCTCCATTAACGACCACATTGAGCAAATGCGTCTGTCGGCGACCAAAGCGCTGATGGAGCGTAAAGATGTGGTGATCGTCGCCACTGTCTCTGCGATCTATGGTTTGGGCGATCCGCAGTCCTACAAAAAGATGATGTTGCATCTGGATCGGGGCGACAAGGTTGATCAGCGTTCTCTGCTGCGCCGTTTGGCTGAATTGCAATACACCCGTAATGACTTGGAGTTACACCGTGCTAACTACCGGGTGAGAGGCGACGTTATTGATGTATTTCCTGCGGAATCTGAGTCAGATGCGCTGCGCATCGAGCTGTTTGACGACGAAATCGAATCGCTGTCCTGGTTTGATCCTTTAACCGGTGAGGTTTACCGGCGCGTACCGCGGGCGACGATCTATCCGAAAACTCACTACGCCACGCCGCGTCAGGTCATACTGGATGCGACGGAACAGATAAAGACGGAGCTGCAGGAGCGTTTGCAGCAGTTTCGCGGCTCCAGCAAATTGCTGGAGGCTCAGCGGTTGGAAGAGCGCACCAGATATGATCTGGAGATGATGTACGAGCTGGGCTATTGCAACGGCATCGAGAATTACTCTCGGTATCTCTCTGGTCGTCAGGCGGGAGAACCACCGCCTACTTTATTTGACTACCTGCCTTCTGATGCGCTGCTGTTTATTGACGAGTCTCACGTAACGATTCCACAGATCGGCGCCATGTATCGCGGGGACCGTTCCCGTAAGGAAACATTGGTGTCTTACGGGTTCCGATTGCCGTCCGCGTTGGATAATCGTCCTTTACGCTTTGACGAGTGGGAGCGTCTGGCGCCACAGATGATTTTTGTGTCGGCGACGCCCGGAAACTACGAGGCGGACCATCAAGGACAAGTAGTGGAGCAGGTGGTGCGTCCCACAGGTCTGGTTGATCCGGACATTGAGGTGCTGCCGGCGTCTACTCAGGTTGATGATCTGTTAGGGCAGATCCATGATCGGGTGGAGCGTAACGAGCGGGTGCTGGTGACCACTTTGACCAAGAGAATGGCGGAAGATCTGACGGACTTCCTGTTGGACAAAGGCGTTCGTGTGCGTTACCTGCACTCTGATGTGGAGACCGTAGAGCGGGTTGAAATCATTCGAGATTTGCGTCTGGGCGAGTTTGACGTACTGGTGGGCATCAACCTGCTGCGTGAAGGTTTGGACATGCCGGAAGTTTCCCTGGTCGCCATTTTGGACGCGGACAAAGAAGGTTTCCTGCGTTCGGATCGTTCACTGATCCAGACTATCGGCCGGGCGGCGCGGAACGTACGCGGCAAAGCGATCCTGTATGCGGATAAAATCACCGGCTCCATGCAGCGAGCGATGGATGAAACCGAGCGGCGGCGTAATAAACAGATCAGCTATAACGAAGAACACGGCGTCATTCCGCGCGGCCTGGACAAAAAAGTCGCCGACATTATGGAAGGTGCGCGAGTGCCGGGCTCCAAGAAAGGCGCCTCGCAGCGCAGGGTGGCGGAAACGGCCTCTTCCTATAATGTGGAAGCTGAAGCGAGAACCCCGCAAGAATACGCGAAGATGCTGCAGAAGCTGGAAACCGCTATGTACGAAGCCGCCCGCAATCTGGAATTTGAAAAAGCGGCGCAGTTGCGAGATCAATTAAAAGAACTGAAAGAAAAAGGCCTGCAATAAAAGAAGAAGTAATGGCGTTATTACAACTATATTGGCCCTACCTGGCGGCGGGGGGGATAGGGCTTGCCGTCGCGCTTCTGGCGCTAATAGGAATGATGAGGCAGCGTCGCCAGCGTAGAGACCTTGAGCTGCGCAACGCCCAGATAATCGAAAAGCTGCTGGCTCGTGAGGAGGAAGTGGCGCGCCTTCAGGAAGCGTGCGCTGAGAAAACGCAGCGATGTGAGTCTATGCAGCGGGAAGTGGGCGTGCTGCAGCAAAGTAACGCTGCCGTGAGGGCGCGAATGGAGTCAATCCATGAGCGCTATGTCCAAGTGGAGGCGGCGGCCAAAGACAAAGACGCAAACTTGTCTGAGTTAACGCAGGCGCTCAGCGCTGCTCAGAGCGAGCTGGCGTCTTTGAAAACCGCCGCAGCAAAAGAACAGTTGCATCACCAGGAGAAACTGAAGTTGTTGGAAGCCTCGCGTGAGGCGCTGACGCAAGAGTTTCAACTGCTCGCCAATCGCATCTTCGAAAGTAGTACACAGAAACTGTCCGAATTTAGTCAGAATAATCTGAAGACTATTCTCGACCCCTTAAATACGCAGCTGAATGACTTTCGCAAGAAAGTTGAGGACGTCTACGACAAGGAAGCGCAGCAGCGTTTCTCGTTGTCTGCGGAAATTAAGAAGCTCCAGACGCTGAACGAGCGTATCAGTGACGACGCTATCAAGCTGACCAATGCGCTGAAAGGCGACAACAAGGCCGCTGGAACCTGGGGCGAAGTCATACTGGAGCGCATTCTGGAACGTTCGGGGTTGGTGAAGGGGCGCGAGTACGAGGTGCAGAGCGCGCAAAGAAATGAAGCTGGGCGCCGTATACAACCAGATGTGATTATTCGCCTTCCAGAAAACAAAAATGTCGTTGTTGACTCGAAAGTCAGTCTTGTGGCCTACGAGCAGTATCATAACGCCAGCGACGACAGCGCGCGGATTGATTACCTGAAGCAGCATGTGTTGTCGGTGCGACAGCATATAAAGGGGCTGAGCGGGAAACGATATCAAGACGCGTTAGGGCTGAATTCACTGGACTTTGTACTGTTGTTTATTCCTATTGAGGGGGCCTTTGCGGCTGCGGTGCAGGGAGACCAAAGCCTGTTTAACGAAGCGTTTCAACTGAATGTGGTGATCGTTTCTCCTTCGACGTTACTCGCTACTTTGCGCACCATTCACAATATCTGGCGCTATGAGCATCAGTCTCAAAATGCGCAGGAAATCGCCCGGCAGGCCGGCTATCTGTACGACAAGTTCGTTAATTTTGTGCAGGATCTGGAGGAGGTCGGCCAGCGCTTGCAGCAGACGCAAGGCGCCTATGATACCGCGATGGGGCGTTTGGCCACGGGGCGAGGTAATTTGATTACCCGAGTGGAGAAGCTGAAGCAGTTGGGCGCGCGCGCTGGTAAACAACTGAGCGAGTCAACTCTGCAACGGGCGCAAATGTCAGAAGAGGGCGACTCCCGAACGGTGTCTCTCTCACTCGGTGACGGCGCCGGTTTATGACGGAATGGTTTGCGGGCCTTTCCTGGCTCGAAGTCGCAACGCTGTTAGGGAGCAGTTTCCTGGGGTCGATGCTGACCGCCGCGCTTGGTGTTGGCGGCGGCGCCTTTCTGATCGCAGTGATGGCGGATATTGTGCCGCCGTTAGCCCTGATCCCTTTGCATGGTATTGTGCAAATGGGCTCCAACGCCAGCCGGGCGGCCTTAACCCGTAAGCACATTCAACTGCGTACAATCGCATTCTTTTTAAGCGGCGCTTTTATTGCGGCGCTCGCCGCCGCTTGGTTACTGGGACGCGTCGATCCCTCCTGGATTCCTCCGATGGTGGCGCTATTCATCATCTGGCTGTGCTGGGGGCCCATTCCTGAACTGGGATTGGGAAAAACTAAAGTAGGCCTGTTCTGCGGTGGTTTATTGACGACGCTGGCCACAATGATCGTCGGCGCAACCGGTCCCCTCGTGTCGGCCTGGCTTGGACGTAGCGGCGTTGACCGCTGGACCTACACCGCTAACTTCTCCAGCTGTATGACGGCGCAACATTTGTTGAAAATTATGGTGTTCGGGATGGCGGGGTTCGTTTTCACCCCTTGGCTTCCTTTGCTCGGTTTAATGGTGCTGGCCGGGTTTCTAGGCACTAAAGCTGGCTTAAAAATTCTCGGTAAATTGCCCGAAGCGCGTTTTAAATCACTGTTCAAATGGGTGCTGACGTTGTTGGCGCTGCGTTTGTTGTGGCTATGGTGGCGAGGATTCTCCGCCTGAAAAGCTGAGCCCTGAGGACAAATTCAGCCAGGGTTCAGGTAAGAAAGGATGTAATAGCGATAGTAATGATAACTCCGCCTGCGGCTCCAACGATGCGCGTCAGGTGGGAGATGACTAACCCATAGTGGTTGAGGTGGTTTAATGGAAACCTATGATACTTTGGTCTCCACCATTGCATTAATGATGGGCGTGTCCTGGGCCAGTGGCGTGAACTTATACGCTGCCGTGCTGATGCTGGGATTGGGCGGCGCGACCGGGCATATCGATTTGCCGCCGGATTTGCAGACACTGCAGGATCCGCTGGTGATCGCGGCGGCCGGATTTATGTACTGTGTGGAGTTTTTCGCGGATAAGACTCCTGGCGTGGACAGTGGTTGGGACGCGCTGCACACCTTTATTCGCATTCCTGCCGGCGCGGTGCTGGCGGCTGGCGCAGTGGGAGATATTTCACCGGCGTTACAGATTGCGGCTGGCCTGGTCGGCGCCTCGATGGCGGCGACGTCCCATGCCACTAAGGCCGGGACGCGTTTGGCGATCAATACTTCACCGGAGCCTTTTACTAACTGGGCGGCTTCAATTGGCGAGGACATCATGGTGCTGGCCGGCTTATGGGCGGCGTTGAATCACCCGTTGGTTTTCCTTGTATTGCTGGGACTATTTATTGCTCTTGCGATCTGGTTGCTGCCGAAATTATGGCGTTTCCTGAAACTGGTGTTGCGTAAGATTGGCGGTTTCTTTGGGCTCGTGGATAAAGATAAAGGGCCATCGCCTTCTGTGGGGAGCTACCAATTTGGGAACTTTTCCGCTGCCGCCGGTCCTTCTCTTGACGCTGACTTTACGGCGCCAGGGCCTGCGATTGAGGATAATCTCAGTCGGATTAAAAAACTGAAGGAGTTGTTGGACGCAGGGGCCATCACGCAGGAAGAGTTTGAGGCGGAGAAAAGGCGTTTGCTTGGGCCTTAGCCAGTAGGGGAGGCGCTGTGGGCGAACCGCTTCAGGGCGCCTCCCTCCAGACTTTTATATCGCCCAGCCAAGTCAGGTCGGCAGTACTTTCCCGCATGCTTTTTACTATCTCCTGGGAAAGACGACACTCGTTTCCGGCGATCATCACTTCCACATGCACTTGGCCATTGATGTAGTGCAAAATCAGCCGCTTGATTGAACCTTCCGGCGTCAGGCCGCGCCAGCGCCGTTGCAAGGTTTCGGTCACGTCCTGGCGTAGCGGCAATAAGGGAGAACCCGCCCGTTTCTTTCCGTTAGCGTCATTCTCTGTATCTATGTGGTAGGTGATGTCGCTGATGTGCTCAAACTTTGCTCGGATTTTTCTCGCGACATGCACGCCAATATAGTGTCCCTCCGAGACGCTCAGCGACGAGTCCACTTGTAAATGCAGGTCAATAACGATATCCGGTCCCACATAACGTCCGCGCAGATCATGCACGCCGCGAACGCCTTCCACTGATAGCGCGAGTTCTCTAATGGCGTGGACCTGATCTTCAGGAAGCGCGGTTTCCACTAGCTCTTTGACACTTTTGCCCGCCAGCTCGATGCCAATCTTGCCGATGAGGATCGCCACAATAATCGCTGCTAAAGCGTCGACCCATGGGAAGCCGGCGATTACGCCAAGCAAGGCGATGAGCACGACCACCGAGGAAAGAGCGTCACTGCGTGAATGCCAGGCGTTGGCGATGATCAGGTCGGAGCGCAACTTCTTGCCGATATCCAGTGTGTAGCGATAAATCCATTCTTTACCGGCGATAGACAGACTCGCCGCCAATAGCGCAGGCCACCCAGGAGCGACCTGCGCATCTTTCTCCCACAGGCGCAGAATACTGTCGTAAGCCATGGCGCCGGCGACAGCAATGAGCATGGAGCCCAATACTACTGTGCCCAGGGTTTCGAATTTGCCGTGGCCGTAAGGATGTTCCCGGTCTGGTTTCTGGTGGGAGTAGCGAGTGATGACAATCACCAGGATATCCGTTCCCGCATCAGTGAAAGAGTGGATGCCGTCAGCCACTAACGCATGAGACTGTGCGAGGACCCCGACAATGATTTTCAGCAACCCCAGCGCAATATCCAGAATCATTCCAATCAAGGTGACGCGATGGGCGGCGCGAGTCTTTTCGGCGGGAGTAGAGTATGTCATGCTGCTGTTTTAAAAAGCTTTATCGTGAGAGCGATGAAGAATTGTAGCATGTTCCAACTGTCCTGCGGTGAAGAGGGATGTTGCACAGGATAGGGGGTGAGGATAATAGTTGAACCAGGGGCTTTAAGTTTTTTATACTGGTCAAAAAATAACCACAATAAATAACGGAAAAGGTGCATACTATGAGTTCCCACACAGAAAGGCGTCGTTTTGAACGACTAACCGCGTCGATGAGCGTATTGCTTGATCACCCTGTGACAGGGCTCCACGAGTTGAAAACAGTCGATCTTTCCGAAGGAGGCGTGTTGGTGACCGGCGATTTTGCCGGCAACGCCGAGGTTGGAGATTTGGTTTCACTGAAAGTTGTTGGCTTGTTGCAGGAACGCAGTCCGACTGTGCCATTGAAAGTGGTGCGCTGTGGCGCTAATGAAATGGCCTTGAACTTTGTTTGATATCCGCCATCGATTAGATCCACGTTAAACATTAGCTGTTGAGACAAAAAGGGGAGCGGTAGCTCCCCTTTTTGTTGTTCTGATGGCTGTGGATAACTCGCAGGCCCGGTAAATTAATGACTTACCTATAAATCTACGGAAACCCCGGCGAACTTTTCTGCATTTCGCGTCAAACCTAAGCGGCGAATTTGATGGATTTGAGTATCCTATTCCGGTGCAAAAAGTGACGCTATTCCCGGATTCGGGGAACCAGGGTTAATAAGTGGTTGAAATTTAAGCGCAAAAAATAGTTGGTTAAAAAGTGATCAAATCGCTGGGAGAGCTGGAATTTCGTGGGGTCTGAGATTTTTCCCTACCGATATTAACAAAGTTATCCACAGATTTAGTGGATAAATTACAGTTCTGTCACAGATATCCCCAACATGTAGTGACTGGTGGTCAAAAACAGTGCAAAACGCGATGTGAAGTTACTTTTCGTGAGAAGCAGGAGCCGATAGGCGTCGCGCCTGTAATGGGAAATAAACCTTTTAATGCGATTCTGGTTGGTTATAATACCGCGCCTGAAGTTCACCCCTCTTTTAAACTGTTCTACAGCAGTGGAATAGCCTTATGTCATATCAGTTAGCCCGACAGTTTCTGTTTCGCCTTCCAGCGGAAGCCTCCCATAATATTTCCCTGAAAATGCTTAAGATGGCTGATAACGCCGGCATGTTGGGAATGTTTATGCCCCAAATGTATTCCCGGCCGGTCGAGTTGATGGGAATTACCTTCCCCAACGCGGTGGGGCTGGCGGCGGGATTGGATAAAAACGGCGATTACATCGATGGTCTGAGTAAACTGGGTTTCGGCTTTATCGAAGTTGGTACAGTGACTCCGAAGCCTCAGGACGGCAATCCTCCGCCACGTCTTTTTCGCCTGGAGGAACGCAGCGCGATTATCAACCGCATGGGATTCAACAACTACGGCGTTGATTACATGACGGAGCGCTTGCGCAAGAAAAAATATGGTGGGGTGATCGGCGTTAACGTTGGGAAGAACAAAGACACTCCCGCTGAGGAAGCCGCCTCGGACTACATTGCCTGCATCAATAAGGTGTATCCCTACGCGTCCTACATCACGATCAACATTTCCTCCCCTAACACGCCTGGATTGCGCGCGTTACAGTTCGGCGATTCGCTGCGCAGCATGCTGCAGGAAATCAAGGATTGTCAGGAGCGCATGAACCAACAGCATGGGCGTTACGTGCCCTTCGTCGTGAAAATCGCGCCAGACATGTCTGACGACGAGGTGCACATGGTTGCGCGCACCCTGCTGGATTACAACATGGACGGCGCCATCGCCACGAATACCACATTGTCGCGTGAGGGCGTTGAGAGTCTGGCTCATGGAAAGGAGCAGGGCGGCTTAAGCGGTGCGCCATTGACCAAGCGCTCCACCCATGTGGTGAAAGAATTGTGCGTGGCGCTGGAAGGTCGTATTCCCGTTATCGCCTCCGGCGGCGTGATGAGCGCGCAGGATGCGGTGGATAAAGTGCGTGCGGGCGCCAAGCTGGTTCAGGTATATAGCGGTCTCATTTATCGGGGGCCGGTCCTGGTGCGGGAAGCGGCTGAGGCCATTGGCGGGTTGGACGGTTAAAGCGTCAATGAAAAGGCCCGCGAGGCGGGCCTAAATGGGGTTGGGTGAACCCTTCCTTTATGAATGAGTGTTCGGGTGAATCAGGATGCTATGCCAGGGCTTCTGTGTATCCCTGATACGCCGGTGTAACCATCCCAATGGTCCGCTCGGCCGTCGCGCCAGCCGTTAATCCACTCTTGACGCATTTGAGGATTGGCGGCGGGACATAAATCTTTTGACCGGCCGCTTACGCCGGCGCGGTAACCCTTGAGGTACGCTCTTTCAAACATATCGCGCTTCTGTCTTCTCATTCTTTAATGACCTCACCAATTTCTGGGTTAGACAGGAATTCAAACAGATTAACAGTTGAATCGGAATTTGGACTAGAAAGCATCTCCTTATCGTCTGATCTTGTACGAGGGGATATATATCAAATTAATAGCGCTACACTTTCAAGTTAAGCCAAATTTAATTTCGATGTACACAAATTATTTCATCTATGTGACGGTTTTTTTATAGTTTTGTGGAATTAAATCCGGTTAAGCGCTTGATCGCCATAGAACCATCTTTAACCCTTGATATGCAACGATTTGTAACGGCGTAGGAATATGAATGAATTTTCATTGTTTGCGAGCTGTCCCAAAGGACTGGAGTATGTGCTTGCGGACGAATTAAAGACCCTGGGCGCGGAAGTGCTCAGAACCAATCCCGCTGGGGTTGAGGCGAAGGTGGATCTCGCCGGGGCTTACCGAATTTGTCTGGGCTCCCGTCTCGCCAACAGGGTGCTGCGATTATTGCAGTCCACCCGCACAGCCACGCGTGACGGCCTGTATCAGGCTGCTTCCGAGGTGAATTGGAGCGAGCATCTGCGTCCGGGAGAAAGCTATTGGATCGCTGCGTTTGGCTCCAGTGGCGATATCCGGCACTCACGCTTTGGCGCGCAAGTGGTCAAAGACGCCATTAACGATCATTTTCGCGACCGTGATCTGGAGCTGCCCGTTATCGACAAGCGCTCCGGCGTGCAAACCGTGCAGCTGAACCTGGCGAAAACCATTACCTTGGGGTTGGATCTGGCGGGCAGAAGCCTGCATCAGCGTGGGTATCGGCAAGAGGGGGCCGCCGCGCCGTTAAAGGAAAATCTGGCGGCGGCGATACTCTATCGCGCCGGCTGGCCGGAGATATGCGGAGAAGACGGTTGTTTCGTCGATCCGATGTGCGGTTCCGGCACGTTGGTGGTTGAGGCGGCGATGATCGCGATGAATATCGCGCCGGGACTGCTCAACCCGCACTTTCTGTTTGAAAAAGCTCCCTGGCATGACCCGGAAGTCTGGCGTGGAGTATATGAAGAAGCGATGGAGAAAGCGGTGCTTGGCAAGCGTCGCTGGCGCGGAGCCATCTTCGGCTGCGACCTGAATCCCGCCGCCATCCGCACCGCCAAGCGTAATTTGTCCCGCGCCGGACTTGATCGCTGGGTGAAGCTGGAAACCGCCAGCGCCATGGACTTCACTCCAGATACGGAAGGATGCGGGCAGCGCTTGCTGGTGTGCAACCCTCCCTATGGTGAGCGCTTAGGGCAGGAGTTGGAGCTGCGCTCGCTGTACCGGGCGCTGGGACGGAGGCTGAAAACCGCATACGGTGAATGGAAAGCGGGTATTTTTACTTCCAGCGTCAACCTGGCGAAAGAAATTGGGCTACGGGCGGACAAACAATACCATCTTTACAACGGACCTCTGGCCACAACGCTTTATTTGTTCGATGTTTATGGGAACCGACCTGAAGCAGAAACGCCGCGCAAGCCGCAGAACGCCTCTCTAGAGGGGATCTCCGAGCAGGCGCAAATGTTCCGCAATCGACTGAGTAAGAATCTGGCGAAATGGAGCAAGTGGGCGAAGAAGCAGCAGCTTAGCGCTTACCGGATCTATGATGCGGATATGCCGGAGTATGCTGTCGCCATCGACTGGTATGACGGTGGGATCATTGTGCAGGAATATGCGCCGCCGAAATCAGTGGATGAAGAAAAGGCGCGCCAACGTCTGCTGGACGTGTTGGAAGTGACTCCGGCGGTATTGGGAATCGACGGCGGACAGTTGTTTCTCAAGCAGCGTAAAAAGCAAAAAGGCATGCTGCAGTATGAAAAAACAGATTCAAGTCGCAAGGAGCGTACGGTAGAAGAGCACGGTTGCCGGTTTTGGGTAAACCTGTCTGATTATTTGGACTCAGGGCTTTTCCTTGATCACCGTCCAACCCGCTATTGGATTCAGAAGCATAGCTCGGGCAAGCGCTTTCTGAATCTGTTCTGCTACACCGGAGCGGCTTCCGTCCATGCGGCGGCGGGCGGCGCGGCGACCACCACCAGTGTGGATATGTCGCAGACCTATCTGAGCTGGGCGGAGCGCAACTTTCACCTTAATAAACTGAGCGGTCCCCATCGTTTTGTGCGCGCCAACGTCCTGGATTGGCTTAAAGCTGAGCATAATTCATATGACCTGATATTCCTCGATCCACCCACATTCTCCAACTCCAAGAAAATGGAGGATGTATTGGATATTCAGCGGGATCATGCAGGGTTGATTGAAGATTGTATGCGGTTGCTGGCGCCAGGAGGGGTATTGATCTTTTCCTGCAACTACCGACGCTTCAAGCTGGACTCAGGCATTGAACAGCGTTTTGCGGTGGAAAATCATACCGCCGCCAGTATTCCTGAAGACTTCAAGCGCAATGAACGGATTCACCAGTGCTGGCATATACGCCATAGCGCCTGAGTCTGTGATGCTCCGCGCCGGATCTAGAACTCGTATTTCAGACCGGCGCTGAGCTGCATGACGCGGATCGCAGTTTCCGTGTCGCGATGAATGCGGCCGAACTCCAATACGCCCCAAAGATCGCCAGTGACCTTTATTTCCGTTCCTAACGCGTAACTGACGCTGAAGCTGCTTTCGGTGAGGTCTTCCGGAATGCTTTGATGGGCGTCCGGATCGTCTTTGGAGACTTTGCCTTTCATATGGGTGAATCCGAACAGGGCGTACACGGACAGATAATCCGTGGCCGGATACTGCGCGCCCATATACCAGCTGGCGAAGTAGTCCATCCCTATGTCCAGTCCCGGTTTTGCTTCCTCTTCATCCAGTCCCATGCCGGCGCGAAACTCGGTTTTGACATAGTCGGTCAGGTAGGAGCCGTAGCTAAGCGTGACGCCGGTCGTGCTGGCGCTGTTGCTGCCGGCGACCCGTTTAAAATCGAACTGAGTGGCGCTCAGTCCGATATAAGACTTGCCTTCTTTTTCTCCCTCCGCGCGGCTGACCGGGCTGGCCAGCAAAACCGCCAATACGGTGAGAACGGTTGTGATCGAACGCGGATGACGAATGCGGCGCTTCATTATTTTCTGCTTTCCATGAGTTGTTTTTATCGGTGCGGCATGCGGCCGCAGTGGCGGCGCAATAGGTCGGGATTGTGACGGAAGCGGTCGGCGCAGTCACGGAAAAGCGTCACAAATCAATTTGCCGCCCTTGGGAAGGGCTTAGAGTTCGGCGATATCCTGCATCTTGGTTTGAATGACCCGACGCAGCTCGCTTTTCTCAAATTCGCTGGCGCGGTGGATGAGCGGCAGACGCAAGCGATGTAGGTGCAGGCAGGGAATCTGGTCTTGGAAGGGCTTCAGGTCGCCTTTGACCAGAATGGGCAGGAATGGATCGGTTTCTGTGCGCATTTTATTAAGCACTTCCAGCGCTTTACGCATAGCGATGGGCTTGGCTGGCGCTTCCGGGTCTTTGGGTTGTATCAGCATAAACATCCCTTTCTGTTTGATTAGTTCGCCGGGGATGATATGAAAGCCGGTGCGGGTGACGGCCTCTTCTTCAATATGGCTGAACGTATCGTGAAAGGCGTAAGGGTCAGGCAATATAACCAGATTGCGGTTATAGTCTTCAGGGAAGTGCATGCTGTAATTGGTATAAATTTGCCGTACGGAGCCTGAGAAGACGCACAGTTTGTTCTCAAACTTCAATACGAACTCCTGAGCTTTGCTGCGGTCGGCGAGCAAGTCCAGGTCCCAGATCAGATCTGAGTTCACATTGTTCGATATTTCCATGCGGGCGCGCTTAGTTGGCTGATGCGATTGATTAAAGCGTGAAGACACTGGAAGTTATCTGCAGTCCAGTAAAAACTTAGCAGTGAAGCGAGTAATCAACAAGCCACAAAGGTTTTTAGCAAGGTAATATATTGTTACTTAACTGCCGGCGAGCTACGGCTACCGATGAGCAAACCAATAAATTCAATATTGATATGGCAATGATATTGGCATGTTAATAACCAGGCGCATGGATGCGCCTGCGCGGCGGCTAGCCGCGGGAGACAGGGCCTGACATGTCAGGCCCTGTCGTTACAGATAAATAGAAGGAAGCTATTTGTCTGCCTGATTAATAATAAAGGTGCAAGTGAAATGAGTCAGGGAACTACCGGCAGTCTCTCCGCAATCTCCAAGTCGCAGGGGGCGGAGCTTATCCATCAGGATGGGGCGTTGATGCAGGCGCTGGGGCAGGCGTTTTTTGAAGTGCAGGCTCTGGAGCATGTGCTGGCCTGTTTGTACGGCGCCAGTCCACATGGATTGGGGGATACATGGAGCCGCGAACTGCGCAGGATGCTGTACACCGTAGAAAGCGGTGGTGTGGAAAAAACCGTGGAAGAGCTGATATTTGATTTGGAATTACCGCAGGATCATTGGTTGCAGTTGCAGCAGGCGCTGTATTTACGCGAGTGGGTGGTCAGCGGCTTCTTCGGTGAGTTTGGCAGCCGGTTGCAAGTGTTGGAAGCGGAGGTCGGCGAGAAGCTGGTTGAGCGTATGCGCGCCGCCTCTGAAGAAATTTCCAAGGCCGTGATGGACTTGCAGGAGTTGGTGTTTCAGCGCGAGATGGATTGCGACGAGCCCATGTCAGAACAAGTGCAGCGAGCGGCGAGATTTTATTGGGTGGGAGTAGAGTAAGGCGGCTTCGCCGCCCGAAATATTCAGCGCATACGGCGGGTCAATTCGGCCATGACGAAAACGTTGTTCTCCGCATTGAAGCCGGAAAGACCGTTTTCCAGCAGAATTTCCTGGCGTCGTTCGAGAAAGGTTTCGAAGTTCAGTTCCGGCAGAAAATCTGTGATCCGCGCCAATTCAAAAGGCATGTCGGCGTCGAAGGCTTCGAACAGACGTTCCAGCAACTGGGCGTCAGGGTCGAGGCCGTCGACGTAAACGGTGGCTTCGGCCAAGTCGCTGGACAAGGCGCGGATGACGTCTTTGCCGGTTTCGCCCTGCTCAAATAAATGCTCCCGGGATAAGCCGTGACTATGCTGGTAACCGAAGTCCCAATCCTCCCAGTCGTCCTCTGGAATGATCAGCGCCTTTTGGATAGCGCCATCCGGGTCGGTCCAGGCGATGCAGATAGGATAGGCGTCGTCGTCCGGGCTGCTGGCTTCGATGTCCAGGAACAGCGCGTCTTCCAGGTGTTTGCTTTTCATAATCAGACTATTTTGGCTCGGCAAGTTATTGACATTCCATTATATTTGCTCAACCTTATTTCACCAAACAGACTTTGCAGGCGCCCGGGAGTCTGAATACGAGGATCGGCGTTGGGATCTGCTGTCGAGAGAGTCCGACGACCTGTGTCGTATTTGTCCGTTTTATAGCTATGGATATATTAATGAAATCCTGTCTAGTCGCATGTTTCTTCCTTCTGTTTTGCATTTCGCCGGCCCAGGCCGCGCCTCCAGATATTCCGCAGCAACTGGCCGATTGGTCCGGCTGGGTGCTGCACGATCACATTGATAAAGACTGTACGCCGGCCCATGACGGAACCGGTGCGAAAGTGTGCCTTTGGCTTGGCGCGCTGGAGTTGGATCTGGAGATAAAGCGCCTGGACTTTCGTTTCCAGGCGGAAAGCCAGTATGAGGGCTGGCTGCCGTTGCCGGGCTCCGCTCAATTTTGGCCTCATGAAGTGAAGCTGTCTGGTAATCGGGTGGCGGTCATTAATGTGGACGGAGTGCCTTCGGTGTGGCTGCAGCCAGGGAGTTACCGGGTTCAGGGGCGTATCAGTTGGGAGCAGTTGCCGCAGAGCGTGCCCTTGCCGAAAGCATTCGCCATGACTAGGTTGACCGCTGTAGCGGCGCTGGAAGGGCGCGCATATGTGGACAGCGGTTCCGCGCTCTGGCTGGTGCGCGATCAATTGCAGGCGAATCTGCAGCCGGATTCTTTGAAAATCAACGTATTCCGCAAGTTAATCGATGATGAGCCAAAACTCCTGGAGACGCGTCTGCAGCTTGACGTTTCCGGTGGTGAGCGGGAAGAGGTGCTGGGCGGCTTCCGCCTGTCAGGTTGGGAGCAAGTCTCTCTGACCAGCAACCTGCCTGCCCGGGTGGAAAAGGATGGACGTCTGCGAATTCAGGTGCGCCCGGGGTCCTGGACGCTGGTGGCGCGCTTTCGGCAGACCACTCGCGCGGATGCATTCTCCATGGAGCCAGAGCCGGGGGGCGTATGGCCTGACTCAGAGCTGTGGGTGGTGGAGACGCAGCCGCAACTGCGCCGCGTGGAAATAGACGGGCGCGCCGTCGACCCGCAGCAGACGCTGTTGCCTCAGGAGTGGCGGTCTTTGCCGGCGTTTCGGGTGGCGGAAGGCTCGCCGCTGGATCTGAAGGAAATTGAGCGGGGGCTCACTTCTTTATCAGGGAATCGTATTCGCCAGCAAACCCAGGGTTGGCTGGCGTTCGATCAAAGTCGCTGGATATGGCGAGACCGCCTGACAGGTGAAATGTCGCAGGGCTGGCGCTTGGAGCAGGGAGCGCCTTATGAATTGGGTAAGGTGGATTTGTCAGGTCAGGCGCAGCTGGTCACGCAATCGCGCCAGGGCGCCAATAGAGGCGTCGAAGTGCGACGCGCTAACCTGGATATGACGGCGGTCAGCAGCGCGCCAGTGGAGCGCGAAACCGCGGCGTTTGTGATCCCGGCCAGCGGTTGGCGCGATGACAGCGGCAGTCTGAGTCTGGAAAATGTCTCCAGTGACGTCAATCTACCGCCGGGATGGTGGCCTTTGGCTGCATCCGGCGTAGATCGAAGTGCGGGAACCTGGTTTGATCGATGGTCTTTGTGGGACTTGTTCCTGCTGCTGCTGATTACTGCGGCGGTGGCGCGTTTGGAGGGCATAATCTGGGGGCTGGTGACGGCTGTGGCTTTAGGGTTCGCTTATCACGAAATATATGCGCCAGTGGCGGCATGGTTGTTGTTGATCATTCCCAATGCGTTATTGCGGGTGGTTCGTCCCGGCTGGATGTTGAAGCTGGTGACTGGTTGGCGTTGGGGCGCCCTGCTGATTTTGGCGGGCATGCTGCTGAACTACGGGGTGGCGCAGGTGCGTATGGCGATCTACCCGCAACTGGAGCGTGACTCCGGCGTGGCTTATTTTGTGGACCGCGGAGCGATGGCTCCTGTGGCGGATATGGAAATGGATATGGAGCCCGGCTATATGGCGGAGGAGTTGATGGAGTCGGCGCCGCCTGTTCCGATGAGTGCGCCGATGTCGTTGAAGTCGCGCGAGCCAGAGGATGTGGCCCCGGAGGCTCCGGCGCCCACCGGGCCAGGGGTGCCGGACTGGAGTTGGAAAAAAGTGAATCTTACTTGGCAGGGGCCGCTGAGCGGTGATGAAAGCGCTAAGTTGTATGTGTTGAGCCCCGTCCAGACAGGGGTTGCGCGAATTGTCCATTTCGCGCTGCTGGTGGTGCTGTTGGCGTGTCTGGTAGGGCGACGCGGTGGACGTAGCGATAAGGGCGGGGATGACTCGCCGCAACCTGGCGTCACCACCAAGCTGGCGGGACTGGCGTTATTGGCGCCTCTGGCCTTGATGACGCCGGCGGAGCCGGTCCATGCCGATACCGGTTACCCCAGTCCGGAAATGTTGCAGGCGCTGGAGCAGCGCCTGACTGCGCCGCCTGCCTGTACTCCTCGTTGTGTGGACGTCAATTCCGCGAACCTGATTCTGGATGGTTACAGTCTGACCTTGTCGCTGGAGGTCAGTTCATTGCAGCCGGTCGCTTTGCCTATTCCGGCTCGCGCTGGTTTTTGGCGGCCAGAGAATGTGTTTGTCAACGGTAAGCGTTGGGATCGTTGGAGCGCAGGAGAAGATGGCGTCTGGCGCATTCCGCTGGAGGCGGGCGTACAGGAAGTGGTGCTGGAAGGCAGCGTACGGGAAGTGGATCAGTTTCAGCTGGCGTTTCCCCTGCGTCCGCACCGATTTTCGGCGAAAGTGGCGGATTGGTCGATGTCCGGCGCTGGCAGTAACGAGCTGCTGAGCTCCAATATTAAGTTTGAGCGCACCAGCGTCAGTCAGCGCAGTTCGGAAGCGCGGCAATCTCTGTTTCAAGAACCTGCGCCAGCCTTCGTTAAAGTCTATCGGGAGCTGGATCTTGGTCTGAAGTGGCGGGTGCGCACTCGCGTGGAGCGGGTGGCGCCTTTGCGGGGTACGGTTTCGGCCAGCATTCCGCTGTTAATGGGGGAGTCGGTGACTTCGGGAGAGATTGATGTCAGCAATCAGCGGGCATTGGTGACCTTGGACGATCGGCAGAGCAGCCTGGAGTGGGTGTCCACCTTGAGCTTCCGTCAGCGTATCGAGTTGCTGGCTCCGACGAATAGCGCATGGAGCGAGCATTGGTCGATTCTGGTGGGGCCGCAGTGGAGTCTGGAGTACACCGGGCCTGCGCCATACGAAATTATTCAGTCCGGCTATTGGCGGCCAAAGTGGCGGCCTCAGCCGGGAGATTCGTTGTTCTTATCTGTTTCCCCCAATAAGGCGGTTGAAGGCCGCATGCTGACGGTGGACAGCTTGAATTTGACCGAGACGGTTGGCGGCAAGCAGTTGCAATTCGTGGCGGATATTCGTTTGCGTACTTCCCGCTCCCAGCGCTATAGCTTTGATTTGCCGGACGGCGCGGTTTTGGATGCGGTAGAGCTGGATGGAAGAAATGTCGCCCGCGGCGAAGAAACCAAACGGGTGGATGTGGTGCTTGGTTATGGTGAGCAGCATTTAAGTATTCGCTGGCATGAGGAGGCGCCGGGCGCGCAGTGGCGTTATCAAACGCCGGCGCTGCAGTTGCCGGCGCCGGTCAGCAATATACAGTTGCAGATTCAACTTCCAGACCGCTTGTGGCCATTATGGGTGAGTGGCCCTCAGATGGGGCCGGCTATTTTGTTCTGGGGCGTATTGGCGGTGATGTTGCTGTTGGCCTCAGTGCTGGGTTGGCATGGCGGCAATCCGCTGGGCGTGGGGCGCTGGGCTGTGCTGGCGGCAGGCGCGGCTTTGGGTTGGGTGCAGGGCCTGTTGGTGCTGGCGGTTTGGTTTTATGCGTTCAATTACCGTTACGAGCTGGCGCATGGTATGCCGCGCTGGGGGCGTAGACTGTATAGCGCGCTGTTGGTTTTGCTGACCCTGGCAGTGCTGGGGTGGGTGATCGCCAGTATTCCCAAAGGTTTGATTGGTCAGCCTGCGGATTATGTCGCCGGCAACGGGTCTTATGCAGGTCAGCTACGCTGGTATCAGGATGCGGCTGCGGGCGAACTGCCGACGGCGGCCGTCTGGACGGTTCCTGTGCTGTTCTATCGGGTGGCGATGCTGGTTTGGTCGCTCTGGCTGGCCTTCGCCATGATCAACTGGTTGCGCTGGGCCTGGGAAAAATTCTCTGAGCGCTTGCCTGAGGCGCCGTCCAAGCCTGGGCGTAAGGATAAAAAAGCGGACGGGGGAAAAGCAGGTGAGAATTCTTCGCAAAACCAACTGGCCAAGCCGGAATCTCCCGTATAGGCTATGTTCAGTGTTTGTGGTCGCTGCCGACGCCACGCGCCGGCAGCCGTACAGAATCGGATAACGCGGTTACTTGAGTGAAGTATGAATAAAGAAGAGTTTAATGAAGGATTATTGGCGTTTCTTGACGCCTCGCCAACCCCTTTTCATGCGGTCGCCAATATGGTGGAAATGCTGGAAAAAGCGGGTTTCAAGCGTTTACACGAAGAGTATGAATGGTCGCTGCAGGCCAATGAGCGTTACTTTATTACGCGTAACGGCTCCTCGCTGATCGCATTCGGCGGCGCGCAGGGACCATTGGAAGTCAGCGGCGCCAGAATGTTTGGCGCGCATACCGACAGTCCCTGTCTGAAAATCAAACCGAACCCGGAGCTGCTGCGCAAAGGCTATTATCAGCTGGGCGTCGAGGTGTACGGCGGCGTGTTGCTGAATCCCTGGTTTGATCGTGAATTGTCTCTCGCAGGCCGGGTGACCTATCTGAGCGGCGCGGGGGAAGTGAAAAGCACGCTGATCAATTGGGAGCGCCCCATTGCGATGATTCCCAGCCTGGCGATTCACCTGGACCGGGAAGTGAACAACAGCCGCTCCATCAATCCCCAGAAAGACCTGCCGGCGGTGCTGATGCAATGCCGCGCGGACAGTCCGCCTGAGTTCCGTGGTTTGCTGCTGGAGCAAGTCAAGCAGGAGCATCCTGAGTTGGATGCGGAGCGCGTGCTGGATTATGAGTTGTGCCTGTATGATACCCAGCCGGCCAATATTCACGGCCTGCAAAAAGAATTCCTGAGCTCTGCGCGTCTGGATAATTTGCTGAGTTGCTATATTGGGCTGCAGGCGTTGTTGGATGCAGGCTCCAGTCAACCTTGTTTCCTGGTCTTCAATGACCATGAAGAGGTAGGTAGCGTGTCCGCCGAGGGCGCGCAAGGGCCTTTCCTGCGCTCAGTGTTGTTGCGCATTGCGGAAGATGAGGCGCGTTTGAGCCAGATGATCAGCCGGTCCATGATGTTTTCCGCTGACAACGCCCACGGCGTGCATCCCAATTATGCGGATCGTCATGATGAGAATCATGGGCCTTTGCTGAACAGTGGGCCAGTCATCAAGGTGAATTCGAATCAGCGTTACGCCACCAACAGCATCACCAGTTCGTTCTACCGTCGTCTCAGTGAGGAGCTGAAACTGCCTTATCAGGTATTTGTGGTGCGGACGGATATGGCATGCGGCAGCACCATCGGACCGCTCACGGCGGCGGAATTGGGCGTCAAAACACTGGATATCGGCGTGCCGCAATTTGCGATGCACTCTATCAGGGAAACCTGTGGCAGCGCTGATCCGTTGACCTTATATGAAGTCAGCAAGTTGTTCTTCAATACGGTGACGCTTCCGCAGGCGTGACGTGATAAGGCCAGGGGAGGCGAGATAGTCCAGGGATGGGCTCACTTGTATAAAGAGGGGGGCGCTTAAGGGGAGCGTAGAAGGAAAGATATCAGCGTCGCGCCGTTTTTGTAGCGAAAGCGCACGGGAAATAATATAGCTGGATGCTAATTATGGGTTTTGAATTTGGAAAAAAGAAATTAAGAAGGGATGTGAAAAAAGTGGTCGGGGTAGAGAGATTCGAACTCCCGACATCCTGCTCCCAAAGCAGGCGCGCTACCAGACTGCGCTATACCCCGAATGATCTTGAAGATCCGAAAAAGTTGGCTCCCCGAGCTGGACTCGAACCAGCGACCCAATGATTAACAGTCATTTGCTCTACCAACTGAGCTATCGGGGAACGTCATTTTCGAGGCCGCAATAATAATGACATGGGACTATCTCGTCAACCTTTTCTATTATTAAAAACGACGGAAGTTGAAAAAAATTTTAAATCGGTGGGGAGAGGCTATGGAAATCAAGAAGCTGGCGGAGATTAAAAAGATATTGCTGGTTGTGGACCCGACCAAGGAAAGGCAGGAAGTCATTCCCCGTACGATTCGCCTCGCCAAGGCGCTGGGCGCGGAAGTGGAGCTGATGGTGGCGGAATATCAACGGGCGCTGGAGTCCAGTTATCCCTTCGACGCCAAGGCGCTTAGTTCGGCTAAGGACAGTTGTCTGGCCAGTCGCGAACGCTGGCTGGAGGCCTTTGCGGAGCAGATGCGCGCCCACGGCATCGCCGTCACCCAGCATGTGCGCTGGGAGAAGCCTCTCTACAAAGCGGTAGTGGAACGTTGTCGCGAGACACAAGCGCAACTCATTATCAAGGCCACCCATCATCACTCCATCCTGCAGCGGGCGTTATTCACCAATACAGACTGGCATTTGATGCGGGATGCGGATGCGCCAATCTGGTTTGTGCGGGAGGAACATCGCTGGGATGGACATATTCAAGTACTGGCGGCGGTGGACCCGATAGAGGTGGAGGGCTCAGTTAATAATCTGAATCCCCGCATTTTGGACATCGCCCACGAAATTTCCTGTCGCCTGCCTGCGGAACTGAACGTCGTGCACGCCTATGAGCCGATACCTACCGGCATGTTGGTGGAATTTGACGCCATCGTCGCCGATTACGAGGAATATCGCGAGAAAGTGAAGTCCAAGCACCAAAAGGCGCTGGACCGCCTGCTGGAAAACTATGTGGAGTCAAGCACGCATGTGTTTTTCGAAGAAGGCTCGCCGGAGAAAGTGCTACCCGCCTGCGTCAATCAGCACGGACATGATCTGGTGGTGATGGGCGCGGTATCCCGCAGCGGCGTGGACCGCATTTTTATCGGCAGCACGGCGGAGCGGGTGCTGGATCATCTGGAATGTGACGTGCTGGTAATCAAATAAAGGCGCCAACCGGCCGTGCAGTTAACGACGCTTAACAAGTCTTAAAGCGGCCGACGTTTTCCTGCAGCTGCGATGACAGCTGATTGATATTCTCGCTGTTGGAGGAGGTGGTGTTCACCTGCAGCCAGCTTTCATCCAGTAGCGTCTCCAAAGTATGCATGCTTTGCGCGATGCCTTCCGCGTGCTTGGCCTGTTCCTCGGTAGTTTTGGCCACTTGGTCGATCAGGTCGCTGGCCTCTGCAATGCCGCTGTTGGTCTGATCTACGGTCACCGCCAGCGTGCTCATCTGCGACACGCTGTTTTGCGTCATGCTGTTGCTCAGGTTGATCATTTTTTCTGTTTCTTGCGCGTCTTTTTGCAGGCCTTCCATGATTTCGCGGATTTCTTCGGTGGAGTCCCGAGTGCGCAACGCCAATTGCCTGACTTCATCCGCCACTACGGCGAAGCCGCGACCATGCTCGCCGGCGCGGGCGGCTTCGATAGCTGCGTTTAGCGCGAGCAGGTTGGTTTGCTCGGCGATATTGTTGATGACCTGCAGCACTTCCGAGACTTTCTGGCTGCTGCTGGCCAAGCGTTGCATGGAGGCGTAAGAGGTCTCCATTTGCTGGGCCAGTTTGGAAAGCGTGTCCGTATTGTTCTGCAGCAAGCGCTTACCATTATCCGACTGTGAGGCGATGGATTGCGCGATTTCCAGCAATTTGCCCGCCTGCTGGGCGATATCCCGGAAACTGTGGGAGATCAGTTGTGTGGATTCGGATACGGTGACGAATTCGGCTTTTTGTTGCTCCAGGCAGTTTTCGCCCTGATGAGCCACATCCTGCAAGGATTCCGCTGATTGTCCCAGCTCCTGAGATTTGTCATTGATGCTGATGCATATCTGCTGAATCAGCTCGATAAATTGGTTGAACGCGCGCGCCAGACGGCCAAGTTCATCCTGGCCAAGGTATGTCAGGCGCCGGGTGAGGTCGCCGCCGCCTTGGGCGATGTCTTCCATTGTGGCGACCACATCTTTAATGGGCTTGCTGATCAGACGCGACACCAGCGCGGTCAAAACGCTGGAAATGACCAGCGTGACGACCAGAAAGAGCAGCATTTTCACGATATTGGAGTCCAGGGATTCCGCAATGTATCCACTGACGCTGCGCAAGTCGCTCCAGATGCTGGCCTGCTCTTCCGCCACAACGTTCAGGGTGTCGTTGACCAAAGGACGCAGTTCGCTGTCCAAGAGGCTGTTCTGAGTGCGGGCGACGTCGAAGATGGTTTTTGCTTTGCTTTCAAACTGTTTCACCAGGCCATCTATTTCACCAATCCATTTTTCATGCTCCGGCTTGCGCAAGTGTTTTTTCAGGTCGATCACCGCATTTTGCGCCCCATAGACTTCCATCAAAAAAGCGTCGGTTTCTGTGGGCGAGCCGGTGCGCATGAACGCGTTCAGGTTAATGAGCGCGGCCTGTATATGGTTGCTGACCAGGATAGTCCATTGAATCAGCACCTGAGCGCTGGAAGGGTCCAGGGTCACCCTGATGTTATTGGAGAGCTCCAGGGTTTTCGGCACGATTGTTTCCTGCACGGTGGCGATACTGCTGCGTAACTCACGGTTTTTGGGCAGCAGATTGTTGCGAAACAAATCGTCGATGCGCAGGCTGGCGGTTTGCAGGGCGTTGGCGCTTTTCAGTTTGCTGAAATTGGCGTCGGAAAAGTACTCTTGCGCCTGCGCGCTGGCCTGATTGTATTCTTCCAGTGTTTTATCGTTAGGCGTGCGCAGATACTGCTGCTGCAGGCTGGCGCGGGTGGACAGATTGGCGCTGAGCTCGCTGGTCAGGCGCGCTGTCGGTTCGATGACGGTGGAAAAGTGGTTGGCGCGGGTGGTGATTTCCCGTAGAGATGAGATCACTATCAGCGCATAAGCCAGCAACAGAATCAGTATCAGCGCCGGAACCAGACTCAACTTCAGCATCAATGGAAGATTCTGCAGACGCATTCCGCACCTCAGTTATTACATCGCTATTGGCCCGCCGGGGTCATACCGCTCAGCAGGCTTATCAGCAAATCATGGATTTTTTTCGCTTGCGCATACAGGCTGTTCAGGGAGGCGTTGGCTTCCCCCTCGGGCGCCGGGCTGCGCTGTTCGATATTGAGGCCGGCTTTCATGCGGTGGATCTCCGCCAGCACGCTGCGCGCGCCGTCGTAAACATCCAGCACGGTCAAGGCGCCGCTGGGGATGGCTTCCGGACTGGTGGGCTCCACCTCCAGATTGCGCTGCAGTCTGCCGAGCAGGTGATAGTCCTGGTACAGCGCCAGCATCACGTCACGGATACTCTTGTCGCTGTACTGATCCTTTTGCGGCTCGGAAAATTTGAGGTTCTGCGCACGGGCCAGCAGCCTCAGCTCATCTTCGATCAGCTTGAATTGTTTTTGCGTATCGCCGATATCCGGCGGCGGGGCTAGTACGGATAAAACATTGGTGAGCTTCCACAGGCTTTGATAGACATCGGCGCCGGACTTGCCCAAAGGGCGTTCAAATTCCGCTTCCGTACTGATGGACTTGGTTTCCAAAATGGCGTTGAGGCCCTGGTCCGCTTGTTCTAATAGCTCGTATACGTCTTTAGGTCTGAAAATCTGGAAGGGGAGCTGTTTATCTTCGATGGGAGAAAGGTTATTCAGCGTCATCAACTGACGAATCTGCGCATAGGCGTCCAGCGCCTTTGCATAGACCTGATTGGGCAACTTATCCTGAAACACCGGCGCGTCAGATTCGTCAACAGACTTGTTCTGAGCGGCGATCAGACGCTTGGCCTTGATCTGCATTTGTTCGCTGATCTGGAAGACGTTGTTGTTATTGATTATCGCCGCGCCGACATGGCCGCTGAATGCCCATGCCGCCAGCAGGCACAACAACCATCCCGGACGAATTCGCGGGGTCACCATATAGCCAGCCTCAATAGTATGACTTACTTTAAGACTAGCAATAGCTATAAAGAGTGCAAATAAGCGTCGCTTGGATCAATGACTTAGCAGAGAATTTAAATGCGGCAATACATTTTCCACCAGTTGCGGCTGGCCCTTGGCGTTGGGGTGAATCCCGTCGGACTGCATCAAACTGGGATCAAGCGCGACATTATCCAGCAGGAAGGGAACTAACGTGACTTTTTGTTCACTGGCCAGGTCTTGGTAGATCTGATGGAATCCTTCAGCATAAGCCGGTCCATAATTGGGCGGAATGCGCATGCCGATCAGCATGGCCTTTGCGCCGGCGTCAGCGATGCTATCCAGCATAGCCGCCAGGTTGTCTTTAATGATGTTGAGGGGGAAACCACGCAGGCCATCGTTACCACCCAGTTCCAGAAGGACGATATCCGGTTTGTGCTCCTTCAATAACGCTGACAGGCGGGCGCGGCCGCCGCCGGTGGTTTCGCCGGAAATGCTGGCGTTGATCAGGGTGAGGTTGGGGTAGGTGGCGCTAAGCTCGTTTTCCATCAGCGTAATCCAGCCGGATTCCAGGGGGATGCCATAAGCGGCGCTGAGACTGTCCCCTAACACGACAATTTTTACTGGTTGCGATTTATCTGTGACAGCCTGTGTGATAGGGCTTACCATCAGGCAACAGAGCGCAAACAGAGTCCAGACGGACTTGATGACATGACGTTTAAACAGATTGAGGAATGAGGTTGCTGGCATGACTTCGGTTGATGTGCTTGAGGTTAAATCGCTTACGAAAAGTGTCTCCAATGGTAGCGGGCGTTTGGATATATTGAAAGGCGTCGATCTGCAAATCAAGGTGGGGGAGTCGTTGGCGATTATCGGACGCTCCGGCTCCGGCAAGACCACACTGCTGAGCATCATGGCGGGCCTTGATCTGCCGTCAGCCGGTCAGGTGCGTATGCTGGGCAAGGATCTCGCGCAACTGGATGAGGACGGTCGCGCCGCTATTCGCGCCCAACATGTCGGTTTCGTTTTTCAATCCTTTCAGCTCATTCCCACCATGACAGCTCTGGAAAATGTGATGTTGCCGCTGGATCTCGCCGGCGTTGCGGAAAGTCGCGAGCGGGCGCGGGACTGGCTGGACCGAGTGGGGTTGCTGGAGCGAGAGGGGCATTACCCGCGCCAGTTGTCCGGAGGCGAGCAACAGCGGGTCGCCGTAGCCAGAGCTTTCGCCACGGAGCCGGATATTCTGTTTGCGGATGAGCCTACCGGCAATCTGGATCTGGAAACCGGGCAGCACATCATGGATCTGCTGTTTGATCTGAATAAACAGCATTCCACGACATTGATTCTGGTTACTCACGACCGTGAACTGGCAGGCCGCTGCGGTCGATCTCTGGCCCTGGATCAGGGCGTTCTGGAGATGGCGTAATGATGAACTCTATGCGTCCGCTGCAACTTTGGCTGCGAGAATGGCGGCAACCCTCGTTTCGTCTGTTATGGCTGGCGTTGTTCGTCGCGGTGCTGACCGTGGCGTCGATCACCGCTTTTACCGGTCGCTTGAAAGCCGTATTCGACGACGGCGCTTCCCGCTTTCTGGGAGGCGATCAGGTCATTGAGAGCTCAGGCGATCTCTCAGACGCCTGGGTGGATGAAGCGCAAAAACTGGGCCTGGAGACGGCGTTTACGCTGGAGTTCTCCACCATGCTGAATAACGGCGACCAGTTTCAACTGGTGGCTGTAAAAGCCGTGGATAAAGGTTATCCGCTGAAAGGCGAGGTTGGCGTGGTGACCCAGGCTGGCGCGTCGGCGCAAACGGTTCATCATGGGCCGGCGCAAGGTGAGGTCTGGCTGGCGCCAAGACTGTTTTCCCTGCTGGGCGTGGAGCTGGGAGACAGGGTCGGCGTTGGCCGTAAGCAGTTGACCATTACCGGGTTGCTGGCGAAAGAGCCCGACCCTTCGTTTTCCTTTATGAACGTGGCGCCGCGGGTATTGATGAGCTACGAGGATGTCGCCGCCACCGCAGTGGCCCAGCCCGGAAGCCGATTGAAGTATCGCCTTCTGCTGGCGGGGGAGGAGCGGCTGCTGGAGCAGTTCAACGCAGACATCTCGTCTTCACTGACGGCCTCTGAGCGGATTGTCTCCGCCAAGGACGGTCGCCCGGCGGTGTCGCGGGCGATTGAGCGGGCGGAACGTTACCTGTTGCTGGGAGGCGTATTGGGGGTATTGCTGGCGGCGGTGGCGCTCACCGTCACGGCGCAGTATTACGCGCAACAGCAAAAAGACACGGTCGCTCTGCTGAAAACCTTGGGCTGCCGCAGTGGCCAGTTACGTATGCGCTTTGCGTCATTACTGTTGATTTCCGCCGCCAGCGCCTCGGTTTTAGGGCTGGCGTGCGGGTTGTTATTTGAGCAATGGGCGGTATGGGCCATGGGCGACATGCTGCCGCCGCTGCAGAAATCACTGCCTCTGAACTGGGTCTGGTTGCCGTTGCTGACGTTGGCGATTGTGCTGGCGGCGTTCGCCTGGCCGGTGTTTCGGGCTCTGGCCAAACAGCCGCCCATGTTTATTCTGCGTCAGGCGGCGGCCAATGCGGACTTTCAGCGCATGCTCGGGTTCTCTAAGTCGCGTATGTTGTCCGCCCTGGTCGGATTTGCGGCGTTATTGATGGTCTACAGCGGTGAACTAACCATCGTCGCTGCTGTATTGATTGGACTGGCGGCGATGATCGCCATAGCGGCCTGGTTGATGAAAATGTGGGTGAAGCTGCGTCCGCCGCGCCGCACGGTCACGCCAGGCGCCCTGCGGGCAGGGGCCGATCAGTTGAAGCGTCGCCCCTGGTCAACGGTGCCGCACGTACTGGCGCTGGGCAGCGCCTGGGCTTTGCTGCTGACGTTATTTCTGGTGCGGACGGAGTTGGTAGACAACTGGCGGGCGCAAATTCCAGAAAACGCGCCCAATCATTTCTTCATTAACATCGCTCCTTATGAAGTGGAGCCGATGCAAACGCTGTTCGAGCAAAACCAGATTGCTGCGGCGCCACTGTACCCGATGGTGCGGGGTCGCCTGACCCACATCAACGGCGATCCTGTGCGTACAGTGGTGAGCAAGGAGAGAGAGGTTGGCGCGCTGAACCGGGAGCTTAATCTTACCTGGATGGCGGAATTGCCCGAAGATAATCGCATCGTGCGCGGCTCCTGGTGGGACGCGTCGTCGAGCGTGGCCGTCAGTGTCCCTGGCGTCTCCATCGAAAGCCAATTGGCGCAGCGTCTCGACGTAAAGCTGGGAGATGCCCTGACTTTCCAGATCGGCGGCTCCGTGCTGGAATCGAAAGTGCAGAGCATTCGCAGTGTGCAATGGGACAGCCTCAAGCCCAACTTCTACATGGCTTTCGCGCCTGGCGCGCTGGATAGCTTCGCCGCCACCTATCTGACCAGCGCTTATCTGGGCGATAACAAGACTGAAATGGTGAATCGGGTCAATCGACAGTTTCCCACGGTATCTGTGCTGGAACTGGATCAATTTGTCGTGAAAGTGCGTGAAGTGATCGCGCAGGTGTCGCTGGCGATTGAGGCGCTGTTGGCGCTGATTTTTGCGGCGGCGCTGTTGGTGGTGGCGTCTTTACTGGCGCGCGAGGCCCCCTCCCGGCGTGCGGAAACAGCGTTGTTTCGAGCGCTGGGCGCGCACCGGCGCGTCGTGATCGGCGCGACTGTAGGCGAGTTTAGTCTGATCGGCGCTTTCGCCGGCGTCATGGGCGTCATCGTGGCGGAAAGCATAGCGGGCTTCCTGCAATATCGCTTATTTGAGCTGCCTTTTAGCCTGCACTGGGAGCTGTGGTTGCTGGCGCCGTTAATCAGCGCCGGCGCGACCGCGGCGTATGCATACTGGTGTTTGCGGGGCGCTCTGTTGGCTCCGCCTCATGCGACCTTGCAATCTGGCTTTGTGGAGTAGGCTGGCGTCGATGGCGGAGGCGGTTGCTCGGGCGTACAGGCCTAATAAAGCGGTAGATAAGTATCTGCGTGAGTATGCGGAAGCGGAAAGCCAAGGGTTTGAGGGGATTGAGGAGCGGTGGCGCGCCGCTTTGGTCATTCCTGCATTCGCGGAGGACTATCAAAGGCTTAAGCGTGTTGCAGAGGCTCTAACCAAGACTGACTGCCTGCAAATCTGGGTAATCAATGCGCCTGTGTCCGCGGAAGCGGATGCATTGGCGACGACTCGGGAGTGTTTGCGACAAGCCCAAAACGAAGGTCGCACGTTGTGGCGTCGCGCCAATTTGCAGTTGGTGGAGACTGCCGGGCGCTCAATTCTTCTGGTGGATCGATGCGCCGAGGAAGCCTTGATTCCCAAAGAGTCAGGGGTGGGGCTGGCCCGAAAAATAGGCGGCGACATCGCTTTGGCTTTGGTCGTGGCGGGCTATCTGCAAACCCCGTGGATTCATTTCACTGACGCTGACGCCGAACTCCCCTCCGATTATTTCGAGCAAGCGCCGCAGCAGGCTGGTGACGCCGTGGCGCTGGTTCACCCTTTTCGTCACCGTGGCGAAGGCGACGCCAGACAGCAGCTATTGATGCAACTCTATGAAAGTAAGCTGCGATACTACGTGGCGGGCTTGCAGAAAGCGGGGTCTCCCTACGCCTTCCACACTATCGGCAGCACCCTGGCTTGTCGCACGGACGCCTACGCCATGGTGCGCGGCATGCCATTACGGGCGGCGGCGGAGGATTTTTATTTGCTGAACAAGCTCGCCAAGCTTGGGCCGATAATGCAGACAAAAGGCGGCGATATCGTTTTAAGCGGGCGGCTCAGCCGCCGGGTTCCCTTTGGCACCGGACCCGCGTTGCAAAAGGCGTTGGAAGGCGATGGGGCGGTGTTTTTTTATCACCCGGCGACCTACCAGTGCTTGCGCATACTTCTGCAATCTGTAACGGCGCTATGGCGTCTGCGGGAGCAGCCGGAAGCGGCGCTGGCTGATATCTCCTCGGAGCTGGGCGCTTATACCGGACGGGAAGATTTGGCGGGTAGCGCTCTGGAGGCGTTCGCTATTGCCGGGGCGGTGCGCCGTTTTGCTGCGCAATCCTCCACTGAGCAAGCCTTTCGTCGCCACTTTCACTGCTGGTTCGACGGATTTCAGACACTTAAATGGATACACTGGTGGCGGGATAATCTGTACCCCAGTATTCACTGTGATCATGACGAGCAAGTATACGCTTTGATGAACGATATAGAGGATAAGGACGAAGTATGAGTCAAGCCTCACTCTCTGGTATGGCCGATGTAAGAAATTCGCCGCCGGAGTCTCTGTTGATGAAGTTGATTCCCTGGGAATACGCCGCTGAGCCGGGAATGACGATTCGAGGCTGGCGCAGCCGCCCCTCGGGCAAACCGGTCTTGCACTTCATGCACGGCAACGGTTTTTGTGGGTTGACCTACGAGCCGTTGTTACGCCTGCTCGCCGAGCATTACGACCTGTTTCTTAGCGATGCGCAGGGGCACGGCGACAGCGACGCTGGCGACGCATTTCGCGGCTGGAATGCAACGGCGGAAACCGCCTACGCCGCCTGGCGGCGTTTTCGTGCGGATTATGGCGCGGTTCCTGCGTTAGGTGTGGGACACAGCTTTGGCGGCGTATTGACCACGCTGATCGCCGCCGCCCACCAGGATGCGTTTGATCAGGTGGTGGCGCTGGACCCGGTTTACTTCACGCCAACCATGTTGCGAGCGCTGACCGCCTATCGCTGGCTGCGATTACGCGCGCCAAATCCCTTGGCGGCGCGGGCGGAAAATCGACGCGATGGCTGGGATGATATGGCGGCGGCGCGTAAGTATTTTGAGGGGCGCGGCATGCTGAAAGGGTGGCGCGACGATGCGTTGGAGGCTTATATCCAACATGCGCTGCAGGAAACGGAGCGGGGGGTGGCCTTGAAGTGCCCACCCCGTCTGGAAGCGGCGGTGTTTGCGACTTTTCCGGAGAAGTTGTGGCCTTCCATTAAAAAAGCGCGGCGGCCTATGGCGATTATTTATGGAGAGAGCACATACCCTTTCGTGGTGAAATCAGCGCAGCGGGCGGCGTCGATAAACCCCAACGTACGGTTGCAGACCCTTCCTGGCGGGCATTGCTTTATGCAGGAAGATCCGGACGCCGCCTTCACGCATATTATGGCGCTGGCGGCGTCCGCTGCGGGTTAGCGCAAACGATAGCTTTGCAGGCGGGTGAGCAGCGATAAGTCCTTGCGCTGCGCCGCCTCTGTCGCTATGGCGCAGAATACGGGCTTGGCTTGCTGGCCGGGGCCGGCGGCGCCCAAGGTGAGGGTGTTCTGCTTCATGACCCAGCCGCTGGCGTTTATCAGGGCGACTTCGACCACAATATTATTCACCTCTAATGCGCTTTGATTGCTATAGGTAATGAAAGCGCGGCCTTGTTTGTCCTTCAGAGTCTGAATTTGCAAATAGCGTTCGGGGTTTTTGGGCAGGTCCAAACGCGATAGCTTTTGTCTGGCTTCCTGGCCATAAGCCCCGGAGGCTTCAGCGGCGGCGCTGTAGTGGCTGATGGCTGCGGCGGAGTTATTGCTTTGCGCTTCGATATCTCCCAGCGCCAGATTGGCGACGGAAGTCGGTAGCAAGTCATTGGCCCGGCGCAGGTCCTGCGCGGCTTTGGCGCTGTCGCCCAACTCTTTGTAGGTCAGGCCGCGCTTGAGAGGGTGGGCGAAGTATTCCGGATTAAGCGACACCGCTTTGTCGTATTCTTTTAAGGCCGCGGATTCTTTGTTCTGCTTTTTATAGATATCGCCGCGCAGGGAGTAAAACATCGCCTCTTCCGATTCCAGTTTGATGGCCTGATTGGCCAGCTGCAGCGCTTTGTCGTCGTCGCCTGCTTTCAGCGCTTTTACGCCCTTGTCGTAAGCATCATAGGCGGGTACGGTTTTTCGCAGGCGAGCCGTCGCTCTCATAAAGGCGTCTTCGCCGCGATAGTTCGACTGGGGCAGCGTCAGGGCTGTACGGCGGTTTTCCTCCACGCGCTCAGGGGAGGGCGGGTGTGAGGCGAATAATCCTTCCAGCCAATTCTGTGATTGCCCCTCGGAAAGTTTCATGAACAGTTGCTGCAACTCCACCGCCGCCTGGGTGTCATAACCGGCGGCGGCCATGTATTGCATGCCATAGTGGTCGGACTCCAACTCATGATCCCGCCCATATTTCGCTACCGCCATGGCGGCTCCGCCCACCAGAATGTCGCGATAGTCCTGGTTGTCCAGCGCCAGACCCAAGCCAGCCACGCCGGCTGATATGAGCAAATTTGACTGCATGCGCTTGGCGCTGTGACGGGCGGCGGCGTGAACGATTTCGTGACCGAGCACGGCGGCCAGTTGCGCCTCGTCATCCAGTTTCGCCAACAGCCCGCGGTTGATGGCGATCTTGCCGGAGGGCAACGCCCAGGCGTTGGGAACGGAATTATTGAGTACGACGAATTCGTAGGGCAGATCGGGGCGGTCGCTGACTTTGGCGAGCTTTTCACCGACTTGGCGCACATAGAAGGTCAGCTCTGGATCAAGATAATACAGCCCGCCCTGGGATTGCTGAGCGGGCTGGTATTGCTCTTGTCCCAGGCTCATCTCCTGCTGCTCGCTGATGATCATGATTTCGCGTTTGCCAGTGACCGGGTTCACGCTGCACCCTTGCAGCAGGATCAAGATTAAGCACAGGCTACAAGTAAAGAGGCGTAGCATTCTCTTCTCCAAGCGTCTAAATGAATTTCTACAAAAAATGGTCAAAAATAGTATCAACGTATCTAACGATTAAGGTGTTATGAATCTACTGGATTATATTGCTCTCGTCTGGTTTTTATTGAATTGCGTCGGTTACACCTATTATTCGGAACACCGCGCCAAAACCCGGCCCTGCTTATCCAATACATTGGATTTGTATCGCGCCGACTGGATGCGCCGCACGCTGATGCGCGACGCGCGCATCGCCGACGCCTCCGTGGTCGGCAATCTGGAGCGCAATGGCGCTTTTTTCGCCTCCAGCAGCCTGTTGATCCTGGCGGGTTTGATCACGGCTATAGGGTATACGGACAAAGCCATGTCCGTCTTTAGTGATCTACCCTATATCGCGCAAACGGGAAAGTTTATGTGGGAACTCAAACTGGTGGTGCTGTGCGCGGTGTTTGTGTACTCCTTTTTTAAATTCACCTGGTCCATGCGCCAATACAACTTCTGCGGGGTGCTGATCAGCAGCGCCCCGTTGACCTATGAAGATAAGGTCAGCTCCGGCGCTCGCGAGGCGCTGGCCAAGACCGCCGCCAGGGTGGCGAATCTGGCCGGGGATTCTTTTAACCTGGGTTTGCGTTCATACTATTACGGACTCGCCGTGTTGACCTGGTTTATCCATCCGCTATTGTTCATGGCGATAACCAGCGCCGTGGTGGCCATCCTGTTTCAACGGGAGTTCCGGTCCCGCGCCCTTAAAGCGTTGCGCGCCGGTAAAACCTTTGAGGATGCAGCGGCGGGGAACGAGTAATCGCGGAGCGTCGACGATATTTGCGTGTGACGTCGCCGCGGTTGAATTACTTCTGCGTCATTGATGTCTGGAATTGATGAAATCCGGGCGTCGTTGCGCAGGTAGCTCATTCAATTTAAATAGCGACGGATAACTGAAACATGCAGCAGTACGAACCCTGGGAGAACGATGAGCTTCGTTTCGGCCGGGTATCGAGGTTTCTGGATAGCCTTAATCAATGCCGAGAACTTGGCGTCAAGGTCACCTGCGCCAATGCAGATGGTCTGGAGCTGGAACTGCCCTATAGCGAACATATTGTCGGCGACACCGATACGGGCGTCATTCATGGCGGGGCCATCACTACATTGATGGATACCGCCTCAGGCGGCAGCGTCTTGTGTTGCCTGCCGGAGCTGGAGCTGTGCCCCACTCTGGATCTGCGGGTAGACTATATGCGTCCGGCGCAGCCCGGCAAAACTGTCTTCGCACGCGCCCGTTGTTATCGGGTGACCGGTACGATCGTTTTCACTCGCTGTGAAGCCTTTCAACGGGGCCCGGACACGACGGTGGCCAACTGCGTCGCCACGTTCATGCGGATTGGGCGTGATGCGTCCCCCGATTGGTTCTGGGAAAAGATCGAGGGCAGGAAGTAATCATGGAGTCTTTACAGCAACACGTCGCCCAGGCGCATCGTAGCGGCGACTACAACAAGCTTCTGGAGCTGATTCCCTACGCCAGCACGTTGGGCGTGCGTTGCGAACGCTTCGGTAACGAAGTGGTGTTTATCCTGCCCAAACGTGAGCAGAATCTGGGGAATCCTATTTTGCCGGCGATTCACGGTGGTGTGATTGGTGGGTTCATGGAGCTGTCCGCCGCCTTCCATCTGGCGATTTTCCTGGAAATCGACACCTTTCCACGTATTGTCGACTTTTCTTTGGACTATCTGCGTGCGGGTCTGTATCAGGAGACCTATGCGGAATGCAAACTGACTCGTCGCGGCAATCGGGTCGCCAATGTCAGCGTCAGCGCCTGGCAGAAAAAGCGTAAAGACCCTATCGCATTGGCTCGGGCGCATTTTTTGCTCGGCTGAGCCGCTTTGTAGAGCCGTGGGTCCTTGCCTACGGCTTTTCTCTACTCTCCTTATATATAGATATAGCGCTTCTAGCGCTTTCTTTTTGCGTGGATCTTGTCTTACTTGTCGACGAGGTTGCTGCATTCCGCCGGTTAAGGACTTTTCTGCTAGACGGAGGCGACCACTTCACAATGAATTTCACCGTCGCTGAGACGGGCTTTGACTTTCTGTCCCGTGCGCACCTCTTTCTCGCTGCGAATAATCTGGCCATTTTCGTCGGATACGATGGCGTATCCTCGCGCCAGGGTGGCGATGGGGCTGACCGCCTCCATGTGCCCACACAGCTTGGCGAAATGCTGAGACTTGTGCCTTAACACGGACAGGACAGCGGTCTGCAAGCGGTGATTGAGGGCGTCCACCGTGGCGTAGCGGTTTTTTAAGGATTGCCGGGGACTGGACGCCAGCAGGCGGTCACGTAGATGCGTCAATTGATTACGCCGGACGGATAGCAGGTTTTGCGCCTGCCGATGCAGACGCACCTCCAGATCGTCCAGACGCTGGGCTGACTCCTGCAGGCGACGGCCGGGGTGTTTGAGTCGCCCCCTGAGTTGATTAAGTCGCAACCCTTCCTGTCGCAACAGGCGCTGCGCGGCGGCGTCGAGCCTTTGTTCGTAGATCAGGAAGCGATGTTTCCACTCAGCTTGATCCGGACTTACTTTTTCCGCGGCGGCGGAAGGCGTAGGCGCGCGCAGATCGGCGACCAGATCGGCGATGGTGATGTCGGTTTCATGGCCGACGGCGCTGACGACAGGAATGGCGCTCGCGGCGATGGCGCGGGCCACAGGCTCCTCGTTGAAGGCCCATAAGTCCTCTAATGAGCCGCCGCCGCGACCGACGATCAATACGTCGCAGCAATTCAGCCGGTTGGCGCTTGCTATCGCGGCGACAATCGCGGGTCCGGCTTCTTTGCCTTGAACCGGGACCGGAAATAATAGCACTGGAATGGCGGGGAAGCGTCTCTCCAATACAGTGAGAATGTCGCGTACGGCCGCGCCGGTCGGAGAAGTGATCACGCCGACTTGCTTGGGCATGGCTGGTAACGGACGCTTGCGGCTCTCCTCAAATAGCCCTTCACGAGACAGCTTGAGTTTCAGCTCCTCAAACGCGCGCCGCAGTTCGCCTTCCCCCGCCAGTTCCATGCTCTCAGCAATCAACTGAAACTCACCGCGTCCTTCATAAAGACTGACCTTTGCGCGTAAAGTAACCGCCTCGCCATCCCGGGGGCGCTGCTTCACAAACATATTGCGATTGCGGAACATGGCGCAACGCACCTGGGCTTTGTCGTCCTTTAGTGAGAAGTACCAATGTCCTGAGCTGGGGCAGCTGAAGTTGGAAATTTCACCCGTCACCCAGACCTGCATGAAGCTGACTTCCAAAAGTCGGCGCACTTGGCGGTTCAATTCGGTGACGGAGAAGGGAGAATGGGGGCTGAGTTCGCTCATTATGCTGTATTTTTATCCAACTCTGTGGGTTGTTTTGCCTGTTTGAAGAGGAAAAACAGAATTTCTTAGAGAAATGCGGGTATTAGGGAAGTCCGTAAGTTTACTGATTATGCCTTAAAATTTATAATAGTCCGATTAACTTATTTGCAAGCAAAAAGGCGATTCATATGCTGCGCATAGCTCAAGAAGCGCTAACCTTCGACGACGTTCTCCTCATTCCCGGTTATTCTGAAGTCCTGCCCAAAGACGTCAGCCTGACTACCCGACTTACCCGCGACATCACGATCAATCTCCCCCTTGTCTCCGCCGCCATGGATACCGTAACGGAAGCCCGTTTGGCTATCGCATTGGCGCAGGAAGGCGGCATCGGCATCATTCATAAGAATATGACGATTGAGCAGCAAGCGGCGGAAGTGCGCATGGTGAAGAAATTTGAAAGTGGTGTGGTGAAAGACCCCATCACTGTTTCACCGAGCAACACGGTCAGTGAAGTCCGCGCCATCACCATGGCCAATAATATTTCTGGTCTGCCGGTGGTGGATGGTAAGGATCTGGTGGGCATTATCACCGGTCGCGACATCCGTTTTGAAAACAACCTGAACAAGAAAGTTCAGGAACTGATGACGCCGAAAGAGAAGCTGGTCACCGTCACCGAAGGTTACGACATGGAAACGGTGAAGAACCTGCTGCACCGCCACCGTATCGAAAAAGTGTTGGTGGTGAACAACGAGTTCGAGCTGAAGGGCTTGATCACGCTGAAAGATATTCAGAAAGCGCAGGACTACCCGCGCGCATCCAAGGACGAGCAAGGGCGTTTGCGCGTCGGCGCTGCTGTTGGCACTGGCGAAGGCACTGACGAGCGTATCGCCGCATTGGCCGCCGCCGGCGTAGACGTCATCGTGGTCGATACCGCGCACGGTCACTCCCGCGGCGTGTTGAATCGCGTGCGTTGGGTGAAGACTCATTTCCCTGAAGTACAGGTTATCGGCGGTAACATCGCCACCGGCGAAGCGGCGCTGGCGCTGGTGGAAGCCGGCGCAGACGGCGTTAAAGTGGGCATTGGTCCCGGCTCTATCTGTACTACCCGTATCGTTGCAGGTATCGGCGTACCGCAAATGTCAGCCATTGCAAATGTGGCGGCGGCGCTGAAAGACAGCGGCGTCCCCTTGATCGCAGACGGCGGCATCCGCTTCTCCGGCGATATCGCCAAGGCAATCGCCGCTGGCGCCTCCAGCGTTATGGTTGGCGGCCTGTTGGCGGGAACGGATGAATCTCCTGGTGAAGTAGAACTGTATCAAGGCCGTAGCTACAAAGCCTATCGTGGTATGGGGTCTCTGGGCGCCATGGCGCAAAGCCAGGGTTCCAGCGACCGCTATTTCCAGGACGCCAGCTCCGGCGTTGAGAAACTGGTGCCGGAAGGTATTGAAGGGCGCGTCGCCAGCAAAGGCCCACTGACCAATGTGGTGCACCAGCTGATGGGCGGTCTGCGTTCCTCCATGGGCTACACCGGTTGTGCAACCATTGAAGAAATGCGCACCAAGCCCCAGTTCACCCGCATTACTAACGCCGGCATCCATGAGAGCCACGTTCACGACGTGACGATCACCAAGGAAGCGCCGAACTATCGTTCCGGCTGATAGGAACGCTCGGGTTGATGATGGCGCTTAGGCAATTCTTGTCAGGCGCGGCCCCTAAAACGGGTCGCGTGTCGAGGTTGGGCGCTGCGGCGCCTAGTAATATCGGCTGGCGCCGAAAAGATGTTTTTAAACTATGGCGGGGCTGAAAGGCCCCGCCCTTGTTTCTGTCTGAGGAAGGCTTCGAATGTCCGAAAATATTCATTCCCATCGTATTTTGATCCTGGATTTCGGTTCTCAATACACGCAGTTGATTGCTCGCCGGGTTCGCGAAATCGGCGTTTACTGCGAAATTTACCCCTTCGACATGAGCGAAGCGGATATTCGCGAGTTCAACCCGAAAGGCGTGATCCTGGCTGGCGGTCCCGAGTCCGTGACAGAACTGGGCTCACCGCGCGCGCCGGAATGCCTGTTCAACATGGATCTGCCTCTGTTGGGCATTTGCTATGGCATGCAGACCATGGCGGAGCAGATGGGAGGCAAGGTTGCAGGCTCGAATGTGCGGGAGTTCGGCTATGCGCAGGTGAAGATCGAGCGCTCCGAAGACGGTTTATTTGAAAATATCAAAGATCATGTGGCTGAAGACGGCAAGCCCCTGCTGGACGTCTGGATGAGTCACGGCGATAAAGTGGTGGCTTTGCCGGAAGGCTTTGTGATCAGCGCTTCTACGCCTAGCGCGCCTATCGCCGCTATGCAGCATGAGAGCAAGCCCTGGTTTGGCGTGCAGTTCCATCCGGAAGTCACCCACACTCTGCAGGGGCGTCGCATGCTGGAGCGCTTCCTGGTGAATATCTGCGGATGTAAGCAACTGTGGACGCCGGGACGCATCATTGAAGACGCCATCACCCAGGTGCGTAATCAAGTAGGGCAGGACAAAGTGCTGTTGGGTCTATCCGGCGGCGTGGACTCCTCAGTGGTTGCGGCGCTGCTGCATCGCGCCATCGGCGATCAGCTGACCTGCGTGTTTGTGGATAATGGCCTGCTGCGCCTGCATGAAGGCGATCAGGTTATGGACATGTTCGCCAAGAACATGGGCATCAAAGTCGTGCGCGCCAATGCGCAGGATCAGTTTTTGAGCAAGCTGGCGGGAGAAAACGATCCCGAGCGCAAGCGTAAGATCATCGGCCACACCTTTATCGAAGTGTTTGATGCGGAAGCGGCCAAAATCAAGGACGTGAAGTGGTTGGCGCAGGGCACTATCTACCCGGATGTTATCGAGTCCGCCGCCGCGAAAACCGGTAAAGCCCATGTCATAAAATCCCACCACAATGTTGGCGGGTTACCGGAAGACATGGAAATGCAACTGGTTGAGCCGCTGCGCGAACTGTTCAAGGACGAAGTCCGTAAGATCGGACTGGAGCTGGGACTGCCGTATGACATGGTGTATCGCCATCCTTTCCCGGGGCCGGGACTGGGCGTGCGCATTCTAGGCGAAGTGAAAAAAGAATATGCGGACATCCTGCGTGAAGCGGATGCGATTTTCATAGAAGAACTGCATCGCGCGGAGTTGTATCACAAGGTGTCGCAGGCGTTTGCAGTATTCCTGCCGGTTAAGTCTGTCGGTGTGGTGGGCGACGCCCGTCGCTATGAATACGTCATCGCGCTGAGAGCCGTAGAAACCATCGATTTCATGACTGCACGCTGGGCGCATCTGCCTTATGAACTATTGGAAAAGATCTCCAATCGTATTATTAATGAGATTTCCGGCGTATCACGAGTGGTTTACGACGTTTCGTCCAAACCGCCTGCTACTATTGAGTGGGAGTAGTTTTGTTTGAGCAAGTTATGGCCTCGTAAGAGGCTTTAGCTTGCTCAGTCCCTTCAACCCTTTCCCCTTCGATTAAGGCTAAGCGCCAAACATAATAACTATTATTAAAATATAACCTCAAAGAGGAGCTTTCCTTGAAGTATCGTGCCGAAATCGACGGCTTGCGAGCCCTTGCTGTCGTCCCTGTAATTTTATTTCATGCAGGATTTGAATTATTTAAAGGAGGATTCGTTGGTGTTGATGTTTTCTTCGTTATTAGTGGCTTTTTAATAACAACGATTATCATCAATGAAATGGAAGAGGGGAAGTTCAGTCTTGTTAAGTTTTATGAACGGCGGGCGCGGAGAATATTGCCCGCGTTGTTTTTTGTGATTTTGACTTGTATTCCGTTTGCTTGGCTTTTGCTAATGCAAGGAGATATGAAAGACTTTGCTAAAAGCATAATGGCTGTCGCTACTTTCTCCTCTAACATCCTGTTTTGGAGTGAAAGTGGGTACTTTGATAGTTCTGCGGAAATGAAGCCCCTTCTTCATACGTGGAGTTTGGCTGTTGAGGAGCAGTATTACATCATATTTCCTTTGCTTCTGATGTTTACCTGGCGATTTGGGAAAAAAGTAGTTTTAGTTGTGTTGGCTATTGGTTTTCTATCTAGTTTGGGAATGGCCCATTGGGGGGCGTACCACAAACCGACTGCTGCTTTTTATCTATTGCCTACCCGTGGTTGGGAACTTCTGATTGGTGTTTTTTGTGCTTTCTATATGAGACGCGACAGGGGAGTGCAAACTGCTTTTCAGCAGGGCTTCAGTTTGTTGGGCATACTATTAATAGTAGCTCCGTTGTTTTTATTTGACTCTACCACACCGACGCCAAGCCTATATACTCTCGTTCCTACGATAGGTACGGCTTTGGTGATTGTTTTTGCTTCCGAGGGCACTGTTGCGTGGAAAATTTTGAGTCAAAAATTTGTGGTGGCGATTGGGCTTCTTTCGTATAGCGCATACCTGTGGCATCAACCCATTCTGGCTTTCATGAGGCACCGGAAAATAGAGGAAATAACCTCTTTTGAAAGCTGTCTTGCTATAGCACTGACACTGGGGCTTTCGTATTTTTCTTTGAAATATATAGAGAAACCATTTAGAGAAAGAAGATTCCTTCCCTCTTCCCGTTCAATACTGGCTACTTCTTCGTCATTGCTTTTGCTAAGTTTTTTTCTTGCGTTTGGCTGGCAGTCAAGCATCGCGGTTCCTGATGTTTATAAAGATTGGGGCGCGGCTGTAAGGCAGCATCACTGTTTGCTTCAGGGAGATGGTGAAACTAAGCATGATGAAGTTTGTTTTTCTCCAACTCAAGACGTATTGCTATGGGGGGATAGCCATGCCGCCTCTCTTTCTATTGGGTTGAGGGAGATATTAACGGGAAAATCAATTGGGTTTACTCAACTTACACAGTCGGGGTGTCCCCCACTGTTTAATTTGCCTGTGCTGCACCATAGAAAGACATGTAATGATGTTAACTTGAGCGTGCTTGATCACATTCGAAAAAATAAGTATAGGGTTATTGTGTTGCATGCTGCCTGGTTGCACCCAGACTATCCTTTAAGTTCTGAGGAGTTCGAGAGCGTCGTTGTGGATAGTTTTAAATCTATTCAGTCTGCATCGCCTCAGTCGAAAGTTATCGTAATTGGTAATGTTCCTCGTTGGAAGGTTGATGTGTATAAGGTAGTTAGGAAAGGAGAGCTAATTTCTACTCTGGATGGAAAAGTTTATGCTAAAGCAAATACGTTGCCTGAAATAGACTCAGCATTGTCTACGTTATCTACAAGGTTTAGCTTTCGTTATGCGAGCGCGAGGAATGTGCTATGTCAAAAAGACGCTACTTCCGATATGTGTCTTATCGGCTTTTCTGACGCCGCGAAAAAGTTAACAAATGTCGCGTACGTGGACTGGGGGCATGCATCCCGCTCTGGTTCTGAGTATCTTGCTCGTAATTTAATTGGCGATATTTTAAATTAGCAAGTGTCGGCAATATGCGTCAGCTAATTCTGATGAGAATGACGCTATGAATAGTTTTGCAAAGTTGAAAGAGTAATATGCAGGACGGTTTTGATTCGCTTCCCGGTCAGCCGGATGAGGACGAATACTGGATGCGGCGGGCGCTTGGCCTGGCTGCGCAAGCGCTGGCTTATGATGAGGTGCCGGTGGGCGCCATTCTGGTGCGGGACGGTCAGGTGCTGGGGGAAGGGTGGAATCAGCCTATCCGCAGTCACGACCCCACCGCACATGCGGAAATCAGCGCGATTCGTAAAGCCTCCGCGGTAGCGGGGAATTACCGCTTGCCGGGCTCCACGTTGTATGTGACGCTGGAGCCCTGCGTCATGTGTCTCGGCGCGCTGGTGCATGCGCGCGTATCCAGACTGGTGTTTGGCGCCTATGAACACAAAGCCGGCGCCGTATGCAGTAGCAGCCGCCTGCTGGATGAGCATAATTTTAATTGGAAACTGGAATGGAGCGGCGGCGTGCTGGAACAACCTTGTTCGCAACTTCTCAGCGGTTTTTTCCAGCGTCGGCGTTCCGAAGCTAAAGACGAGCGACGGAAGCAGCAGCCATCATCTTAAGAATTCAGCTAACCTCAATGAAAATATTTAAGGATATGCATTAATGAAAGTATTAGTTACAGGCGGAGCCGGCTATATCGGCAGTCACGTAGTGCGTCAACTGGGCGAAGCCGGGCATGACATCGTGGTGTACGACAACCTGTCCACCGGCCACCCCTGGGCTGTCACTTACGGCGAACTGGTGCAGGCGGACCTGGCGGATACAGACGCGCTGGATGCGGTGTTCGAGAAAGGGCGGTTTGAGGCGGTGTTGCACTTCGCCGCGAACATTGTGGTGCCGGAGTCGGTAGAAAATCCACTTAAGTACTACAGCAACAATACCCGTAATACGCTCAATCTGTTGGGCGCGATTCAGAAGCACAAGGTTCCTTACTTGGTGTTCTCTTCCACGGCGGCAGTCTATGGCATGCCGGAGAACACGATGATTACTGAAGAAACCCCATTAATGCCGATTAATCCCTACGGCGCTTCCAAGATGATGAGTGAGCGCATGATTCAGGACCTGGCGTTCGCGACGGACCTGAACTACACCATTCTGCGCTACTTCAATGTAGCGGGCGCTGACCTGGAGAGCCGCATCGGCCAGGCGACGCCGGAAGCGACTCACTTGATTAAAGTGGCTTGTGAGTGCGTGCAGGGCGTCCGCGCAGGTATGAAAGTGTTCGGCACGGACTATGATACCCGCGATGGCACCTGCATCCGTGATTACATTCACGTGGATGACCTGGCCAAGGCGCATGTCATGGCGCTGGACCATATGAAAGCTGGCGGCGGCTCCAATATATTCAACTGTGGCTATGGACGCGGCTTCACAGTGAAAGAAGTGATTGATGTGGTGAAAGCGGAATCCGGAAAAGACTTCCCCGTTGAGGAAGTTGCCCGTCGCGCAGGCGATCCTGACGCGCTGGTGGCGATGAACGATAAGATCAAATCTGTCCTGGGCTGGAAGCCCGATCATGATGATCTGAGCGTCATCGTTAAGTCCGCTTTGAATTGGGAAGCAGTCTGGCAGAAAAAGCAAAAAGAGTCTTGAATCTAAACATTAGGAACTTGTACTGATGAAAATAGCCATCTTCGGCACCGGATACGTAGGCTTGGTGACGGGCGCCTGTCTGGCGGACGTCGGGCATCAGGTGCTCTGCGTTGACGTGGACGAAAAGAAGATCCAGAACCTGAAGAACGGTTTGATTCCAATCTATGAACCAGGGCTTGAGCCCATCGTGAAGCTGAATGTGGAGGCGGGACGCCTGTCATTCACCACAAACGCAGAAGAAGCCGTGGCGTTTGGCGACATACAGTTTATTGCTGTCGGCACTCCGCCGGATGAAGATGGCTCTGCGGATTTGCAATATGTGCTGACAGTGGCGCGTACTATTGGACGTCACATGCAAGATTACAAAGTGGTCGTGGACAAATCCACAGTGCCGGTGGGTACTGGCGATAAAGTTCACGCCGCTATCAGCGCAGAGCTGGCTGGTCGCGGGCTCTCGCTGGAATTTGACGTCGTCTCCAATCCTGAGTTCTTGAAGGAAGGCGATGCGGTGGGCGACTTTATGAAGCCGGATCGCATTGTCGTGGGAGCGCAAAGTGAGCGCGCGGTCAGCCTGATGCGAGAGGCTTACGAGCCATTTAACCGCAATCACGACAGAATGGTGGTGATGGACGTGCGTTCGGCGGAGTTGACTAAGTATGCCGCTAACGCCATGTTGGCCACCAAGATCAGTTTCATGAATGAGATCGCCAATCTGTCGGAGCTGCTTGGTGCGGATATTGAACAGGTGCGTAAAGGCATAGGCTCTGATCCTCGTATCGGGTACCACTTCATTTATCCTGGCTGCGGTTATGGCGGCTCCTGTTTCCCGAAAGACGTCAAGGCGCTCGTGCGCACCGCCAAAGACGTGGCTTACGACGCGAAGCTGCTGTCTTCGGTAGAGTCCGTGAACGACTCCCAAAAGCATGTGTTGTTCCGTAAACTCAGCGAGCACTTCAATGGCAAATTGGCGGGACGCACGTTCGCGCTGTGGGGGTTGGCGTTCAAACCCAATACGGATGATATGCGGGAAGCGTCCAGTCGTGTTTTGATGGAGTCGCTGTGGGCGGCTGGCGCGAAAGTGCAGGCGTTTGACCCGAAAGCGATGGAGGAGACCCAGCGTATTTACTCCGATAAAGACGAACTGATGTTGTGCGGCACCAAAGAGCAGGCCCTGAAAGGCGCGGACGCATTGATTATCTGTACAGAGTGGAAGGAGTTCCGCTCCCCGGATTTCAGCTACATTGTCAGCGCGCTGAAAGAGCCTGTGATTTTCGATGGCCGCAACCTGTATGACCCTGAGCGCGTGCAGCGTAAAGGCATACAGTATTACGGCATTGGTCGTGGGTTAAGTATCAGCAAGGGCGTGGAAGCCTGAATTCAGTTAAAGGAGAAACGCTGTGAGTTTTGAGCTGCACGCGCAGTTGGCGCAAGACACAATAGTGATCGGCGATTTGCCTCTGTGCCGCCTGTTGTTGATGAATGACGGCCAGTACCCCTGGTGCATTCTGGTTCCGAGAGTGGAAGGCGTTCGCGAGGCCTATGAGTTGGACCGCGAGGCGCAAGATCAGTTGACGCGCGAGTCGGCGACAGTCGGCAAGACGCTGATGGCGCTGTTCGATGGACATAAGTTGAATGTAGCGGCTTTGGGCAACATGGTTCCGCAGCTGCATCTTCACCATATCGTTCGCTTTCCCACGGATGCAGCCTGGCCGAAGCCGGTTTGGGGCGTGAGCCCGGCGCAGCCTTATTCAGAGCAGGACGCGCAGGCGCTTAAACAGAAGATTCACGCGGCGCTTAGCCCGCTGATCGCCATCACTGATTGAGTCGCTGAAATCACCCGCCCGGACTGCTTGTCATAGTGGTTCCGGGCTTCTTTTCCGATCAAGGTCGCCTCTCAATACCATACGTAGTTGACTGGACAGTTTTAGCTTCAGTTGCTTTCTTTCCGCCGCATCGGCGTCCAAACCTTCTGAGCCGCAGTTAAACACCAGCACCACCAGTGCATCGGCGACTGCTTTCGGGTCCCGTAATGGCGCGCCGCCATTTTCCCCAAATCGGCTCAAGTCCGCCGCCAGTTCAGTGATGAAATGGTCGGTCTCCGCTTTGATGGCTGTGCGAAAGCGCAAAGAAACGCCGCTTTTTTCCCGCAGCAGCAAACGAAACAGGTTGGCGTTGGAGTTCAGATATTCAAAAAAAGTATCGATGGAAGTTTCCACCAGCCCCCCTTTCTTGGCGACTCTTTTGCGCGCTTGCCGCATTAATCGGCGCAGGGTGATGCCCGCTTCGTCCACCAGAGCCAGGCCAAGTTCCTCCAGGTCATTGAAATGGCGATAAAAAGAGGTAGGAGCGATGCCTGCTTCGCGTGCGACTTCTCTCAGGCTGAGGCTGGCGAAGTTGCGGTCTGGGCCAAGTTGTTGCAGGGCGGCGTTCATTAACGCCTGACGGGTGCGCTCTTTTTGTTGGGCTCTCGTGGTCAATAGAAAAATCCTGGCTGGACGGTAGACAAGCGCCGCACCCAGGACAGGAGTGCGGCTTATTAAAGGCGGGTTAGTATAACTCGTATTTCAGTGGTCTGATGACGGCGTTGAACACATCCACCCATTTTTGTGAGAACTGGCTGCCGGAGCGGCTGTTGATTTCCAGCACTGCTCTGATAAAAGGCCGTTTAAAGCGACTGGAATAGATACGGGGATGAGAAATCGCTTCGAAAGCGTCGGCGATGGCGATGATTTTTGCTCCGTCGCAGATTTCACGGTCCCGCAGTCCGATAGGGTAGCCCTTGCCGCTGACATGCTCATGATGTTGGTCAATAATCCGGCGTGACTCTTGCCACTCAGGCATGTTGATCAACAGGGCGCTACCCACGCCGGTATGTTTATGAATGCTATGGTCCTCGGACTCGGAGAGACTGCTGCTCTTGTGCAGGATATCCAGGGGAAGAAAGGACATGCCTATGTCATGAACCAGAGCGGCGGCGCTAAGCTGAGCGGGGTCCACTGGCTCGCGTGCATGCCGGTTCATTGCCAGAGCCAGTAATAGGACTCGTCGATTTTTACCCAGCCAAAATCGAGATCGCGCTTCGGCTGGCGTAGCGAGACTAAGGAAGAACAGCAGGTCTGCGTTGGTGTGGACATCGTACTTGCGCCACAACGCCAGCAGCTCGGAATAAACGTCATTCGCACTGCGTCCCGCGCTTTGCGCGCTGACTTCCGGGGCGAGTAGCGCCAGAAGCTCCTGCATGGCCTCATTGCGACCGTTCGCGACCGTCTTGGGGAGTTGGCAGAGGAGATCGCTGATTCTGGCGTTCTCCACCATTTGGATGTTTTCGAAACTGCCGCTATCGATAGCGACGGCGCAAACCTGTATGCGCTCCATCGCCAGCAATAGCAAGTCACTGATTTCCGGACGGAAGATCAGTTGCTTGTCGGCAATGCCGGCCATGATGGTGTAAACGCCTTGCATCAATGATCCTAGCTCGATTTCCGCAAATTTTATTTCCTGTGCGATGGCTTCATAATTCGCGCAGAGTCGAGCGATCAGTGAGGCGTCATTGGGTGTGGCTTCCAGCTCTACCAGATTTTTTTCGAAACTTTCACGCAAGTCCGACAGTATGTCTGGCCTGAGAGTGGTTGCAGGAAAATAGGGGAGAGGGGATGGTTGGGCCATATCTTATTACCAGCATGGATACAGTCATACTTTGAAGTATAGCCACAAAATCGGTTATTGCCCGCCGCACGGGCGCAGTTATGCCTCCCGGCGGCGAGTATGGGAACACTGCGCGGGTTACGCAGTGGTGCGCTGCAGGCGGCTCATTTCGTCGTGACAACGCTTCAAGGTTGGATAGATATCCTGCAGTGTGGCCTGAACGCCGGGAGCCTTCACTTCCTCGATGGCGTCGCGGATTTTTTCCAGGGTTTTATCCTCGACTTCTTCCAGCTGCTCAATGTACACGTGTTCTGAATTATCCTTGATAGAGGCAAGGATTTTGGCGTATTGCTCACGCAGAATGCCGCCAAGAGTATGTCCGGTCTCTTTTTCGCCTTTTTCGAAGACGATGTAGGGCTGCAACCGGCCTACCGCGCCTTCGCGAATGGCTGACATGCGCTCAAACACCAAGCGCACCGCATTGCTCTTCACTTTGTCTTTGGCTTCCGTATAGAAGTCAATGCCGTCGTTAAGCACCTTAACCAGATCTCTCAAGCTGTTTGTTTCTGATTTAGTCATCATTGATCTCCTCAGTGTTCCTTATCACTACTTCTTGCGGATTGTCCGCATCTCGATAGTGGTGGAGCAACAGCTGTGCCAAGCTTGGTTTTTCGGTTAACTTATTGAAAATAAATATTTTTTGTGATTAATCTGAGCTTGGGGGTAAATAACAATAAAGAAGTCGTGTAAATAAGAAAAAAGGGAGGCCGGTTTGTTGTGGCTTTTACAAGCCGGCCTGGAGTAAGGAAAAAACAGGAGCCTCAGAGTGAGTTTTTAGCGGGAAGGACAGCTGTGAGTTCGCCCATGGATACGGGCTTCATCAGGTGGCGCCGAAACCCCGCCTCTGCAGAACGGCCTTTGTCTTCCGCGCAGCCGCTCAAAGCGATAAGGTGGGCGTCTGGAAGCCCTTTCTCACGTATTTCTTGAGCTAGCGTGTAGCCGTCGGTATCTGGTAGGTTGAGATCCAAAACGATTGCAGCAGGTTTTACTCGCTCCGCCAGCTCCAGCGCTTCCGCCCCGTTTCCCGCGCAAAACACTCGCCACCCCAGATGTTCCAGCAGAGCGGCGGTCGCGGCGCTGGCGTCGGGGTTATCCTCCACCAGTAATAACGTCGGCGTTTTAACTTGCGGGTGCGACAGATGACGCTCGATCAGGGTGAATAGCTGATTGATGTTGACCGGCTTGCTCAGGTGATCCGTACAGCCACTAGCCAGGCAGCGTTCCCGTTCTCCGCGCATCGTGGCGGCAGTCAGCGCCAGCACTGGGATTTCGTGTCCTCGACGGCGCAGTTCGCGGGTGGCGGAGTGCCCATCCAGCACCGGCATATGCATGTCCATGATGACTAAGTCGATGGGCGTGTCCGACTGAGCTGCATCGGTCACCATACGCACCGCTTCGGCGCCGTTCTCCGCATAGCTGACCTGCGCTCCGGCGTTTTCCACCAAGTGGCCGATAAGGTGGCGAATATCCTGTAGGTCATCGGCTACCAAGATGTGACCCTGCACTCGATGCTTGCGTGTGGCGTGAGCCTGCTCCGCGCCTCCGGTTTCCAGGTCGGGCTGGATGCGCTTAACGCCTCCCAAAGGGCCGGGTTTCACAATGGCGGTGAACTCACTGCCTTTTCCCGGCTGGCTGCTCAGCCGAATATCTCCTCCGAGGCGTTGCGCCAACTGACGACTGATGGCTAACCCCAGCCCAGCGCCCTCACTACGGCGTATGCTATTGGCGTATGCCTGGGTGAATGGCTGGAAAAGGCGTTTCTGGTCGGTTTGATTTATGCCAGGGCCGGTATCAATTACTTTGAACTGGATTTTTTCCTGTTCTTCCTCTTTGATCATCTGCACCCGGACGATGATTTCGCCCTGCTCGGTGAACTTGATGGCGTTGCCGATCAGATTCAGTAAGACCTGGCGCAGGCGGATGGGGTCAGTCTCAATATTTTCCGGCAGAGGCATATCTGCAATGAATCGCAGTTGCAGATTTTTATCCCGCGCGGACACCGCCATCAGAGAATAGAGGTCGGCCAGATATGTCTGTAGGTTAACGCGCACAAACTCCATTTCGAGCTTGCCTGCTTCAATCTTGGAAATATCCAGAATATCGTTGAGCAAGCTTAACAGGTGCTGCCCATTACGCTGGACGATCTGTAAATGAGATAAGTTATCCGGGATGCTGTTCTGGGCGATGAGCAGTTCCGTATAACCGAGAATTGCGGTCAGCGGCGTGCGTAACTCATGACTGAGATGCGCCAGAAACTCGCTTTTGGAGCGGTTTTCCGCCTCCGCCTTCAGTCTCACCAGCCTCTCCGTCTCCATCTCCCTGCGCGCCAACGCATAACGAATGGCCCTCGCCAAATGGGCGGAATTCAGGTCGGATTTCACTAGATAATCCACAGCGCCGCCACGGAGAGCATCGGCGTCGAGGCGGCTGTCATCCTGGCCGGTAAGCATGATGATCGGGCCGTGGAAGCCGAGTTTCGGCGCTTCGCGCAGCAGCTTCAGTCCGTCGTCCGGTCCCAGCCGGTAGTCCATGAGACAGACGTGGTGCTCGTCTCTGGCCAGGGCGGTGCGAGCGACTTCTGCGTTGCAGGCCCAGTCCAGCTCGAACTGAGAGGGCGCAATCTGCTCCAGCAGATCCTTGGCGATGATGTAATCATCTTCGTCGTCTTCCACCAGTAATAACTTTATTGGCGTGGGGAAGCTGGTCTGGTTCTCTGTCATTCGCGCCTTCCGTGCAACTTATTAATATGGCAATGATATTGGCATGTTAATCATCAGGGGCATGGATGCGCCTGCGCGGCGGTCTGCCTGATTAATAATGGTCGTGGCAGGGCAGTTCCACGAATTCGACCCAGTAATGCCCCAGTGCGCGCATGAGATCAACCAGGCCTTCAAATGTCACCGGCTTGGTGATGTATGACGCGGCCCCCAGATCATAGCCGCGCAGCATATCCTGCTCTGCTTTCGATGTGGTGAGAATGACGACCGGCGTGCGTCGCAGCGCCGGGTCCGCCTTAATCTCCGCCAACGCCTCGCGGCCGTCTTTGCGGGGCATGTTCAGGTCCAGAAGTATAATGCCGGGAGTCGGCGAGCTGGCGGGATCTTCAAACTCGCCTTCCCGACGCAGGTACTGCATCAATTCAAGACCATCCTTCACAAATCGAAGTTCATTCAGCACGCGGCTTTCGCGCATGGCTTCCAGTGCAAGCTGTCGATCATCTTCGTCATCATCCGCCATTAAAATGACCAGAGGTCTCTTGGTGTCAGGCATATTGTTCAGGCTCCATTTCAGAAATAGGCGTATGCTGTAGCGGCAGGTTCACAACGAATGTGGCGCCTTGTCCGGGAATACTTTCGGCGTTAATGGCGCCGCTATGGCGTTCAACGATGCGACGGCATACTGCCAGCCCTATGCCGGTTCCTTCATATTCTCCGCGCTGGTGCAGGCGCTGGAAAGGGGTGAAAATCCGGTCTTTGAACTTTTCGTCAAAGCCGATTCCGTTGTCGCTGAAACGGAGCTCGCACCACTCCGTTTCCACGCCTCCTTCCAGCAGAGAATGATGGTAGCGCTTCACACTGATGGTGATTCGCGGCTTCTGTTCAGGAGGAATAAACTTCAATGAGTTGCCAATCAGATTTTGCATGAGCTGGCGCATTTGCGTGGGGTCCGCGTCCAGCGTTGGCAAAGGCGAGGCGTCTATCACAGCGCCGCTTTCATTAATAGTGATCTCCAGATCTTCCAGCACTTCGTCGAGTATTTCGTTCAAATCCACTTGCGTGAAGGGCTGCGCCTTGGTGGAAACCCGGGAAAATGAAAGCAGGTCGTTAATCAGGCGCGACATGCGCTCTGCGGCGGATTGCATGCGCCGAATATAGTCGGCGCCGCTGTCTTCCAGCTTGTCGGCGTATTTTTGTTGCAGGCGGTCGCCAAACGCGCGAATTTTTCTTAACGGCTCTTGCAGGTCATGGGATGCGACAAAGGCGAAATCCTGCAGCTCCCGATTGCTGCGTTCAAGCTCTTTGGAGAAGTGGGTCAGCACGGCTGTGCGTTCGGAGACTTTTTCCTCCAGTCGGTCGTTCTCTGTCTGCAGAATCTCGGTGATGCGTGTGTGCTGGCGGAGATTTCTCTGCAACAGGTAGTAAACAAAGCCAATCAGTCCCAGGCTGGTCAGTGTGGCGGCCACCAGGGTGAAAATAGTTTCCCGCTGATTCAAATAGGACTCATGGCGTCGCTGCGTCAGCAGCGCATATTCTTCGGCCTCCATTTCCTCCACCAGCTTGCTGATGATATCCATGAGGCGCCTGCCTTTGTCCGTGTTCACGATTTCCGTGGCGCTTTCCAGATCGCGGTTCTTACGCAACTGGATGACCTCGCGCATTTCGCTGATCTTGCTCTGGGTGACTTGGCGAAGGCGTAGAAAGCGCTCCTGCTGTCCCGGTATTTCTGAGTTGGTCGCCTGCAGTTGGTTAAGATAGATTTCCAGCGAATTCATGGCGTCATGAAAAGGTTCAAGATAGGCCTCATCGCCAGTGATCAGGTAGCCCCGTTGACCGGTTTCTGCGCCTTGTATGGCGGAGAAGGTGTTCTTGATAATGCCGATCACCTGCAAGGTATGGGAGACGCTGCTCTCGATCTGCACCAACTCGCGCATGGCGCGGTAGGAAGTAAGTCCGTTGACGACCAGCAACAACGACACGGCGGCGAAGGCGAAACGCCAGCGCCGGCTCAGCAATATTGGACTGTGATCCAGAAGTCTGTTAGGCATTATCCGCATCCGTTGCGCTGGCGTTGACCAAGTCGTTGATGCGCGCGCTACAGCGTTTGCATTCTTCCAGTATGCGCTCCACGCACACCAGGATTTCTTCCTTGTCGCGGTTGGTCTGAAGCTGGAGCTTGGCCAGTTCCGCATTCACTGAAATGCTGTTCAACGGATTGCGGAGGTCGTGCGCTAATTTGGCGATATCGGCTTCCTGGGTCATATGGGCGTCCTGTCTCTATTCGCTGGAAATGTCTTATACGGGCGTTTCCGTGTTTTCATTCTCTCCATAGCTGTTCAGGCGGTTATAGAGGGTTTTCAAGCTGATGCCGAGCATGTCCGCCGCGCGGCGCTTGTCGCCATCCAATTGGGCGAGGGTGAGGGTGATAAGCTCGCGCTCCATCTCCTCTATGGTCTTGCCCACCTGCAGTCCGGGGGAGCCTTGTCGCTCGCGGGCGAAAGGCGAGGCGAGATTGTCCGGCAGGCTCAGTTCGGATTGAGCTGGATCAGTCATAATGAACGCGCGATGAATAGCGTGACGCAGCTCGCGCACATTGCCTGGCCAGTCGTAATCCTGCAGTCGTTTAAGGTTGTTCTCCCCCAGCCCGAAAGCGGAGCCATTCTCTTCGTTCAGCTCCTGCAGGAAGCGTCTGGCCAATAGTGGAATATCTTCCCGGCGCTGCCGCAAAGGCGGAATCTGAATGGGGAATACGGCCAGACGGAAGTAGATGTCCTCACGCAGGCATTCGTCTTCCGCCAGCTGTTGTTGGGTGCGGTTGGTGGCTGAAACCACTCGGCAATCCACAGGAATTTCTTCGGCGCCGCCGACTCGGATGACTTTGTTGGTTTCCAGTACTCTCAGCAAAGTTGGCTGCATGTCGATTGGCATCTCAGTGACTTCGTCGAGAAACAGCACGCCGCCTTTGGCTTGTTCGAATAGACCGATTTTTCTGCTGACTGCGCCGGTAAAGGAGCCTTTTTCATGTCCAAACAGTTCGCTGCCGATTAGCTCTCGGGAAAGCGCGCCGCAGTTGGCCGCCACGAATGGCCCTTGAGAGCCCCCGGCGGCATGGATTGCGCGGGCGACCAGTTCTTTGCCGACGCCGCTTTCGCCTTGCAGCAACACGTTGGCTCTGGTTTGAGCGACGCGCTCGATCATCTGATAAAGCTCGCGCATGGCCGGCGATTCGCCAATCAGGCTGTTGAAGTGGCGGGGCGCGTCAACTTCCGACAGCTCCGGGCTGGTCTTTTCGATCAGCGCTTTTATCTGCTCAATATCAATGGGTTTGATCAAATAACTGATGTTGGGGCCGCAGACCGTTTTCACCAGCGATTTTACGGTAGGGTGGCCTGTGACGATCGCGATGTGGCCGGGTTGCTTGCGGGAGCCATTGAGGGCGTCCAGCACGTGCAGGCCGCTTCCATCAGGAAGCATCAGGTCAAGTAATACGATATCGAATTGATTCGCCTGCAGAATAGCGTTGGCTTCAGCGACGCTGGCGGCGGAGCGGGCGTCATGCCCCAGCATTTCAAGGAGTGTCCGCGTGGCTTGTACAAAACCTTCATCGTCGTCCACGAGCAATATGCTTGCCAAGGTGTGTTCCCTCGTGTGATTTTGAGTTCCCGCCGGTTAATATACCAACCGGCTGTATCGGGCGCTACCTGATAGATGGGGCTAAAGTCCCTAGTATCAAGGGATTACAGGTTAGGACTGATTTTGCGAAAAATAATGTTTATAATACAGCGCTTTTTTTGTCCGTCTGCGGTCGCTCCCGCTGTGGAACGACCAATCCTAGGGCGTCTAGAAGCCTTCTAACTTAATATGATTTTTGGTTTTTTCTGGAAAGAGGTCAGAGAAAAATGCCGATTTACGAATACGTTTGTAAATCCTGCGGGTTTGAGAAAGACGTTCTGCAAAGCTTGAGCGAAGCGCCGTTAACCGACTGCCCAAGCTGCGAGAAGCCCGAGTTTAAGAAGAAGATTTCAGCGGCGGGTTTTCGCCTGAAGGGCGGCGGCTGGTATGAGACAGATTTCAAAACCGGCAAGAAGAAAAACTTGGCGGGCGATAGCGGCTCTTCGTCCTCTAGCGCGGGTTCAAGCTCTAAAAGCAGCAGTTCCGCGGACTGATCGGCGCGGCCCTTTTTATACATATCATGCAGCCGGAGTGCGGTCTCCGGCTGAAAATTAACAGACAGTAATCAGAATTTAAGACAGGATCAGGATTATGCGCAGTCATTATTGCGGTGAGGTCAACGAATCTCTTGTAGATCAAGAAGTTACGCTTTGCGGTTGGGTTCACCGCCGTCGCGATCACGGAGGCGTCATCTTTTTGGATCTGCGAGATCGGGATGGTATCGCGCAAGTGGTGTATGACCCTGATACAAATGAAGTTTTCCAGTTGGCTGAGCAGATTCGCGATGAGTTCGTGGTGAAAGTCACGGGCCGCGTGCGCTTAAGACCGGAGGGTAAAGCGAACACTGATATGTCCACCGGAATGGTGGAGGTGTTGGGTAAACAGCTGGAAATTCTAAGCACGGCGAAAACGCCGCCCTTCCAGTTGGACGAATTCGTTCAGGTGGGCGAGGACGTGCGTCTGCGTTATCGTTACATGGACCTGCGCCGTCCGGAAATGCTCAACAAGCTGCGCTTTCGCTCGAAGGTCACCAGCTACATCCGTAACTTCCTTGACGGCAATGGCTTCATGGATGTGGAAACGCCGATTCTGACCCGGGCGACGCCTGAAGGCGCGCGGGATTACCTGGTTCCCAGCCGTACGCATGAGGGCAGTTTCTTCGCCCTGCCGCAGTCTCCTCAGTTGTTCAAACAGTTGCTGATGATGTCCGGCGTAGATCGTTACTACCAAATCGCCAAGTGCTTCCGCGACGAAGACTTGCGCGCAGACCGTCAGCCTGAATTCACACAGGTGGATATCGAAACTTCCTTCCTGAATGAAAACGAGATTATGTCCATCACCGAGCGTCTGGTGCGGGATATGTTCCGTGATCTGCTGGAAGTGGAATTGCCGGAATTTCCGCGCATGCCGTTCTCCGAGGCGATGAACCGTTACGGTAGCGACAAACCTGACCTGCGTATCCCTTTGGAGTTGGTGGATGTGGGCGACCTGCTGACCAACGTGAGCTTCAATGTCTTCAGTGGTCCGGCTAATGATCCGAAGAGCCGGGTTGCGGCATTGCGTCTTCCCAAAGGCGGCGAACTGCTGTCCCGTAAGCAGATCGATGACTATACCAAGTTTGTTGGTATCTACGGCGCCAAAGGCTTGCCTTATATTAAGGTTAACGAAAAGGCCAAAGGTCTGGATGGTCTGCAGTCTCCAATCGTTAAGCACATAGCTGACGCTATCGATCCGCTGCTGGAGCGCGTGGGCGCGGAAGACGGCGACATTATCTTCTTCGGCACAGACAAGACTCGCGTCGTCAACGAAGCGCTGGGCGCTTTGCGAGTGAAGCTGGGCCATGACCTTAACCTGCTGGAGAAACAATGGGCGCCGCTGTGGGTGGTGGACTTCCCCATGTTTGAAGAAGACGGCGAAGGCGGCTGGACCGCTATTCATCACCCATTCACTGCGCCCTCCTGCGCGGTGGAAATGCTGGAGTCCGACCCTGAAAACGCCTTGTCCCGCGCTTATGACATGGTGTTGAACGGCACGGAGTTGGGCGGCGGTTCCGTTCGTATACATGATTCCGACATGCAGGAAACCGTGCTGCGCATTCTGGGCATTGGTCAGGACGAAGCGCGCGAGAAGTTTGGCTTCCTGCTTGATGCGTTGAAGTTCGGCTGTCCGCCTCATGGTGGTTTGGCGTTCGGTCTGGACCGCTTGGTTATGCTGATGACGGGAGCTCAGTCTATCCGTGAAGTGATTGCGTTCCCGAAAACCCAGAGTGCGATGTGCATGATGACCCAGGCGCCGGGCAAAGTAGACCCAAAACAATTGCGTGAACTTAATATCCGTTTGCGCAAAACCGAGCAGCCGGAGTAAGCCGATGCGGCGCCGAAGGCTGAGACTTCGGCGCCAAGCTTGGAAAATCAATTTGTTGAAAGTAAAAGTATTTAGCGGAGAGTAACATGGCGGGGCACAGTAAGTGGGCCAATATCAAGCACCGTAAGGCGTCTCAAGACGCCAAGCGCGGAAAGATATTCACCAAGCTGATCCGGGAAATTACCGTGGCGGCGAAGAATGGAGCATTGCCCGAAGACAACCCAAGGTTGCGCGCGGTCATTGATAAAGCCCTGACCGTGAATATGAAGAAGGACACTATTGAGAAAGCGATTCAGCGCGGCGCTGGCGGCGGCGATGACTCTAATTTTGACGAGCTGACCTACGAAGGTTACGGTCCTGGCGGCGTGGCTGTGTATGTTGAAGTCATGACTGACAACCGTAATCGCACCGTGGCGGAAGTGCGTCATGCATTCAGCAAGCATGGCGGCAACCTGGGCACAGATGGCTCCGTTGCATACTTGTTCAGCAAGACCGGCGTGATTCTATTTGCGCCAGACGTTGATGAAGATGCAGTCATGGAGGCGGCTCTGGAAGCGGGCGCTCAGGATGTCATCGCCAATGATGACGGCTCCGTGGAAGTGCAAACCTCTGCTGAAGATTTTATGGCCGTCAAAGACGCGCTGATGGCGGCGGGTCTGACGCCGGAGTCGGCGGATGTCTCCATGGTGCCGGCGACGATGGCGCCTTTGGATGTGGAAAACGGCGAAAAGGTCATGAAGCTCATCGAAATGCTGGAAGATCTGGATGACGTGCAGAATGTCTACAGTAATGCGGACATTCCTGATGAAGTACTGGAGAGCATGGGCGGTTAATTCGCGGCAGGCTTGATACAAGCTTCTCCTGAAAGGCGGCGTCAGCCGCCTTTTTTGTTGGCGCTGGCGCAATTTATTGTAGGCTTGCGTAATCTGGGCGGCTTATATAGAAATAAAACGGTTCTGACGGGCTAAGTGGCCAATTTATGTTGAAAGTGTTAGGTATAGATCCCGGTTCACGATTTACAGGGTATGGTGTGGTGGAGTGGGGCGGCGGCAAGCCGCGCTATGTCGCTAGCGGTTGTATCCGCGTCACCGGGGAGACACTGGCGGAGCGTTTGCGCTGTATTTACCTGGGGGTGACTCAGGTCGTCAGCATGTATGCGCCTGATGAGGCGGCGATCGAACAGGTGTTTATGGCTCGTAACGCGGATTCCGCCTTGAAACTGGGGCAGGCGCGAGGTGTGGCGATTCTGGCCATGGCGGAGCAGGGGTTGCAGGTGGCTGAGTACTCCGCCAAAAAGGTAAAGCAATCTGTCGTAGGTAAAGGGAATGCGGAAAAGTGGCAGGTGCAACATATGATGCAGGCGATGTTGGACTTACAGGCCAAGCCGCAGGCGGACGCGGCGGATGCATTGGCGATCGCTGTCTGTCATCTGCATACCCAGCAAAGCTTGATGCGTATTGGTTCGGTGTCAAGTAGTCGTCGCGGCCGGATGCGGTAGGCGTCTTTTGTTGTGTATTGGTCAATTGTTGGCCGCTTATGTCTGCATGTTAGGACTTTTATCGAGCTGCGCTCATTGAATATTTAGCTTATATATAAAGAAGAGGTTCCCCTTGATCGGAAGACTGGTTGGTAAGCTGGCGGAGAATCACCCACCCTTTGTGTTGTTGGACGTGAATGGCGTGGGATACGAAGTGGAGGTGCCTTTGTCTGCATTGGGCTATTTGCCCAAGTTGGGAGAATCCTGCTCTCTGTTCACCCATTTCGTCGTGCGTGAAGACGCGCAACTGTTATATGGATTTATCCGCCGCGAAGATCGCGAATTGTTTCGTCTGTTGCTGAAAGTCAATGGCGTGGGGCCAAAAATGGCGGTGGCGATTTTGTCTCACATGTCTCCGAACGAGTTTGTCGAGTGTGTCCGCGGCGATAATCTGACCCGTCTCACCAAGATGCCAGGCGTGGGTAAAAAGACCGCTGAAAGGCTGCTGATTGAAATGCGCGACCGGATCAAGGATTGGGGCGCAGGAGATCGTGAAACGGCGACGCCGGAGTTGCTGAGTCAGGCTGTGGGCGGGCATTCTCATTTGGAAGAAGCGGAAGCCGCTCTGCTGGCTTTGGGGTATAAACCGCAGGAAGCCAGTCGCGCGATTAATGCGGTTAATAAAGATGGTATGGGGCGGGATGAGCTGATCCGTCTGGCCTTGAAGGGGATGGTAAAAACCAAGTAGCCAAGCTATGATGCCCCCAACGTTTGACGCCAATAAAGACCTCAAAAATACCCCATGATCGAAGCAGATCGCATAATCTCGCCAAACGCCACTCTGCAGGAAGATTCCCAAGATCGAGCCATACGCCCTAAGAGGTTGGAAGACTACGTCGGCCAGCCTCAGGTGCGTGAGCAAATGGAGATCTTCATCAATGCTGCGCGTGGGCGTCAGGAAGCATTAGACCATACTTTGATATTCGGTCCTCCTGGGCTGGGTAAAACTACGCTGGCCAATATCATCGCCAATGAAATGGACGTTTCCATCAAAACCACTTCAGGTCCTGTTCTGGAAAAGGCTGGCGATCTTGCCGCGCTGCTGACGAACCTTGAGCCGAAGGACGTGCTGTTCATCGATGAAATTCATCGGCTCAGTGCGGCGGTTGAGGAAGTGTTATACCCGGCGATGGAAGACTATCAGTTGGACATCATGATCGGGGAAGGGCCGGCGGCGCGTTCCATCAAGCTGGATTTACCTCCGTTTACCCTGGTGGGCGCCACCACTCGCGCGGGGCTGCTGACCTCGCCGTTGCGAGACCGCTTCGGAATAGTGCAGCGATTGGAGTTTTACTCTGTTGAGGACTTGCGCCATATCGTTGCTCGCTCGGCTAGTCTGCTCGGCGTTTCTATTGATGACGGCGGCGCGCATGAAATCGCCAGACGCTCGAGGGGAACGCCTCGTATCGCTAACCGCTTGTTGCGGCGGGTGCGCGATTACGCTGAAGTAAAAGCGGACGGCGCCATCACCAATGAGGTAGCGGACAAAGCTCTTAACATGCTGAATGTGGATCTGCACGGCTTTGATCACATGGATCGTCGTTTATTGCTGGCCGTGATGGAGAAGTTCGATGGCGGCCCGGTTGGAGTGGAAAGTCTGGCCGCCGCTATCGGTGAAGAGAAAGGCACTATCGAGGATGTGGTCGAGCCATATCTGATTCAGCAGGGTTTCCTAATGCGCACACCGCGCGGCAGAGTGGCGACTCAGGCGGCGTACAATCACTTCGGATTGACCATGCCGGAGTAGTGATGACAAGGCTTTTGGCGAAATTTTATTAAGGGAATTTAATGACTTCCGGCTCGTTTGTGTGGCCCGTTCGAGTATATATTGAAGACACTGACGCTGGCGGTATCGTTTTTTACGCCAATTATCTGCGTTTTATGGAAAGAGCTCGCACCGAGTTCATCCGGTCTCTTGGGTTCCCCAGGCTGGAGACGGTGGATCTTGACGCCCAGTTCGTCGTGCATAGTCTTGCGCTGCAATATCACAGCCCTGCACGACTGGATGACGAAGTGGCGGTGAGCGCCAACATTGTCAAACTGGGGCGCACCTACATGGAATTTGAGCAGAACATCACTCGAGGCGATAAGGCGGAACTGCTGGTCTCGGGTAGAGTCAAAGTCGCCTGCATCGATAAAGTCAGCTTTAAGCCCAGGTCAATCCCAGGAAATTTGGCCTCGGCGCTGCAAACAGGTATAAACGTTTAGTTTTTGCGGCTCCGCTATGAAAGGTGGCGGCCCGCCCACGATAAAAACAGCAATAGGAGTCCTATAAGTGGAGGATAAACTTTCAATTTGGGCGCTGATCAGCAACGCCAGCTTTTTGGTGCAGATTGTCATGCTGATCCTGCTCGCAGCCTCGATTGTCTCCTGGATGATTATCTTCCAGCGCGCCAGAATTTTTGGCCTGGCTCGCAGGGCGACCACCAAATTTGAAGAGCGTTTCTGGTCTGGTATGGATCTCAATCAGCTCTACCGCGAATCCAGCGCCGCACCAAACCCCAATAGCGGCATGGAGCAGATTTTCCGCTCCGGTTTCAAAGAGTTTTCTCGTTTACGTCAGCAAGCCGGCGTTGATCCTGATGCGGTGATGGAAGGCACGCAGCGTTCCATGCGCGTCGCTATGTCCAGAGAGATGGATCGGCTTGAAGCGCACTTGCCGTTTTTGGCTACAGTGGGTTCAACGACTCCCTACATTGGGCTGTTCGGCACAGTATGGGGAATTATGAATTCCTTTCGCGGGTTGGCGCACCTTCAGCAAGCCACCATTTCCACGGTGGCTCCAGGTATTTCTGAGGCGCTGATCGCGACGGCAATGGGGCTCTTCGCCGCTATTCCGGCGGTAATCGCTTACAACCGGTACTCGGCCAGAAGCGAGAGTCTCGCCAATTCCTTTCAGACTTTTGCGGAAGAGTTTTCCAGCATCCTGCATCGCAGAGTTCACGCAAAGTCCTCTTAAAAGGAGAACCAATCCTTGGATTTTACCCGCGTAAAGAAAAAGCAGATGGCGGAAATCAACGTCGTTCCCTATATCGACGTCATGCTGGTGTTGCTGGTCATTTTTATGATCACTGCGCCCATGTTGATGCAGGGAGTGAATGTGGATTTGCCGCAGACGGAGTCGGAAGCGTTGCAGATCTCGCCCGAGACGCCGCCTCTAGTGGTGTCGGTGGATGCATTTGGCGCCTATTTTGTTGAAGTCGGCGACGATCGCTCCAAGCCCATGCCGCTGGATGATGTGGTGAAACGGGTAAGTCTGGTGCGGGAGACCAACAAGGCGGTAATGGTCCTGGTGCGAGGCGATCGTAACGTACCTTACGGAACGATAGTGGGGCTGATGGCGGCGTTGAAGGACGCCGGCGTGGCGAACGTCGGGCTGATTACAGAGAAGCCTTAAGCTGTTATGGGTGAAAGATAAGCTGTGAAGGATAGCTCCGGTAATCAACCAAAAAGCGGATACATCGGTCCGGCGCTGTTTTCCGTCATCTTGCACGTGGGTATTGCGGGGCTCGCGTTTCTGGGCTGGTCTGCGCATACGCCGCCAACTCCCGTTATTCCTCATATGCAGGCGGTGGTGATTGACGCTGATGCGTTGAAACAAATGACTAAGCCTGAGCCTAGGCCCGCGGTCAAAAAAGAAGAGCCGAAGCGGGAAGAAGAGCAGCAAAAGAAGCGGCAGGAACAGGAAAAGCAACGTCAGGAAGAGTTGAAGCGGCAAGAGCAGGCGAAGCAGGAAGCTGAGCGTAAGGCTGCAGCGGAAAAAAAGCGTGAACAAGAAGCGATTGCGCTGAAGAAAAAGCAGGAGGAAGAGCGCAAGAAGAAAGAGGAAGAAAAGCGCCAGGTAGAGGAAAAGCGTAAGGCCGAAGAGAAAAAACAGGCGGAAGAAGAGCGTAAAAAGAAAGAAGCTGAACGTAAGAAAAAAGAGGAAGAGAAGCGTCTGGCTGAGCAAAAGCAAAAAGAGCTTGAGCGTCAGATGAAGGAAGCGCGCGAGAAGAAGCGCCAGGAAGAATTGAAAAAAGCAGAAGAGCTGAAGATGGCTCAGGAAGCGGCGGAGTACGAGCGTCGCTTGCAGGAGCAGCTCGAGGCGGAGAGCGCCGCTCAGCGGCAACAGCGCGAACTAACGGAAGTTGAGAAGTACAGAGCGCTGATATATTCAGCCGTGACTCAGGCTTGGCTGCAGCCCCCAGGAGAAATTAAAGGTTTAAAAGCAGAACTGCAGTTGCAATTGTTGCCGACAGGGGAGCTCTTGTCCGTGAAAGTTGTAAAGTCCAGCGGTAACAGTGCTTTTGATCAGTCGGCGATCAGCGCCGCCAATGCAGTAAGAAAATATTCTGTGCCTTCTGATCCCGGTTTATTTAATCGGGAATTTAGAAACGTAACCTTTATTTTTAATCCCAAATAAAAATCACTGCCTATTTGTAAGTGTTCCAATGAAAAAACAAATTTTTTTTACACTGATTTTATTGATAAGCGGGCTGGCGCGAGCTGACCTGGTTATTGAAATTGATAAAGGAAGCCGGGCTGCCATACCCGTAGCGGTGGTCCCGTTCGCCAATGAGTCAGGGCAACCGCTGGCGGAAGATATCGGGCAAATTTTTACTGAGGATTTAAAGCGTTCCGGAGATATAGAACCTTTGGATCGCACCAAAATGGTAAGTATTCCCAGTAAAGCTGAGGAAATTTATTTTCGCGATTGGGGGTTGCTGGGACAGCGTTACCTGTTGGTTGGCGGAGTGCAATACGATGCGCCATCGCAAGTCTATAAGGTGCGATATGAGCTCTATAACGTTCAGTCGCAACAGCGCGTAATCGGTAAAATCATCAGTGGGAAAAGTGAGAAGCTGAGAGATATGGGGCACGCCATTGCGGATGCCGTATACGAAGCGGTGACAGGGATTCGCGGCGTGTTTTCCACGCGTATCGCCTACGTCACTCTGGAGAAGAGCGGCGCTAAGAATATTTACAGGTTGGAAGTGGCGGACGCCGATGGCCGTCGTTCGACGGAGCTTCTGAAAAGATCCATGCCCATCATTTCACCGGCTTGGTCCCCTGATGGGAAAAAACTGGCTTATGTTTCTTTTGAATCCCAGCGTCCAGCTATTTATGTGCAGGATGTCGACACTGGTACACGCACGCAGGTCACCTCCTTTAAGGGGTTGAACAGCGCGCCCACCTGGTCTCCCGATGGAACTAAATTGGCGGTGACGTTGTCGAAAGACGGCAACGCCGAACTTTATGTGTTGGATCTGCGTAATAACTCCCTCAAGCGACTGACCAATCACTGGGCGATCGATACCGAGGCTTCCTGGTCTCCAGACGGCAGAACTATTGCGTTTACTTCGGATCGCGGCGGCGGCCCGCAAATCTACTTGGTGGATGCTTCTGGAGGTTCTCCCCGCAGGCTGACTTTCGAAGGGCGCTATAATTCACGTCCTCGTTTTAGCGTTGACGGCAAGAAGGTCTATTATGTTCATCAACGTGACGGTTCATTCAATGTGGCGTCACTGGATTTGGAGTCAGGACAGGATCAGATTTTGACGCAAACCGAAATGGATGAATCTCCAAGTGTCGCGCCCAATGGAAGTATGATAATTTATGCAACCCAGAAAAACGGTAAGGGCGTATTGGCGGTTGTAGGAGTGAACTCCGGATCGAAGTATACCCTGCCGGCCCAGTTTGGCGACGTGCGGGAACCGGCCTGGTCCCCGTATATTTCAAGATAAAACAAGCTAAGTATGTAAGGAAAAGCTATGAATGTACTGAGTATTCGTAATATTTTCGCGCTGGTGTTGGTCTCTTTTATTGCAGCCGGTTGTACTTCAACCGATACCAGACCAGACGAAACTGTTGGCGTAGTTGATCAAGACGGCGCTGACGCAGGCGGCGTTGGTCTGGGCAATGGTTCTGGTTTGTCTGAAGAAGAGTTGGCTGAGCAGCAGCGTCTGGCTGAGCAAAACGCAATGACCGCAGAGCAAGATGCGCTGCGTGAAGTGCGCGTATTCTACTTCGATTTCGACAAAACTATCGTGAAGCCTGAGTCTCACATGTCTCTGCGCGCTCACGCTGCGTTGTTGGCGGCTAACCCTGCTGTAAAAGTGGTTCTGAACGGCTATGCGGATGAGCGTGGCACTAAAGAATACAACCTGGCGCTTGGCGAGCGTCGTGCGCAGGCGATCGAGCGTTTCCTGGTGGTGAATGGCGCCAACGACAGCCAGATCGAAACTGTTAGCTACGGTGAAGAGTTCCCTGTTGATCCTGCTCACAACGAAGCAGCTTGGAACAAAAACCGTCGTGTCGTAATTGAGTACAAGTAATCTTATTTGAACTATTAAGGACGGATAGCCGAACTGATGTCTAAGAAAACTATTCGGAATGTAACTCTCCTTGGCGCGTTGGCGTGTGGAACACTTTCTCCACTGGCGTTGGCGGCTTCGTCAACAACGACGCCGGTGCTGCAGGTGCGTCCGGCGCAACAGCAAGCCCCTTCTGCGGGCGGCTCTGCGGCGGAAATGCTCTATATGTTTGAGCAGATGCAGCAGGAGGTGAGGGAGCTCAGAGGTCAAGTGGAAGAGCTCAGGCATCAGGTTGACCAGATGAAGAAGCAAGAGCGTGAGCGCTACATTGATCTGGATCGGCGAATTTTGGAATTGCAGCGTCAGGGGACGCAAACGAGGGAAACCCGTTCCCCTGTCGCTGTGGACGGACCAGCGTCGACTACGGGGGTGGATGCCTCTGTAAGGCCAACTCCCGGACCCTCGGCCAGCTCGGGTGAGGAGACGCTTGAGCTGACTCCGAATAAAGCGCCTCCATCCGCTGCTGAGCAGCAGGAGTACGATCAGGCGTTTGATTTGATAAAACGGCGTGAGTACGACAAAGCGGTGGAAGCTTTGCATGCTTTCATCAAAAAGCACCCGGATTCGGAACTGTCCGCTAATGCATATTATTGGTTGGGAGAAGTGTATCTGGTGATTCCCAAGCTGGAACAGGCGCGTCAGGCGTTTGTTGTGGTTGTGGGCAAGTATCCAGAGCACAGAAAGGCTCCTGACGCCATGTATAAGCTTGGCGTTACCTATCATCGTTTGGGCGATAACGCTGAAGCGAAGAAGTATTTGAGCGAAACTGTCAGCCGTTTTCCGGGAACTTCCCCTGCAAATTTGGCGAAAGATTATTTAAGACAGGTGCAGTGAGGGCGCCTGAAAAAAAGATGCGTTTTTTCTGGAAAAAATTTGAAAAAACCTCTTGTCATTTCCCTCAGAATCAGTAGTATATGCGCCTCGCTTGGGTCGTTAGCTCAGTCGGTAGAGCAGTTGGCTTTTAACCAATTGGTCGATGGTTCGAATCCATCACGACCCACCATTAAATTCCAGATTGTCGCCAACAAGGCGATAATCATCCAAGAAAGTTTCTTGGGTCGTTAGCTCAGTCGGTAGAGCAGTTGGCTTTTAACCAATTGGTCGATGGTTCGAATCCATCACGACCCACCATCATTCGCAAAACGGGGCCTTCAAGGCCCCGTTTTTGTTTCTCCCGCTCTCCAGTTCATTACGCTTTTATTTGTATGTCGATGAAAGGCTTAATCGGTGTTGATCATGTCGTATAATGTCGCTATAGCGGTAAAATGCTGTGGATACAAAATACTATTACATATGGGTCAAAATTGATGAGTGCTATAAGCGACCGAATTTTTGTTCAGGAGCATCTCGCTCGAGAGCACGAAGCCAGTGAGTTAAGTCCGGAAGAAGCGGAGCGCCTGAAGGCGGAGATAAAAGAGTTGCTGGTGCAGGAAGACGCTGTACTGGTGGCTCATTATTATACTGATCCTTTATTGCAGGCGTTGGCGGAAGAAACCGGAGGCTGCGTCGCAGACTCTCTGGAGATGGCCCGTTTTGGCAATCAGCATCCAGCGTCCACGCTAATGGTGTGTGGGGTTCGTTTCATGGGGGAGACGGCGAAGATTCTTAATCCGGAGAAAACGGTTCTGATGCCCACTCTGGAGGCGACATGCTCGCTGGATATCGGTTGCCCCGTAGAAGAGTTTTCTGCGTTCTGTGATGAACATAGTGACCGTACAGTGGTGGTGTATGCGAATACGTCCGCAGCGGTCAAAGCGCGCGCAGATTGGGTGGTGACCTCAAGTATCGCTTTGGATATCGTTGAATACCTGCATGAGCGGGGAGAGAAAATCATATGGGCCCCTGATAAGCATCTGGGCGGCTATGTGAAAAATAAGACAGGGGCGGATGTCTTGTTGTGGGACGGCTCCTGTATCGTGCATGAGGAGTTCAAATCTAAAGGCTTGTCCGACCTCAAGCAACTCTATCCTGACGCCGCAGTGTTGGTGCATCCGGAATCGCCGGAGGCTGTTGTGGAGATGGCGGACGTCGTGGGTTCTACGTCGCAATTGATCAATGCGGTCAAGAGCATGTCGAACGAGCAATTCATTGTCGCTACCGATGCCGGTATTTTCTATAAAATGCAGCAAATGGCCCCGGAGAAAACGCTTATCGAGGCGCCGACCGCTGGGAATGGCGCCACATGTCGAAGCTGCGCGCATTGTCCCTGGATGGCGATGAATGGACTTGAGAATCTGCGTGACGTTTTGATTAGTAAGCGTCAGGAAATTATTGTGGAGGCGGATCTTCGGGAGAAGGCGCTTATCCCGCTGCAGCGGATGCTTAACTTCTCCAAAGAGCGTCAGATGGCCGTAAAAGGCAACGCGTAATCATATGCCTATGAGGCGCTTCGATGTGGAGCGCCTTTAACCCTAGAACTTAAATTCCTTTCCTGCTTCAGCAAAGTCTTTCATCCGTTTTTGGATGACCGCCATTCTCTGGTAGTTTCCTTCACTTTTGCTGAGCGCCTGGCGTAACTGCTGCGTCGCTTTACTGATATTTCCCGTAAGGTAGAAATATTCCGCTCGCGCCTGGTGCAGTTCTGCGATTGATCCAGCCAGTCCGTGGGTCTCCGCCAGTTCGTACCAGAGGCTGGGTTCGGCGCTGTAGCTGGCGGTCAATCCGCGCAGTAAGCGTTCCGCTTCCTTGTGATCGCCCTGTTGATTCAGGAGGCGGGCTAAATCCATGCTGAGCGGATAATTACCGGGGTTGCGTTGCAGGTGCTTTCTAAGCACTTGAATGGCTTCGTCGTTTCTTTTGCTTGCCGCCAGCCAGTCCGCATAGGCGATGACAATGGAAATCCGGTTGCTGTCTATTTTAAGCAGCTGCTCCATTGCCTCTTTGGCGTCTTGCGGGCGCTCCACTTTGCTGGCGCTGATCACCTGTCCATACAGCGCCGCCAGGCGCGAATTTTCAGTGCCGCCGCTGGATTGCGCCTTGAAAAGATTAAATGCGTCCTCGGCGTTTTTGGCGTAATGCAGAAGCACGCGGCTTTGCACGATGTAGTAGTCCGGGTCCTCTTTGTACAGGCCTGCGGGATAGTTGGCGGCTCTGGCGGCGGTATCGGATACGCGGCTCTCTGTGAGTGGGTGGGTGCGCAGATATTCCGGGAATTGCTGTGCGTAGCGACTATTGCGCAGCATCTTTTCAAACATCGTGGACATGGCGCGAGGCTCCATGCCGCTGGCCGCCAGCGTTTCCAGGCCGAGGCGGTCCGCCTCCTGCTCGTTCTGTCTGCTGTAGCTCAATTGTTCCTGTATCGAATAGGCCTGAGTGGAGGCTAAAGCCGCTACGCCAGCATCTGAGCCTGCGGTGGCGGCGATAATCACGCTCGCCAGAATGCCCGCCATGTTGAGGGCGGTGTGCATCTTGCTCTCTTCCAGGCGACGTGCGAAGTGGCGTTGGCTTAAGTGAGCAATTTCGTGAGCGAGCACGCCGGCCATCTCCTGTTCGCTTTGAGCGTACAAGAACAAGCCGGCGTTGACGCCTATAACGCCGCCTGGGACGGCGAATGCGTTCAGGATGTTGGAGTCGACCACAACGGTGGTCAGGTTGTGGTCCTGAAGTTCACTGTTGGGCGCCAGCTTGTAAATCAGGTCCCGTATGTAAACCGTCAGCAGTGGGTCGGCGTATGTAGGGAGCTGAGAGCGCAGGGAGCGCAACCAGGCTTGTCCCAGCGCTTGCTCCTGGGCGGGCGTAATGATCGCGCCGCTGCTGTCCCCCAGTTCCGGTAGTGTGGATTCATCGGCGTGACTGACGGGGGATAGTGCTAGGCTGAACAGTAATGGGATAAGGTATTTTTTGCGCATGGGACCAGGCTTCGGCAGCAGAATCCGTCAAATGGCGGAATGCGGGATTTACACGACTTTAAGCTGTTTTGGAGAAATCTTCTAATACTTTAACGCCTGAGATTGTACGTCAATCAGCGGAAAGAAGTGACGTCTTATCAATTACAATATAGCAATATGTGCTTGATATCCCTATCATGCGGGGCGAATCAACCGGTATATGGAGGGGCGATGTCTAATCAGGATGCGGCAGTCAGCACGCTTGATTTGAGGGGCTTGAAATGCCCGATGCCGTTGTTGAAAACCAAGCAGAAACTGAATGCGATGGCCGCTGGCGAGCAGTTGTTGGTGTTAACGACGGACCCCGGTTCGCAAAGGGATTTTTCTTCCTATTTGCAACTTAGCGCGCACACTCTGGTGGAGAGCAGGGTGGTGGAAGGCGAGTTTCATTTCCTGATTTTGCGCGGCTGATTCTCTCCGGTGACATTAGATATGAGCGCATTTCGATGTTAAAAGTATTTAGAAGCTGGTTTGACAAGTATTTCTCCGACGAGGAGGCTGTCATTCTGTTTATCCTGCTGGTGGCGGGCGTTCTGGTGATGGCGTTTTTCGGCGCCATGCTGGCGCCGGTGATCGGCAGTATTGTCATTGCTTATATTCTGCAGGGGCTGGTAATCAAACTGCAGCGTCTGGGAATGGGTCATATCTATGCGGTGCTTTCCGTGTTTGCGCTGTTCGTGGGCGTGACGCTGGCGAGTGTATTGCTGATCCTTCCGCTGATGGTGCGTCAGGTCACCTCCTTGTTCCAGGAGTTGCCCTCCATGATGACCAACCTGCAGACATTGATAAAACTCCTGCCTGAACAATACCCTCAATTTTTTACTGAAGAGAGTGTGGTGGGGCTGTCGCGCCAACTGACGACGGAAGTGACTAAGATCACTCAGTGGGTATTTTCTTTTTCTTTGTCCAGTATTCCCACTTTGCTTGCGATCATGATCTATGCGGTGCTGGTGCCTATCATGGTGTTCTTCTTCTTGAAAGACCGTGGGGTTATTTTGAACTCGCTGTCGTCTCTATTGCCGACAGAGCGTCGCTTGATGACCAATATCTGGGCCGAAGCCAACATACAGTTCGCCAATTATATTCGCGGCAAGGTGTTGGAGATTCTGATCGTGGGTGTGGCGACCTACGTCGCATTTGTATTAATGGGGCTCAACTACTCCCTGTTGTTGGCGGTTCTGGTTGGGCTGTCGGTGGTGATTCCATACATCGGCGCGGCGATTGTGACCATTCCTGTGGCGTTGATTGCGCTGTTTCAGTGGGGATGGGGACCTGACTTCATCTGGTTAATGGTGGCCTATGGCGTTATTCAGGCGCTTGACGGGAATGTGCTGGTGCCACTGCTGTTCTCCGAAGTGGTGAATCTGCACCCGGTGGTGATTATCGTCAGCGTTTTGGTATTTGGCGGCTTGTGGGGAATTTGGGGCGTGTTTTTTGCGATACCCCTGGCGACCTTGTTGAAAGCGATTTTCTCAGCCTGGCCAACCGTCAAAGCGGCTGGTGGGTGATGTGAGGGCGAGCCCGGAGCTTCGGGTTCGCCCTCAAAAAACAAGAACTTTCTTTAGCCGCGCTTACAGAGCTTTAGTCGCTTCCAGCACTTCCGCTACGTGCCCTTTCACCTTTACCTTGCGCCATTCTTTGCGCAGCACGCCTTCCGCGTCAATGAGAAAGGTTGAGCGTTCGATTCCCACATACTCCTTGCCATAAAGTTTCTTTAGCTTGATGACGTCGAAAACTCTGCATACGACTTCGTCTGGATCTGTGATGAGTTCGAATGGAAAGCTGTGCTTGGCTTTGAAGTTCTGGTGGGTTTTCAGGCTGTCTTTAGAGACGCCAAACACCAGGGTGTTGAGTTTTTCGAATTCGGCGTAGTTATCTCTGAAGTCCTGACCTTCCGTCGTGCATCCTGGAGTATGGTCCTTAGGGTAGAAATAGATCACGATATTTTTGCCCTTCAGGTCGCTCAGTCTAACGGTTTGATCCGGTGTGGCCTGGGCCTCGAAATCGGGAACGGTTTGTCCTGGTTGCGCCATGGCGGCTCCTTATTTCTGTTTCAGTCGATTTGATGGATGGTGATGCGCGCGGAGCGCCTAACTGTGCGTTTTACGTTGGCGCTCTGGCGATGGATGCATATCTCGCGGCGTTAAATTGAGCGCATTGGCTCCAGTACAGCGTCCAGGTTCAGGTCGTCGCAGAACAGCATGAATTCTTCGCGCAAACTCGCCAAATGCATATCCGCGGGAATATTTACGGTCATGTTGATGTTAAACATCTGCGTGCCGGAATGCGGGGCGCTGTAGGTGTTGGTCTGCAGTTCATCGATATTGATTTTGCGGGAATAAAAGAACTGCGCAATCCGGTAGACGATGCCTGGGTGATCCAGCGCCACTACGTTGACGTTATAAGTGAGCGCGCGCGCAGGGCGTCGGGCCTGCGTCTGTTTAATGATCAGGTTCAGATCAAGCTTGCGGGCCAAAGGGGGGATTATATTTTCCAGCTTGGCGATGGCGTCCCAGCTGCCGGACACCATCATAACCAGAGCGAATTCTGCGCCCAGTACGGTCATGCGGCTGTCGACAATGTTGCACTGGTAGTCTGAGCAGGCTTTGGCCAATTCGTTAACAATTCCCGGGCGGTCTTCGCCAATAGCGGAAATGACCAGATAATTTTCTCTAGGCAATGTATTTCCCATTCTTAATGTAGATGTGTCGATGGATTGCAACGCACATACTCCTCCGGGGCCCCGCCACTGTCAAGTGTCCCCGGGGCGCGGCGTAGCAGGTCCTTTTATCCGCGCCAGTCTTGTTAATATTAAGGGTGGGAAGTACCATACCCGGGTTAGTAGAGGAAGGGCTCTCGGCGCCGTCCAAACGCTGTTATGAAATCGCTTTACGGCAATTCCGGAATTATTCATGGCATTCCTATTCCGCATGGATGGCGAGCGTTGTCCATAGGCGGCGCTTTTTATTCCACAAGCGTCCTGCGACGCCGGTTTAGTGCGTAAAGAACTAGTTGTTAATACGTGGAGAACAAGATGATAAAAGGTAGCTTGGTTGCATTGGTGACTCCCATGCTTGAGGATGGCGCCATTGACTGGCCAAACCTTGACCGATTGCTCGATTTTCATATTGATAACGGCACTCACGGCATTGTCGCCGTAGGCACTACAGGGGAGTCCGCGACCCTGGATTTTGAAGAGCACGAAGCTGTTATCAAGCGGGTGGTGGATTACGTCAACGGTCGCATCCCCGTCATTGCAGGCACGGGCGCCAACTCCACGACCGAAGCTTTGCATCTCACAGCGCAAGCAAAAAAAGCTGGCGCAGACGCCTGTCTTTTGGTGACTCCCTACTACAACAAGCCCACCCAGGAAGGCCTTTTCCAGCACTTCAAGAAGTTGGCGGAATCGGTCGATATTCCACAGATTCTTTATAACGTACCTGGCCGCACCGCTTGCGATATGTCCAATGAAACCGCGCTGCGGTTGGCGCAGATCCCAAACATAGTGGGAATAAAGGACGCTACCGGCAACCTGGATAGAGGTCGTCAGCTTATTAACGCCTCCCCTGAGGGGTTTGCGATTTATTCTGGAGACGACGGCACGGCGGTTGAATTGATGCTCGCTGGCGGCAAAGGCAATATCTCCGTCACCGCCAACGTGGCGCCTAAATTAATGTCCAGTCTGTGTGAGTTCGCCCTGAAAGGTGAGGCGGACGCCGCCCGCGCTTTGCAGGAGAAACTGCAATCGCTACATAGCGCCATGTTCGTTGAATCCAACCCTATTCCAGTGAAGTGGGCGATGGCTGAAATGGGATTGATCAGTTCCGGAATTCGTCTCCCGCTGACGGAGTTAAGCCCTGAACGCAGACCCCAAGTGCGCGACGCTTTGCTGGCGTTGGACCTGATTAGCGAATAACGGACGGCCTCTGTTTTGATGAAACGTTTATTGAGTAGTGTTGTTATTGCGGCGGGGCTGTCGGGATGCAGTCTCATGACTGACCGCTCCAATCAATATATGCAGGCGGAGCGCGGCGACCCTCTGGTGGTTCCTGAGTGGTATTCCTCACGACGTCTACAGGACCGTTATCCTGTGCCCCATGCGGAAAAGGCGTTTGTCGCCAGTGAAGACTTCGTGGTTCCGCCTCCGCCAGCGCCCGGCTCTGATCTGTTGCAAGAGCATTTCGCCATTAAGAAAACGGCTGACGATATCTGGTTGCTGGCCAGTGAACCTCCGGGGAAAGTCTGGCCTGCGCTAAAACGCTATTGGGAGTCCATCGGCGGCAGTGTGGCTGAAGTGGATACCGCGGAAGGGCGTATGCAGGTGACCCTGCCAATGAACTCGCTGAAAGCGTCGGAGTTTGTTGGCAAAATGCAGTTGCAGTCCTACATCAGTAATGAGCGGCTGCAGATGCAGGTGCGAGTGCAGCAAGGTTTGAAACGACTGAGTTCGGAAGTGCGGGTCACTGTCCAGGGCATGCCTCTGGCGGGGCCAACGCCTCAGCAGGAGAGCCTGTTGACGGATATGCGTCAGTATATGAGCGACCAAGGGGAAAGCCTGGGTAGTTACTCGCTTGTGGCGCAGAATATCGGCGGCGAATCCCGCGTATCGCTGGTGGAGGACGCTGACCAGCCCTATCTGCGGGTGGATCTGAATTATGACCGCGCTTGGTTCGCCTTGGGGCAGGCGCTGAATGACAGCCGCATACCCGTAATTGATATCAACCGTAGCGAAGGTGTGTATTTTGTGCGCTTTGTCGAGAAAGAGCATGAGAAAAACACCAGTTGGTGGTCTGGCTGGTTTGGCGGCGAAGAGGAAGAGAAACTGTCCGACAGATTCAATTTCCGTGTCTTGCTGTCGCCTGCAGACGATGGCGTACACATTTCCTCCGAGCCGACGTCGGCAGGCGTTGGCCGGCAAGAGCAGTTGATCCTGCTGAACAAGATTCTGGATAACATGTCTTAATTCAACTAACTGCGGAGACGCCCTCAATGCAAAAGCTCGAAGAGCTGTATTCTGGAAAAGCCAAGTCGATCTTTAAAACGGATGACGCGGACCTGTTTGTAATGGAGTTCCGTGACGATACTTCCGCTTTCGACGGTGTAAAGAAAGCAAAGCTGAGCCGCAAGGGTGAAGTAAACAATAAATTCAACGCTTTCATTATGAGTAAGCTGGCGGAAGCCGGCGTGCCAGTGCACTTTGTGCGTCTGCTTTCCGAGCGTGAGTCGCTGGTTAAGCGTTTGCAGATGATCCCGGTGGAGTGCGTTGTGCGCAACGTGGCTGCGGGCAGCCTGTGTCGTCGTCTGGGAGTTCGTGAAGGAATGGTCCTGACTCCTCCTACTTACGAACTGTTCCTGAAGAACGATGAATTGCATGATCCCATGATCAACGAGCACCACGCGCGTGCGTTTGGATGGGCGACGGATGCTCAACTGGAGGAAATGAAGGCGCTGACGTTTAAAGTAAACGATATCCTGAAAGCTCTGTTTGATGCAGCGGGCATGACGCTTGTGGATTACAAGCTGGAGTTCGGTCTGATTGACGGCAAGGTCACGCTGGGCGATGAATTCAGCCCTGACGGCTGTCGTATTTGGGATAAAGCCACCGGAGAAAAAATGGACAAGGACCGTTTTCGTCAGGATCTGGGCGACGTCATCGAGTATTACGAAGAGGTCGGCCGCAGGCTGGGCGTTCAGTTCTAATCATTCTCCCAATTGGGCCGGCCATCGCCGGCCCTTTTTGTAAATAAAGTTGGTTCAGCAACCGTTCATAATCAATAATTAAGCTGTGCCCGGGAGCCTTCGCACGACGCCCGGCCTGACGCAGGCTCCTCTCATTACTATTAAGCCCATCTGGTAAAGCAGGGCGGGCTATTCGCCAATGAAATAGAGGAATAATTAATGAAAAGAGCAATGATGACGTTATTGGCGGCTATGGCCTGTAACGGCGCTTATGCTGATACGATCGGGCTGTTCGCCGGGATAAGCGGCTGGAACGCGGACTTTACCGGCGACGTCCAGTCAGGTTCGGAATCCGTAGATCTGGAAAAAGATCTGGGCTTGGACGACGACACCTTTATTCAAGGCTATGTGGCGTTTGAGCACTTCGTTCCCGGGCTGCCCAATTTGCGCCTGCAGTACACTGAACTCAGCCAGAACGGCCAAGGAACTTTAACCAAAACATTCGATGACGTGACCTTTACTGGCGATGTCGACACGGACGTGGATCTGACTCATACCGACCTTATAGCCTATTGGCGTCTTTTAGATAATGTCGTATCACTTGACCTTGGTCTGCAGGCCCGTATTTTTGACGGTGAGATCACTATTAAGCAAAAAGGCGCATCTACGAATGAAAGCACCACAGCCATCGACGAAGTCGTGCCGATGCTGTATGGCGCAGTGGGTGTAGACCTTCCTCTTACCGGCTTAAGCGTCGGCGCATCTCTTGCAGGCCTGAAATACAGTGATAACCGCATGCTAGACGTCGCCGCCCGCATCAACTATGAAATCGAGGTGGTGGGCGTAGAGCTGGGTTGGCGTGAAATGCAACTGGAGCTGGACGATGTCAGCGATGTGGACGCTGATGTGGATATCGGCGGACCATATCTCGGAGTGAGCGTTCATTTCTGATATGACTGCGCCCTGATTTTTGCAGGGCGATTGGATTGTTATTTGAGCGTCCGGTGGACTATTTATCGCCGGACGCGCTTCGAGACTGAATTCGTATTGGGGGATGTAAAATGAAAGTGTTAGTAACAGGAACAGCAGGCTTTATTGGGTCTCATGTCGCATTGAGGCTGCTGGATCGTGGGGATGAGGTCATCGGCGTGGATAACCTCAATGATTATTATGAAGTTTCCCTGAAAGAAGCTCGTCTCGCGCGTTTGACGCCATACAAAGGCTTTACTGATGTGCGTCTGGATGTTGCGGATCGCGAAGGTATTGAAGCTCTTTTCGCCAAACATAAGCCTGACCGGGTTGTCCACCTTGCGGCCCAGGCTGGCGTCCGTTACTCCATCGAAAATCCGCATGCTTATGTATCCGCCAACCTGGTGGGACATATGAATATTCTGGAAGGCTGCCGTCATAACAAGGTTGATCACTTGGTGTACGCTTCCAGCAGCTCTGTTTACGGCGCCAACGAGTCCATGCCGTTCTCCGTGCACGACAACGTGGATCACCCTTTGAGCCTGTACGCGGCTACTAAAAAGTCCAACGAGTTGATGTCGCACACCTACAGCTCGTTGTACGGCATTCCGACGACAGGCCTGCGCTTCTTCACCGTATATGGCCCTTGGGGGCGTCCGGATATGGCGCTGTTTATTTTTACTCGCAAGATCATCGCAGGGGAGCCGATCGACGTATTCAATTACGGCAAGCACAAGCGCGACTTCACTTATATCGACGATATTGTGGAAGGGATCATCCGTACGCTGGATCATGTCGCGCCGAGCAACCCGGACTGGGACGGCATGCAGCCTGATCCGGGCACCAGTAAAGCGCCGTATCGTATATATAATATTGGTAGCAACAATCCAGTGGAGCTGTCTCGCTACATAGAAATTCTGGAAGAGTGCCTGGGCAAGAAAGCGGAAAGAAATCTGTTGCCTATGCAGCCTGGCGATGTGCCCGCCACCTATGCGGACGTTCAGGCGCTGATCGACGATGTGGGTTATCGCCCATCCACTACCGTGGAAGAGGGCGTTAAGAAATTTGTTGAATGGTATCGTGACTATTATCGTGTGTGATAAATGAACGAAATTAACCAGCTTCTTTTAAATAACAAAAAGTGGTCGGAGAAAATCCGCAAGGCTGATCCCGACTTTTTCCCGACTCTGGAGCGCCAGCAGGCGCCCACTTATATGTGGATTGGCTGTTCTGACAGTCGCGTGCCGGCGAACGAAATCGTCGGCATGCTGCCCGGAGAGGTCTTCGTGCATCGCAACGTGGCCAACGTGGTGGTGAACTCCGATCTCAATTGCCTTTCTTCTATTCAGTTCGCGGTGGAAGTTCTCAAAGTGCGGCACATCATCGTCACGGGCCATTACGGCTGCGGTGGCGTGCGTGCGGCGCTGGGCGCGGACCAGTTTGGCCTGATCGATAACTGGTTGCGTCATATCAAGGATATTTACGCTCAGCATCAGGAAGAAGTGGACGCCATCACAGATATGAATGAGCGGGTCAACCGTATGTGTGAGTTGAACGTGAAGCATCAGGTGCGCCACGTTTGTCACACTGGCATCGTGCAGAACGCCTGGAGCAGAGGGCAGCCGTTATCGGTGCATGGCTGGTGCTATGGGCTCAGCGACGGATTGCTCAAAGACCTGCAGGTGACGCAGTCCGGCCCTGAGCAACTGGGCTCCGTGTATACCTATATTGGGCAATAGTAATTTCTGCCTGCTCTCGGCAGAATCCGACACAAATGGTCAAGGTGTAAAATCATGGGACAGCATATCGTAGCCGAGTTCATGCCCCTTAACGTGGCGGTATTGACCGTTTCCGATACGCGCACGCAGGAGACGGATACCTCCGGGCAGGCTCTTGTGGACGGCGCGCGGGGAGCGGGACATGAAATTATCGATCGGACGTTGATTCCAGATGACGTCTATTTGATGAGGGCGGTGGTATCCGCCTGGATTGCGGACCCACAGGTGCAAGTGGTGCTGATTACGGGCGGCACTGGCTTTACTGGCAGAGATAGTACGCCGGAGGCGATCAAGCCGCTGTTCGATAAAGACGTGGAAGGGTTTGGCGAGTTGTTTCGCGCCATATCCTATCAAGAGATCGGCACCTCCACGGTGCAGTCCCGAGCCATCGCCGGACTCGCTAATGGTACAGTGATCTTCTGCATGCCGGGCTCTACAAACGCCTGTAAAACTGCTTGGAATAAAATCATCGTCGAGCAACTGGATGCGCGACACAAACCCTGTAACTTTGTTGGCCTGCTGAAGCGTCCAGGAAAAGAGTCTGCGGGGTCTGTAAAGTCTGGCTGTGGGCCGCGCGGATGAATGTTTCCGGCTCTCAGATTCATGGTTGTCACAGTTGTGACGCGCCTTCCTCTGGATTACGTCCCGTAGCGGAAGCCAAGTGTATTCTACAGGCGGCCGCGCAACCCATCGCAGGGGATGAAACTATTCCCTTGCTTGAGGCGGTCGGCAGAGTGCTGGCGGAGGATGTGGTGTCGGCCATTATGGTTCCGCCGACGGATAATAGCGCAGTTGACGGATACGCTATTTCCATCGACGCCTGTGAGGCGGAGATGGAGACGCCATTGCCGATTTCGCAACGTATTCCTGCGGGGGAGAGTCCGGCGCCTTTAAAACCGGGCTCTGCGGCGCGCATTTTTACAGGGGCAACCATTCCTGATAACGCCGTTGCTGTTGTTATGCAGGAGCACTGTCGCCTCGAAGGAGAGACGGTGATCATTCCCGCTGACGTGCGGCTGGGCAATAATCTGCGCCAGGCCGGTCAGGATATTCAGGCAGGTCAGATTGTTGTCGGCGCAGGTAAAAAGCTGCTTCCGCAGGACTTGGGGTTGATCGCTTCCGTTGGCGTGGCGCAAGTTAAGGTGCGCCGCAAACTGCGGGTGGCGGTGTTGTCTACGGGCGATGAGTTGGTTGAGCCTGGCGCGCCTCTGCCGGCGGGAAAGATTTATAACTCTAACCGCTATACGCTGTGTGGTTTGTTATCTCGCTTTCAGTGCGAGGTTGTCGACCTCGGCGTGATAGGCGACACCTATGAGGCGACGGAGCGGGCGCTATTGCAAGCGGCCGAGGATGCGGATCTGATCATTTCCAGCGGCGGTGTTTCGGTGGGGGAGGAAGATCATGTCAAGGCGGCGGTGGAAGCGAACGGAAAGCTGAATATGTGGCGATTGGCCATAAAGCCCGGTAAGCCCCTCGCTTTTGGTCAGGTTGGTTCGACTCCATTTCTCGGCCTTCCCGGTAACCCTGCCGCAGTGTTCGTGACCTTTTGCATTTTGGCGCGACCTTATATTTTGAAGATGCAGGGCGCTCACGAGATAGGATTGTCTTCCCAGGCGCGTCTGCCTGCGTTATTTGATATCCCCAAGCCTGGCGGGCGTGAGGAATATCTGCGCGTTAGAGTCTCGGTGAACGATGAGGGAAGGGCGGGGCTGGAAATGCACCCGAATCAAAGCTCAGGCGTGTTGTCTTCCGCGAGCTGGGCGGACGGCTTCGCCGTAGCGCCGGCGAATACGACGATTCGACGTGGGGATCTGGTGGAGTATATTTCCTTTGTCTCTATGGGATTATAAGGGCGTTTTTTGATCGTATTTCATGGAAGGAATCAAATATTTAAATGATGTGCGTAATGTGAATAAAAATGCTTGCTCAGGTCAGGCTTCTTTGTTATCTTACGCACCCGCTGACAGCAGGACCGTAGCTCAGTTGGTTAGAGCGCCACGTTGACATCGTGGAGGTCACCAGTTCGAATCTGGTCGGTCCTACCAATTCCCTTCTTTGTCAGTGATCTTTTTAATTTTTAAAACTATTCAAAAATTGTTCCGTTTATTCAGGTCTTATGGCATCTGAATATCTGGTTTGTGTTGACTTTTTAGTGATACGATTGCTGAAAACCAGTCACGGAGCGGGGCATGAAGTATCTTCGAACCTTCTATCAGCGCCTTCGGGATTTTCGGCACAAGAAAAAGCTTACCCTTGAGGATATTGCCACCTTTTGTCAGGTGGATGTCACGGTTGTGGCTGGTTGGGAAAATCCCATTGAATCCCAGCGTTGTTACCCTTCTATCGATAACCTGTTTGATCTTTGCGTAAAGACGGGTGTTTCCCTGGATGCGCTGCTGGATTTTGATCAGAATGAGAAAACCAACCCTCAGTTGGACTTACCCGGTTTTGAGATGGGTGAGGACGGGGATTTGGATACGGTCATTGAGCGCCTGACCAAGGTGATGGAAGAGGCGTTGCCTGATTCGACAGAGCGATTGTTGCTGAAACGCTTTCGCGCCAGCGATGAAGATAAAAAGCGTTTTATCCTGCAGCTGATGAATAATGGAGACTGATCTTCCCTCGTTTGTACTTTGTTTCATATTAGTTGTCAGTCAATCCTGCGGGAGCATCTTAAATGCGGCAATAAAAAAAGCGCCTGTTTAGGCGCTTTTTTGGTGCATATAAAAAGGAGATGGTTTACATCAGGCCTTTTTTGTACACGTTCTCGTAAACATAATTGGTGGCTTCGACGAAGCCGTCAATGCTGCCGCAGTCGAAACGACGTCCTTTGAATTTATACGCCAGTACGCAACCGTCTTTGGCTTGCTTCAGCAGGGCGTCGGTCACTTGAACTTCACCGTTTTTGCCGGGCTCTGTGTCGCGGATGATGTCAAAAATATCCGGAGTCAGAATGTAGCGGCCGATGATGGCGTAATTGGAGGGAGCCTGATCGGCGGGTGGCTTCTCTACCATGTCTGTGACGCGGAACAGGCCTTCTTTCATTGGGTCGCCGGCAATGACGCCATACTTGTGAACTTCGTCGTGTGGAACTTCCTGGATGGCCACAATGCTGCAACGGAATTGATTGTACAGCTTGGTCATCTGGGCCAGCACGCTGTCTTCGCCTTCTTCCACCATGCAGAGATCGTCCGCAAGCACAACCGCGAACGGCTCGTCGCCGATCAGGGTCTGTCCGGAAAGAATAGCGTGCCCTAAACCTTTCATTTCATTTTGGCGGGTGAATGAGAATTTATTGTTATTTATCAGGCTGCGAATGCTGGATAGAAGTTCTTCTTTGCCGGTTCCCTTGATCTGTTGTTCCAGCTCATAAGAAATATCAAAGTGGTCCGCAATGGCCCGCTTACCCCGGCCGGTAACAAAACCGAAAGAGTTCATACCAGCGGCGACTGCTTCTTCAACGCCGTACTGAACCAGTGGTTTGCTCACGACTGGCAGCATTTCTTTAGGCATGGCTTTGGTGGCGGGCAGGAATCGGGTTCCGTAACCAGCTACCGGAAACAGACACTTTTTAATCATATATTCTCCTTGAAGTTGTGTAGGGCGTTAGTCTACTTGGATTTAGTTATCTTGCAAATCTCGGTCCACCGTTTCCAAAAACGAAAAAAGGAGGGACTTACCCTCCTATTTTGACATTGATTTCATAACAACTTTATTAACAGTTGTTCAGCCGCACTTACTGTCTCCACAATTGAGACATGTTTGGCATCCATCCATCAAAATCACGGATTTTTGGCTGCATTTCTTACACATTGTCGCGTTTGCGGGGAATGCCGAGCCATCTGCGCTCGCCTCATTTTTCTGCCTCGCCTCGTACTCTGCGCGTTTCTCCGCGATCATGCGTTTATGAGCGTCGCTCATTTCTTCGGACTCGATAATGCCCAGCGCTTTCATGTGCTTTTCAATCACTGCGCCGATTTCCGCCACCAGAGAGGGGACGAAAATACCACCCTTCTTGTAGTAACCGCCACTGGGATCATGTACGGACAGTAACTCTTCCAGCAGGAAGGTGATGTCGCCGCCTTTGCGGAACACAGCGGAAATAACCCGCGTCAGTGCGATAACCCACTGAAAGTGCTCCATGGACTTGGAGTTGATGAAGATTTCATACGGACGACGAGTTTCGTGGTCGGTGCCTTCATTCAACAGGATGTCGTTGATGGTGATATAAAACGCATGCTCCGACACCGGGGGTTTGATCTTGTAAGTCGTGCCGAGTAGGAAATCCGGGCGCTCGATTTTTTCATTCATTTCAACCGGTTGTGGTTGCTCCTGGACCGGTTCGCTTGCCGGCGCAACGTCACTGGGCTTGTGAACTTTGTAGCCGACAATTTTCTTTTCAATTTTAACAGCCATGACTGTATACCCTTGTGTACGGTGGCTTTGCTCAGGTTTTCCCGGGAAAACCTAGCTGCAGGCGCATATTATGCGCCCATTTTTAACATTTTCTATGGAGAAACCCGGCGATTTTACGAAATCGCCAGGACTTCGCCTCAGTATTTTCCGTAAGTGCCTTCTTTCAAGGCGTCGAACAGGTTGGCGGCGGTGTGGGTTTCACCGTCGTACTCAACTTCTTCGTTGCCTTTCAGCTTGATGGTCTGACCGTCTTCTGTGGTGAACTCGTAAAAGGTGTTCTCCAGATCTTTTTCTTTGACCAGTACGCCCTGAAACGCTTCCGGGTTGAAGCGGAAGGTGGTGCAGCCTTTCAGGCCTTTCTCGTAAGCGTACATATAAATGTCCTTGAACTCCCCGTATGGGAAATCGGTGGGGACATTTGCAGTCTTGGAGATGGAGGAGTCCACCCACAGTTGCGCCGCCGCCTGGATGTCCACATGTTGCTTGGGGGTTACGTCGTCACTGGTGGTGAAGTACGCAGGCAATTGCGCTTCGGCGTCCTCTGAGAATGGCATCGCTTTTGGATTGACCAGGTGGCGATACGCCAGCAGCTCATAGGAGAACACGTCCATTTTCTCTTTGGTCTTCTTGCCCTGGCGAATCACGTTGCGGGAGTAGTGATGGGCGAAGCTGGGCTCAATGCCGTTGCTGGCGTTGTTGGCCAGAGACAGAGAAATGGTGCCGGTAGGAGCAATGGACGTATGGTGCGTGAAGCGCGCGCCTTTTTTGGCCAGTGCGTCGACCAGTTTGGGATCGGCTTCCGCAACGCGTTGCATGTAGCGGCTGTATTTGGCGTGCAGCACTTTGCCTTTCAGCTTGTCGCCGGCTTTCAGGCCGTCTTTCGCCATTTCCGGACGCAGACGCAGCATTTCTTCAGTAACGATAAAGGTGTCTTCCATGATGGGAGCGGGACCTTTTTCTTTCGCCAGCTCCAAGCCCTGGCGCCAGCCTTCCAGCGCCATCTCGCGACATACTTCTTCAGTGAAGCTGACGGATTCGTCAGAGCCGTAAGGCATGCGCAGCATGGCCAGCGTGGAGCCCAGACCCAGGATGCCCATGCCATGGCGGCGTTTGTACTGTATTTCGTGGCGCTGGCCTTCCAGCGGCAGGCCGTTGATCTCCACCACGTTGTCCAGCATGCGGGTGAAAATGGCCACGACCTTGCGATACTTGTCGAAGTTGAACTTGGCGTTTTCAGTGAACGGGTATTCCACGAACTTGGTCAGGTTCACTGAGCCCAGCAGACAGCTGCCGTAAGGCGGCAGAGGCTGTTCGCCGCAGGGGTTGGTGGCGCGAATGTTCTCGCAGAACCAGTTGTTGTTCATTTCATTGACTTTATCGATCAGGATGAAGCCTGGCTCGGCGAAGTCGTAAGTGGACGTCATAATCGCGTCCCAGATAGAGCGCGCTTTGACTGTGCGGTAAATGCGGCAGACGACGCGGCCGCTTTCGTCAGTCATGTAACCGTCTTTTACCGGAAAGTCGCGATACAGATATTGGGTTTCGTCGTTGACGTCAATATTGTCCTCTTCCGCTTCTTTGCGAGTGATCGGAAAGGAGAAACGCCAATCTTCGTCGTTTTGAACCGCCTTGATGAAGTCTTCGGTAATCAGCAAAGACAGGTTGAACTGACGCAGACGACCATCTTCACGCTTGGCGCGAACGAAGTCGAAGACGTCGGGGTGATGCACGTCGAAAGTGGCCATCTGCGCGCCGCGGCGTCCGCCAGCGGAGGAGACGGTGAAGCACATCTTGTCGAAGATATCCATGAACGACAATGGGCCGGAAGTGGTGGCGCCGGCGCCGGCCACATAAGCGCCTTTCGGACGCAGTGTGGAGAATTCATAACCAATGCCGCAGCCAGCCTTGAGGGTGAGGCCGGCTTCGTGGTTTTTCAGCAGGATATCGTCCATGGAGTCCATGATGCTGCCGGACACGGTGCAATTGATCGTGGACGTGGCGGGCTTGTGTTCTTCCGCGCCCGCGTTGGACATGATGCGACCGGCTGGAATGGCTCCGTTTTCCAGCGCCCATACGAAGTCCGCCAGCACTTTCTCGCGTATGCTGTCGGCTTCCACGGAGGATAGCGCCTTGGCGACGCGTTCGTAAGTACCCAGGATGTCTTTGTCCACTGGGCTTCCAGACTTGGTTTTCAGTTGGTATTTGGTTTCCCAGATATCGACGGAAGCGGGCTGCATATCAATAGGCGCGATAAGCTGCTGGACTTTAGCGTTCATAATATCCCTCAAATCTTCTAACCCCGAACAAGGTTTATTTTAAAACTGCAGTGTTGTTGGTCAGACCGCCAATTCCAGATAGCGCTGCGAGATACGACTGATTCGCAAGGTAAACTTCCTGTGTTGCGTTACAAAAACTGGCGACCACAATATGTTGTGCACCTTACTTGTGCGGCAGGTTGTGAAAAACCTGGTGTCCGATGAAGTTCTGTGTATGTCCGGGCCTTTGCGGCCCTGGAGAGAACGCGCCATTTTACAGGTTGGGACTCCCATCGGAGACTTGACTGTCAGAATGCGTGCTGTTAGCGACTCTGACCCTATATATGGCGATTTCCGCAAAGTATAGCACTATATAATGTGATGTGAAGGCTTGAGAAAAAAATCATTTTGGCGTAAGCGGAGGCTTGAAATAGCTCTTAATCAGACCTTTGGCCGCCGCATTTCTGGGCTGACGGCGAATATGACAGAAAGGTTGCATAGTAAAAATACGTCTATCAGGCCTCTACTATATATAGTGTTGCTATAAAGCTTAAAATTTAACCAGGATGATGCGCGGTAAGGGGCTAGGGAGTAGATGGAAGTAAGGCCGTGACAGCCTTACTTTCTATACGGAACAGTCGCCGCTTCGCTTCAAGCGGAAGCGGGATGCGTGGGGATTTTTGGCGCCACTTTGGCGGCGACGCGAGGCTTTAATTTATTCTGGGACAGGAGCCAGGCGATGCAGTCCTTCAGCGTCTCTTCCGCGTCGCGAGGTTCAACGCCCAGGTCTTTTGCCGCCTCGCTGCAATCATAGTACGCATAGCGTCCCACTACCTCGTAAACCAAGTCGTAGGTAAACGGCGGCTTGATGTGCAACAGCTTGCACAGTGTCTCCACCACGCGGGCGAATGTCAGAGTGAGGCCACGGCCAGTTGGCAGGTGGATCGGTTTGACGCCGGTAAGGCGCTTCAAGGCGACGCCAATTTCCTTAACCTCGATATTCTCTCCGCCCACGACGTAACGCTTGCAGTTTTCCCCTTTGCTTAACGCGGCGACATGAGCGGCGGCGACGTCGCGCACGTCCACCAGGTTCAAGCCGCCAGGGTAGGTTTGCCCGAAACCGTTCAACCAATCCATCACTAATTGGTTGGAGGGAGTGATGCGATAGTCGTTCGGGCCCAACACGATAGCGGGGCAGATGACCACCAGGTGAATGTCGTATTCGCGGGCCAGTTTCTGCGCGGCTCTCTCACTGCGGGTCTTGGCTACGTAATAGGCGTTCTGCGCGTCGTCATTCCAGTCCTCGCCGCTGCGCAATGCCTGTGGGTCATAGGAAAACCCGATGGAGGCTACAGAGCTGGTGTACACCACACGCTTAATACCGTGTTTATGGGCGGCCTTGAATACATTTTCTGCGCCTTGCAAGGCCGGCTCGACGATTTCCTCGATGGACTTGGCGATGGTCTTGTACACCGCAGCCATATGAATGATGGCGTCGCAACCTTCGGCGGCGGCTTCCATGGCGGCAGGGTCTTTGACATCGCCGTAAGCGAATTCCGGCTTGAGCCCGTTGAGCCCGCGCAAGTCTGAGCTTTTGCGCACAAAGGCGCGCACTTCATGGTTTTGGTCGAGTAGTTGCCGTACCACGTGGGAGCCGATATGTCCGTTTGCTCCGGTTACCAATACTTTCATGATGTCTCCAGCGTGATGGTCTTGTCTTTGTCTGTTGTAATAATCTAATCGGTCATAAGTACTATTAGCATTGGAATGCGGGTAGCTTACCTCCATCGGAGACTTGAGCCCAGACGAAATGCCTCTTGCAGACGATTTTTTTGTCCTTTCTCGACTATGCTTAGTTCACATTGGTCATAAGTTATCCGGCCGATAGCGGATCAACCCAAAGGATCACTATTTTTCATGAGCGATGTGAACCGGACGCTTGCCCGCTCCATTCCAGAAACTGAAATACACGATGACGCGGATTTACTGACGAGGCTGGAGCAGCGCTTGGGCTTTGTGCATGCGCGCCAGCGCCTGGGAATAGAGCAGGATCACGCTCAACGTGTGTTCGGCGGTGGGGGTATTAATTTTTTCCATCCCGAAAACTGGTATTCCATGCAAACCCTGATGCGCTGGACGTTCAAGCTGGCGGGAATGTATGAGTGGGGGCGACGCAACGCCAGAAACATTCAAGTGATTCACAATCCTGTGCGGCACAGGAAGATTCCAGCAGCGTTCAAGGGCTTTCGCCTGCTGCATCTCACCGATCTTCATGTCGATATGGATGAGGCGATCACCGCCAGATTATTGGAGATAACCGGTAGCCTGGAATATGACCTGTGCGTGATCACAGGTGATTATCGGGCGCAGACCTATGGTCCCGAAGAGGGCGCTCTTGAGGGAATGCGGCGTTTGCGCGAACGACTACGGGGCGAGGCATATGCGATTTTCGGCAACCACGACAGTATCCGCATGCTGCCGCCTTTGGAGGATATGGGCTATCGCATGCTCATGAACGAGTCCGCGCTGATTGATAGAGGGGGAGAGAAAATTCAGATCGTGGGCGTTGACGACCCTCACTATTATCGCGTGGACAACTTGCAAATGGCTGCGCAGGGCCTGGATCTGTCCTGCTATACCCTGCTGTTGTCGCATACGCCGGAAATCTTCAAACAAGCGGCGCACGCTGGCATGGATCTCATGTTGTGCGGTCACACACACGGTGGCCAGGTGTGCCTGCCGGGCGGGACTGCGATCACTCTCGACTCGGATTGTCCGCGCTTTGTCGGCAGAGGAAATTGGCGCTGGCGCGATATGGACGGCTACACCAGCACCGGCGCCGGCAGTTCGCTACTGCCGGTGCGCTTTAATTGTCCGCCGGAAGTGGTTGTGCATACGTTTTATCCGGGTTAAATAAACAGTCGTCGTCATTCAGTACGTTAACGCGCCAACTGATCGACGGCCGCAATACGGCGGCCAAACCCAGCCTCCGGCGTAGACTGATGTAGTCTTCCGGTTAGTCCAGAGTCTGTAAATGTCGCCAGAATTCGCTATTGGCGACCAGTTGGTCCGTCCGCCGATGCAAACAGCGTTCAAGCTTATCGAGAGAAAATGGTTGCGCAAGGCGCTGGTTTTCCATGCTTCTGGCAAGGCGGCCTTTTGCGTAGGCGCGCGCCAGCCAGTCCCTTCTTTAGTTATGCATCCAGCGCATTCATGCTCAGGAGCGACAGCGTACGGCCCACGCGCAGGTATTCGTAATTGGGAATCGGCCAGTCTTGTCCATCGAACTTGTGTTGACGGGAGACGGTCTGCTGGAAATGGCTCTAATTTTCGGCGCAGGGAAGAGGGGAAGGCGTCGCTGGCGATTCTGTTGGATGGTAGTCTACGGAGGCGCAAGCGGATAGGGCGGACTGACCCAGTTTTTGTCCCAACCGGCTGTTTCCGTGAGCGGCGGCCCGGACTATGATGAATAAGCGTCTGCCTATACAAGAATAATACTTGCGGAGGGAATCCATGCTGAATTTAGCCACTATTCTTACTGAGAGCGCCAAACGTCACCCTCAAAAGGAGGCGCTGGTGTGCGGAGCCGTTCGTCTGACCTACGCTCAGGTTGAACGCATGACGAATCAGGTCGCCAATAATTTGCTGGCGGCAGGTATTCTGCCCGGAGACCGGGTGGCGTTAAGCTGTCCCAATCTTCATTTCTTTCCTATTGCATACTTCGGCATCATCAAGGCGGGTGCGGTGGTTGTCCCCTTAAACGTTCTGCTCAGCGAAGAGGAAATCGCCTATCATCTGCGTGATTCGCAAGCGCGGGCGTATATCTGCTTTGAGGGAATTCCGGACATGCCTTTGGGACCGAGAGGGTTGGCGGCCTTTAACGCTGTCGTCGACTGCCAGCGCTTCTGGCTGATGCCCAGCGGATCGTCCTTGGTGAAAGGCGACATGCCGGCTTTGTTCGACGAACTCATGGTGGGGGATGAGCCTGCGCCGGATATCGTCACCCAGGCGGATGACACGGTGGTGGTGTTATACACGTCAGGGACTACCGGTAAACCCAAAGGGGCGGAACTGACCCACGCCAATATATTCCTCAATGTTGCGCAATTCGCGCGGCTCAGCGAAGCGCGTCTGGATGACAATCAGTTGGTGGCGCTGCCGCTGTTCCACACTTTTGGTCAGACTGTGCAAATGTGCGGCGGCTTCTACAACAGTAACAAACTGGTGCTGATTCCCCGTTTTGACCCTAAAGCCGTGGTGGAGGCTATGGTGCAGGAAGACATTACCGTATTCTGCGGCGTTCCCACGATGTATTGGGCGTTGCTGCACGGCATTGAGCTGGAGGAGGCTGTTGTTGCGAAGGTTCGGGATCGCTTGCGGCTGTGCGGATCGGGTGGGTCTTCTTTGGCCATAGAGATTTTACGCGGCTTTGAGGCCAAGTTTCAGGTGCCGATCCTGGAAGGTTACGGTCTCTCCGAAACGTCGCCGGTCGCCTCGTTTAATGTGCTGGATCGCCCACGTAAGCCGGGCTCAGTAGGCGTGCCTATCTGGGGCGTGGACATAAAGGTCGTGGATGAGAAAGGTGGAGAGGTCGCCCACAGAGAACGGGGAGAAATTGTGATCCGTGGGCATAACATCATGAAGGGATATCTGAATCGACCCGAAGCGACGGCGGACGCCATACGCAACGGCTGGTTCCACTCTGGCGATATTGGGTATATGGATGAAGACGGATACCTGTTTATCGTTGATCGCCTGAAGGACATGATTATTCGTGGAGGTTATAACGTATATCCCCGTGAACTGGAGGAAACGCTGTTGACGCATCCGGCTGTGTCGCTGGCGGCGGTGGTGGGCGTGCCTGATTCCCAGTACGGAGAGGAGATCAAAGCTTTCGTTATATTGAAAGAGGGCGCCAGGGCTGACGCAGAGGAGATCAGGGAGTGGTGTAAAAGCAAAATGGCCGCGTATAAATACCCGCGTTTGCTGGAAATTTGCGACAGTCTGCCGATGACGGCTACCGGGAAAATATTAAAGCGGGAGCTTAAATCGCTTTAGCGGCTGCGAATGCCTATGTCCTTGAGTTCAAATGGAGAGGACATAGGCGGTTTGTTATAAAAAATGACGAAAAGATGACGGCTTTTTCTTTTTGAGGGCGCTTATTAGAGGGAAAACAGGCAGTAAAGACCCTGATATACGACTAAGGCCCCTCAGGCCCAAGGGAAAGAAAATGAAAGCACACATCTTTGCAGCCCTGCTTGCGCTAATGATGGTGATGTTCCAAGTATTTCTAATGCAGAACGGCAGCGAAAAGTCCGTTACCCAAAAAACAGGCGAGCAGGAAAAAGCGCACGCCGCCATTCAAGAAGTCGCATTCAATTTCACTTGGCAAGAACCGCAACTGCTGAAAGCCGTTGACGAGCAGTGGAACTAGCGCGAAGGATCGCGCTGTCTGAAAATCTAGTTTGCTAGCCGCCCCTCAGCTCCCTAAAATACCAAGAATAAACAAGATTCTTCAGCATAGGGAATGCATGTTCCCCCGAATTCAGCAGGACTAAAGACTATGGCTGGCTCACGCAACGTAACTCAGCTACTGGCCGATTGGCAGGCCGGTGATTCGCAAGCCCTTAATCATATTATCGAATCTTTGCACGGCGAATTACGCACCATCGCGGGGCGTTATATGGCTGGCGAGCGTCAGGGACACATGCTGCAGGCCACCGCACTGGTGAACGAGGCGTATTTGCATTTGGTGGATGCGGAAGTCGCCTGGAACGATCGTATTCACTTTCTCGCCGTGGCGGCGCAAACCATGCGTCGCATCCTTGTAGATCACGCCCGCGCGCAGAAGCGTAAGAAGCGCGGCGGCGACGACATTCAGGTGACGCTGCACGAAGCGCAGATTTGCGATGACGGCAGTCAGCCGGATCTGCTTGATCTGGAAGACATTCTGCAAAAACTGTCCAATGTGGATGAGCGCAAGGCGCGTATCGTGGAGATGAGTTTCTTCGGGGGCATGACTCAGGAAGAAATTGCAGAGTACTTGCAAGTATCCCTCTCCACGGTGGAAAGGGACCTGCGTTTCGCCAAAGCCTGGTTAGTGAAAGAGCTTAAAATCTAATCATGGCGCTCAGGTCAGAGCGCTATCTCCTTCAGTTGCTGACTAACAATTTGCCGGTACTGGGGCTTGATATGCCCCACCAGCGAATTGATCAGACTTTCCCGATTATCTGACGTAGACGCATAACGCTGAATCAGCTTCGGCGCCGCCGGGCCGACATGTGCGGTGAGGGCGGCGGCCAGACGCAACAGATACAAATCCGTCAATTCCTCCTTCACCACCGCTTCCTGATTCTCAATGCGTTGATCCTGGCGCGCCCTGTTTTTGGCCCCCGCCTGAGCGATAGGCTGAATAGTGGTGAGCCATTGCAGTACTTTGCCCATGGAGTCGAGGCGCTTTTCCGGCTTTTTATGCAGCATCGCCGTCAATAATCGCTTGAATAGCGGGTACTCCTGAAAAACCGCCAGACTGTAGTCCGGCTCTTCGTGCATGACGGCGTGCAATACAGTGGAGGATTTTTCGCCGTCGAACATTTCCCTGCCGGTGAGCATTTCATAAATTAAGGTGGCCACGGACCAGACGTCTGTCTGCAGTCCCATGTCGCGGCCTTGCAGTTGTTCAGGGGACATATAGCGCAAGGTGCCCATACGGGCTCCGCCCAAGGTGATATCGACGCCAGACAGCTTGGCGATGCCGAAGTCCAGAATTTTGACGATGCCGTCTTCGGAAAGCAGGATATTGGCGGGTTTGATATCCCGGTGAATGATGTCCCGCTGGTGCGCCGCCTGCAGCCCGTAGGCGATCTGTTTGGCGATGCGCACCACCTGATCCGGCGCCAGTGCGCCCTTGGTCAGCGCATTTTCCAAGGTCTCGCCGCTATAGTACTGCATGGCGATATACATGCCGCCATCGCTCATGGCGCCGACATCGTGGATGACGCAGACATTAGGGTGGTCCAGACGGGATATGGCTTTGGCTTCCTGCATCAGGCGAAAACGGACGCGTTCGTCAGTCGCGACTTCAGGCGCCAGGCATTTCAGGGCTACATAGCGTTCAAGTCGCGTATCTTCCGCCTTATACACCCAGCCCATGCCGCCTTCTCCGATCTTACGAATGATCTTGTAGGGGCCGACCATGACGCCGGGGTGCATCTTCGGCAACACCAATGTGGCCTCGGCGGAGGCGATGTCATACTGCTTGGGGAGGATGTCGTCGACGTGTTCATCAGCCTGCACCAGTTGCAGGACTTCTTTCTTCAGCTCGTTGTCCTGGCAATGAATATCCAGATAAGCCCGTTGTTCTTCTGTGGATAGGTCCGCGATTGCTTCGAACAGTTCTTGTATTTGATTCCAGCGAGATACATCCATAATGCGCAGTAGCTTATTTGTCTTAGTTGCTGCTGTTCGGACCAGCGCCGGATGTCCAGGACGGCGTGGGTCGGTTTATTGGGGATAGCGGACGCTCCGGCGGCGCGGCGCATCGGTATCCTCCAGTCCTGTGGAAATTATAGCCTCAGGTGCGGGCCAACCTCTGATTATTGCAATGATCCATCTGCGCAAACATTAACCTGAGGGCGGTTCGGCTTGGTTATATTAACCTCTAAGCGCTGAAATGTCGCAATAGCCCGTCGTCGCCGTTGCAGGCGACGGCGAATAAGCCAATCATGGGCAGTAGACAGAAGACGTTCAAGGAATGGGATATGGCTGAAAAACACTTGCTTATCGTCGCGCATGCGCCTTCTCCCAATACGCAAAGATTGGTTGAGGCGGTTGTGCGCGGCGCGGAGCATGAAGATATCGAAACAGTGCAAACGACATGGGTTCCTCCGTTGCAGGCCTCGCCGGAGGATGTGCTGGCCTGCGACGCAATTATCCTGGGGACGACAGAAAATCTTGGGTACATGAGCGGGGCCCTGAAAGACTTCTTCGACCGCTGTTACTACCCCTGTCTGGAGAAAACCCAGGGACTGCCTTATGCGTTATACATCCGCGCTGGCCATGATGGGACGGGAACCCGGCGCGCAGTAGAGAGCATTGTCACCGGCCTGCGTTGGCGTGCGGTGAGAGAGCCTTTGATCTGTCGGGGGGCGTTTCAGGAATCGTTTGTCGGGCAGTGCGAAGAGTTTGGCATGTATGTGGCGGCGTCGCTGGACGCCGGCATCATATAATGACTCTTTTGCCGTGGCGGAGACGGGTGCCCGCCCGCGCCCTGCAAAACTTCCCGAACCCTAGGCCAGAACTGGGAAAAGGCCTTTCAGGCCATTGGCGATAAACTCAATGGCGATCGCCGCCAATATAAGACCCATGATGCGGGTGAAGATATTGATGCGGGTCTTGGTCAGATGGCTGGAGAACCAGGGAATCATTGAGAACACAAGCCATAAGGTCAGACAGAGTATCAAAATCGCCACGCCTACCAAGGCGTAGTGAGCTGCGTCAGTTCCCCTGTGCGCATATAGAATCACGGTACTGATGGCTCCGGGCCCGGCTAGCAGCGGCATCGCCAGGGGGACGATAGCGACGGAGTGATGATGGCCTTCTTCTTCCACGGTTTCTTCTTCCGTGTGTACGGTGGCGCTGACTTTGGCGTGCAGCATGGATATGGCCATCAATAGGATCAGGATGCCGCCGGCTACCCGGAATGAGTTGATCGTAATGCCGAAAAAGCTCAGCAGGTATTCGCCTAACAGCATGGAGATCAGCAGAATCAGGCCCACGGCGATGACCACGGACTTGCCGATTTTCTTACGTTCCGCTCCGCTGACGTTGGAGGTGAAGGCGACGAATATGGGAACCGCGTTAACCGGGTTCACGATGGCCATCAGGCCGATGAGAATCTTGGTGTATTCATGGAACTCAAGCATAGACGGCGCGCCTTTTACTCGTAAGTAAGGGGAGGGTAAAAATTCGGCGCAATCATAGCGGCGGGCCGCTTAATAATCGAGGTAATAAATATACCTACCGTCAGGCGCCGCCATGCTCGTCCGAGTTCCGGCTGCCTATCCGGGACGGCTGAGCGTCCCGGATATCGACAGCTTACTGCATGTAAACGTCAGTAATGGATTTGGCTTCACCGGAGTCGGTGATGGCCTTGAAGCCGGCCTGCAGCGCTTTCAGCACTTCGGGGCTGGTTTCTTTGTTAATCGCCATGTACATCGGGGTGGTTTTGAACACCAGGGCAGGGACCAGATTGGTCATGTCTTCCACTTCCGACGCCACGTAAGGGCCTGACAGTCCGTCAGTCACCCACAGATCGATCTGATCCAGCGCCAGGCGGCGTGGGTTCAGGCTGTCGTTGGCGATAGTGGACACATTGAAGCCGCGTTCGATGAGGTAGTTGCTCATGACGTCGCCTTTGTAACCGCCGATACGGTATTTTTTAGCTTGATCAAGGCTGGTCAGCTTCAGGTTGGAGCCCGGTTTGGCGAACAGCGTCCACTTGATTTCCGCCAGCGGCCCGATCCACTCGAAATAGGGGGTGCGGTCGTCGGTTTTGGAGACGCAGTAAATGGCGTGGTTGGGCTTGTTTTTGGAACGGTTCATGGACGTAGCCAGATCCCGCAGCTTCAGAGAATACTCCAGAGGCGTACGCTTCAGCAGCGCTTTAACCATCTCCGTACACAATCCCGCAATCTCTTCTTCTTTGTGGGCGAAAGGCTGCCCGCTCAGAGACATGTTATAGGGAGGGTAGTTCTCGGTAAAAATATGCAGCTTTTCCGCAGCCAAGCTTTTACCGCTGACAAGGGCCGCCAGTAGCATATAAGTCCAAAAAGCCAGTTTGGATCTCATATTCAAATATCACCTCTATTTACTTAAAAACGCTTCGTTGGCGCCCGGATGCATCCCGTGCGCCGGCCTTATTAACCAGGTTTGTGATTGTTCCGGCTGCGAGCGACTCCAAGCTGCTGCTACCGACAATAACCCACACGCAAACTCCGGAAATCAATTCCGGGAATTCGTCCGTAAAAAACCCTTTATAAACGGAAGATTCTGTCAGATGGATTACTACAATTTTTTTGGACGACTTGTCTGTGGCAAGTCTTTGGGCTCTGCGTCGGCATACGGCTGATTGCCTGTTTGGTCCGCGCGCCCGATTTGTTATATGAAAGGCGCAATTTTATAACACTTTGATGTAATGTTTGTGAGCTTATTGTAATGATAGTTCATGATTTGTTAAGCGCCACATCGGGCGCGGATTCTTGTCTGACGGGGGATTCCATGGCGAGAGCCGGACGACGGTGGGCTAACTGGCTTGCGGGCTGTATTCGGCCAGGGTTTTATGCTTCATTATTCTGTCTGACAGTTTTGCCTCGTAGATATACCGATAGGAATACGCAATGGACTGACGTGTTTTAGATAGGTGATAAACGGGAATAAATGTAATGATAGAAACAGGTCCAGGCGCGCCGCCAGACAGGACGGAGTTTCGCATTTAACTGACTGGCGGAAACAAACTGTTTATCACGACTTATCACAACGGGAGACGAAGGTGTTGCTGGAAACAATGCAGCCAAAGTTGATTCGCTTGATGCAGCGTGAGGAAAAAGAGTCCGTCATGCTGCCGTTCAGCGTCTATCGGTGTCTGCAGCCGCAGAACCTGCATGGCGTGCCGTTTATTGACCCCTGTCTCATCATCGTGCTGCGGGGCGCCAAGGTGCTGAGCCTGCAGCCGGAGTTGGCGTGTCGGTCGGGCGAATTTATTCTGGCTCCAGCGGGAATCGAGCTGCAATTCATGAATCTGCCGGAAGGGGAATATATCGCCGTAGTGATTGGCTTTTGCGCATCTGATCTGGAGGCGATCCCTGTTTCCGCGCCCCCGGACAGAGACGGCGCAGCCATCGCCAGAGTGGACCGGACGCTGGCGGAGTTTCTCAATCAGTGGATTAACTGGATAGACGTCAGTCCGCCGGAGTTGTGGGCGTTGCGGCGCAAGGAACTGGCGCATTTACTGTACGCCAGGGGCTACGGGTCTCTGTTGAAAAGCCGCTCCGGCGCGTCCTGGCGGCGTAAGGTGAGTGAGGTCCTGATGCAGGAACCGGCAAAAGATTGGAGCCTGTTGGAAATCAGCCGCCTGTTGGCGGTGAGCGAATCCACTTTACGCCGTCGCCTGCAATCGGAGAATGCGGGGTTTCGTGATCTGTTAGAGTCCGTGCGCTTGGGCATTGGGTTGCATCTGGCGCAAACCACGCTGTTGCCGATCGCGCATATTGCGGATCAATGCGGGTATCAGTCGCAATCCCGTTTTACCGAGCGTTTTAAGCAGCGTTTTGGCATGACGCCGAGTGAGCTGAGGCAAACCCGGCTGGAGGAATTAGGAGAGGGTATTTTGACGTGAGTGAGGCATATAAAGTTTATCTGGACGATGAGCGTCCAACGCCCCCAGGCTGGACCCGGGTCTATTGGCCGGATGAAGCCATCGCGCTGCTGGAGACCGGGGATGTGGTCGAGATCAGTCTGGATCACGACCTTGGAGACGATGAGCGGGGAACCGGTTATGACGTCGTGCTCTGGATTGAAGAGGCGGTAGCCATGCGGGGTTTCAATCCGCCGCTGATTCGGGTGCATTCCGCAAACTCTTCCGCCCGCAATAAGATGGAGTTGGGAGTGGAGAATATCCAGGCTCTGGCGAAGAGACCGAGAGTGAGTGTCGACTAAGCACTGGCGGGCGATAGCAGCAAATCATGCATGCGCGCTTTGGGGGCGGCTCCTTTTGCCCCCGGCCTTCCTGGCTGTTCAGATTATTCCTCCTGTCCTGAATGCGTCTGTTCCGATTTGAAGTTAAAGCCCCCGGCTTGCCTGTTATTGCAGCCTGAATTGTGACCCGGGTGGATTGATCAATTCTCCTTCGTCATCGAAACGGGGCAGGTAGTCCACGCCAATCCACGAGTGCAGCATCGCTCCCCACAGCGAGACGCCTTCCAGCGCTTTGCGCAGCAGGACCTTCGCGCGATGTGAGTCGGTGGGATCGCAGTCTTCCGGAAACGACGTCAGATATTCCAGACCCATGATGGAGTGGTGTTCGTCCGCTTCCACATGGATATCGAAGTAACAATGGCCGGCGTTCAGCTCGTACATTTTAGGCGCCACGACCTTGAAGAAATCATTGGAGCAGCGCTCGATGCCGCTATTAATGGCGACCAGCCATTTCTCCTGGTCCTGTTCGATCGCCAGTTGGTAGGCCATATTGACGCAGGCGTTGGTGTATAGACTGGTGATGACGTTATCCAGCTCGGAAGCGTTGCGGATAAGCCCATGCTGCAACATCCAGTCGCGCAGCAGCATATGATGATCCGCCTCGCCGAAAGCATGTTTGGCGTAAAACGGCATCATCGGGTTATTGCGTAAAGACGTCATTCCGAGCATCAGCCCGAGCACTTTGGGGAAGGTGGCGGAATGATAGTACAGTTGCTCCGCCACAGGTTTGAATTGTCTGGCGTCGTTAAGGTTTCGCACCCAGGTGAAGAAAGGCAGCCGGGTGATATGGTCGCTGGCGCGGTAGATGGGCTCCACCAGCCAGGCATGCCGTTTTCTCAGCGCATCCATTTTTCCTTGATCAACCACTTCATATACGGTCTGTTCAGTCATGATCCATCTCCTTTTGACTGTATTGAGAACATTGCGTCGCTCTGAAACCGAGGCTTCGGGCGCGTCAATGAAGCGTTAGAACCTCCGTGGAGGTAAGGCTACTGTCCGTAATATCCGGCGCCTGAACAATTTGAAAACCGTAACGAATTGCGACGCCCCTGGTGTGATGCGTTATTACTGTGAGAAAACAATGCGATTACAGCGCGAAATGAAACGATTTGTATAAGAGGCGAGTAAGCGTTGAGACGGTGTGACGGAAGGCATTCCCCTGACGCTAAAGGCGATTGCCAGGAATTTTAAGTGGAAAATGCTTGCGGGCCTGAAGCGCCTGACTGGCGAATTTCAATAAAACGCAACCAGTAATCACACAAGGGCGCAAAAACAAAACTGAACGCATCAGGCGAACTTTTGACGTTTTCAGGCGAACGCCGGAGGGCTCTTTTGGGTAGATTGAAAGCCTGTTATTTAACTCAGTCTGACTATAAGGAGACGGCCATGAAAACGACCACGGCGGCATTGTTGGGGCTGTTAGCAGCCAGCGTGTCTCATGCGGAGATGACTCTGTCCAGCCCGGATGTGGCGGACGGCGGCAAGCTATCGAAGCAGCAGGAATATAAAGGCTTTGGTTGCGACGGAGGAAATCAGTCGCCAGCGCTGGAGTGGCGAGGAGCGCCAGAGGGAACCAAGAGTTTTGCTATCACCGCCTATGATCCGGACGCGCCCACTGGCAGCGGCTGGTGGCACTGGCAAGTAATCAATGTTCCCGCCGGCGTCAATAAGCTGGAACGCAATGCAGGCGTGGAGAATTCAACCGCTCTTCCCAAGGGCGCACTGCAGGTTGAGACGGACTACGGTTCCGCTGCATTCGGCGGCGCCTGCCCTCCAGCGGGCGACAAGCCTCATCGTTATCAATTTAAGGTATATGCGCTGGGCGTGGAAAAAATTGATTTGCCCTCGGATAGCTCCAACGCGCTGGTTGGCTATTATATTCACGCCAATATGTTGGACAGAGCGGTGATTGAGGCGACCTATCAGCGTTAGAACGTTTCCTGCTATTAATCAGGCAGCCAAATAGCTTCCTTCTATTTGGCTGCAACGCCAGGGCCTGCGCATGTCAGGCCCTGTCTCCCGCGGCTAGCCGCCTCGCAGGCGCATCCATGCGCCTGACTATTAACATGTCAATATCATTGCCATGTTAATAAAACCTAACCTTTTGGAATAACCAGCCTTAGTAGAATAAAAGGAACAACGAGCGTAGACGAAGATGTGCTACGCTCGTTTTCTTATATGTCATCGGGAAGTCAGGGAGTGTAGATGACTGCTGTTGAGGACATTTGGTTTTGTTCGCCGCGAGACCCTATGGCGGTGATGCTGGTGGGAGAGTTGTCGCAGGCGCTGCGACATCTGACCGGCGACGACGGGCGATCGCATGCTACCGTAAACATGGGTATGTCATTGCTGAGGTTTATGGGAAATATCGGGATACGGATTTGTCTGTCTGTTTCTCCAAACGGCTGCAACCAAATTCCTGACAAAGGAAACCGAAGCGGCGTATTAGGTAACAGAAAATAACTCGAAAATTTTCCGCTTTGCCTCTATAAATTGTGATAGGCGTCACAAAACGCGGCGCCTTTGCAGAATGAATGACGTTATAAGGACAAGACGGTCAATTCCCCATAAAAAGGAATTCACACCGCTTAAACAGTAGTAAGTAAATAGTATCCCTTCCGAACCCAAGCGTGTCCTGCTGGATTCTGATCTGCCAAAGCAGAAGGACCTGCGGACAGCCTGATGAATACGCCTGAGAAAATTCGAGGTGGACGCCATGTTCAGACGGTCTATAGCAGTACGCCTTTCCAGCGTGGTGGCATTGTGCATTGCGGTGGTGCTAGGTGTGGCTTCCTTTTTCCTGATTCACTCGGTTGACAAAACCGTCACCCAACTCACCCGCTCAGACTTACAACACCTGGTTGGAGCCGCTCACATGGCGGCCAAAGCATACAGTGAAGAGTTGGATAACGAGGCTGTACGCCTTTCGGAAGTATTTGGTCTTACCTTCCCCGGCGAGTTTAGTATCAGCGCCGGGGAGAAAGTGGATGTTGCGGGGCAAAGCGTGTTTCAGATGTACTCCGGCGACACCCCGTTGGCCGGTAACTATACGGCCGTTGATAATTTCGCCAGCGCCACCGGCGGCAATGCGACTATCTTTGTGCGGCGGGACGATGATTTTGTGCGTCTGGTGACTTCCGTGAAGAAGGAGGACGGTTCTCGCGCCATCGGCACACTGCTGAGTCATTCATCCCCCGCCTATGAAAAGAACCTGCGCGGCGAGGCCTACACTGGCAAGGTAACGTTGTTCGGGCGCGATTTTATTACCAACTATACGCCGATTAAAAATAGCCGCGGCGAGGTCGTCGGCATCCGTTACATTGGCATAGAGTTCTCCAGTTCTCTGGCCAATCTGAAGCGGCAACTCGGTTCGCAGAAAATTGGAGAGGAAGGGCTACTCTTCGTCATCAACGCCGATAAAGGCGAAGCCCGTGGAACCTTCTTGCTGCACCCTTCACTGGAAGGCAAAAACGTCGTAGGGCAGGACGGGCTTGGGCAGGCGGTCTCCGCGATGCTACAGAATCATAACGGAGAGGTTACCTTCACAACCCAAGACGCCAGTGGCGCGCAACGCTCTTATCTGGCGTTTTTCCAGGAAGCGCCCGAGCTGCGCTGGGTTGTCGCCGCAGCGATGCCCATGAACGAAATTTCCGCCACCAGCGACTGGCTGCTGAACGTCATGATCCTGACCACTGTATTGATAGTCGCGATCTTGTCCTTCGTCATCTGGTTCGCCACCAAGCGCATGGTCGGCAAGCCGCTTGAAGAGGCTGTATTCTGGATGGAGGAAATGGCGCAAGGCGACTACTCCCGTGATATCGAAGTCAATCGAGAGGATGAGGCCGGCAGACTGCAAAAGGCGCTTAACATCATGCACCGGCATATGCGCGATATTGTTAAGGATATCGCCTCCACCGCAACGGATCTGGCTTCGGCTTCGTATCAGTTATCTGACGCCAGTAAGCAAGTGGCGGCGGGTTCAACGCAACAAAGTCAGGCGGCTTCGTCCATGGCGTCGACGATTGAAGAGCTGACGGTCAGCATTGACAGACTGTCGGAAAACGCCGACGAAGCGCAGCGCCTGTCATCGGAGTCATTCCATACGGCGGAAGACGGCGCGGTGGTGATCGAGCGGGCGGGAGAGGAGATGCAGCGTATCTCCACGACAGTGAAAGCGTCTTCTGAAACTATCGGCGCATTGGGAGAGTTATCCGAACAAATCTCTTCCATCATCATGGTGATAGAAACCATCGCTGGACAGACCAATCTATTGGCGTTGAATGCGGCTATTGAGGCCGCACGGGCTGGCGAGCAAGGGCGCGGCTTCGCCGTGGTGGCGGATGAAGTACGCAGTCTGGCGGCGCGCACCACCGAGTCGGCGCGGGAAATCACCTCGACTATCGCCAAGATTCAGGAAGGCTCGCTGGAGGCGGTGGAAACCATGAGCAGGGGCGTGGAGCAAGTAGAGCAGGGGGCTACCTTGGCGGGACAGGCCGGAAGCTCCATTCATGGCATTCGCAACAGCGCCAAACAGGTCATGGACGTATTCAGCGATATCTCTCTCATGCTGCGAGAACAGGCTCAGGCCAGTACCGATGTGGCGCGCAATGTGGAGCAGATCGCCACCATGACGGAAACCAACAATCGCGCGGTGCAGGATGTAGCTACCGCAGCCCGTGAGCTGGAAAATATGGCCGGCGGCCTGAAGACGCTGGTGGGACGTTTCCGTACTTAATGCGACGCCGCCAGCGGCCGTTACTCTGCGTTAAGGTGACAAAGGACTGTCGCCTGCAGTATAAAGCGGTTTTAGCCGAAGTTGATGGAGAGGACAATGCGTCCGCTACGAACCGCCTTGATTGGCCTGGGATTTTCCGGCCAGACCTTTCACCTTCCCTTTCTTAAAGCCCTGCCTGAATTTGAAGTCAGCGCCGTATTGACCCAGCGTGAGGAACTGGCGCAGTCATTGACGCCGGAAGCGGCGCATTGCCGCACAATGACGGAATTGCTGCAACAGGATATTGATCTGGTCGTCATCACGGCGCCTAACGTTGAGCATTATCCGCTGGCGCGACAAGCGCTGGAGGCTGGCGTGCATGCGCTGGTGGAAAAGCCGTTCACGCCTGAGTCCGAACAGGCCAGGGCGTTATGCGAACTGGCGGCGCAACGTAATCTTGTTCTCAGCGTGTATCACAATCGCCGCTGGGATGGAGACTTTTTAACCGTAAAGGCCTTGTTGGAGAGTGGTCGACTGGGCGATCTCTACCATTTTGAGAGCCATTTTGACCGTTTTCGTCCCCAAGTGCGGGATCGTTGGCGCGAAAAGCCCGGAGCGGGCAGCGGCTCGCTGTATGATCTGGGATCTCACCTGATTGATCAGGCGCTGTGTTTGTTCGGCCCGCCGAAAGCCGTGACGGCGCAAGTTCTGAAACAGCGCCCTGGCGCGGAAGCGGTGGATTACTTCCATGTAGTGCTGGATTACGCGCCGCTTCAGGTGATTCTGCACGGTAGCGCATTGACGGCCCAGCCCGGACCTCGCTTTCAAGTGCATGGCGACCGCGCCAGCTATATTAAGCACGGGTTGGACCCGCAGGAGGATGCGCTGCGCGATGGACAGACTCCAGACAGCGCTAACTGGGGGCTGGAGCCGGGGCATTGTCATGGTTTGGTGACGGACGCGGAAGGTTCTCAGGCGCAGGCGACTCAAGCCGGAGATTACAAGCTTTTCTACCGGCAACTGGCGATGGCGATTCGCGGTGAAGCGGATAATCCCGTACCGCCAGAGCAGGCGATGCAGGTTATCCGCATCATCGAACTGGCGCAGCAAAGCAGCGACGAAGGAAGGCGCATTGCATTCGCGGAATAAAATCAAGGATATTTCATGGAAGTAACGGGACTGGACCATATCAACATCACGGCGCCGCTGGCCCTTTTGGAGAACGTGCGCGACTTTTATCTGCATGTGCTGGCATTGCGACAAGGGCCGCGCCCCTCCGGGTTTCGGCGTCAAGGTTTCTGGTTGTATGCGGGCGAAGCGCCGATTCTGCATCTGACGGCCTCAGAAACCGCAGGCAGCGATAGTCCGACGACGGGGTATCTGGATCATGTGGCGCTGCGTTGTCGCGGTTTGCCGGAGACCTTGCGGCGGCTCGCGGAACATTGCCTGAGCCACTCGGTTGAGGTTGTTCCCGGACTGGGGCAAACACAGATCTTTTTGCGCGATCCATCCGGCTTGGGTGTTGAATTAAATTTTGTCGGTGAATTTCCGCAGGCTGCGGAAAGGTCAGTCTAAACCCGCCTTCAGAACCGAGCAGGCGATTAGAAAAGGGAGACGACAACGATGTTGCGGGACCGAATCGATATCCTTCGCGGAGACATCACCCGATTGCAGGTTGACGCTATTGTCAACGCGGCGAATAGCGCTCTGTGCGGTGGTGGTGGGGTGGATGGCGCCATTCATCGCGCAGCGGGGCCGGGGTTGTTGCAGGAATGCCGCACCTTGGGACGCTGCGAAACGGGATACGCCAAAGCCACCAAAGCATATAACCTGCCGGCGCAATGGGTATTTCATGCTGTCGGACCGGTCTGGCGCGGCGGCGACGCAAATGAAGACGCGCTGCTGGCGTCCTGTTATCAGGAGTGCTTTCGTCTGGCGCAGCAATATGCCGTCACCTCTATGGCGTTTCCCGCCATCAGTTGCGGTGTATATCGTTTTCCTCTCGCCAGGGCTTGCCAAATTGCAATGAGGGAGGTGGCGGCAGGGCTGCAGTACAATCCCCAGGTCGAGCAAGTGATTTTCGCTTGTTTTGACGGCCAGGTTGAAGACGCGACGCGAAAAGCGTATGCGGAGATCGTTGGCTCGGACGAGTCGTCCTGAGCTTCAATTTACTGGTTTAGTGGATGTAATCGGGTCGGGACTTCAAGCGCTTAAAAGCGTCGAGAGAAGAAAGGATGCGATATTCCTATTGGGAGAGAAGGAATATCGCTGCCGACGGTTCAGGGACGGGAGCCCGTTTTTGAGTCGGTCCTCGCCCTGATTTCGCTCCTTGCCTGGCCGCTGTGGGGCGGCCATACGCGTCATCCGTGATGGCGGTTATCCGCCGACGACTTTATCCTTCCGCTTCTCAAGACTCTTCGACCACTTCACCGCGGATGTACTTCACTGTGCCGGTGTACTGACCGTCGATCACTTTCTTGTCGTCCGTAGACTTAACCACCGGAATCCGCTTGCCCTGCTCAAAGCGGTAGTCTCCGCTGTAGTGAGCGTTAGGGGTGGGGACGTCCTGAACGCTTTCAGCGCGGCGATCCGCCAGGGATTCAGCGCTTGCTGCGCCAGCCATTGCGGAAAGAGATAAAGCAGCTACTACTGAAAAAAGTTTTGAAGTTTTCATTTGAGATTCTCCTCTAGGTTTTGACTTCAATCGTTGTGTGATGGCTACTTTATAGATACCATTGACCGGAATAAACTCGCCTTTCTGAAATTAATTGTTTCTAAAAACGAAACAATACTAAGGGGGAAATCCGGATGGATAGAATTCAGGCAATGCGTGCGTTCGTCGCCACCGTTGATCATGGCAGCTTCGCGAAAGCGGCGGACATTCTTGATTTGTCCCGGCCCGTGCTGACGCGATTGGTGTCGGGACTGGAAGATAGTCTGGGCGCGAAACTGCTGCATCGTACGACGCGCCGGTTAAGCCTTACTGAGTCCGGAGAGCGCTTTCTGGAAGCCTGTCGAAATGTATTCTCTCTCTTGGATGAAGCGGAATCCGATCTTTCCCAACAAACCCAATGCCCCAAAGGCGTTTTGCGTCTAAGCGCGCCGATGGCGTTTTCTTTATTGCATCTGGAGCCGGTCATCGCGGAGTTCATGTCTACTTATCCCAGCATTGAAGTGGATATGGAGCTGGCGGATCGCCGCGTGGATCTGGTGGAAGAGGCGTTCGACCTTTCCATCCGCATCGCCCACGAGCTTGAACCGGGCCTGATTGCGCGCCGCATCGGCGGCACCGCGCTGGTCACTTGCGCCTCTCCGGAATATCTGAAGCTCAACGGCCTGCCGGAGAGTCCCGATGACCTCAGAACCCATGAATGCATGGGTTTCTCTTTGGCCCGGCGCAACTCATGGAGTTTTTTGGAAAATGATAAGGTGCGCTACGTGGATGTGCGGGGACGGTTCAAATCCAACAACGGCATCTTTCTCGCCAAGTTGGCGGAAAGTGGGAAAGGCATTGTGCAATTGCCTTGTTTTATCGTGAATGAAGCCCTGCGTGAGAAGCGTCTGGTAACGGTTTTAAAGGATTACCAACCGCCGAATCTGGATATCTATTGCGTGTACCAAAGTCGCGAGTACCTGCCGCAAAAAGTGAGGTTGTTTATTGATTTTATGAGTGAATACTTTTCTTGTAACTGTCAGAAAATAGTAACTTTAAAAAGCGCCTGATTATATGGAACTCACCTTTCTTGGCACGTCTTCCGGCGTTCCTACTAAAACGCGTAATGTGTCCGCTGTCTGCATCAAAATGGCTGAAACCAAAGATTGGTGGCTGCTGGATTGCGGCGAGGGGACGCAGCATCGTTTGTTGCATTGCAAACACACGTTGAAGCAGTTGCGCGGCGTCTGCATTACCCACGTGCACGGCGATCATTGCTATGGATTGCCGGGTCTGTTGGCCAGCGCCAGCATGAGTGGACGCACTGACCCCCTCACTGTGATCGGCCCGCAGCCACTGGAGGCGTTTTTGAATGCGGTGATCGAAACCACGCAACTCCGCCTCACTTATGAGCTGCGTTTTGTTGAGGTGACGACACTGCTGCAGGAGGATTTCATCGATGCAGACTTCCTCTTGCGCGCCCATGCGCTGTCTCACCGGGTTCCTTCCTATGCTTTTTCATTTACTGAAAGGCATGTGGAGGTGAAGCTGGATGTGGCGAGGCTGCAAGCGGACGGCGTACCTCCAGGCCCTATTTGGGGGCGCCTGCAAAAAGGCGAGAGCGTAACTCTGGATAATGGCGCTGAGATTCATGGCGCGGACTATCTGTTGAGTGCGCGAGCGCCAAGACGCATGGTTATCGGCGGCGACAATGATCAGCCGGATTTGTTGAGGGACGCGTGCATTGGCGCCCAGGCGTTGGTGCACGAATCGACTTATACCCATGACGTGGCGGAAAAAGTCGGGCAGGGCCCGCAGCACAGTTGCGCACTGGCTGTGGCGCAATTCGCTGAGTCCGTGGCGTTGCCAAGTCTGGTGCTTACCCACTTCAGTCCCCGCTATCTGGATAAGACGAATAACAAAAACGCCTCCATTCTCGATATTGAGCGGGAAGCGGCGTCAGTCTATTCGGGGAATCTGTTTTTGGCGCGGGATTTTGAAGTTTATCAATTGGACAAGAACGGGCGCTTACACCGAAGCGGAGAAGTTGTCGTTGATATCTGACAGCCCTGACGGATGTCGCACTCTGTTAAAACGGTCCGCCGCATCGGCGGCTGGACCCAAGCCCAGGCTTGCAGGCGAAACCTGCAGGCCTGGGTAATAAAAGCCATCTCTCAGCTGAGGTTAAGGTAACTTATTCAGTTACCGGTTCTTCCAGGATTTGCTCTTCGCTTTCAGAGCCTGAAGCGGTGGCTTCGCCAGTGTAGATGGAATATTCCTGTGGGCTGACAACGCCGTCTTTGTCGATATCGACAGACGCCCAGTTGTTGGTCAGCTCAGTGTTGCTGCTGGCTTCAGATTCATCAAGCACGCCATCCTGGTTAGCATCCAGAGCTGAGAATTGTTGCTCGGACGGCATTTTTTCAGAAGCTCCCATATCGCCTTCTGCGTAGGCGGCGGAAACGACCAAAAATGATGACAGTGCAAGTGCGCTCAGTTTGTTCATGTTAATCACCTCTCTGTGATCCTGTGAAATCTTTAAATAGTCCGCAGTGAACTTTGTCCCTATCCAATGCTGGCCTTCGTACTCCTGTAGTAATCCCTGCCGGTGCGGTTCCTCATGCGCTTTGGTGCGCTCACAGTAGAGGTGACAAATTCGGCGCCAGGAAATAGAAATGCTTATATATCAATTGGTTGCTATTGTCTGGAGAAGGGAGTGGGCGGGAACGCTGCGCTGAAACGTCCCCTTTTTGCGACGCCTGATTGATGGCGAAAATAAGAAGTCTTATAAATCAAAAGCTTAAGCGTCAGTAATTTGCGACAGTACGTTTTGGGCGTCGTTAGCGGACGCCCTGGGAAATGATGTTTGTCGACTATTCCCAACTATATAGCCAGCCCGAGGCCGTCAGTTTTTCACCATCGAAGGCGAATACCAACTGGTCGTGAGCGCCGCGCCAGTCGTACACCCATAGTGAACCTTGCGGCTTGCCCTTCCACTCTGTCATGCGCAGGACGGTGTCGAAATGTTCGTCTCCTGGTTTGAGGGTGCGGTCTGGCGCTCCCATCAGTTCTTGGGTGTGTGTGGCGTTAAGACGTTCCGACGCGACTTTGGCGCCGAGAACCTGCATGACCTGATGCTTTTTGCCCTGCCACTTATCTACATCCTCATTCCATTGACCACCGTTGAAGTGGCCTTTGATTTCGCGCAGTTCCCGATAAACGCCAGGGGCCTGGGCCTCTAGTCCAGGTAAGGGTTTACCTGTATTGGCGGGAGAGGCCTGTGCGCAGCCTGAGAGAATGGCCGTTGCGGCGAACGGCGCTAAAAAATGCCCTAATTTGCGGCAAAATGGTGTGATGTGTCGCATAAAGCGCCCCTTTTTGGCGAGTTTTCCCTATCGGTTTACGATTACCTGAATCAGAGTTTTCTCGTCTCAGTAGCGCTTTTGATATTGCGGATTGTACTTATATTTATCAGGAATAAGCAGTAGCTCAACCTTTCTGGATTGACACTAAACAGCTTAGCTTCTACGTTAATCTAGGCTGTTTAACGCTGTTCAAATTTGATGAACGGGAAATAGGCTTAATCTCTAAGGCCAGTTTCGGCCTGGATAGATTTTGACACATTATGCGTTTTAACAGCCTCAGTGGAACGTCGATTGCAGTAACGGACCGCGCCGCCCATTACCCGGGCGCTGATAATAATCAAATCGATCTCCCTACAAGGGAAAAATAAATCACCGGGAACCTGGATTCCAAGGAGAAATAACAATGAAAAAGAAAGCTAGCGGCTTATCTGTGGCCACTCTCATGGCGGGCGCTTTGGTAAGTTGTTCCGCACTGGCCGCCCCTGGACACGCCCACGACGTCTCTCAACTGCTCGAACAGGAAAAGGCGTCGGACAACATTTATAAAGCCTATTTCCCTAATAAGGATATCGCTCGCAAAGCAGCAATCAGTTTTCATGCCCAGATGCTGGAGTCCCATTACGACGACGGTTATCTGGTTATGCAGTTGCAGCCGGAGGAAATGAAAAAGCTGGAGCATTTCGGCTTTACCTTCGAAACGGCGACGGATTTTATCGAACAGCGCAACTCCATTCTTACTCAAATGCAGGGCTTGAGCAGCCTTGGCGTTTTTTCCGCGCAATCGATCAACGGTTCGGTAGCGAGTTCGGAGGCCATGCTGGCGGGTATTCCCGGTTACCCCTGCTATGAAACCGTAGAAGAAACTTTCGCGGCGGCGGCAGGCTTCGCCAGCAGCCATCCAGAGCTGGCGGAGTGGATCGATGTTGGCGATTCCTGGCAGAAGAAGCAGGGGACTGGCGGTTTCGATATACGCGTTCTGAAACTGACCAACAAAAACACCAGCGGCGACAAACCCAAGCTGTTCATCAACAGCGCCATCCACGCCCGTGAGTACACCACGGCGCCTTTGGCGCTGGAGTTTGCGCGCTGGTTGGTTAATGGCTACGGAACCAACGCCGACGCCACCTGGATCATGGATAACCACGAAGTGCACTTGATGTTGCACACCAACCCGGACGGACGTAAAAAAGCGGAAACCGGCCTGTCCTGGAGAAAGAATACTAACCAAAGCTATTGCGGCTCCACCAGCAACAGTCGCGGCGCGGACTTGAACCGCAACTTCACCTTCGGTTGGAACAGCACCAATGGCGAAGGTTCCAGCGGCAACCAGTGTAATGAAACCTATCGCGGCCCCAGCGCTGGCTCAGAGCCGGAAATTCAGGCGTTGGAAGGGTATGTGCGCGGCCTGTGGCCGGATCGTCGCGGCCCTGGTAAAAACGACCCGGCGCCCAGCGACACCAGTGGTATCCATCTGGACATTCACAGTTACAGCGAACTGGTATTGTGGCCATGGGGCGACACCAGTCAGGCGGCGCCTAACGGAACCGCATTACAGACTCTGGGACGTAAGTTCGCGTTCTTCAACGGCTACTCGCCGCAGCAGTCCATCGGTCTTTATCCCACCGACGGCACCAGCGACGGCATCAGTTATGGCGAACTGGGCGTCGCCGCGTTCACCTTCGAACTGGGCACGTCTTTCTTCCAGAGCTGCAGCACCTATGAGAGCAAGATCAAGCCGGATAACCTGAACGCATTGATCTACGCGGCGAAAGTCGTGCGCACGCCTTACATCACGCCAGCAGGCCCGGACGTCACCAGTCTGTCATTGAGCGGCGGCGCTTCCAGCGGCGGCGTGGAGCCGGGTACGCAGGTGACGTTGAGCGCATCCGTCACCGACACGCGCTTCAATAACAGCAATGGAACTGAGTCCACGCAGAACCTGACGGCGGCGGAATACTACGTTGACACGCCGCCCTGGGCCAACGGCGCTCAGGCTGTCGCCCTGTCTGCTTCTGACGGTTCATACAACTCGAAGACGGAAGGCGTCACCGGTGTGATCGACACAACCGGTATGAGTGAAGGCAAGCACATCGTCTATGTGCGCGGTAAAGACGCCAGCGGCGCCTGGGGTGCGGTGAGCGCGGTGTTTCTGGTTATCGACAGCGATCCGACTATTCCGCCTGCGGAATACTGCGACGCCGCCAGCAACAGCTCAAGCGATGAGTGGATTTCCAGCGTTCAGGTCGGCGGCTTCCTGAAGACTTCCGGCGCGTCCAAATACAGCGACTTTACTGAAGCCCAGGGCGGCGAAGTGGTGTCCCTGGTGAAAGGCGGCAACAGCGTCACCTTTACGCCTGCATTCTCCGGCCAGTCGTACAAGGAGTACTTCAAGGCATGGGTCGACCTGAACGGCGACGGCGACTTTGACGACGCCGGCGAAGAAGTCTTCGACTCCGGTTCCGCCTCCTCATCACCCGCCAGCGGCACGTTGACCATTCCGGCGAGCGCGTCCTTTGAGAAGACCACCATGCGTGTGGCGATGCGTTATAACGCGGCGCCGTCTGCATGCGGAACCTTCAATTACGGCGAAGTGGAAGACTACACCGTGTCTCTCGGCGATGGCGGCGAGCCGCCGACAGATCCAGATTCCTATGAGAACGACACCGACGTCAGCATCCCGGACAACAACGCCACTGGCGTCAGCAGTCCGATTGCGGTCACCCGCAGCGGCGCTTCCGGCTCCGTGAGCGTGGCGGTGAAGATCAAGCATACCTATATCGGCGATTTGATCGTGGATCTGGTGCATCCGGATGGAACGGTCTATAACCTGCACAATCGTACTGGCGGTTCTACAGACGACATCGACCAGACCTACACCGTTGACGTGGGCGCGAAGGATTCCGCAGGAACCTGGAATCTGAAAGTACGCGACAGAGCCAACCGCGACACCGGCAACATTGACAGCTGGGGCATTACTTTCCAATAAGCCAGCCTGATGTGCGCCATGGCGATGACGCCATCGGCATGCTGAACTAGATCAAGGCCGTCCTTCGGAGCGGCCTTTTTTGTACGATTCATTTCTTTATAAAATTTTTATGTCCCGCGGGTATCGCAACAGGGCTTATGGGGCTAGAATTTTAGTGCTTCCTGCGGCGCCGAAGTCGTTAAGGATAAGAGATATTCAGGGAAGGTCCGCTGCGAACGGGAGAGTTCTTGTTCTTCATCACCGGCTTCGTTTGAGTGTCGCCTTGTTCTTAACAGTAGCGCTGGCGGCCGTTGTGAAGTGTCCGGGCGCGTCGCGTTCGGGGTATGCTATCAATCGATACAGCCCGCCCTCGTGCGGTTAACAAGTTTGGGTGTCCTTCTTGTCGGCTGTCTAAGTCGGGCGGTGAAGGAGATCTTTTAATGGAAAACCCACAAAAAACACCCGTCTCTTCTTTTGTTGAACACAAACTTTATAAAGTTTCCGGTATTGGCATAGCGACCTTTCTGGGGTCTGCGCTGGCTGGCGGTATTCTGTTGGCGAAGAATTTTCGCAAGCTCGGTAAGGAGTCCCATGCCCGCAAGGCGATCGTGGGATCGTTGGCGGCGACGATAGGCGTTATTATCGCCGCTCTGCTGGTTCCGGCGGAGTGGCATGTGCCCAAGATTGTGTATTTCGCCCCACAGATTATGGTGATGCTGCAGTTGGCGAACTTGTTTCAGGGCAAAGCGATCAAAGGGCATCGTGAGAGCGGCGGCGAGCTGGCGTCGAATTGGGCGGCCGCCGGCGTTGGCGTCGCTGTCCTGCTTAGCCTCGCCATTTTGGCGGCGCCAGTAGTGTGGCTGTTGCAATAGCGTAGGCTGAATACGCCGGGCGCTATTAATCAGGCAGACAAATAGCTTCCTTCTATTTGTCTGCAACGACAGGGCCCGCACATGTCAGGCCCTGTCTCCCGAGGCTGGCCGCCGCGCAGGCGCATCCGTGCGCCTGAGTATTAACATGCCAATATCATTGCCATATTAATAATGCGCTCAAGCGGGGAGAGGCCTGCTTGAGCGCATCCCTATACTGTCAGCCCGTATCGCGTTGGCGGCGTACCGTGACTGATTCGCCGCCGATCCCCCAGTTGTCCGTATCCACCTCATCAATAACCACGAAAGTAGTGGCGGGATTCTTGTTCAGCGTTTCCTGCAAAAGGCGGGTAACCCCTTCGATCAGCGCCGCTTTTTGCTCTGCGGTAGCGCCTTCGCGAGTAATTTTGATATTGACGTAGGGCATGGTGGCTCTCGTTTCTTGGATTGAATGGTTAAATCAAATAGTCAGGTGTATGACAGGGCCTGACGGCGCTCGTTTTGTTCAACGCTTTTCAGCGTCAGAAGCAGCAATACTCCGAGCGCCATGACCGCTGCGGCCAGATAAAGGCCGTCAGCATAATCGCCGCCTGTCTCCGCCAGTCTGCCGGTAATAGCAGGGGAAAGGATCTGCGCGACGCCGTAAGTCAGGGTCATCTTGCCCATCATTTTGGCGGGGCGTGATGGGTAGAAGCGTCCCGCCATGGTCAGCACTAAACTGACAATGCCCATAAACGTGGCCCCGAAAAGCGCGCCGCCAAGCAGCGCCATGGCGAGGCCGCCCTGTGTCGGAGCCAGTATGCTCAGAGCATGCAAGGCGGCGGCGATGATTAAAGCGTTGATGTCGCCGATGCGCCGCGCCAGCAAATCCCAAAGTATGCAGGCAGGCGCCGCCGCGGCGCCCACAAGAAGAAAAACGAAGGCGCCTTGACCCTGTAAAGCGGGTTGCTGATCGACAATGGCCACTAAAAAAGTGGCGCTGACCACATATCCCACACCGGCGCAAAAATAGGCGGCCATGAAAATGCCCATATACAGACGCGAGGGCGGCCGGTCATACATCGCCTCCTCATGCTGAGAGCCTCCCGCAGTGGTGGGAGAGGGGAGCCATAGCCAGGCGGGGACGGCGAACAACACTCCACATAAGGTCAGCGCCACCCACTGCTCACGCCAACCTAAGTAAGGAGACATAAGGTCTACTGCAAGAGAGCAACACAGAATGCCCAGACCGACGCCGCTGAAATGAATGCCTAACTCGCTGCGGTGACCGTTGCGAATAAGCCAGTGCATGATCAGACCTGAGCCGATCAACAAACCTGCGGCGCTGCTCAGACCGGCGATGAAGCGCATAAACGCCCACAGCCAGACGTTTTCGCACAGCGCCATGCCGGCGGTGCTGATAAGGGCGATCAGTAAGCCTGAGCGATATAACTTGTCTTTCAGAGTAAGGCTGCTGATAGAGGCGGCGATCAAGGCGCCGCACAGATATCCCAGATAGTTCACGCTGGCCAGCCAGCCCCCTGCGAAAGGCGACAGTCCCGCCTGCTGCTGCATGACCGGCAACAATGGCGTGTAGGCGAAGCGCGCCACGCCCAACATCAGCATCAGACTGAGTACGCCCGCTGTCAGCACTTGCAAGCGCTGTAGTTGTATGCCCATGGATAGTTGTGCGCTCATGGTTCACTTCCCGTTGTATCTCTGGGAGAGAAGATAAATAATGCGACATATCAAAACAATCGAATAATTGAGAAGAAAATGTTCTCTAATGGAGAATGGTTATGGAACTAGTCGCGTTACGCACCTTTCTCGCAGTGGTGGAGGAAGGCGGCATCCTCGCTGCAGCGAGTCGGCTCAATACAGTGCAGTCCAATGTGACCACCCGTATTCGCCGTCTGGAGCAGGAACTGGAGGTGCAGCTGTTCTTTCGCAAAGGGCGTGGATTGGAACTGGCGCCCGCAGGTCGGGTATTGCAAAAGCATGCGCAGGAGTTGCTGCAAATGGCGCAACAAACCGCTGCGGCAGTGCGCTCTGCGGGCGAGGCCACGGGCGAACTGCGCATCGGGACCATGGAGACTTTCGCCGCAGTCAGGCTTCCCGCCGCGCTGAAGAAAGTGCGATCCCGACACCCCGGATTGGACCTGCAAGTGCAGACGGCGACCTCCGCAGAACTCATTGAGCGCGTATTGAGCCATAAGTTGGACTGCGCCTTTATCGGCGGTCCATTGGATCATCCCATGCTGATTGCGGAGCCTGTATTGATGGAAGAACTGGTTTTGGTGACGGCGAAAGGCGAAGTCGATCTCCAGGAACCTCTGATTTTGTTTCGCGAAGGCTGTGTCTACCGCGCTCGGGCGTTAGCCTGGCAGCGGGAATGCGGCCATCAGATTGCTTCGGTCATGGAGCTGGGGACGCTGGAAGGTATTCTGGGGTGCGTGGCGGTAGGATTGGGATGCACGCTGATGCCGCGGCGGGTGGTGGAGCAGTCGCCTTATGCGAGAGAGTTGGCGATATCTGAATTACCAGAGCATATCGCCCACACGCCCACTTTGATGATTCGTTATCGGGAACTCCCTTTGCACGGAGGTTTGTTAACATTGCGGGACGCTGTTGCCGGCCGGGCCCTGACAAAGTAACGCCCAAGCTACTCCCCGGACGGCTTTGTGACTATACTGTCACCGCATTCAGTAGTGAGTATTCAGCAGTAGGAGCCGTCAGTCCCATGACCGATTCGTCCGAAAATCTTTCCTCCTCTTCAATCCAGCCCAAAGGCGCCACTGGCCTAAAACGCATTATCCTGGCGACGGGCTATTCGATGAACGGCCTGCGCGCCGCCTGGCGAAATGAGTCCGCTATCCGTCAGGAAATGGTCGCCGCTTTGATACTGGTTCCTCTGGCGCTGTTTTTGTCCGTCACGATGGTGGAGAAAATATTGATGATCGGCAGTGTCTTGCTGGTGCTGATCGTGGAGTTGATCAACTCCGCCATTGAAGCTGTGGTCGACCGCATCGGCGCCGAGCGTCATGAGTTAAGCGGACGCGCCAAAGACATGGGGTCCGCAGCGGTGCTGGTGGCCTTGAGTCTGGCTATGTTCACCTGGATTGGCATTCTGATATAAGTTTATCGCCGCATGGGCGCAATGTTCATGCGGCTGTCTTTCCTCTGGAACTCTTTTTTCCATGGTTTGCTCGTCTCGCTACGGGCTTATGAAGACCCTGTTCTTCGTTTTTCCTTTCTATTTCATCTCTTCAGCTACTTGCCTAACGCCTTTCAGGCCCTTGCTTTTTCATTGTGTTAAGACTCGTCCGGCGGGCTGAAATGGCGCCGGATTTTTACAATCCCAGCTCCTTTCATATCGATATTCTGAACCCATGACGACACGAGACCCAGCGAGGGCTTAACGCCCAGGGGGTGCAAGCATGGCGCTGAGAACATGGCGCTGAAAACATGGGAGGAATTTCGACAATGAAACGGACTTGGGTATTGCTCGGAGGCGTTTTGGTACTGGAGTGTCTGCAAACCGGGTTGCTCTGGACGCGGACTCAGGAAGCCAAGACCCAACCAGTACAGGCTATCGCATACGAATCACCGCCAGCCGCAGTGATAGAGCCTTCTCCACAGTTCACCAGTGACGTGCAGGCGTTGGAGCAACAGATCGCCAGATTGGAGCAGCTGTTGTCTCGACACAGGGAGTTCAGCGCTCCCGCTGCGACGGTTAGTCAGAGCCTGTCCGATAACGGTTCTACGGCGCAGGAAGAGCGTCCCGCGCTTACTTATGACGAAAACTTTCAACGAGGGTTGTCTGTACTGGAAGGCGCCGTATCGGCCGGCGCCTGGGGGCAGGAAGACAACCGCAGGATGTTCGAACTGAAACGGACCCTGACTCCGGTTCAGTACGACGCGCTGGTGGATGAAATATCCACGGCGATCAACCAGGGCGCGCTGACGATGCAGGCGTCCCCAATCTTGTAAACAATCATAAAGGAATATCAGTATGAAAAATCTTGGTAAAGCGTTAATGATGGCGGCGGTATGCTCAGTCGCAACGACGGCGATGGCTCAAACTAACGGAGCTGTGCAGGTCGGGGACTGGCTCAATAATGCTGTTATGTTGAGCGCTCAAATCGGGGAGCAGGCTGCGGAGAACAGCGGGCAAATTTCTGCTCATCGCTCGGGGACTTCTATCCACTTTTACGGGCATGACCCAAAGAGCAATAGAAGCTTCGCATGCAATGTGAGTCAGGGCGAAGCCTTGTATGACGCTGCTTACAACGCCCTTACCGATTTACGCGAAGGAGGGAGGGTTATTATCCTTCGCCCTGGAAATAGCAATAAGTGCAGCGATTTCATGCTAACAGGCGTTTTCTTCAACTTTAATCAGTAATAGATGAATACAGCCCGGCCTCAGAGCCGGGCTTTTTATGTTAATCAGCGAAAAGCACGAAGTACTTGCCCTCAAGCATGCCTTGCGTCGTACGCATATCTTCCACTGCGCCTGTCAGACTCTTTCCCGTCAGATCCCAACGACATTGTTTAGATCACCATTTGGATATTTCCGTTTTGTCGTGGCATTGGTTTGGCGGTGTGCAAAACTTGAAAAATCGGGATTCTGATTCACGCTATGTTAAGAGCTTGTAAGAGTGTCAGGACTGGCTAAATGCATTCACTTGGCATACCCTAGCAAACTGGCGCCAAATGATGGCGCAAGGGGCTAAATTCCATATTTGGAATCGTTTTTACAAGGAAAGTTGCTAAAAATGAATGGTAAACGACGCGCCTACGCGCCGGGCGCTATGGCGTCCGATATAACTCATCCGTTGTCTTCGTGCTACCCGCACGATGTCCCTCTGTCTAATGTGACGGACAATTCCTCCGATGTTGACGCTCTTGAGCCTACTCGGGCGCAAGCGCGCCAACAGGAACATTTTCTTCCCAGTCGCTTATTTAGAACCGTGATCCTCGCCACCTTGGAGACGGGCAGTACGACTACGCCAGCGTATGACGATGACGCTGAAGAGTGGTTGGAGCATGTGGACCGTTTGATCTCAACGCCAGGGAAAAGCGTATGAGCTATAAAAGTCAGGAAAAATAAAATGGAAAAAATGGACTACTTCAGAATGGACGCGACAGCGAAGGTCACTTTGGACTCGCTGAAAGAACTTTACCTGCTTCCTCAGATAAGCCGTTACCAACGGCTGCAAACTGCTTATCCTTGTGAATCGCCGGTGGAGTACAACCTCTACGAAGGCGTCGCTCGATACGGCGATACGCGGCGACGCATTCAGCTCATCGGCACCTATGCGACCGGCAGTCGCTCGTTTTGCTGGGCATGGGCGAGCCCTAATCCGTTGCCGGAAACAGTGATACAGGCCAGCCTGCAATTAGTGGCCTGGGCGGAGGCCGCTAAAATTGAAAGCTGGGGCGTTATCAAAGGGGTTTGCGAACCTGTTGAGCCCGTGGTGGTGTCTTCCATCGCGGCGGGCGTGTTGAATCACGATTATGTATTCGACGTATGGGAATTCACGGAAACACTGCATGGCTGCGTCTTGGTGGAGCACTCCGACGATCTGCCGAAATTGGGACTGCACGCTATCTGCCGGGTGTTGCAAACGGCGTTGCGGCGTCTCTCCGTACGCCAGAAAACGCCTGTTCTGGAGTACCTGCGCCAGGAAGGCTTCAAGCTGCGTGAGGACGGGCCCTACTGCTACGGCTCCCGGGCGGACGGAGAACTCACGCTCACCTTTGACGAGCGCGGCGGCGTGCGTCAGATTACCCCCAGCCATTGAGTATTCGGCTCCAGCCGGCTGGTTAGGAGCCAACTATCCTCTTCTTTGGATAAAGACGCTTTAACGAAGTTTTAACAGTGCTTCATTAGCATTGTCTCGCTTTGGCGGCTTCACCATTTAACAAAAACCGAAGAAGAGGAACCCAGAGTGCCTGACTATAACAGACGACAGTTTCTGTCACTCATGGCGGCAGGGACCGCCACGCCGTTCTTGCTTACTTTCAGTGCGGATAAAGCGCTGGCCGGTCTAAGCCGCGCCGCTTATCCGGATAAAGCTCCATTACCGCTCAACCGAACCGACCCTTCCGCTGTATTCGATCTGTCCGTCGCTTCTGGCGATCCTACCGCCAGCGGCGTCATGTTGTGGACTCACATCCGTTCAGAACAATATGACCCCGGCGAGAGTCTGACGTTCCAAGTGGCGGCTGATCCTGGTTTCACTCTGCTGGCGTTGGAAGGCAAAGTGCGAGGCGAACAGTTCGGCGCTGACCGGGACCATACCGTGAGAATTGACCTGGATGGCCAGCTGGAAGCGAATAGCTACTACTATTACCGTTTTCAGTACCGGGGCGTATTCAGCCGCACAGGACGCTGTCGCACCGCCGCCGCAGTAGGGCAGGCCGTGGACAGCGTCAAGCTGGCGTTGCTGACCTGCCAGGACTACACCAACGGCTATTACGGCGCACTGAACTACGTCGCCGACGACAACAGCATTGATTATGTGGTCCACCTGGGGGATTTTATTTACGAGAGCGTTGGCGATCCCCGCTTCCAGGATCTGCCCTTCGAAGACCGTAAAATAGAGCTTCCCAGCGGTTTCCCCGTGGCGATGAATCTGGAGGACTATCGCTTTCTGCACCGCACTTATCGCAGCGACCCTTTTCTGCAAAAGGCGATGGAGAATCATACCTGGGTTATCGCCACTGACGATCATGAAACCTGCAACGACTGTTATTGGGACTATGAACAGGACACGCTGGGATGTCCGGACCACCCTTACAGTACTGATCCGCAATTTGGCGATAACGCGGATTTGAAACGTCAGCTCAAACTCGACTCGCAAAGGGCCTGGGCGGAATATATCCCTGCGCGTATCGACATCAACGAGGGGCGCGCCCATCCGCACTTGTATACGCGGATCTATCGTCAATTCCGGTTTGGCGATCTAGTGAATCTGAACATGCTGGACACGCGCACCTACCGAACGCCGCACCCATGCGGAGAAGAGGCGTTTCTGGGGCGTTACGTTCCGTTTGGCTGCGGCAATCTCAATAACCCCGACCAGAGTATGATGGGACAGACCCAGCGGGAATGGCTGATTAACTCAATGGCGGCGTCGACGGCGCGTTGGAATATGTTGGGCAACCAGACTTACATGGGACGCTTGGGCATTGATCTGGGTGAAAAGGCTAAGCTGCCATTCAATGTGGACGCCTGGGACGGATATGACGCTGAAAGGTTGTGGCTGATGAATGAAGTGCAATCCAATTCCATCAATAATTTCGTGGTGGCGACCGGAGATCTGCACACCTATATGGCGTCTCAAGTAAAGAAGAATTATGCGGATCTGAATCCGTTTAATTTTTCCAATCAGGTTGGCGTTGAATTCATGACGCCCTCGCTGACGTCAGCGGGCCTGTTTGACGTGCTGTTAGCGCAGGCCCCGGACGATGAAGTCAGAGACTTTCTGCTGAATGCGACCAGTGAGGGGGCGGTGCGGCTGACCAACCCGCACATTCGCATGTTCAACAGTAAAGACCATGGTTATTCGACGATTGAATACACCGATGACTACTGCGAGTGGATTGCATACAAGGTCAACAAAAACCTCAATAGCGGCGAGCAGGAACGCAAAGCGCTGGCGCGTTATCGTAAATATGAAGCCTGGCCCTGGATGACGCAAAAGTCAGTGCAAGGCTACTGAACACAGACAAATTTATGTTGTTTTGCATATTTTTATGCCCGTTTTCTTCAAGGAAAACGGGCTTTTTACGTCTAACTGCTAAAATTGAAATATAAGTGACTATCAAGCCAGGGAGGTATGAATGGTCTTTCACCAAACCTAACAACGCCAGACCATTAAGTCGGGAGATGCTTATGTTCGCCAACATGAAGCTCCGTACGAAGCTGGCCGCAACGGGTGTTGCGTTGCTGCTTCCCCTGATTTGGGTTACCTATCTTCTGTCGGACGAAATGGACATTCGCATTAATTTCGGCGCACAGGAAATCCTTGGAGTTGAATATCTCAATCCTTTGCAGAACCTGCTGGATCAGGCGGGAGAATATAAAGTCGCCGTCGCCGCCAATAACAGCGTGACGCAGATCGTATCGCGCATAGAAAAAGCCATGTCCGCTCTGGAAAAAGAGCAGCAACGCTCTGGCGTAGCGCTTAAAACGGCGGAACAATATGCGAACTTGTTGAAGGTGTGGGGGCAGGCGCGGACGACGCCAAGTACTGCTGAGGCGGATGCATTGATCGCCGCCGCGCGGGAGCTGATCGCCAGAGCGGGAGATACCTCCAACCTGATTCTCGACCCGGATCTGGATACTTATTACGTGATGGATGCACTGCTGCTGAAGCTTCCCAATAGTCTGGATTTACTGGCGCAAATGCGGGAGTTTGGGACAGGGCTGATGAATAGCGGCTCGATGAGCGCAGACGATAAAACCCGTATGGTGGTTTTATCCGGTCTGTTGCAATCAGACCTGGACGGAGTGATTTATGACAGCAAAGTGGCCTATGAAAACAATGCGGCGGGAGACATGCCCAAATCCGTCGGACAGGCGGTGGAAAGCTATACCCAGGCCATCGGTAATTTTCTTGGCTTTGTGGAGAAAAACATTACCGGCCGCAGCCTGAATGTCGACGTGAACGGTTTCAAATCCGCTGCGCAACGGGCGGTGGAGAGCAACATGGCGCTTTATCAGCAAGCCTCGCCGGCGCTGAAGAACATGTTGCAGCGTCGCATTGACGGATTCTCTTCTCATAAATTCGCGCTGCTGGCGGGCGTGATTGTTTTTGAACTATTGGCGATTGTGTTCAGTGTCATGACGGTGCGCCGGATATTGAATCAATTGGGAGGCGAACCGGAATACGCCGCGGATATCGTGCGGGCTATCGCCGCAGGCGATCTGACCCGGGACGTGAAGATCAACGACGGCGATGCGACGAGTTTGCTTGCAGGCATTCGTAATATGCAGAAGTCGCTGCAAGATCTGATTGGAAAAGTCAGCGACAGCGCAAGCAAGATTTTGTCTTTCGCGGCGGAAATCACGCAAACCACGGAAGCCATCGTCACCAGCTCCAGCCGCCAGAGTCACGCGACTGCGACCATGAGTTCGGCGGTGCAGGAAGTCGCCGCAAGCCTGCATGAAATGGTGGCCAGCGCCGGTGAGGCGCGATCGCTGTCGTTGGAATCCAATCAGCGGTCCAGCGAAGGCAAGGATATCGTTGAACAGGTGTCAGAGGACATTCGCCGACTCTGTAATTTTGTGGGGGACTCGGCTAAGTCTGTGCAGAGCCTGGGGCAGCAATCGGAACAGATTTACTCCATCGTTAATGTCATCAAGGGCATTGCCGAGCAGACTAATCTGCTTGCGTTGAACGCCGCCATTGAAGCCGCCAGAGCGGGAGAGCAGGGGCGCGGTTTTGCGGTGGTGGCGGATGAAGTGCGCAACCTCGCCGCGCGCACAGCCTCTTCGACAGTGGAGATTACCGATATGATCCAGCGCATCAAAGATGATACTCTGGCCGTCGTCAAGCGTATGGATTCCGGGGTAGAGGAAGCCTCCCGCAGCGCCGGACGCGTGACTTTGACGGTAGACGCCATCGCCGCAATCAGCGACCTGTCGGAAAGCGTCAACCGCTCCGTGACGGAAATATCCACGGCTCTCGAACAACAGGCTCAGGCCAACGAACTGCTTAGCGAAAATGTGGATGAAATCGCACAACTGGCAGAGCAGAATCATGGCAGCGTCGAGAAGACCGCCGACAATCTGAGCGAACTAAAAGCCTTGGCGGATACGCTGGAAGCCGCCATCGCCAGCTTCAAGGTATGACGGCGTTAGCGCCGTCATTATTCGTTAAAACGCCTTAATTCGCATAAATGTTAGAAACCCTGACTGCAGAAGCCTAAAATAAGGACTGGTTGTCAGCTTAAGGATGTGCATGGAACTTTTTAAACGTCTTCCCCCAAATACTGATGGTATAGACTTTTTTGTGGGAGATATTCACGGTCACTACAGTGAACTGATGAAGGCCCTGGAGGCGATAGACTTCAAATTCGACCAAGATCGACTGATCAGCGTCGGCGATCTGATCGATCGCGGCGAAGAAAACGAACGCTGTATAGAGTTGTTGCATGAGCCCTGGTTTCACGCCTGCCTGGGCAATCATGAGTGGATGATGATCGGCGCCTTTGTATATGAAGATCGTTATGATCTCAGCCTGCAGCGCGGCAACGGCGGCGAATGGCTGGATAATCACGATACCGGACAACTGACTGCGTGGGCGCATTTGCTGCAGCAGTCCTGTCCATTGGCGATAGAAGTTCCAGGCAAAGGCGACAGGCTGATTGGCGTCACACACAACGATGTGATCAACAGCGACTGGTCCCTCATGGCGTCGGCGCAAAGGGGCAATATCGACGAATGTGTCTGGAGCCGGACGCGTTTTGCGTCGGCGCTGACGAATCCCGCATTGGCGGAGCCCATCAAAAATATCGACGCGGTGGTGTCCGGCCATAATTCTCATACGGGCATACTGCTTGCCGGCAATCAGCTCTACATCGATACCCTTTGGAAAAGTGGGCAGTTAACGCTTCTGTCAGCGATGGAAGTCCTGGCGGTCGCGGCGCGCGGTAAGGCTCCCGCCTAGTCTTGGTTATTGATCTGCATTAAGTCTGTTTGTTTTTTGAGCTAAACTTGTGTTTGCGGCTACTGCAGCCGCTCGCATGAGCGTAATAAGCAAAAAAGGAATTTGCATATGAAAAACAGACTGTATTTGGTATTCACCGCTACGATTCTCATCCTCCTTCTCGGCTCTACGCCGGTTGTTCTGGCTGATGTCCTTAAAAATGGCGAAACACTTGAAAAGCTGTCCGGCGATAGAGGCGGCGAAGCGAGCTACTCCATTGACGTCGAAGAAAAGTCACTGAGCCTGGTTGTGGAAATCTGGGGAGGCTCAGGCGACGCCGACCTCTATGTCGCTTTCAATCGCGAACCCAATAAATCGGACTTCGACTGCCGGCCTTATGAATGGGGCAATAAAGAAACTTGCACATTCAAGCCGCCGCAACAGGGGATCTACCACATCATGTTGCACGGCTATGACCAGTACTCGGATCTTTCTCTGAAAGCCACTTACGTGCCCGATAGCGGCGGCGACCCCGATCCTGATCCGAAGTGCGCCGACGGCGGGGAAGGGCCGTCAGATGTGCAGCTGGAGCTGTTGACGGCTCACAACAAAGCCCGCAGTCAGGGCCGCAGTTGCGGCGGCGTCTATTACGACGCGGCGCCTGCGTTGACCTGGAACTGCAAGCTTGGCAAGGCCGCCACCAAACACACGAAAGATATGGTGGATAATAATTTCTTCAGTCATACCGGATCTGACGGGTCTAGCGTCGGCGACAGAGTGAGAGCGCAAGGCTATGAATATCGCACGGTTGGCGAGAATATCGCGGCCGGGTATTCCTCCGTCGAACAGGTCATGGACGGATGGCTGAAAAGTCCGGGACATTGCGCCAACATCATGAGAAGCAGTTATACAGAGCTTGGGGCTGAAAAAATCAGCACATCAACCGCAGACTATCCGCACTACTGGACCTCAGTATTTGGAGCACAGTAGCGTCGCCTGACTTTATCTACTGAGCAGACCGCAGCCGCCGCTGCGGTCTTTATTGGCTATTATCAATCAGGCAGACAAATAGCTTCCTTCTATTTGTCTGCAACGACAGGGCCTGCACATGTCAGGCCCTGTCTCCCGCGGCGAACAGCCGCGCAGGCGCATCCATGCGCCTGATTATTAACATGCCAATATCATTGCCATATTAATAAGACGCCGTCAGGAAGGAATGGCGTCCAGGTTCAAAGTGGTGTCGAATTTATGCCGTTGCATGGAGATCAGCGTGCGGAATTTGCGCATGTTGGGCTCCGCATACAGCACTTCATTACAGAACTTATCGTAGGCGGTCATATTGGGCACCGTCACCACCAGCACGAAGTCCACCTCTCCGGTGACTTGATAGCATTGCTTAACCTCTTTAGCGGCGGTTGCTCGTTTCAGGAACTGCTGGTACAGATCCAGTCGGTCTCGCTCCATCACCACTTCCACCACCATATGCAGACAGGCCCCGAAGGCGTCCGGATCGAGGACCGCCACCTGTTTTTGAATATAACCTTGCTGTTTTAGCTTTTTCACCCGTTTGAGGCAGGCGGGAGGAGACAAGCCAACGCTTTCCGCCAAATCGAGATTGGTCAGGCTGCAGTCGCTCTGTAGCTGCGAAAGTATTTTCTTATCGATGCGATCTGGTTGCATGGGGTTAATAAAATTATCTAATTTTCAAAACAAACAAATTATATGAAAAGAAAATAGATAAACAGAAGAAATAATTAAACGCCTAACTTTTAAAATAGCAGGCTATCTATGCACCTCAAGGGAATTGTCATGTCCGCCTCACACTCTGACAGCCGTTGGTTCATGCGTTTAAAGCGGGAATCGGTCGAGCTGGCGAAAAGTATTTTTAAAGTCTACTGGACGCTTATCAAGGTCACGGTTCCCGCTCTGGTGGCGGTGAAACTGCTGGATATGGCGGGAGGAACCCAGTTATTGGCCTGGGCGTTATCTCCTGTCATGAACCTGGTGGGATTGCCGGAATCAATGGGGGTGGTCTGGTCCACCGTTCTGCTCACCAATATCTACACCGGCATGGCGTTGTTGGTGGACGCCACGGCGCAAGATCCTTTGACCGTAGCCCAGGTCTCCGTGCTGGGGGCCATGATGTTGGTGGGGCATGCTTTGCCGGTGGAGGGCGCTGTCGCTAAAAGCGCAGGCGTCAGTTGGCGAGCCACCCTGGCGATTCGCGTTGGTGGCGGGCTGGCGCTCGGAGCCTTGCTGCATCTTTTCTATAGCGCCACTGACTTATTGCAACAACCTGCGCATTTTTTGTGGCGGCCTGATGAAGGTCCGGCGGACATATGGGTCGTGGCTCAGATCAAAACTCTGATCGGCATATTTTTTATCATTGTCTTCCTGCTCACTTTTTTACGCATCCTGCGCTGGCTGGGAGTGGAAAAGTGGATGCATGCCTTGTTGTTTCCTGTATTGCGCGTGTTGGGTATCGGGCGCGAAGCCGCAAACGTAACCGTCATCGGCGTTACTCTGGGGTTGAGCTTTGGCGCAGGTTTATTGATCGAAGAAGCCCGCTCGGGTCGCCTTACGCGGCGGGATATATTTCTAACGATTGGGTTCCTGGGACTCTGCCACAGTCTGATTGAAGATACATTGGTGATTATGCTGCTTGGCGCGGATATGTCCGCGATTTTATGGGGGCGTCTGCTATTCGCATTGGTGGTGATCGGGGTGTTGGCGCGGCTCCCGGCATTGAACCGGCGTTTACAGGAAGCGACGGCTTAACCTGTCCGCGTATCGTTCTTTGTAATCTGGTCTATGCTCAATCAATAGTCGGCGTCAGCATGCGCCGGCTTTTGTTTCCAAGGAGCACAGGAGAATACGAATGAGCGCCATCCCGATGTATTTCCCTCCCGCGCCTTTCCAGATGGAAGACGCGCGACTTTGCGCCACCCTGGCGAATACCGCCTACGACATGTACGACCAATGGGTGGACCAGAAAAAACCTCATAAAGATCATTTCAAATGGACCCCGAAAGGGCCGGCGATGAACTACAGCCAGCCTATTTGGGGCGCGGAAACCATGCTGTGGATTTTCAAAACTACGGAGCCTTTCGCCTTTGTCTCATGGACGGATGCGGGAGATGTTTACCTGATGTTTCGTGGCACGGAGTCTCTGGACGACTGGATTGACGACGCAGAAGCCGGACAGAGTCCTTATCCGCAGGTGTTTGGCTACGGCAAAGCCCATGACGGCTTTCTCAAGCTTTACGGCACGATGAATCAGGCTATTTTGGAAGCCTTACAGCAGGTAAGTAATCCCAAGAGCCTGCTGATCGGAGGGCATAGCCTTGGCTCTTCTCTTTCAACACTGGCGACGCCTGACATCATCAATCACTCTGTCTATAAGCCTGGCGACCTAAATGTGCGGCATTACAATCTAGCCAGCCCTCGTGTGGGCGATCCTGAGTTTGTGAATGCTTACAACCAGTGTGGAGTGCCCACTTATCGCATCGTTAATACCACGGATTTGGTTCCTGAAGTGCCTCCCGGCGTGTTGGGGCGCGACCTTTATGAGCATGTTGGGAGCCCTGTGGATTTCACGGCTCAGTACGGCTCGCTGGCGGGGAATCACAGCGCTTCAGACTGCTACAGTTACGCTTTGAGTCATCCTGACAAGCCGCAGTCGGACTGACGCAGTCAATCATACAACTCATAAAAGCGGGCGGCGCTGATGGCGAAGGTCAACAGGCCGTCCGCATCGTAAAGACGGGCGTCTGGGGCGGGCGTCATGCCGAGTTTTTGCAATATGGCCACCGAAGCCTGATTCTCTTCTTTCGACACGCCGTATACCTGATCGAACTCCTCCCGTCCCAAGGCATACTCAATACAGGCAATCGCAGCTTCCTTGGCGAACCCGTGTCCCGCATGGTCACGCGCGACGCCGTAACGTAAATCGAAGCAGCCGGCGAAAGGGCTCTCCTCCACCCCTACATAGCCCACATATTCCGTACTGGACTTGCCAATGATCATGAATGAGCCAAATCCATGCTTCCAATGCTCCACTCGGTTGCGAACGTAGCTAGCAATCTGCTCTGGAGAATAAGGCCCCTCATTAGGCAAAAAACGGGTTGAAACCGGGCAGGACAGAAAGTCCTTAAAAAATGGCAGGTCAGTGGATTCTATCGGGCGCAGAATCAATCTCGAAGTCTCAATCATTGTCGCAGCAGGCGTCTCGTCTTAGAAAAGGGCGCTATTAAAGGCGATTTTGCGAAAAAATGGAATGAAATCAATGGTCTTTTAATGGAGGCTAGATATGCCTATCAAAATTAGAAGTAATTGACATTTTTGGTTTTAAGTAACCAAGTTATTCAATTGAGTTATTAATATGGCAATGATATTGGCATGTTAATAACTAGGCGCATGGATGCGCCTGCACGGCGGCAAGCCCTGTCGTTTCAGACAAATAGAAGGAAGCTATTTGTCTGTCGGATTAATAGTAAAGAGCCCTAAAGGGAGGCCAAACCCCTCTTGAAAAGAGTTGGCCTAGAATGAAGATGGGATAAATTTATCTATTAGATGAAAGCTCCATGTGCAATAAAGGAAACGGCTTGCCCATGCCATCTACGGGAGAGCGTCCGACAATGTAAAAGCCATGACGCTCATAAAAGCCCACTGCCTGTGGATTCTGTTCATTTACATCAACCTTAACGGCTTGCAGTTCATCAATCGCGTGTCGAAGCAAAAGTCCGCCTACGCCTGTTCCGCGAGCTTCAGCGGCGACGAATAGCATCTCGATATTTTTCTCAGCGACGCCGACAAAGCCCAGAATCTCGCCATCTGCATTCTTGATACATCGCAGGTCAACCGCTTTCAGGTACTCGTTGAGTATTAGCGGCTTAAAGAACTGGATATCTTCTTCTGACAAAAAGTCATGTGTGGCTCTTACTGACGATTCCCAAACTTTAATAATTTCCGGGTATTCATCAGTTTCAACATGACAGAGTTGATTTGTTGAAGTGTGTTGTCGGGATACTTTCAGCATCGGCATAACTCCATTTAATGAGTGTGTAAAGGACTGATTTTGCTTGCATCTATCAAATTGTTGTTTTGACGCTTGGTGTTTGCCGGGATAAGTTGTTTTCTACCCTGTCAGCATACCTATGATGCCGCTGGTCGACCTAAATAGTCCATCCAAAATCCGAAAAGCAGTCCACTGCGCAGGAAGGGGAAATCGCTCTATCTGGTTGGAAGCTGATATGCATTACACAAACCTCGACGCGCCAAGCGTCACCACGTTTTCTAAAAGTGGCCATTTACGTCTCCTGTCAAATTACCTCCTTGGCGTAAATTTGGCGTAAACCTGCGTAGAAAAGCGGTATAAAATGGGCTTTTGAGTGAATATTAGTCACACATTAAAATCGCTGAAATGCCGCAGAATTAAAGGGTTTTGGGTGGTTTTTGTAGTATCGAGCTAGGCGGGGTGGCGCCCTGGGCAGGATTCGAACCTGCGACCTTCCCCTTAGGAGGGGGACGCGCTATCCAGCTGTGCCACCAGGGCGTCAAGAGCGCTAAATGATAGCGACATCAGGCGGTTCTCTCAACCCTCTATTTGCTTTCTTAGGTTATGGTTCCCCAGCGTTTTCTCTGTGGGGAAACTTTCCCGCATGGAAGCTGTCTATTACTCTTATATACATGACCCCGCAGTAAGGAGCCCCTGATGTTAGATGTCCGGCCAATGTTGATGGTTTCCAATTTTCCTGCAATCTCCCGCGGAACCCTGGAGACCTTGCAGGTCAATTTGGGGTACAAATGTAATCTTAGTTGCACCCATTGCCATGTCGCCGCCGGCCCAACCAGAACCGAGATGATGACGGAAGCGGTGATTGCGGAGGTGCTTGAATTCATTAAGGTAAAGAATATCAAAGTGCTGGATCTGACCGGCGGCGCGCCGGAGATGAATCCTCACTTTCGTTCTTTAGTGGCGGAAGCCCGCGCTTTAGGCGTGAGTGTCATGGACCGCTGTAATCTCACCATTCTGCTCGAAGAAGGTCAGGAATATCTCGCTGATTTTCTGGCGCAACAGGGCGTTGAAATAGTGGCGTCGCTGCCATGCTACGCGGAGCAGAATGTGGACAAGCAGCGCGGCAAAGGGGTGTATCAGGAAAGTATCGCTGCGTTGAAAAAACTCAACGCCCTGGGCTATGGGCGCGAAGGAAGCGGACTAACGCTTAATCTGGTGTACAACCCTGGCGGGCCTTTTTTGCCGCCGGGTCAAGAGAAACTGGAAGCGGATTATAAGCGTGAACTGTTCGAGCGTCATGGCGTTGAATTCAATCAACTGTTTGTATTGACCAACATGCCGATCAGTCGTTTTGGCAGCGTATTGTTATCAAAAGGGCAGTTTAATGACTACATGCAGCTGCTACATGCGTCCTACTCAGAGCCCAATCTACATTCGGTCATGTGCCGGACGCTGATCAGCGTTGACTGGCAAGGGTATGTGTACGATTGCGACTTTAACCAAATGCTGGATATTCCCTTGATTGCGTCAGATAAGCCCAAAGTGCGCCTGCGGGATTTAATGGCGGAGAACCTGGAAGGCGCATCCATCGCTACCGCTGACCATTGTTACGGCTGCACTGCCGGCCAGGGAAGCAGTTGCGGGGGCGCGTTGGATTGAGCTTCGCTGTTAGTGTGATCATCCCTACCTTGAACGAAGCCGAATCCATTTCGGCTTTTTTGCAGGCTTTGCAACCGCTGCGTGAGGCGGGATGGGAGCTTATACTTGCTGATGGCGGCAGTCGTGACGACACAGTCTCGCTGGCCGAACCCAGGGTGGATAAAGTCATAGTCAGTGCGCCGGGGCGTGCGGCGCAAATGAACAACGGCGCTGAGAGCGCCAGCGGGGAAGTCTTGTTGTTTCTGCATGCGGATACGCAATTGCCTCAGGATGCGTTAGCGCAAATGGCGGCGTTCGCTGTGTCCAATGCCGACTGGGGACGCTTTGACGTGGCTCTGTCAGGGCGGAGACTTGTTTTTCGAGTGGTGGAAACCCTGATTAATCTGCGCTCGCGGATTACGTCCATCGCAACGGGCGACCAAGCGATTTTTATTCGTCATTCAGTTTTCCGGCAGCTTGGCGGTTATGCGCGGATACCCCTGATGGAAGACGTTGAAATCTGCAAGCGACTGCGGCGCCTGAGCCGGCCATGTTGCATTAGCGCCAAAGTGATGACTTCCAGTCGACGTTGGGAAAAGCACGGCGTGTGGAAAACTATTCTTCTGATGTGGCGGCTGCGTTTTGAGTTCTGGCTCGGCGTCGCCCCTGAAAAGCTATTTCGCCGTTACTACGGGAGGCCGGGCAATGTCTGAGTGCTGCCTTATTCAATTCGCCAAGCGACCTATCGCCGGCTTGGTGAAGACCCGTTTGATTCCAGAATTGGGCCCTGCGCGGGCGCTGGATGTGCATGAAGCCCTTCTGCGCAAAACGCTGAACGTCTTGCTCGAATCCGACCTTGGTCCCGTGGAGCTGTGGTGGGATGCTCACTGGGACGATGTTGACGCCATGCAATGCTTCCTAATTGGGACTGTGGAGCCGTCGCACATGCCGTCCGCCAGGAAACTGATGATCCGCTACCAGGAAGGCGCGGATTTGGGAGAACGCATGAGCTACGCGTTGACCCAAGGGTTACAGCACTCTGAAAAAGTGATTTTGGTGGGGAGTGACTGCCCGGTAATAACGCCAGATTACTTGCGACAGGCAATGTCGGCGCTGGATCATTCCGACGTGGTGCTGGGGCCGGCTGAAGATGGCGGCTATGTGTTGATTGGCGCGCGTAATATTACTTCGCTGTCTCTCAGTGATATGGCCTGGGGCGTTGAGACGGTTCTGCAGGCGACCATTGCGCGAGCGGGCGATGCTGGCCTGAGTCATCAGCTTTTACCTGTATCCTGGGATGTTGATGACTATTCTGACTACCTGCGCTGGCGTCAAGAGGAGGAACGCTCGCATTCCCGCGTCGATTAACCTGTTCTGAATAGCTTTTACTCTGCTACTTGCTTGATTATTAAAGAATCTAATTGCTATCCCTCCTTGAATTTAAGGCCCGTACAGCTACATTTCATGTATAAGTAGTGAGAATGTATAAGTACTGAGAATGTGTCAGTACTGAGAATGTACAGGTAGTGAGAAGCTGGAAGCGCTCACGTAGCAGATATATGCGTGTTGGCGCGAAGCATCAGCGCAAGATGCGCAAAGTGTTTGGCGACAGGCCTGAAGATTATTCAAAATGAAAACAGCGTTAGTGACAGGGGCGGATGGATTTATCGGTTCGCATCTAGTGGAGATGCTGCATGCGCGAGGTTACCAGGTTCGCGCGCTCAGCTATTACAACTCATTTAATGATTGGGGATGGCTGGAACAGTCCGCCTGCCTGAAGGATCTGGATGTTTGGAACGGCGATATCCGTGATCCGCATTATTGCATCGAGCTCACCAAGGGCGTGGATGTGGTTTTTAACCTTGCTGCCCTGATTGGCATTCCCTACTCCTATACGGCGCCGGATACCTACGTCGACGTCAATATCCGCGGGACGGTGAATATTTGCCAGGGCGCCCGACTCAATGGCGTTGGCCGGCTTGTGCACGCGTCAACCTCGGAAGTCTACGGCACCGCCAAATATGCGCCGATCGATGAAAAGCATCCCTTACAGCCGCAATCTCCCTACAGCGCCTCCAAAATTGGCGCCGAATCCATGGCGCTGAGTTTTCATAATGCGTTTCAGTTGCCGGTGACGGTGGCGAGACCTTTCAATACATACGGACCCAGACAGTCCGCCAGAGCAGTAATTCCCACCATCATCTCTCAAATCGCCGCGGGTAAGAGCTCGATCAAGTTAGGAGATCCAACGCCTACGCGGGACTTCAATTTCGTTGAAGACACTTGCCTGGGCTTTATTGAGTTGGCGGAATGCGAGCAGGCGATTGGTCAGGTCGTCAACATCGGCTCCAACACGGAAATCTCCATTGGCGATACCTTCGAATTGATTTGTCGGCTGATGCAGGCGGAAGTGGTGATGGAGACGGATCAACAGCGCGCGAGACCCGCAAACTCGGAAGTGTTTCGACTTAAATGTGATAACGCTTTGATAAAAAGCCTCACCGGGTATGAACCGAAATACAGCCTTGAGCAGGGACTGCGCAAAACAATCGACTGGTTTACGCGCCCTGAGAACCTGAGACGGTACAAGGCGGATATCTACAATGTCTGACCCCTCAGTCTCTGATCGTCGCCAGGAATATAAACTACTGTTTGAGTTTATTCGCAACGCCTTTCCTAACGAGGGTGTGATTCCCTTGCATGAGCCGAGGTTTAGCGCGCTGGATAAGCAGTATGTGAATGAAGCGATTGATTCAACCTTTGTCTCCAGCGTGGGAGCTTTCGTTGATAGATTCGAACGCCAGATTGCTGAATACACCGGCGCGGGCTACGCCGTCGCTGCGGTGAACGGTACGGCTGCGCTGCATCTGGCTCTGGTGCTGTGCGATGTGCAGCCGGGAGATGAAGTCATCACCCAGGCGCTGACCTTCGTGGCTACCGGGGCGGCGATTCTGTATTGTCGCGCCAACCCCGTGATGGTGGATGTCGACAGAGATTCGTTAGGCATGAGTGCGGATGCATTACGGAACTGGTTGGAGAACAACGCCCGTAAGGAGGGTGGGGTGGCGATCAACCAGAGTACGGGAGCAGTGATAAAAGCCTGCGTTCCAGTGCATGTGTTTGGCCACCCTTGCCGGGTTGACCAGATTAGAGATATTTGCCAGGAATGGGGAATCAAGCTGGTGGAGGACGCCTCGGAATCTCTGGGAAGCTTTTACAAAGGTCACCACACGGGGACATTTGGCGATATGGGCGTATTTAGCTTCAATGGCAATAAAGTGGTCACCACCGGCGGTGGAGGCGTTATTGTGACCAATAATGAACGCCTCGCTCAACGCGCCAAATTTTTATCCACGACGGCAAAACAGCCTCATCCCTATGAGTTTTTTCATCCGGAACTGGGATACAACTACCGTCTTCCCAACCTGAATGCGGCGTTGGGCTGCGCTCAACTAGAGCAGCTTGAAGAATTTATTGAGGCCAAGCGGGAGTTGGCTCACGCCTACCGTGACTTCTTCAATCTGGCGGGAATGTCCGTGACCTTTGTGGAAGAGCCATTGGAGTGTCGCTCGAATTACTGGCTGAACGCAATTTTGACGTCGAGTGAACAGGAGAAAACCGCGTTACTTGAAGCCGCCTTGGAAGAGTCCGTACAGATGCGCCCGGTTTGGCGTTTACTGCATGAGCTGCCCATGTTTGAGGACTGCGCCCATGATGGACTGACGGCTTCCATCGAGTTATCCCGCAGACTGATCAACCTCCCCAGCAGCGTGGTCCGGCGGCGATGACGACTGCCCGAAGAAAAATCTGTGTCGTGACCGGCGCGCGCGCCGACTATGGCCTGCTGTATTGGTTGCTGAAAGAGATAGAGGCGGATGACGCGCTGACTTTGCAACTGGTGGCCACAGGCATGCACCTTTCGCCGGAGTTCGGCTCCACATGGAAGCAAATCGAAGCCGATGGATTCCATCTATCCGAAAAAGTGGAGATGCTGTTGTCCGGGGACTCGCCTCAGGCAATCAGTAAATCCGTTGGCTTGGGCGTTATTGGGTTGGCGGACGCCTATGCACGGCTGCAGCCGGATCTTCTGGTGTTGCTTGGCGACCGTTTTGAAGCCTTGGCGGCGGCGCAGGCGGCCATGCTGGCGCGTATTCCCATCGCTCATATTCATGGGGGCGAGCTGACGGAAGGGGCGGTGGATGATTCAATCCGTCACGCTATCACCAAGATGTCGCAATTACATTTTGTCGCAGCGGAGGCCTACCGCCGCCGGGTCATTCAACTCGGTGAAAATCCACAAAGAGTGTTCAACGTGGGCGCGCCGGGGGTAGAGAACATCCGACGCCTGCCCCTGTTGAGCAAAGACGAGGTCGCGGCCCGGTTAAATGTCCATATGGACCGCCCGGTATTATTGATCACCTATCACCCTGAGACGCTTAGCGAGACAGCGCCGGTGGAGTCGATGCGAACGCTGCTGTCGGCGCTGGACGAGTACCCGGACGCCGTCAAGATCTTTACCTATCCCAATGCCGACGCTTATGGTCGTGAACTCATTGATTGTCTGCACCGTTATCAGGAGCGCCACGGAGACAACGTGGTGGTGTCCTCTTCCCTTGGGCCGTTGCTGTACCTGAGCGTGATGCGTTGCGCTGACGCGGTGGTCGGCAACTCATCCAGCGGTTTGATTGAAGCCCCAGCGCTGGGGCGGCCGACAGTTAATATCGGCGGCAGGCAAGGGGGACGATTGCAGGCGGCTTCCGTCATTCAATGCGAAGAAGAGCGCGCGAGCATTGTCCAAGGGATCGCGCGCGCGCTGGAGCCTGAATTCCTGGCGAGCTTGAACGGGATGACGCCCCCATATGGCGGTGGCGACACCGCCCGACAAATTACGGAGGTTCTCAAGCAAGCTCCACTAAAGGCGCTATTGCTCAAACCATTTTACGACCTGCCGCAAGGAGATGAGGAGTGAAGACGCTGATCATTGCGGAAGCCGGCGTGAATCATAACGGCGATGAGGCCATGGCGCATCAGCTGATTGAGGTGGCGAGCGCCGCGGGCGCCGATGTCGTGAAGTTTCAAACCTTCAAAGCGGACCTCTTGGCCACGGCGGAGGCGCCCAAGGCCACCTATCAGAAAAGAGGTTCCCAGGCGGAGGAATCGCAACTGCAAATGCTGCGTCAGCTGGAGCTGGACTACGCCGTTTTCCGGCGTTTGCGGGATGAGTGCGATCGACGTGGCATCGGGTTTATGTCTACTGCTTTTGAGAGCCGCAGTCTGAAGTTTCTGGTGGAGGAGCTCGGCGTGGAGCAACTGAAGATTCCCTCAGGCGAAATCACCAACGCGCCTTTTCTCCTTGAACATGCCGCCGCCGTTCGAAAATCGGAGAAAGGGCGCCTCATCCTGTCTACCGGCATGGCGACGCTGGGAGAGGTGGAGTCTGCGTTAAGCGCGCTGGCTTTTGGGCTGTTGGCGGAAAGCGGAGAGCCGCCGTCCTCTGAAGCCTTCGAAGCCGCCTGGGGATGCCGTGAAGGACGCGAGGCGGTTCGCGCCAAAGTGACCTTGCTGCACTGTACGACAGACTATCCGACCCCGTTTGACGATGTGCGGCTGCCGGTCATGCAGTCGTATCGGCAGGCGTTTGGAGTCCGGGCGGGGTATTCGGATCACACGCAAGGCGTTGCTATTGCACTGGCGGCGGCGGCGCTGGGCGCTGACGTCGTGGAAAAGCATTTCACCCTGGATCGTAACCTGCCGGGTCCGGATCACATGGCGTCACTGGAGCCGGACGAACTGCGGCAGATGGTGGTGGGCATCCGTGCGATTGAGCAGGCGCTGCAAGAGTCCGTCAAAGTTCCCAGCAAAGCGGAAATGGCGAACCGGAAAGTCGCCAGAAAAAGCCTGGTCGCCGCGCGCGCTATCAAAAAAGGGGAGCGTTTCGATACGTTGAACGTCGCTGTCAGCCGGCCTGGCGGGGGCATGTCCCCCTTCCTGTACTGGCGGCTGCTGGACGGTTCTGCAACCCGAGACTATCAGGCCGGGGAGCTTATTTGTGAATAAGCCCGTACTGCTGATCGGGGGAGGCGGGCACGCTCGGGTGCTGATGGACATCCTCATCTTGAGCGGGGCGGAGGTTATTGGCGTGCTGGACCCGGGCTTTGCACAGGGAACGCAATTGTGGCGGGGAATGGAAGTGCTGGGAGGCGATGAACGCTTGAGCGATTATGGCCCCTCAACGGTGGATCTGGTGAATGCGCTGGGATTCCTGCCCGGCAAGATGGCGCGTAATCAGGTTTTCGCCCAATTGTCTTCTCAGGGATACCGCTTTCCCACATTGATCCATCCTCATGCCGTTCTTTCTGACGATATTAGTTTGGGAGAAGGGTGTCAGGTCATGGCGGGAGCGATCCTGCAACCGGGCTGCGTCATTGGCCCCAATACCATCGTTAATACGCGCGCGGTCATAGAGCATGATTGCATCGTAGGCTCAGACAATCATATCGCGCCGGGAGCGGTCTTATGTGGCGGCGTGCAAACGGAGAATGGCGTGTTTATCGGTAGTCATGCGACCGTTCTGCCGCAGGTTCGCATCGGCGTTAATGCATTGGTCGGCGCTGGCGCCGTAGCGGCAAAAGATATACCTCCAAACGGCAAACTGGCGCCGCCAAAAAGCAGTTTGCTCTCCTGATGCGGCAAATCCAGGCTTTTCCCTTGTGTCGCCTTTGTAACGGACTGTGGCGAAAGCGTAACCGCCACTAAAGAATAAGGAGAAAAAGCCGATAAACAACTATGCAACGCGTCGCCAATTCACTCTCCTTCGCCTGTACGCGCCAAGCGTTGAACGAGGCGCACATCAAAGGCGGGAGGACTGGAACGAAGATTGCTGTGTTGCCATATATGTAATCGGGTTGGTCCAGCGGGATTCATCCGACTGGTTTGGAGGGTAGAAGTATGTGTGCCGATTGGCGTCAGGTATTGATCCAGCCGCAAGCAAGCATTGAGCAGGCGATAGAGGTCATAGAAAAAGCCACTTTGCGCATTGCGCTGGTAGTCGATGAGCAGCAACGGTTGCTGGGCACGGTGACTGACGGCGATGTGCGACGCGCGTTGATCAATCACACCCCCTTATCCGCTTCAGTCGTACGGATTATGGAAAGCGAGCCCAAAGTCGCGGAAATCAATGATTCGCGGGCGCGCATTCTCTCCATCATGGAAAGGCGGAAACTGCTTCATATCCCCGTTGTTGACAGTCAGCGTCGCGTCGTGGGGCTGGAAACGCTGCTGAATATCGCCCAACAACCCCGTTATGACAATCCGGTTATGCTGATGGCGGGCGGCCTGGGTACGCGACTGCGTCCGTTGACCAATAATTGCCCCAAGCCCCTCTTGAAGGTCGGCAATAAGCCTATTCTGGAAAATATTCTGGAGAGCTTCGCCGCCTCTGGATTCACCAATTTCTATATTTCGGTGTATTACAAGCCGGAGATGGTGATGGAGTATTTTGGCGACGGCTCCAAGTGGGGAGTGAATATTCAGTACGTGCGTGAGAATACGCCTTTGGGCACTGGAGGCGCGCTGGGCCTGCTGCCGAATGATATGCCTGATTTACCCGTGTTGGTGATGAACGGCGATATTCTTACCCGTGTGAATTTCGAACATCTTCTGCGTTTCCATCAGCAACAACGGGGAGCCGCCACGTTATGTGTGCGCGAGTATGAATTCCAGGTTCCCTACGGCGTTGTACAGGCGGAAGATCAGCGCATCACCAGTATTGTGGAAAAGCCAACCCACTCTTATTTCGTTAATGCAGGCATATACGTCCTGGAGCCGCAAGTAATACGGGATATTAAGCCAGAGCAGCACCTGGATATGCCGACTTTGCTGCAACAGTTGATGGAAAGCTGTAAGGACGTGGCGATGTTCCCTATTCACGAATACTGGCTGGATATCGGTCGCATGAACGATTTTGAAAAAGCGCAGAAAGATTACATGGAGGATTTTGTGTGACCCCTTTTACTTTTGCTTGCAGAAAGGCGTCTTCATGATCGACGGTAAGCGTGTACTGGCGGTTATTCCCGCCCGTGGCGGCAGCAAAGGCCTTCCCGGTAAAAATATTCGTCCCTTGTGCGGCGTCCCTCTGGTGGGGTGGCCAATCAGGGCGGCCCTTCAGTCTCGTTATGTGGACCGGGTGCTGGTGTCTACCGACTCGCCGAAGATTGCTGAGGTGGCGAAGAGTCTGGGCGCAGAGGTTCCTTTCCTGCGGCCCGATGAGCTGGCGGGCGATTGCGCGCCGACAGCGCCGGTGTTGCTGCATACCCTGGATTGGTGTCGGCAACAGGGCGAATCCTATGATTATTTGGTGCTGCTTGAGCCGACGTCTCCACTCACTGAGGCTACTGACGTGGATAAGGCGTTGGAAATGTTGTTCGGATCGGAGGAGGCTCAAGCGATTGTCGGCGTGGCGGATGTCGATGTTCACCACCCCGTGTATTGCGCGGTGATCAATGAACGCGGATTGCTGGCGCCTTATCAAGGCGGAGACTTCGCCGCCATGCCGCGCCGGCAGGATATTCCAGACGTATATTACTTTGACGGCACCCTCTACATCTCCAAAGTCGAAGCTTTACGTGAGAAAGGCGGCTTCTATCACGATCGAACGCTGCCCTACGTAGTGCCCAAGTGGAAAGCCCTCGACGTGGACACTTTAACGGATTTCATCTGCGTGGAAGCGGTTATGCAACGCAGAGAAGAGTTGAAGTCTTTGTGAACCCATTAAGCGTGGCCTTATGTCTGATTATCAAAGCCGATTATTGAATGTCATTCCCGGCGGGGCGCACACTTACTCCCGAGGTTTTGACCAGTTTCCCGCTAATGCGCCGCAGATTCTTGCCTCCGGCAAAGGCGCTTATGTATTTGACCCGGACAATAAGCGTTATCTTGATTACGGGATGGCGTTGCGTTCGGTGATTCTGGGGTATGCGGATGAAGCGGTGAGTCTGGCCGCCATTGAGCAAATCTGGGCCGGCAATAATCTCACACGGGCGTCAATCGTAGAGCTGGAGGCGGCTGAACTGCTGGTGGACATGATCGACGCCGTGGATATGGTCAAGTTCACCAAAAATGGCTCCACCGCTGTGTCGGCGGCGGTGAAATTGGCGCGCGCCTATACCGGGCGTGATCTGATTGCGCGCTGCGGTCAGCATCCATTTTTTTCCTATGATGACTGGTTTATCGGCTCTACTCCTTTGACGCGAGGTATTCCACAGAATGTGGTGGAGCAGACCAAGTGCTTTAACTACAACGATCTGGCGTCACTGGAGCAACTTTTCGCCGCGTATCCGCAACAAATCGCCTGTGTCGTCATGGAGCCCGCGACAACGGAGCATCCTGCGCCGTCGGCTACTCACGAGGGAGAAACCTTTCTGCATGATGTGCAGCGCCTGTGCGCGCGTCATGGCGCCGTCTTTGTCCTTGATGAAATGATTACGGGGTTTCGCTGGGACCTGCGTGGGGCGCAGCATAAATATCGCATTAAGCCGGACCTGTGCACGTTTGGCAAAGCCATGGCCAACGGCTTTTCGGTGGCGGCGGTGGCCGGACGCAGAGATATCATGGAGCTGGGCTCTATTGAAAAGAGCGGGGCGGAGCGCTTGTTTTTGTTATCCACGACCCATGGCGCGGAAATGTGCGGACTGGGGGCTTTCGTGAAAACGGCGGCCATGTTGCGGGAGCGCGATGTCGTTAATCATATCTGGTCATACGGGGCCAGACTGAAGTCCGGTATGAACGCCCTGGCGGCGGAAGCGGGAGTGGCGGATTACTTTCGTGTGGAAGGCATAGACTGTTCACCGGGTTATCTGACGCTGGATCGTGATGGAAATCCTTCGATGGCGCTGCGCACGCTATTCAGCCAGGAAATGGTCCGGCAGGGTGTACTGATGCCATGGATCGCCTTGTGTCGGGAACATGGCGAAGAAGAACTGGAGCAAACCTTAAGTGCGGTTAAAAGCGCATTGAGGGTATACGCGCAAGCGCTGGAGTCCGGATGGGAGAACTTTCTGGAAGGGCCCGTCATCAAACCTGTTTTTCGCAAATATAACTGATCTCAGCTATATAACATTGTATATACGGCGTTTTTCGACGCAGGCGGACGGCTGGCGCTCGAAAATACAATGGCGTACTAATTGCAGTCACTAAAAGAACTGGCGGGCGAGACAGATTTCCGTCACCCCGGCAAAGAACAGCAGCCTGTGCGAGAGAGGAAGCCATGACGACTCACAATCCACACGATGACTTTGTAGAGATTCAACCTATTACGCAGACCCCGCAATCTGCGCCCAAACCCGCCAAGCTGCCGCCGGTGACGCTGTCGCAACAGGATCTGGCGGACATTAACGCCCACCTCAATCAAAGCCCGGTAGACCTGCTGAAAGTGCCGGCAGTGCGAATGATACTGACCCGTAACCGTATGGCCCAGGTGAATCGCGAGAGTATCGAGCGGGCGGCGAACGTCGACTCCGCCGTCATTGATAATTGTATTGAATACAACATGTCCTGTCTGGCGGATGACGTGACTCATAACCGCCCGGAGCGACTGATCGCCCCTTTGTGCCAGATTGGCTACATTGCGCGAAACATGCCGAAAATGCGAGTGCTGACGGTGGGACCGCGTTCAGAGTCGGAGCTGCTTTGCCTGATATCCTCGGGCTTTAATGAAAACAATATCCGTGGTCTGGATCTGTTCAGCTTTTCTCCCTATATCGATGCCGGCGACATGCACGCCATGCCTTATCCGGACCACTCTTTCGACATCATTATCCTTGGCTGGGTGCTGGCCTACAGCAAAGACAACAAGAAAGCGGCGCAGGAAGTTTTGCGGGTGGCCAAGCCTGGCGCTCACATCGCCATTGGCTGTCAGGTGCAGGAAATTGTGGACGAGGCGTACTGGGAGCAATGGTCGAAGGCCAACAATAAGCCGCATGTCACTGCCGGAACCAAGTTCAAACATACCAACGAATTGCTGGCGTTGTTCGGAACCTCCATTGACCGGGTTATTTTTCAGGAGGACGCCCACCCAGAGTTTGAGGGCAAAACCTACGACATTATGACGATCTTCCGGCTGAAGTAGAGCGAATTCTGGGACTGACGCATATCAGGGGAGGCTTTATGTCCGCATCTGAAATCATGAGGCAAGTGTCGGAACACTATGACCTGCGAACCGGTTGTCGCCAGTATCATCTGGAGTGCCAGCAGGCTTTCACCCGGTATCTGACCATGCCGGGATATTCATCTTTCTACAACAACGGCTTTGATCGCCTGCAGGTTTTGGATGCGGCGCATGTAGAGCGCGTCATGCGACAACTGCAGCGCCTGCAAAATGATGATCGCAGCGCCTGGTTGGACCCTCATGTGGAGACCGTCAGGTTTGATTACCGGAATGACGCGGACTGGATCAGAGAGATGTACGGGGCGGTGCTGAACGTGGAAATGGACCGTATCCTGGTGAACTTCTTCCAGTCCGAGTACATGGTTCACTCGCTGTGCTTTCATCGCACCTTCCCCACGCAAGTGGAGGATGATGTGTCCTACCGCTGGCATCGGGACGCAGGGCCTACCGGTCATATAAAAATCATTATTTATTTCACTGGCGGAGAAATCAGCGGCGCTGGAACGGAAGCGCTGGACGTCAATGTCACCTATGAACTGGCGGAGCAGGGGTATTCATTTCCACCGCTCAACGAACGCCGCTCTGATTTGGGCGTGTATTTCGACCGCGCCAATATTGTTTACAAGCCCTATGATCACTGCACGCAAGCGGGAGAGGCGCTGGTTTTCAGACCGCGGGACGTCCTGCATCGCGGCGTGTTTTCTCGGGACCCTCAATCTCCCAGATATGTCGCGACGATGCTGTTGCTGCCCAGTCCGGTGCATTGGACTCAGGCCCATGAGTTATGGCCGTTATATGCGCAACAACGTTTCGCAGGAAAATCCATTGATATGCAGCACGGCCCAGTCCTGAAAGGGCAGGCCAAGGTGATGGTGCCTTGAGGTCAGTCAGAGTCAGTCACACAGATAGGGCGTTATAGAAGTTGAACGAATGTATGAAGCAACTGGAAGGGAAAGTCGTCGTTATCACTGGCGGGTGCGGACTGCTTGGCGGGAAGTTTTGTCACGCAGTGCTGCAGGCCGGCGGCAGGGTGGCGGTGGCGGATATAGATTTATCCCAGGCTGAGTCTTTTGCAGAGAGCCTGCAAAGCGAATTTGGCCGAGAGGCGGCGTGCGCTGTCCAATGCGACATCACTGATAAAGAAAGCATCCTGAACGCCATCGCTGAAACCGAACGCGCAATGGGCGCGATCAACGCCCTGGTCAACAGCGCCTATCCCCGCAACAAGCATTACGGCCGCCACTTTTTCGACGTGGAATATGAAGACTTTTGCGGCAACCTGTCTTTGCATCTGGGGGGATACTTTTTGGCGTCGCAGCAGTTCGCCAGGCACTTTGTCGCACAGGGCGGCGGCGCCATTGTGAATATCGCTTCCATCTATGGCGTGACGGCTCCCCGCTTCGATATTTATCAGGGGACGACGATGACAATGCCGGTGGAGTATGCGGCGATTAAATCCGCGCTCATCCACCTCACACGTTATATGGCGAAGTACCTGCGCGGCACAGGCGTAAAGGTCAACGCCATCAGTCCTGGCGGCATTGCAGACGGCCAACCGGAAGCTTTTTTGCAGGCCTATGCGGAATATTGCAGCGAAAAAGGCATGCTGGACCCTGACGATATCTGCGGCGCGCTGGTGTTTTTATTGTCCGACGCTTCACGTTACATCAATGGCGGCAACCTGATCGTGGACGATGGTTTCTGCCTTTAGAACCGTCGCTTCTTGAAAGTATTAAACTGAATAATATTGCTATGAATACTGCTATGAAAAAGCTGAAGAGATGCACCCGGTGCCTGCTGCCCGAGACATATGAAACCATCGAATTTGATGCGAATGGGGTGTGCAATATCTGTCGGTCCTGGGAGATCAAGGCGGATCAGATTGATTGGGGCGCGCGCAAGACGTTGCTGGATCAGCTGATTGAAAAATACCGGGGGAAATACGATTACGACTGCATTGTGCCGTTCAGCGGAGGCAAGGACAGCACCTATCAACTTTACTATCTGGTCAAGGAGTATGGCGTCAAGCCGCTGGTCGTCCGCTTCAATCATGGCTTTATGCGCCCGACTATTGAAGAAAACTGTACGCGCACGTTCAAAAAGCTGGGAGTGGACGTTATTGAATTCACGCCCAACTGGAAGATCGTCAAACGTTTGATGCTGGAGTCTTTTCGCCGCAAGACCGACTTTTGCTGGCATTGTCACACAGGCATTTATTCATACCCCATGCAGATTGCGGTTAAGTTCAATGTGCCGTTGATCATCTGGGGCGAGCCGCAGGCGGAGATCACCGCGTATTACGATTATCTGAATGACGAGATCGAGTACGAGGATGAGAAGAAGTTCAATATGATCCGCAATCTTGGCATCTCCGCGGACGACATGTACGGCATGATCAACTCGCCGGAAGACCCCATCGACCGCCGCGACCTGGCCCCGTTTACCTATCCTGCCCTGAAAGATCTCAAGCGGATCGGCTACGCTTCCGTTTGCCTGGGAAGCTTTATCCCCTGGGATTATGAGAAGCACGTTAAGGTGATCAAGGAAGAGCTGGGCTGGCGGACGGACGAGGTGGAAAGCGCGCCGATAGCGGTGAACACCACTTGCGAGAAAATTGAATGTTTTATGCAGGGGACCCGCGACTACATCAAGTATTTAAAGCGTGGTTATAGTCGTATTACGCAAATAAACGCCATGAAGCTGCGTCGCGGCCGTATTTCTCTGGAAGAAGCTGAGCGATTGAATGAACTGGATGGACGTCGACCGGAATCTCTGGATATTTTTCTCGGGTATGTGGGGCTGACTGAGCAGGAGTTCAATGAAATCGTGTCAGGAATGGTCATACCGCCTTTCGATCCTGATTTTGATCATCCTGTCCGCGGCGAACCGCTTTGGGACGCCATCAAATGGTATCGCGAGGATGAGCCTGGATGAATATTGGCGTATTGAATTATGGCATGGGCAATATCAAGTCGGTGCTCAACGCCATTGACGCGGTGGGTTACGACGCGCATGTCGTCGCTGCGGCGGAACAGCTCGCCGAACTGACGCACCTGATCATTCCCGGTGTCGGCGCTTTCGGTAACGCCATGGCCAATCTGGCGTCGGCAGCCTTACTAGAGGCGATCCATGACCACGTTCAGCAAGGGCGGCCGTTGATGGGCGTCTGTCTGGGCATGCAATTGCTGGCGACGCAGGGCGAAGAGGGCGGCGTGAACGCCGGTCTTGATCTGATACCCGGTGTAGTGCGCCATCTGGAGGTCGATGCTCCGGTTCCGCATGTTGGATGGAATGCGTTGATTCATCATCAGGAACACCCGATTTTTCAGGGGGTGAAAAAGCATGTGGATTTCTATTTTGTGCATTCCTACTACTTTGCAGCGCAAGATCGCCGCCACGTGATCGCGGAAACGGAATACGGCGCTTCGTTCCCCGTCGTGGTCGGCCGGGATAATATCGTCGGGGTGCAGTTTCATCCTGAAAAAAGCCAGGATAACGGCTTGAAAATTCTAGAAAACTTTTGTGAATGGGACGGGCGATGCTGAAAAAGCGCATTATTCCCATGCTGCTGTTGAGTCAGGGGCGCATGGTGAAGGGGAAACAATTTTCCGCTTTTCGGGACACTGGCGATCCGGTTTCCGCCGCTCGCATATACAACGCTCAGTTTGCGGATGAACTGGTGTTTCTGGATGTGGACGCCAATCGCCAGGGAAGCGACTTTGAGCAATTGTTGAATCTCATTGATAAGGTGTCTTCCGAATGTTTTATGCCGCTGAGCGTCGGCGGCGGCGTGAACTCAGTGGAGCAAGTGCGTCGCCTGGTGCAGTCCGGCGCCGATAAGGTTGTTATCACCACTGCCGCGTTAGAAAATCCAGGCTTGATTAACGACGCTTCGGCTATCTTTGGCCGCCAATGCATTGTCGTCGGCCTGGATGTGAAACGGGAAGATGGCGCATATCGCTTGTACTCTCATTGTGGGCGTCACAAAACAGAGCGGGAACTGGAAGAGTTTATTCGCGACATGACCCAGCGCGGCGCCGGCGAGTTTATCGTCAACGCTGTCGATCGCGACGGCATGATGCAGGGATATGACCTGGAGATGATTAAGTGCGCCAAGGCGGTTACCGATCGACCTGTGCTTGCCGCCGGCGGCGCAGGTACTTTCGCGCATCTTACTGCGGCCTTTCAGGAAGCGAATGCAGACGCTGTGGTGTGCGCGAGCATTTTCCACTTTGGCGACAACAACCCCATTCGCGCCAGATCACATTTATTGAACGCCGGCATCCCCATGAAACTTATCAAATAACCATGCAGCTATCTTTAGCCCCTGAGCATCTGGCTCATTATGTCTGTAAGCAGCTGGATCATTTTTTCCCGGACGGCCGCAGCGTAGAAACCGCGGTGTCTCAATCTCTACCTGAAGCGCTAAAACGACTGGAGTTCTGTTTCTCCCATATTCGTCTGAAATACTACGTCGAAAATGACGAGGCCGTGTTTAACCATCTTCATGGCGACCATTACGCTACCTTCTTGTATTTTCTCGCTAATCAGGCCTACCGTGACAGTCAGGCGACGCTTGCGGAAAAGGCGTTTCTTCTTAATAAAGCTTTGCACGGGATAGACGCCTTCTATGGCGTGGAGCTGCCGCGTATCTTCCTGCTGGTGCACCCGCTTGGAACGGTGCTGGGCTCAGCCTCTTACAGCGATTATCTGACGGTGTACCAGGGCGTGACCATTGGCTCTACCTATCGCGGCGACTATCCAACGATTGGCGAGGGCGCCGTGTTTTGTGCCGGCGCCAAGCTGATCGGTAACTGTCGCGTTGGCGCTAACGTCACTTTTGCCGCCGAGGCGTTCGTGCAAGGTATCGATACGCCGGATAACAGCCTGGTCGTGGGAAAGTTTCCTGACTGCCGGATATCGCCCAATAAACTGGATAATCGACGGGTCAAGTTTGGCTGAGAACGGCGTGAGCGGATAGCGGCTCAAGAGGGAAGGGAGATGACGCAGGGCAAAAAAACGGCGGGCCTTGCAGCCCGCCGATAGTGGCTTTTACCTTTTCACAAAATACAGCTTGAGATCATGGCCGATCACTTTGCCGATATCGGCCCCGAAGACTTCGGTCTGCAGTTGTTTCAATATTGGACCTGAGGGTTGCACCTTGTCGTCCCGGTCTTTGACCTGCGCCAGCTTCCAGTCCACCTCATTGCTGAGGTACGTCAGCACCGATTGAATCTGCGCGCGGTCTTCACCAGCGAACCAGGTGCTGCGACACCCTGTCAGGTTGTAAAAGTGCGGATGACTGAGCAATGGCGCCCAGGCGGGATCGTCTGCATTTTCGATGATGGCCCGGCGCAGCAAGCGGATATCATTGGAGCGACGCGTCAGTCGGTAGTGCTCAATGATTGTCTGAGCTTTATCGGTAACCTGGGTCAGTTCGCTGTCGCCGGTCGAAACCTGCACGACGCCTCCTTTGCACACCATTTTTTGGATACTTTCAATTAAGTTAAATTCCGCGACGCTGAGTGAAGGAAACTTTTCGATTTTCAGGAAGTGAATCCTGGCGCCGTCCTCAATAAAGCGCTGAGCGATGGAGTAGGGCCAGAATACGATATTTTCCAGATCATACTGTTCCGCTTTGCGAGCGCCAAAAGCGAGGTTCGCCAGGTTTTCGTCGACGGCGATCACATCCACGTCGTCAAAGTAGCGGGCGAATTCCACCGCTCTTTGTGACGACTCGGCGCCGAGAATCATCGCGCACAAGCGTTCAGGCAACTGTTGCGCCTTCGCACCCAGTACGCTTTCCAATTGTTTGCGCAACGACTGCTCGCTGAAGAACTCAATGTTACGCCATACCGGGCAGGCCATGGCGACTTCCGCTGCGTCTTCCAGCAGCTCAAGTTGTTTTTCCTGAAACCCTTGCTTGTAACCTTCGTCTTCCATTGGCAGGTAGAAACTGGCCTCCATCAGGGTTTGCATTGCGTCCGGCCAGTCGCCAAGAGAGAAAGCCGACAAGTAGCGCGAATAGGCTTGCGGGAAGAGGGTGACGTACATGGCGGCGACGATAACAGCGCCTGCGATGTCGGTCACGCTGTTTTCCGTTGTGCAGGACAGCAGAATTTTTCTGTTCAAGTCGCTGATTTGAGCGGTTTCGTCTTCGGCGGCGTAGAGGGCTCCGCCGGTAGCGACATTATAGACGCCAACGGCGATGGCCAGTTCCTGCAGCCCTTCGCGTAATTCGCCGGAGGCCGTCGTCTCTTCAAGGATGGCTTTGCGTATCAAGGTGATGAACTGCTCCACGTCTGCATTCGGCATGACGGTCCTGGTCAGCGCTAATAGCAGTAATGGGTCCTGCGCGGCGTCGTTGATATCGATGCACACGTCGGGGTTGCGCAAGTCGTACTTTAACGCCAGCGCTTGTGCGGTAAGGCGAGCCAGATTCTGATGAGGCAGATCTTCTTGCTGCAACAGATCGGTCAAGTCGCGCTCGATAGTTTCGGAGCGCCGCCCAACCTGCAGATGAGCGCAGCATTTGATCATACCGGCGTACAGAGTGGGCCACTCCAGACCGTATTCCAGTAAGCGTCGATAGTGCATATAGGCAATGTCGTAATTGCCCATCGCAGCCTGGCAGTGCGCGATTCCCAGAAAGGCCGCGGCGTAGCTTTTATCCTGCTGCAGCGCCTGCTGGAAATATTGCTGCGCCTGAGCGGGCTGATTCTCCATCAGGTTCAGATAGCCGAGGTTGGCGATCAGTTGCGGCGCATTGCGCTCTTGGGCCAGCGCCTGATTGAAGAACCGGCGCGCTTCATTAAGCTGTCCTTCATCCAGCTCTATTCGACCTAACAGACCCAACGCCGAGGCGTGCGCTGGGTCCAGCGCCAGCGCTTGCTCTATCAACGCTTTGGCGACGCCTCTGTCCTCACTGCGCTGTTGATGCGACGCCCCTGGACGGTTGGAAGCGCGGTATATCTCGTTCGCCTCTATCAGTAGACGGGCGGCTTCAACACGGGTGGATTGAAGTTTTTCGTTTGCTTGCGCTGTTGCCTGCATGGTGCTTACCTCTGCTAGCTCAATTCAATCTCTGTTTAGCCTTGCAGCAGCTGCAGCACCTGCTGCGGCTGCGCATTGGCCTGGGCCAGAATCGACAATCCGGCTGACTGCAATACCTGGGTTCGGGACAGCTCTGCGGTCTCCGCCGCGAAGTCCGCATCGCGGATTCGCGAGTTGGCGGCGGTCAGGTTTTCTGAGGCGATCGCCTGGTTGGATATGGTCGACTCGAAGCGGTTCTGTATGGCGCCGAGATTCGCACGCTGGAAGTTGATGGTGTTCAACGCGTTGTCCACCGCACTGAGGGCCAGGATGGCGCCGTCCACCGAGGAGATGTCGATGTTTTGCACCAATTGTCCCGTGGAGTTGGAGCCGTAAGTGCCGACTTCGAACCCGCTCTTTTCTATCTGACCGGTCAGCGTATCCAACTCGATGGCGCCGGCCGAGAGCAGGGTGATGGTGCTGGCGGTGACGGTGTCCACAGTGCCGAGTCCAATCAAGGAGGTGGTTGTGGACGCGTTGGATATCTGAATGTTCCTGCCATCGTCGGCGATCATTCTGTAGCTGCTGCCGAAGGCTTCTGCTTGCACCCCGGTCTGTCCGGACTTGTTATTAATCGCAGTGATGACTGTTCTCTGCACATCCGCCACGGTGTCGTTGGAGCCGTAGGAGATATTGATCTGTACGCCGTTAATCTGGAAGTTGAAGTTTTGCGCGCTGCCGGTGACCAACGCTGTGGCGTTTTGGATCGTGTCGTTTACTTCCGCTACAACGCCAGTCTGATCGCTGACCTTATTGATGGCCACGGCTTTGGCGATGGCGCTGGAGTCAGTCTGCGTGCTGGAGGATGTGTCAAAGTTGGTTTGCGTCGGACCGATGGGGACGCCGTTGATAACCAGGTCGCCGGCGGCGAAGGGATTAGCGTCCACTTGGTCGCTGATGGCCCCGCTGTTATTACCGCTGAACGAGCCTACCGACAAGCCTGCGTTACCAATGTTGCCGGTTGTGGTGTCGAGCCCGATGGCGCTGCCGTCGCGGGATATGAGCGTAAAGGTCCCCGTATAGGTGATGGCGGCGGAGGCCGTGGTATCAGACGGGGGTAAACCGAATGCGGTGGAATTGAGAGCGGTGCTTTGGATGACAATGTTGCGGCCATCCTCCGCCGTCAGCCTGATGCCGACCGTCGGGTTGCCGTCAAACGAGGCGGTGACGCCGGTTTGTCCGGATTTTTCATTGATCGCCGCCGCGACGTTCTCAAGGTTGACCTGTGATGACAAGTTAGAGGAGATGGTCACAGCGATCGCCACGCCGTTGATTGTTACGGAGGCCGACTGAGTGGTGGCGATAAATGTGGTGGAGCCGCTGACGTATGTGCCGTTAATCACGGCTTCTACGCCGGTGGATTCCGTCAGTTTATTAATGGCCGCCACTTTGGCGATGGCGCTCTGATCCTGATTGGCGCTGGAGAACGCGTCGTCAACGCCGGTGGAGGCGCCGATGGCGATGCCGTTGATCACCAGGTCGCCTGCGGCGAGGGCTGCGGCTTCCGGCTCCGAGGAAATGCCGTCGGTTTCCGCCGCCCCCAGTTTATCCACGGTCGCCCCTTCAATGCCGAAAGTGACCGACTCTCCCTCGTTGGCGCCGATTTGGAAGGTCACATCAGTAAAGGTGCCATCCAGCAGTTTCGTGCCGTTGAAGTTGGTCTGGTCCGAAACCCGTTTGATTTCCTGCAGCAGCTGGCGAACCTCTTCGTTCAGCGCCTTGCGATCCAAACCGCTGTTGGTGGCGTTAGCGGACTGCAGCGCCAGGTCGCGAATACGCAGGAGGTTTTCGCTCATCGCTCCAAGCGCGCCTTCCGCTGTTTGCGATAGCGACACGGCGTCGCCAGCGTTGCGGATAGCCACGCTTAATCCTCGCACCTGCGATGTAAAGCGGGTGGAGATCGCCAGGCCGGCGGCGTCGTCCCGCGCGCTGTTGATACGAAGACCCGATGACAGGCGCGCCAGAGCGGTCTGGTTGGCTGACTGCGAATTATTAAGGTTTCGCTGCGCGTTGATCGAGGCGATGTTGGTATTAATTATCTGAGGCATAACTTCCCCCTATTGCGTCTATACCAGCCGGGCCGTTTCCTTCGTAAGAGCCGCTCGGATGCGTAGCAACCGGCTACCTGACTTTGCCTGCTCCTCTATACGAATAAAAATTGCGCAGTAAGGAGCGTTTCCACTGCCTATGCAAAAGCATTGCCAGAACTGTTGCGAAATTTTATGTGTTTGATTTTTAACCGCAAAAAAACGCAGATAGTTTTCCAGGAAAGGGAGGTCCATGGATTTTGGCAGGAGTTTGCCAAGGGGCGGTCAAAAAGTTGCCGCTTGCCGCCATGAGGTAAATGGAGATGACGATTGTTCGCCCCTTCATATAGATAACGCGGCCTTGCAAAGAAAGGCGCGTAACCTGACGCCTCCCTTTTTGAAGCGGCTGCGGATATGACGGCATGATAATTGCCGAGCCTGAATGATAGAGGAGTTAAAAGTGGCGGAAACAGGAGTAATGGGCAGATCACTGCTACGCTAACTTTGTCTGTTCACTAAAAATTTTTCGAGTGACGGAAAATTGCCGCACCAATTTTCTCGTTCGGAAAACTAAAAAGAGATAGAAGCAATGACCGATCAAGCGGAAATACTCAAGCCTTTCATCGAACGCAGAGAAAAGAATCTGGCCTACTTTAAAGACCATTTTCCCGGTATCTACAAGCACTTCCTGAACTATCAGATGAAAAAAGCCAAGCTTAATATCATCCCTGATATCGGTGAAGTGGATATCCATGATGAAGGCCGTTCCGTTTATGGCGGTAAAGCCAAGGCCTATGCGCTGAACGAAATCAAGGAGTTCACCAAAGTTTATAGTGAAGGCGGCAAGGTGGTTTCCATAGATCCGCCATTTCCGGGCGATTATTGCTTTCCGAGATTTTTCTTCAAAACCGCTGACGCCCTCATTCGCAAGTCTCCTATTAATAAGAAGAACTTCAATCACTTCTGGTTGGGCGATTCCTATCCTTGTATTGTCTTCCTTGGGTGCGGCGTGGGTTATCACATCGAAGCCTTTCTGGAACAGCACAAAGTGAATTACGCGGTGATTTTCGAGCCAAACCTGGATCACTTCGCTGCAAGCCTGTATGCCGTAGACTGGGCGGAAATCTGTAAAAGATATAATGGCGAAGAGGGACGCACTATCCACTTTCTGTTAGGCGGACAGGAAGACGAATACTCACAATGGGCGCTGCTTTGGAACAATCTGGTTACGACGCCGCCGGCTTTCCCTCTTGCGACGCTGTTTTATAACCATCGCGGCTTGAAGTCCCACGATAATTTATCTGAGAAGGTGTGCGATGACCTGTATGTGTTCCTGGTTTCCTGGGGCAATTACGACGATGAAGTCAATCAGCTCAATCAGGCGGCGCACAACATTTATAGCGGTGTTGAACTATTGCCGCCGCCCGTCAATGACATTACCGACGTGCCTGTGTGTATCGTCGGGGCGGGCCCTTCTTTGGATCTTCGCATCGACCAGTTGCGGGAGATGCAGCAACGCGGCGCGCTGATCATTTCATGCGGATCATCCATTACTGCGTTGCACCCCATGGGAATCAGACCGGATATACATGTAGAGCTTGAGTCTGACTATCAGTATGTCGTGGGGCAGTTGGAGCGCCTGAAAGACCCTGAGTACCTGAACTCGATAAAGGTTATCGCGCCTATTCACATCAGCCCGGTCGTTTATCAGTTGTTTGGCGAGCGGCGCGCCTACATCAAGGAAGAGTGCGGGCTGGCGACCATGTTTTCCGAACACGGACAGATCATTCGCGGCGGGACGCCCACTTGCACGAACCTCGGACTGGCTTGGGCGCTGCACTACGGATTCAAGAACATATTATTGTTTGGAATGGACTTTGGCTTCACGGACAGACGCCATCACCATGCGCAAAGCTCGATCTATTATGACGACGACGCCCATGAAGCGTTCAAGCGCAGCGTGGATTACGACGGCCAGCATGTGTTTCAGGTGGAGGGCGTTGACGGCGGCTCCGTTTTGACGTCCCCGCAATATTTCGCCGCCAAACGCAAAGCGGAAAACAGCCTGCGCGACTACCCAGAGCGCGGAAAAGTCTACAACTTCTCTCATGGGGCCAAGATTGAGGGCGCTGAGTGGGTGGCGCCTGGACCTTTGCCGCTCTCCCTGACGGCGCTCAGCGCGAGCAGCGACAAGAAGCAGAAGGTGGTGGATTACCTCTACGCGTCGCAGCACGAAAAAATACCAGTAGACGTGCTGGAGAAGAAGCGAGACCGCTTAAATGTCTTATTCGGGCAGTTCAGCGACGATGTTTCCACATTTCTGCAGGCGCCTATTACCAGCAAGGATGAAATGAACAGAGTCTGTAACCGCATCAACACATACATGGAAGATCGGGTGCAAACCAAAGCGAAAGAATTTTATTTTCTGTTACGGGGCTCTATCAGACATTTTCTTTATATCGGTTTCGCGCATGCGCTGGCTATTCAGAATGATGCAGAGAGGTTGACCTTCATGGAGGAATGGAGACATACAATGCTGCGCTTTCTTCTTGATGTGCATAAACATTTTCTTCAGGTTATGTACAAAAAATTCGACCTTGCAACGGACCCCTGGGTGCGTCGCTCGATCAACGATCCCGATGACTTTTCGTGAGCGTGATGTCATGGGCTTAAGGCTTACATTTCATTACAAAGAGCAGGCGAAAATTAACTAAAGAATCTTCTCCTGAAGCCGTTACTAAGGACAACGGGTTAGCGCAGTTCGACCGGCCCTGCTGTGTAGAAGCGAGAACCTCTTAACCGAGTGAGAAGGGTTACAGGAGAAGCAAATATGCCTCAAATAATTAATACCAACATTGCGTCGTTGAATGCGCAGCGTAACCTGAACGCTTCACAGCGGTCAGGGGATACGGCGCTGCAGCGGCTTTCCTCGGGTCTCCGCATCAACAGCGCAAAAGATGACGCGGCAGGTCTGGCGATTTCAACACGTTTCGACGCTCAGATTCGCGGCACCAACGTCGCGGTTCGTAATGCGGGGGACGCGATCTCGTTGGCGCAGACAGCAGAAGGCGCCTTGAGTTCAATGAAAGACAGCTTACAGCGTATTCGTGAACTGTCACTGCAATCTGCGAACGACACTAACTCAACTATCGACCGTGAAGCCTTGCAGGAAGAGGTTGATCAGCTGATCAGCGAGATTGAAAACATCGCTGAGACGACCAACTTCAACGGTAAGAAACTGCTTGACGGTTCTTTCCAGAACTCCGTTTTCCAAACCGGCGCCAATTTGGGGAACACTATTAACGTGTCCATTTCCAAGCTGGATACCAGCACTTTGGGAACGGCGGACACCAGCGGTATTTCCAGCAGAACGACTACAACCGCTCTGGTTGTAGGCAGCACCGGCAACGAAATGGTTGCAGGGGACATCGTTATCAACGGTATCTCTGTGGGCGCTTCTGTGGGTACTGACGACACGGCTTCCACCAGCCATGCCGCTTCCAGCGCCATTGCCAAGGCGGCGGCCATTAATGACGTCGCCGATCAGACCGGCGTCACCGCTTCTGTCGATGCAAACTATGTCGCCGGCACCACGACCGCCGACGCAACTGCGGCGAACGTGTCCTTGAACCTGAACGGGGTCAGCATCAGTCTGAGTAAAGGCACCACCTTGACTGTCGAGCAGAACCTGCAAGCGACAGCAGACGCTATTAACGAGAAATCCGGCGCCACTGGCGTGCGTGCGGTCTTCGACGGCGACACCGCCAAGGGTATCTCTCTGGTGGCCGACGACGGTCGTAACATCGTATTGACTGAAACTACGAGCAACACCTTGGCCACCTTTGGTCTGGCCGCTGCAAGCTCCCTGGGTAACGCCTATGTCGGCACCTACTCGCTTTCAAGCGACGACGGCAGCGACATTGCACTGACTACGACTACAGGCAACATCGATAACGCCGGTTTTGAAGTGGGCTCATTCAGCGGAAATAACGCGGGTATTGTGAGCGATAACGGTTCTACCACTGCTCTGGTGACTGGCGACATCGTCATCAACAACGTGGCTATCGGACCCAGCTTGACCACTGACGACACGGCCTCCACTGCGAATGCGGACGGTAGCGCCATCGCGAAAGCGGCTGCGATCAACCGCGCCTCTGATCAGACTGGCGTCACTGCGCTGGCTAACGAAAACCGCGTGAACTCAGGCAACCTGACGACCACGACAGCCTCCGCCACAATCACGGTTAACGGCGTGTCCATCACCGCGAGCTTCAGCACCACTGACGATGTTGCTGTGAAGCAGGCGGCGATCATTGACGCGATCAATCAGAAATCCGGCCAGACTGGCGTGACTGCGGAAGTACTGGACTCTGACTCCTTCACTCTGGTGGCTGCGGACGGTCGTAACATCGACATCAGCGGCGCCACAGCGATGGCCAGCATCACCACCACGACCTTTGTCAGCTCTGTGACTCTGTTGTCTGGCGGTCAAATAGATGTTGAATCCAACACCAACTCCGCCGGTCTGGCGAAAGCAGGTTTGAGAATCGGCACATTCGGCGGCGCCGAAAGCGGCTCTCTGCTGCAAGATGTGGACATCTCGACGGTAGCTGGCGCTGAGTCAGCCCTGAAAGCGGTGGATAACGCATTGCAGACTGTAACGTCCAAACAGGCGGAACTGGGCGCCATCCAGAACCGCTTCCAGAACACGATTGCGAACCTGGAAGTGAACAACGAGAACCTGAACTCCGCCAACAGCCGGATCAGGGACGCAGACTTCGCATCCGAGACTGCGGCGTTGTCAAGGGCGCAGGTACTGCAACAGGCCGGTATCTCAATATTGGCGCAGGCAAATGCAAGACCCCAGCAAGTCTTGTCGCTCCTGCAGTAACGGAGTGAACTAACGTGACATACCGGCCGGATGATCTCTTCCGGCCGGTTTAAGCGTTAAGACATGCTAAGAGGTGAGATATGAATGACGTTAAGACTAATGAACTGAGTATGTCGGCGGTCACGAAGCCCGTGAGTTTGCCGGCTGCTCAGTCCGCGACGTCGTCACCTCCGATTGAACCTAAGGTTAAGTCCGGGGTAGCCACGTCTACGCCTGATACGCAGGCTGCGAAGCAGAGCGCCGCAGCCCAACCCAGCAACGATATCGCTGACAAGCAGAAGCAACAGTTGGTAAGGGAGCAGAGCCAGGAGCTGAGGGAAGCGGTGACGAAGTTGAACGAGTACGTTCAATCTGTGCAACGCGACCTGCAGTTCGAACTGGATGAGGATTCGGGAAGAACGGTCATTACTGTTTTGGACAGAACCACAAAAGAAGTAGTGAGGCAGATTCCTGATGACTTGGCGCTCAAGCTGGCGCGCAACTTGCAGCAGGATGAACCAGTGAATCTGTTTTCCGCCAAGGCGTGAGGCTTGACGGAATCAGACAGGGTTCGGCAGGGATTTACGATCCGTAACAAAAAAAGGGGCAAAGATTTGCCCCTTTTTGCCGATAAATAGAGATATGATCGTACACATAACCCGTGAGGTTGGCGTCACATGGCAAGCGTTTCTTCAATAGGCATCGGCTCGGGAGTATTGACCAGCGATTTGATCGAGCAGCTGGCCAGTGCTGAGCGTGAGCCGACGGAAAAAAGGCTGGATCTTAAAGAAGATGAAGTGACGGCCAAACTCAGCGATCTGAGTCGTCTGAAAAGCGCAATCACCGACCTGCGTTTGTCCGCCCGAACATTGAGTACGCCGGAGTCGATGTCCAGCAATACGGCGACCTCCAGCGGCTCTTCTATTGGCGTCACCGCCAACACCTCCGCCAAAACCGGTTCATATGCGCTTACCGTCAGCAACCTGGCTGTCGCGCAATCATTGAGTTCCGGGACTTTCGCTGATAAAGACACCACGACGGTAGGAACTGGAACACTGTCTTTCACTGTTGGCGGCGTTACCGAAAACCTGACCGTAGATAGCAGCAACAACACGTTGCAGGGGTTGTCCGACGCTATTAACGATATGGGGTTGGATGTTAACTCCTCCGTTATCTACAACGGCTCCTCCTATCAGCTTGTGTTATCCGCCTCAAAAACCGGCCTGGCGAACGCTATTTCCATTTCGGCGACGGATAACGACGGCAACAGTACGGACGCTTCTGGAATTTCCCAGTTTATTTATAACGCCACCAACCAGAATTTAACTCAGGACGTCGCAGCGGAAGACGCCGCCTTTACTTTGAATGGCGTGGCGATCACCCGCTCGTTGAACACTGTCGATGACGTGGTGGACGGCCTGACTCTGACTTTAAACGCAGAAACCGCAAGCGCAGTCAACGTTACCGTTAGCAAAGATCTGAATGCTGTGACCGAAAGGGTCCAGGATTTGGTGGATAAATATAATGCTTTGCAGGAAATCATTAATGAAGTCACTGCTTTTGACAGTGATACCGGAGAAAAAGGCACTTTGCTGGGCAGCTCCACGGTGCGCACTATCTCCACGCAATTGCGCTCTACGCTGAGTTCCATTGTTCCCGGACTGGAAAGCTCGAACGTGCGTAGCCTTTCTGAGCTGGGAATTACGACCAACTCAGAATCGGGACAGTTGGAGTTCAACAGCCTTACATTTCAGTCCAAGCTGCAAAGCTACCCGAATGACGTGGCGGCCTTGTTCGCCGATCAAGGCCGCACCACGGACGCCCAAGTTAAGTATGTCAGCGCCGGGATAAACACGAAGATTGGCTCCTACGCCGTAGATATCACTCAGGTTGCGACCCAGGGGGCTTTTACTGGTAATGTGGCGTTGGGCGGCTCCACGGTTATTGACGCGGACAACGACACCTTCAAGATCAAAGTCAATGGGGTAGAGTCCAACACTATTACCCTGACCGCCGCCACCTACACTGATAGTGAGCTGCTGGCGGAAATTCAGACACAACTGGATGCGGATGCGAATATCGCTGGCTCTGGGGTGACAGTGTCGTTGGACGGCAGTAATCAGCTGGTGTTTACCTCTGGACAATATGGCAGTTCATCCACGGTTGAGATCACTGCTATCGACACCAATACCGCAGCGCAGCTGGGTTTGACTGTCGCCACCGGCGTAGATGGCCTGGATGTCGCCGGCACAATCAATGGTAAAGCCGCTACCGGCAATGGCCAGTACCTGACCTCCTCAGAAGGAGACTCCAAAGGACTCAAACTGCAAATTACCGGTGGCGCTACCGGTGCGCGAGGCGAGGCGACTTATATTGAAGGGGTGGGAGACCAGATGGTCGACCTGGTGAATAGTTATCTGTCCTCCGAAGGTTTGATTACGGTCGCCATCAATGGCTTTAATTCACAGCTGGAAAAAATCTCCGAAGACCGTACGGAGCTGGATGACAGAATCACCGCCCTTACCGACAGACTGGCGCGTCAGTTCACTGCAGCGGATTTGATAATTTCCCAGCTTAAGAACACTGAAAATTTTCTGTCCACGCAGTTGGAAGCGTTGCTGGCCAGCAGCACCGGAAGCAAGAGTTAAGCGGCGGGCCTGATTCAGGCGCTTAAGATCACAGACGAGTAATTATGAGGTTGCTATTACAATGAACGCGTTACATCAGTATCAGAGCGTGAATCGTCAGACCAGCATCGTCGATGCGGATGGACACAAGTTGATCCAACTGTTGTTCGATGGGGCGCTGGAGCGCATCACCATGGCGAAAGGGCAGATCCTGGCCAAGAATTTTGAAGGCAAGAATCGGTTGATCGGCAAGGCGGTCGAGATTATCGGCGGACTGCGCGAATTTCTGGATAAAGACAAAGGCGGCGATATCGCTGAGCGTCTGGATGCATTGTACGAATACATGGAACGTCGTTTGTTCGAAGCCAACCTGCAAAATGATGCGATGATTCTGGATGAAGTGGCGGGTTTGCTGAAACAGGTCAAGAACGGCTGGGACGGCATCCGTCAGGAAGCCTTGGAAAAAGGGCTGGTCTAGTCAGGTCTGAATAACCGCTTCCCGCAACCTTATGGGATCTCCGTCCGCCGAAATCGGACGGAGTTCCTGATCAAATGTTGAGTCGCCCTTCGTAAAGCATGCTTAGTTCCCCATCAAGCCTTCCATATGCGCTTCTACACTGGCGGACAAGGCGTTCAAGTTATATCCCCCTTCCAGAATAGAGACAATGCGCCCATTACTGTAAACCCGCGCTACATCCATCAGCAGGCGGGTGATCCAGCGGTAGTCTCTTTCTTCCAGTTCCAGATGCGCCAACGGATCTTTTTTATGGGCGTCGAAACCCGCTGAGATCAATATCAACTGCGGGCGGTGATCCTGCAGGCGGGCGAGCCAGTCCCGCTCGACGCTGCGGCGGAACTGTAACCCACGGGTATGGGCGTCCAACGGCGTGTTGATGATATTGGGGCGGTCCACCGCGTGATGGCTGAAAGGGTACAGTGGATATTCAAAACTGGAGCAGAACAGCACCCGGGGGTCGTCCTGAAAGATGTCTACCGTGCCGTTGCCCTGATGCACGTCGAAATCCACGATGGCGATGCGCTCCAGGCCGTGAAAGTCCATGGCGTGACGGGCGGCGATAGCGATATTGTTGAAAAAGCAGAAGCCCATGGACTTGCTGCGCTCCGCATGGTGGCCGGGTGGACGCACGGCGCAAAACGCAGTGTTCGCCTGACCGCTGAGCACCATATTCGCCGCTTCTACCGCAGAGCCCGCCGCCAGATAGGCGGCGCGCAGGCTGTGACGCATCAGGGCGGTGTCCGGATCGACCATAATGCGGCCTTTGTCCGGATTCAGATTTTCCAGTTGTTCAACGTAGCGGGAGGGATGCACCCGGATAATCTTGTCGCGGTCGGTTTCCTGCGGCTCGACCAAGTCCACTTCCTGCAGTATGCCGGCATGTTCCAGCCGGTCCATAATCGCCTGCAATCGCATGGGGCTTTCGGGATGCCCCTCGCCCATGTCGTGCAATGTACAGTCTTTATGATAGAAAAGGGCGGTTTTCATCTTTGTTTTCCTTTTAGAGGCTTTTAGTCTACTGCAAAGCCATAACCGCTTGAAACCGGTGATGGGGCGAATGTTATAGTCCGCGCCCTCGATTGAGGCGGGCGCGTCGAATTACGCCAAGTCAGTCAAAGCGGGGGATCTTGATATCTGTCAAAGTGGCCGGTATTGGTCTATGTATCTTAGATATCGGCGGCGTTTCCGCAGTCGCCGGGTCCGGAGCCTGTCAACGCAAATGGAGAATACAGATTGGGAACCCGACATTTAGAAGCGTTGTTCAACCCTAAGTCCATCGCCGTGATCGGCGCCTCAGAACGCTCCAATAACCTGGGCGGTATGGTGTTGCGCAATCTGATGTCCACGGATTATTCAGGCCGGTTGGTGGTGGTGAACGACAAGGGCTACCACGACGTACATGGCGTTCCCTGCGTGAAGCGCCCGCAACAGATGCCGTTTCGTCCGGATCTGGCGATTATCTGTACGCCGCCGGAGAGCGTGCCGCGCATTGTCCGGGTGCTGGGAAACGTCAAGGTTAAGACCGCGATGATCCTCACTGGCGGTCTGTCGCGCACTCATAGCCGCAGCGGTCGGCCGCTGATGTATTCCGTACAGGAAATCGCGTCTGAGTACGGCATCCGTATTTTGGGGCCGGAAACCATTGGCATGTTGTCCCCGGCCAGCAATCTGAACGCGACCTACATGCATATGGGAGTGCTGCCGGGCAAGATCGCCTATATCGGCCAGTCCGGGTCTCTCGCCAGCGCGGTGATCGACTGGGCGTTCACCCGGGGCATCGGCTTTTCGCACCTTACCACCCTGGGGGACGGTATTGATGTCGGGCTGGACGACCTGATTGATTACCTGGCCCAGGATCGCAGCACCAAAGCGATTTTGCTGCATATGGAGAATATTCATTCGCCCCGGCGTTTTATTTCCGCCGTGCGGGCGGTGTCACGGGGCAAGTTGGTGATCGCCGTGAAAAGCGGCCGCACTCCCGCATCGCAATGGCGGCCTGCGGAGCTGCCCTTGGGCGTGGTGGACGGAGATAAAATCTTCGATGCGGTATTCCGACGCGCCGGGGTGTTGCGGGTGAACGGCGCCGATGAAATGTTCGACGCCCTGGAGACCCTGACCCGGATGAAGCCCGTGCGGGGCGAACCCTTGCACATTATCAGCAACGGTTTGGGGCCAGGGGTGCTGGCGGTGGATCGGCTGGCTTCTTTAAATGGCGAGCTGGGTTCGTTGTCGCCGGAAACGGTGAGTGAACTGGGCAAGCATCTACCCCCGTATTGGACGCGCCGCAACCCCATTGATCTCAACTATGACGCCAATCCGGAACTGTACCGGCGTACGTTGGAGATTCTCGGGCGCGACCCGCATGTATCCAATGTGCTGGTGCTGTACGCACCGTCTCTGACCGAAGACAGCCTGCAGGTGGCGGATGCAGTGATAGAAGCAGGCAAACGCTCTCACCTGAATATTTTCACCTGCTGGTTGGGCCACAGCACGGTGTATGACGCCAGGGAAGCGTTTTTCCATAGTGGCGTGCCTACGTTCTCCACGCCGGACAAGGCGGTGAAGGCCTTCATGCACATGGTTAATCACCAGCGCAGCCAGCGGGTGCTGCGGGAAACACCGGAATCCTACACTGATCCGATAGTGGACCGTTCCCGTGCGCGCAAGACCATACAGAAGATATACGCATCAGGGCGACGTGTGTTGACCAATGCGGAGTCGCGGCAGATTCTCACCGACTACGGCATCAATATGCTGGATACGCGTTATTGCGAAACGGAAGAGCAAGTCGTGGAGGTGGCGCGGGAGTTTGGCGCGCCGGTGGATATCCGCATTCTGCACGAGCACAGTTGTATCCCTTTCAAAGACGAGAAGACCGGCCGCGGCCGCTACAAGGGCAGGGTGAAGGGGCTGGTGGAGGAAGCGTCTATTCGCGATTCCTGCCGTTATCTGTTGACGCATTACAGAGAACATTACCCAGACAGCGGTTTCCTCGGGTTTGCGGTGCAGCCGAGTTTTCAGACCGTCGGTGGGGTGGGGTTCAGTCTGGGGGTGACCCGCGACCCGGTGTTTGGGCCTTTGATGGTATGCGGCGCCAGCGGCGCGGCGGTGAATGTGTCGACGGATCGCAAGCTGGCCCTGCCGCCCTTGAACATGGTGCTGGCCCGGGATTTGTTGCAACAGACGCACATGTTTCGCCTGTTGAAAGACTATAGCTATAACCGGGAGCAGGATATCGCCAAAATCTGCGAAACCCTGGTGATTCTGTCGCAGATCATTATCGATATTCCTGAGATCAAAGGCCTTGAAGTCATGCCGCTGTACTTCGACAAGCACGGCGCGGTGGCGGTCAACGCCATGATTGATCTCGACAAGCCGGCGAAGCTGGCGATCCAACCCTATCCGCAAGAGTTGCGGGAGTGGATCATGTTGCCCAAATCCAAGCGCAAGGCGGAAATCCGTCCCGTCCGGGGAGAGGATGAGCCCAGTCACATCGAGTTCTATTCCGGCCTGTCGCCGGAGTCGATTCGCTATCGCTTTTTCCATTATCGGAAATCCTTCACCCATGACGAAATGGTGCAGATGCTGCAAATCGACTATGACCGGGAAATGGCCTTTATCGCCATGTCTCCGAAAGAAAGCGGCTACGGCGAGGATACCCTGGGAACGGTGCGGGCCTGGACTGATGCGGATAACCTGCAATGCGAGTTCGCCATCATCGTGCGCGACGACCTGCGTGGCGAAAACCTGGGATGGGTGTTGATGCGCAAGATCATTGAGTACTGCCGGGAAAAAGGAACGGTGGAAATGGTGGGCTCAGTGCTGCCGGATAATAAGCCGATGCTGCGTCTGGCGGAGAAGTTGGGATTCAGTATTCGCTACGATGATGAAGAAGGGGTCATGGCCCTGCGGCTGCCGTTAAATGCGCCGGACGAGTGGCAGGCGGAACGCTTGAAGTCCAAATAAGTTGAGGCGCGAAACAGCGCGGGCCGCTCCGTCAGGTTTGGATTCGGCCCGCGTTGAGAGTTTGATTTACTCTTGAATCACCGCAGACAGGTCTTCCCCGCCCAGGACCTTGATCAGGTCGTCCGTCATGCGGGAGAACTCCAGCGTCATCAAGCTGAAATCGGCGGCGAAACGCTCGGCGGCTTCGCCCGTATCGCCGTCCTTTAACTGCTCCTGCAGGGTGTCCATAAACTTGATGCGCTTGATCTTCAGATCGTCGCCCACGGCGAAACTCAGCTTCTCGTCCCACTCCAGGGACAGTTGCGTGACTTGCATGCCGTTCTCGATATGCGTGGAGATGGCGTCAGTCAGCGATTCGGTGCCCTTGCAGCGGATAACGGTATCGGAGCCGTCGCCGGAACGCAGTTCACAGTTGTCGCCGGAAACAAAAGGCGTCGGCGTGCTGTCTTTTTGCACCCAGTCGGAAAAATGCACCGCAGGGGCCTCATTCAGCGCCACAAAGCGAATCGGCAGCGTGCCCATGGACTGACGCAGGAAGGAGGTGAACTCGTCCGCACGGGTTCCTGAGGAGGTATCCACCACCAGCAGACCCTTGTCCAGGTCAATGTAGGCGGACATCAGGCGCGAACGCTTGAACGCCTGTGGCAGCAGAACCGTGATGACCTGTTCCTTCAATTCATTCTTTTCCTTCTTGCGCAATTTGCGCTGCTCGCGCTCTTCGATTTCCTGAGCGCGTTCTTCCACTTCTTCCTTAATGACGCTGGCGGGTAGAATTTTTTCTTCCCGCTTGAGAGTCAGCAACAGATAGCGGCCTTGTTGATAGACCAGCGCATCGCTGACCAGGGGCGCTGCGGGAACCCAACCCAGGCGATACGTGTCATTAGCCTGACAAGGGGTGAAAGCATGTTCGCTCAAACCGGTTTCCAGGTCTTCCAAAGGCCAGGGCACGGGTTTGGTGAAACGGTAAATCAGTGCGTTTTTGAAAAGCATAGGTCTCTATATTCTTAGTGAAGAAGGAAATCGGGCCGGGAATTATGGTGGACCAGGAGGAATTTGGCTAGTTGAGGTTTCGTAATTCCCGCCCCCCCACGGACGACGGCGGGGCGAAGGCGCGCATCGGCGCCGGCCCTGATCGCGTATCAATATTTTTTATTGCTGTTACGGTAAAGCGTCGTGAAAAATTCAATTCTCTGGCGGAACAGTCCCGCCATGGGTTCGGTGGCGTCGCCCAACACCATCATGATCTGATTCTGGGCATTGTAGGCAGGCCAGTTGGGCAATGTGGGATCACTGGGCGAGGCGCTGCGCATAAAGTTGACCAGGTAACGTTGAAAACGCCGCGCCATGGTGATGTCCTGAGGTCGGAAATTGGCGTACATCTCAGGAATCAGGCTGTAGGTTCCGAAAGTGAACGGCAGATGCCAGCCGTGGGGCGTTCCAGCAAATTGCTCGCGCAGATACTGTGGCGCGTAGTTGAAATAGTAGAACCAGGCGCTGGCGCGATGGGATTGCTCCAGCGCCAGCCAGCGGTTGGGGGCGTTGTAGCGCATGTCGGAAAATACTTTTTCCGCAAACTGCGTGTCGCTCCAGTCCTCTGGATACAGGGCGCGCGCGGCGTCCTTCTGATCGCCCAGTGGCGCGAGAATGGTTTCCTGAGTCAGACTCAATTGCGGCGCAATGCTGACTTCATAGCTGTTGACGCCAGTCAGCAGGGGTACCGGCGCCATCAACTTGCGGTCCACTGCATCCAGCAAGGCGTAGGGCGCCGCTTCATCGCCGATGATCGGTCCGAACGCCGCGTCCGGCGGCAACTCGCTATTCAACTTTATTAAGGTTCCGGCGGGAATGGCGCGTAGCTGAGCCGCGTCCGCATCGGCGGCGACGCCTGCTTGCGTAGCGGCTTTCATGCCTGACTTTTTCGCCTGATTACGGTCTTCCAGTTTGAGCCAGGGATCGCCGCTTTGGGCGATGACTTTATGAAACAATCCCAGCGCTTTGGGGGAGGCCATGAGGTAGTAAGCGCTGACTGCGCCGGCGTCGTCTCCCGCCAGAGTGACGTTGCCGGGATCGCCGCCAAAGGCGCTGATGTTTTCCTGCACCCATTTCAAAGCTTCAATCTGGTCCAGCAGCCCGAAGTTGGCGGGAGTGGTGACGTCCTCGCGAACCAGAGCGGGATGATCAAAGAAACCGAAATATCCCAGACGGTAATTGATCGTGACCACTACAACGCCCTGGTTCGCCAGCTGGGCGCCATTACTCAGGGGATAGCTGACGACGCCGCTACGGAAGTCGCCGCCATGCAGCCACACCATCACGGGTTTGGGCGCGTCGGGCGCGCCGACTGGTGAAGAGGGCGTCCAGACATTGAGCGTTAAACAGTCTTCACTGACCGATGGCGCCGGCAGCTTGGTGTTGGGATCTTCTTGCGCGGATTGGGCGCAGGCCGGGCCGAACTGGGAGGTGACGCGGACGCCGCTCCAGGGTTGAACCGGCTGCGGCCGCCGCCAGCGATTTTCCTTGATGGGCGGCGCGGCGTAGGGAATGCCCTTGAAAGCGCGTACGCCAAGTTCGTTTACGCCCCTGATCAGCCCTGATTTGACCTGGGCCAACGGGCCGTTAAGGTCTTCCGCTTGAGCGCCGGACAGTAATAACCCGGACAGCAGCATCGCTTTGGCCAAGGTTGTTAAGACTTTGTATCCGGTGTTTCCTGAGTGCATTCTAAAACCCTTGAACTATTGACCAGGCAGACAAATAGCGTCCTTCTATTTGTCTGCAACGACAGGGCCTGCACAGGTCAGGCCCTGTCTCCCGCGGCTGGACGCCGCGCAGGCGCATCCATGCGCCTGCGTATTAACATGGCGTTGATTTATGGGCGGTTTGCGCCCTGCTTGCTATAGTCCATTTGTTATATTTTTCCCGTGTAATTTAAAAGTCTTTTATAGTCAGGGTGTTAGAAATCCCGTTGCGGAGTATGGCGTAGAGTCTTTCTGAGGCTTGTATTTGTATCCGATGTCGCGAATGACAGTTTTCAATAGAAATCCAGCCTGCTGTCCGTTATAAGGGTTGGCCAGCCAATGCTTTCAGCCTCAGAGTTTTACTGCAATGAATATTGAACAAATCCAACACTATTGCCTCGCACTGCCCGGCGTGGACCGGACCGAATATGGAGCGCCTTCCAATGTGCTGGTGTTTTACGTGCTGGGACGAAAGTTCGCCTATTTCAAAACCAGCGAGCCGGAACGCTGGCGCTTCAGTGTGAGAACCACGCCTGAGCGGTTTTTGGAATTGACGGACCAGGATGGCGTGAAACCGGCGCGCTACATGCACCGGTTTCACTGGGTGTCCATCGTTGACGCAACCGCGTTTAACGAAGACTATTTGCGTGAGCTGATCGACTGGTCCTACGATAAAGCCGCCGCGGGATTGCCGAAAAAACGCCGTCTGGCGTTGGCGCAACTGGCGTCGGAGGCATAAAGCGGCGGGCGGCGGACTAAATCGCTACTTGGTCCAGCCGTCGACGATTTCCTGCAGTTTACCGCTTTGCTTTAATTGCTCAACCGCTGCTTTCATTTTGGAAATGAAGTCTTCTCGATAAGGAAAGCTCTGGTTCCTGGTGTTCGAGAACGCCAGGTAAGCGACCTCTTCACTGATTACGGCGGCGGCTTCAATTTTGAGGTCTTTGAGGGTGGGGTCGGAGCGATTGTTTTCCAATGTCCACATCACCGACAGCTTGTCATTGGGGTGGCCGTCTATGCGCCCCGCCGCCATTTTTTTCAGGTTGGCGAGAATGTCGGACGCCTGACTCATATTAAACATGGCTTTCTCTTCATCGGATAAGGTGGCGAAGCCGCTTTGCAATCCAACCCGTATGCCTTTGAAGTCATCCGGCCACTTGCTCAACTGCTTTTTACTGGCCATGTCCTGAGTGACGAACATCGCCACGGTCTCTGTCAGCAAAGGGATGGAGTAATCCATCCAGGGGCGGTCTTCCGGGCGGTAGTAGGGAGGAAACAGCGCAAACTCTTCGCCGCTTTCCATTTGCGCCAGCGCGCGTTTCCAGGGGAGGGGTTTGAGCGTGATTGTGTAGTCCGGAGTCAGCTTGGCCGCCTCCATGATGATGTCCGCATATATTCCTTTGGGCTTGCCGCCTTCCGCGTAGCTATAAGGCGGATAGGCTTCATCCATCAGCAGAGTGACGGACTGTGCGGCGGCGAACCCCACGAATCCTAACATCAGGGCGGCGAATAGAATGATTCTTTTCATACGGACTCCTCTTCAGTGGTTGTCATGAGTGAAAAGCGAGCATCGGGAAACCTCAATAACCGGCGGCTGGCGCGTTCACGTCCCGGGTCCATTTGTCGACGATCTGCTGCAGCCGGTTCTTATCCCTCATACGCGCCAGGGACTGATTCATTTTGGCGATGAAGTCCTCCCGATACGTCCACTGTTCTGGATGGATATTGGAAAAGGCGAGGTAGGCGACCTCCTCATTGATAATCGCTGCGGGGGTGATTTCCAGGTTGACCAGAGCCGGGTCTTTACGGTTGTGCTCCAGCGTCCACACTACTGATAAATAGTCATTGGGGTGGCCGTCTATACGGTTCAGCGCAATTTGCTTCAGGTTAGTCAGAATGTTGGGCGACTCGGAAATGACGAATAGTTCCTTCTGTTGCGGCGACAGCGTGGCGAATCCCAACTGCAAACCAATGCGCAGTCCTTTATAGTCCTCCGGCCAGCGTGTAGGTTTAAGGCGCTCCAGCAGTTCAGGGGGAGTGAAGAGAACCACTGTTTCCTTAAATAGCGGCACGGAATAATCCATCCAGCTGCGACTGACGGGGCGGTAGTAGGGGGGGAATACGGCGAACGCCCGTCCGGTTTCCACCAGATTAAGCGCCCTTTTCCAGGGAAGCGGCTTAAAGCTGACTTTATAGTCAGGAATTGACCGCATCGCTTCTCTAATGAAGTCGACATAGATGCCCTTGGCTTCACGGTTTTCGGAATAGCTGTATGGCGGATACGACTCGTCCATTAGCAGGACTATGCTTTGTGCGTCAGCCCTCGTATACCCGGCCAGCAGGAGAAGAAAGGCGATGATGCTGAGTGCTTTCATATTGCCCATATGCTGGAGGCGGTTTATTAGAAGATATAGATCAGCGTTGAGTGTTTTTCAAACAGGGTTAATCCAGATGGATGAAGGTAATGGCGGAGAAAATGGTGCGGCGGCTAGTCAGATGACTCGCAGACTTTCAACTATTGTGACGGCTGAACACTAGGCTTTTCCGACATCGCTCCAGCCGAGTAAGCCCGAGAATAAGCGATTGCGACGACGTTTAACCGCCACGTTTTTTTGCCCGTTGGGCGTTTTTCGTCTTCACTTGTATAGAACTATTGCTTCATTGAAGACGGGAAAAGGGTGACTAAGGTGTCAAACCTGAGTATTCGCTGGAAGATTCAAATTGCTTTTTTTGCGGTGGCGGTGGTGACGATTATTTACAACCGCACTCTCGCCGCCGTGGAGTTGCAGGCGCTGATCGATCTGGCGGAAAGTCGCCAGGTAGCGGCGGAAACCATCGCCGCCATGCAGGAAGAGTATCGCTCGTTCATGGTCAATGCGATCTGGGAGTCCGGTCTGCAGTTTTTGGTTCAGTTCGCCGTCATTTTTGTTCTGGGCAACTATTTCGTGCGCCCGATCCTGTCGCTGACAAAGTCGCTGAAGTCTGTAGAAAAAGGCGACTTCACCATTGAAGTGGAAATCACCAGTGAAGACGAAATCGGTCAGTTAGGCCGTCAGTGCAACCAGATGCTGGCGACGTTGAACCGGGTTATCGCCAGCGTCAATGACTGTTCTGTGCACATGGGACAGTCTGCTTATCAGATCGCCGCCGTCGCCCGGGAGATCGAGCGTATCAGCCACGCGGAGGCGACGCGCTCGGAAGAGGTGAATGACGCCACGGAAAGTCTGCATCGGATATCCGAGAAGGTGATGGAAATCGCTCAGACCAATCGGCATGAGGCGGTCAAATCCGAGCAAAGCAGCACGGAAGGCATCGCTCTGGTGCAGGAAGTATTGGACTTGCTGGTGCGCTTGGCGGGAGAGATTCGCAACGCCGCCAGCCAGGTGTCCAGCCTGCAGTCCTCAGTGGGCACAATCGTTACCGCCTTGAAAGATATTCTGGAGATCGCCGATCAGACCAACCTGCTGGCGCTCAATGCGGCTATTGAGGCGGCGCGGGCGGGAGAACAGGGGCGCGGCTTCGCGGTGGTGGCGGATGAAGTACGGGCGTTGTCCCACAGAACCGCCGAGTCAGCGGAAGAGGTCTCTCGCATTATTAACGAACTGGATCAGAACGTGACGACCAGTTGCAACACCATGTCGCGATTGGTGGATGAAGTGCAGTCCAATCGTGGCAAGGCGGAGCGCACCCGGGGCATCATCAGCGATCTGGAAGTGCATGTGAAAGGCTTTGTCGGCAGTTCGGAAGAAATATTCAGCAATGTGGAGACCCAGCTGAATCAGTTTTCCGCGCTGGAGACGACCTTGGCCTGTCTATTTGAAACCTTGCGGGAAAACAGCGCCAAGATCGGCAATACCGCCAATATCAGCGATTCGTTGTTTGGATTGACCCAGCGGCTTGACCACGAATTGTCCGGGCTGGACTTCCGGCGGCAGAAAGTCGCAGATGTTAAAACCAAGGACTCGGAAAGAAGAGCGGCGCCGCGAGTGGAAGGAACGCTGCTGGTGCGTATTGAATCAGACGGCGGCGGCAGTGAAGGGCTGAGTCAGGACGTCAGCGAGACCGGAATGAATCTGGTGGTGAAAGAATACTATGACGTGGGAGACAGGCTGGTGTTGTCGATCCGTCTGCCGAGTCGGGATCAGAACCGTTACGATCAGCAGCAGCCGGTGGCTGTTAACGCCAAGGTGGTGTGGCGGAAAACGGAAAGCCAGGGGCGCTACCGCTACGGCGTGCACTTCATCGACCTGAGTCAATCCTCCGCGCGCTATGTGAAAGAATGCTGTGAATTTTATAAAAATGTCGCCTGAAGCAAACGCAAGAGCGCAAGTCGGTAAACGGTCATAAAAATATCAAACGCCGTTCATTTGGTTATGGCAGGCTGGCGCCATAATACGATGCGACGATAGGTATCAGCTCGCGCGTGAAGCCGGTCATCCGAAAGTTAAGTTTTATTCCCCGCCGCTCCATGCCAATATGTGACGTCAACTAGGGGAGACGAACATGTCAACGAAAAATAGGCGGCAGCAAACCCTGGGCGAAGAGATCGTAAACGCGTTGACTCATGGCATTGGAGCCGTGGTAAGCGTTTCAGCAGTGACGCTGTTGATCGTCTTCGCCAGTCTGCAGGAAGATCCCTGGAAGATCGTGGGCGTGTCCATATATGGCGGCGCGCTGTTTCTGTTGCTGCTGGCGTCCACGCTGTACCACGGCGTACAGCATCCACGGGCCAAATTCTTTTTAAATCTGTTTGATCATTGCGCTATTTATTTGCTCATCGCCGGCACCTATACGCCATTTTTGCTGGTTAATCTGCGCGGTGCGCTGGGCTGGAGCATGTTTGGCGTGGTGTGGGGACTGGCGTTGGTGGGCATTGTCTGCAAGCTTTGCTTCCACGGACGCTTCAAGACCATTCACCTGTTTAATTATCTGGTCATGGGCTGGGTCGGTATTGTGGCGACGCCAGAGTTGATGGAGAGTTTGTCCAGTAACGCATTCGCCATGATCATCGCTGGCGGGCTGGCGTACACCATCGGGGTGTTCTTTTACGTGTGGGATCGTTTTCCCTATGCCCATTCGATCTGGCATCTGTTTGTCCTTGGCGGCAGCACCTGTCACTACATAGCCGTCTATAACGGCGTACTGTAAAGTATGGCGCAGCCGGGGCTGCGCCATACTTTCGCTTCAAACCGCGTCAAACGAATTCATAGCTTCCCATATGCAGAGACTGATAGGTGTAGGACGCGTGCAGCCTGTGCGCAAACTTCCCCTGGCCTGCTCCGGCGGCGATGAAAAGCGGCGCCAGATGCTCGTCGGTGGGGTGGGCCCGCAGGGCGTGCGGCGCTGAGCGTCGGTATTCGAATAGCGCCTCCCAGTCGTTCTGCGCCAGCTTTTCCTCCATCCAGGCGACAAACTCGCGAGCCCACTTGGGTTCTTCCGCTTCATTGGGTCCGATTTCACGCAGATTATGAGTGACGGAACCGGACCCCATTACGGCGATTCCGTTTTCCCTTAAGGGCGCCAGCGCGGCGCCGAGTTCGAACAGCTGTCGCGGCGAGAAGCGTCGCGGCAGACTAAGGGCGACAACGGGAATGCTCCCTTGTGGGTCCATCAGGCTCAGTGGCGCCCAAACGCCATGATCCAGCGGCAGTGTTGCTGCGGCTTGGGGCGACAGCGGGGCCAATGTCGCTAAAACCTGATCGTTCAGTTTATCGCTGCTGGCAGGCGTCCACTGATAGGCGTAAAGCGCCTCGGGAAATCCATAAAAATCATATTGAATGCGCGCCGGCGCAGTGACGTTCACCGTCAGCGCTTCCGTGCGCCAGTGGGGCGAGATCGCCACGACGCCGCGCAGTCCCGCCATGCTTGAACCCAGCCCGCGCAGAAACTGGTGGGCGGGCGCTTTGGCGTGAGTGACCAGGTCCGGCGAACCGTGAGAAATAAACCAGGATGGCGCTTGCATCGTGATCTCCTGAGTGAGTTGTATTATTAATGTGGCAATGATATTGACATGTTGATATCTGGCGCATGGATGCGCCTGCTCGGCGGAGAGCCTGATTAATAAACCGTATGAATGGACTTTTTTGCGATCAAGACTGGCTCAACGCGGCGCGAGGCCCGGATTTGCCCTTAACCAGATCACGGATGGCGAAAGCGCCGTCGCCCAAAAGCGCCTGCGCCAGGGACGCAGCCAGCAGAAAAGCGGGATATTCCCAACCGCCGCCCTCGGCGCTGAAGGCCCAGCCATTGGCTCCGTGCACGAAAACGATGGACCCCAGCAGAATCGGCGTCAACGCCAGCGCCACCCATTGCGTGCGATAGCCTGCGATGAGTAAGGCTCCGCCGCCCAGCTCGGCCATGATGGCGAGGTAGGCGAACCAGCCGGGAAGGCCCAGTGAGCCGAAAAATCCGGCGGTCCCGGCGGGAGTGAACACCAGTAGTTTCAACAGACCGTGAGCGAGGAACATCACACCTAGAGACAGGCGCAACAACAAAGCAGCGTAGGGGGCGGTAGAGGTAATAATCATGACTGTTACTCCGAAAATGTTTATTGGGTTAAGTTGTGAACAGTATGATTCTTCTTTTAATGGTTAACAATTGATCGTATTGTGGTAACACTGTTAACGATATATTAACAATGGTCGAGTTTCTGATATGGATACCGTGACTTCCATGAGGGCTTTTTGCGCGGTGGTGCAGGAAGGCGGATTTTCCGCCGCTGGCAGAAAGTTGAACCTTTCCAAGGTGTTGGTGAGTAAGTATGTTGGGCAATTGGAAGACCGGCTCGGCGCGAGACTGTTTCATCGCACCACCCGTAAAGTCAGGCTGACGCCCACTGGTGAGGCCTACTATTTGCGAGTCTCGCCCTTATTACGTGAATTGGACGATATCGAAGCGAGGGTGCGGGATGAGCATGGCGAGCCGGAAGGACTGCTACGGATCGCCGCGCCGGCATCGTTTGCGGAAATCCATCTCATGCCGCTGGTGGCGCTCATGTTGGAAAAATATCCCGGCCTCACTCTTGATGTGCGTCTGGCGGATCGCTACGTGGATTTATTGGAAGAGCAGGTGGATCTCGCTGTGCGTATTGGTTATCTGCAAGACAGCAGTCTGGTGGCGCAGAAGCTGGCCGATATCCCCATCGTCTGGTGCGCTGGCGCGGCCTATCTGGAGCGCCGGAAAGCACCGCAGTCTCCTGACGATCTCGCGGAGCATTGTGTGATATTCGACAGTAATTACAGCGGCGGCGACTATTGGCCTGTTCCCCGGGAGGGCGGCGTTACCCGCCAGCCTATGCGCAAGCGCGTCAGCGTCAACAGCGCGAGGGCGGCGAAGGAACTCGCGCTTGCCGGTATGGGACTGGCGCGACTGCCTGCGTTCGTCATCGGCGATGAGCTGGCGTCCGGGGAGTTGCGCCCGGTGCTGCAGGAATACTGGCCGGAGGCGTCCGCCGTTTATGCGGTTTATCCCCATCGCAGACACCTGTCCGCGCGGGTGAGATTGTTCGTGGAGGAGGCGAAAGTTTATTTCGGTACCAATCCACCGACTCCTCCCTTAGTATGAATGCCCGTTCAAGGGCGAACTTTGCTTATACAATGGTCGTACGTAGTTTTATCTATGTGACGACTTGAATAAAAAATGCCGAAAAAAATAACTGTTAACCAGGATCACACAATTAGATAACAAAGATCGCAAACCAAGATAGAGGGAGTTTATGAGTACACACGAAACCCATCCTGCGCCGGCCGATATTGCAAAAAACGCATGGGCCGACAAAGAGACCTACTTGCGCATGTATCAGGAGTCCATCGAGGACCCGGAAGGTTTCTGGAGGCAGCATGGAACGCGAATCGACTGGATCAAGCCTTACAGCCAAGTTAAAGACGTCGACTACTCACAGCAGAACCTGCACATCCGCTGGTTCCACGACGGTACATTGAACGCCTGTTATAACTGTCTTGATCGCCACCTGCCGCAACGCGCGCAGCAGACCGCCATCATCTGGGAAGGCGATGACCCCGCCGATGACGCCAAAATCACTTATCAAGAGCTCTACGACAAGGTTTGCAAACTGTCCAACGCACTCAAGGACATGGGAGTCAAAAAAGGCGACGTAGTCACCATCTACATGCCGATGATTCCTGAAGCCGCCATGGCGATGCTGGCCTGCGCCCGGATTGGCGCGCCGCACTCAGTGGTGTTCGGCGGTTTTTCGCCGGAAGCGCTGGCCGGACGCATTGAGGACTGCAAGTCGCGCTTTGTCATCACGGCGGATGAGGGCGTGCGCGGCGGACGCATTGTGCCATTGAAGAAGAATGTCGACGCCGCCGCGGAAATCACCGCCGGCAAAGGCGCGGAAGTGGATAAAGTGCTGGTGGTCAAACGCACCGGCAATGCGGTGAACTGGAGCGAAGGTCGCGACGTCTGGTATCACGACGCCGTCGCCAATGCGTCAACGGACTGCCCGCCGGAAGAAATGTCGGCGGAAGATCCGCTGTTCATCCTTTATACCTCCGGCTCCACCGGCAAGCCTAAAGGCGTGCTGCACACCACCGGCGGCTACATGGTTTACGCCTCCATGACGCACCAGTACGTGTTTGACTATAAAGACGGCGATATCTACTGGTGCACCGCGGACGTGGGCTGGATCACCGGTCACAGCTACATCGTGTACGGACCGTTGGCGAATGGCGCCGTCACGCTGATGTTTGAAGGCGTGCCGAACTATCCTGACGCCTCACGCTGCTGGCAAGTGGTGGATAAGCACAACGTTAATATTTTCTATACTGCGCCAACCGCGATTCGCGCGCTCATGCGTCTGGGGGACGACCCTGTCGTCAAAAGTTCCCGTAAAACACTGAAACTGCTCGGTACTGTCGGCGAGCCGATCAATCCAGAAGCCTGGGATTGGTATTACGATGTGGTCGGAGAAAAACGTTGCCCCATCGTCGATACCTGGTGGCAAACCGAGACCGGCGGCATTCTGATCACGCCGCTGCCGGGCGCCACCGCGTTGAAACCGGGCTCCGCCACGCTGCCGTTCTTTGGCGTCAAGCCTGCGCTGGTGGATAACGAAGGCGCGCTATTGGACGGCGCCGTGTCCGGCAACCTGGTGCTGCTGGACAGCTGGCCAGGACAGATGCGCACGGTGTACGGCGATCATCAGCGCTTTGTGCAGACCTATTTCTCCAGCTATCCCGGTATGTATTTCACCGGAGACGGCGCCCGTCGCGACGAAGACGGTTACTACTGGATCACGGGGCGGGTGGACGACGTACTGAACGTTTCCGGTCACCGACTAGGCACCGCTGAAGTGGAAAGTGCGCTGGTGGAACATGATGCGGTCTCCGAAGCCGCCGTAGTGGGCTTCCCTCACGACGTCAAAGGGCAGGGCATATACGCCTATGTCACCCTGGGCGTAGGCTTCGAGCCTTCCGATACCTTGCTGGATGAGTTGAAGCAGATGGTGCGCAAGGAAATTGGTCCCATTGCGACGCCGGACGTGATTCAGTTCTCGCCAGGCCTGCCGAAGACCCGCTCCGGTAAAATCATGCGTCGCATTCTGCGTAAGATTGCTGCGGACGAGACGGATTCCCTGGGGGATACCTCCACACTGGCGGACCCCTCGGTTGTGGACGATCTGATCAGTAATCGCGTCAGAGCCTGATCCTGGCGTCTGATATGACAACACAGCCCCTCCGCCGTCAGGCGCGAGGGGCTTTTTTTGTTACCGCCGGATAATCCGGGCTAGAATAGCCGCCTGTTTTTGTTGAACTGTCCACCGGAACAATCGCCTATGCGCACTTTCAAGCTGTACGGAACTCTGGGCTGCCATTTATGCGATCTGGCGGAAGAAGTGATCAACGATGTGCTGGAAGCCAATCCTGACGCATTGAACTTTATTACCCTTGCAAAGGTCGATATCAGCGATAGCGATGATCTGATGACGGCCTACGCTGAACGTATTCCGGTGCTCGCCTGCGCGGAGACCCAGGCCGAATTGGCCTGGCCGTTTGATCATCAGGCGTTTGTGAATTTTCTGAATCAGAACCTGAGGTAAAGATGCTGATTGTTGTGTCTCCAGCCAAAACGCTGGATTACGAAACCCCCGTACCCACTACTGAGAATACACAGCCGAGATTTCTTCCGCAGAGCGCCGAGCTGGTGGATATCCTCAAGCAAAAAGAGCCCTGGCGTCTGAGCGAACTGATGGGCGTCAGCGATGAATTGGCGACGCTGAACGCCAACCGCTATCAATCCTGGTCGCTGCCGTTCAATGAAGACAACGCCAGACAAGCGCTGTTCGCTTTCAAGGGGGATGTGTACACCGGGCTCGACGCCTACAGCCTGGAGCAGGACGCCATAAGCGCTGCCCAGCGACAGCTGCGCATACTGTCCGGCCTGTATGGCGTTTTGCGTCCCTTGGATCTGATGCAGCCTTATCGCTTGGAGATGGGAACCCGTCTGCAAAATGCTAAAGGCGCAAACCTGTATCGTTTCTGGGGCGATACCCTGACGCAGTCGCTCAACGAAGAAGTGCGGGAGACGGGGGCGGATGTGCTGATTAACCTCGCCTCTAACGAATACTACAAGGCGGTGAATGAGAAGAAACTGGCCGTGCCGGTAATTACGCCGATGTTCCTGGATATGAAAGGCGGTAAGTATAAAGTCGTCAGTTTCTGGGCGAAAAAGGCGCGGGGAATGATGACCCGCTACATACTGCAAAACCGATTACAGCGCCCGGAAGAGATCAAAAACTTTGATACGGACGGCTATAGCTATAATCCGGCGCTCTCCGACGGCGCGCAGTGGGCGTTTACCCGGGATCACTGAGCAAGGCGTTCGGGGCGTCGCCTGGGAAATAACGATACTTATTAACCAGGCAGATAAATAGCTTCCTTCTATTTGTCTGCAACGACAGGGCCCGCACATGTCAGGCCCTGTCTCCCGCGGCTGGCCGCCGCGCAGGCGCATCCATGCGCCTGAGTATTAACATGCTAATATCATTGCCATATTAATAATGACATGGGTTGATCCACGTGAGTGCAAACACCAGCAAACCTAAACGAGAAATACTCTTTACCCTGATCTCCGTGATAATCGCCGTCGCGGTGGGGCTGACTGGCGTCGAGTTCGCTCTGGGCTACCTGTCAAAACAGGCCGCCGGCAGTGAAAAAATGGAACCGGGACTCCTGCAATACGACGCTCAACTAGGCTGGCGGCTGGCGCGAAGCTGGAGCGGAATTCACGAGCACCAGGACTTCAAGGTGCAGTATCAGACTAACCCTCTGGGGCTGCGCACGCCCGTGTCTACTTTGTCGGCGGATAAAAAAGTGGCGGTGGTGGGCGATAGCTTTGCCTTCGGGCTGGGGGTTAATGACGGAGAGACCTTTACGGATCTGTGAACGAGCGCAGCCCGGAGTGGCGTTTCGCCAATTTTGGAACGCCTGGCTATAGTACCGACCAACAATTGCTGCTGTACCGGGACTTGGTGAGCAAATTCAAACCCACCAAGACATTATTGGTGGTGTATCTTGGCAATGATCTGTTGGACAACCGTCTGGCGTACCCATTGCAGGCGATATACGGTAAGCCATTTTACTCTTTGAACAACGGTGAGCTTGAGCTGAATAATACGCCGGTACCGCAAGCCCCGAAGCCTGCGGCCTATCCTTACACCTTCACCAGCGAGATGACCCGAGGCCTACCTGAAGCCGGCTGGAAAAGCAGTTTACGCGCCTTGCATATAGGCCAGCGGATATTGGCCTTGGTGGATGATCCTGAGCAATACCGCTCCCATTTCGCTGAAAAGTTTGAACCGGATTTACAGCTCATGCAGGCGTTGGTCAGCGCCATGCGCAAAGAAGCGGAAAACGTCGGCGAAGGCGATGACGCATTCATGGTCGCCTTGCTGCCGGGGCGCTCTTATATCGCTCAGACCCGTTCATTGCCGGCTTACTATCAGGAGTTTGTTCGCGGGGCTCTGAAGCAGAGGTTTGAAGCGATGGGCGTACCGGTTCTGGACGTGGCGGCGGAGCTGAGTGCGCAGGCGCAGCAGGGTGGGGGGGATTGGTATCATCCAAATGAAGGACACTTCACACCCGCCGGCCATAAAGTGGTTGCGGATCTCCTTTGGAAGAGCCTGCAGGGGCGGTTGCAATAACAAATTAGGTGGTGGGCTATATAACATTAAGCTTTAGGCGGCCCGGTTCTTTGTCTGTTTACTTATTAACCTTGCTGCGTATAATGGGCCCCGAATTTGGGAGGAGAAACTTATGTCCGTTGAGCAGTTTGAAAACCTGAGCCTGGTGATTTTAATTTCGGTGTTGGTCGGCTTTATGGCCTTCATCATTTATGATTTGGCCAAGCGCTCCAAAGCAGGCAAATTCGGCACTTTTATCTTGTTCACTGCTTTGGGACTGGGTGTACTGGGTTTTGTAATCAAAACCGTTCTGGTTGAAGTGTTGAACGTATAGTCAGGCTGACATTTTCAAAAAAGCCGCCCCGGAGAGATCCGCGGCGGCTTTTTTAATGGCCTGATAATCTGTCTGAAAGAGAGGATAGCGCAAGCGGGATGGGTCAGCAGGACTCGCGCACCACCAGTTGCGCTGTCAGCAATCGGTTGTTGCTGGTGTCGCCTTTCAGAACCGCCTGTGCGGCCAAACGGCCTTTGGCGACGCTGGGCTGGTGGACGGTGGTCAGGCTGGGGCGCCAGTGAGCGGCGTCCGGGATATCGTCGAACCCAACGATTTTAACGTCGTCCGGGACTTTGAAGCCCAGGTCCAGGCTGGCCTGAATCGCAGCCAGAGCGAGGCGGTCGCTCATACACAGCAGAATGCGGGGACGCGGGCTGGCGGACAAGGCTTCGCGGGCAGCCTGATAGCCGTTCTGGAAATTGCTGTCGGGAGTGTGCCAGATCATATCCGGCCGGATACTCCGGTCCATGGCTTCGGCCGCCGCCAGATAGCCGTTGAGGCGGCGCCTTGAAATCGATATCTCATCGCTAAACATTTCGGCGTCTTTAACACGCCGCACTTCATTTATGTTAAGCAGTCGCAAACCGATTATGGCCGCTTCGCCGTCTGAACGCCTGAAGGCGTGCTCCGCGCTTTCGCGAGCGCCGCTGAAATTATCCACATTGATGGAGGCATGGCTCTCGCCGAGGTCAAAGTCGACGGTAATCAGCGTTTTCTGTTGCTGGAGAATGCGCTCTACGATGCTTTCGTCATTGGGGCGGCCGTACATAATAAATGCGTCGGGTACGGACTCAATGGAGCGGTGCTTGTAATAATCCGCGCGGGTAGGCAGCAGGAACATGTTGACGCCATTGCTGTCGAATACCTCGGCGACGCCTTGTAGAAACTGACTGGCGACTGGATCAGTAAAGTTAAAATGCAGCCGATCCGCCACCATGACGCCAATAATGCCGCTGGTGCCGCGACGCAGGCTGGCGGCTGTGGCGTTAGGGCCGTTATAGCCCAGTCGCAAACATTCTTTGAGGATATGGCTCCTCAGCTTGGCCGATAGTTGGTCCGGCCGATTATAAGCGTTGGATATGGTCGCGGTTGATACACCCAGCTCCGACGCCACATCTTTCAAGGTCAATTTCTTCACTGTTGCTCCTTGTTATTCGTCGCCGTCGTCCGGCAGGTTTTAATAAACATTCCACTTCCTTGTATGTTGATGAGTCCGGTTCGGCCCCTCGTGAGGGCATACGGATAAACAGAGGGTCCTGCCGCGCAAGGGGTGCAGCGCGACATGGTGGCATAGGGAGTCTAATTGGCTGGAAATTTATGTCTACTAATTTTGCGGTAAAAATTAGGTATTTTTACGTAAAAGGAGAATAGGTGGGTCGATTTATGCAGATAGACTTGTATTGTGGGAAAATTGTTAACGAGTGTTCACTTTTTTATAAGGCTGAATATAATGCGCCTCCCTTTTGTTGTTCTCCCTATTTTCGGGGAGGTTCCTTTGTAGTTTTGGGTTGATCCCATCAAGGTAATATTTTCATGAAGTCTTTTGTTGTTAATGCGCTGGCTGTCGCAGCCCTGTCAGTTTCCTGTATGTCTGTTCAAGCGGAAGAAATTCAAGACTCCCGCAGCCTGTATTTTGCTTTGACTGGCGGTATGACTTTTGGCGGCGACGAGTTGGTTCAGGTTGATGATGTAGGCGGTCTCGACGATATCCGTGCTGGCGGCCTGTTTAATATGGGGCTGGGCGCATACTGGCAATCAGCTTCCCAGCCGGTTGCAGCGCAAGTTACCCTAAACTATCAATTTGACTATGCTGACGCTAAGAATGCTGATGCTACCTTTGACCGTATGCCTATCGAAGCCGTTGTTTATTACACTGGCGTGGATAAATGGCGCTTTGGCGCTGGCGTACGCTACATTGCCAGCCCGGAAGTCGAGATAGAGGGTGGTGGGAGCAAGTTGACGGCTGAGTTGGACCCCAGCATTGGTTTTGTTGTTGAAGCCGGATACTTCATTTCATCCAATGTCATACTGAACGTGCGTGGCGTGGCGGAAAAGTATGAGGTCGACTCTGTGAATGTGAATGGCTATCGCTTTGATTCTATCGAGGGCGCCAAGAAAGAGTTCAGCGGTAACCACATTGGCTTTAACGTGGTCGCACTGTTCTAATTAGCTGCAAGCCAGTTCTCGTGTGAGTAAGCCTCCCGCCGCAAGGCCGGAGGCTTTTCTTTTATATAGGGGCTGTCCGCCAGTGTTTATATTTTTCTCTTCTCTTCTCTTCTCTTCTCCTGCCTCAACTCGACTATAAGTCCAATTCAAGGCTGGTCTTGGTTCTTCAATACCATTTTTGTTGACCAATAAGACCACTTTTTCTCCCAGATAGACTTGGTGATCTTCAGCCTGCAACTTTCGGCGTGATAGGGACACTAACGCCGAATGATTGAAATCTAAAGCATTGTCACGCTATGCAATTGTTCACACAAATTGACTAGGCTCTTGGGCGGATTGTCTTGCCAGGGGGAATCCCTACACTGGTATGCGCCTTAGTACGTCGCATGCATACCTGTTAGAAAAAACAGAAGACAACAGTTAAGCAATTTAAATACCAAAAAACTACCATACGAGAAGATAGGAACTAGTTATCATTTTTATGGTATCTAAATGGTATTTTTAAATTGACTGAAAGTCTCAAATAGGTATTATCTGGTATATGAAAGCATTTCCTTGCGCTTTTTTGTGATTTGCCGCTTACGGATATTGTGAGGAATACATAGGGCAATGCGACCTGATTTTCGGAGAGAAAAAGGAAAATTTAAAAGAGGTTCCGAAAAAGGGGCGACTGTATAAGTCCGGGTTGGATTGCGTTATGAAAGCGCTTTCGTTCAGTGATGGATTGTGTAGCGTCGGCTGATGGGCGAACGGGAGAAAAGCTCTGGTTGATGAGGCTTCATAGATGAAGCCTGCGCCGGAGTTGCGCCGATTGTGATCGTTAAGATGGCGAACGGACTTTTCCTACTTCTAATAACGAATCGATAACCTTAGGACGATCCTATGTATATGGACAAAAAACACAGCAAATCCGGCTTTATGAAGACCGCGCTCTGTGCGGGCCTCATCGCCGCATCCCAGGCCTCCTGGGGCGTTGAATGCACCCAGGTGTCCGGCGCCTGGCGGGATGGCGGAAATTACTCCGCCGGTCAGTATGTCACTTATAACTCCGGCATTTACTCCGCTTTAGTAAACCACACTGCTCATCTGGGCGCTGGCTGGACGCCGGCGGTCGGTTCATTGTGGCGTTACGAAGAGCCGGATCATTGTGATGGCGGTGGCGACACCGGTGGAGATAACGGCGGTGACTCTGGCGGCGATAATGGGGGCGACACCGGCGGTGACAATGGTGGCGATAGCGGCGGAGATACTGGCGGTGACTCTGGCGGTGATAACGGAGGCGACACTGGTGGTGATAGCGGTGGAGACACTGGAGGCGATGACACCGGCGGCGGCAACAACAACGGCGGCGATGATTGCGACGCCAGTGCGCCCGCCTGGAACTCCGCCACCGTTTATACCCAAGGTAAGGAAGTCTTCCACAAAGGCGCTGTTTACAAGGCTAAATGGTGGACGCAAGGCGATGAGCCCGGCGCCAGCGAATGGGGGCCATGGGAATTGGTGGATGCGTCCGGCTGCCCTGGCGATGGCGGGGATAACGGAGGCGACGACGGCGGTGACAATGGCGATGGCGGAGATAATGGAGACGGCGGCGACAATGGCTCCGATGATCCGATCGACACCACTGGCTGGCCGAAGCCATTGATGGAGAACAACAAGCCCTATCAGAACACTACAGGCAGTGTCGTCGGCACATACTTTGTAGAGTGGGGCGTCTACGGCCGCAACTTCCCGGTCGAGAAAATACCCGCGCAGAACCTGACTCATTTGCTTTACGCGTTTATCGCCGTGTGCGGACCGAATGAATCTTTGCGTCAGGCCAACCCGCAAGGCCACTCCGTTTTGATGAACGAGTGTAGCGACCAGGCTGACTACACAGTCACCATCCACGACCGTTTCGCGGCGCTCGAGAAGAGCTATCCCGGCGACAAGTGGGATGACCCCATGCGCGGTAACTTCGGTCAGTTGAGACGTCTGAAGAAAACCAACCCTGACATCACAATCCTGCCCTCTATTGGCGGCTGGACTTTGTCTGATCCATTCTTCTACTTCGCCAACGACGCGCAGAAGCGCGCGGTGTTCGTCGACTCGGTGGTCGACTTCCTGAAGACCTACAAGTTCTTTGACGGCGTTGATATCGACTGGGAATACCCTGGCGGTGGTGGAGCCAACACGGGGCTGGGCTCGCCTCAGGACCGCGACGGCTACGCGGAGCTGATGCGTGACCTGCGCGCAGCGCTGGATACGCTGGAAGCGGAAACCGGCAGAGAATACCAGTTAACTTCGGCGGTAGGGGCCGCGCCAAGCAAGATTGACTCCGTGAACTACTCCACTGCGGTGCAGTACATGGATTACGTCTTCGCTATGACGTACGACTACTACGGCGGCTGGAACGATCAACTGGGTCATCAGACTGGCCTGTATGCAGGCGATCATGAGATCCACGAAGGCTTCAGCTCCGACGCCACTATCAATAACCTGATGAGCGCTGGCGTGCCCGCCAACAAACTGGTGTTGGGCGCAGCCATGTACGGCCGCGGCTGGAAAGGCGTCACGGGTGGAACGGAAACCGACCCATTCGCGGGAACCGGCGGCGGTAAGCATGCTGGCACCTGGGAAGACGGCGTATTGGATTACCGCGCCATTGAGCAGAAGTTCCTGGGCGGCGCCAACGGTCAGGGCATCGACGGCTACAAGTATTTCTACGATGAAAAGGCGCAAGCGCCATTCTTGTGGAACTTCTCTAATGGCTCGTTGATCACCTACGATAACGCCCGCTCGGTCAAAGCCAAAGGCGAATATGTGCGCGACAAAGGTCTCGCCGGCATATTCACCTGGGAAGTCGATGCGGATAACGGAAATATCCTCAACGCCGTTCATGAAGGTTTGGGACATCCGCAACAGTAGCCCTTGTTGGGGGTAGAATCGGCACTACCCCCTTTTTTTACCAATGACGGTTTTTACTAACGACGGTTTCTACTAATGACTGTTTTGACTAGTGACGATTTTAACTAGAGACAGTTTTAACCACGGATGGTTTTAACAAGCAGTGAAGGTTGTAGCTAAATCATCACTGACTTAGATCAAGTAGTAGCCGTAACGCTAAACCGGATGGGCTAAGCCCCCATCCGGTTTCCAAAGGACAGCGATGAGATCGCGTGCGGTAATCAACATTTTTTCGGATAAACGCTAACCCGGCATTGACTGCCTTTGTCCATCGAGTGAAAAATGAAAACGCTTTCATGCAAAAGAGTGGTAAGTCAGCGCATTTTTCCTTTTGGAAGAGCTGAAGCGTCTATCCGAAAAAGTGCTCTGGTTTCTCCATTCAAAAAACCAATAAATAAGGAGAACTCGATGAACAAGAAACACTGGCCGGTTTCCGCGCTAATGACGGCGTCCATCGTCGTCGCGGGTTGCGGCAGTTTCGTCGCCAATGCGGAGGTCCCGGAAGGGGTCTATCAGATTAAATCCAAAAAAAGCGGTTTATGCCTGGATGTATGGAGCGGGTCCCCCGAGCAGGCGGCGCGCATCGTCCAATGGCAGTGCCACGACGGCAATAATCAGCGCTGGAAAATTACGCCTGCAGGCGGCGGTAATTACCGTTTGCTGGCCATGCACAGTGGTCTGGCGATGGATGTGGAATCCGCCTCCACTGCAAACGGGGCAGGGCTACAGCAGTGGCCGGATAACGGCTCCGGGGCGCAGCGCTTCAAATTTGAAGATCTCGGCAATAATGAATTTCGCATCATCAACAGCGGCAGCGGCAAATCCCTGGATATTGAAGAAGCCAGCGTTGAGCCGGGGGTCAGGTTGCAGCAATGGGACTGGAACAGCGGCGATCATCAGCGCTTTTATCTTTTGACCGATGGCGGACCCACACCTCCTGGAGCGTCCATTCCAGGCAAGATAGAAGCCGAAGATTACAGTGCATTCTCCGACACCACGGCAGGCAATACTGGCGGCGGCTACCGTCAGGATGATGTGGATATCGAAGCGACGGCGGATCAGGACGGCGGCTTCAATGTCGGCTGGACGGCCCCTGGCGAATACCTGCGCTATAACCTGAACGCCGCCGAATCCGGCGACTATAAAGTCACCTTAAGGGTCGCTTCCATTTATGCCGGCAAGCAGTTGGCGGTGAAACTGGATGGGGCTGACGTGAGCGGCGCGCTTGCCGTGCCCAACACGGGCGGCTGGCAAAACTGGGCGGACATCGGCTTCAATGCAAACCTGTCGGCGGGCGCGCATCAGTTGGAAGTCGCTTTCCTGACTGATGGCGTTAACCTGAATTACATCAACTTCGCCAAAGGCGATGGTCCCACAGACCCTACCGATCCGCCAGGCTGGACGCTGGTATGGCGGGATGAGTTCAATGGCGACAGCATCGACACGGGCAAGTGGGAACATGAAGTTAACGGCAATGGCGGCGGCAATAACGAGCTGCAGTACTACACGGCGCGTCAGCAAAACTCTTGGGTGTCTGGCGGCAAGTTGCACATTCAGGCGCTGAAAGAGCGCTACACCGGACCCGAAGGGACCCGTGATTACACCTCCGCCCGTCTACGCACGCTCAACAAAGGCGACTGGAAATACGGCCGTTTTGAAATCCGCGCCAAGCTGCCATGGGGACAAGGCATGTGGCCGGCCATCTGGATGTTGCCGACGGACTGGGTCTATGGCGGCTGGGCGGCCAGCGGCGAGATCGACATCATGGAGGCGGTCAACCTGAAAGGGGCCGGCGGCAATAATATCTACGGCACGCTGCATTATGGCGGCGAGTGGCCCAACAATACCCACACCGGCGATCACATGGCGCCTTCCTCCAGCGTGGTGGATCAGTTCCACACCTACGCGCTGGAGTGGGAGGAAAATGAAATTCGCTGGTATATCGACGGCGTCCATTATCAGACGCAAAACAGCTGGTACTCCACGGCGGCGCCTTATCCCGCGCCCTATAACCAACGCTTCCATATGATTCTGAACCTTGCCGTGGGCGGTAACTGGCCGGGCAATCCGGATGGATCAACCGTGTTCCCCCAGTCGATGGAAGTGGATTACGTGAGGGTGTACCGCAAAAACTGAGGAAAACGACTTTCCTCAGTATGGACCGATTAAGACAGTATCTCGTTAACAACAAGAAAGCCTCCGCCGCGGCTTCGGTCGCCGGCGGGGCTAAAACCGCGGCCCGCCTGTTTGCAGTTAGGGTTGGTCGGCACAGCGTTCGGCACTGAATAGATAACAACAATGTGTAACAACGCAACGCCTCCCAGGGCATATAAAGGAGAACGTTCTTATGACATACCGAGGAAATCAAACCCGCCTGAAGCGTTTATCTCTGTGTGTGGCCATGCTGGCCGCAATGCAGGCGCAAAACGCCATGGCGGAAACTCTGCATGCCGCTGCGGCGCCCACTGGCTTCGATGCGCGACAGTCGGCGCAGACGGTGTCCGAATTGGGGGTGACCTGGCAAGTGACGGACAATCTGCAGGACAGCTATAACAGCTTTCTGGCGGACTTGACCATTCATAACCGCGGCGCCGCGGACCTGGAAGCGTCCGGGTGGACCATCTATTTCAACTTTGTACGCGACGTATTGGCGGTGACGCCTTCGGATCAATTCAATGTCGAGCACATCAACGGCGACTTTTTCAAGCTTACTCCGGCGGCGGGCTTCACTGGCCTGAAAGCGGGAGAGTCCCTCAAGATTCAACTTAAGGCCAGCTTCTGGGCGATCAGTAAATCCGACGCCCCAGCTGGCTTCTATATCGTTAAGAACGACGGCGCCGGCGGCCAAAGCGTGGAGGCGATCACTGACGTGACGCTGGGCGCGCAAACCACGCCGGAGCAAACGCAACGCTTTGATGGCGACAATATGCCGCTGGACACTGCGGAAGTGCGCTTTGAACGCAACCGTCAATATCTGGCTGCGGCGCAGACCGGCCCGGCTCTGCTGCCTACGCCGGCCTCCATGACCGTGAATGAGGCGGAAAGCCTGACGGTGGCGGAGCCGTTCAAACTTTATTTCGATCGTCGCTTCATGCGCGAAGGTCGCTATCTGCAAAGCCAACTGCAGGCGCTGGGCGTACCGGTGGAAGTGGTGCGCCGTTGCGCAGACGCGGCTAACGCTATTTGTTTGCAAGGCGCCCAAAACTCAGGGCGCGCGGGTTCCGATGAGAGCTATCAGTTGAGCACCAGCGCCGCTTCCGGTGTTCGCATCGCCGCGGATTCTCCCACGGGTATGTTTTATGGCGTGCAATCGCTGCTGGGCCTGATTCCATTGGATACCTATCAGGGGGGCGGGCTGCCGGTGCGTTTACCGGTAGTGGAGATTTCTGATGCGCCGCGTTTTTCCTACCGGGGCATGCATTTGGATGTGGCGCGACATTTCAGTCAGCCTGAAAGCGTCAAAAAGCTCATCGACGTGATGGCGCTGTATAAGCTGAACAAGCTGCATCTGCACCTTTCCGATGATGAAGGCTGGCGTCTGGAAATTCCCGGCCTGCCTGAACTGACTTCCGTCGGGGGTAAGCGGGGACATTCTGAGAACGAACTGGATAATCTGGTTCCGTCATTTGGCTCAGGGCCTTTTGCTGACAGCAATAATGGCTCCGGCTATTTCTCTCGTCGGCAGTATATTGAGCTGCTGCGCTACGCCGCCGAGCGCCATATCGAAGTAGTGCCGGAATTCGATCTGCCCGGACACGCCAGGGCGGCGATCAAGTCCATGGAGGCTCGCGCCAAGCACTTCGCTGAGGCGGGCAAACCCTATCAGGGACGCAACTTTCTGTTGAGCGATCCGGAGGATAAATCGGAATACAAGTCCGTGCAGGGCTGGAAAGACAACGTGATCAACCCCTGTATGCCAACCACCTATTTCTTCATTGACAAAGTGGTCGGCGAAGTGTCGCGGATGTATCGTCAGGCCGGTTTGCGCATGCCTGCTTTCCACGTGGGGGCGGATGAAGTTCCAGCCGGAGTCTGGAAGAAATCTCCTGCCTGTACCCGCATGTTCGGTTCTGAGGAGCTGAGTGCGGACGAAGTGGAAACGCTGAATCGCTTCTTTAACGCTACGGTGACCGGCATCGTCGCTGCGCATGGGACCAAGATCGCCGGCTGGGAAGAGTTGGCGTTTATGCACGAAGACGGCGGCAAAGTCGTCAATCCGCACTTTGTCGGCGGCATCATGATTCCATACGTCTGGAACAACGTGTGGGGCTGGGGCACGGAGGACAACGCCTACAAACTGGCTAACGCCGGTTATCCTGTTGTGCTGGCCAACGCCACCAACCTGTATTTCGATCTGGCCTATCAAAAAGCCCCGGAAGAACCCGGCTATTACTGGGCTGGCTTTGTGGACACCCGTCGCGTGTATGAATTTACGCCGATGGATGTATTCAAAGCCGCGTGGGTGGACCGTATGGGCAACCCGCTGACGGATGATATGTGGAATGACCGCACCCGTCTGGCGGCGGATAAGCAGGACATGATTCTCGGCGTACAGGGCGAACTGTGGAGCGAGAACGTGAAGACGGAATCGGACCTGTTCTATCTGGCGCTGCCTAAATTGCTGGGCCTGGCGGAGAGAGCCTGGTCGCCGCAACCGGATTGGGCGAATGAGGCGGATCAGGCGCAGCGTCTGAGTGGTCTTAACCAGGCCTGGAGCGGATTCGCCGCGCGCGTGGGCGCCTATGATCTGAAGCGTCTGGACAGCTGGAACGGCGGCTATGACTTCCGCGTGCCGCCTCCTGGCGCCAGGGTGGCTGACGGCATGCTGGAAGCGAACCTGTCCTTCCCCGGTCTGGAGATCCGTTACACCCTGGACGGTTCCGAGCCGACTACCGAATCGCCACTGTATGACGGACCTGTGGCCGTCAGCGGCGGCGTTAAACTCAAAACTTTTACCCCTTCGGGTCGCGCCAGCCGCACAGTTGAACTGAACTAGCCGCGGATTGGTAACTCTTGACCTACACTCCGGAGTTTTTGCTGGGAACTCCGGGGTGTCTTTTTCTCACTTGCGCGGGCTTTTATTCAGGCGGACAATGTCTGTTCCGGATCAATAACAGGCTGCAGTAGGCGTACGAATAGGGCGCGGTATTCGGATAAGAAACAACCCTGCCACGGAGGTCCTATGAGCAAGCAAGTGAAACCCATTCCAGACGGTTTTCATTCCGTCACACCCTATCTCATTATCAAAGGAGCGGCCGACGCTCTGGCGTTTTACAAACGCGCTTTCGGCGCGGAAGAAACTCTCCGCATCAATGGTCCCAACGGCTCCATCGGACACGCGGAAATACAGATCGGCGACTCCCGCATCATGCTGGCCGATGAATTCCCCGACATGCAGTGCCTCAGCCCTCAGACACTTGGAGGCAGCCCGGTCAGTCTGATGTTGTACGTTCCCGATGTCGACGCCACCTTCGCCAAGGCATTAGCCGCCGGCGCCAAAGTGCGTACTCAGATAGAGGATAAATTTTACGGCGACCGCAGCGGTAGCCTGGAAGACCCTTTTGGTCATGTCTGGCATATCGCCACCCATGTTGAAGACTTCAGTGAGCAAGAGCTGATGGAACGGGCGAAGAAATTTATGGAAAGCCAAAGCTGATTCGCTCTGCTGGTTCGCCGGAACTCCTGCGCGATGGATTTCGGCGCTGACGGGCCCCTGAGGGCCCTGATCAATAAAGTGGGTAGCGCAAAGTACTAGCTGTTCTCGACCCGGAAGCCGACTTTCAGGCAGACCTGAAAATGGCCGACTTCGCCGTTGACGATATGGCCGCGGGTTTCCGTGACTTCAAACCATTCAAGATGATTAATGGTGCGGGAGCACTCTCGTATGGCGTTTTGAATGGCTTCATCGATGCTGTTCTTGGATGAACCGACAACTTCCACTTTCTTGTAGGTATGATGATCTGACATGTGAACTCTCCTTTGTTTCTTTGACGGACGCTCCCTCGTCAGTGTAGCAAGAAATGCCCTGGCTTAAATGTCTTCGTCGGAACGGCTTGCTTCCGCCTGTTCGGACATCTTCATCATCAGCGCCATGTTTAGGTCGCGGTCGAAGTTCTCGCAGCAGGCTTCCGTGCGGATTTTGCATTGTCCGCTCGCAGATTCGTAATTCAGCTCATAGCCGGTTTTTTCGCCATGCTCGGAGCAGACCATGTCGCCCAGGGTTTCCTGGTAGGCGTTGACCAGAAAGTCTTCCGCTGCGCTTCTGTCTTCATCCTGGCGAAACTCTTCCACACTGACTTCCACGCCGTCCACTTTGTATTTAACGTTGCTCATAATTCTGAACCCTTTGATGTTGTGGGCTGCAAGGATAAACCCTAAGCGTTTTGGTTTGAAGGCTTGATCTTGGTGGAGAGGGAGGTGAGAAAGGGATGCGGAAAACGCATTGCTCAAGGCGAAACGACTTCATCAGGAGGCGAATCCAGAGGGATGACCCTGCGCTGCGACAAGTTCAGTTCAGCAAGGTCTTCTCCCCAGTATTTCTCGATTAAACGGTCTATCAAACCGCTGCTGCGTGCGCGTTCCATGCTGTTTGTCATGGCGTCCACATGGGCTTTGGCGTCATGGGAAAGATAGAAATAGAAGTCGCTTTGATATTGCAGCAACAGGTTTTTCTCAATATCCAGGCCGGGATATTTATGTGACTCGCGGATAATTTCGTTGGCCCCCCGGGGGAAATAGTCGATGCCGCGATTTCCCTGCGCCAGCGGGCGGAAGGCGGCGGTCCAGTCGCCGTCGAAAACCATCACTGGCAGGCGATTGTGTTCCCAGACCTGTCGGTCGTACCAGGTTTTGCCGATGGCTGCTACTTTATCGAGGGCGCGAAAACTGTCCAGGTCGCGGACTTGATCATAAACAGCCTGACGGCCTTCGGGGATCAGAAGCACGCGTTTGCTGATCAATCCATTGGTAATGGGGACCGGGACGCGGGTGTAATCGGCATCGCGCTCCGCCGTAGGCAGCATCCAGGCGATAGTGACGTCGCCCTTTTCCAGCATCTGGATCACTCGCTTTTGGGGATATGGCGGGGAGGTGATGATTTCGTAGTCGTACCCCGCCTGCGACAGAGCGCTTTCGATCAACTCTCTGTAATAAGCGCCGTCTTTTCCGGCTTCGGCGAAGTGCGCGACTTTTAGTTTAACCGTCTCGTTTTGCGCCCAGGCCGGTAGGGATGTGATGACGGCCAACAGGCACAACAGGCCGGTCAGGAAGCGCTGTATTAGAAAAAGTATGTGGCTCAATTAATATGCCTCTACGCGTCAATACCGGGACCCTCCTTTGACAACATCCCTTGTTGGCGGCTGGATCAGGGGCTGATGATTCCCTCAAAGCATTATTCACTGATGGACACAGAGAATACTGCGCATCGATTATTATTAACATGGCAATGATATTGCCATGTTAATCACCAGGCGCATGGACGCGCCTGCGCGGCGACAAGCCGCGGGAGACCGGGCCTGACATGCGCCAGCCTTGTCGTTTCAGGTAAATAGAAGGAAGCTATTTGTCCGCCTGATTAATAAGTTTAGCAGGCGATGGGAATATTTCCGGGCGGCGAATCAAGCTGGGTGCGCTGCGTAGGGCGCGTATCGATAGTACTTGGGGGTGACGCAGATGCGCGCGTGCAGCCAGGACACGCCAAGGCCGGCGGTGCTGAGCCAGACGGGATGCTCGCCAATGCGCGCCAGCGTCTCCCGGGCCAGGTATATCCAGAAGGCTTCAACTTGTTGCGGCGGCGCGTTGTGGATAAAGCGAGCCAAGTGAGCGTAGTCGCACTGTTTCGTCTGCGGACGGGGCGACACCAGTCGAGCGTCCCCGCCCAGATTGTTGAACGCCGTCACCAGATCGGATTGACGAGAGGCGCGAAACGGTTTGGCGAAAGGTCGCCAATCAGGCTGCAAACGCGTGAGCGGACCACTATTGATCAATACGAACTCACATGCCTGGTTCGCATTGGCGACGGACAATGGCGGCGACTCCCAGAAATAGCCCGGACTATCGGCGGAGGCGAAAATTGAGTTGAAGAAGGCCCGGAACGTTGCGTTCTCCTCCAGGCGCCGCAAGGCTTCCAGGTAGCTGAGCGGAGCGCCTTGATGAAACAGGGCGTAACGACGACCGTCATAATGCGCGAGTCGGGTTTCTTCTACGCTGAATGGCGCCATGACGATGATCGGCCTAAGTGGGATACAAGGGCGCAGGCTCGCCCTGGGTATTGGATTCGGCTTTGATCGCCTGTTCGCTGCTCGCTACTAATTTCAGCGCCAACTCGCTTAAATCCGCGTTGGCGGTACTGGCGTTCGGTCCATACAGGTCGCGTTGCAGCTGGTTGAGCGGTTCTCGACTGAGTTCGCGCAGCTGATTGAGCACATGATGAGCGTAGCGTTGCTCCAGGGCGGCTTGTTGCAACCAGCGCGTATACAGGTCCACGAACTTGACGACATCGTTTTTCGCCAGCTTCTTCAATTGGCTCAGCTCGATATGCTGCGCGCCCTGGCGTGGGTGCTCCCGCATGACGGGTTTGACGATAGTAGGCTTTTTCCACCAGGCGTATAACGTGGCCAGCCAGGCGATCAGCAACAGCCCGGACAGGGCGGGCCAGAATACGCCAGCGTCTGAGGGCGCGGCAGTGGGCGTCGACAGCGGTTCAGGCGTTGAGTCCAGGGTTAAGTCGGTATTGTCGTCCGCCAGCGTTGTCTGCGACGGCGCGGTAGGCGTATTGACGATGGCGGATTGAGCGCCAGGGAGTACTGTAATCGTGCGTTCCGGCAGCGTCGCCACCCGCTCTACATCGTTCGTCACATCCCACCAGGGAATGCTGACGGCGGGCAGGGTGTAGGTTCCCGGCTTGATCGCCACCAGGGCCTGGGTTTCCTTGCGCTGGCCGGTAACGCCTGCGGCATGCTCTTCCGTGTCAATACTTTCAGGCTCTGGATAGACTTTGATGCCTTCCGCGCTATCAGTGTTCAGCGGTGGAATCTGCACCCCTTCAATGCCCAGCGCCTGGACGCTGATAGTACGGGTCAGCGAGTCGCCCACTTTGATTTCCCGCGCTGGATCGCTCCACACATCGCGAATGCTAAGGCTTTGCGCCGGCACCCACTGCTTGCCTGAGAAGGACGCTGGCGGCGCTTTTACCTCAATTTCCACCGCAGGGGACTTCTCCTCACTGTAGAAGCGGCGTCCAATGCGACGCTGGATCAGCGTGCCGGTAAAAATCTGCTCAGGTATGACGATCTTGCCCGCCTTCTGCGGGAAGATGACGTATTGACGCTCCACCACGCTGAAGCGGCGGGAGCCGAGGTAACGCGTGTACTCTTTCTGCTTGCCAAGCTGTTTGGCCAGAATGTCCGTATGGTCGGGATGCGTCAGCTCGCCCCGCAGCATATCGTCGCTGTAAAACAGGCGGATAGTGTAGATCAGTTGCTGTTGCACGTAGACGGACTTGTTGTCCACCTCCGCTTCCAGGAAGACGGGTTTTTCTTCTTTCGCCGTCGCCTGCTGGCTGGTGTCGACCACTTTTATGGCGATCGGCTGAGATTCATTGTCTTTGTACTTGACCGCTGGAATCTCAAGATCGCCGCTGCGTTTGGGCAACAGGGTGTAGACCCAGGTAATGACGGAGCTATTCTTGTTGTTCTCTATTTGCACCCGGTAGCTTTGCTGGCGGTCCATGACCTCGAAGTCTTTGTCCAGCTCGCCGACATCCGGCTGTGGTACGGACAGAGTATTCAGGTTAAAGAAGTCCAGAGCGGAGTCGACTTCCAGTTTGCTGGTGATCGTCAGTTGCAGGGATTCATTCTGTCTGACTTCCTGGCGGTCCACGCTGACGTTCAGGCTGTCCTCCGCCCAGGCTCCCAGGCTCAGAACGCATAGCATGAACAGACATAAAATCCGGTTTACAGGAGTTACCATAGGGGTCTACCGCTGTCTTGTTTGGACGAAGAAGGACGCGAGCCTTGTTGATATTGTTGCAGAAACTTTCTGCGCAGCAGGCCGCCGGGATCGTCAGGTATCCTGCGCAGCCATTGCTCCGTCTGCTGGTCCTTCAATGAAATGTTGTCTGATAGGGCGGCGGAAGCATCTTCCGATGGCTCTTTGTCCGGGGCGTCTTCAGGTTCGCCGGCCTGTCCGGCTGTCTGAGCCTCTTTGTCGCCGTCCTTCTTTTCAGCCTCCTGCTGCTCTGCGTCAGCGGCTTTAGATTGGGCGTCCTTGGGATCAGCCTTGTCTTCTTTAACCGCGTTTTGCGCCTGCTCGGCGTTTTTCTGCTCATCCGTATCTTGGGAGGAGGCGTTGTCCTGTTTGTCCGTACTTTGATCTTGCGGTTGCGAAGGTGGTTGTTGCGAAGGATCTCCGCCCTGCTGGCCAGGCTGACCCTGGCTGTCCTGATCTGAGGACTGGCTGTTCTGCTGTTGCGAGTCGGACGAATTTTGCTGCTGATTCTGTTGTTGATCGGCGTTGTTCTGATCCGACTGTTGCTGGTCTTTTTGCGAGTCCTTGCTGTCCTGTCGCTGTTTTTGCTTTTCCAGCTGTTCTTCCAGGCGACGCTTGTTTTCCGCCGCTTCCGCCATATCCGGGTTTCGCTGCAGGGCCTCGTCGTATGCTTTGATCGCTTCTTGATAGCGCTGCTGAAGGGCGAGACTATTACCGCGATTGTAATGGGCCTGCGCCGAATCCAGCTTGCTGAACTCTGCTTCCGCCTTGGCGTAGTCGCCTGCGCGGTAATACGCCGCGCCTTTACCCAGGGCGCTGTTGTAGGCGTTCGCGGCGTCCTCGTATTTATTATCCTGATAGAACTCCCAGCCTCGTTGATCCGGGGTTGACCAAAGGTTATCCCATTCAATGGCGTGAGAGACTTGCGGTTGCGCCAGTAAGACCAACAGACACAACGCGACGCCGGCTTGACGATGTTGCCAGAGCAATAGCGGTATCACGATCAACAGCAGGAGATAGCCTGCGTCATGCCATTGTTCGCCCTGCAGCCTATTATCCTCGTTAGCGTCTTGAAAGTTTTTGGAGTTGGCGTTGGGCAGCAAGCGACGCAAATCTGAACCGTCCAGCGTCATTTTGCTGAAACGGTCGCCGGGGCGTCCAGCGATCTCGCGCATTAGTGCGAAGTTTGGCTTGGCGATGACGACCTGATCGCCCTGCTTGATAAAGCCCCGATTGGGGATGGGGATCGGGCCGCCGTCATCGGCGCCGACCCCTAACACGGAAATGGATACGCCAGCTTTGCTGAGCAGATCATTGATCGGCTGTACGTCCACTTCTTCGACGCCGTCCGTGATCAACAAAATACGGGCGTTGACGGCGCCGGCCTGCTTGATGACATTCAGGGCGCTTTCAATTCCGGCGGCGGCGTTGCTGCCCATTTCAGGCATGATGAACGGGTCCAGCGCAGGCAACATAGCGCGCAGCGTATTGCTGTCTTCCGTCAGCGGCGCGACGACATGGCCGCTGCCGGAAAACGCCACCAGTGCGGTTTGTCCTTCCTTACGAGCGTCCAGCAGGTCGTACACTTTTTGCCTGGCGCGGGTCAGGCGGTTTGGCGTTAAGTCGGTCGCCAGCATGGAAAGAGACAAATCCAACGTGACCACCAGGGCTTCCTGCTTCAAGGTGACAGGCGTTTCCTGTTTTGACCAAGTGGGGCCAGCCAATGCGACGACGGACAAAACCAGAATCAGCGGCCATAGCCAGAAACTGCTGCGCTTAACGGTCTGTGGCGGCGTTTCGCTCAGCGCGGCGAGGAACTCCGGCGGCAATAAGGTGCGCCAGGAGTTTTGCCCGTTTCTGCGATGGCGCATAAGAAACAGTAGCGCCAACAACGCCGGCGCCAGCAATAATAAAGTAGGGCGCAGGAAGTGAAATTGAGTCAGAAACTCCATCATGGCGCCTCCTCCAACTGCGTTGACGCGCTTCGGCGAGACAGCCCGGAGAGAGCGGGGACCAGCCAGCAGAATGCCAGCAAGATGAGAGCGACCAATAGGGGCCCCCAATACCACTCCGTTGTAGGGCGGAAGAATCGTTGTTGCTGTTTGATCGGCTCCAATTGGTTGATGGATTCGTAGATCAACTCCAGTTCACCGGTATTGCGGGCGCGGAAGTATTGCCCGTCTGTCTCGTCGGCGATGCTTTGCAATAAGGTTTCGTCCAGGTCGGCGGAAGGGTTTTCCTTGCGATAGCCGAAAATGCCGCGGCGGATAATTTCATCTGCGCCGACGCCGACAGTATAGATTTTGATGCCGGCGTCGGCGGCCAGTTTGGCGGCTTGTTCGGGGGAGACTTCGCCGCCAGTGTTGGCGCCGTCAGTCAACAGCACCAGCACCCGGGAGTCGGCCGGGCGTTCCCGCAAGCGCTTAATCCCCAGTCCAATGGCGTCCCCGATGGCGGTGGCGTTGCCGGCGATGCCCAGGGTGGCTTCATTCAGCAGTTCGCCTACTGTAACCAGATCGTATGTCAGCGGCGCCTGAATGTAGGGTTGCGCGCCGAACAGAATTAGCCCGAGGCGGTCCCCCTGGCGAACTTGAATAAAGTCGGTGACCACAGACTTCACCACGTCCAGGCGCGTGGCCTGATTGCCTTTCAGTTGCAGGTCGGTTTCCTGCATGCTGGGTGAGATGTCCACCGCCAGCAAAAGGTCGCGGGCTTCATAGTCCATGGGGATGGGCTCGCCCTGCCATTGCGGACGGCAAACCGCCACCACCAACAGGGTCCAGGCCAGCACTTGTAATATCGCGCTCCAGCGGCCGCTCGGCGCGCTGCTCGAACTGGCGTCAGCGCCTTCCAGCACCCGTGCGGCCTGTTGATAGAAAGGAACCCGCAACGCCAGATTACGTCCTTCTTCATTATTCTTCCTGCGCTTCCTGATCAGCCAGGGGAGTGGAAGCGCCAGCAACAGCCAGGGCCAGGCGAGAGTCAGCACCGCAACCTCCTTATCCAGCGCTGCGCGGCTTTATAAGCCGCGTCAGGGGCCAGAGCGGGACGCGGGCTATACAGGCTTTGCAGGTAGGCGTCGATATGATTGTGCTGACTGGCGGGCAGACGTTGCTTCAGAAAAACTCCCCAGGCGTCGCCGGAAAGCGGCAGGGCGGCTTTCAAGCCCAGGGTGCGGCAGTGGCGTTTAAGCACAAGATTGACGTTGGCGAGAAAGTCGCCGGGGCGGCCATGGTCACTGAATTCGCGCCAGTGCTGATCAAGGACGGACAGAGAAGCTTTGGTTCGCTTGTGACGACGATACAGCCATAATCCAAGCCAGATGAGTCCCACCAGCGCAAAAAAACATTCGAGAATCACGAACCACCAACCCCAGGGCAGCGGCCACCAGTCGGCGGGAGAGGGGTCCATGATATCCACCAATTGTATGGATTGCGTCGGGTCCATCAGGCGGCTCCTCGCGCGCCGCTGGAGAACTGCAACTGATGCAGTTTCTCCGCCGGGTCTTCCCAGGTGGAGAGTCGCGCGCAGGCCAGGCCAATCGAAGCGAGTTCCTGCAACAGCTGGTTTTGCCACTGCTCATACTCATTTTTCAGACCTTGAGACAGCCGCTCGTTGCGGGTGTCCAGGTCCAGGTGAGAGTGACCGTCAGTAATGCGAAAAGCGCCGGGCGGCAAGGTTTGCTCTAGCGGATCAAACACCTGGAACGGCAACACCTGACTGTGTCGGCGCAAATCGAATAGCAGGTTCTTGCTGGTGGCGTCGAACTGACGCCAGTCGGAAACAATAAAGCACTGGCTGCCGGGGCGAGCGATGCGGCGTAACTCCAGCAATGCGTCGTTAAAGCTGAACCTGACCTCGCTATGTTGCAGGTTTAGCGCCTGGTTGAACGAGTTGACGCACTCCAGAATACGCAACGCCTGACGGGGATGGCGGGAGGGCTTCAGCGCTTGATGGCCCAGGTGAGAAAACACCAGACCGCCAATACGGTCGCCTTGCGCCAGTCCCGCCCAGGCCAGCAAAGACGCAATTTCCGCCGCCAGCACAGATTTGAAGGCGCGGCGACTGCCGAAAAACAGGCTGATGGACTGATCCACCAATATCAATATGGGGCGTTCAACTTCTTCATGGAAAACTTTGGTGAAAGGGCGGCTGCGTCGGGCAGTGACTTTCCAGTCGATGGAGCGAGGGTCGTCGCCTTCCTGATAAGGTCGATACTCAGCGAAATCCATGCCGCGCCCGCGAAAGCGCGATAAGTGCGCTCCCGCCTGTTGTTGCAGCTTGCGCGGGTCAAAGCGCAAGCTGAGCCGCGCGGCGGCGATACGCAGTTGAATGAGTTCATCCAATTGGCAGTAAACGCGATGTTGATTCATTGTGTCCTGTGGGTGCTTCAGGATTAATGTCAGGGAACGGGAACCTGCTCCAGCAAACGGGCGATGACCTTGTCTGTCGATACCCCTTCCGCTTCCGCTTTGAAACTGGTGATCAGACGGTGACGCAGTACGTCGAACGCCATCGCCTGCACGTCCTCGGGAGCGACGAAGTCTTTGCCGTTCAGCCAGGCGTGAGCGCGGGCGCATCGGTCCAGGGCGATGGTGGCGCGGGGGCTGCCGCCGTATTCGAGCCACTCCGCCAGCTTGGCGTCGTATTTCTCGGGAAAGCGTGTCGCCATAATAATCTGAACGATGTATTGCTCAACAGAGTCCGCCATATACACGTCCAATACTTCTTTGCGAGCCTGAAAAATGGCTTCCTGCTCCAGCGGTTGAGCTTCTTTGACTTTTGGTCCCGCCGCTTCGTGGCGAGCCAGACGCAGAATGCTCAACTCCGACTCAGAGTCAGGGTAATCAATGCGGACATGCAACAGGAAACGGTCCAGCTGCGCTTCCGGCAACGGATAGGTGCCTTCCTGCTCGATGGGGTTCTGCGTGGCCATGACCATAAACAGACCGTTTAGCGGATAACTGCGTCCGCTTACGGTAACCTGCCGCTCCGCCATGGCTTCCAGTAGCGCGCTTTGCACTTTGGCGGGAGCGCGGTTGATTTCGTCAGCCAGGACCAGGTTGTGAAAAATAGGGCCTTTGCGGAACTCGAAGTTTCCCGTTTCCGGACGATAAATGTCGGACCCGGTAATATCCGCCGGCAATAAATCAGGGGTGAACTGAATACGCTGGAAGTCGCCTTCAATGTTTGACGCCAGCTCTTTGATTGCTTTGGTCTTGGCGAGGCCGGGCGCCCCTTCGACCAATAAGTGGCCGTCAGCGAGCAGAGAGATCAGCAATCGATCGAGCAGGTGCGACTGCCCGATAATGGATTCGCTGAGTTGGTTCTTTAGATCTAGAAGAGTGGCCTGTAAGGACATGCTTAACCTAATACCAGTGTTTGCGTTGTTCTTCCAAAAACGTCGACAAACCCTCGACGCATCCGTCGGAGGCTTCGGGCCTGTAGAGGGCTTAAGATGTTAGAAAACTCAGCTGCAGGCGTCCAGCGCCAACGAGACAGCATTCTGCAATAATTAACTTAGTTTCGTTATTAATTATTCGTCATAACATTAAACTATCGGTGCGACCCCGGCAGTCGTTCTCAAGCGACACGCTCGTTGCGCAATGAGAAACCAAAGCTGCCTAACCATCATGTTTTCAAAGTGCGTGCTGTAGAATACCGATTCAAGGGGGGTTAAGATTTTTTAACCTTGATTAAGAGGTGGGCCGCGAGGCCTGGCATTCATTTCGAATTGCAGTAGAAATTGAATAGAGTGTTGTAAACGGCGGGTGTATGAAAATTGAAAGATGGAGAAAGGTGGCCTTTGAAGAGAAACCTTTGTGGCTGGAAAAAATAGTGCTCGGCATTGTGTGGCTATTGATCTTTACATCCGGTCATGACTTGTGGAATCCCTATCCGGTGCTGGGCCTGTTAGTTCTTTTGCTTGGATTATACGCGCTTTGGCGCATTGCGCGACGAACCAAATGCCGCTGGGTGTTGGACGTATTGTTGTCGTATGACGGGGATAAGGCGGTGTTTAATCTTCGCCCTGAACGTAAAGATTTACGCCCCATTGAGGTTTTAATTTCTAAAGTCGAGTTGATACGTTATGGCGATACCTTCGTGTACTTTGAAGGCGTATACCCCTATGCGAAGGAAGCTCCCTTCTCAAAAAAATTCCTGCCTCATATCAAAACGCTGATAAATAAAATGCAGACTTCATATCCAAATATTAAAGTCGAAGCGCTCTGATAATGCGGGGGCTAAATTGAGTGGTTAAAAACCGCTCTTTTGACTGCGTGTTATTGCCTAGGTATTTTCACTCATTCGGATGCTGGGGGTAGATCGCTTTTTTGTCAGGCTTGTTCTGCAACTTCATGATAAAAATAAGAAAAAATTTTCGTTAGCGGCGATTTTTGATCTTTTGTAGTAGGTACTAAACTGTATTAAAAACGCCTATCCGCCCTGCTAGGCTCTTGGCTCCCAAACAGCATAAACAGATTTCAATACCTGAACTATTCTTAAAACTGCAGGCGTCATCTCACTCAGTTCACTGCCTCGTTGTAAAAGAAGTTTTGGGGTCGTTGCTTTTTTTGAGCCAATAATAAAAAGGTGCAAATTTAATGAAGCAGATTAGCGTAGAGACCAGGGAGCAGTTTTTTGAACTTTTAGAGGAGGAGTTCAAAAAGAAACTGGAACCTGGCTTAGCGGAGGATGTGAACCGGTTCGCCCGGCTTTATCTCGAAATGTCGCCTCTGGACGAAATCCGTAGTCGCCGCCTGGCGGATATCTACGGCGCAGTCGTCGCCTGTTGGCACTTCCTGCAAGAACATCATCAAGACCAGCCCAAGGTCACCGTCTTCAACCCGGACCTGGAAACTCACGGCTGGCAATCCACCCACACCGTTATCGGCATACTTCACAATAACATTCCCTTTATCGTTGACTCGGTGCGTATGGGGCTGAACCGCATGGAGCTGACGCTGCACTCCATTCAGCACGCGGTTCTGTACATCGAGCGCGATAGTTCCGCCAAACTCAAGCGCGTTATCGGCCGTGATGAAGAGCCGGCGCGGGAGTTGGGCGAGTCCATGGTGTATGTGGAAATCGACCGACATAACGATCCCGCTGATCATCAGCGCATCAAAGAGGAGCTGGAGACGGTTCTCGGCGAGGTGCGCACAGCGGTGGGCGACTACGAAAAAATGAAGTCGCATGCGCAAGAACTTATCAGCGAGTTCGAGAAAGATATTCCCAACGTCAAAAAAACGGATTTAAAAGAAGCGAGCGAGTTTTTGAAGTGGCTGGCTGCAGACCATTTCACTTTCCTCGGATACGACGAGTATCAATTCAAGAAAGCCGGTAAGGACACTATCATTCAGCAGGTTGCGGGTTCCGAACTGGGTATCTTGAAGAGCCATCCAGAGCGCCCCGCGATGATGAAGATGAGCGATCTGCCGCAGAAAGCCCGTCGTCAACTGTTGCAATCCGAGATTTTCACTTTCGCCAAATCATCGCAACGTTCGCGAGTGCATCGGCCCGCTTATCCTGACTATGTGTCAGTGAAGAAGTTCAACGAGCAGGGCGAAGTTATCGGGGAGCGTCGCTTCCTTGGTCTGTATACGTCACGGGTTTACCACCAGCGTCCTGACGATATCCCGTTGGTGAGACGCAAAGTCAAACATGTTCTGAAGCGCTCCGGTTTCAATCCCAGCGACTACGCCGGTAAAGAGCTGGATCAGATTCTGGCGGTTTATCCCAGAGACGAACTGTTCCAGTTGGGCCGCGATGATCTGTTCGATGTGGCGATGGGTATTCTGTATATCCAGGAGCGTCGCAAAATCCGTCTGTTTATACGCGAGGACGTGTATGGACAGTTTGTCAGCGCCATCGTGTATGTGCCGAGAGACCTGTACAGCACTGATCTGCGTTTGCGCATCTCCGACATTCTGGTCAAGGCCACCGGCGCCGAAGACGTAGAGTTCACCACTTATTTCTCTGAATCCGTACTGGCGCGTACGCAGTTCAACCTGCGCGTACCTCAGGCGGAGCGTCGCGATCTGCGTCCTGCGGAACTGGAAGAGCGCATCATCGCCGCCGCTCAGTCCTGGCAGGATGGCCTGATGGAAAGCTTGTACGAAGCGCATGGTGAAGAGCAGGCGAACTCCTATATTCATCTTTACGCCAATGCTTTCAATGGCGCATACAGAGAAGAGTTTTCACCTCGTCGCGCAGTGATCGATATCGAGCATATCGCCTCGTTGAGCGAAGCGCGTCCGTTGGCGATGAGCTTCTATCGCGCATTGGAAGAAGATGAGAGCATTCTGCACTTCAAACTGTTCCATGGCGTTGTGCAAGTGCCTTTGTCCGACGTGTTGCCGCTGTTTGAAAACCTCGGTTTGAGAGTGCTGGGCGAGCACCCGTTTGAAGCGGTTGATCGCAATGGCAAGATAGTCTGGATTCATGACTTTTCGTTGCAAAGCCGTGGCGGTGAAGTCATTGATATTCAGAAAATCCGTAAGAAGTTTGAAGAACTGTTCCTGCGCGTCTGGACCAACGAAGCTGAAAACGACATTTTCAACCGTCTGGTTTTGGCGGCGCAGATGGACTGGCGTCAGATCGCCATGTTCCGCGCCTACGCGCGCTACATGCGTCAGATTCGCTTCAGCTACAGCCAGGACTTTATCGCCAATACGCTGGTCAACCACGTCCATATCGCCAAATCCATTTACGAGCTATTCGAAGCGCGTTTCAACCCGGCGAAAATTCAGAGCGAAGCTCAATGTGGCGCTGCGCAACAGAAGCTGGAGATTGAAATCAATCAGGCGCTGGATGAAGTCGAGCACCTGAGCGAAGACCGTGTATTACGCCGCTTTGTCGAGCTGATCAAGGCGACGTTGCGCACCAATTACTATCAGCGCGGCGAAGACAACGGCGTGAAGGGGTACATGTCCTTCAAGTTCAGCCCTCGCGACATTCCTGAAATGCCGCTGCCGCTGCCGATGTTCGAAATCTTTGTATACTCTCCGCGAGTGGAAGGCGTACACCTGCGCGGCGGCAAAGTCGCTCGCGGCGGTTTGCGCTGGTCTGATCGCTTTGAGGATTACCGGACGGAAGTGCTTGGCCTGGTGAAAGCGCAGCAGGTCAAGAACTCCGTTATCGTGCCGGTCGGCGCGAAGGGCGGTTTCGTAGCCAAGCAACTGCCTGAAAATGACCGTGAAGCAATGCTGAATGAAGGTATTGCGTGCTACAAAACCTTTATCCGCGGCCTGCTGGATGTCACTGACAACCTTTCTGGCGGCGAAGTGGTTCCACCTATAGATGTAGTGCGTCACGACGAAGACGACTACTACTTGGTTGTGGCGGCCGACAAAGGCACCGCAACGTTCAGCGACATCGCCAACTCACTGTCGGAAGAATATAACTTCTGGTTGAGCGATGCGTTTGCGTCCGGCGGCAGCCAGGGTTACGACCACAAGAAGATGGGCATCACCGCGCGCGGCGGCTGGGTTTCAGTCGAGCGTCACTTCCGTGAAATGGGCGTGAATACAGCGACTGACGATTTTACCGTGGTGGGCGTGGGCGATATGTCCGGGGACGTGTTCGGCAACGGCATGTTGCGTTCTGAGCATATTCTTATGGTGGCCGCCTTCAACCATATGCACATCTTTATTGACCCGAATCCGGATGCTGCGTCCAGCTTCGTAGAGCGCCAGCGTTTGTTCGAGCTGCCACGCTCCACCTGGATGGATTATGACAGCAAACTGATTTCGGCGGGCGGCGGCGTATTCTCACGCAACGCCAAGTCGATTCCCATCAGTCCGGAAATGAAAGCGCGTTTCGGCATCAAGCAGGATCGCTTGCCCCCCAACATGCTGATTTCCCAGTTGTTGAAAGCCCCGGTTGACCTGCTTTGGTTCGGCGGTATCGGCACCTATGTGAAATCCTCGGAAGAGACACACGCGGACGTGGGCGATAAAGCCAATGACGCGCTGCGGGTTGATGCAAGCGACCTGCAGGTGAAGGTCATCGGTGAAGGCGGCAACCTGGGGATGACGCAGTTGGCTCGTATCGAATACGCCTTCAACTATGGTCGCCTGAACACCGACTTCATTGATAACGCCGGCGGCGTGGACTGTTCTGACCACGAAGTCAACATTAAGATCCTGCTGAACGAGATTGTCGCCAGCGGCGACATGACCATGAAGCAGCGTAATAAGTTGCTGGCGGACATGACTGAATCCGTCGCTGATCTGGTGCTGATGAACAACTATCGTCAGACCCAGGCGTTGAGTATCGCGGAAACAGATGCGGCGACCCGTATCGAAGAGTATCGCCGCTTGATCAACCATCTGGAGTCCATCGGTAAGCTGAATCGCGGCCTGGAGTTTATTCCGGATGATGAAACCATCACCGAGCGTAAATCCATGAAACGCGGCTTGGTGAGACCGGAGCTTTGTACGCTGATTTCCTACGTCAAAGGCTGGTTGAAAGAAACTCTGATCGATAGCGATCTGGTGGATCATGAATACCTGGCCAACGAACTGCACACTGAGTTTCCTCAGGTGCTGGTGGAGAAGTTTGGCCGTCAGATGCGCAGTCACCGTCTGCGTCGCGAGATTATCGCCACTCAGGTCGCCAACGATATGGTCAACCATATGGGCATCACCTTTGTGGACCGCCTGCGCCAGTCTACCGGCGCGCCGGTGGCGGCGATCGCTCAGGCTTACGTTATCGCCAGAAATGTATTCCAGGTGCAGAACCAGTGGGCGGCGATCGAGGCTTTGGATTATAAAGTCGGCAGCGGCATGCAGGTCGCGATGATGTCCGAGTTGATCCGTCTGGTGCGCAGAGCTACGCGCTGGTTCTTGAGAAATCGTCGCAGTGAGCTGAATGTCATGGAGAACATGGATAAATTCTCCACTGGTATCGACTATATCGCGCACCACTTCAAGGAACTGCTCTCCGGCGACCAGCTCAAGCTGTGGCAGGAGCGTTATGACGGCTACCGTCAGGCCGGCGTGCCTGATGAACTGGCTGCTACAGTGGCGGGAACGCCTTACCTGTACTCGGCGCTGGGCATCATTGAGGCGCAAGAACAGACTAACGCCGAACTGGATTATGTGGCGCGTATGTTCTTCCGTATGGGCGAAAGGCTGGACATGCAGTGGTTTGCGCACCAGCTCAACATTGCGCAGCCCGCAACGCACTGGCAGGCGCTGGCCAGAGAGAGCTTCCGTGAAGATCTCGACTGGCAGCAACGCGCGCTCACCGTCGGCATTCTGCGTATGACGGAGGCGCCGGAAGATATCGATCAGCGGATCGACGCCTGGTCTGGGTGCAATACGGACCTGATCGAGCGCTGGCGCGGTATGTTGACCGAGCTGAAAGCGACCAAAGATCCTGAGTTCCCCATGTACTCTGTGGCTCTGCGGGAGCTGTTGGATCTGGCGCAAAGCACGACGCACGCCACCACTAAGATCTGATAAGGTAACGTAACGTAACGCCGACGCAGTGCTCCGCTCTACTTGAGCAGGAGGGCTGCGGCGGTTTATTTTCAGGTCAAATAAGCAATAGAGTGTTGTGGAGATGCGGCAAATTATCGTCGACATCTATATATCAGCAGACGAATACCTGAACGTTTATCGCGGTAGCGCTAAAAGCGTCAGCGCCGTGAGTCGGGACGGGCTCAGAGTTCAGTTTCCCGCTAGTATTCTGCAGCGCTTCGTCACCCGGGAGGGTATCCGGGGCTCGTTCGTCATCACTTTTGATGACGCCAATAAGTTTCAGTCTATTGAGCAATTGGCGTAGTGATCAGCCTTGTTCACTTTGCGTCAGCCACTCTGGGTGTTGAAGCGCGATTTTCAGTAACGCGGCGACGCTGATAGCGTCCGTAATCGCGCCGCTTAGCGCCATGCTCACGGCTTCTTGCAGCGGCAGACGTCGCACCTTTAACTCTTCTGTCTCATCCGGATTCCATCCGACTTGCGTAAGCATGCGCGCAACATACACCACGCCTTGTTCGTCGGTGACGCAATTGCTGGTATGCAGGCGCATCAACTCGGACAACTCATCAGCTATCAGTCCTGTCTCCTCCTGCAGTTCTCTGCGCGCGGCGTCCGCCGTCCATTCATCGTGAGGCGCTCCGCCCATCGGGATCTCCCAGGAGTAGCACTCAGTGGCGTAACGATACTGGCCCACCAGCCAGGTATGCCCTTCATCATCCACCGGCACTATGCCGACAGCTTTGTTCTTCATATGCACAACGCCATAAATGCCGGGCTTGCCGGTGGGAGCGATGACTTCCCGATGCTCAACTTGAATCCAGGGGTTTACGTAGACCTGATTGCTGGAAAGGGTGCGCCAGGGATTGATTTCAGGAGAGTCGGACATAATGAATTCCTTGTGCGACAGAAAACTGGATGACTCGAAATGATAAGAGTGAGTGGAAACTTATAACAAAAACGCCGGAAGAGAAAAGCTCCGCCGGCGTTAAAGGATAAGTTGTTGCTGAACTGGAAAGGTTAGGAGTGTTTGACGAACCAGTAACGCTCCCAGGCCACGAGAACTCTTTCCGGATACCAGGTCTTGCCCAGGCTGCCGTTATAGCGGGCCAGGGCGCGAATCAGGTTGCCTTTCTCTTTATCCAGGTAGTGCTTGAGAATGGTGCAGCCATAACGCAGGTTAGTGGCGACATCGTGGAGATTGTCCTCGGGGCGTCCGATTTCGTTTATCCAGAACGGCATCACCTGCATCAGGCCGCGCGCGCCGGCGCTGGAGACGGCGTAAGGATCGAAGCGGCTTTCCACATGCATTACCGCCAGGACAATTTCCGGATTGAGGCCGGCGCGGGATGCCTCCAGATGCACCAGTTTCAGTAATTCAAGACGCTGATTGGTGTCTTTGACGTACTTTTCCATGCGGGCGGACATATCCACCAGCCATACTTCGGCGTCAAAGCGGTCAATAAAGCTTTTGGCCTCGTTAACCGTGCGCTTCAATACGGCGCGCAGCTCCGGGTCCGGCTCTTGTGGGCCGGCTGCAAGGGCGGAGGCCGGCGCAAGCGCCAGCAGCATGAACATTCCGAATAACCAAGACAAACCCTTGCCTCGAACAAAGGCGGGGCGCACTGAATAACTGTACTGCATGATTCAATTGACTATTTTTTCAACTTCTCTTTGATGAAGTTTACAACAGTATCCACTGTCATATCTGTGCTGTCTGTATCACGACGACCTTTGTATTCCACTTTCCCTTCCGCCAGGCCGCGATCACTGATCACCACCCGGTGTGGAATGCCGATCAACTCCATTTCCGCGAATTTGACGCCGGGGCGTTCGTTACGGTCATCCAACAAGACATCGACGCCCGCCTGCAGCAGTTCTGCATAGAGGCTTTCTGCTTTTTCTCTCACCACATCGGATTTGTGCATGTTCAAGGGGACAAGGGCGACCTCGAACGGCGCCAGGGCGTCCGGCCAGATGATGCCTTTGTCGTCGTGACCCTGCTCAATCGCAGCGGCGACGACACGGGAGACGCCAATGCCGTAACAGCCCATTTGCATTACGGTGGCTTTGCCGTTTTCGTCCAGTACGGTGGCGTTCATGGCGGAGCTGTACTTGTCGCCCAGTTTGAATACGTGACCTACCTCGATGCCTTTTTTCAGCACCAGGACGCCTTTGCCATCGGGGCTGAGGTCGCCTTCCACCACGTTGCGCAGATCGGCGGTTTCCTTGATTTCGCAGTCACGTCCCCAGTTAACGCCAGTGAGGTGCTGGCCTTCCTCGTTGGCGCCGCAGACAAAGTTCGCCAGCACCGCTGCGCTGTTATCGACAATCGTGCGCAGGGGCAGGTTTACCGGGCCAATGGAGCCAGGTTTGCAGCCCACCGCCGCTTCAATGGCTTCGTCGCTGGCGAATGTCAACGGGGACGCCACGCCAGGCAGTTTTTCCGCCTTGATTTCATTAAGGACATGATCGCCGCGCAGCACCAGAGCGATAATTGGAGCAGGCTTGCCTTCTTCCGCTTCGCCCAGCACCAGCAGGGTTTTCACGGTTTGCTCCGCGGGCAGGTTCAAGAATTCGGAGACGCTCTCAATAGTACGTTGTCCAGGCGTCGCCACCTTGGCCATGTCTTTGGAGGGCGCAGGCGCCTGCTTGAGAGTGGTCAGGGCTTCTGCTTTCTCCAGATTGGCGGCGTAGTCGCTTTCAGTGCTGAATGCGATCAAATCTTCCCCGGAGTTGGCCAGTACATGGAACTCATGGGAAGAAGAACCGCCAATGCTGCCGCTATCCGCTTGCACAGGACGGAAATCCAGGCCAAAGCGGGTGAATATGCGGGTGTAAGCGTCGTACATGACCATGTAGGTTTCGTCCAGCGACTCCTGATTCACATGGAAGGAGTAGGCGTCCTTCATCAGGAATTCTCTGGCGCGCATGATGCCGAAGCGAGGGCGGCGCTCATCGCGGAATTTCATTTGAATCTGGTAAAAGTTAGCCGGTAGTTGTTTGTAGCTTTTCAGCTCGTTGCGAATCAGGTCGGTAATGACTTCTTCATGAGTCGGGCCGACGCAGAAATCGCGATTGTGGCGATCGTGAATGCGCAGCAACTCGCCGCCGTATTGCTCCCAGCGGCCGGACTCGATCCATAATTCAGCTGGCTGCACCGCCGGCATAAGCACTTCCTGGGCGCCGGAACGGTCCATTTCCTCTCTGACGATGTTTTCAACTTTTTTCAGAACCCTCAAGCCAAGGGGGAGCCAGGTATAGAGACCTGCGGCCAGCTTGCGAATCATGCCTGCGCGCAGCATCAACTGATGGCTGATGACTTCCGCGTCGGCAGGGGTTTCTTTCAGGGTGGCGATCAGGTATCGACTTGCGCGCATATATCTTCCCAGGAATACAAATAAATAAGGTTAACTACCGGTAATGGTTTATTTTTACTGCCGCACTATTGTAGAAGCGATGACTCCTTGCGTACAGGCGCGATTGTATTAATTGCGAATACGGCTCCGAAGGCGGCCCGACGGCCGCCATGACGACCGGATTTATCGCAGGTTTCTCCAAAACGGCCCATCCAAGCGGCTTTTTTCGCGTCATACAACAGTTTGTCATGAGAACGCAACCGGCCTCATGGTTTATGCCATATACCTGCTTGGCAACCCTGGGGCGATGAGGCAAACTCACCAGCGTCCGATGATACAGTTGAGCCTATGATGCTGACCGCGCACGAAATTCAAAACATCATCAGAACCGGCGTGCCGATGGCGGAGTCCATCGATTTCCGGGTTGATGAGGTCTCAGGCAAGAACGCTATCGCCAGAATCCCGTTTTCAGAAACCTTTGTGCGCCCCGGAGGAACACTTTCCGGACCCATCATCATGTCGCTGGCGGATGCATCCATGTATGCAATCATTCTTGCGACTTTAGGGCGTGTGGAAATGGCTGTCACCAGCAATTTAAACATCAACTTTTTGCAACGGCCCAAGCCGGAAGACCTGTTGGCGGAGGCGACTCTGCTGAAACTGGGCTCCCGGATTGCATTTTGTGAAGTAAATCTGTACTCGCCGAACAGCGATGGTTTGGTCGCGCACGCAACGGGAAGTTACGCGTTGCCGCGGTAGGGGGGAGGAGCCCGCCAGGCGCATCGCAGCTAGTAGACTGCTGTACCGCAATAATAGCCGTACCCACAACAATAAAAACCAAATGAAATGACTTTGATCAGAGTACTAACTCAAGAACGATCAGTACTAACCTCGTGGAATAACTACAGGAAGTTATGACTATGAACATTACCGCCAGTAAAAACTCAGAAGCGCTGCAGGAGCTCGAACAGCGCAGGCAGCCCGTGCAAGAACGCAGCCGGGAAAGAGTCGAGCTGATATTAAACGAAGCTGCCATTCTTATCAGTGAAGTTGGCGTGCAGGGAGCGAAAACCTCGGAAATCGCCCGTCGCGCGGGTATTTCCCTAGCGTCTTTATATCGTTATTTCCCCAACAAGGCCGCTATAGTCAAGGCTTTGGCTGAACGCCATATCAAAACGCTGAGTTCAGTTATGGAGGAATTTGTAAGCGAGTTTGATCTGGAGGAAGGGTTTGACAAGCTTATTGACACCTTCGCCCATTTCTATCGGTCCGAGCCGGGTTACAAAGAAATCTGGTCAGGCGTTGAGGCGATGCCGGAGCTTCAGCAACTGGATCTTGGCGAGCTGTTCGATAACGCCCAGGCTATTACCAATCGCGCCAAACTGCTGTATCCGCAAGTTGAACAAGAGCGTCTGTGGTTGATATGCGTGATGCTGCCCAGAGCCTGTGGCGCTATCTTGAGGTTGGCCATGACTATGGAAGAAAAGCCTGAGTCAATCATGTTGACGGAATTAAAGTTGATGGTGAAGTCATACTTGCGTCAACGTTTAGGTGAGCTGGACGCTGCGGCGTAACGTCGTGTGACCGGCTTTCCCGCATTGGGCCTGGGGTCAGGGAGTGCGGAAACATATAGATGAAGACGTCCTACAAATAATCAGGCGTCATCCATGTCGCCAACGCTTGGCGGCGTCTTCTTGTCGTGTTCTAGCGGAGGGCTGAAAGTAAGTCAGTCAATGACGTCTTTCAGCGCCTCCTCAAGCGTATCAAATTGAAAACTGAAGTTTTCGTCTAATAAGCGGGCTGGAATCGCCTTTTGTCCCGTTAATAACATCCTCGATAATTCACCCATCGCCAACTTCAATGCGAATGCCGGCGCCGTGCAGAATGCGGGGCGATGAAGCTGTTTCGCCAGGGTGGCGGTGAATTCGGCGTTAGTGACTGGATTGGGGCTGACTGCATTGTAGGGGCCGCTGCAGGTTGGCGTTTCGAGTAAGTGCAACATAACTCTCAGAAGGTCCTGAATATGAATCCAGGGCATCCACTGGCTTCCGTCTCCAAATTTTCCGCCCAGGCCAAGCTTAAAAACGGGCAGCATTTTCTGTAGGAAACCTTCTTTACCCACCACCAGGCCGATACGGGCGATGGCGACTCGCATTCCAATGCTCTCCGCGCTAAGGGCGGCGGCCTCCCATTCACTGCACAGTTCATGCGTGAACTCCTCGTGGGGCGGGGTTTGCTCTGTCACCAATAGATCTTGCTGGTCGCCGTAATAGCCCACGGCGGATGCGGAAATCATCGCTTTGGGCGATGTTTCCATTTGCTTGCACATGTCAATCAAGTCGTGAGTCAACGCAATGCGGCTTTGCTTCAGCTTTTGTTTGCGCGCCTGCGTCCAGTGTCTGTCAGCTACGGGCTCGCCAGCCAGATTGATGATAGCGTCAACCGGCGCCTCTATCAGGTCCGTGCGCAGTTGTCCGATACTGCGACAGCGTTCTCCCACAAGATGAGCAACCTGCTCCGGCCTTCTGCTGAACACAGTGGTGTCGTGTCCACTGGCCCATAGCGCCCGGCACAGTTGTTTGCCGATAAAACCTGTGCCCCCGGTCACCAGGATATGCATGCTCGGATCTCCTTAAACTCTTCCTTATTAGTGCGTGTGTCAGCCTTGCGCTCAGGTGGGACGCAGTAGCGATTTGGCTATCTTGGGCCTATTTGTGCGGCTATACAATAATTGGTTTAAAACTTGACTCCTGGCTTGTTCGGCTCAGGATTCAGTTGCTGCGTTAATCAGCGTGCGCCTGACTGTAAAAGATCGCGAACAATACCTTCAACTGTGTCTATGAACAGGGGGTGCTCCCCTAGGGGCGGCAACAAAGAGATGTCGACGCCGGCCTTTTCGGTCAGCTCCGCAATCATGGCGGGAACATCTTCACGCAAATGTTTGCCCGCAGCGAAAAATAGAGGCAGCACTGCGATAGATTGCGCGCCCTGATTGCGGGCGTTTATTACAGCCTGCTCCAGCGTCGGCTCCGCAAGTTCCATGAACGCCAGGGAGACTTGGGTGGCGCTTTGGGAAAGGCGCTCTGTCAGTGCGATAAAAGGTTGCAACCAGTTGCTGTCACGGCTGCCGTGAGCGAGAAGTATCGTGTGGTCGAAAGTCATAATGAATTGCCGAATCTCCAATATGTACATGGTACGCCGATAAGGCTAAGTTGGTTTGCAGCTTTCTTTCATAGGGGGCCTATTTTCTTGACTTGGACGCCTATAATCGAGAGCTTACTCAGTTTTAGGCGGGAAACGAATATCCCTTTGGTCTTTCGTTGCGTTTTGTGCTGATGGTTAGGGAGGGGAAATGTGGTCGGACAGCGAAATCTTACGTTACTGGTTTGGTGAGCTGGATGAGAATGGGCTGCCGTCTCAGGAAATTCTCCGACGTTGGTTTGCAGACGCCAGGAGCTATGACCGTGAAATTCGCCGGCGCTTCTTAACGACGGTTGTCCTGGCTTCGGAGCAGGGGTTGCAGCACTGGCGTGACAGTTCCGATGGCGTACTGGCCCTGATCCTTCTGCAGGATGTTTTTCCTCGTTATATTTTCCGTGGCGGCGCCATGGCGTTTGAGCAGGACAGGGAGGCCAGAAAAACGGCGCGGGAAGGGCTTGATAAGGCGCTGGATGTCAGGCTGGAGCCGGTTCACCGGATCTTTTTCTACATGCCGCTTATACATTCGGAGAAAGTGTCCGACCAAGAGGAATCGGTCGCGCTTTATCAACAGCTCGCTGCGACCTGTGAGGCTGGTCCGTTAAGAGACTTCGTCAGTGGTTTCGCAAGCAAGGCGGAAACGAACCAGGACGTCATTCGCCAGTTTGGGCGCTTCCCGCACAGAAACAAGATACTGAAGCGCGCGAGCCGACCGGAGGAGGTCGAGTTTTTGGCCTCTTGTCCTGCCGTTTACGATTGATCTCGCCTGACGGCTAATTTCTTATTCTAACGCTGTCTACCTGTGAGGATTTTCTGTCTCCTGGGTCACAATGTTGACCTTTGCTGGCTGAGCCTTGTATCCCCCTTTGTTAACATGCGGGGTTCGTCACAGTTTCCTGGACTTTGCGTCAACGGCTCCTGAGTGACGTCTGGAGCCTGGAAGTAAAATAAGAGTTAGTTATGTCTAGTAGCCTTGAATTGGACTTTCCCGCTGTAGATCAGTCTTTATGTGAATCGATTCAATATCAGGGAAGAAAGGCCTCAAGGGTCAAGAGCGAGCAGCGACGCCGAGAAATATTGCAAGCCGCTTTACGCATTGTGGCGAAGGAAGGCGTACAAGGCGTCAAACATCGCGCAGTGGCGAAAGAGGCGGGCGTTCCATTGGCCTCTACCACTTATTACTTCAAAGACATCAATGAGTTAATTACCGACGCTTTCATGCTGTTCGCGGAAAAAAGCCGTGAGAAGCTGGAGTTCTTCTACTCTGAATTACGCCGTCTTGCGGACGAGTATGACGCCGTCTCCGTTATGGAAGATGAAGGGCGCAGACGCGAATTCGCCAATGCGTTGGTGGAAATGGGGACAAACTACGTGCTGGGGCAGGTCCGGCATCACAAGTCTGAGCTTATGTCTGAGCAGGCGTTTTTAATGGAGTCTGTGCGGGATGAGAGTCTGAGCGCGCTGGCTCGGCGCTATAAAGACGCCTGGTTATCCGGGTTGGTGGACTTTATGCAGTCGCTTGGGTACGAGACCTATGTCGAGGATGCGGCCATTATTATGGGAATGGTGGGCAATCTGGAGCAGGAGGGCGCGCTTCAGGGCGGCAGCATTGATGAAGATAAGGTGCGCAGAGTCTGGCGACGCCTTCTTTATATGATGCTGGATATACGCTAAGCCCCGGTTTCTCCGCCTTTGTATTAGAAAATGGAAAAAATTCAAAATAAGGGTTGCGTGCTCGGGGAACGCTAATTATAATGCGCCCACTTCTGTTGAGGAGCAGCCTCGAAAGAAGCTGCAAAGCAAGTTAACATCATGATTAACTTGATCTTTTAAGCGGGAATAGCTCAGTTGGTAGAGCACAACCTTGCCAAGGTTGGGGTCGCGAGTTCGAGTCTCGTTTCCCGCTCCAAATTTTCTCTTCAAGTTCTAATTTAAATTCCATCATTTTTTTCGCTTTTACTCCTGGTCTCCTATTGGTTTCTCTGGATTTTCGGCGTTTTCTTCATCCATCGTCTAAACTTAAAGCCAAGCAGGCCTGAATGGTCTGTAGGTTGGTATCTACCTTGGGGTATTAGGTTATGGCGAGTGTTTTGGACTCTGTTGATCAGCGCACCAAACTGGTGGGTGAGAATCGCTTGGAGCTTCTCTTGTTCAAACTGGGGATGAGACAGATTTTCGCGATCAATGTGTTCAAAATTCAGGAAGTGCTCAAGCTGCCCAACTTGACGCAAATGCCGCATCGCCATCCTGTCGTATGTGGCGTTAGTCATATTCGCGACACTACTGTTCCAGTGATTAATCTGTCCCAGGCGATAGGGTTTCGGCCATTACAGCCGGATAAGGACTCCACCATCATCGTGACGGAATACAATCGTACGGTGCAGGCTTTCCTGGTGGCGAGTGTGGATCGTATCGTCAATATGACCTGGGAGCAGATTTTGCCTCCACCAAAGGGAGCGGGCGGCTCTCATTACGTCACGGCGATAACCCATTACAACGATCAGATAGTTGAGATCATCGACGTGGAGCGGGTGTTAGCGGATATTCGCCCGTACTCCACAGACGTTTCCGACACTGCGATGACGGAAAATATTCGGAAAATTGCTCAGGGTAAGGAAGTGCTGTTGGTGGACGACTCGCCAGTAGCGATCAGTCAGGCGATTGGGACCTTGCAGAAAGTCGGGCTGAAAGTGATTACCGCCAGAAACGGCTTGGAAGCCTATAACCTCCTTAAGAAATGGGCCGATGAAGGCGTCAATGTGCCTGAAAAGCTTCTAATGGTTGTAACCGACGCCGAGATGCCAGCGATGGACGGCTACAGACTGACCACCGAAATTCGTAACGATCCCCGCCTGAAAGACTTATATGTGGTGCTGCATACGTCTTTGAGCGGCAGTTTCAATAAAGCCATGGTGGAGAAGGTGGGATGCAACAACTTTCTGTCTAAATTCCAGCCGGATGAATTGGCGGCGGTTGTGCAGTCGCGTCTTAACTCATTGGCGGTGCGTTAGGGCGTCGCTAAGGAGTTCCCTCTCGACCCTTGTCCTCCTGTGTCGACCTAATTAGACTGCCTGTTCCGCCTGCTTAGCGCAGGCGATGCTTTTTTTGCGTCGACGGCCCACGCATTTTGTCCCTTCTTTGTTTACCCAGTGCGCAATGCCTGCGTTGAGGCGGGAGCGTTCTTAGGAGAGTGTTATGACGGATATCCGAGTTACCGAATTAAATATTTACCCCGTTAAATCTTGTGCTGGCGTTAGCCTTAGCAGAGTGGCGATAACAAATTGGGGGGCGGATCGCGATCGCCGTTTCATGCTGGTGGATGCGAATGGCAAATTCATCACGGCGAGAAAGCAGCATCGGCTGGTGTTGGTGAAGGCTGTTGTTGCTGATAATGGCTTGATGTTGTCAGCGCCGGGAATGAGTGGCTTGTTTGTCGAGGCGCCGGAGCAGGAAAGCTCCGCCATGGAGTCTGTGCAGGTGTGGAAGGATGAAGTTTCTGCACTGTTCGTTGATGCGCGCGCAGACGCTTGGTTTAGTGAGTTTCTGGGCGAGCAGGCGCGACTCGTGTATATTCCTGAGCGCAGCTTCCGGCAAGTGGATCGCGCCTATTACGACGCGCCGCACAAAGTGAGCTTTGCGGACGCATATCCTATCCTGGCGACTTCTGAGTCCTCTTTGGAGGATCTGAATGGCCGCTTACGCAATCCTGTTAAAATGACTCATTTTCGGCCGAACATTGTTGTGGCTGGCGCAGAAAGCTTCGCGGAGGATGACTGGCGGCGGTTGCGAATAGGCGACGTGGAGTTCGCTGCAGTGAAACCTTGTTCAAGGTGTGTTTTTACGACAATTGATCCCGCTACGGGCCATAAATCACCGGACACTGAGCCGTTGCGCACTTTGGCGTCCTATCGTAAAACTGAGCTGGGTGCGATATTTGGGCAAAACCTGGTGCAATTGAACCAGGGGGTCATTTGCGTTGGTGATAAAGTGGAGCTGCTCGACTAAGTGGTTGAGCTGAGGCTCTCTTTTCAATAACGAATTCAGAAACTATTAGATTTTAGAAGGTTACGATGGCGTTGCTACGGCTGAAAGATGTTTCTCTGGCGTTTGGAATGGCTCCATTGCTGGATCATGCGGATTTAGTGATTGAGTCCCAGGAACGGCTGTGTCTGATCGGCCGTAACGGCGCAGGTAAATCCACGCTTTTGAAAGTGTGCGCCGGTGAGATCAAGCCGGACGGCGGCGAAATAAGTAAAGGCAGAGGACTGAAAATGGCCTATCTGCCGCAGGAGCTGCCGGAACGGGGCGACGCCAGCGTACGCTCTGTCGTGGCGGAGGGATTGGCGGAAGTGGGTGAGTGGCTTGCGGCCTACGACGCGCTGACTCAGCAAGGCGAAGGCGCCAATGTGGCGGAGCTTGAGCGTCTGCATAATAAAATTGAGACTCACGACGGCTGGCGGCTGCGTCAGAAAGTCGAGGCGGTCATGCAGCGTTTGGAATTGCCAGGCGATAAGTCAATTGCTGAGCTGTCCGGAGGCTGGCGTCGTCGCGTGTTTCTGGCTCGCGCGCTGGTGCAGGAGCCGAATCTGTTGATGTTGGATGAGCCGACCAACCATCTGGATATCGATATGATCACCTGGTTGGAGGAGGAGTTGCTGCAGTTTGGCGGCAGCGTACTGTTTATCTCTCACGACCGCGCTTTCATTGATCGCCTGGCGACCCGAGTGATTGAGCTGGATCGCGGTAAGTTGTCGAGCTGGCCCGCGCCCTACGAGGCCTATTTGGCTAAGAAAGAGGAGCAGCTGGCGGCGGAGGAAAAAGAGTGGGAGCGCTTCGACAAGAAGCTGGCGGATGAAGAAGTTTGGATTCGCCAGGGTATCAAAGCGCGCCGCACTCGTAACGAAGGGCGTGTCAGGGCGCTGAAAAAGTTGCGGGAAGAGCGCAGGCAGCGACGTGACCGCGTCGGACAAGTGAGCCTGAAAGTGGATTCCGAAGAGCGTTCAGGCAATCTGGTGGCGGAGCTGAAAAATGTCTGTTTCGGCTACGCGGATAGTCCCAATCTTGTGAAAGATCTGAGTTGGCAGTTGATGCGCAAAGACCGGGTGGGCTTACTGGGGCCTAACGGTTGCGGTAAATCGACGTTTATAAAGTTGATACTGGGTGGTCTGGAGCCCACGGAGGGTGACATCAAGCGCGGATCTCGCTTGCAAGTGGCCTACTTTGACCAGTTGCGTGGACAGATCGATCCTGAGGCCAGCGTGTGGGATAACGTGGCCAAAGGAAAGGATTTTATAGAAGTTGGCGGTCGTAACGTCCATGTCACCGGTTATCTGAAAGACTTTCTGTTCTCCCCGGAAAGATTGCGTACTCCCGCCAAGGCGTTGTCCGGCGGTGAGGTTAACCGGCTGCTGTTGGCCAAACTGTTCACCATGCCGGCGAACTTTTTAGTGCTGGACGAACCTACCAACGATTTGGATATGGATACGCTTGATCTGTTGGAGAATCTGCTGGCGGAGTTTGAGGGCACGATTCTGCTGGTGTCCCACGATCGTTCCTTTATTGACAACGTGGTGACCAGCACGCTGGTGTTCGAGGGGGATGGCAATATAACCGAATACCCGGGCGGTTATAACGACTGGCTGGCGCAACGTCCCGTGGTCAAGGCGGATGCTAAACCTGCTGAACCCAAGGCTCAGGCGGCGAAGCCGAAAACGGCGTCGGATGGCGGGAAGACGGCCAAGCTTAGCTACAAGCTGCAACGCGAACTGGACGCTTTGCCCAGGGAGATTGAGCGGCTGGAAGCGGAAGTGGCGGCAATGCAGGAGGAAGTGTCCGCCGCTGACTTTTACAGTCGTCCTCATGAGGATGTGAACCGTGCGCTGACGGCTTTGGCGGAGCTGGAGCAAACCCTGGAAAAGACTATGGAAAGGTGGATGGAGCTTGAAGAAATGGCGGGCGGAGGCTGATCGGGGAGGGTTACAAATTTAAAAATATTGGCGCCTGCAAATCCGCTACACTTGAGATTAAAGGAGTAACTTCAGCAGCCGACGGACTCCGTTGAGAAAGTATCAGTCTTCTGTCGCCTCAATTGATTACGGAGAGATAAAGCTATATGCGGGTGCGTTACGAATTCCGTTTCGATGATAATCGAGTGCTGGACTACATCATCGAGACGGAGAGAGAAGACAAGAGCATGCACTCAGAGCCGCCTGCAGAGTGGACTGAGCTGAAGAACTGTCAATGCTCGAATTGCCCTCTCAAGAAGGACGCTGAACGTTATTGTCCCGCTGCTCTCGATATGCAGAAGATTGTTGCGGACTTTCGCTCCGAACCGGCTTTCCAGAAGGTCGAGGTGACGGTATTCACCAAAGAGCGCAATTATCACAAGCGCACGGGCCTGGAAGAGGCGTTACGCTCGTTGATGGGACTGGTGATGGCGACCAGTCACTGCCCCATACTCGGCGAGTTAAGGCCGATGGCCATACACCACATGCCGTTTTCCAATGGCGAAGAATTTATTCTCCGGTCTGTTTCTATCTATCTGGTGCAGCAGTACTTTAAGTTTCGCGATGGAGAAAAGCCTGACTGGGAGCTGAAGGGGCTGGTGGAGCGCAACCGCCGATTGCAGCTGGTGAATCAGGCGTTGTGGCAGCGTATTCACTCCGCCTGTGACGGCGACTCCAACCTGAAAGCATTGCTGAGCTTTTTTTCGTTGGCGTCGAGCGTCACATTCTCGCTGGAGACGCAGTTGCAGAAGCTGCGGAAGTCTTTCGAGTCTGGGGAATGGGTGGCTCCGCTATAGCGGAGCGCGTCAGACCGGATCAGTTATTAATCAGGCAGACAAATAGCTTCCTTCTATTTGTCTGCAACGACAGGGCCTGCCCATGTCTCCCGCGGCTCTCCGTCGCGCAGGCGCATCCATGCGCCAGATATTAACATGTCAATATCATTGCCATATTAATATATTTCATTAAATGCTTAATCGCTGATGCGGACCGCCAGAACGTCGCATTTCGCGCCGTGCAATACCCCATTCGCCGTGGAGCCCAGCAATAACTGCAATCCGTGGCGACCATGGCTGCCGACAATGACCAAATCAATGTCATTCTCTTCCGCGTAGCGATGGATTTCCCCTTCCGGGCGTCCCACCAGCACCGCCGCAGCGCTATTGGTCAGCGTGTGCTTCTCTATCAGTTTTTGCAGTTTCTCTTCGCTGTGTTTTTGCAGTTGCTGCTGAATGTCCCCCAGGTCCAATGGGATGTCGCCGCCATAGGCGTAACTGATGGGTTCGATAACGTGCGTCAGATGTAGGCGGGCCTGAGTCGCCTGTTGCATCCTCAGGGCCTTGGCGATGACTTGTTCGCCTTCATCGCTGAGATCCAGGGCGACGAGAATATTCTTGTACATGGTGCGCTCCTTTTGGCTGCATTGTTCCGAAAGTGTTTTCCAAGTGTGTAACTTTTCGGTAGTGTCCGCAAAACTGAAAACAGCTTAATGCTAATGAAACATGCGTTGAGATGACAGCGGACAAAATCAGGTGAAAAAGTACGCCCTGGTTTCGAAAGAACTGTGACGCTTTGGGTGGCTCTTGGACAGGATGGACGGCGAATGACGACGGCTTTGATAATTATTTTTTGCGTGGTGGGGATTGTGGGCGGTTCCATATTCTGGGTATTGCCAAGCCCGGAAGAGCGCCGACGCATGCGTTTGCGACAGCAGGCGCTTGCAGCGGGGTTTAGAGTGCGACAGACAACGCCGGAAAAGTTGGACGACGCTTTGAAAAATCTGGAAGCGAATGCCTGGCGCACCCACTTTTACTTTAAGGCGATACCTGCTTCGCGAACTCCTCGCAGGGCGCTGTACGCCAGTCAAGGCGGCGAATTGAAGCAGCAGTCCATAAGCGGAAATTTTCCTCATGATCTGCTCTCAGATGATGATCTGCGTGAGCTGTCTTCCCAGGTTAAAGCGGTGCAAATTACAGGACATGAAGTGGGTTTCCTTTGGGAAGAGCGGGGAACGCCGGAAGAATTGGGGCAGGTGCTGCAACGCATCAATAAGTTGGTGGTGGCCGCTGGCGGGCGCTGATAAAGCGCGCCTGCTTACAAGGGGGCGCAAGATAGATAGCGGCGCGTTTAAGCGCCGCTATAGGCTTTGGCGAGACTGTCCAGGTCGCTGATGATTCTTTTTGAATACAGGTTCACGACGTAAGAGACGTTGTTCTCGTTGTAGTTGATATAAGAGTTCTTGATGAATTCCCATTTGGTGGAAATGGCGTCCAAAGTCTTGCGTGTGGCGTCCGTGTTTTGCTGTGAGGCCAGTAGTCGGGCGATGTTTTTGTCAAAGCTGATTGCCTGAACGTCCATGGGCTCTTCGCTTTTGGCTCCTTGGAATATTTGCGTCACGTTGGAGGCGCTGCGGGCGGAATATTTGGTCAGCATGCTTTCCAGGATGATCTTGGAATTGCGCACCAACTCAATCACTTCCGGGGGGCGATGCCCTGAAATTTCCATGGTCTTGTCGTAGGTTCTTTCTGTCGCGCCTACGAGGTCGATATTGACCTGCGCCATGTCGCCCACCAGTCGCAAGTCGGGGTAGCCCACTTTCACAATGTCGTTCATGTTGGTGTTCAGTAGCTCCTTGTACTTGAGCCAGGTGGCGCTCATAACGCTCAACTCTCCCTGCACCTCGACGATGCCGTCCTGAGACTCCAGCGCTTTGAAGGCCGTGTTCATAATATCGATTTCCTGGTTTACCTCGGATTGGATGTCTTTATCCCCAGGATTCAAAGTGAAGTTGTAATACGCGTTGATGGTCTGATAGGAATGCGTCTGTACTTCATGCAGATGCTTAAGAATGGCTTCAGCCTGCGCGTTGTTCAATGCGAAAGAATGTGACGAATACAGGACGAGAAGTGCAAGAAAACAACACCAGAGAGGATTCCGGTGCATACCCGATTGGCTCATAGACACGCTCTCCAGGAAATTTGGGCGCAGAAGGCCACCCGCTGTTTTTATAGTTATGTTTCCGACTTGTCGGTGCGGCTTCCCACTATTTTTTTAAATTATTTCCAACGACGCCTTCAATGGCCGGCCTGGCTACCAACCGCCGGTTTATAAATAGAAAAAATAGGGGAAATGCCTGCGCTAGTCAAAAAGTTATAAGCTTATTGTCCTATTATGCGAGTACGCTCAGGACGTCTCCAGAGGACGCCTAACTTAAAAAGTAAGGTGAAATATACTGCATAATTTCATGAAAAATAAATCTTAAAAATTTTTAAAGCGGCTGGAAATGACATAAGTGTAAGCAATTATTGACAAAAATCGCCGCCAAATTTTTGGGAAGAGATTGACAAACGGGCCAAAATTATCCATGTTGTTGCGACCTGATTCAAACGAGCGTATGAATTGTTGTTCGATGCATCGGCTTTGATTCCGAAGCTCCGGAGAAGGGCGGCCCGGCAAGGCGTCCGTTGGGACCCGTATATAGGGCAATAAACCAGTGCTAAACAATGCTTGGAGATCCGTTGATGATTTACGCAGGTAAAGCCATCACAGTCAAAGAGATCGAGGATGGTATCGCGGTACTAACTTTCGATTTGCAAGGCGAGTCTGTAAATAAATTTAACCGCTTGACGCTGACTGAGTTGGCGGAAGCGACCCAGAAACTACAAAGTCAGCAAGGCATTACCGGCCTTGTCGTTACCAGCAACAAAGATTGTTTCATCGTTGGCGCTGATATCACTGAATTCCAGGAATTGTTCGCCGGCTCTGAAGAAGAGTTGGTCGCCAACAACCTGGAAGCCAATAAGATTTTCTCCGCTGTTGAAGATCTGCCATTCCCCACTGTGACCGCCATTAACGGTATCGCTCTGGGCGGCGGTTTCGAAATGTGTCTCTCCACTGACTTCCGCGTCATGTCCACCAGCGCGAAAGTTGGCCTGCCGGAAGTAAAACTGGGGATCTTCCCGGGGTTCGGCGGAACAGTACGTTTATCCCGTTTGGTTGGCGCCGATTACGCAATCGAATGGATCTGCGCCGGCGGCGAGAAGAGAGCCGAGCAGGCGCTGAAAGAAGGCGCTGTAGATGCGGCGGTCGCGCCTGAAAAACTGATGGACGCAGCGTTGTCTGTGTTGCGTCAGGCGATCGAAGGCAAGCTGGACTACAAAGCGCGCCGGGAAGAAAAAACCGGCAAGCTGAAGCTGAACCCGATGGAAAGCATGATGGCGTTTGAAACCGCCAAAGGCTACGTGGCGGGCCAGGCTGGACGTAACTATCCGGCGCCTGTTGAAGCCATCAAGGTGATGCAGAAGCATGCGGGCATGACTCGCGATAAGGCGATCGAAGTGGAAGCCAAAGGCTTCGCGAAAATGGCGAAGACTTCTGTGGCGCACAGCTTGATCGGCTTGTTTCTGAATGATCAGGAGCTGAAGAAGAAAGCGAAAGACCTTGAGCCTAAAGCCGGCGCAGTCAAACAGGCGGCGGTACTGGGCGCAGGCATCATGGGCGGCGGCGTGGCGTACCAGTCTGCGCTGAAAGGCACTCCCATCCTGATGAAGGATATTAATCAGTCCGGTATCGATCTGGGTCTGAAAGAAGCCAAGAAACTGCTGACCAAGCGCGTCGAAAAAGGCCGCATGAATGCAAGCGAAATGGCGGATGTGCTGAATCGCATCACTCCCGCGCTGAGCTATGGCGATTTCGGAACCGTTGATCTGGTGGTTGAAGCGGTTGTTGAAAACCCGAAGGTCAAAGATATCGTATTGCGTGAAGTGGAAGATCTGGTGCGTGAGGATACTATCCTGACCTCCAACACATCTACTATCTCCATCAATCGTCTGGCGCAAAATCTGAAGCGTCCGGAAAACTTCTGTGGCATGCACTTTTTCAATCCGGTGCACATGATGCCTCTGGTGGAAGTTATCCGCGGCGAGAAAACCAGTGAAAAAGCAATCGCCACCACCGTAGCGTACGCCAAAGCGATGGGTAAAACGCCTATCGTGGTGAACGATTGCCCTGGATTCCTGGTTAACCGCATCCTGTTCCCTTACTTCGGCGGATTTATTGGTCTGGTGCGCGATGGCGCCGACTTCCAGCAAGTCGACAAAGTGATGGAACGCTTCGGCTGGCCGATGGGCCCGGCTTACCTGCTTGATGTGGTTGGCATGGACACGGCGAAGCACGCTGGCGACGTGATGGCGGAAGGTTTCCCTGATCGCATGAGCTATTCCGAAACTACCATTATCGACGTCATGTTCGATAAAGGTCGTTACGGTCAGAAGAGTGACAAGGGCTTCTACGCTTACGAGCTGGATAAGAAAGGCAAGCAGAAGAAAATTGTCGATGACAGCGTTGACGCACTGATTAAGTCCGTGCAGAAGTCTCAGCGCGACTTCTCTGAAGAGGAAATCATCGAGCGCATGATGGCGCCTTTGTGCATCGAAACCGTTCGCTGCCTGGAAGACGGTATCGTCGAGACTGCGGCGGAAGCGGATATGGGCTTGATCTTCGGCATCGGTTTCCCTCCGTTCCGTGGAGGCGCGTTGCGCTACATTGACTCTCTGGGCGTGGAAGAGTTTTGCAAGATCGCTGACAAATATGCGGATCTGGGCGCTCTGTATCATCCGACCCAAGGGCTGCGCGACATGGCTAAGTCCGGCAAGAAGTTTTTTGGCTAATTGCTGATAGAGAATTCCCGACGGAGAAAATGATATGAGTCTGAATCCAAGAGACGTTGTCGTTATCGACTGTGTTCGCAGCCCGATGGGGCGCGCCAAGGCGGGATGTTTCCGCAATGTGCGCGCGGAGACGCTGTCAGCGACGTTGATTGACGCTTTATTTGATCGCAATGACAAAGTGGACCCTGCGGAAGTTGAAGATCTGATCTGGGGGTGTGTAAACCAGACCCTGGAGCAGGGTTTCAACGTGGCGCGGCAGATTTCTCTGCTGACCCGCATTCCGCATACTTCGTCAGCGCAAACGGTAAACCGCTTGTGTGGTTCCGCCATGTCCGCGATTCATACCGCGGCGCAGGCGATCATGACAGGCAATGGGGACGTGTTTGTGGTGGGTGGCGTTGAACACATGGGGCACGTACCCATGACTCAAGGCTTCGATCACAACCCGGCTGCAAGCAAGTATTCCGCTAAAGCGTCCAACATGATGGGCCTGACGGCGGAAATGCTGGCGAAAATGCACGGCATCAGCCGTCAGCAGCAGGATGAGTTTGGCGCGCGTTCTCACCGCTTGGCGCACGAAGCCACGCTGGAGGGGCGCTTCCGTAATGAAATCATCTCCATTCAGGGGCATGACGACGACGGATTCCCTGCGTTGATTGAAAATGATGAAACGATTCGTCCTGAAACCACGGCCGAAAGTCTGGCGCAGTTGCGTCCTGCTTTTGATCCGAAGAGCGGTACGGTGACAGCGGGTCAGTCTTCTCAGTTGACGGATGGCGCTTCCGCCATGCTGCTGATGTCCGCTGAGCGGGCTCAGGCATTGGGTCTGACGCCAATGGCGAAAATTCGTTCCATGGCTACCGCCGGATGCGATCCCGCCATCATGGGATATGGTCCTGTGCCGGCGACTAAGAAAGCGCTTAAGCGCGCAGGCCTGAAAGTGGAAGATATTGACTTCTGGGAGCTGAATGAGGCGTTCGCCGCACAGTCTCTGCCAGTTATCAAAGACCTGAAGCTGATGGGTGTGGTCGACCAGAAAGTTAACCTGAACGGCGGCGCTATCGCCTTGGGTCACCCTCTGGGTTGCTCTGGCGCGCGTATCTCCACTACCTTGCTGAATGTCATGGCCGCCAAGGGCGGTACGCTGGGCGTATCCACCATGTGTATCGGTCTGGGTCAAGGTATTGCGACTGTTTGGGAGCGTATCTAGTACGTTGACGCATCGGCTCGTGAGATCTGGGTCGGAAGCAATGAAGTCCGGCGCTCCGTAAAGGGGCTCCGGATTTTTTTTATGGATGAAGCGGGTTGGTCTGGAATTGAAGTAAGACTTTTTACTGGGTTTCCTGGGAGCGATTCTGGGTTTCGCCATCACGCATCAGATTTTTAATCTTGTCGGAAATGTCTCTGATCTGGTCGTTCTTGTTAGGGATTTCCAGGCGTGTGCGCTTAAGCGCCTCGCGAGCGTGTTTGAAGTGCTTCTCTGCGCCTGCCTTGTCGTTCTGCGCCACCAGGCTTTCCGCCATTTGCAGTTGGCTGCCGACTTCCACGTCAAGCGCCATTTCTCGCAGGTGGTGACTGTATTCCTCATATAGAGGGACGGGCAGTGAGCCGCGCAACTTGAAGCGCTGCAATTTCTGCAGGCACTCGGAAAGGGAGCGTTGAATGGCGCCGATTGCCGCGTCGCTAGTCACTGTTTTTTGCGCCTGGGGTAGAATAGCGCCGGTTTTCAGGTCGCGCTCCCTTTGCTTCAGGTTGTCCAAAAGGATGCGCAACTCTTCCGACTTGCGGTCCATTTTGATCATTGACTGAGCGATCTCGATCATGGCGTGATTGAGGCTGATGGCGATGTTGGCGGAATCGTCCACTCGCATGATGACCTGAAATAGCGAATTAATTTCTTCGTATTTTTGTTTTAGCGATTTAAGTTGGCTTTGACGATAAGCCAGCGCCTGCTGTCGCGAGTACATAACGCCGCTAACGATGATTGAGGCGGTTATGAAAATAGCGAGCAAGACGATTAAAGTTGTCATATAAAAGGCGGCGGAAGCATTTATAAATTTGTGTGTCGTTCTTATTAAGTGTTAACGACATTGTGGGGTAGGGCAAGTTATCGGAGTTAAATAGACGCCGACAAATCGGGCCTGGCCGGCTATTTTTACTTTAAATACCAGATTTTCTGGCAATCACTTGACCCGTCGACTACAACCTCTAATATATGACGGCTATTTCAACTAGGAGCAAAGAACCATCCGCTATGGGTAAATCGCTGGTAATCGTGGAGTCCCCTGCAAAGGCAAAAACCATAAACAAATATCTTGGTTCGGAATATGTAGTTAAATCCAGTGTGGGGCATATTCGTGATTTGCCGACCAGTGGAGGTAAGGAAACATCATCTCCGAAAGAGCGTGCGGCGGAAGCGGCGAAAATGCGTAAGCTGCCTGCTGAAGAACGCGAAAGCATCAAGAAACGTAAAGCCAGGGATCAATTGATCTCTCGTATGGGCGTTGATCCAGAAAATGACTGGGCGGCCCGCTATGAAGTCCTTCCAGGTAAAGAAAAGGTCGTTGAAGAGCTGAGGCGTCTGGCGAAAAGCGCTGACCAGATCTATCTCGCAACGGACTTGGACCGGGAAGGAGAGGCTATCGCCTGGCATCTTAAAGAATCTATTGGCGGCGATGACTCCCGTTATCGTCGCGTGGTCTTTAACGAGATCACAAAATCCGCCATTACCGAGGCGTTCAAAAGTCCCGGCCAGCTTGACTACAACCGCGTAAACGCCCAGCAGGCGCGCCGCTTTCTCGATCGTGTGGTCGGCTACATGGTGTCGCCCTTGTTGTGGTCCAAGATAGCGCGTGGTTTGTCTGCGGGGCGGGTGCAATCGGTTGCAGTGCGCCTGATTGTTGAGCGTGAGCGAGAAATTCGCGCCTTTACGCCGGAAGAGTACTGGGAATTGCATGCGTTGCTCTCCAAGAGCAAGCAGCAGGCTAAATTCCAGGTCGCCAAGTACAAAGGTGAGAATTATCGGCCCACCAACAAAGCGCAGTCTGACAAACTGACTGCCTTGTTGCAGACTCAGGCGTTCAAGGTTGTTAATCGCGAGGATAAACCCTCAGTCACCAAGGCGCCGGCGCCGTTTATCACTTCCACCTTGCAGCAGGCGGCGAGCACCCGTTTAGGGTTTAGCGTCAAGAAGACCATGGTGTTGGCGCAGCGTCTTTATGAGGCGGGTTACATCACCTATATGAGAACGGACTCCACCAACTTGTCTGCAGACGCGGTGAACGCCTGTCGTGAATTTATCGGCAAGAAGTTTGGCGATAAATATCTGCCTGACAACCCGAAAACATACGTGAGTAAAGAGCGGGCGCAGGAAGCGCACGAGGCGATACGTCCTTCTGATATCAACGTGGGCGCTAATCAGATTTCCGGTCTCGAAAAGGACGCCGAGAAGTTGTATGACCTCATTTGGCGTCAATTCGTGGCCTGTCAGATGGAAAATGCGCGTTTCCTGAGCACCAGTATTCAGGTGCAGGCGGGAGACTTTGAGCTAAGAACCCGTGGTCGACTTCTGCAGTTCGACGGCTTCCTTAAAGTGCTGCCTGCGCAAGCGAAGAAGGACGACGAAGCGGAGTTGCCGGCGTTCGAAGTCAACGATCAGTTGGATCTGGATAAGCTGGAGCCAACTCAGCACTTCACCAAACCCGCGCCGCGTTATACAGAGGCGACGCTGGTTAAAGAGCTGGAGAAGCGGAGTATCGGGCGTCCTTCCACTTATGCGTCAATCATCTCCACCATTCAGGAGCGCGGTTATGTGAAGCTGGCCAACCGGCGTTTCTATGCGGAGAAGATGGGCGATATCGTTACGGACCGCTTGACGGAAGCATTTACGGACCTGATGGATTACGGCTTTACGGCGAAGATGGAAGGTCAGCTGGATGAGATCGCTTCTGGCAACGAGGGTTGGAAGCAGGTTCTCAACGCGTTCTATTCTGATTTCGCCAAGAAGCTGGAAAAGGCGGACATGGAAGGCGGCATGCGCGCTAATCAGGCGGTGCAGACGGAAATTGCATGTCCGACCTGTTCACGCCCAATGCAGATACGCACTGCTTCCACCGGCGTGTTCCTTGGTTGTTCCGGTTATGCGCTGCCGCCGAAAGAACGTTGCAAGACGACGATCAACCTGATTCCTGGCGACGAAGTGATTCGTGCGGACGATGAAGAAGGCGAAGCGAACGCGCTGCGAGCGAAGAAGCGTTGCCCGATCTGCGATACCGCCATGGATAGCTATGTCATTGATGAAACCCGCAAGCTGCACGTGTGCGGTAATAATCCAGACTGTGAAGGTTATGAAGTCGAAGGCGGTCAGTTCAAAGTGGCTGGCTATGATGGGCCGACACTTGAGTGTGACAAGTGCGGGGCTGAGATGCAGCTCAAAACCGGCCGTTTTGGGAAGTACTTTGGCTGCACCAGCTCGACCTGCGGCAATACCCGCAAGCTGTTGAAGAATGGTGAGCCTGCGCCGCCCAAGATGGAGCCTGTGGTTATGCCGGAGCTGGCGTGCGACAAGGTTGACGACATCTTTGTGCTGCGCGATGGCGCTTCAGGGTTGTTCCTGGCGGCGAGTAAGTTTCCCAAGAATCGTGAAACGCGCGCGCCGCTGGTGGAGGAGTTAATTCCTCACAAGAAGGAAATTGATCCTAAGCACCACTACCTGCTGGAGGCGCCTACCCGTGACCCGGAAGGAAATCCGGCGATTATCCGCTTCAGTCGCAAGACCAAACAGCAGTATGTCATGTCGGAGAAGGGGGGGAAGCCCACCGGCTGGTCGGCTTTCTATAAAGATGGAAAGTGGGTGGCTAAAGACAAATAGCTGGTAAGTGCGAAAAGAAAAAAGGGCGGTTTAATCACCGCCCTTTTTTTGTTTATTGATCCGTCCTGAATCGGTGCTTTGGAACGAGTGCGCCGACTTATCTTTTTAGTCGCGCGAGCAGGCTGGATGTGTCCCAGCGTCCTCCGCCCATGGATTGCACTTCGGCGTAAAATTGATCGACAAGAGCAGTGATAGGGAGGCGGGCTTTGTTGTTTGACGCCTCGCGCAGGCAGATGGACAAGTCCTTGCGCATGAGGTCTACAGCGAAGCCATGCTCGTAGTCTCCGGCAATCATGGTTTTGTGACGGTTGTCCATTTGCCAGGACTGTGCAGCGCCTTTGGATATGACGTTCACCACTTGCAGCGGATCAAGGTCGGCTTGCTCTGCAAAATGCAGCGCTTCCGCCAGTCCTTGAACTAATCCTGCAATGGCGATCTGGTTGGCCATTTTGGTCAGCTGGCCGCTGCCGGCGTGTCCCATCAGGGTCGCAGCGCGGCTGTAATGCTTGAAGAGGGCTTGCGCTCTCGCAAAGTCTTTTTCTTCGCCTCCACACATAATGGTCAGGGCGCCGTTCTCTGCGCCTTGTTGTCCGCCGGATACGGGGGCGTCAAGAAAGCCGATGTTGCGCTCTTGGGCGGTTTCAAATAGTTCTTTGGCGACACTGGCGGATGCGGTGGTGTGGTCAATGATCAGAGAGCCTTTGCGCAACTGATTAATGAGGCCTTCTTCGCCTAAGTAGATGCTGCGCAGGTCATTGTCGTCGCCGACGCAGGAGATTATGACATCGCACTGGGCGGCGTCCCGCAGCTTGCGGATGAATTTGCCGGTGTGGGTCTTCAGCCAGCGTTCCGACTTCTCGACGTTGCGGTTGTAGACGGTGACCTGGTGGCCATTATTGGCGAGATGGCCGGCCATCGGGAATCCCATGACGCCGAGGCCGATGAAACAAATTCTTCCTAATGCGGCGGTTTCAGTTGATTCCATGTTTATCTTCCTGGAGTGATTAAGTCCAACGGGTTAATAGTGCGCGGGTTGCTCCAATAAAGAAAGGCCGCATAAGCGGCCTTTGCAAGTCAACCGGCAAGCTAACACTATTTGCTTGGGTAGTCTCTGGCGGTGTGTCCGGTGTACAGCTGGCGCGGACGACCGATTCGGTAAGAAGAGCTCACCATTTCGTGCCAGTGAGAGAACCAGCCGATGGTTCTCGCCATGGCGAAGATGACGGTGAACATGGAAACCGGAATGCCGACGGCGCGCAGGATGATGCCGGAGTAGAAGTCCACGTTGGGGTAGAGTTTCTTCTCTACGAAGTATGGGTCTTCCAGGGCGATGCGCTCCAGTTCGCGTGCGATGCGGAACAATGGATCGTTCTCACAGCCAAGCTCTTTCAGCACGTCGTCGCAAGTCTGCTTCATGACTTTGGCGCGCGGGTCGAAGTTCTTGTAGACCCGGTGTCCGAAGCCCATCAGACGGAATGGGTCGCTCTTGTCTTTGGCGCGTTGAATAAACTCTGGAATGCGAGATTCGTCGCCGATTTCCAGAAGCATGTTCAGTACGGCTTCGTTGGCGCCGCCGTGAGCGGGCCCCCACAGTGCTGCGATACCTGATGCGATGCATGCGAAGGGGTTTGCGCCGGAAGAGCCGGCCAGGCGTACGGTTGATGTGGATGCGTTCTGTTCATGGTCCGCATGCAGGACAAAGATGCGGTCCATAGCTTTGGCTACCACAGGGTTAACCTGATATGGCTCACAGGGAGTGCCGAACATCATGTGCAGGAAGTTGCCTGCGTAGTCCAGATCGTTTCTGGGGTACATGAACGGCTGACCTGTGGAGTACTTGTAGCACATCGCCGCCAAGGTCGGCATTTTCGCCATCAGGCGGAATGCCGCAATTTCGCGGTGGTGTTCGTCAGAGAAGTCCATGGTGTCATGATAGAACGCGGACAGGGCGCCGACGACGCCGCACATGATCGCCATTGGGTGAGCGTCGCGCCGGAAACCATTGAAGAAGTTTCTCAGCTGCTCGTGGATCATGGTGTGATTTTTTACCGTGCTACGGAATTCTTCCGCCTGCTCCGCAGTGGGTAATTCGCCGTGTATCAGTAAGTAGCAGACTTCAAGATAGTCGGACTTTTCGGCCAACTGTTCTATAGGATACCCACGGTGTAGTAATACGCCATTGGCGCCATCTATATAAGTGATTTGCGATTCGCAGGCAGCGGTTGATACGAAGCCTGGATCGTAGGTAAACAAACCTTCTTCAACCAATCCTCTGACATCTATGACGTCTGGGCCGGTGGCGCCGGAATAAACCGGAAGCTCGATTGTTTTACCATTGACCGATAACGTCGCTTTCTTGTCAGTCATGGTGCTCTCCTATATCGACTTAAAGTGATGCGTACGTGTTTACCGGGCGCAGACGCCCAGTCGTGTTTACAGGCCGACTTCTAAGTAGGTCTGACGTTGATTGCGCAATGGCGTCAGGCGCATCCGGCGCCGGTTAGGACCGGCGGGCGGAGGTTGACGCTCGTCAGTGGCCTCTCAGCCTTTATTCTGGCTTTATACAAGGTCGGCTTAATAAAAAGCGAGGTCATAATAATGGTCTAACCGACTTTTTTTAAGCCCTTGTAATGAAAATACTGCCGATGACGTTTAAAAAACACCAATTAAAATAGCTTATAAAGAGGAGGGGCGTTGTTATCAGTGAAGAAAGTAGTTCTTTCGAATGGGTATAAAATACTTCCGGGTATTGAGCTGAGGGGCTTTACGCTGCGTATGAAAGAATAAATCGCCGGCTCAAATCGGAAAAGCTCATGTTCGGCGCTAAATTAAGTGGTCTATAAACGGTTGTTGCGTTTGTAATTTACCAGGTGGGAAACTATAATCTGCAACCCGTAAGCGGAGGCCTCATAAGGATTCCCGCCGCCAAATAGGTCCATTCTTAAATAATCCGCCTGTATGGCTATAATCGAGTGTGAAGCTGTGAATAGCAAAAGACCTGTTAATCTAGATCTGACGAAATTCCATTTTCCTCTACCCGCAATTACATCTATTCTGCATCGGATATCAGGTGTAATTATCTTCATTGCAATGGCGTTCCTGTTGTGGGGGCTCGACGCATCTCTGGCGAGTAAGGAAAGTTTCGCTTCCCTTCAGTCAGTCATGGACAGTTTTCTTGCAAAACTAATTCTCTGGGGCATTCTTGCCGCATTGTTCTATCACTTCGTTGCTGGCATCAAGCACCTCATCATGGATGCTGGGATCGGTGAAACCCTGAAGGGCGGGCAGATCGCAGCGAAGGTTGTGATAGCCGTGTCTGTTGTGCTCATTCTGTTGGCGGGAGTTTGGATATGGTAACCAGCGTCACCAATTTAGGCCGTAGCGGCGCATATGATTGGATGGTGCAGCGGGTCTCCGCTGTGGTGTTGGCTCTTTATACTGCATTTATGGTTGGCGTCCTGGTGTTTACGCCGGATCTGACCTATGAAGTATGGAGCGCACTGTTCGCCAAGACTTGGATGAGAATTTTCTCCCTGGCTGCGCTGGTGGCGCTTGGCGCCCATGCGTGGATAGGTTTGTGGACGATTACCACTGACTACATGAAAAACGGCGTGATCCGTTTCGTTGCGCAAGCAGCGTGCGGAACTATCATGTTTGTTTACTTCATCTGGGGCGTGCAAATTTTGTGGGGGCTGTAATCCATGTCTAAACTTAGAACTCTCTCTTACGATGCGATCGTAATTGGCGGCGGCGGCGCCGGGATGCGCGCGGCGCTGCAATTGACGGAGTCCGGCGTTAAAACCGCTTGTATCACCAAAGTATTCCCAACTCGTTCTCACACTGTTTCCGCTCAGGGCGGGATCACCTGCGCGATCGCCAGTTCGGACCCAAATGACGACTGGCGTTGGCACATGTACGACACAGTCAAGGGGTCGGACTATATTGGCGACCAGGATGCAATCGAATATATGTGTTCGGTAGGTCCTCAAGCTGTATTTGAGCTGGAGCACATGGGGCTGCCATTCTCCCGTACGGAGACTGGACGTATCTATCAGCGTCCTTTTGGCGGTCAGTCCAAAGATTTCGGTAAGGGCGGCCAGGCCGCCCGCACCTGCGCGGCGGCGGACCGTACTGGTCACGCACTGCTGCACACTCTGTATCAAGGCAACTTGCGCGGCGGCACTACCTTTTTAAATGAATGGTACGCAGTGGACTTGGTGAAAAACCAGTCAGGCGCGGTAGTCGGCGTAACGGCTATCTGTATTGAAACCGGCGAAACCGTATACGTGAAAGCCAAGGCGACAGTTTTGGCTACCGGCGGCGCAGGCCGTATCTACGCATCCACTACTAACGCATTAATCAATACTGGCGATGGCGTTGGTATGGCTCTTCGCGCAGGCTTCCCGGCGCAAGACATGGAAATGTGGCAGTTCCACCCGACCGGTATCGCCGGCGCAGGCGTATTGGTGACGGAAGGTTGTCGCGGTGAAGGCGGTTATCTGATTAATGGCGAAGGCGAGCGTTTCATGGAGCGCTATGCGCCGAACGCAAAAGACCTGGCGGGTCGTGACGTTGTCGCCCGTTCCATGATTATGGAAATTCTTGAAGGTCGCGGTTGCGGTCCCAACAAAGACCACGTGTTGCTGAAACTGGATCATCTGGGTGAAGAGACGCTGCACTTGCGTTTGCCAGGCATCGTGGAGCTGTCTAAAACTTTCGCTCACGTAGATCCTGCTAAAGAGCCGATTCCTGTTGTGCCGACCTGTCACTACATGATGGGCGGTATCCCGACCAATATTGGCGGTCAGGCACTGACCCAGGACGCAAATGGCAACGACATCGTCATCGATGGTCTGTTCGCCTGCGGCGAAGTCGCATGCGTATCCGTACACGGCGCCAACCGCCTGGGCGGCAACTCGCTGTTGGATTTGGTTGTATTTGGTCGCGCAGCGGGGCTTCACATCGAGAAGATGTTGAAAGACGGCTATGGCGTGGATGACGCATCCGAATCAGATATTGATGCAACTATGGCGCGTCTGGACAGATTGAATAGCGGCGCCGGCTCCGAAAAAGTGGCGGAAGTACGTAAAGACTTGCAGAACACCATGCAGCTATATTTCGGTGTATTCCGTGATGGCGAAAGCATGCAGAAAGGTCTGAAGTTGCTGGAAGAGCTGGGCGGTCGTGTGAAGAACACGGTTCTTGAAGATAAGAGTATGGCGTTCAACACCGCTCGTATCGAAGCTTTAGAGCTGGATAACCTGTACGAAGTCGCTTATGCGACGGCTGTTGCGGCTGAAGAAAGAAAGGAAAGCCGCGGAGCGCACGCCCGTAACGACTACACTGAACGGGACGACGACAATTGGCTGAAGCACTCTCTTTACTTCCCTGTAGACAAGCGGGTAAGCAAGCGGGAAGTGAACTTCGCGCCGAAAATTGTGGAGCCATTTCCTCCGAAAGCTCGTAGTTACTAGTGTCGTTGGGGAGACAGAGTTATGTTGGTAAGCATCTATCGTTATAATCCGGAAGTTGACGAAGCTCCCTACATGCAGGATGTGGAGCTGGAAGTCCCTGCGGGCAAGGACCTTATGGTTCTCGACGTGCTGGGACTGATGAAAGAAAAAGACCCGACCCTGGCGTACCGTCGCTCATGCCGTGAGGGCGTGTGCGGTTCGGACGGCATGAATATGAACGGCAAGAACGGCTTGGCCTGTATCACCCCTCTTTCTCAGGTGGTGAAGAACAACAAGCTGGTATTGCGGCCATTGCCAGGGTTGCCGGTTATTCGCGACTTGGTTGTGGATATGGCGATTTTCTACAAGCAGTACGAGAAAATTAAGCCATTCCTGGTGAATGACAATCCGCCTCCTGCGATAGAGCGATTGCAGTCACCCGAAGAGCGTGAAAAGCTGGACGGCCTGTATGAATGTATTCTATGTGCGTGCTGTTCTACTTCATGCCCGTCGTTCTGGTGGAACCCAGATAAGTTCGTTGGTCCCGCAGGCTTGTTGCAGGCATACAGATTCCTGGTCGACAGTCGCGACACTTCTACCGAAGAAAGATTGGCGAATCTCGACGACCCGTTCAGCGTATTCCGCTGCCGGGGAATCATGAATTGCGTAAGTGTTTGTCCGAAAGGCCTGAACCCAACCAGAGCCATCGGCCACATACGCAATATGCTCTTACAGCGTGCTACTTAAAACTATAATTTAAAAAATTACACTGTTACGGTCGTTGCTGAATTAGCTGTCTATACTAAGAAGCTAATAGCGCGCACGTGTTGCAGAACACGCGCGCGACATAAACAAACTGAACTGGTAGGAAATCCACTCCCTCCATCAATTGGACGGGGTGGTTTACTGTTGTAAACCTACGGGGTTATGCAGATGTCCTCTGCGCTATCTGTGGTTTGGCACGCCTTTGCGACGCTGGAACGAGCCGTAATCAGTGGCCTTAAGCAGATAGTTCCCTGATGCAACCAAGGCGAGCTATATGCACGAAAGCACGATGGAGCAGCTGTGGCGGACTTCCCATTTGGCAGGTGGGAACTTTGCCTATGTTGAGCAACTCTATGAGACCTATCTCACCGATCCTAACGGCATACCCCAGGCCTGGCGTGAGTATTTCGACAAACTGCCAAAAGAGGAAGGACTACCCAGCCAGGATGTCCCTCACTCGGTCATTAAAGAGCAGTTCCTGAAACTGTCGCGCAGACGCGCAGCGGCTGTCGAAGCCAGTCCAACCTCATTAGTCAGCACTGAGCACGAACGTAAACAAGTTAAGGTGCTGCAGCTGATCAACACCTACCGTTTTCGTGGACATCAGAAAGCCAAGCTGGACCCTCTCAATCTGATGGTGCGCGAGCATGTCGCAGACATGGAGTTGGAATACCATGGTTTGACCAAGGCGGATCTGGATACTGTATTTCAGACCGGATCGTTGTGCTTCGGCGTAGAGACCATGACTTTCGGCGAGATTATTCGCGGTTTGGAGTTTACCTACTGCGATACCGTCGGCGCTGAGTACATGCATATCGTTAACACTGAAGAAAAGCGCTGGGTTCAGCAGCGCCTTGAATCAGTGCGCTCGCATCCTGTTTATGAGAAAGAGCGCCGCTACCATCTGCTGGAAAGATTGAGTGCGGCGGAAGGTCTCGAAAAATACTTATCTTCACGTTATCCAGGCACCAAGCGCTTTGGCCTTGAAGGCGGCGAGAGCTTGATTCCCCTGCTGGATGAGTTGATTCAGAGAGCGGGAAGCTACGGCGCCAAAGAAATCGTTATCGGTATGGCGCACCGTGGTCGTCTCAACGTGCTGGTCAACACCTTGGGTAAAAACCCTAAAGCCTTGTTTGATGAGTTCGAAGGCAAGCGACTGTTGGATGAAGGTTCCGGCGACGTGAAGTATCACCAGGGCTTCTCTTCCAACGTGCTGACTCCGGGCGGCGAAGTTCATTTGGCGTTGGCGTTCAATCCTTCGCACTTGGAAATCGTATCCCCGGTAGTGGAAGGTTCTGTAAGAGCGCGCCAGGACCGTCGTGACGATACTGCCGGCGATGCGGTCGTGCCTGTCATCATGCATGGCGACGCGGCGTTCGCGGGTCAGGGCGTGGTCATGGAAACGTTCCAGATGAGCCAGACCCGTGGCTACGGCGTTGGCGGCACTGTCCACATCATCATTAATAATCAGGTCGGTTTCACTACTCACCGCCGTGAAGACGCGCGTTCCACCGAATATTGCACCGACGTTGCGAAAATGGTTCAAGCGCCAATTTTCCACGTCAACGGCGATGATCCGGAAGCGGTTCTGTTCGTTACACAGGTGGCGATGGATTATCGCAACACCTTTAAGAAAGATGTGGTTATCGACCTGTTGTGCTATCGCCGCCGAGGTCACAACGAAGCGGATGAGCCTTCTGCGACTCAGCCGCTGATGTATCAGTGCATTAAAAGCCTGCCAACCACCCGCCAGATTTACGCTCAGCGGTTGATTAACGAAGGCGTCATCACCGAGGAAGAATCCGCTCGCCTGGAAAACGAATATCGCGATCTGCTGGATAAAGGCGATCACGTCGTTAAGAGCTTGGTGAAAGAGCCTAATAAAGAGCTGTTTGTTGACTGGTCCCCCTACCTGGGCCACCAATGGACAGCCAAGTGCAAGACTGGCATCAGTCTTAAAACGCTGCAGAAGCTCGGCCGGAAAATGGATGTGCTGCCTGACGGATTCGTGCCTCAGCGTCAGGTCTCCAAAATCTTGGAAGACCGCAAGAAAATGACCCAAAGCGCCATGCCGGTGAACTGGGGTTATGCAGAAGTTATGGCGTATGCGACGCTGTTGCATGAAGGTCACAGCATACGTCTTACCGGTCAGGATGTTGGTCGCGGCACTTTCTCCCATAGACATGCGGTTCTTCATAATCAGAAGGACGGTGGTTTGCATATTCCGTTGCAACATTTGGCGGAAGGTCAGCCTGTGTTCGATATTTACGACTCCTACCTCTCTGAAGAGGCGGTGTTGGCGTTCGAATACGGTTACGCGACCACGAACCCGAAAACGCTGGTGATTTGGGAGGCTCAGTTCGGCGACTTCGCTAACGGAGCCCAGGTTGTTATCGACCAGTTCATCACCAGTGGCGAGCACAAGTGGGGCCGTCTGTGCGGTCTGACCATGCTGTTGCCGCACGGCTATGAAGGGCAGGGGCCAGAGCACTCTTCAGCGCGTCTGGAGCGTTATCTGCAGTTGTGCGCTGAGCACAACATCCAAGTCTGCGTGCCGACCACGCCTGCGCAGGTGTTCCATATGCTGCGTCGTCAGGTTAAGCGTCCGCTGCGTAAGCCTCTGGTGGCGATGAGTCCGAAGAGTCTGTTGCGCCATAAAGACGCAGTCTCTACGGTTGAGGAGCTTGCCGAAGGTCACTTCTACACAGTCCTTGGCGAGATCGACGATCATATCGATCCGAAGCAGGTTCGCCGGGTCATTATGTGTAGCGGTAAGGTGTATTACGACTTGTTGGATAAGCGTCGTAATGAAAACATACAGGACGTGGCGATTATCCGCATAGAGCAGTTGTACCCGTTCCCCGAAGACGATTTGGAAGAAGTTCTGTCTGCGTACAAGAAGTTGACCAATATCGTTTGGTGTCAGGAAGAGCCCATGAACCAGGGCGCTTGGTACTGCAGTCAGCACCATATGCGTAACGTCCTCGCGAAGACGCACCCGAAACTCTATCTCGAGTACGCTGGACGTCCAGGCTCCGCCGCTCCTGCTGCGGGCTATGGTCATGTCCATGCGGAAGAGCAAGCTAAATTAGTTAACGATGCCTTTACTATTTAAACAGGCGCTTGGTTAGTACAAAGGATAAAAGATGGCGATCGAAATTAAAGCTCCTACTTTCCCAGAGTCCGTCGCGGACGGCGTAGTGGCGACTTGGCATAAAAAACCTGGGGAATCCGTGGCTAGGGACGAGCTACTGGTCGATATCGAGACGGATAAAGTGGTGTTGGAGGTTGTAGCGCCTGCTGCCGGCGTCATTGAGAAAGTTCTCAAAGGCGAAGGCGATACGGTGCTTAGCGAAGAAGTTATTGCGGTATTTAAAGAGGGTGCGGCTGGAACGGCGGCGCCTGCCGCAGCGGAAGAAAAGCCACAGGCTGCTCCTGCGGCGACTGAAGCTAAGTCTGGTCAGGAAGCGATTCTGAGTCCATCCGCGCGCAAAATGGCGGAAGAGAACAACCTGAATCCTTCCGATATTCAGGGCACAGGTAAAGGCGGTAGAGTCACCAAGGAAGACGTGATTAACCACCTGTCTTCCAACACTACCAGCGTTACCGCTGAAGTGAAGTCCTCCGCTCAGCCTGCAGCGGCGCCGACTATGCCTGCTATCGAATCTCCAGCGGGAGCGCGTCCCGAGAAGCGCGTGCCGATGACTCGCCTGCGCGCCAGCATCGCGCGTCGTCTGCTGGAAGCTCAGCATAACTCTGCAATGCTGACTACCTTCAACGAAGTCAACATGAAGCCGATCATGGATCTGCGTAAGCAATACAAAGATCTGTTCGAGAAGCGTCATAATGGCGTGAAACTGGGCTTCATGTCCTTCTTCGTTAAAGCGGCTTGCGAAGCGTTGAAGCGTTTCCCCGCTGTGAATGCGTCCATTGATGGCAACGATATTGTTTACCACGGTTATCAGGATGTCGGCGTAGCGGTATCCACTGAGCGCGGTCTGGTTGTTCCTATCCTGCGCGATGCGGATCAGATGGGCCTGGCGGATATTGAATCCACCATCGGCGACTTCGGTAAGAAAGCGCGCGACGGCAAGCTGGCGATCGAAGACATGACTGGCGGCACGTTCACCATTTCCAATGGCGGCGTGTTCGGTTCATTGATGTCCACGCCGATTCTGAATCCCCCGCAAACCGCCATTATGGGAATGCACAAGATCCAGGAACGTCCGATGGCGGTAAACGGCCAGGTGGTGATTCTGCCGATGATGTACCTGGCGCTGTCATACGACCACCGCATGATCGACGGTAAGGAAGCGGTACAGTTTTTGGTGACCATCAAGGATCTGCTGGAAGATCCTGCGCGGATTCTGCTGGATATCTAATTCAGCGCTTTCGCCGCCGAGTTTTCCGGCGCGCCATGCTCCCTTCGCCTGGTTGCGGAGGGGCATTGTCGGAAAACCTTTTATGTACCTATAACTAAGAATTGGAAAGTAATATGGCAGATAAATTCGACGTAATCGTCATCGGTGCGGGTCCCGGTGGATATGTCGCTGCGATACGCGCGGCGCAGCTCGGATTGAAAACGGCGTGCGTGGAAAAATGGAGCAACGAAGCAGGCAAGCCTGTGTTTGGCGGCACCTGTCTGAACGTGGGATGTATTCCTTCCAAAGCGCTGCTGGAGTCTTCACACAAATTCGAAGAAGCCAAACACGACTTTGAAACCCACGGCATCATGGCGCAAGACGTAACTGTCGACGTAGCCAAAATGCAAGGCCGCAAGAACAATATCGTCAAGAACCTGACTCAGGGCATCGCGTCTCTGTTCAAGGCGAATGGCGTCACTTCCATTCATGGCGCAGGCAAGCTGCTGGCCAACAAACAAGTGGAAGTCACTGACAATGCGGGCAACGTTACTGTGTATGACGCAGAAAACGTCATCATTGCTACAGGCTCCCGTCCAGTTGAAATTCCTCCTACTCCGCTAAATGAGCATGTTGTCGATTCCACCGGCGCGTTGGAATTCAGCGAAGTTCCCAAGCGTCTGGGCGTGATCGGCGCTGGCGTTATCGGTTTGGAGCTGGGCAGCGTGTGGGCGCGCCTGGGTTCAGAAGTTGTGGTGCTGGAAGCGCAGGACACCTTCCTGGGCGCAGTGGATCAGCAACTGGCTAAAGACGCGCTCAAGCAGTTCACCAAGCAGGGCCTGGACATTCGTCTGCGCGCTCGCGTAACCGGTTCTGAAGTAAAACGCGGCGTGGTGAAAGTGTCATACAGCGACACCAAAGGCGACCATGAACTGAAAGTGGACAAGCTGATTGTCGCAGTCGGCCGCGCGCCGAACACCGACAATCTGTTGGCTCCTGACTCAGGCGTCAACCTGGACGAGCGCGGTTTCATCTTTGTTGATGACCAGTGCAAGACCAACATGCCTGGCGTGTGGGCTATCGGCGACGTTGTGCGCGGTCCCATGCTGGCGCATAAGGCGTCTGAAGAAGGAATCGTGGTGGCGGAGCGCATCGCCGGCCACAAAGGCCACGTCAACTATGACTGCATTCCCTGGGTTATCTACACTCATCCGGAAATCGCCTGGGTTGGTAAAACAGAAGAGCAGTTGAAGGCGGAAGGCGAAGAGTACAAGGTCGGTACATTCCCATTCGCAGCCAGCGGTCGCGCTATGGCCGCCAACGCGACAATGGGTATGGTGAAGATCCTTGCTCATAAGGACACAGACCGTATTCTGGGTATGCATATCGTAGGTCCGCAGGCGTCAGAAATGATCGCTCAGGGCGTTATTGCGATGGAATTCGGCTCCAGCTCCGAAGACTTGGCCATGACTGTATTCGCGCACCCCACGCTTTCCGAAGCGGTGCATGAAGCGGCTTTGGCTGTGGAAGGCAAAGCCATCCACATTGCCCAGCGCAAGAAGCGCTAAGGCTGAATAAGGAGGGGATCGCCCCTCCTTTTGTTTTGAGAGCGTCGGGAAGGAGCGCGACCGCCCCTTCGGCGAATGCGGCGTAGGTGAGACGTCAAAACGTCTGGCTGGCCGCCGTTGAAGAGACAGGGCGCCGGATTGGGCTCTCGGTATAAAGAGTGTGTTAGAGAGGTCACCCAAGCGGACATAGCGCAGTTTTGCGCGCAGGCTGAGAAGTTTGAGTCTCACCCTAGAAGCCTGCTCGCGAGAACGTGAAACGTTGTGCTCGTTTGCACGGTGGTAAATAAGTCGAAAGCTGACTAAAAAGCGGAAAACGTTATGAATCTTCATGAGTATCAAGCTAAGCAACTCTTTGCGGACTATGGTCTGCCCGTCTCCAAGGGCTTTGCCTGTGAGTCCGCACAAGAGGCCATGTCTGCAGCTGACTCCATTGGCGGAAGCCAGTGGGTGGTTAAAGCGCAGGTTCACGCAGGCGGCCGCGGTAAAGCGGGTGGCGTTAAGTTAGTATCTTCCAAGGAAGAGATTAAGGCATTTGCTGAGAAGTGGCTTGGTCATAATCTGGTAACCTATCAGACCGACGAGAAAGGTCAGCCTGTTAACAAAATCCTGGTTGAGTCCTGCACGGACATTGATCAGGAACTGTACCTGGGCGCGGTAATGGATCGCGGCACGCGTCGCATCGTATTCATGGCGTCTACCGAAGGCGGCGTTGAAATCGAGAAAGTCGCTGAAGAGACTCCTGAAAAGATCCTGAAAGCCGTTATCGACCCGCTGGTGGGCGCACAGCCTTACCAGGCGCGTGAACTGGCGTTCGCACTGGGCCTGAACAGCGATCAGGTCAAGCAGTTTACTAAAATTTTCCTGGGCTTGGCGAAACTGTTCCAAGACTTGGATCTGGCGCTGTTGGAAGTGAACCCGCTGGTTATCACTAAAGGCGGCAACTTGCACTGTCTGGACGCGAAAGTGGTTGTCGACGGCAACGCACTGTACCGTCAGCCGCGCATCCGCGACATGCATGACCCTTCGCAGGAAGATCCACGCGAAGCTCACGCAGCCAAGTGGGAACTGAACTACGTTGCGCTGGAAGGCAACATCGGCTGTATGGTTAACGGCGCGGGCCTGGCCATGGGGACCATGGACATCGTTAAGCTGCACGGCGGCGCGCCCGCTAACTTTCTGGACGTAGGCGGCGGCGCGACTAAAGAGCGCGTTACCGAAGCGTTCAAGATCATTCTCTCCGACGACAACGTAAAAGCGGTTCTGGTTAACATCTTCGGCGGCATCGTTCGTTGCGACCTGATTGCTGACGGCATCATCGGCGCTGTAGAAGAAGTTGGCGTCAAGATTCCTGTGGTCGTACGTCTGGAAGGCAACAATGCCGAGCTGGGCGCTAAGAAACTTGCCGACAGCGGGTTGAACATTATCGCAGCGGAAAGTCTGACTCATGCTGCTGAAGCCGTGGTTAAAGCAGCGGAGGGTAAATAATGAGTATTTTGATCGACAAAAATACCAAGGTCATCTGCCAGGGGTTCACTGGTTCCCAGGGCACATTCCATTCTGAACAGGCGATTGCGTACGGCACCAAAATGGTTGGCGGCGTGACTCCAGGTAAAGGCGGTCAGACTCACCTGGGTCTGCCTGTGTTCAACACAGTTAAAGAAGCGGTAGAGCAAACTGGCGCGGAAGCATCCGTTATCTACGTTCCTGCGCCTTTCTGCAAAGACTCTATCCTGGAAGCGGCTAACGCAGGCATCAAGCTGATCGTGTGCATCACGGAAGGCATTCCTACTCTGGACATGCTGGATGCGAAAGTGAAGTGCGACGAGTTGGGCGTGCGTCTGATCGGACCTAACTGCCCAGGCGTCATCACTCCTGGCGAATGCAAGATCGGCATCATGCCTGGTCACATTCACAAGCCAGGTAAAGTCGGCATCGTTTCCCGTTCCGGCACCCTGACTTATGAAGCCGTTAAGCAAACCACCGACTTCGGTTTCGGCCAGTCCACTTGCGTGGGCATCGGCGGCGACCCGATTCCTGGCTCCAACTTCATCGACATTCTGGAAATGTTCCAGAAGGACGCTCAGACTGAAGCGATCGTCATGATCGGTGAAATCGGCGGAACGGCGGAAGAAGAAGCGGCGGAGTTCATCAAGAACAATGTCACCAAGCCTGTTGTGTCTTACATCGCCGGCGTAACTGCGCCTGCTGGTAAGCGTATGGGCCACGCTGGCGCGATCATCGCGGGCGGCAAAGGCACTGCAGCTGAAAAGTTTGCAGCGCTGGAGCAAGCTGGCGTTAAAACAGTGAGAAGCCTGGCCGATATCGGCAAGGCGCTGGCTGAAGTGACTGGCTGGAAATAAGTTTTCCGTCTGTCTGAAAAGCCGCCATATGGCGGCTTTTCTATTTCAGGACGACGGTGATCGCCTTCACGCCTGTCGGTATGAAGGCCGGCGCGTCACTCCCAAATTTCACTCCCGCCCTTTTAACGCTATAATCCCACGCAATTAAGCTCATTTTTGGCGTAATTTCTGACGCCGTCACAACTGGTACTTTAATAAAAACTTGGGGAAATAACTTGGCCTCTGTGGATTCGCAGCGTCGTGTGTTGTCGGGAATGCGACCGACGGGAAAACTTCATCTGGGTCATTACCATGGAGTGCTGAAAAACTGGGTGCAGTTGCAGCATGAGTACGAATGTTTCTTCTTCGTCGCCGATTGGCATGCTCTGACCACTCATTACGAGACCCCTTACGATATTGAACAGTCTGTATGGGAAATGGTGATCGATTGGCTGGCCGCGGGTATTAATCCAGGCTCCGCCACTATGTTTGTACAGTCACGTGTGCCGGAGCACGCGGAGCTGCATCTTCTTCTCTCAATGATCACGCCTTTAGGTTGGCTGGAGAGAGTGCCGACCTATAAAGATCAGCAGGAAAAACTCAAAGAAAGAGACCTGGCCACCTATGGCTTCCTTGGGTATCCGCTACTGCAGAGCGCAGATATCCTGGTATATCGCGCCGGCTGGGTTCCGGTAGGTGCGGATCAGGTCTCGCATATCGAAATGACGCGCGAAGTGGCGCGCCGTTTCAACCACCTTTATGGTCGTGAGCCTGGCTTTGAAGAGCAGGCGGAAGCGGCGATCAAGCGGATGGGTAAGAAGACCGCCAAACTGTATGAAAGCCTGCGCAAGCGTTATCTGGAGCAGGGCGACGGTGAGGCGTTGGAGACAGCGCGGGCGTTGCTGCGAGATCAGCAAAATATATCACTTGGCGACAGAGAGCGTTTATACGGATTCCTCGAAGGCGGGGGCAAAGTTATTCTGCCCGAGCCTCAGGTTTTGCTGACCCCAGAAGCCAAGATGCCGGGCCTGGACGGCCAGAAGATGTCCAAGTCTTACGGCAACACGATCGGATTGCGGGAAGACGCTGACAGTATTTCTGAGAAAGTCCGCACTATGCAGACGGACCCACAGCGGGTGCGTCGCACGGACCCTGGCGATCCGGATAAATGCCCGGTATGGCAGTTGCATCAGGTATATTCCGACGAAGCCACTAAGTCCTGGGCGCAGCAAGGCTGTCGCTCCGCCGGGATCGGCTGTATTGAGTGTAAAAAGCCGGTAGCCGACGCCATCATTGAAGAGCAACGCCCCATGCGTGAGCGCGCCAAGCGCTATGAAGAAGACCCCGGACTGGTGCATAGCATCATCGCAGAAGGTTGCGATCACGCCAGGGACGCCGCTAAGGCGACCTTGGAAGAAGTGCGCAGCGTCATAGGCTTGGCGTACGACTGATAATGCAAAACGCCGACGCCCCCTCGGACAGCCAGACAGAGCAGCTTCCGGTTCAGCAGGAACTGCCTTTGGCGATGGTGGGGGGCAGTCCGTTTACCGAGCTGCCTTCGGATCTATATATTCCACCGGACGCACTGGAAGTATTCCTGGAGTCGTTTGAAGGCCCGCTGGACCTCTTGCTGTATCTGATCCGTCGTCAGAATATGGATATTCTTGATATCAACGTATCGGATGTCACCCGCCAATATATGGATTACATTCGGGTCATGGAAGATATGCGCTTCGAGCTGGCGGCGGAGTATTTGGTGATGGCGGCGATGCTGGCGGAAATAAAATCCCGCTTCCTGTTGCCGCGACGCAAGGACGACGATCAGGAAGAGGAGGACCCCCGCGCGGAATTGATTCGACGCCTGCAGGAGTACGAGCGCTTTAAAACGGCGGCGGAGCGTATGGATGAATTGCCGCGCATGGATCGCGACTTCTATACGGCGAACCCGGAAATACCCAAACTGCAGCGTGAAAAAAAGCACCCGGATGTGTCGTTGACGGAAGTGTTGTTAGCGCTGCAGGAAGTGCTGAAACGCTCAGAGCTGTTTGAGCATCACCAGATTGAAAAGGAAAGGCTTTCCACCCGGGAGCGTATGACCCAGGTTTTGGAAAGAGTGTCGGCGGACCACTTCACCCTGTTTACGGATCTGTTTCCCTTCGATGAGGGCAAATTGGGCGTGGTGGTGACCTTTCTGGCGGTGCTGGAGCTGGTGAAAGAGTCTTTGTTGGAATTGGTCCAAACCGAAATGTTTGGCGAAATTCATGTACGCGCCCGGGGGGAAGTAGAGAACGAACCTGAGGTGGGAACGAGCGAAGGTGACGATGGCGGTTAATCTGACGCAGTTGATTGAGGCGATGCTGTTCGCCAGCGATAAGCCTCTGACGGTGGATCAGTTGATGACGATGTTCGTCGAGGACTTTACGCCGCCGCAACGGGATGAAATTAAGGCTGCGCTTAAAAAGCTGACGGCGGTTTATGCGGACCGTGCGGTTAACTTGGTGGAAGTGGCCAGCGGTTATCGGTTCCAGGTGCGCGATGAGTTTGCGCCCTGGGTGGGGCGGCTGACGGAAGAGCGTCCGCAGCGGTACTCCCGCGCCATGCTGGAAACGTTGGCGATTATCGCTTATCGGCAGCCTATTACTCGAGGCGACATAGAAGATATTCGCGGCGTGGCTGTCAGCAGCCAGATCATGAAAACGTTGCAGGAGCGAGAGTGGGTGCGCGTTGTGGGCCATAAAGACGTACCGGGCAGACCGGCGCTGTTCGCCACCACGCGCCAATTTCTCGACTATTTTAATTTAAAGACATTGGATCAGTTGCCGCCTTTGGCGGAGGTCAGAAGCCTGGAGGAAATCGGCCGGGCTCTGGAACTGGATCTGCAAGCAAATGCGGCGGACGCTTCCGAAACGATGGAAGCCGATCCGCCATCCTCCGACGCCACATTGCATTGATGAGGGTGTTGGTGATTACAGTTAAGGCGAAATAGATGATAGAACCTTCCGGTGAAAAGGCGCAGGGCGAGAAACTTCAGAAAGTGATCGCCCGGCAAGGGCTTGCCTCCCGTAGAGAGGCTGAAGAGTGGATCAGCGGCGGTCGCGTGCGCGTCAACGGCAAAGTCGCGCATTTGGGCGACCGCGTCACCGCTGAGGACAAGATCTCGGTCGATGGCCACAAGATCGCCATGGTGGACGCTGAGGAAACCATGGTGCTGGTGTACAACAAGCCGGAAGGCGAAGTCACCAGCCGCAAGGACCCGGAAGGTCGTCCCACTGTATTTGCGCGCTTACCCAAGCTGAAAAGCGGCCGCTGGGTGGCGGTAGGGCGCCTGGACATCAACACTACTGGATTGTTGATTTTTACGACAGATGGCGAACTCGCCAACAGATTGATGCATCCCTCTTCGCAAATAGATCGTGAATACGCAGTGCGCGTACATGGCGAAGTGACTGAAGAAATGGTGACCCGACTGCAGGACGGCGTGCTGTTGGAAGATGGTCTCGCTAAATTCTCGGATATCAAAGAGGCGGGCGGTAGCGGCAGCAATCGTTGGTTTCATGTCGTGCTGCAGGAAGGGCGCAATCGTGAAGTGCGTCGTCTCTGGGAGTCCCAGGGCGTTACCGTCAGCCGCTTGAAGCGCGTGCGTTATGGCTACATGTTCCTTCCCAGCCGCGTTCGTTTGGGTAACTGGGAGATGGCGGGGCAAAAAGACGTCAACGTGTTATATGAAATGGCGGGCATGCAACCGAAGACCGTGGCGTCCTTGACGCCGCATACGCGGGAAAAAATACAGCGTCAACAAGGCAAGAGCGGCGCGTCCAAGCCTAAACCCTCCAATGGCCGCACTGGTGCTCGCGCCCCTGCGCGTAAACCAGCCGCCGCCTCAGACGAGCGCAGATCTGCGCCATTGCGTCATTCAACTGGCCGTAAACCGGGCCCCGGCAGACGCAAACCTCAGTAGGGGGCTGAATTGCGGCGAACTCAGTTCGCCGCCTGGGTAAGCGCTTCTTCTTGATCCTGATGCGCGATCTTGGTCTTGTTGCGACCAGCATGCTTGGCATCGTAAAGGGCCTGATCAGCCCGCTCCAAAAAGTCGCTCCGGTTCTCTTCGCCATCATAGGTTGCTACGCCAATGCTGATCGTGAACGAGATAGTGTGGCCTTCATGTTGAAATGCAGTGTTCGCAACCGCTTCGCGTAGACGCTCTGCAATGGCGTAAGCGCCCTCTGTTTCCGTTTTGGCCAGCAACATGGCGAACTCTTCGCCGCCGAAGCGGAAGCACAGATCTGAATCCCGGCAGTTATCCTGCACCACTTTCGCCAGCTGTTGCAGTAATGCGTCGCCGGCGGCGTGACCATAGGTGTCGTTGACCTTCTTGAAGTGGTCAATGTCGAAGAACAGCATCGACAGCTTGTACTTATAGCGGGTCGCCAGAGACACTTCTCTATGTAACTGATAATCAAAAGCCCGCTTATTGGCGACGCCGGTCAGGGAGTCAGACAGCGCGGCGTTCATGGCTTCCTGATAGCGCAACCCGTTACGCAGAGGATAAATCAGGCTGCCAAGCAGCGTCTCAATGACGTGAATCTCACTATCCGTAAAGCGTTCGCCACGATAGAAGGTGATTTCTCCCAGCGCTTCTTCAGCCAGTGTGAGACGATAATTCAATTGATGCGGCGTCCCCCGTTTTCGGGCCCCGCAAGTACGATTGTTATAGACGTGGGAATAGCCATCTATCGCGACCAGCGCTCTGGCTTCACCCACGAATATCTGCAGTAACTCTTCAACTTCAAGCGTGGTTTGCAGCCTGCGCAGCATTGTCCCGGCGACATGCTCCAGTCGCAAGGTCAGCGAGTCATTGGAAGTGGCGAGGGCAACAACCTTGTTATCAGCGCTCATTCGTTCTGTGGTCAGGTTGGACATGGGATGCTCCCGTCGATAGATACTACATACGTGTTGCGAATGCCTTGAGTTATCCGCCGTCAGCGGCGAAAACGGCGCTTGCAAGGCTATCTTTGCCATTTCAATGCCAGCGGATTTTAATTCTTTGAAAAACAGCAATATGTAGTCAATTTAACCTAGGCAGAAACTTGCCGGTGTGACGGGGATTCGGCGTTGAGAAGGGGGCGACCGGCAACCGGCGTCAAATAGTTGTCGGCCGTCAAATCGTAAAAAACTTAATTAAATTGTGGATTTGGCGAAGCGTCAGTGTCCTGCTGATAGTAGTGATTCACTTTTGGGTTCATAACCTTGCGCCATAGTGGCGGAGCCAGCGCCAGCAACACCATGGTGGCGTAACCGGCTGGTAGTTGCGGAGAGTCTTCATAATGTCGCAGCGCTTGATAGCGGCGTTTGGCGTTGGCGTGATGGTCTGAATGCCGCTGCAGCTGAAACAACATCAGATTGGTTAACAGGTAACTGGAATTCCATGAGTGCTGATGGGTGACGCGTTCAAACCCGCCATTGTCGTTGACGCGCCGATGCAGGCCATAGTGCTCCAGATAATTGACGGTCTCCAACAATAAGGTGGCGATCAGTCCCTGACCCATAAAGAACAACGCGCCCATTAGGCCCCAAACTAAAGTAAAACCGGCCAAGAGGGCTGCGGTGACGCCATACCACCAGATCAGCTCGTTGTGAAGGGAGAGTGACGGCAGCTCCTTCCTGGCCAGTCGCCGTTGTTCCAGCGCCCACGCATTTTTAACATTGAAGAAGATAGCGCGAGGCAGGAAATGATAAAGGGACTGATTGTAGCGGGATGAAGATGCGTCCGCCGGAGTGGCGACATTCACATGGTGTCCCCGAATATGCTCCACCTTAAATCCGCCATAACCCACCATGGCGAGTAGTAAGCCGCCTGCTGCTTGCTCCAGGATGGAGTTTTTGTGGATCAGTTCGTGAGCGACGGTAATGGCCAGGCCGCCGACGACGCCAATGGAAATCACCCATCCGGCTTTTCCCGCCCAATGATAGAGATCGCTGCTGAATATGTGCGCGCCCCAGATGATCAGGCACAGGTAGGCGGGGACGAAGGCCAGAGTCAGCATGGGATAGTACAGACTTTTTTCCAAATGGGGCGTGTGTCGCCGTTCATCGGGGTTGCTGGCGTCTTTTCCAATAAGCGCATCCAAAACCGGAACCACGCCGAATACGAACAGAACTGTCATCCAGGCCCCAGCGTCTCCCAGGCTGAACTGAGAGGTCAGTATCCAGCTCAGGATGGGGAGACTCAGTGGAATCATGAAAATCAGATACCCCCACTTTTTTATTTGCAGCATGAGTTGGGGGCGAAGGGATTCAGGCATAAAGGGCTCCTTAATTCTTATTATTCGTGTTGTGATTTTGTTGCATTGTTTGACAATCTAACAATTCTATCAAGCGATTTTTACTTTTACTCCTTCGTTTTCATTGGGCGGGGGTATGCTAGAATCGTGTCTCTTACCGCAACTCTTTGCTTAAACTGAGTTTTTAGGAACACACCGATATGAAGTTTCAGGCGCCGGAAAGCTTGGCTGAACAAATTGCGCAACATTTGGGAAGATTAATTATTACCGGAGAGTTGCGGGCCAATGAGCGTATTCAGGAACTTAAGGTGGCTGGCGACTTGGAAGTCAGCCGCGGCTCCGTGCGCGAAGCGCTGTTGATTCTTGAGCGTCGGCACTTAATCGAAATATATCCGCGTCGTGGCGCAGTGGTGTCGGACCTCACCGTCAATCAGGTTGAAAGTCTGTATGACGTATATGCGTCATTGTTGGTGATGCTGGCCCGTAAAGTGGCGGAGAGCTGGCGGGAGAGCGATTTGGCCCCGGTGATGAATCAGGTGCAGCAAATCAACCGCGCGGTGATGAATGAGGAAGCGTCTTTCGAATCAGTCATCGACAGTGGTTTTTCGGTGATGAGCTATTGCCTGACGCTGGTGAGCAATCCCTATCTGGAGGAAATCCTGGAAAATCTGCGACCGGCTATCAGTCGCACTTATCATTTGGCGATCAGGCGCAAGAAAGGGGAACTTTATCAATCAATGAACTTCTACAACGGCTTACTGCAAGCCGTGCAGCAGCGAGACTTCGCCGGCGTGAAGCTGGTTATCGAGAGCTTTGCGGAGCATCAAAAGAATCTGGTGATCAGTATCCTGCAGGAATCCTCCTGACCCCTAATATTGGGACGCACTATTCCCTGCGTTCCGCTACATGCAGATAGCGAAGATAGGCGATCAGGCCGTCTTCCGCTTCCTCCAGCGCCTCATAAGGCCCCAGATGGATTTTTTCCCGGGTGCGGTAATACCACTTTCCGTCTACAGCGAAGAAGCGGTCTGAGCGATGATGTTTGTTTGATTGCTGGTCGTTACTACGTTTGCTGATTTCCATTGCGTACAACTCCTGTTCGACTAAAGATTAATTTAGTGACATGTTGACTAATTTTCAATCGATAATTTTTGCGACTCTCTGTCCCGTCATGGCTGGTGAGCCCTTGTCACATCGCAACTTCAGCGGATACAAGCGCATAGCCTGGAGCCGCGGGAGCACTGCGTTTCGCGCTGGTCCGCCCGGGTTTAATCCGTTAAACTCCCGCTCCATATCTGGACAAACCCTGTGACAGCTCCTGCAGCCTCCGCATCATGAGACTAAAATCCATCAAGCTTGCCGGTTTCAAGTCGTTCGTAGACCCGACAACCGTGCATTTCCCCAGCAATATGGCTGCGGTGGTGGGGCCTAATGGATGCGGCAAATCCAATATTATTGACGCAGTACGTTGGGTGATGGGGGAGAGCTCCGCCAAGCACCTGCGCGGCGAGTCCATGACAGACGTCATTTTCAATGGCTCCAATACCCGAAAACCGGTGGGACAGGCTTCCATCGAGCTGATCTTCGATAACGCCGGCGGCGTGCTGCAGGGCGAGTTTTCCCGCTACAACGAAATCTCCGTCAAACGCAAAGTCACCCGTGACGCGCAGTCTCTCTATTTCCTCAATGGCAACAAATGTCGTCGTAAAGACATTACGGATCTGTTTCTCGGCACCGGCCTGGGGCCGCGCAGCTACGCCATTATCGAGCAGGGCATGATCTCCCGTCTGATTGAATCCAAGCCGGAAGAGCTGCGGGTTTTCATCGAGGAGGCGGCGGGAATTTCCAAGTACAAGGAGCGCCGCAAGGAAACTGAGTCCCGGATGAAACGGACGCGGGAAAACCTGGAGCGCCTCTCTGATATTCGCGAAGAACTGGATCGCCAGCTGCAGCACCTGCATCGGCAGGCCAAGGCGGCGGAGCGATATAAAGAGTTAAAGGCGGAAGAGCGTGACAAGCGTGCGTTGTTGAACGCGCTGAAATGGCGAACCCTGGACAAAGAAGCCACTGGTGTGCAGGAAGAATTGCGCGGCCAGGAAGTTGAGCTGGAGCGCCTGCTATACGAGCGCACCTCTTTGGACAGTCGTCTGGAAGGTTTTCGTGAGAAGCGGGCGGACGCCAATGAAGCGGTGAACCGTGCGCAGGCGGATTATTACGGCAGCGGCGCTGAAATCGCCAAGCTGGAACAGCAGATTCGTAACGCGAAAGAACGCGAGCAGCAATTGCAGGCGGAAATGCAGCAGTTGCAGGACACCAATCGTGAGCTGAACGAAGAATTGGAGCGCGAGCAGCAACATCTTCAGGAGCTGGAAGAAGAGCTGATGATGATTGAGCCGGAGCTGGAAGAGCATCTGGCCAAATCGGAAGAATCTGCGGAACTCTTGGCTCAGGCTGAAGACGCTATGCAATTGTGGCAACAGGAGTGGGATGACTTTTCCCGTAGCTCCGCGCATTTGCAGAAAACAGCGGAAGTCGAGCAGTCCCGCATTCAACAGGCGGAAAAACTGGTTCAGCAGTTGCTAGAGCGCAAGCGCAAATTAGCGGATGAGCAAAGCCTTATCGGCGGCGCTTACGACGATGAAGATTTAGAGATACTGCGCGAACGCATGCAGGAACTGGAAATGCATGCGGATCAGCAGGCGCTGACCCATCAGGAGATGAGGGCGCGCGAGCAGAGCGAGCAGGAGCGTAAAGAATCTCTCAGCGCCAGAATCAATGACGCCCGTACCTGTGAACAAACCCTGAAGGGCGAGCAGGCGTCGCTATTGGCCTTGCAAAAACATGACAGCCAGGCCTCGCGACAGGAAGCGTTGGAATGGCTGGCGCTGCATGAGATTGACGCCGCTCCGACGCTGGGAGAGCGATTGAGCGTTGCCGTACAGTGGGAACCGGCGCTTGAAGCGGTGCTGGGCGCTCGGTTGTCCGCACGAGTGGTCGGTCGAGAATTTCTCGAACGCCTGCAATACGCCCCACCCAAAGGCGTGGCGTTGGTGTGTGAGGACGAACTCGCCAGCGAGGCGTTGCGGTTCGCCAGCGCCAGCTCCGTCAACAGTGCGGTGGCGGCATGGCTGGATGGCGTTCGCTCTGCGGACAGTTTTTCCGCCGCGGTTGAGCGGCGCCATGAACTTTCTGACCGCGCCTTCTTTTTGACGCCGGATGGCATGCAGGTTGGCCGGGACTGGATTCTGGCTCCGCCGGCGAAACAGACAGGCGACGGTCTGCTTGCGCGTAATCGCCGGTTGGCGGAAATAGAGCAGGAAATGGAAGAGGTCGCGACGCAGTTGGCGTCCTTGTCTCAGGATAAGGAAACCATCGATGCGGCCTTAAGTTGTTTTGATGAGGAAAGGGAAACCCTGCAAAAGGAATCGGTTGAGATCAACAAGCAATTGTTGCAGACCAAATCTGACTTGAGCGCAAAAGAAGCGCGACGCGAACAAGTCCAGCGCAGGGTAGAGTCCATCGCCGCGGAGATTGCGGAGATACAGTTCCAGATCGACGAAGAACAGATGGGGCTGCAGGAAAGCAAAGGCGTGTGGAACACCGCCTTGATGGACCTGGAAGGCAGCGTGGAAAAGAAGGAGCTGTTGCTCAATCGCCGCGATGACGTGCGCCAGAAACTGGATGGCCTGCGCACGCAGGCGCGTCTGGATCGGGAGCACGCTCACCAGATGCAATTGCGCGCCAGCGCGCTCAGCACGCGGAAAGAGTCCATACGGCAGGCGCTGGAAAAAAGCGACGCTAACTTGCGGCGTAACCGTGAACGCATGCAGTGGGTGGAGGAAAGCCTGCAAACCTTGCAGAATCCCGATGACGCTTTGCAGGCGCGCCTGGAAGGCTATCTTGAATTGCGCATGCAACAAGAGGACATCCTGACCCGTGAGCGTAATCGTCTCGCGGATTTGGAGCAGTCGATGCAGGGCGATGAATCGTCCCGGCAGCGTAATGAGATGGTGATTCAGAACATGCGCAGCCGGATTGAATCATTACGCATGCAGCATCGGGAAACGGATATCCGTAAAAACGCCTTACGGGATCAAATGGCGGAGGATCAGTACGACCTTGAGAATGTGATCGGACTGCTGGCGGAAGATGCGGACGAAGGACAGCTGCAACGGGACATCGAGCAAATTGTTGGTAAGGTAGAGCGTCTCGGCGCTATCAACCTGGCGGCGATTGAGGAATATGAAGCCCAGTCCGAACGTAAAGTCTATCTCGACGGTCAGCATGAGGACTTGCAGGAAGCATTGGAGACCCTGGAGAACGCGATTCGCAAAATCGATCGCGAAACCCGCAACAAGTTCAAGGAAACCTTCGACCAGGTCAATGAAGGTCTGCAGAATTTGTTTCCCCGCGTCTTTGGCGGCGGCAGCGCCTATCTGGAGTTAACCGGGGAAGACTTGCTGGAAACCGGTGTCGCCATTATGGCGCGGCCTCCAGGCAAGAAAAACAGCACCATTCATTTGTTGTCGGGTGGAGAGAAAGCGCTTACCGCCATTGCGCTGATCTTCTCCATCTTTCAGCTTAACCCCGCGCCGTTCTGTATGCTGGACGAAGTGGACGCGCCATTGGACGACGCCAACGTGGGGCGCTATGCTCGAATGGTGAAAGAAATGTCGGATCAGGTGCAGTTCATCTACATTACCCACAACAAGATCGCCATGGAAATGGCGGATCACTTGATGGGGGTCACCATGCATGAGCCCGGCGTGTCGAGACTGGTTTCCGTGGATGTTGAAGAAGCGGCCGCAATGGCTGCGTTGTAAGGGCGCGCTGCATTGTAAAGCAGCGGCGAATTGAATAAATTAACTCGCCAATCGATAAGAAATAAAGGCGGGATCAGGTTGGCGAATACCATGATGATGTTTAGTTGGGGATATTAAATTAATGGATATCAGTTTGCGTGAATGGCTGATCATGATAGGCCTGCTCATAATTCTGGGCGTGGTTATAGATGGTTTTCGCCGAGTCAGAAGAGCGCGCAAGGATTCATTGGAAATCTCCCAGGGTATGGGAGGCAACTTCGAAAATACGCCTATCGATGATGATTTTAACCCGGAGCTGCCAAGCAGTGGCTTCAGGGTGATCAAAGATGGCAAGCCAGCTGCGGAGCAGAACTACACTCGGCCGATTAAGGAAGTCAAATACAAACCTACCTTCAAACCCTGCGAGAAGCTTAAAGAAAGAGAGCGTCAGCAGGACGAGGAGCATTACGACCAGGACATGGCGGAGCCGCCGATTCTGGAAGTGGATGAGGCGTTGGAAGCATCCATGTCCAACCAGGGCTATGGAAGAAGAGAGCCGGAGTTCGTCGAAGAGGGCGAGAGGGAAGAGCGCCTGCCGGAAGAGCAGGAAAACTTCTCACCTTATCAACGCTTCGAGCAGGTTAGGGATGAACAATATGAAGAAGAGTTTGTCGAAGAGGACGCAGAAGCGGATGACGACGGGCGCTACGGAGACAGCCCCTATAAAGAGTTTCTGAAGCGGGATAATTTCCGCGTGCAGGGATATCAGGGCGGGTACGACAGTCTGCACGAACATGAGCCAGAGCCTGAGGTGGAGTTCGAGCAGGAAGAGCCACAGGATGAAGTTGAAAAGGAAGAGGACCTGCATGCGGAGCCGATAGACAGGCCGGTCTCCCATGAGGAATCCCAACATGAACCTATGCTTGCGTTTAAAGACAAGTTTCTGAAGAAAATCAGTGCGATCCAGCAGCAGGCTGGACTCAACGCCAGTTCCCAGCGTAGTGAAGATGCGCCGAAAACCCGGGAAGAGAAGGTGAGTCGAACCGCTCCGGCAGGTAAGCAGCCGAAGACGCTTCAAGAGATTCTGGTTATCAATGTGCTGAGCAAGGATGAAGAGGGCTTTGATGGCGCTGCGTTGCGCAATCTGGTTGAAGCCTGCGGTATGCAATTGGGCGACATGGCGATCTTTCATCGATATGAGCATGACTTTGATGAAGGCCCTGTCCAGTTCAGCATGGCGAACGCCAGAGAACCGGGCGTATTCGGTCAGGACATGGCGACGCAGCGCTTTCCCGGCGTCTGTTTCTTTGTGCGCCTGCCTGGGCCGGATAATAGTATGCGCGCCTTCGACTACATGGTGGAAACCGCGCAATGCCTGGTGCGTAATCTGGGCGGCGAACTTAAGGATGAAAATCGCAGCGTTATGACGGCGCAGACTATTGAACACTGCCGTCAACGCGTCAGGGAGTTTGAGCGTCGCATGCTGTCGTCCCGGGTATAAACCCGGGGCTCCGCTTCCGGGTATGTCCCGGAGTATGGGCCTGTAACGAACAATATTGTCGTTATATTCGCTATACTTTAATCCGAATCAAAGACTTAGATATACCGCCGCGTTGGAGTTTCCGTGCGGCGGAGTCGTCTGATAATTATTCAATAATCTGCCTCGGAAGAATGAACTCATGTCGGAAGTCCCTGCCGCCATTCAGGAAGAGCTGAATACGCTTCGCGAAACCATCAACGATCATAATTACCGTTATTACACTCTGGATGATCCCTCGATTCCCGATGCGGAATACGACCGTTTAATGCGTCGGCTGCGCGAAATCGAGGCGGAGTTCCCGCAAACGATCACGCCGGACTCGCCGACCCAACGGGTGGGCGCAGCGCCTGCGGAAGGCTTCGAGACTGTATCTCATCGCCTGCCCATGCTGTCTTTGGACAATGCGTTTGAAGAGCAGGATCTGCTGGACTTCGATCGCCGTGTGCGGGAGCGCCTCAAGGAAGCGGAAGACGCGCGCATCGACTACTGTTGCGAACCGAAACTGGACGGCATCGCTATCAGTCTGTTGTATCGCGATGGATATTTGGTGCGTGGTGTGACTCGCGGGGATGGCTCCGCGGGTGAAGACATTACCGCGAATGTTAAGACGGTAAAGAATATTCCGCTTAAATTACGTGGAGAAGGGTATCCCGCAGAATTGGAAGTGCGCGGTGAAATTTATCTGCCCAAGGCCGCCTTCGACGCCATAAACAAAGACGCGGCGGCGAAAGGCGAAAAAACGTTCGTCAACCCGCGCAACGCCGCGGCGGGAAGTCTGCGCCAGCTTGATCCGCGCATCACCGCCAAGCGGGCGTTGGAAATGTGTTGCTACAGCGTAGGCTATTTCGAAGGGGAATTGCCGGGGACGCAACACGATATTCTCACGCAACTGCAGCAGTGGGGGCTGAAGATCAACAGCCAGATGAAGTTGGCGTCAGGGGCGCAGGAGTGCCTGGATTACTACCGCCATATCATGAGCGTTCGTGACCAATTGCCGTACGAAATTGATGGCGTTGTGTTCAAGGTTAATCGCATAGATCTGCAGCAGGAGCTGGGATTCGTATCGAGGGCTCCGCGTTGGGCGATCGCGCATAAGTTCCCCGCCCATGAGGAAATGACTGAGCTGCTGGCGGTGGATTTCCAGGTTGGCAGAACCGGCGCCGTGACGCCGGTGGCGCGCTTAAAGCCGGTATTCGTGGGCGGCGTTACGGTCAGCAACGCCACCCTGCACAATATGGATGAGATTCGTCGCCTGGATGTGCATATTGGCGATACGGTGATCATTCGCCGCGCGGGGGATGTCATTCCCCAGGTTGTCAGTGTGGTGCAGGACCGTCGCCCGGAAAACGCCGTTCCGGTTGATCGTCCCGAGCACTGTCCGGTTTGCGGCTCTGACGTGCTGCAACTGGAGGGCGAAGCGGTGGCGCGTTGCTCCGGCGGACTCTATTGCTCCGCGCAGCGGAAAGAGGCGATCAAGCATTTTGCATCCCGCAAAGCTATGGATATCGACGGTCTGGGCGACCGACTGGTCGAGCTGCTGGTGGAGAAAGAGTTAATCGACTCTCCCGCCAGTCTGTATTCGCTGAAAGCGCCTGATGTGGCGGGACTGGAGCGCATGGGCGAAAAGTCTGCGCAAAACCTGATTAACGCTATTGAGGCTTCCAAACAGACGACATTCGCCCGCTTTATCTACGCTTTGGGCATCCGGGAGGTAGGAGAAGCCACGGCCAAGGTGCTGGCGCAACACTTCCCAACCCTTGATCTGCTGAAGCAGGCCACTGAAGAGGACTTGGTGGAGGCGCCGGATATCGGTCCTATCAGCGCAGGCCATATTCGTTCCTTCTTTCAACAGGAGCACAATCTTGAAACGATTGATGCGCTGTTGAATCAGGGCGTGAGCTGGCCTGAAGTGGTCGTACGCAGCACGGAGACGCTGCCGCTATCCGGCCAGACCGCGGTGGTTACCGGCGTCCTTGCGGATTACAGCCGCGACGAGGCGAAGGATTTATTAACCCGTCTCGGCGCCAAGGTGTCCGGCAGCGTGTCCGCCAAAACCGGTTTTGTGGTGGCGGGAGAGAAAGCGGGCTCCAAACTTACCAAGGCGCAGGACCTCGGTGTGAAAGTGCTGGATGAAGACGCATTCAAGCAACTATTGGAAGAGCATCAGGCGCATTTGGGCGGCGAAGCCTGATTGCACTGATCCTTTTGTTCCCAGCAACGGCCGCTTCAGCGGCCGTTTTGCATTCCAGAGGCTGCCAGGCGCAGAACCTATTGTTTTCAGACAGGTGGAAGGAAGCTATTTGTCTGCCTGATTAAGAAATAAAAGGGCGGCAGTGTGATCCCGGTTGGGTTTCTGGCCCCCTGCTGTGGTTACAAAAAACAAAGTTTTATAAGATTTTGTAAAACTTGAATAATAAAGCGTGGAATGCACATCTATGGGTCACCTGGGTCTGGCCCAGCGCAGCGGAGTTAAGTTGGCGCTGAAAACGCCTGCGCTGGTTATCACTTCTTTACTACTCGCCTCCTGCGGCAGCGATACAGCGCCGCCCGAAGCCATCCGAATTTTGGGAAAACCGCCGGGAACCGCTTATCTGGGCGTTGAATACACTTATGAGTTCGGTGTGGACGGCGGCGATGGTCTGGTGGATTTCTCCATGACTAACCAGCCGCGCTGGCTGGCCCTGGAGTATGTCGACAATACCTTCCGCAAAGGCGTTATCATGCGCGGCATTCCCGGCGTTAACGGAGGCGGAACGGCTGAAGACGCGCTGACCCCCGGCGAGGCGCAGGAAGTCTCGCTGACAGTGTCCGATGGCTCCAGCGTAGGGGAGACCCGCTTTTCCTTGTTCGTCGACACCAATACCTATGAGTCTGAGGCGCTGACGGTGGCGGAGAACGCCATTGGCGAGCGTCCCTCGAAGTTGATCGACGCCAACAATAACGGCCAGGAAGACGAGGGCGAAGAAAAGGAAGTGATTCCACTGTGCTTTACGGACGCGGAGGGGACGCCGCTTTTTTCTGAAGAAGATATCGCCTTCTTTGAAGAGCGTCAGCAGGATGATTCGCTGGCGGTGCGCCCCAAACTCCATTACTTACCGGTATTTCTGGAGCAGCCCTCGGTTCAGCGCGTCATACTGCGCTACTCTCTGACCAGCGGCTCTGGCGACGGCGCGACGCCGGGAAGCGACTTTCTTATTGAGACGGCGAGAAAAGACGGGCAGGTCATCTCGGTCGCGGACGGCTTTCTGACCTATGATCCGGGCGTGCGCTATTGTCATGTTCCGGTGTTTATCAACGACGATCGCGATGCGGAAAAGACCGAGAATATCGCGGTGTCGATCACTCACTACGAGGGTGGGCTGCTGGAGTTCGCTGATCCGGTCAACACTACCATCTCTATCACTGACAACGAACCTGTCGCCAGCTTTAAGGTCTCCAAAGCATCCGTGTCCGAAGGTCACTACCTGAATGTGGAAGTGACCCTGGACAAGGCGCCGGAACAGACCGTTTATGCGGAGTTTGTCGTGGATGCGGACAATAGCGACGGCGAGTTTGAAGGCGCTGATGCTGACTTGAGTCTTTACACCGGAGAAGGCGGGGTGGGCAGCCTGATTACGGACGGCGTCAGCGTGCCTTTCGAAGCGGGCGAAACCAGTAAAACCGTCAAACTGCAGGCGACGGCGAATGGCGACGCCACGTTGCGGGATGAGAAAGTCACCTTCAATTGGCGGCGCAGCGGCACGGTGAATCCCAGCGAAGAGCCCCTGGCCGTCTACGTTAACCAGTGGTTGAACGCGGTGGAGTTGCCGCTCAACAGCGGGGCGAGCGTCGCAGAGGCGATTTCGGGATCGCAGTCGGAATTGTTTCTCGCCCGGGTGAATGGCGAAGAAGCAGGCAAGCTGGCTAATTCTGACATCATGATCTATGACCGCTTTGGCGCTTTGCATCAGAGCATTAAGCTGGAAGCGGCGACCTATGCCGTACGCATCAAAGATATCTGGTTGTATGAGAGGATCAATCCGGCCAATGAGGATGAGATCACTCAAGATATATACGCGCTACTGGAAGTGGGCGGTTTGTTCGCGCCCCCAGTGGAGCCGCTGCAGGAAAGCGACCTGGGCGGTAAAGACGTGGTGGTGCAGAAGTATCAGCGCATTAACAATGTCGGCGCCTTCGAATTACAGTGGGCCAAGCAGATCGGCAGCGTCTGGGATGACGAGCCCGGCGCGCTGTCTGTCGACCTCAGTCAGGAGGTGCTGGTGGTCGGCGCCACGTCGGGCCTGGTCGGTGAAGGAGAAAACTCCGGGCGCCGCGACGCCATGTTGATCAAGTTTGATAAGAACGGCGCGCTTATGTTCGCCAAGACCTTCGGCTCTTCCGGCGATGATGTGTTGCTGGGAGCGTCGCCGGAATCCTCCTCCAATCATAATGTCATCGGCTTCAGCGACGGAGCGGTGGAGGATAACGGCTCCAGTCTTGGCGGTTATGACGCTGTCATTGTGTCCTACAACGATGACGGCGACCCGCGTCGTGTGGCGCAAATCGGCTCCAGCTATGACGATGCGGCGCTGGATGTCAGCACTGTCAGCAAAGGCTTTGTCTCCGCAGGCTACACCAATGGCGTACTGGTCAGTGGGGAGCGTAACCGCGGCGGCCAGGACGGCTACCTCGCCTACCATCAAAACGCCAGTGAAATTACGGCCTACGCTCAAATCGGCGGCGCTGCGGCGGACTCTGTGCTGGACGTTAAGTCGCTGGGCGATGAGGTGTATGTGTCCGGCGTGACGGCGGGGGACATTTTTGACGCCGGCGCGGCTCAGGGCGGCGAGGATGGCTGGTTGGCGCGCTATGACGTGGTGAAAGAAGAAGTGCTGGATGAAGGGGAGGAGCCGGGCGAAGGCGAGCAGGTGACCAAGCTGAAGAATATCTGGCGGTTCCAGCAGGGCGCGGCGGGCAACGAAAAACTCTCCAACCTGGCGACATTCGGCAGCGCTAAGTTGATTTCGGTGGAAGAGGCCCAGACTGACAGCGGCGTAAAAGTGACGCTGAAACCTCTCTCAGTCGTTGATGGCGTGGACTTGAACGCCGCCTGTCGGGCGGACCCTAACGGAGACTGTTGATGGTCGGCCTGGGTTAAGCCCAGGCCTCCACTTCGAAATGGGCGATGGCCTTCAGGATATCCGTGGCGGTCAGTACCCCAATGACTTCGCCCTGGACGTTGCGCACCAGGGCGCCGTCCAGATCCCTTTCCACCAAAACCAGGGAGACCCGGCGCAAATCCGCATCGTCGCCCACCATCAGGTAGGGGGCGCACAAGTCGGCCAGCGTCGCCTCGGGCTGCTCCAGTTTCGCCTGCAGCAACTCGCGCTCAACCAGAAAGCCCACCACTTCCTGATCGTCCCGCACTGGCAGGTGCCTTATTTTATGCTCGTGCAGAAAGCTCAACCCTTCATCCAGACTCCAGTCCTGCTTGCCGTACAGTACCGGCGATGACATGACGTCATGGGCGTTGAGGCGGGAGATGTCTCCCTCCGGGGCGCTCTCTTGCTCGCTTCCGGAGTAGGGAAAGTTTTCTCGTGTTCCGTGATCCTGTGGGCCGATGGGGTGAATGGCGGATATGGATTTAAGCTCTTCCACGGATTTGATGCGAGGGTCCACGCTCAACGGCGTGATGATGCGGTGGCCGGCGTCGACCAGATAAATCGGCATGGACGAAGCTCCTTGCGACGGGGCGCCGCGCTTGGCGCCCCAATGCGGTCAGTCTACTCCTGACTAAAGCGATTTGGCAAAACACGCTGGACCAGGCTGTCCTCGATGGGCGCAGGCGTTCCTTCCAGCATGTCCGCCACCAATTCACCGGCAAGCGGGGCCAACGCCAGCCCTTTGGAGCCCATTGCCGTCACGATCAGTAAACCTTTCCCTCCTTGTCCTGGGATAAGTGGGCCGATAGCGGGTAGGTAATCCGGCAACGCGCTTCTGACGGACGCGCGTCCTTGCAGAGTGGGTGGGTGTTTAGATAGCTCGTCGCGCAGGGCGGGAGTGAGCTGCAATAACTGTTCAAGATTGGCGTTGTTGTCCGCCTCAGTCACCTGCGCGTCGGCGCAGTTGGGTTTAAATGTCGCGCCTGTAACCAGCCTGTCTGCAATAGGCGGCATCAGGTAGCCTTCACCGCATAGGACAGTATTCAATTGCGGTAATGCAGCGGACTCCACCTGTAGTGTTGTGACTTGGCCGCGAATGGGTTTGAGGGGGAGGGCGCTTGCTGCAGCCGGTTGCATGGCCTGATTATTGGCGGTGGCCAATATCAGGATAGCGCATTCCAGTTCCTGTGCGGACTCGCCGGAACCGATATGAATGAGCCAGCCGCCTTCATCGGTGCGCTCCAGCGCGGTAACCGGTGAATTCAGCCTCACTTCGATATTAGGATGTTGCAGCATATGAGCGCATAGTTGCGGAGGGATTAACCAGCCGCCGCCTGGCAGATACATGGCGCTGGCTGGCAGGCTGACGCCCGCGAGTTCTGACGCTTCCTGGTGGGTGAAAGGGCGAATAACCTCATCAGGGTAACGATTGTGCTGGAAGAACTTCTGCTGCCTGACGGCTTCCTTGTCGTTATGCGCAAGTTGCAGCACGCCGCAGGGATTCCATATGGGCGTGGGCAGATTGGCGATCTCCGAGTAAAAGCGTTCAGCATACAAAAATGCATTGGCGTGGATGCGTGTGTTGATGCTCCACTCCACGCCGGGCTTTATGTACAACGCCCCCTGCGGATTACCTGAGGCTTCCGGGGCGATTCGATCCGCCGCCTCCAGCACGGTCACTTTCCAGCCGCGAGTGGCGAGAGCATAGGCGACGTTGGCGCCAGAGAGGCCGGACCCGATCACCACGGCTTCCTTGTGGGGGAGGGCGGCGGGCTGGTTTGGTTCTTCCGCTTGGAATACGCCGACGGTCATGTCCCTTTTATAGCCGAACCCTGGCGCTTTGCTGACGTTAAAGCCATGCTCTTTCAAGCCGCGACGGATGAATCCCGCGGCGGAGAAGGTGGCGACGGTGCAACCCTGCGCAGCGTGGCTGGCGATCAGTGGAAATAAAGATTCGCTCCACATCTCGGGATTCTGTTTGGGCGAGAAGCCGTCCAGAAACCAGGCGTCAGCCTTAAAGCTACAGTCGCTCAGCCAGTCCACAACATCGCCCAGGTATAACGTCAATGTGACGCCTTGATCGACGAAGCGACAACGATGCACGCCCTGCATGGGAGCCGGGTATTGCGCCCGCAGCTGCCGGGCGAATTCCGCCAGTTGCGGCCAGGCCTGATGACATCGGACCAGATCTTCCCGCGCCAGCGGACAAAACTCCACGGAAGTGAAATGCAGGTGGCCATCCGCAGGTCCGCATTCACGCCAGAGCGCCCAGGCCATAAGGAAGTTGAGGCCGCTGCCGAAGCCGGTTTCCGCAATGGTGAATAGGGAGCCCGGCGGCGCGTTGCTGAAACGCTCCCTCAGTCGATTGCCCGTGAGGAAAACATAATCCGTTTCCTCCGGGCCGCTTTCCTTGGAGAAATAAATGTCGCCGTAAGCGTTGGAGATCGGCGCGCCGTTGTCGGACCAGGATAGGTCTGCGTAATCCAGTTGCGGACCTTTCACTGCTGGCTTGCAACCTCATCCAGTTTAATGGAGTTGATGGTGACGGTTTTGACAGGCACATTCTGATAAGGGCCTGTATTCTGTGTCGGCGCGTTGGCGATCTTGTCCACTACATCCATGCCGGACACGACTTCGGCGAATACCGCATAGCCCGGTCTGCCTTTGGCGCCGTTCAAATAGGCGTTATCGATAACATTAATGAAGAATTGCGACGTAGCGGAGTTAGGATCATTGGTTCTGGCCATGGCCAAGGTTCCACGATCGTTGGCGAGGCCGTTATCGGACTCATTCTTAATCGGCGCTTTGGTGTCTTTTTTCTCCATATTGGGCTTGAAGCCGCCGCCTTGAATCATGAATTGGGGAATTGTACGGTGAAAGATCAATCCGTCGTAGTAGCCGTCTTTGATATAGCTGACGAAGTTCTCAACAGTGACTGGCACCTTGTCGCTGAACAGCTTGATTTTGATGTCGCCCTCGGACGTGCTGATGGTGGCTGTCGGCAGGTCGGCGGCCATCGCCGTCAAACTGAGCGCCCAGAAAGCCAGGCCAAGTAAGCCTCTTTTGCCCGCATTTACGCTGTGTCTCACTAGATTTCTCCATTGCTTTCGGATTCGTCGTGGATGTCTGATTCGCCTGCGCCCTCTGAGGTAGCCGATTCCGCAGCTGCGGATGCCTCGTTGGCGGGAAAACCGTGGGCACGATTTTTACCTTTTCGTTTTGCCATGTAAAGCGCGCTGTCGGCTTGAGAAATCAATGTGTTGGGGGTATCTCCCTGAGAAGGGGCGAGAGCGCTGAAACCGACACTGACGGTCAGGCGTTTCAGCTCCGGTGAGCCTTCGTTCTCTATGTTGAGTTCGTAGATCTGGCGCACTATCTGCTCCGCCAGGCGCTGCGCCGCCGCCTGATCGGCATGAGGCAGGATGACGGCGAACTCTTCGCCGCCGTAGCGGGCGACCAGGTCGGCGGCGCGACGAGACGTTTGCGTCAGGCAATCGGCGACATTCATCAGGCAGTCGTCGCCGCGCTGATGTCCATAGGCGTCGTTATAGGCTTTGAAAAAGTCCACATCCACCATTAAGAGCGCGAGAGGCTTGTCATCACGCAGACATCGGTTCCATTCCGCTTCCAGGCTCTTGTTAAAGTGCCGGCGATTGGCGACCTGGGTCAGACTGTCCATCAAGGAAAGTCGCTCCAGTTCTGCATGCGCGGCGCGCAACTCTTCTTGCTCATACAGTAAGAGCAACTGTTGCAGGAAATTTTTGCGGGTTTCGTATTCCACCCGGTAGCACACCAATACTGAAATCAACGTAACAAAGGTGTGCAGAAACAGCAGCTCGGTGAACTGCGAGGCGTGCAGATGCATGAGGAAGTGCATCGCCAGCACCTGGGACAACCACATTAACAGGGCGAAGGGAAAAATATAGTGGAATTGCAGGCGTAGAACCGTACAGACGAATATGACGGAGAGGATTGATCCCGTCTGGTAATGGAACTGATCAATCGCAGCGGCTTTCACCGCTATTGCGATCAGGCTCAGGTGAATGCAAAGCGCCCCGAGGCACAGTGTCATCTGATAACGATGGCGCACCCAGGCGAGTCGGCTGGCCAGCGTCACCAGAATGACGCCGAGTGCGTCCGCCGCACGAATCTGCAGGGTTTGCTCAAATAAATCGGGAATAACCAAATGATCGGCGAATATGAAGAAAACCAGCACCAGGGCGCCCAATAGAGGGTAAACCCGGTTCAGGTGCAGGTAACGGTTTAAGTGATAACGCTCAAACTCGCTTTCCAGTTCGCCCTCGAATTGCAGTCCATGCATGCCGTTGTCCAGCAACCTGCGAACGTAGGTCGCGGTGTCTGCGGACATATCCTGGTGACTGTTCGGTAATGACAAATCCGCCCCCTGGGGTGTGGTTGCTGCAAGTGTCTCAGGTATTGAAAACCGGCTCTTCTATAAAAGTGTAACCAACCATGCTTTTACCGCCAGCGTTATAAGCGACAAATTATTGGAAATTCCTTAAAAGTTTCAGTCATCTAGGCGATATAGCGAGAGTGGGCGCGACTTTCGCCGCTAACGATTAGTTGTAAGCGATAGCAAAACCCATACAAAAATTAACCTATCTCAGGTGTACAACTTTTAAACATCTTTCCATTATTAAAGGGCTACTCTCAATAAAAAAGGAGTGATAGTCATGGCGACTCAGCAGCAAGCTATTGAAAGATCCCGTCTAGGTCGCCTCCTGGTGAACCGGGGATACATTACCGAAGGTCAGCTTAACGAAGCATTAACGGCGCAGACGGTTAATGGTCAACGCCTTGGCGAATTGTTAGTAGATTTTGGCTGGATAACCAATAAGGAGCTGCAGCGTACCCTCCGGCGCCAAAGCCGGTATCGCTACGCCGCGGCGTTCGTCGCTATGGCCGTGGCGCCTTTCCAGCCCATGGTGGCGTTCGCCGCCTCCCAATCCGATAATCAATCTTCACCGGTAGCCTCCGAAACCTTTTATCAAAATATGTCGGGGCTGCAGGCGCTGGATGAGAGTGAGATGAGCAATGTCGGCGCTCAAGGCTTCACTGAAGAGTTCCAGCAATTTTACAACATGGCTGCGAAGGCCCAACTGGAAGGTCAGAACTCCGATAATCCTGATGAATTGCCTGGGCTGGACGGGGTTCAGGTACTGGGATCACTCGGAAAATTATTACTTCCAATCACCAACGTTTTAGACGCTGAAGTTGAAGTGGTTGGCGTGCAAATCGATCCCTCCCGCATCAAACCGTTGTTTAATGAAGACGGCGGCATGAACGTGACGCTTCCGAATCATATCGAGCGGGTCAGTTTCAACAATATTCGGCCGATGGGGGTATCGGCGGATGGTCCCACCATGGGCAGTATTCATTTGGAAGGGATCGAGTTCAGCGATAACTCGTATATCGTGGTGAAACCCTACTGAGTTGACGGTTCCTCCGCACGGCGGGCGAGGTAGTTAGAGCGCTCCGCCAGTTGCGGACCTTTCCCTTGGACGATGTTGTTTCAGGCCGCGCCGTTTGCGGCCTTTTTTGCGTCCGAAAAGCTACGCCTGTGCGATGGCCTGGCCTTCGCCAACGCTTTTCTCTGCGCCGTTCTTGCCATACAACTGCATGTGTTGGGATTGGCCGCGAATAATCTGCATCATCTTGGTCGTGCGCTGCTGTGAACGGGCGATAATGCGTCCATTGACCTCATTCAGCTTGTGTATGTTGGCGAGGCAGCTTTCGCACTGTCGGTACAGCTTCATTACAGGAGGCGCTTTTTCCTTCAGCAGAGAGAGAAAGCGGTCTATAGACAGGCCGGTTTGGCTGACCCACTGCATGCGAGCGCGCGCGTGGCTTTCAATTTGTTGCAGGAGGGGGAGTTTGCTTTCGATGATGCGCTGCAGCGTTTCAATATCGCTTTGCTCCAGAGAGTCGCGTTCCTGCTGCAGCACATCTTCAAGTTGAGAGAGAGTTTGTAGATCCTGTTTAAGCAGATCAATAAATACTTTCAGATCGGCGGACATGGCGCCCTCACAGTGTTATCAGAAGTCTTGCTCAAAATTAAGCAATTTCTCTGCCACACTGCGTGAATTGATCTGGTAGGACCCGTCGGCCAGCGCTTTCTTGATCTTCTCCACCCGTTCGTTATCCACGTCGGGTAATTTCGCCAGTTGCTGTTCGACTTTCCTGATGTTCTGAGCCTGCGAGCTGAGGACGACTTTGTCCCCGGAATCTCCGCTTTTTTCGGGAGCCGCCGCATTTTTCCCGGCATCCACATCGACTTTCTCAGTCTTCTGCAGATTTTCCCGGGACTTGATATCGTTCACGGGAGGTGAACCGACACCCTTGATATTCATGGCCTTACTCTCTTAAAAACTTTAATTACCTAATTTATCGGCTCAATGCGGAGAAACTTTAGCGAGATTTTTAGAATTATTTTGTCAACGCCGCCATGCTACCGGAAGCAGTGCAGCCTGTATGGTCACAAGGGCGTTCTGACGTGACCTGAACCTATGACTTCCGCACGCACCATACGGTTACTGGAGCTATTCTTGACCATAATCTGTTGGCCGCGTCTGCCATCCGCCATGGCGACCCCCGGCATTTTCACGCTGAAGTGGTGGGTGGCCGCTTCTATCACCACCATGTCGCCTTTATTAATAAGTTTAGGCGCTTCCAGCATATTTGGATAGGGCGCGGAACCTGCGTTGACGGGGCGACGCGTGATCATGCCGACCACATCCTCTGCGTTCGTATAGAAACCGTAGCGTAAGTCGATGATATTCAACTCTTTGGTTTCCAGGTCTTCCGGCGCCAGGGCGTAATCCCGCGGCACGGCGGATTTTATTGTCACGATTTGTCTGTACCGCTCCATTTGCACGGGCACGTATATCTGCCACGGGCTGGGGGACTCGCAGCTTACCTTCAGCGTCAGTCGACCGCCATTGGAGCTGGCTTCCCTGACGGCCGGCGTTTGCTCGCAGGGAGAGAAGTTAAGACGGGAGTCAGGCTCGGAAACCTCATAGACAACCCGCTCCTGAAGCTGTTCAGCCGCCGCCGCGGCAAATCGCATCATAAACTCTTCTACTGCAACGGAAGTTTGTTGCCGCCAGACCGGAATGGAATTGCATAAGGCCGGGGCTGAAAAAACGAGAATGCCGATATACATCAAGCCGGTTATGCGTATTTTCATTTTTTGTCCTATGCTTTACTTAGCTACCGGGTAGCCGCTTGCGCGTCGCCAATAAAATGACGGTGTGCGACAAGGCACGCAAAGTCTGTGCCGGGCTGGCGAGCTCATGCGGGGCGCCATCTCGTCAGCGCCCCGATCCGATAGTTCGGTAATCTACAACAAACAGCGGAGCGCCCTTTATGGCCGGGGTATTAGACAGCGTAAACCAACGTACTCAGTTAGTCGGACAGAACCGCCTGGAGTTGCTCCTGTTTCGGCTGCAGGGTGAGCAGATTTACGGAATCAACGTTTTCAAGGTTAAGGAAGTCCTGCAATGCCCGAAGCTGACAATGATGCCTAAACGACATCCTGTGGTCAGGGGAGTGGCCCATATTCGTGGTGAAACCATCCCTATACTCGACATGGGAATGGCCACAGGTCAAATGCCTGTTCCCGAGAAAGACGTCAATAACTGCTTCGTCATCATCACGGAATACAATCGCAAAACGCAGGGCTTTCTCGTATCCGGGGTGGAGCGTATCGTCAATATGAATTGGGAAGATATGCATCCGCCGCCAAAAGGGGCGGGCAAAGACAATTATTTGACGGCGGTGACTCGCCTGGAAAACAAGCTGATTGAAGTCATTGATGTGGAGAAGATTCTCGCCGAAGTCTCTCCGACACGGGATACCGTCGCGGATGAATTCATCGATAAGGAACTGGCGGCCAAAGCAATAGAGCACAAAGTGCTGGTAGTGGATGATTCCACTGTCGCGCGGCGCCAGATCGTTCATTGTATGGATGCGGTAGGCGTGGAGGTGGTCACTAAAAATGACGGCCGCCAGGCCCTCGACTATCTTCGCTCGCTGGTCGCCGACGGTAGCCGTATCGACGACCATCTCAGTCTGATGATTTCAGATGTGGAGATGCCGGAAATGGATGGCTACACACTGACTACCAACTGTAAAAATGATCCCTCCTTGAAGGACTTGTACATCATGTTGCACACGTCATTAAGCGGTGTTTTTAACAAGGCGATGGTGGCGAAGGTCGGCGCAGATGATTTTATGGCCAAATTCAACCCCGATGAGCTGGCGCAGCGAGTGACATCCGTGCTGAAAACCATAGAAGAAAGAAGACAATAACACCGGCTGGCGTAATTACTTTCAGCTGTCGACGCGCTTGGCGCATAACCGGTCAGGGCAGGATTTTTTCTGGTTAATAACGCAGACTACGATAAGTTTCGGGATTTCCTCCAAAAAGCATGCGGCATTGTACTAGGGGATAATAAGCAATACTTAGTACAAAGCCGCCTGCGACGAATCATGGCGGATGAAAAGATTGAGACCGTGGGCGAGCTGGTCGACAAAATGAGTCGATCCATGCGCTCACCCTTGCGGGAAGCGGTGGTCGACGCCATGACCACTAATGAAACCCTGTGGTTCAGGGATGTTCATCCATTCCGGATTCTGGAAGAAAAAATACTTCCAGAGCTGAGCGCCAACAAAGGCGTCACTCAAATTCGTATTTGGTCGGCGGCATGCTCAACAGGGCAGGAGCCCTATTCCATCTCCATGGTGACGGATGAATACCGTCGTAAAAACCTGGGCGGCATGCGCGCCACCCTCAGCATCGTGGCGACGGACTTATCCGCCAGCGTGCTCAGCGCCGCGCGTAAGGGCGAGTACGAAATGCTGGCCATCGGCCGAGGGCTCTCCAAGGAGCGCATGGCCAGTTACTTCACCAAGACGCCGAACGGCTCTTGGAAAATCAAGCCGGAGGTGGCTCGTTGCGTAGAGTTTCGGTCGCTGAACCTGCTTGACTCATACTCATTACTAGGAAAGTTTGACGTGATTTTCTGCCGCAACGTGCTTATCTACTTCTCGGCCGAGCTGAAAAAGGACATTCTGTCCCGTATGCACTCCGCTTTGAAACCGGGCGGCTATCTGATACTCGGCGCCTCGGAGTCCTTGGGTAATCTTCCGGATAAGTTCGAGATGGTGCACTGCAGCCCCGGCATCATTTATCGAGCGAAATAGCTCACCGCCTGGACTTAGTGAAATATTTGCGCGATAGGGAAGATTAGAGGTTGCCTTTCGGGGGGCATTCGTATAAATTAGCGCACCTCAAAACACGGGTTGCAATAATCCTGTTTTGGTTCTCTGGTGAGGTGTCCGAGCGGTTGAAGGAGCACGCCTGGAAAGCGTGTATACGGTCACCCCGTATCGAGGGTTCGAATCCCTCCCTCACCGCCATTGAATTCCCTTCTGAATCAATAACTTAGAAATTCATGCATGCGGCTTGGGCTAATTCTGGGCTAATTCTGGGCTAATACAGCAGGTTTCTAGATCTCCTATGTCCCATATAACCTTTTGATTACTAAGAAAAAACCTGATTTTTTTCTGGGCTATTTTTGGGCGAATCTGAGAGCTTTTTGCTGTTCCTGCTTGATAAAAGCGACCATCATTGAGGCTCAAATGTTGAGCAAGAGGGCATAATGCCCCCTTATGTCTCTAGGTGCATATGGCTAAAAACCGTCGCTATTGCCCGAACTGAAGTTGGCGAAAAAGAACCCTGGCGTGCTTGCGTCGTCTGGCATGCCCAATCCTGAGGGGCCTGAAAATCCTGACCCCTTTGGACCTATGAAGCTTGGACCAGAACCCATTGCTCCGCCAAAACTGGCGGCTGAGCTTAATCCCAGAGGAAGAGGTATCGTCTCTGGATAACTGCTTGGTAGCTTTGCCGCCGCCCGTATCGATTCAACTTGGTCTGGCGTTTCGACGCCAAAGTTTGTTCGTAAGCTTGATGCGCTACACATCGTATTGATGTCCGCGCCTGCCTGGGTCTTCATGTGTTTTGTCATCGCCCAGCCTGCAACGATGGTTCCAGTCCGGCCTTCACCGAAGCCGCAATGTACGAGAGTGGCCCCCTTTTTCTTATTGGCCTCAATAATCTCCGCTGCGTTTATAAGTTGCGCAGGAGTGGCCGCTTTAAAATCAGCAATTTTGAAATGGTAGTAAGAAATTCCGTAAGTCTTCAAAAGTGTCTTTGAGTGCTCCTCTAGCGCGTATTCGTTAGAGCTGATAATGCAAGTGACGCCTTTCTTCTTTAAAAAGTCGACTTGAACAAAGCTAAGCGTATGAGGTTGGTCATGCCCTGCATAATTCGGCTGAGATGAACGCACCAATACTCCTGGGAGAACCCATTGAAAGTTTTTAAATCCAAATTGTGCGGCGCCGCTGTTTCTTAGGTAACTGTTTAAACCATAAATCATGATTGCCTCCTAAATGAGCATTCGTATGTGCCAATCTTTGTAATTTTTAAAGACGACAACGACAGGGCATTTAGATGCGAGCTTCTTGATTTTTTGCGACCCAGAATTAACTCGGATAAGGAAGGGGGGGCAGATTCCAGCTAGGCGACTGCTAAAACCCGTGGTGTATGATGGGGCAGGCGAAGTGGTGGAATATGTCGTAAGTTGGCGGGATTAAGGTCTGGCCTTCAAAGCAAAAGATTGAGGCGTGCTACAGGACGATAATCAGCAGCAAAGGGTAAGGCCCGGGGCGAATGCGCCAGTCGGATTCTATCGAAGTCTACTCACATGACGGCTTCTTACCAGCATGATGACTAATCTGACTGTGATTGGATTGAGCGCCAATGCCAGACTAAACAGGCCCTGCATGCAATAGAGTAAAGCAAAGGAAAAGTATGAAACGCCAATGATGGCGTAAGATACGACTCCTGGGCATGCGTAAAATGGATTTTGTGCTTCTGTCCTGAATGCGATGTTCTCCAGGATTGAAAAAATCAGTATTTCTATGGCCATTGCAACTAAAAGAATGGCGAGCAGAAGTATGGGGAGAACCATCAGTAACATGCCATTTGACCAAGTGGAGGGATCGCTAGGCGTTTCGCTGGAGGTCAGGTTGTCAAAAGTGGCCCATGCAGTTAATGGAATAAGAAAAACGCCATAAAAAAGTCCTCGCATGCACTGTGAGAAGCTTGAGCTCTTCATGATGCTTTCTTCAGCGCTCTTAACCCCTTGGAATATTTTGTGAACCTGTTGCGTGATCCTGGCTAAATGAGTCATGTCGCTGCTGGGGGACGAACCTATGCACGTTTGTCATATGGGCGCTAGCTGCACTGCCTATACGTTTTCATTGATTTCGCGTAGATGAGGCGAAGTGGGGGAGTATAACCGCAGACAAGCTCCCCCTGCATGCAGTTCGGCTTTGAATAATAATTTGTAATGACAGATGAGCGTTGGATGGAGAAAACCTCTAAATCGCCTCCTCAAGCATCCAGATATTCAATCCAAACCCGCCGCCCAGCAATACGATAAACAGAATGCAGGACAGTGCGATTGGTCGGATTCCGGCTTGGCGAATGGCGCTCCAGCGGGTTTTGACGCCCAGGGCGGTCATGGCCAGGGTGAGTGCGATTTGGGCCGTCCATCTGAGTGACTCCAATACAAACTCAGGTAAGGTGATCAAACTGTTGACTGCGGCGGCGGCGATAAAGCCGAAGACAAACCAGGGAATAGCAATCTTGGTTTGACTGCTGGCTCCGGCGGGCGCTCGAAATAGCAATGCGCTGAGGGCGATGATGACCGGTGCTAGCAGCATCACTCTGACGAGCTTGGCGACCACTGCGAATTGCATGGCTTCCCCGCTGATCGACTGCCCGGCCGCCACAGCCTGAGCGACTTCATGTACAGTGCTGCCAATATAGATCCCGAATAGCGATGGCTCCATCAAGGTGAAGCGATATATGACGGGATAAATAAACATGGCCATTGTGCCGAAAACCACCACGGTTCCAACCGCCACGGCGACATCCTGCTCTTTTGCGCGAACAACGGGCTCGGCGGCCATAATCGCGGCGGCTCCGCATACTGCGCTGCCTATGGCTGTAAGCGTTGCTATCTCTTTGGGCAGACGCAGTAGTTTGACGCCCAAGTAGATACCTGTAGAGAGCACGGAAATGATGACCACAGCGTCTAGCAGTACTGTGCGCCAGCCGATTGCGGCTATTTGTTGAAAGCTGAGATTGAAGCCGAACAGGATGATGCCCAGCCGCAGAAGTTTCTGCTGACAGAAGTTAAGGATTGCGACGTCGCTGTGGGTATCGTGTGTAGCGGCTGCTCCATAAAGCAGGCCAAGCAGGGAGGCCAAGGGGAGGGCGCTGAGTCCCAGGGCGGCGATAAAAGGAAGTTGAGCAAGCAGGATGGCGCATACAGCAAGTGCGACCAGGCGAATTAGCATGGCGTAAGCCCCTTCATGTTTTCGTTAAGGGACTTTAAGAAAGTATGTGTAATAAGTATATTGGATGTTTCTTAAGTCATAGTTTAGAAAAACCGATGAATGTGAGTCTGCGGCAATTGCGGGTGTTTGAGGCCACCGCCAGATTGGGGCGGTTAACCCTGGCGGCTGAGGAGCAATGTCTTAGCCAGTCGGCGGCAAGTCAGTCCATTCGGGAAATGGAAAAGGCGCTGGGTTACAACGTGCTTATTAAAGTGGGGCGGGAGCTGGAACTGAGTGACGCAGGCAGGCGTGTATTACCGCGCGTACGACGAATTCTTAGCTTGGTGGATGGGCTGGCGCTGCCTGATATTGAAAAGGTGGCTGGTCCTCTGCGTGTGGCGGCCAGCGTTACAATTGCTTCCTATCTGCTACCTTCACTGTTGGCGGAATTCGTCAAACGCTATCCTGAAGTAGAGCCCGATGTGCAGATCCACAATACAGAGGCGGTGCTTGCTTTACTTGAAAAAGGGCGTGCGCATATTGGCCTGATTGAGGGGCCGGCTCTGCATCCCACATTGCACATCGCACCCTGGCTGGCTGATAGGTTGGCGATATTTTGCGCGGCGGGGCATCCTCTGACGCGTGTCGGTAACATTGGGGCAGAGGCGCTGGAACAGTTTCCGTGGATCGTGCGTGAGACGGGTTCCGGCACGCGCGCGGTGTTTGATGCGGCGATGCAAGCCATGGGCGTGCGGCCGCGCATTTCTTTTGCGTTGTCCCGACAGGAGGCGATCAAACAATCTGTGCGGGCAGGGCTGGGAGTGGGTTGTCTGTCGAGGCTTTCGATTGTGGACGAAGTGCCCGAGAGGCTGTTGGTTGAGCTGGATACGCCTCTTAATTTGACGCGTCAGTTCTCTTGGGTATGTGCGCCGGACAACAGAGAGTCGACCGTGGTGAAGGCGTTTATCGATTTATTGCAGGAGAGGGAGCGGGAGGCGAACCGTCACCCCTTTGAGGCGGGAGAATGAGTATGAAAAAGCAGTATTACGACATTATTGGCGATATTCACGGCCATGCGGATGAGCTGGTCAAACTGTTGCGGCTCCTTGGTTATGTGGACGCTGGCGACGGTTATGCGCACCCTGAGCGGAAAGTCATATTTCTCGGGGACTTCATTGATCGCGGCGAACACCTGCGACAGCACCGTAAACTGTTGGCGCTGGTCATGAAAATGGTGGGTAATGGTCATGCGTTGGCGGTGATGGGGAATCATGAGTTCAATGCGCTGGCGTTCCACACCTTGCATCAGGGGGAATATCTGCGCCGACGTACGGAAAAGAATATCCGCCAGCATCAGGCCTTTTTGAACGAGTTTGAATCTGAGCCGGAATTGAAAAAAGACGTGCTGGCGTTTTTCCACAGCTTGCCACTCTGGTTGGAGTTGGACGGTCTACGGGTCATTCACGCCTGCTGGCATGATGATTATATCGACGCTGTTCGTGCGCGCTCGCCCTCTGGATTGCTGGATTTGGACATGCTGATTGATGCATCCACTGAAGGACATCTGATGTTTACCGCCGTTGAAACTCTGATCAAGGGTGTAGAGATTGGGTTGCCTGATGGAATCATATTTCATGATAAAGATGGAACCGAAAGGGATGCGATTCGCGTGCAATGGTGGCGGCGAGACGCCAAAACGCTAGGAGAAGTGGCGTTGCCTGTGGGCTTGGATATTGGCGACGCCGCGCAGCTTCCTGCGCCACAAACGATGCCCAGGTACGGAGAAGAGCAGCCGCCTTGCTTTGTTGGTCATTATTGGCTGGCGGGCGAACCGGAGCCGTTGGCTTCCAATGTGGCTTGCCTCGATTATTCTGTGGCCAAGCAGGGGAAATTGGTGGCGTATCGCTGGAGTGGCGAGTCGGTATTGCGAAAAGAAAACTTTGTTCACGCTTAAGCGTGAATTGTTCCCGATCAGTTTCGGGAAAAGTGAAATGCAGCAGAATGCGGCGTGAAGCCGGGTGATCGTATTCTCCTCCAGGGTATAGGAGGGGAGTTTTCAGACGGGGTGATAGTAAAAAGGATGATGAGTGCAGAGTCTATTAGATATTTACGGGAGCAAGGGCGTCATGAAGATGCGCGTAACCTTGCCGTGCAATTGACGGAAGATTTTCCTACCGACGCTGAGCTACAGTACGAGGCCGCCTGCGTTCATGACTATTTGGGATTGGAGGCGGAAGCTGTTCCGTACTACCTCAATGCAATCTCTGGAGAGTTATCGGAGACACTGTTGCGAGGCGCATATTTGGGGTTGGGTAGCACTTATCGCGCACTGGGAGAATATATGTTGGCGCTGAATACCTTTGACGAGGGGCTGGCGCAGTTTCCTGACGCGCATGAGTTGCATGTGTTCAAAGCCATGGCTTTGTTCAATGTAGGGGAATCCAGGCAATCCGTTGAAACGCTGCTGAAAGTGATCGCCGCTACCTCTCAAGACCCCTATGTGCAGGAATATCGAAGAGCCATCGCTCTCTATTCTGAAGACCTGACGAGAACCTGGCGGGAATGAAAGAGTATTTTCATGCTGAATCAAAAAGGACGAAAAAATGAATGGAATAAATAAAGGCGTTAGTCTTTTCACTGGGGCGCGAGTAAATCTGAGACATATGGCCGCTTGCTTGCCGCTGCTATTAGCGGCGCCGGCGATGGTTTGGGCGGGTGGGGACACTGCAGACCAAAGGCAATCCGCTGCGAAATCTATGGTATACCGGGTTGATAACGTGCAGGTAAGCATACTGGAAAGTTATCCGCCTATGCTGGAGATTCGGGCTGAAGGCATGGTTCCCAGCGCTGGCTGGAATAACGCGGAACTGGTTGCTTTTCAATATATTCAGGCGCCCCCCGATGGCGTCTACGACTTTGGATTTGTCGCTATGCCTCCGGACCAACCGGCTGCGGAAGTCATCTCCTCCATGAGTGTGACATATCGTATGGCGGTAATACCGGACGGACTGAAAGGCGTCCGCGTTCATGCGGAGAGTAACTCGAAGGCGGCCATGCTGGGAGAATCTGACGTGTCGCAATCCAAGAAAGTCTGCCTGAAGGGGCGGCTTACAGAGGAGGGCGTTGAATGTCCGGCGTTCAGGGATACGCAAGGACGTCTTTATACCTTGGGCGGCGACTTGAGTGGATATGGTCCGGGAGATGAAGTGTACGTCACAGGCGAAGCTGCGGAGTATTCATTCTGCATGCAGGGCGTCACGATTTCGGTCGATTATATCGGCGCTTCCACTCCGAACTGCTACGACGTTACCCAGCAAAACTCAGACTAATGCGTAAAAAATGGGTAAATGATCGCCGAAGCGCATTTCAGCAAGTCAAAGTGCTATTACGGAGAAGAATACAGGCAGTGGCTTAAACCACATTGACCGCTGGAGGAAGTACGCGCCCCTGTGGGCGGGCTTCCTGCTCGCGGCAGGAGCTGTGTTATGCGTGGTTGGTGGCGTTTACGCTTTTATTGCGATTCCCGCTCGGAAAAAGCGATGGATTACCCATCGAATGAAGAGCGGGAAACGCGTCGCTGAAATCAAAATCCGTTTCTACAAAGACGGTATTGGTTTCGGAGCAGGTGATGAGAAAAAGTGGCCTGAGTCGGTGTTTAAAACCGAAACAGGTATGTTTGTTCGCATGGATGCGCCTGCGCGGCGGCAAGCCGCGGGAGACAGGGTCTGACCTGTGCAGGCCCTGTCGTTGCAGACAAATAGAAGGAAGCTATTTGTCTGCCTGATTAATATATCCTCGCTGATGCAATTCAGCCCGTTCAGGCTGTAGTAATGCTTCGCGAAATCTATACTTAACAAAAAACGTTGACGTTGTTTCTATTTATATCTGTCCAGTCGGTCAGGATACGGGGATACTTACTTATTTGAACGACGATCAATTATTCGGAGAGTAGAATTGTTTCTTGACGACTAAATACTTTCTTGCTCCGGAAGCCTCTATGCATGAATGTCAGACAATCCAGATTGTATTTAGATTGATCATGAGTCAGTCGCTGTGTTTATTTGCTTGGCAAGGGCGACGCAGGGGTAAAAGTGGGGGGAATTCCGTCTCGTTTGCTATAAATAGATCAAAAATTAGAAAACTTGGTCATGAAGACGAAAGGATATGTCTGTTCCATCTTGACAGCGAAATCGCCCTGCATATACTTTGAGCAGTCTGTAAGTAAATCTGATATTTATGCAATACCATTTCGAAGTCCTGTCTATAGTCCTCGTCCTGTTTTCATAAGTAATAGAAAAACTTCCAGCAAAGCGGCCTTATGCAAGGCATTGATTTACCAAAGATTATTTAGGATATGACTATGTCCAATACTGTTACCGGCACTGTAAAGTGGTTCAATGAATCCAAAGGTTTTGGTTTTATCGAGCAAGAATCCGGTCCTGACGTTTTTGCTCACTTCAGCGCCATCACTGGTTCTGGTTTCAAAACTCTGACCGAAGGCCAGAAAGTCGAGTTCACAATTACTCAGGGACAGAAAGGACCTCAGGCAGAGAACATCGTTCCGCTGTAAGCGGCGTATTTTTGGCGACCCGGAGCAAATGCTGCAAAGGGATCGCCGTCTGATCGACAGATGAGACACAAAGGGCAGGGCTTATCGCCTTGCCCTTTTTTGTTGCTTTATACACCACATCGCGCGGCGAAGAGTCTACGCCAGCGACGCATCGCAGTTACACCATCCAAAGGAACTTCACCTTGAGCGCCACCGCTTTTTCCTCTCTTTCATTGCATCCTGGACTGTTACAGAACCTGTCCACGCTTGGGTATCACTCTATGACGCCTATTCAAGCGCAAAGCCTGCCTTCGATACTGGCGGGAAAGGATGTTATCGCTCAGGGCAAAACCGGGTCTGGAAAGACTGCCGCCTTTGGCTTGGGATTACTGAACAAGCTCGATATAAAACGCTTTTGCGTCCAGGCGCTGGTTCTGTGTCCAACCCGGGAGTTGGCGGATCAGGTCGCCAAAGAGATTCGTCGCCTGGCGAGAGCGATTCATAATATCAAGGTGTTGACTCTGTGCGGCGGTATGCCTTTCGGGCCGCAAATCGGTTCGCTGGAGCATGGCGCGCATATCGTCGTGGGGACTCCAGGACGAGTGGAGGAGCACTTGCGTAAAGGAACGCTGGTGCTGGATCAATTGCACACTCTGGTGCTGGATGAAGCGGACCGCATGCTGGAAATGGGATTTCAGGCGGCGCTGGACGCTATCGTTGAAAAGATGCCGGCGCAGCGGCAAACGCTGCTGTTCAGCGCCACCTATCCGAACCAGATTCAATCCATTGCGGAACGGGTGATGCTCAACCCCGTGATGGTTAAGGTGGAGTCTTCTCATGACAACGCCAGTATTCAGCAGTACTACTACAAGGTGGAAGGCGATACGCATCGCTTAGAGGTGTTGCGATTGCTGCTGTTGCAATACAAGCCAGAATCCACTGTCGTTTTCTGCAATACCAAGCGGGAGACTCAAGAGGTGGCGGATATGCTCGTGAGCCACGGTTTTAGCGCAGTGGCGTTGCATGGCGATCTGGAGCAGAGAGACCGGGATCAGACCCTGGTATGTTTCGCCAACAAAAGCGCCTCTATCCTTGTTGCTACCGATGTCGCCGCCCGCGGCCTGGACATTGACGCCCTGGACGCAGTTATCAACTTCCATATCGCCCGCGATCCGGAAGTTCATGTGCATCGTATCGGACGCACAGGGCGCGCCGGCGCGAGCGGTGTTGCGTGCACCCTCTTCAGCGAGTCTGAAATGTACAAAATCGGCCGCCTGGAAGAGTATCAAGAGATTATTGTCAGCGCAGAACCCGCGCCGGCAACCAGTCTGCTGAAGAACCTAGCGTACAAACCGCCAATGGAGACTCTACAGATCGATGGCGGTAAGAAACAGAAAGTGCGCCCAGGAGACATTCTCGGCGCCTTGACTGGAGACAACGGGGTAGACGGCAAACTAGTTGGAAAGATCCATATTTTTGACAACTGCGCATACGTCGCCGTTGCGCGAAGCGCCGTCAAACTTGCTATGGATAAACTGGGCAAAGGGAAAATGAAAGGGCGTTCGTTTCGGGTCAGAAAGATCAGGAGCTGATGATGAGGCGGGGCTTACTCTTGCAAGTCAGCCCCGAAGTCAGGAATCGAAGAGGCGACTAGTTGCTCTTGGCCTCTTTGCGTGGCGCAGGTCGCCCGGCGCCAGTGCCTCTTCTGCGTTGTCTGCGGGGCGCGTTTGCATTGTTTCTCGCCGCGCCGTCTTGCCGCGGGCCTTTTTTCTCGCCCTTTCTGTCTTGTTCACGCTGCTCGCCGCTCTTGGCTGCTTTAGGCTTTTTCGGCTTGCGCGCTTTCACGGGTTGAGTGGGCAGGCGCGATTCAGGTAGACGCTGTTCAGGTTCGAATCCTTCGATTTCTTCACGAGGCAGGCGCTTTTGAATCAGCCTCTCGATATCGGCGAGTAACTTGAACTCATCCGCGCTCACCAGGGATACCGCTTGTCCTTCCGCGCCGGCGCGGCCGGTGCGGCCGATACGGTGTACATAATCTTCCGCCACTTGGGGCAAATCAAAGTTCACGACCTGGGGCAGCTGATCAATGTCGATGCCGCGCGCAGCGATGTCCGTCGCTACCAGAATCTGTACGCTTCCCGTTTTGAAATCCGCCAGCGCCTTGGTTCTGGCGTTCTGGCTTTTGTCGCCATGGATAGCGGCGGCATTGATGCCTTTGGCGCAGAGTTGCCGCGTCAGGCGGTTGGCTCCGTGTTTGGTGCGGCTGAACACCAGGGCTTGATCCCAGTTGTTGTCGCGAATGAGTTGCGTCAGCAGGGCGGATTTCTGCTTTTTATCAACCGGATGAATCCACTGCTTAACCGTTTTGGCCGTTGTATTGGGAGGGCTAACGGAGATTTCTACTGGATTGTTAACCAGTTCTTTCGCCAGCTTGCGAATATCGTTGGAGAAAGTGGCGGAGAACATCAGGTTTTGCCGGCGCTTCGGCAAAATGTCCAGAATCTTGCGAATATCATGGATAAAGCCCATATCCAGCATGCGGTCGGCTTCATCCAATACCAGCACTTCCAGATCCTGAAAGCGCACGGCGTTTTGATTGTAAAGGTCGAGCAGGCGTCCGGGCGTTGCTACTATCACGTCTACGCCGCGGCGTAAACGCATCATCTGCGGGTTGATTTTTACTCCGCCAAAAACCACGGTGGAGCGTAGGGGCAACTTGCTACTGTAGATGGATACACATTCGCCGACTTGAGCGGCGAGCTCCCGCGTTGGTGTGAGGATCAAGGCGCGAGCCTGATTTGAGCGCGCCCGGTCGCCTTTCGATAAGCGCTCCAAAATAGGCAGCGTGAAGGCGGCGGTTTTGCCGGTTCCCGTCTGCGCGGCCGCCATGACGTCTTTTCCTTCCAGAACGACAGGAATTGCTTGCAACTGGATAGGTGAGGGCGATGCATAGCCCTGTTCAGAAATAGCGTCGAGAATGGGGGCGGACAAGCCGAGGGAGGCAAAGCTCATATAGGATAACTTCTTCTTGCTGATTCATTGGGGCCAGCTCGCTGGCGGACGTGCAGCTTACAGTAAGCGCCTGTCCAGGACCATCATTTGAGCAGAGGACATGCCCCGATTGACAACAGCCTTGATAAGCTATTTCAAGGTCGCTTCTGAGGGATAGCCAAGAAAGTAAGGGGAAGCAACGTGGTTCGCATAGCAAAACATCACTTCCGGCTTTACCTCGTACATTGGCAGTCTTGGCGAGTATACCGAATATGATGGCTTTGCTCTGAGCATCAAAGGTCAAGCAGCGCTTTCCGAGAGATTTAATGCGTTTGCGAAAGTGGCCGGCGCTTACACTGATTATGAGGTAAGCATCGACTATAAGAATCGCGATAAGCAGGATGAGGACAAGACATCCACTGGCCTGCGTCCATACGGTGGTTTGGGGATCGATTGGAAGAGAAGGCGGTTTCGGCGTGACGATCTTAGGGTATCAATATATTGGCCTGCCCGAAGGCTCGCATTCTAACGTCCTTCTTACTGGCATTACGTACTCTTTCTAATACTTTCTTTCCCTGGTCGTCTTACTCATGCGGCGACGAGCCCATGTATCGTCATAGGTCGGCGAAGAGTTAGAGTATTGCTGGCGGAGTCTGGCGGCCGTTTTAAGCAGTATTTTCGAGCGCGCAAATACGCTCATGCCTTTAACGGCCGCAATTTATTTTTAATGTAAGTCTTACCGGATATATGCCGGCATTAGGTGACGGTGGGTGACTGATTTATCCCGGAATTTCGTAGGGCGCGCGCACAGTGGGCGGAAAGCGCTAAAAAGAAAGGGATCGAACAGAAATGCTATTAATCGTTTAGCGACGGAAAGTTGCTTGACTCTCGGCGTTGTGATCGCTCTCGTCTTTCGATTTCAGGCAAAACTCGCCACCGCCTTCGAATCTGATTTTTATTCTGGCGTTTTCACAACTGATATCTTTGATCGTTTTGGACTTGATATTGAAAAGAGAGGCATAGTCCACTTCTCTCTCGCCTTCGCCGGGCTTGTCGTCAAAATCTTCCCACTCTTCCCAAAAGCCTTTGCCTTCGTCCAGGAAAAAGCGGAACCAAAGCTTGTGATCTGTTTTCAGGTTGAGCAGAACCGGCGTATCGTCGGCGCTGTCGGCCTCCAGTAGGGCCTTGAACTCTCGTACTTTGTAACCGTTCAGTTTTTTTACGCGGAAGTGGGTATCTTGGAATTCTCTTGCCATATAGGTGTGGTGTCCTCGGTGGGTTAATGGGAGGGGGTACTGTACCCCTCATCACAGGCAAGAGTCCAGTTATAACCGCCTCTGCATTGATATTAGCCGGCATGAACACCCGGATACGGCTAGGGTCGTCGCCCTATAAGCCATTGATCGGCGAAGCGAAAACCAAGACGCCCCTAGAGAGTGTATAAAAATGCCGTTAAGTCCTGCTTTTCCTGTTTGTTCAATTTAACGCCGAGCACTAGGTTAAAAAATTCTACGGTGTCTTCCAACGTCAGCAGGCGACCGTCATGCAGATAAGTCGGCGAGTCTTTGATCCCTCTAAGAGGAAATGTCTTGATGGGGCCGTCAGCGCCAGCGAGCATGCCATTGATCATCTCTTCATTATAGAAGCGCTCCACCTTGAGGTTGTGCATGAGATTGTCCGTGTAATACGGTGGAACATGGCATGCTGCGCATTGGCCTTTACCGAAGAAAATTTCCTGTCCTCGCAGTTCGGACTCTGTAGCCTTTTCAGGGTTAAGTTTTCCAAACAAGTTCAATTTGGGCGCTGGCGGAAAATCCAATAGCGCCTGGAACTCGCCCATGAAGTGGACCTGGCTGCCTCTCTCCAGGATATTGACGCCTTTCTTGGTGGCGATGACAGGGTCGCCATCGAAATATGCAGCGCGTTGTTCGAATTCGGTGAAATCCTCAACGGTTTTCAGCGCTCGCTGGGATCCAAACAGGCGTTGTACGTTTACGCCGCGCAGAGTGGGCGTGTTGATGCGATGGCGACGCTCCTGCGGGCGTATATCGCCTACTAAGTGAGTGGCGTCGTTGGTGTGTCCGTTGGTGTGGCAGTCAAAACAGGCGACGCCCATGCTTGGCTGGGCGGATCGTCGATCAGATGTGGCGTTAAATTGTTGCTGCGGAAAAGGCGTTACCAACAAGCGCAACCCTTCCAGTTGTTTGGGGTTCAGTACGCCGGAAAACAATTCATAGTAGTTTTGCAGGGTCACCTCTTTACCTCGAGAGACATCGCCAAGATCCGGGCGGGTGGTGAGGTAGATTGGCGCAGGAAACTCCGGTAGAAAATGTGACGGCATGACAAAGTCCAGATCGAAGCGCGTCAGGTCCCGGCCTTCCTGCTTTTTGATTTCATCAATGTGAAACTGAGGAAACAGCATGCCGCCTTCGCTATGGTTCGGATGCGGCAGAGGTAGAAATCCTTTAGGGAACACGCCCTTCTGCTTAATCTGCAGTGGCGTCATTGTGGAAAGCTGCTCCCAGGATACGCCATTGGCGAGCTTTACCCGTACGCCCGTTTGCACAGGCTTGCCTTTGGACATGGTTATCTCTGATGACGGCTTGTCCGCCAGATCATAACGTTCCTCTAACAATGACTTATGACGCGCGACGACGTCATCCTTGGCGCCTTCCATGCGTTGTTTGACGCTGTCGAAGGACTCTGAGTCCACGACTGGCGCATATGAGTTTCCTACCGCGGCGTTTAACGGTGAGGCCAGCGCTAAGGTTAAAAGGCTCGCGGCAAAGGCGAATCCATTGTGTTTTTTCATGACTTATTCCCTATCCAAACCAGTGAAAGTCAGTCTACACATTGCCTTTAAATCGCGTGATTGATTGTCTAAATTACCGTGCTGCGCGGAGGTCTCTGGACAGACTGCGTATCTGTTCCGCCGCTGCTAACGCCTTTTGCGCCAGACGCACAATCTCTCTGCCTTCCGGTGTTATTTCCACTAAGTGGCGGTTGCGGCGGAATATCTGTACGCCGAGATAGTCTTCGCATTTTTTCAATTGGATACTGAGAGTGGATTGCGTGACGTGGCAGCGTTCGGCTGCGCGATGGAAATGCAATTCCTCTGCGACCGCTACGATGTATGCCAGTTCCTTCAGCGTCATCAGGAGCTCCTTTCTTGTTGTGATTCTGAGCGACTGTTGCGTCGCTGGTGAAGCCTCGCCCGGAAATGTGCGAACGAAGGTTTGCCAGCATCAAGATTAAGGTCGTTAAAAAAGGGGCTCCAATTAATTGCGCATAGTCTGAGAATAGGTTTTTTAAATGGAACTAATGGACGACCATCCGATACATAGATACTAAAGAACGTTTTTGTCTTGAGCGTGAACTTCCAGGCTTTGGTAAGTATTTTGGTAGGTATTGAGGGGGGCTTCGTTGGCGGAAGCTGGCGCCATGAGAGCTGAGTGACCCTGCGACCGCATTATGTCATGCAGCCGCAGGGTTAAAAGAACGAAGCGGCGTTAACCGCCCTGTGAGGCTGCGAAGTCGATGTGTTCTTGCCTTAGCGCAGTGATGAAGTCCTGGGTGCGTTTTTTAATTGCGGCGTAATCCAGGTGGTATTGCGTGTCATAGAAGGCGGTGGTGGGATATAGGCCCAACTGTGGCTCACCGATCATCTGAACGCCCAGGTTGGCGTAAAACTCCTTAATCTGCTGGAATCCGGACGTTTTACGATATTCAGGGAAATCAATGGTGTTCGGCCAGGTGGCGTAAACCTTGATGTTGTTGGCCCTGGCGTATTCGACGAAAGCTTTAATGGCTTGCGCGCCCCGAGACTCAGTATCGATGCCGATGTTCACTGGCTGGTACAAGGATAAGCGTCGTTTCACTTTGTCCGAAACGGCGGGAAAACTTTCCGGCAGTCTGTCGCCATGTTCGTTGGAGTCAAAGGTATTGAGCTGCTTGTTGTCTTTGGAGGCAAAGCGCCAGACGTCAACAATTCGGGTGAGGTCTGTCGCCATAAGCCCCTCGACAATGTCCTGCAGCGGCTTTTGTTTGAACCAGGTCGCTGCGCAACCCATGCCGTAGTTAAGCTCAATAGGGTTCCAACTATCGTGCTTGTACTGGGGATACTCAAACGCCAGTAATGCGGTATCTCCCGGCTTCAGCGCGCGCCTGGCTTCACTCAGCGTCAGATCTGGTCCCATGGAGGCTTGCAGACCGAAGTTCAGCGCGTTCAGATTCAGCTCGTCGCTCAACATCTGGGCGGAAAACCCGGCGCGCACCCCAGAGCCGCCGATCAGCAGCAGGTTGGGGCCTTGCATGCGCTCAGCCAGTTCTATGCGGGCGTTCACCTGATCGCACAGTGTTTGTGATGACGCTGTCGGACGACCGATGGTGCTGGCCGTAATCGCGGTGTTGATCGCCATCAGGGCGGCCGCAGTCGCCAGCGCGCCGATAATAAACTTAAGCGGATTGCCGCGCTCCGGTTGCGAATCAGTTTGAACGTGCGAGCTTGGTGTCTCGTTACTCATCTTGGTCATGATTTACGTCGTTTCCGTGTTACGGGTCCTGATGCTTTAAAACTGGAAGTAAAGGAATTCGGTTTCCGCCGCGGCGTTGATGGCGCGCAGGGAAATATAGAGCAATACGCCCACTGCTACCGAACTCCAGGCGCGCATGCTGACCAGCGAAGGCAGGTAGCGGCGTGGCGCAGGCAATGAGGGTTCGATCTCGTCGAAGTCCGCTGTTGGACGCTCCGAACGCAGCAGCTCCAAAGTGCTGGGAGCAAAAAATGCGATAGCGGCGGCGCCCAATGTCCAGATCAGCCCCATATAGAAGTCCGTGCGGTAGTTCTCTGCGAACAGGAATACGGAGTTCTGCAATCCCAATGCTTCAACCAACGGGCGGAACTCTTCCGGCGCGGAAAAACCATGGAAGCCAAACATCGCGTTATAAAAGGCCATGGCGGCGTCGAAGCTCTCTGCGCGAAACACCACCCAGGCGATAACCACAGAGAAGAAGGTAATCGGTAGGGACAGATTTCCGATCAAGCCTTTCAGAGGTTTCAATGCTGGCTTGTCGGCGATGGCGCGCCAGCCATGGTTGATCATCAGATAAGAACCGTGCAGGCCGCCCCAGATGACGAAAGTCCAGGAGGCGCCGTGCCAGAGCCCGCCTACCAGCATGACAATCATCAGATTGATATAGCGGCGCCAGCGCGATACCCTTCCGCCGCCCAGCGGGAAGTAGAGATAGTCCCGTAAAAACCGCGATAAGGTCATGTGCCAGCGGCGCCAAAAATCAATAATGGAGCGTGACTTATAAGGCGAATTGAAGTTGGCGGGCAGCTTTACGCCGAACAGCATCGCCAGACCTATCGCCATTTCCGAATAGCCGCAGAAATCGAAGTAGATCTGGAAGGTGTAGGCGAGGGCGGCGGCCCATGCGATAAAGAAGTGAATATCTCCGCCTTCAGCGGCTCGGGCGAAGAACGGCGTCGCGAATGCGCCCAGTGGGTCTGCGATCATGGTTTTCTTCGCCAGACCAATGGCGAAAATCGCCAGGCCGACGGCGGCGAGTCGCATCAGTTTGTCGTTGGAGGGCGGCGCTTCGAATTGGTTCATCATTTCCTTGTGATGAACAATAGGGCCAGCGATCAATTGGGGGAAGAAACTCACGAACAGGCCATAGCGGGCGGGGTCGGTGGCTTCGTCGCTGTCGCTGCGGGCGACGTCAACCAAAAAGGCGATCTGCTGGAACGTATAGAAGGAGATGCCAATGGGCAACGCCAGTTTGGGCCAGTCCAGTTCAATGTCGAACAGGGCTTCAATATTGCCCTCGATAAACCCGAGGTACTTGAAAACGGCTAACAACCCCAGGTTGAAACACAGACCGGCGATCAAGTCGCCGCGCCGCTTGCGGGTGCGTATGCGCTCAGCGATCCACAGGTTGACCGCCAGCGAGCCGATCAGCAAGGGCAGATAGCGCCATTCCCACCAGCCGTAAAATCCGAGGGAGAGAATGAATAGAACAATAAACGCCGGGCGTTTCCCCAGCGCTCTACGCGCCAGATAAAACAGCAGCAACGACAGGGGCAGGAATACAAATAAAAATTCGTTTGAATTAAATAGCATACTTTAAATAACGTCCCTGCATTATTTAATTGGGCGCAGGCAGAAACAATAGCAAATTCAATCCATAAGGAGCCGCCGTCAAAACAGGTTTTGATGGTTGCGGAAGCTGGATTAAATCCGGGTGTTGTTCTAATTGAGCAGAGCGCCGCCTGATGCTCCGCGCCTTATGAAATTAATAACAAAGTGTCCGCTTTTCCTCTTGTGCGGCGGCGGGAGGAATGCGTCACGGGCGTTAGTTTACGAGTAGATTGCTGCAATAAAAAGACCATTAGAGACAAAAGTCTTCTCACTTATCAAAGAGTGAGAAGACTTTCATAATTAACGGTGCGATCAGGGCGCATTTTATATATTTAACGCCCTGTTTTGGTTCGCAAAACTTATATACTAAAAGTTGTTAACTTGTCATGTTAATCCGCATATACAGAAACGGGAATTGAATAACCATCATCAAACTTTATGATGATGGCCCCCGCTCTGGAATCGGAGCCGCCCATCTTCTGCGAATCGATGCTGATCTCCAAATCTTTAGTTCCATCTCCGGATATCATGCCGCTGGAAGGCGATACTTTTATCCAGTCCGCGTGTTGGTTGATCAGCACCTTGAAATCAGTGTCCGAGCCGCTGTTGCTCAGCTTGATCGTTCTGGTTTCAGGAGACTGTGCGTCCAATTCAACGCGATACGCGTCCGATGTGATTTTAATGGGGCGCACCGGAATCGTTTTCGCCACGCCATATTCGAACGCGCCGATATCGGGGGCTGCTCCTAAAAAACCGTCGGAGTAATTGGCGATATAAGTTCCCTTATTAATTGCAGCGCTCTCTTCCAGCAAGTTGAACTTGCCCGCAGGCGCGTCGCGGAAGTGCGGGGTTTCATTGGTCAGGCCATTGGCTTCGGCGCCGCCGTAGGCCTGGACGACGCCCGCCGCCGCCTGCGTGCTGTACAGCAGATCGAAGTCGAAGTCGGAGCCGGGCTCCTGTGCAATGTCGCGAATACTGTATTGGCGCTCTGACCATCCGGCGCTGCTGACCAGAAGATTATTACGGGTAACAGCGTTGAAAGCGCGATCGCCGGAGTAACCCGTGCCGTGTAAGCTGTTGGCTTTGGCGTAAACAGTATTGTGGAACAGGTAACTTGTGCCTTCCGGCTTGACTGTCAGGCCGCCTGCTTTGAAAGCGGTCCAAGCCATGCCGCGCTCGTCGCCAAGGTCGTGAATCAGGTTGCCGGCGATAAAGCCGGGACCGCGCATGTTGGGAGCGATGCTGACGCCGTTATAACCGGCTTCCAGGCGATTGCCGTAAAAGCGTACGTTGTGTTGCCCGCCATCCAGCTCAACCAAGTCGTCGTTGCTGAAAGCGAAGTAGTTGCCGTAAATATCGCTATCGCGGATGAAGCCGCCGTCTCGGGAGCCGTTGGAGCGGCTTTCCACTACGTCATTGAAGCGGTGCTTGTCGCCGCCGACAAAGTCGTTATAACGCAACACTACTTGCCCCCTGAAGTCGGGTTCGGAGTGTTTGGTGGAGACCAGATAGGCGTTGGGACCGGAAGGGTGTCCATGTTCCCAAGTATTGGCGCCGGTTCTGGGATCGTGCACGTAGCTGCGTTCGACGACGACAACGCCGGTGGATTCCAGCCAGAACGCCGAATCATAATTGATGGGATCTTCGTCGCTGGGTTTTTCATAGGAGATACCGTCGTTAACCGCGCCGGAAGTGCGTCCCCAGCCTGAAACATCCAGGTTGCGAAAGCGCAGATGGTGCGCTTTGAGGCTGTGAATGGCGTGCAGTCTTCCGCCTTTGACTTTCAGGTTTTCAAACATGACATAGCTGGCGGCGCCGATTTTGATGGCGGTGTAATTATCATACCCCCCGTCAATGACGGTCTGGCCGTCGCCGACAATCTTGGCCCAGCCGCCCGGCTCGCCAGAAATGCCCAATTCTTCCAGGTTAAGCATACCGCCTTCATAGATATCGGCGATGGAGTACACTTTGTCCGGATTGATCGGCGGATCGGTGGGCCAGGTCTTAAACTCCGCCTGAAAGGACTGGATGACGGTGTTGCTCTCCAGCAGAGAGACCTTTACTTCGTATTCAGTGTTTTCTTCCAAGCCGATAATGCCGCCGGCCAACGCATCGTCAGTTGGGTCCGCGACGAGCGGGTAGGCGTTTTTCCAATTACCGTTTCCTTTCTTGCGGTAATACACCTTGTTATTCATATTCTGCAGGTCTGTGCTGCCGTCCAGAACCAGACTGACGGACTCCAGCAAGGGCGTTGCGGTAATGGTGGCGTCCAGACCGGCGGAGGGCGGTTCAAGGTCGTCGATGACGACAGGAGGGACGGTTTCCTTGTCCGTCGATTCTTCCTGGATGGGTGGCGAAGCGCAGCTGGTGCAAATGGCTGCGATGTAAAACAGTTTCAACAACATACTTATACCGCGAAAACGATGTGAATTTATCGTTTGACGGAAGGAGCTGTTTACTCGATGCCTCATGATCAAATATCCCTATGTGCCGAAGCTGGCGGTCAACAAGACGGCCGGCTCCCTGGTGAATGTATAAAGCCGGGGTTTTGCCCGGCTTTCATTGGCGGAACGATCAAACAGGAACCGGCTGGTTCCTGACTTATCTGCAAAAACAGAACCTTCAGTCACTATAGGACGCCAAAACCTGATTTTCCACGAGACAACATTAACAAGGAGCTTAATGCGCGGCCTATCACGCCAACCTTGTGGCGGGCGTCAACCGATAGGCGCGACGGTACGGCGAAAAAATCTCCGGCGCGGTTTCAAGTATGGCGTTTTTATTGCTTCGGTAATTACTATAAGCCATTGATAAAAAGGCTTAAATTTCCCGCTTGGCATAGTCCAGGCCAGTAAGCCTAGGGTATAAGGCTTGTTGAAACTTAAATTTATGTAAGAGAATCTATGCGCATTTTACTTCAGAGTCTTAAGCCCGCCGCGCCAGTGCTGGATTTTCTAATGTTTCAATTGTTAATAGACTCCATACCGTCACTTTTTTACGCGAAATGAAACATTAGAAAATTATCGTTAATGCACTTAAAGTGTGCCCCATTCGACAATACTGCATTCCGGTAAAGCATGAATTACGGAAACGAGAGAGCTGCATGAGTAAGGAAATATCCGCCGCTGACATCAGCGTTATTATTCCCATCTACAATAGAGCCGATAAGCTGAGAGAAGCTCTTAACTGCATATACAAACAAACCGTCCTGCCTGGAGAAATTGTGGTGGTGGACGACGGTTCGAAAGACGATCCTGAGGCGGTCGTAAAAGAATTCAATGATCCTCGCATCAAATTCAAACGGCAGGAAAACGGGGGCCCCGGCGCTGCGAGAAATACCGCCATGGCCATGGCGACCGGCCGTATTCTGGCGTTCCTGGACTCTGACGATGATTGGTTGCCAGCCAAGCTGGAGATGCAGATCGCCAAGTGGAACGAATTGGTGCGGGAAGGCAAGGATTGCGTCATGTTGGACACATTCACGTCCTCTTCCTGTAACGGAGTGGTAAAGTGGCATAGAAAAATTGTGAAGGATGGCCCCAGCTTCGAGGGGTTGATTCTGGAGAATACGATTAACGGCACTTCCAGTGTGATCTGTGAGAAAGACCCGGTGCTGCAGGTCGGCGGATTTCCCGAGACCTATCGTTTCGCTGAAGACCGGTTCGTCTGGCTGACTTTGGCGCGTGCGGGCGGCTGTTATACCGTTCCTGAAATTCTGGTGATCAAAAATCATGAAGGCGATAACCTGACTGACGACATGGAGAAGAACCTGCATCATAAGCTGGAGTTTATTCGCCATGTGGAGCGCGAATTTAAGCTGCCTAAAAAAGAAGTCGCCAAGATGAAACTGTGGATGTTCGCTGACTTTTTAATGGCGTATCGCCGCCGCGGCAATTATGTGAAATCAGCGGAAATGGGCGGCAAGATGTGGGCCTGTGGAGATTTACATCTTTTAGCCTCTCACCCCAAAGCATTGGCGGCCATGGCTCTGGTGATGGGGCGTCAGAAGCTGTTGGCGATCACTGGAAAAAGATAAACGCCTGCTAAAATACAGACCAAAATAAAAAGCCGTTCCGGTATCCCCGGAACGGCTTTTTTTGTTCGCTCTATGCGCCCCTTACGATTTCATCAGGAAAGCCTTCAGGTCTGCGATCCAGGTTTTATGCAGCAGGGTGTACATCGCCAAATAGGTCACCATGCCGATGGCGATGATATTAGCGGACAATAACGCGGGATGTAGCGAGGAGTAGTAGGTGACGAAAACGTACACCGCGCCCACCATGCAGATAGCGGCGATGATGCTCTTGTACACCGTACGCAGCCACTCGCTGGGTTGGATATGTAGCGCTTTTTTCAACCCAAACACTTTCGCCGGCGAGGCGATCAGCGTATGCACGATAAAGGCGCAAGCCCCCGCCAAAGCGCCCATCTCGGCCCCCATTACTGCGGTGAAGGCCAGGGCGGAACCGGCTGCGATCAATTCAGAAGGCAGCGTCAGTTTGTTCTTGGCCACTGCCGTCAATGCTGTGGGCACATAGATGAGAGTGTTGCCTACCGCCGCCACCAACGCCAGGATCTGAATCAACGGCGCCGCCGGCCGCCACTCCTCGCCGAACAGGGTGGGGATCAGGTAAGGCGCCACCAAAGCCAGGCCTACAAACATCGGCAGTACGATGAAGCAGGTGGTCAGAGTGGTGAAACAGAACATTTTCTGTAAGTTGGGCAAATCATGCTGGTTTCTTGAAAACGCAGGCAGAGCGTAGCTGAGCAAGCCGCCGTAGATAGCGCTCCGGGGCATATCTATCATTCGGCGCGCGAGGCCATAAACGCCCACTGCGGCGGGACCGGCGGTGACGCCCAGAATGATGGCGATGCCGCGATTCATAGCGTCCCAGCTGGCCCCGCGTAGCGCAAGCGGCCAGCCAATGGCCAATAGCTCCCCGAACACGGACATGCGGAACCGCGAGCCGATGTGCAACTCACTGGAGCGAACCATGATCACTAAACTTACGAACGCCATGATGACGCTTTGGACGATGATGGCGAAGCTGCCATAACCGGTCCAGGCCAGGGTCAGGCCGACTGCTGCGCCGATGAGCTTGCCGCCCATGGTGCGTTTCGCCAGAGACTTGAACTTCCCTTTGCGTCGTAGATCCGCGACATAAATATGGCCGGTGGTCAGCAGGGGAATATGCAGTACGGAAATCAGCATCAACCATTGAAAGCGTACGTCGTCGGTGGCGAACAGGCTTCCTGTCATGACGGCGGCGGCAGTGATCAGGCTCACTACTAACCCGCCCCAGAAGGCGGAGTCAAAGTGAGTAGCCTGAACATCATCCTGACGCACCAACGGGTCTTCCAGGAAAGCCACGTAAATAACGCCGATGCCCTGTCCGATGGACAGGGCGAACAGCGCCAGCCCAAGCTCGCCGGGACCTAGCAGCTTGGCGTAGATAAAGAAAGTGAAAACGGAAATGAGTACGATGCTGAATTTCTCAACGAAAACCCACATCAACTTCCATGCCCGATGGTTTAACACACTATTGACTCCGTATTACACACTGACGAAAACGCCATTACACCAGCCAACAACGCATATAGCGGTCGATTTTGTTGTAACAGTTATCTGATAAAAGCACGGACTTGCCCAAGAGCAGAGCCAGTATCGCGCCATGCAGACGATCCGTATCGACCTGTCCGTAATTCTGATAGAAGTTCACCGCTCTATTGATCAGCGCATTGCTGAAGCGCACCCACAGCGGTGAAGTGAACAGATTGATATCGTGCTTGCGTTCCAATCCTGACACGCGGTTGAAGAGGCGAAACTTTTTCATGTCCATGGACGTGTACAGGGAGTTCCAGTCGAAGGCGTCCTCCACCGCGTCGGCCCCGGATACGGATTCGCAGTCTTTGCGACGGAACATCAGGGTGCGCTCGGGCATTTGTTGCGGCCAGGTCCATTCATCGATCAGCATGGTGGCCATATCCGGAGCCATAAGCAGTTGTTCCGGCGTCAATGCCTGCGACATGAAGTTAAAAGACTCCTGGTCGCGCACATACATCTTGAGGTTCTTGTGCTCCCGGTACAGGGAGCAGTTTTGCAGGAACGTCTCCGGCTCATTAAAGTGCACAGACTGCGGCATGATGAGGATAGGATTGTTGGGGAAGTGCTTTATTACTTTTTCCCGCAGCGCCTGATGAATGCTGTAGATATCGCCGAAATTGCCCCCGCCATGTAACAACAGCACCCAATCCTCCGGAATGCGCGTGCGGAAGAAACGGTCTGCGTTGCTGGTGGAGAAGCTCATTTCCACTTGCGCGCCTAGCTCCTCAAGCAGTGTCAGCGTGCCTTTGTAGATCAGCAGGTCGCCCAGATTCAAGTGCAGCGGATAATCCAGATAGACGACTTTTTTACCACGCAATTTGGGACTGAAGGTTAGCAGCAACTGTTCCTTCAGCTCGCGCCAGCGCGCCCGGTTGGGTTGCATTGAATTGATTCCGGTTGACTCCATGATGTGTCCCATTACTTGCTCTCCGCTGCTTGCTGGCCCGGCGCTACGCCAGCCTTCTTGAAGCGATGTCTGATGCGGCTCCATCGAGAAACGCCTTTGTTCTGAGAACAGGAGGCGATGTAGGCTTTGGAAGCCGGCGTAGAGGCGACGCCGGGCAACTTCCAGGAGGCGATGGCCTGTGGAAGCATGCCTAGCCCCTGCATGAACCCGATGGTGGAGTCAAGAATCAGTCCGGCGCGGAAGCCTTTGTACAAGGTGAGCATTGTGCCCAGGCACAAAGAGGCGAAAGGCGTTCTGAATTTAACGTCCATATAGAAACGGTTGCGTACATGAAAGCGCCAGCGCGGTCCGTTCCAATTGACCCGTCGCTCCGCTGCGACTTTGTGGCCGATCACCACTTCTGGCGAATAGCGGATTTTGTAGCCGCAGTTGATCAGCTTGCGTGACAGCTCCGCCTCTTCCTGCAGGAAGAACAGCGAATCGTCATAGCCGTTCACCTGATCGAAGACGCTGCGGCGAATCATATGGCCGGCGCCGACGAAATGCGTTGTGTAGAAAGGCTTTTCGCCCCATTCATGGGCGTTCTGCGTATAGCTCCAGCTGCTCAGGTCTTCGCAACGTGTGCCAAAGCGCAAAATGCGGAAGCCGATGGCGGCGAGATCTCTCTGTCGCTCCATGATTTCCACGGCATTGGCGATTTGGCGCTCGTCGATGAACTCCGCGTCGTTGTCCAATGCGACGATATAGTCGCCGTTACCCTGAAAAGCGGCCTGGTTGCGCCCGCCGGGAACGCCCAGGTTGTTAACGTTGCAAACCAGATCCACGTTCGGATATTGGCGGCAGAATGCGCGCAGTTGATTCAGGCTCTCAGGCTTGGAACCCTGATCCACAACGATTACGCGTAGCTCCACGCCGGTTTGCGTCAGTGCGCTGGCGATCGCGGCTTTGGTGTCTTCCAGCCGATCCCAGGATAGTATGGTTATGTCCACTGTCGTCATAAGTCGCCCAGCTCCATGGTGTGAGGTTGTCTAAAATGTTTAAGCGGAAAGGCCTTTTTGCAGGCATTCCGTATATCAGGTTTCTCTACGCTGATTTGCTTTTGTTGGCTTCGATGCGTCATCTCCACGTTCAACTCAGCTGCGCCGCCCGCCGCCCGCGTTTCGTCGTCAAACTTTGCAGTGCAGTGACTCCAATGCGCGCGGTCATTTTCCAGTTGCGTTTACTGGTCAGCCCTGGCAAGCCGCTGTAAAAGGCCGAAGCCGCCTCTTTCCAGCGCTGCTCGCGCAGTCTGTTGCGGCACAGCGATAAGTAGTAGTTGGCGTATCTTTCTTTCAGGGGCTCCATCGGCACCCCTAACTTCCTGGCGGTGGCCAGATGCTTGAACAGCACGTTGATGGTGTCGGTGTAAAACCGGTCTGACTTAACACTGGTGATATTGTCGCCATGATGCACGTAGGTGTAGGCGATGCCTTTGGAGCAGCCAACGCGGCCTTGCTCGGAGATGGTCATCCAAAGGTCGTTGTCTTCGGCGAACACTAGCTCGCTATCAAAGCCGCCGACCCGCTCCAATAGCGATCTGCGCACCAGCACCGCCTGGGTGGCGGCGAAACCCAGGCCATAGAGCGCTTGCAGGAATGGACGCTGGCGATAAGTCCAGCCGTCTGGAAAAGTGTGCTCGACAGCCGCCGCCAAGCGCTGGTTAACGTTATAGGCTTTGAAGAAGGACGGATGCTTCAGGACGTCATTTTCCATGACCTCATAGTCGCTGATCACCAGGTCCAGGCTGACGCCTTGCGCCGCGCATTGCTCCAATAATGCAATTTGTCGCTCCAATTTGGCCGGCGTCCAGCGGTCATCGGAATCGAGAAACGCCACCCACTGTCCACGCGCCAATTTCAGGCCGCTGTTGCGGGCGAGGGAAGGCCGGCCGGAATTTTCCTGCAGGCGGTAGCGCACGCGCGCATCTTGCGTAAACCCGTTGACGATTTCCGCCGAGCGGTCTGTAGAACCGTCGTCGACCACTATTAATTCAAAGTCGGCGAAGGTTTGCGCCAGCACGCTCTCTATCGCCTGGGCAACCGTTTTCTCCCGGTTATAGACGGGCATGATAACGGAGACTAATGGCGCTTCTGCGGTCATGTCGGAGTTTGCTGTTGTCACGATAGTATTCCTGATTGCCGCAGCCGGCTGTTAAAACGTGTAGCCAAAGTAATCGATCTCGTCCTTGTATATCCGACTCACCAACTGTCTGGTTTCCTCGTCGTAATACTGTCGATAATCTTCCCCGTCGCCCTTGATTTTGTGAGGTAGCTCAATGTGTTGAGCGCCCATGCGCTGACAGGCTTCCTTGAAATCCGCTTCCAGGTTTTCAAAGCGGCCGACGTAGTCGAGGGAGATGTCGCCGTTGTCGTCCTTGATCCAATAGGTTTGTGGGCGCAGCATGCCTTTTCCGGCGAAGGCGTGCATGAAGTCTTTGAAAGACATGTCGCCTTCAATGCCGAAAGTGCGTTTATGGGCTTCGTCGCGAATGACGTTCTTGTACATGGAGTAAGCCCGCGCCCAGGGGTTTCGAACGAAGGTGAACTTAAAGTAGTTTTTATACTGCTCGTCGGAAACGGTGATTTTGTTTTTTGGGTTCATGTCGCTGCGGCGCTGGTGCCTCACGCTGCGCGCGATGTCCAGCAGGCGCGCTTTGGATGTGAGCGCGCGCAGACTAAGTCGCGGCTTCGCCATCAGCCTGATTGATCTGTGGTCCTGGCCATTGCGTCCCTGGTATCCGTCAAGATGTCCCAAAGCGCTTTCAATGCTGGTGCCGGCGCATTTGGGGATATGGATAAAAATGCATTTGAATTCATGTGAGACCATGACTAACTCCATTGTGGCGTCAAATCAAAAACGCGACTGCGCAAGCCTGCGCAGCTGTGGATGACGCGACTCATGCGCGCGCCTCCGCTGGGTCCGGCTGCACTTCGTACAGCGGAGTGGGCGAGAGTTCTCGCGAAAGCCCATACTTGCCCGCCACGACGACAATGATCGAGAACATAAACATGTCGAAGCTCACGTGGTTCGGGATGATGAAACCGATATAGTTAACCGCCGCCTGAATCAGCAGAATGCTCGCCATTAATGCGAACACGGATGACTCAGGGTGGAAGGTGAAAGCGCGGGCGATGCGCCAGAAAGACATCACGAAGGTGGCGATCAAAATGACCAGCCCGACGTAACCGCCGTTGAGGCGCGTCTCAACATATCCGCTATGTGCGTTGCCGATGAACCCCCAGACTTTGACGAACGACTCTACATAGACGCTGGCCCAGAATGCGCCGTATCCGTAGCCGAGAGTGGGGCGGTCATCCAGACTGGGTCCTAATAGCTCCCAGATGATGGTGCGGTTGGTCAGCGATGGATCGCGTCCCAGAGACAGTAGAATCAATTCATAGAAGTAGTTAGCCAGTACGGCGCCAATCAACAGGCCCATCGTCACCACGATAAGACGGTTAAATGTCTTCTGGGAGTTACCGATCACCCGGCTGCCGTTGAAGATGGTGGTCAGGCCCATGCCCCCAAACACCATGGCCAGCGCGGTGGCTGAATTACTCAGAATAATCGCCGCCACCAGGCCGCCGATTAAAATTTTGTCCTGTCTGCTCTCATACATACGCAGGCCGTAGAAGGTCATGAGGGCGTAGACGTAGCAACGGGCGCCTGCGTTTTTGTCGCTGAAGATGCCCAGCAGCGCGCCTTCCCGCAGTCCGCCTTGAATAAAGCCGTTTTGGGGAGAAATCACCGCGTATATCAACCCGGCGATGGCGGCGCAGCCCAGAATTCTCGCGATGAGGCTGAGCAGGTATTCCGGTGTGTACTCCTGCAACAGCGCCAGCGCCGCCACAAAGACGATCATAAGGCTGATGATGCGGCGCACTGATACGCCGGGTTCAACCGACCATAGAATCGACAGCACGATATAGCCGAGCAATATCAGCCAGTAAATATGACGGGACACGAAGGTGCCCAGGGAGCGGTCGCGCAAATGCAGCACGAAATAACCGCCTATGGCCAGTATGCTGAGACCCACCAGCTGGCGCACCATGTTGCCGCTGGCGGACTCTGCGATCATTTCCGCACCGCCATGGCCGCTTCTGCCGCCTCCAGACACCAGTCCGGTCAGGAACGACATAAAGCCCGAGTAATAAAACATGACCAGGCCGAGAAAAAAATCTCTTAACTGATTGCGCGTAATCGTCACAGGATACGCCCGTTTTCGCAGTTAACCGATGTCATCCGTACTCAGCGCCCCCAGACAGTGACAGAACCGTTTAATACCGCACTGTAGGCTTGAGCGGATAGGGCGTCGCGATAGCGATCAGCCCGATTTTTCAATTCAGCGTTGTCGCTGGGTTGCTCCATGCATTGGCGTAACGCCTGCGCCATGGCGTTGACGTTATCCACTGGCACCAGTGGCGCCAAGCGTCCCTGGTCCAGAATTTCATCCGGCCCGGAAGGGCAATTGGTCGCCAGGACAGGAACGCCTGTAGCCATGGCTTCCACCAGGACGTTAGGGCTTCCTTCAAACCGCGAAGACAGTACAAACAGGTCCGCCGCTTTCATCTCAGCCAAAGGGTTGGCGGCGTAACCGGGCAGATCGACTCTTTCCGTCAATTGCAGCTGGCTGACAAGCGCGCTCAACTCTTCGCGTAACTCACCTTCACCGAATATGACCAGTCTCAGGTTCGGTATGTCCGCAACCTGTGCGAAGGCGCGGATAAGCGTGTCGAATCCTTTTTGATGGCTGAGTCGTCCAACCGCGACCACCACACGTGTAGCCGGGTCTTGTAACCATGGGTGACTGGCGGGCTCATCCATCATTGTAAGTACTTTGGCGGTCAATACCGGGTTGGGTGCGACGACAATGTCCTTGGGGCGCAGAGACTCTGTCTCAACCAAGTCGCGGGCGACGCCTCCGGAGACTGCGATGACAGGGTTCGGCAGACGGCGATAAATCCTGGGCGCCAGCCAGTAGGTGAATTTCATCACCGCACCAGTGTTGACCTTTTTATCCAGTGAGTAGGTGTTGCGCTCGCTCACCACCAGACGGCGCAACATGCCTGTCATGGCGCAGGCGAGAGCGGCCGCCACGTTGACGTGGGTCAACGCGGATAGAATTCTATCTGGCTGAGCCTCGCGCAGGTAGGCCGCCAGCCTGGGCACGGAGCTCAGGGTGCGCGGGGAGCCGAGCTCCACCAGCTTCACTGCTGAGGACAGCTCCGCCTTGTTGACGCCGCCCTCGGTCAGTAGAACCATGGTTACGGCCGTATTCTGCTCCGCCAGAGCATTGGCGAGCCGCACCATCATTTTTTCAGCGCCGCCGCCCCTTAGATCATGCAGGACGATGGCTACGCTTTGGGTCTTCATGCCATCCGCTCTCCGAACAGCTTGATGTAAGCGTCGGCGGCGTCGGCGTAACGGTATTTGCTCACCGCTTCCGCCTCTGGCGCGATGGGGGTCGTCAGGTTGTCGACAATGGCCTGCGCCAATGCGGCTGGGTTCTGGTTCGGCGCCAGTCCGCCGTAACGGCCGTTGTCCAGCAATTCACGAGGACCCGTTTCGCAGTCGCTGGAAACCACTGGCACGCCAAGGGCGATGGCTTCCACCAACGCAGTCGGCAAGCCTTCATGGCGGGAGGACATGACAAAGAGTCTGGCGTGCTTGATGATCGCGTACGGATTGGGAGTGAAGCCATAGAAAATCACTTTGTCAGTCAAGCCGAGGTCGGCGGCTTGTTTCTCCAACGCGGCGCGATCATCGCCGTCTCCTACGATAACCAGCTTTGGCAGCGCAGGCTGTAGCGTCAGCGCCTGTTTGTACGCGTCCAACAGCAAGTCGAAGCCTTTCTGCTCACACAGTCTGCCCACTGCGCAGAGATAGTCGCCCTGAATCGGCGCGGACTCTTGCGCCAGAGTGAAGATGCGTTCATCAATAATCGGGTTGGCCCGCGCTACGACCTTGTTACGGTTATAGGGCAGGAACGCCTTGATTTGGTGCGCAAGATCTTCAGAGACCGTAACGATGCGGCTGCGGGTCAGCGCGTACATGCAATACAGCGCTTTGATGCTACGCGGGGCCAGCTTTTGGTCTGAGACGTCAAAAGCGCAGTGACGGGTGAACAACTTCATGACCCGCGGCAAAAACATGAGGGAGACCAGGCTGATCAGGTTGGCTGTCTCTTTTGATGAGATGACGACGCCAATACGATTGTTCTTCACATGACGGCGCAATCTCAAAAACTCACTGATAAGTTTAAGTGGGCTCTTACGGCTTGGCTCAACCAAAGTAACCGGCCAGTCCTGGCGCAATTGACTGATGTCCTCTTCTTTGGAAAAGAACACATAAAACTCGGGATCGTATCCCTGCGCTTTCAAACTGGTGGCCAGATTCGCGGATACACGTTCCACGCCACCGCCTTTGGAGAACGTCTTCAGCAGAAACAGCACTTTCTTGCTTTCCGTATCTCTGTCGCCGCGGTAGCGGTTTTTATAGGCCAGATAAATCGTATGAGGATTAGTGATCAAGTAACGCCAGAACAGTTTGCGTGGATTGAGGACCATGCGGTGCACCCATTCCAGACCGTTGTTCTGCACCCATTCCGGCGCTCTTTTATAGTGTCCGGTTAAAAAGTTGTAGCAGCCGCCGCAGCTGATCACCACCGGCACTTTCAACTTGTCTTTGTGGCGGATGCAGAATTCCTGTTCTTTGGGTTTGCCCAGACCTACCCAAAGTACGTCTGCGCCGGACTGGTTGATTTCCTCCACGATGTTCAACTCATCCGCCGCCGAAAAATATCCGTCGCGTACGCCCACGATTTCTGCATTGGCGTAAGTATCGCTGTAGATTTTCGCCGCCTGCTCCACAACGTCCTTCAGGCCGCCCAAAAAGAAATGTTTCAGAGTTGGGGCGTAGTGAACGGGGATGTCGTGAATCATGTCAGTGGTGGCCGAGCGCTCAGCGATAGGTCGCTCTGAGAACCAGCGCGACAAAGTCACTACGCTTTGTCCGTCCGCGTGCACCAGATCGACGTTATTCATCAGTTCAAGGTAGGCGGGATCTGAGCCCGCCAATGAGATCGCCTGCCCATTAGAGGAGAAAATCAAAAACGCCGACTGGTCCGGAGTATAGTTTTGGCAGATTTCCCCCACCAGCAACGCGAGCTGTTTGCGGTCGAGACAACTGGTCTTGATTCCGCCGACGTTGGTGGTTGTGGCTTCGTTAAGCATTCTGACAGTCCCTTAAACTATTTAGATCAATATCTGGTGTTTGAGTTAATAAACAGTCGACTTCGTCAAGTGTGAGACGAGTCGCGCCGACGGGCCCTTCCTGTAGGGCTCCGTCGGCGAATACGGTTAGCGGGCGATGCTGAGGCCGCGACCGATGCCGTAGTAATCCAGGCCGTGTTTTTTCACAGTTTCAGGATCGTATAAATTTCTACCGTCGAAAATCACCGGGCTTCGCAATGTTTGCTTGATCATTGCAAAATCCGCCGCGCGGAAAGACTTCCATTCCGTACAGATAACCAGCGCGTCGGCGTCCTGCAGTGCGGACTCTTTGGTGCCGACCAGCGACAGGTCGTCGCGGGCGCCGTAAATACGCTGGGTTTCTTCCATGGCTTCCGGGTCATATGCGCGGACTTTCGCGCCGACGCGCCACAAAGCTTCCATCAACACGCGACTGGAAGCTTCACGCATATCGTCGGTATTGGGCTTGAAGGACAATCCCCACAACGCGATGGTTTTGCCTTCCAGTTTGTGGTCAAAATAAGCGCTGACTTTTTTGAACAACGTTTCTTTCTGGCGATAGTTAACCGACTCCACCGCCTTCAGCAATTGCGCGTCGAAATCAATGCTGTCTGCAGCGCGAACCATTGCTTGCACGTCTTTCGGGAAGCAGGAACCGCCGTATCCACAGCCGGGATAGATGAAGTGGTAGCCGATACGTGGGTCGGAGCCGATGCCCTTGCGTACGTTCTCAATATCCGCACCGAGCTTCTCCGCCAGGTTGGCGATTTCATTCATGAAGCTGATTTTCGTCGCCAGCATGCAGTTGGCGGCGTATTTTGTCAGTTCCGCTGAGCGTACGTCCATAACAATCATACGGTCGTGATTGCGATTAAACGGCGCGTAGAGTTCACGCAGCTTTTCTACGGAGGCCGGGTTTTCGGAGCCAACAACGATACGGTCAGGTTTCATACAATCGGTGACCGCCGCGCCTTCTTTCAGGAACTCTGGGTTGGAGGCGACGTCAAAATCGATGCTTTCGCCGCGCTCGCTTAATTTTGCGGCGATGGCGGCGCGCACTTTGTCCGCAGTGCCGACAGGAACGGTGCTCTTGTTGATGACCAGCTTTGGCGCAGTCATGTAACTGGCGATAGTGGCGGCGACGCCCAGCACGTACTTAAGGTCGGCGGAGCCGTCTTCATCCGGAGGCGTGCCTACGGCGATGAACTGAATTTCAGCATGCTCGACGCCCAGCTTGGCGTCAGTCGTAAACTTGAGCCGGCCCGATTCAAAGTTAGCTTCTACAATAGGCGTCAGGCCGGGTTCGTAAATTGGAATGATCCCCTTCTTCAGGCTCTCGACTTTCGCCTCATCGACATCGACGCACATTACATCGTGTCCGACATCGGCAAGTACGGCCGCCTGAACAAGGCCTACATAACCGATTCCAAATACTGTTACTTTCAATTCTCATCTCCTTGAAGATTAATTCAGCAATTGGCTGTTTTTTGTATTCGGCGGCGCGCAAATAATATTCGACATTCCGCTTAAATGAAGACTTACAAAAAATACGCCAGATTTATTACAGGTTTTACTTACAGCATGAAATTGTTCATTAATCGCACCCCGGAATAGTAGAGTCGGGGTTGTATAAGGTTGAGGCCGCCATAAAATTGCTTAAAGAATTTGAGATGTAAACTCTTTTTGCATCAAAATGGAGCCCCGGAGAATACATTCTGTCGCGACCGCTCCTCTTTGGGGCGGCGCGGGGCCTGTGGCCGCCGTAGCCAGGCTGTTGTGCGCGAAGATACATTAAATTCCTTTCATGAAATGAAATTGTCTTTCCAAAACATTATTGTGTTAAAGCTGCCTTCACGGACGAATACAGACGCCTATTACAATACCAGAAGTAATGCCATGTTATTTATAGAACTTTTTGGCTAGTACAAAGGAAATACTTGTGTAGGCATTCCGTATTTTTATACGTATAGGAGTACATTCTTGCTGAATTTTATAAGGTTTCATCCGTATTAAACGATATAATGCGACCCACTCGCGTAAGTGGAACCTTATAAAATTTTTCATAATGAACTTAAGAGTGGACATGTTTTAATGCTCGCGGCGCTTTTTCGTCGCAGGCATGCTTCCTGCTTGGTCATATGATGGCTGAAATGAAATAGACTATCATGTTTGTCTTAAGGGCTAACAACCTCAAGTAATGCTAAAGGACTATGAAGAATGACAGTTGGCGGTAGTACCAAATCTAAACTTCTTTTTAACTTTAACAAGCATATTAAAAAAACAATCCGCGGCCATCGCGGTGAGCTTCGTATTTTGGCTGCATGCGTCGCCGCTTTGGGCGGCTCTTCAGCGTGGGCGGCTGCGGAACCCTTTTCTTTCTCCGCCGGGCCGGTCAATGTTTACCCTCAGGTGAAAGTCGAGGAAAAATATAACGACAATATCTACTTGCAGAAAGATGACAAGAAAGAGTCGTTTGTCACCATCGTTTCCACCGGCGTGACTTTGGAAGCGCTGAAGGGCGATGACAGTTATTATCTGGGATACAAGCTGAGTTCGGGAAGCTACGCCAGCGCCCATACTGACGACTATATCGATCACTTCGTCAACGGTAAGGCGTTCTGGACGCTGAATCACCGCAACACGCTGGAGCTGCTTGGCCGCTTTGAGGCAGGGCATGAGGATCGCGGCACCGGCATCAAGCAGGGTCCGGATGTTGCGCCGCTGGAGGATCTCATTGAGTACGATCGCTCCGCCGCCGCGTTAACCTACACTTTCGGTTCCAAGACCTCCGATGGGCGCCTGACGCTAAAGCTGGCTGGCGCGCAGACTGAGTACACCAATCAACGTGACGAGACCCGTCTGCGTGATCGTCGCACTCTCGAAACCGGCGTCGGCTTTTACTGGCGGGTGGGGAACAAGACCGGTCTGGTGTTGGATGTGTCGCGGACGCACACGGATTACATGAATGACCCGTCTCCTTCGGACGGCGCCGGCGGCAGTAAAGACAGTGACTATTACAAGTTCCTCGCCGGGATTTCATGGGCGGCGACGGACATTACCAAGGCCACCTTTAAAGTTGGTCGCGCGGAAAAGCGTTTTGACGACGAGAGCCGCGAAGATTTTTCCGGCGCCAGCTGGGAAACTATTGTCGACTGGGCTTTGAAGCCCTATTCCAAGCTGCGTTTTACGGTAGAACGCAGCGCTGAGGAATCCTACGGAAGAGGCGACTTCATCGATGCGAAGCAAGTAGGCGCTTCCTGGACGCACAACTGGAACGATCGGATTACGAGCAAGGTCGGATACAACTGGACCCGCGATGTGTACGAAAATGACCCGGAGTCTCGTAAGGACGATACGTCCGAAGCGACGCTGGCGTTGGATTACGCATTCAGGGAATGGTTGAACGTCGGCGCGTCATGGAACTTTAAAGACCGTGATTCAACATTGGACAGCTATTCGCATACACGCAATCTGGCGACCATATATGTTAATGCAGGGTTTTAAAGTTAAATGCGGATAAAGTATCTTGTTCGTGTCGAAATTTATACAGGTGTGGTGTTTGGATGAATCATTACAGGAAGCATTGGGTAGCCATGGTCAGCGGTGTGTTTCTATCCGCTTTGATGCTGCTGGCTTCAATATTGATTCCGGCGCAACGGAGTTTTGCGGAAGAGGGGTTGTCTGACTATACGCTTGGCTCCGGAGATTATGTGCGTGTTCAAGTGTATGGCGAAAGCGACCTGACGCTGGAGGCGCGGCTCACCGATGCAGGCACGGTCTCGTATCCCTTTCTGGGGGAGATTAAAGTGCTTGGTTTGACGGTGAGCCGGTTGCAGGAGCTGATTGCGAATGGTTTGAGGGACGGGTATTTGGTCGACCCCAAAGTCAGCGTCACTATATTGGAATACAGGAAGTTTTTTATTAATGGCGAAGTAAAGAATCCGGGCGGTTTTTCCTATCAGCCTGGCTTGACCGTGCGTAAGGCTGCGTCATTAGCTGGCGGTTTCACCAACCGCGCAAACAAGAACAAGATTTTTATCATTTCCGAAAACGATCCGAATCAAACCCAGCGTCCTGCGGACCAGAGCACTCGCATACATCCAGGGGACATTATTATTGTGGAAGAGAGTTTCTTTTAAATGGATAACTTAAGATCAACGCCGCCGCGACATCTGGCGGACACGCCCGGCGACAAAGAGATCATCGATCTTCGACGTTATTGGAACGCTATTCTTGAATACAAGTGGGGCATCGTGTTTTTGGTCTTGCTGGCGGGAGGCGTCGGCTATGTGGCGCTGAAGTACATCAAACCGATGTATCAGGCGACCACCACCGTGTTGATTGAAAACAACCAGCCCAAAGTTATCAATATTCAGGATGTTTATGGCCTGAACAGCAACAATCAGGAATATCTGCAAACCCAATACGAGATTCTGCGTTCCCGCAGTCTGGCTGAAGAAGTGGTGACGCGGCTGGAGTTGGTCAATATGCCTGAGTTTGATCCATTCCGCCAAAAGGCCTTCAACTGGAAAGAATGGGTTCCGCTGGAGCAGATTGAGTCTGTGTGGCCGTTTGAGCCGGAGATGCTCGATTTCCTGCGTATCAATAAAAAGCCGCTTTCTGAAAAGGCTAAGTTTGAAGCGGTAGTCGGCATCTTTATGTCGCGGTTGACGATTGATCCGGTGCGCAACACGCAATTGGTTAAAGTTCGCTTTGACGCCAGAGACCCGAAACTGGCGGCGCTGATCTCCAACGCCACGGCGACGCAGTTTATAGAAAGCCATCTGGCGGCGAAAATGGCGCTGACAGAGAAGGCCACCATGTGGCTGGGAGAGAGCCTGGAAGGGCTGCGTGAAAAACTGCGTGAATCAGAGAAGCGCCTGCAGGAATTCCGCGAAGCGGAGAAGCTGGTGGATGTCAAAGGGGTTAAAACCCTGAATGCGGAAGAGCTGTCCAAGCTGACCGAGCGTAATGTGGAAGCGCGCCGCGTGCGTATGGAAGCCGCCAACGTATATCAGCAGATGACGATCTTTGGCGAAACGCCGCCCCCTGAATATCTGTTGGAGCTGCCGGCGATTCTGGAAAACCCGCTGGTGCGCTCTCTGAAGGAGAGGCAGGACGATGCGCAGCGTAAAGTGGATGAATTGAGCAAACGTTACGGTGAGAAGCATCCTAAAATGATTTCTGCGATGGCGGAGCTGAAGTCCATCAAGTCAGAGTTGGAAACGCAGTTGCAGCGCGCCGCAAGGGGGATTGAGTCCGCCTACAAGATTTCTGTGGAGAATGAGCGTTCCATCGCCAGACAGCTTGACCAGGCGAAGAATAGTTTGCAGGGCGTAAACAGGAAGGAATTCCAGTTGCGTGAGCTGGAAAGAGAGGTTGAGACCAACCGTAAGCTTTATGACCTGTTTATGTCCCGCGCCAAAGAGACGCATGAAGCGACGGGGTTGCAAGCGGCGCATGCGCGTATCATCGATTCTGCGATTCCTCCGGGTTCACCCTACAAGCCAAATAAAAGAATGATTTTCCTGATGTTGATCATGGCTGGCTTTGGGTTGGGTATCGTGCGCGCTTTCATCCGCGACGCACTGGATAACACTATTCGCAGCACGGCTGATATTGAGGAAAAATTCCGTTTGCCTGTGCTTGGTCTGCTGCCGCTAGTGAAAAGCAAGAAATCAAAGGCGGCTTTTGAAGGCTTCCTGTCCTCAATGCATAGCCACTTTGCGGAGTCCATTCGCAGTCTGCGCACCAGCTTGATACTGTCACGGGTGGATCAGCCCTATAAAGTTATTCTGGTGACTTCCACCGTTCCGGGAGAAGGTAAAACCACAGTAGCGTTGAACCTGGCGGAAGCGTTGGGGCAGACTGAAAAAGTGCTGTTGATAGACGGCGATATGCGTCGCTCTATGCTGGCCAAGTCGATTGGGCTGCCGCTGGATACTCCGGGATTGTCGGATCTGGTCGCCGGTACGGCGGAAGTGGAGCACTGCCTGCACCGTCTCAATGGCACTAAGGCCAGCGTACTGACGGCGGGAACTCAGCCCAGCAATCCGTTGGAGATGATTTCCAGTAACCGTTTTCACCTGGTGTTGGCGGTGCTGAAGAAGCGCTATGATCGCATCATTATTGACTCTGGGCCCACCCAGGCGGTGAGTGATTCGTTGGTGTTATCCTCTTATTCCGATGCGGTGGTGTACATCATCAAATCGGAAGATACGCCAGCGCCGCTGATTCAGAAAGGCATCAAACGTCTGCGCGAAGTTAACGCCAATCTTGTGGGAGCGGTGCTGAACCAGATAGATGTGGCGAAGCGTAAGAATCAGCATGAATATATTCATTACTCTTCCTACAACACCTATCCGCTCAAAGAGAGCGGCGTTACTGCAGCGAAAACCAAACGCCGGGTTGAGCCAACCGGAGTGTAGGTTGCTCCAGTAAAATAATTCACAAAGCCCGCTTGTATGCGGGCTTTTTTATGCGCGGGATATATATCGTGCTCGAGTGTTGTTTTCTATCAACTAGCGTCTATATATAGGGTGGGGTGGCTGACGGGCGGGTTTTCGCCGCTTCTTCATTTATATTGACATGGCAATGATATTGGCATGTTGATAGTCAGGCGCATGGATGCGCCTGCGCGGCGGCTAGCCGCGGGAGACAGGGCCTGACATGTGCCGGCCCTGTCGTTGCTGACAAATAGAAGGAAGCTATTTGTCAGCCTGATTAATATATTGGAGCGCGCTTCTTTATATTGCTTGTTCCTTACCTGTCGGCTGAGCCTGACAACGGGCGTTATAAACTCTGTTTGTATCTGTAGTTTCATCTTGTTGTTTGTGCCGTAGGCGGGGCGCAGGATTGAGAAGGAATGAGAAGGAATGAGAAGGAATGAGAAGGAATGAGAAGGAATGAGAAGGAATGAGAGGTAGGGGGGAGGTTATCTAGTGGTTGATTGGCTTGAATGTGGATACTGAGATGGCTGGCGCCCATGTGGACATTGAGGTGGGTGTGATTAGGTTGGTGGGTAGCCAAATCCATCACTGAGCACTACGGAGTGCGCGGCGTTTATTTGTTGAAATTACAAAGCTTTTGCAGGAATGGACGTGATGTGTGTGGGAGAGAGGGCGGCCTTTCCCGAGTTGACGGAAAAGGCCTGAATTCGGTGCGGTTTTAGTAAGCTTTTTTGCCCACAAAACCTTTAAAGACGGTCATGAATATGATCTTGAAGTCCATGCCCAGAGACCAGTGGCGAATGTACTCCAAGTCATACCAGATGCGGCCGGACATATCTTTCATTTCCGCTGTCTCGCCGCGGAAACCGTTAACCTGCGCTAAACCTGTAATGCCGGGTTTGACCTTGTGACGCAGCATGTAGCCTTTGATGTGCTGGCGATAATACTCATTGTGCGCAACGGCGTGTGGGCGAGGGCCGACAATAGACATGCTGCCTCCCAGAACGTTAAAGAACTGGGGGAGTTCGTCCAGTGAAGTACGGCGCAGGAAGCCGCCGATCCTGGTCAGTCTGGCGTCATTTTTGGTGGCCTGCTGGATGTTGTCGCCGTCCTGACAAACTGTCATTGAGCGGAATTTCCAGACCTTGATAGGGCCGCCGCCAATCCCGTAACGCGTCTGCTTGAACAGGACAGGACCGGGAGACGTGATTTTCACCGCCGCCGCGATAATCAGCATCGGGATTGCTGTCACCATTATAAAGAACAGGCCCAGTGCGATATCTGTCATGCGCTTGGCGAAGCCGTGATCCACCAGTGGCGAGTCGTAAACGCTGATAGCGGGAATGCCGCGAATAGTGGTCAGGCGAGAATACAGCAAGTTGAAGCTGAAGAAGTCAGGAATGACATAAGCGGTAACGGTTGTGTCCGCGAGTCTGTCCATCATGTCTTTAATTCTACGCTCTGCGCACATCGGCAGAGTGATGTAAATGGTGTCCACCTTACCGCTGTGAACATCCTCATAGAGCTTGTCAAAACCGCCGCAAAGGGCCTTTTCTTCGATGGTGACGCGACGGGTCAAATCCGTCATGTCTATACGGTCGTCGTAAAAACCTGCGAGTTTATAACCAAGCCAGGGCATATTGCTCAAAGAGTCGTAGAGTCTGACGCCCAGAGTGGTGGCCCCAACAATGCCCACGCGCTTGGAGCTGACGTTGCGTCTGCGGATGCTGAACAGCGCGATGCGACGCAATAGATGAAGACTGACCAAGGTGGCTGGTACGGCGATGGCCCAGTACGCAAGCGCTTCCAGATCAATGTTCGGCAACAGGCCCAGGATAGCGAAAGGCGATATCAGCACTAACGCGAACATCCAGGATCTGACGATATACCATGCAAGCTTACCGGTGGTGAGCCCGCGCATAAGATAGTAAATCTGGCTAATTTCTGCGCAGAAGCCGAACGTAATAACGAACATAATGCTTAGCCAGGAATAGGACTCATTCCAGGTCACGCCAAAAAGCGCTAACGTTCCCAGCAAGCAAAAATGGATAGCCAAGCTATCAATTGCGCGAAATAGAGCGAGAATTTTTGAATATTGCGGCCGAATAAGTGGCGACATGCCAGAGCTTAGCTCCGGTTCTGTCTTCGAACCGCTAAATTGAAAGATTCCCATGATCAGTAACTCCTCCTGGACGCCGGTGAAACAGGATTCCGGCCTGCTAGACTCTCTTTATAAAGGCATTTTCCGGGCCACAACATAAACTGCGCTTATTTATATATATGCGTACATTCCACAGTGCTATAAATGCACTGATTTGGTGACTGCTTATTACGTTGTGACCCAACTCCGTACATGTTCGGCTAACTATACAGTGATCAGATTACATATTTTTTATTAAATAAAACTAAGAATGAGGAACGGCGACTAAACTAACGATTATTTTGTATTCCGTAAATCGGACATTTAGCCATATTTTCAATTAGATTGTTTATTTGCGACGGCAATACCAATCTCCGCCAAACTCCAAAATCCCCTGTGGCAAATGTGTTTTCTCCACCAGTTTATTAAAATGGTATAAGTCGATCGATAACTCTGCGTTCATCGTTTTCATGACTGGCTTTTCCGCCTTAAAAACGATAACTGACGGCATTTCCGAGTCGTAAAAATCTTCTTGGTCGGCTTTGGCGTGGAGCACAAGTTTATGCGTAAGTTTACTAAATTCAACTGTTATTTCACCGGAGCATGCATTCAAGGTCTTATGGACGCTCAACCCCTCCAGTGACGGATAAAATGTCACGTTTGATGTTGAGGACCTATACTTGCCCGCCCAGAGCTCCAGGGGGACGCCTCCGTCCTCGCCGCCCGAAAACATTAATCTGACATTGTCAGACGTCGCCATTATATAAGCGAAGCCTTTCCCCTGATTTGTGGTCCATAGTTTATCAATATAGGCTGTCGCCTGACCTTCATGAGAGACGTACTGATCGCTGTATGAATAATGGGTCAGGGTGCCGAGACTGAATACGAACCAGCGATTCTCTATAAAGGGTAATTCACCAATAAGTCCGAATGGCGTAGCGCCAGGGTTTGGCCAGCCCCAGTAATGCTCGTGAGGGCCAATCCGCTCGGATGCGAAGTACAGGTCGGGAAGCGTCAACTCAATGTGGTCCTGGTCGGCTTCCACTACGCCAGGGATGCGGTAGCTGAACGCATATGCATCCTCTGGGTTTCCGCCCGATAACTGCACGTCGTCAAAAAAATAGTCGTACACTCTGGTTGCGCCTTCCAGGGGCGTAAACACGACGTGAACGTAGCCTTTCTCCTGCAGACTGGGTGAATCGCCCAAGATATAAGTCTGCAGGCTCACCTTTATATAGCCTGCTTCAGGGTCGTTTATGTAATAAAACCACTGTTCGTTCCAAGGACTTTGCGTGGGCGAATGTGGCTTAATATCGTCCAAAGTCGTGGCGGCGGCGTAATTAATGAACAAAGTCATTAATACAGTTAAGGCGCGTAATATCATTTTCAATCTCCGGGAAAATTGCTATCCATAAAAAGATTTATATCTTTTGGTCTAGTTCTATTGAGGTTGAAAAACCGCCGGCGTACATATATTGAGCTGACGTAACCGGCGGCTCTTTTGCCTCATTAATACATCGTTATATATATTTCTTTATCGACATATATTAGCGTCGCCGTAGTAGGCTCCGGAGGTGCAGGAGGTTCCCGCTGCGCAATGTTCATCTGATTGACAATAACATTCGCCTCTTGCATTGCAGCCCGGGGTTAAATAATTGTCGAGGGGATCTTCTCCGCTGACTCTGCGCCAGAATGGATTTGTGAAAATATTGTAAGGGTCGACTTCCGCTTTAAAGGCGAGAAAATCATTCCATTTTGGATAGCGTGTGGGCATGTCCTCAAATATAGTCACGGAGTTTTTTCCCCAATGCGGCCGTGCGTGATATTTACGTAAGGACATTTGTTCTATTTCAAGGTTAACGAAGTAGTTTTTGGGAACCGCCGCGCCTTCCTGTCTCAGCGTATATTCGATGCCCAGGTAAGCGGAATCGCGCCCGGCGTTCATGCCCAGATAGCTGGGAGAGGCTTTTCCGAAACGAAAGTAAATGCCGTTTAGAGGAAAGCAGGTGCGTGGATGCGCGGCGAGAACTTTTCTAACGTCTGCGATCCACGAAGGTAAGTCGTCAATAGGGATGGCGACTTCCTGCAAAGCGATAGGCAGGCGATCCCAAATACATTTGTCGGGGTCTTTGCATTTGAAATATTGCATGCGGTCGGAGTAGCCAACGGGAGATTCGAGTACTTTCCCTGTATCCACATCGCGATAATAGGACGTGGAGCGGCTGCTGAATCTGACCGCCGCCGCAAGGCATTGCAGGCCGGACCCAGGCACTTCGTGCAGTGCGTCGAACAGTAATCCGAAGAAAAATTCCTGCACATCGGAAACGTCGGCTTGAGCGTTATAGGCGTTTCCGGGCGTATCCAAGGGAACAGGATTGTAGGTGGTGACGGTGTATCTGCCGAGACCGGGAAACCAGGCGATATTGGCGGAGTAGTTGCTGCGGGCGATGTTGAGAATAACGTCTTCCAGCTTGTCGTCGAAGCGGAAGCCTTGCACGCTGGCGGCGACTTTAAAGGCTTCTTCCAGTTGAATGGTCACTTCCACCACCACGCCGAGCACGCCAAGATTCACCCGGGCGGCGTTAAGTTGTTCGCCTGTAAGCGTGCGCACGTCGCCAAGGCCGTCGACGATTTTCAGCTCTGTCACGTAATCGGCGATCATATTGCTGGGTTTGCTCAGGGTTGAGCCGTGGGTGCCGCTGCCGAGCATGCCGCCAATGGTGAAAGTGCCGAGTTCCGTCACCATATTCACCGCCAGCTCCTGGCTGCGCAGGAACTCGTTCAAATCGTTAAAGCGCATTCCCGCCTGTACGGTGATGGTTTTAGAGCTGGCGTCAAAAGACACTACCTTGTCCATGTTTTTCAAGGTGATCTGAACTTCGCCGTCCTGGGTGCAGGCGGCGTCAATCTGACTGGCGAACTTGCGGTTGCCGGTCATAACAGTGCGGCCTTCGACCAGCGCGTTACGGACGATGTCCTGCACTTCTTCTATGGATGCGGGGTCGTAAATGGCGCCGGGGGAGCATTCATAAGTGCCCTGATAATTTTGTAGTTTTTCGGTCTCCTGATTACGGGAGTACAAGGATACGGAAAAGCCGGAAGCAAGAATTAGGATCAGCAAAAATAGACTGGTTTTTATACGCGTCATGTTCGTTCTCCAAAAAGTTATGCTTATTTTTTGTTGGCCGAACCAGCGCATTCATGAACTGCCTGATATGCGTCTAGCTGAATCTCGGAAGAATGTAGGTTTCAAGGACCTCCCTGACTTGTTGTGAATGGCATGGCATTTTTTCGCGGAAAAAGTCGGCGTAATTTGCTTTGTAAGCGTCAGCCGGGCGCGGTCCTATTTCCGGCCGCCAAAGGGCGTGGTTGGTGGTGGCGAAGTTCAGGTCTTTGTGTCCGAGAATACAAACCGGACCCTGCGCGAGGTTGCGGGCGTCGAACAACCAGAACTCTTTGCCGTTGGATTGGGGTCCGCTGGGGTGCTTGCGTACGACCGCCGTGAAGATGTACCCGTCGTCCTGAGCCAGAGAGCTTTGCCGCGACATGAACTGCGGGGTGCGCATGACGCAGTCTTCGGGGAACTGATAGGCGTCCGCAATGAGCATATTGCGGCAGTCCATATGAACCAGCGCCGAAGGTATGGCGGTTTGCGGCAGGCTGTCGTTATTGAAAAGGCGGTTAGGGTATTTGCGATAGGCATCCGCTACTCGTTTGACCAAGTGTTCGGGGCGGTAGCCGATGGCGGCCCAATAGATATGGTCAAAAGTTTCTGGGAACTGGAAGTGTCCGCGGTAGGCCGGGTCGTTCATGTCCCACAACAAGTATTCGTCACGGATGAGGCGGAAGTCCTCTTTAATTTCCCAGGCTGCGTCAGTAGCGACTTTAATGCGGGCCTGCACCAATCCGCCGACATCCACCGGCGCTGTGGGATATCCGGCTATATCAGACGGAACCCAGCCGCCGAAGTGCAACAGTTCCAGATAAAACTGCTGTTCGGATTTGTCCATCGCCCCCAGATACTGCCCGTAGAGCGTGACCTCACCGTCGTAGTCGTCATAGTTGCACATGATGTCGGAGGTATCGAAATCCAGTTCGATGTAGTCCGCCACTACCTGTTCCGCGCCGCTGGTCAGGTCCGCTTTGCGGATGATCCATACCGGAGTGCGGTGTTTCTGTGGAATGACGATGCGAGTTCCCATGATGCGGGTGGCTTCCACTCTGGCCGCGGTTTCGAAGATGAGAATATGGTTGCGAGTGACGCCGAGAGAGTGGGCGGTGGCGGTAAGATAAGCGTTGACGCCCTGGCGACTGACCACGTTCCAGGCTTCCAGCGCCCCCTGCAGATTCCACCTGATCAGGCGCAGATACCCGTCGGAGGTTCCTAACTCGCCGATGACGCCGCCATAATTGATGGTGAAGCACTCGCCGCGCTCCAGATCAAAGAAAGGATGCCCGGTGGTGCGCACCTGAGGGAACAGCCACTTGTCTGGGGTCAGAGCGTCTGCGATGGGCGGAAGGCTGGTGCGCCATTCGCCGGGATTACCGACAGGCGTGACCAGCTCCAGACTCATGGCGTCGAATTCAAAGGGAGGGCCGCCTTCGTAACTTAGCGCGAAGCGGTTATCCCCCATATAATTCGGCGCGGTGTTGCAATAGTTCATGAACCCCAGGTTGGGGCTGTAATAGACAGTGCCTCCCAGCAGGTAAAATTTGTCGAACAAGCCACTGACATGCTCTTGCATGATGGAAGAGTGGGTTTCGATCATTTTGCGCTTGAAGGAGGTTTGATTGGGGCCGAAGTCGAGGCGGGTGAGAGCGCCTTTGCCTGTGGGCGTCAGTTGATTGCGCTCCAGAGGAATCCCTTCGGCCATAAACACGTGGCCATGGATGTCGCCAGGCAGGGCGCCGGCGATGATATCCAGCACCCCTTCTGACGATGTCAGGTCTCCTTGCATAATCGAAGTCGGAAACGAGGACTCCGGCAAAGAGGGATAGTGCGCCAGCGCCGCATTAGGCAATAGTGAGACGGCTCCGGCGGTCTTGATGAAATCTCTTCGATTCATGCTCTTTCCCTGTGCGTTATGAATGGAAACGTTAAATGTGAACGGCGTTAAATAAAAAAGGCTGGGTGACTTACGAACAAGGCATAATGTTCTCCGTCGTCAATAGACAGCGTTATTAGTCAAGCCGGGCGAGGCGACGTGAAGCGGGTATTGCGATGGGACGATCCAACTTATCCATGTGCATATCCTTGGGCGGGGCAGGGTGCAGGTCCCTGTCCGGCCGGTCGTTCGATCCGGTCGTTTGGGATTACATCTGACTCATGTTTCTCCGGATGAAGAAAACATGACTGATAGTCGCATCACAGATATAAGGGATAGCATATGGCCATTAAATGTCCAATTAACGAAAGCAATCAGTTCGTATTTGTTGGATATGACGACGAAATTAACGATTGTCCACAGTCCCTAGGGTAAACGGCCAATCGAGCTCAGCGCCGAAACTGATTAATGTGTCGCCCTTGAAATAGCGTGCGGAGGAACGTCCCGCGACGCGTTGTCCAAGTTGTTGAAAGTAATGGTGATAATTTGTCGCTTATGGGTGCGGGTCCTAACTGCCCAGTCAATTTCCGTCGCCATGATTATCGCCGCATTAATTATGGGAGGGCTTTCAGGCGCAATGCTTCACGTTCTAAATTCTGTTTGTCATAATGCGGACATGCCGCCCTTGTTTAGGGCGTGGATCATCAGCGGCGCGCTTCGCGCCCGACATGCCCTGAAAATGCGTGCAGACGCGCTTTCTGAAGGAAAGGAATCAAGCCCCGTCATCGCCGGTAAGCTTGAACATCGAATGACCGATAAGTGACTAATGGACTGGAGCTGCAGCGTGATCACCGTGTCTCCTCAAATTCCCAACTATGAAATTCTTGATGAAGTCGCTGAAGGTGGGATGGCCAAAGTGTTCAAGGCCAGACAAACTCTCGCGGATCGCATCGTCGCCATCAAGATTATTTCTCCGGCAATCTGCCTTAATAAAGAGTTTCGTCAACGGTTTATTCAGGAAGCGCAAATCACCGCCAAGCTGAATCATCCGAATATCATTCAGATATACGACATTGCGCCTTTTGAAGACACTTTCTTTATTTCCATGGAGTTCATGGAAGGCGGCTCACTGACGGAGCGCATCCGTTCCGGTCGCCTGACCAGAGACGAGTCGACGCGCATTATTCTGCAGTTGGCGGAGGCGATGAATTACGCGCACAAGCTGGGCTATATTCATCGTGATATCAAGCCGGGCAATATTCTGTTCCGCGCGGATGATACGCCAGTGCTGTCGGATTACGGCATCGCCAAGTCCCTGTACCATCGCGGCGACCTCACTACCACAGGCTCGATACTGGGATCGCCTCCTTATATGAGCCCAGAACAGGCGATGGGGCGACAGCTTGATCATCGCGCCGACTGGTACAGTCTGGGCATCGTGTTCTATCAGATGTTGACGGGGGCCGTGCCGTTCGAGGCTACCGATCCGATCAGTCTGGGCATTAAGCACAAACAGGAACCACCGCCGCCGTTGCCGTCGCATCTGCGCATGTATCAGCAGCTCATGGATCTGCTGTTGGCGAAAGAGCCTGAGCGTCGCTTGTCGTCATTGGACGAGTTTCGCGCGCATCTGGAAGCGATTAAGAATGTGCCGGTGGATACGGAAGCGACCTGTTTGTTTACCGTTGAGTCATTGAAGACGGCGCATGGAGAGTCGGCTGCGCAGGAAAGTCCTACGTCAACCCGTAGAACCGAGCGGGGCGGCTCCGTGTCCTCCGGCGTCTGGCGCGCTTTGGGCGTCGTCTTGATGATCGCTGCGGTAGTTGGCTATGGGGCGTATAAAAATATGACCCGGCCTGCGCCGACCTATCCTTTTGTGGTGGTGACGGAGCCGGTGGGGGCGACAGTGACGTTCGCTGGAGAGGAGGGCGCCTATACGCCTGGCGCTTCGCTACCGGAGGGTGACTACGAGGTTGAGGTGACCGCGAAAGGATTTTGGCCGAAAACCTTTACTTTGAATCACAGCGCCGACCACCGCTCGCATTATGTTTCGCTGAAGCCGGCTAAAACCGCCTTCACGGTGGATGTGACGCCGGCGGACGCAAAAATTCGCATCCTCAATATCCAGCCTAAGTATGAAGAGGGCATTCCGCTGGACCCTGGCCGTTATTTATTGGAGGTCAGCGCGCCAGGATACGAGAAGCTGACCCGGTGGACGGAAATCAGCGGAGAGCAGTTTACTGAACAAGTATTTCTGGTGGAAAAGGACGCGCTGGAATCCCTCAATATCGCTTTTGTCGATATTCCCGGCGGCAAATACCGCATGGGCTTCGACGATGGCGGCGTATTATGGGGGGGCGATCCGGGTCAGGAAGTGACGCTGGCGCCATTCAAAATCATGGCGTATGAGGTGACCTTTGAGCAGTGGGACGCCTGTGTCGCTGATGGGGGCTGCACTAACAAAGCGGACGATCGTGGGTGGGGACGGGGACGTAATCCTGTTATCAGCGTTAGCTGGAATGACGCGGAAGAATTCGCCGCCTGGCTGTCCGTCAAAACCGGCAGAAGCTTTCAGTTACCCACGGAAGCGCAATGGGAATATGCCGCTCGCGCAGGCAGTCGCAAGCGTTTCTCCTGGGGAGATCAGATTAGCCATAAGTTCGCTAATTACGGCAAGGATGACTGCTGTGGCGGATTGGTGAACGGCGCCGATAAATGGCAATTTACGTCGCCAGTCGGCTCCTTCCCCGCGAATCAATGGGGCGTGCATGACATGCATGGCAATGTGTGGGAGTGGGTGCAGGATTGTTGGAGTGAGTCTATGAAAGGCGTTCCCGCGGACGGCTCGGCGCGGACGGCGGGAGACTGCCGGCGCCGCGTCTTGCGCGGCGGTTCCTGGTACAGTCCGCCTAAATCCATGCAGCTGGTCAGTCGCGACGCCAATGGCGTCGATGTCCGCTATCAAGTGAACGGATTCCGCTTGGTGGAGACGCCGACCCAGGCTCCCGCAGCAGGGGCGGCCACGCAATAGGGAAAACTTTCGCAGGTTGCTTTGCTTATTAATCAGGCGGACAAACAGCTTCCTTCTATTTGTCCGCAACGACAGGGTCTGACCTGCGCAGGAGGCCCTGTCTCCCGCGGCTCGCCGCTGCGCAAGCGCTTCCCTGCGCCTGATTATTAACATGCTGATATCATTGCCATGTTAATAAATTAATGGCCGGATAACGCGTAGGCGGAGACTTCCCGTACGATGGTTTCGATATCGCAGGCGTAAAAGCCGGAACTGTTGAAGCCGTTGATCTCCAATACGTAAAGCGCTCCGGCGCAGGCGGCGACGTCCATGACGAACACCGGAGCAGGGCTCCACCTGGCCGCCATTTTTTCCGTAAACTTAATCACCGCGCTGTCGCCAAGGTTGCTTTGAACGATCCAGAGCAGGTTTGCGGAAGTGTTTGAGCTGATGTCGGAGGATGCTTTATTCATGGCTCTATAGGCTATATACTGCTTTGAGAACTTGGGTTTTGACGTTTTCTGGAGCTGATTTATGCAACTGCCCCGTGAAAGATAATCCGAAGCATCCTGCTTCCGCCAGCCGAGTTATTCTTGCTTTCCCTGACATCAGGGACTTTTCTAGTTAATTAATACAGCTTTCGCATTTCAGTCCAGGAACAGCGTCCATCTTTTTCTCGCCAGTTTGATCAACGCCTTTAGATAAACCGCTGTTTCCAGCACTTTGCGGCACTCCATTTCGATAAATCCGACCTGAGCCTTCTCAAACCTGTCATAGTCGCCGGTTTCAATGGATATTTTCATGTAGCGGTCGCTGTACAGATCGTTGCAGGACTTAATGCAGTACTTGTCGTGTGCGATGAACTGCATGGCGGCTGGCTTCAGGTGCTTGGGCAGACTTTCCAGATTACAGGAATCCATGAGGCCTTCTGAGGTGGAGAGATAGTATTGGTAGGGCAGCCCTTTGTGCTTTTTGCTGGCGTCGCTTTGATACTGCGGCAATTCGTTGCGGAAGGCTTCGAATTGGGAGCGGATGTGGCGCACGTAATTATCGAAAGGCGTTTGCAGATAGCCGTTCATCAGTGCGCGCTTGCTGTCGATGTTGAGGTCTTCCGACGGACGCGTCAGGCCCAGCGGCAGCCAGCGCCGCCAGCGGCTGACCTGTAATTTGCGGGCGATGGCTTTTACGGCTTCGTCGATTTCCTTGCGGGTGGACAACATCAAGCCGAAGTCTTCGAACAGCATTTCCACCAAGGCGTCCATCTGCGCCAGCGCCTGTTGCTGGGCATTGATCAAAGTAAGGTAATAGCGGGCGGCGGGAATCAGAATCTGAATCAGGATGGCGCCCAGCACCACCGCGACGATACGGGGGTCAATGGCGGCGATCCAGCTTTTGCCGGCCTCTGGATGCAGGATATCTTGCAGGGGCGAGCTGAAAATGCTGACCATCATTGCGATAAGTACAGCGCTGACCGCAATCCAAACGAAAAAAGAAACGCGTAAAAATCCCCAGGTCCACGGCATGCGGCCTATCCTTTAACTATTGGGCTGATAAAAGGGAAATATTAGAGAATTAAAGCATTTGAAAGTCAAAGAAAGGTCCTTTCGACGGGAATATTACCTCCCCCAGCGCTACGACATGCTTGCGCGTCCCAGGTTGCTCCGTTGGTCAAGGCGTGTAGACGAAAATAAAATGTGGCGCCGCAATTCGCCTCGGAATGGTAGCCGATCTGGCCATGATGACGCTGGACGATTTCTCTGGAGATGCTTAATCCCAAGCCGGTGCCGCCCTTTAAGCGGGTGTCGGAGCTATCCGCCTGAGCGAATTTCTGGAAGATCTTGTTGCGGAACTCAGGCGGCACCCCTGGCCCCTGATCCTGTACAGCGACTTCCCAATAGTGGGCGTGAGCGTTCAGCGTCAGCGTCACCGCCTCATCGGCGGGTGAGAATTTGATGGCGTTGGAAATCAGGTTATCCAACACCTGCCGCAATCGATCCCGGTCTGCTTTCACCAGGGCAGGAGACTCGGGCGTTGCAAAGACAAGGGTGACGGACGCTTTTTCCGCGAGTTGCCGATTGGCGTTCAAGGCTTCCTCGATAAGATCTCGTAAGTCGGCGCGCTCGAAGCTGAACTCCAGACCGCCGGACTCTATTTTCTGAATATCAAGTAAGTCATTGATCAGGCGCAGCAAGCGTTCACAGTTACTGTAAGCGATGTGCAGCATTTGTTTGGCCTGATCTGGCAGCAGGCCGAGGCGACCGGAATCCAGTAGCGCCAGGGAGCCGTTGATGGCCGTCAGAGGCGTACGCAGTTCATGGGAAACAGTGGAAATAAACTCGTTTTTCAGAATATCCAGGCGCTTGCGCTCGCTGATGTCGGCGATGAAACCGCTATAGCCGTCCATTTTGCCAGTGGCGTCTTTGCTGCGTTGCAGATGGATTTCCACCCAGGGCGCGCGTTCCAGTTGCAGGGCGTTCAGGCGCAACTCCAAAAACAGACTGGATTCTTCCAGTCGGGAGATCTTCTGTAACGCTTCTCTTAGCTTGTCGCAGTCGTCAGGGTGAATGTAATGGAACATTTCACGGCCAATGGCGTTCTCTGGGGTTTCTCCTGTCAAGCCGCTCCAGGCGGGATTCAACACCTGCCACTGATAGGCTTTATCAACCTGAAAGATGACCTGCTTCAGGCCGGTGAATAGTTCCTGATAACGAGTTTCCGCTTTTTCCAGTCGCTGTGACTGATCGATGACCGCCTTTTCGATCTTGACGGTATGCGCAGTTTCCAATAGCAGGACGGCGGTAAGCAGACTGCTGAACAAGACAGCCAGAATCAGCGCTATCCAGGGGGTGACGGAGGCGTTTTGTTTGATGAATAAACGCGTCGGCGTGATGGAAATTCGCCAGACCCGCCCTGATATTTCCATTTGCAGGGTCTGAGTGAACATATCCTCCAAAGGGTTGTCCGGCGCGCTCTGGCGTGAAATGAATAACGCCTCGGGTTGTTCGGGGTCGGTGATATCGAAAATTTCGATATGAAACAGTTCAAGATTGATGTCCTGGGATAAACGATCAATAAGGTTGCCGATCTGGACCGATCCTACGATGAATCCCATGACCTGACGCGCTTCATCAGAGTTGGAGGTCTGCGGCGGAGTGGAGTAAACCGGCGCAATACATATTGCGCCTTTGCCATAGTTTCCCACTAGAGTGATCGGCGCCGTGAGCGTCAGATCGCCGTTATGCATGGCTTTCAGAATGGCGTTACGGCGTATCTCGTTGGAATACAGGTCGAACCCCTGTGCGGCGCGGGTGAGTTCATTATTAGGCGTCACATATAACACTGGGACATAGAAATTGCGCTCCGAGGCGGGAATTTGTTGTTGGCCCAGGGTTTCGTGTATTTGATATTCCTTCTCCAGCAGCAACGACGCCCAGTGTTCGAAATGGGAACGGTTGGCCTTATCAATATAAGGGGCCCATCCCATGCCGCTGATATCGTGATGGAAATTGCGAAACTGTGAGGCGTAACGTTCAAAGTCTTGCGGCACGATGACTTTCGCCCCCTCAAACAGCAAGGCGAGGGCGCTGACGGCGTTGGTGATCCCCTGCACTTGATTGAACGTGGACCAGCGTAGTTGCACGCCCTGTTGATGCACGTCTTCTTTAACCTGCTTCTGGTCTGCTTGCACCAGATAATAATGAGAAATCACGGCGAGAGAGAAAGACGCCAGCCCGGGAAGCGTGACCAGCAGCCTTCGTTTCAGCGTACTGTTTTCCTTTCGCAGCCACAGCAGAAGAATCGGGGTGAAGATCAATACGCCGAAAGTATCGCCAAACCACCACGCCAGCCAATGGGCGCCGGCGTCTCGAATGTGTATGACGCCCAGGCTGGTCATGAGGGTAATGCTGATGGTTGCGCTGGTGACGCAAGCCACTGGTCCGCCAAGTATAAGTAAGCGCGCCACATCCTCTTTTTTTTCCAGAGAAGGACTGAAATTCGCACGCATGCGAATCAGTGCGGCGCCGATGAAGGCTTGCAGCGGGGCGCCGACGGAGATAGCGAGCGCCAGCATAACTTTACTGAAGGAGTCCGCTTGCTGGGAGACTAATTCCACAGCGAAGCTCGCGAGCCAGATGGCGGGCCAGATATTACGGCCATAATGAATCATTCCCGCCAATGCGATGCCGGCGGGTATCCATACCGGGCTGGCGTTGCTGCCGGGCAGTGACAGTAGCAAACCGGCGCGGGCAACCTCCTGTTGGGCTAAAAAATAATCAGCGCCACTCTGATTATAGACACAAGTTTGCGCCACGTTGGCCGGATATAACCTTGGGGTATTTATTGATCCCGCGGCTGGCCGCCGCGCAGGCGTTTCCCTGCGCCTGATTATTAACATTCCAATATCGTTGCCATGTTAATAACGCCTTGAAAACACTTACAGTTTTTTACATTTATTTACCCTTGGGAACCGCTATGTCGTGGGTTTGCAAGGTTGTCTTCGGTATGATGCGCATGCCTTCGCGAAGGGTGACAGGTAGTTTCTTTTAGCAGTGTCAAACATTTAGCCGCAGGCGCGTTCCCCTCTTTTTTCATATGGATTTCTTTTTGATGTGTCAGGGTGGTCAATGATCTCAGTAAAACAGTTTTACGCAATCACACTTGTTGGTTTCAGTGCGGCTATCTCCGCTAACAGTTACGCGACGCCGGTGAATCTTGGCGCGGCGGCGAACTACAACGGATTCTTTCACGGCGACTTCACGTCTTCCCCAAACGACAGTGAAGGCGCGCTGGCGGTCGGCGGCAACGCCAGCCTGACTGGCTATACGTTGAACTCATTCCGCGAAAATGATGGTCTGGCGATTGTGGTCGGCGGCGATTACAGCCACGTTGGCGGCGATATCCATGGGGACGCTCTGGTCGGCGGCCAGTTCACCACCGCCAGCGCTGGCGTCTTTGGAACCGTGAAGGACCATGCGATGCTGCCCATTAATTTTGACGCGGAATTCGCCAAGCTGACGCAACTTTCGCAAGAACTGTCTCTGGCGGACTCGCTGGGCGTTACTGAACAATGGGGCGCGTTGACTTTCAATGGCGATAGTTCAGGCGGGCAGCAGATCTTCAATATCAGTGAGAAGGATTTCGAGTCGGTCTGGGGCTTTTTCGCCAAAGACATCGGCCAACATCAGGAGCTGATCATCAACGTGGCGGGCGACGTGATCGACATCGATCCCGCCGACTACAAGATCAAAGCCAGCGATTGGGCCTGGGCGGGCAATGAGACCAGCGTGATCTTCAATTTCTATGAAGCGACGCAGATTAATCTGTCCGCTGGCTTTTATGGAACCATCCTGGCCCCGGGTGCGGATATTTTCGCTAATGGCGGCCATGTGGACGGTCAGGTGATCGCCCACTCCTGGCAAGGAGCCAATCAACTGAACTGGCGTCCATATGAACACAATGTGGAGCTGCCGGAACCGGCGACGTTCGGCATGATGTTGTCCGCGCTGGCGATAGTGGGCGCAGGCGCATTGCGTCGTAAGCAGCAGGCGTAACGAGCGAAAGCAGTCCGTGGCTGTGAATAAAAAACGGTGAATAAAAAAACGATGAGAGAAGGCCCCGAATTCGGGGCCTTTTTATGGTCGGTGTTGGCTGATCAAGATGAGGCGGGCGCTTGCTCCGCCTCGGCGGCGTCGCCTTTTTGCCCGAGGTCGATTTCGCTTTGTTCCGGCTCTGTCACGGGCGCGGCGCTGACAAAGCGGGCGCGTTCCAGGTCCAGAAGCGAGTCGACATGGTTTGCGTTGATCTTGAACACCTGTGGACGGTCAGAGCGGGTGAGGCTGTAGTAGTCGCCTTCCGCCGGTTTACCGAAGGTCAGCTCAAGAGATTGTTCGCCTTTGGCGTTTTTCTCTTTTAACTCTAAGGTGAAACGCAGTTTGGGCTCACTCAGGTTATATTCCGGTTTCACTTCCGCGCCCAATACGTCCTCAAAGCGCATGTCCGCCAGGGACGCCAGTATTTGATGAGCGGCTTCCTCATTGGTGATTTCGCCGTCTTGCAAGCCTTCCAGGTCCCATTTATCGCCGTTCTTATTCAGAACGATATCGTTGATTTTAACCTGACTGATGCTCTCCTCGGGCACGGCGGTCAGCTTGCTGTCCACCCAGTCTTTGCCGGTCAGGGGAAGCTCATGGGTGGCGTAATTGACCGCGAAGACGGCGTCCTGTTCATTCAGGCGCGCATGTACTTTGCGATATCCCGGGGATGTGCCCAGATAAAGCGTGGCCAGCGTATCGTCGCCCTGGGTCAGCTCCAGTTTGCGCTGGAACGTATCCTCGGCGACTTCAAAGCGCTTGGCGCCGGAAGCGGAAGTGGCTACCGGCCAGCCGGCTTTAAGCTCTTTCAGCTTGGCCAGCATGGCGTCCACTTTGCCGTTGGCGACGGGCAGGTTGTAGTAACTGGCTACCACCCAGCCGTCCTGCTCTTTTTTCAGGTCGACTTTCGCCGTTTCCTCGCCGTAGATATGAATGGCGTCAGGCTGTTTGGACTCCAGGTCAAGCAGCGCCTGATCGGTGTGGATGTATTCCGGTTGCGAACCCGGCCAGTGCAGGGCGACGATGAGCGCCGCCTGCGCCACCAGCGCGACGGAGAGTAATTTGGTCCACTTGGCGTTCATTGATTAAGCCCTCCCTAATTCCAGCATGCCGGCGTAATAGCTCTGCCGGCGGTTGAACCATAAGCGGAACAATGCATACAGCAACGCCAGTCCGGCGATCGCCAGTCCATAGTTCAGGTACTCCCAGAACTGCTGACGCTCTGCGCTCATGGGGTAGAGCGTATTGGCGAAATGGCTGCGGGAGCGGATTTGCAGCAGACTGCGATCCTCCAACGACCATTCCACGGCGTTTTGCACCAGTTGCATGGAGTTGAGATAAGGCGCCCGCTCGGTGGAGCTGATCAGGCTGATGGTCTGGTCATTCAGGAACTCGTTGGAGGAGAACAGAATGATGCGCGCGGATTCCGGCGATTTATCAATCACGCCGCCGAAATGGGTTTTCTCCGCTTTGTCATCTTGCTGGGCGGCCTGACCGCCTTCAGTGGGCGCCTGATCCGCTTCATTGGCGTTGTTGGCTTCGCTCAGCAGAGGGGACTCCTTGCCTTTGAATGAGGACTCAAAGCGCCCTTCCAATGCGACGCCCACCAGATAGGACTCCGGTTCGCCTTCGCTGGTCCAGGGGCTGATGTGGCCGTCGGCGGAAACGCGGGGCGTGACGTCCAGCTTGTCGGAGACCCAGGATTGCGGTGAGGAGCGCAGCAGTTCTGTGACCTGCAGCGCCTTGGTTTTTTCCTTGTCCAACTCGATGGGGGAGGCCCAGCTCATGGTGACGTTAGGCAGACCGGAAGTGATTGCTGAATCCTGGTTCATGCCGGTGTCGCGAATGTCGGCGAAATAGGGGTAATCCAGCAGCCGGACTTCCCGGAAAGACATGCCGCCCACATTGCGGGTGACCGGAATGGGGAAGCTGGCGTTCTGCGGGTCGAGCACCATGGACTGAGCGAGATTGATCCCGTAATTCTGCAGCCAGGTCTCCAGCCCGGAAGTGTGCTTGCCTGCGGTGAGGGAGCTGGAGGTCATGCGGGTTTGGTACGGCGAAGTGGACAACAGTACCGTGCCGCCTTTCATCAGGAACTGGTCAACGGCGAACAGCTGCTTGTCAGACAGTGACTCCGGCGCCGCCAGCATAAGAATATCGGCGTCTTCCGGGACCAGACCGTCTTTCAGGTCGATGGTTTTAACGGTCATGGTTTCCATCAGCTTGTCGCGCAGCGTTTTGAAGCTGGGAGAACTTTGCTGACCGAATTGCTGCATATAAGGATCGGCGTCGCTTTCCGGAACCACCAGCGCCAGTGTCTTGGTGAAGCCCGCCGAGAAGCGCTTCAGGCCGCTTTCGATATTGCGCTTGAGGCCTTCTTTGTCGAGGGAGTCGGGCAGGGCGATCTGCACGTACTGCTTGCTGTCGTTCATCAGCAGGTAGAAATAGAAGCGGTCATCGGACAACAGGCTGGTGGTCATCGGCTGCATGCCGAAATCCTGCTGAATCTGCTGCGCCAGAGAGCCGTCTCCCGCGTTCGGGTCCTGCAGTTCATAACTGAATTTGCCATTGGACTCCTGTTTAATGTCCGCCAGTACGTCATTCAGGTCCTGCGCCAGGGTTTGCAGTTCTGGCGGCAACTGCTGCGCGGAGGAGACGTAACCATTTAGTTTTACCGGGGTGTTAATGGTGGCGAACAGGTCGCCCTGGCTCTGATAGGCGTACAGCACTTTTTTGATGGCTTTGGTGATGTCGTATTCCGGATTGCGCAGACGTACGTCCAGATCCGACTCATTGCGATCTTTCACTTCGATCAGGTCGCGGAAGCCCAGTACTTCGAACTGGTCGCCGTAGCTGATCAGCACGTTGAAGTAGGAATTCACCAGTGACGCCTGGTATTTATCCGACACCTGGAAAGGCACCGGACGGATGCTGTATTTGTTGTTGGCTTCGTCTTCCAGCTCGGGGTTGCTTTGCGGATCGACGAATTCCACCCGCACCTTGTCGCCGCCGGCCACTTCATATTCTTTGATCAGGTCCCGTAGCTGGGGAACCAAAGGCGCCAGCAGAGGATGGGTTTTGGCGGAGAAGTAGCCGCGAACCAGCAGCGGTTCCTGCAGTTGGCTCAAGTAATCGCGAGTGGCGTCGTTGATGGAGTACAAATTGCCGTCAGTGAGATCCGCCCGCAACGTTTTAACTTCGCTCAGCCACAGATTGGCGGCGAACAGGTTAGCGATCATCAGGCCGGAAACAGCGTACCAGGCGCGATGATGGGAGCGGGCGCCGTCGCTGTTGGCCCAACGTTGTTTTTCCAGCGCCAGCACGTTCAACGCCAGGAAGACGCCGACCAGGCTGAGGTAGTAATACAGATCGCGAATGTCGATGACGCCGCGGGTGATGGATTCAAAACGGGAGCCGGTTCCCAGTTGTTTGAGGACTTCCCCCGTTGAGTAGCCGAACAGGTCCACCAGTGTGTCGGAGCCCAGCAGATACAGCAGTGAGCAAACCAGTACGGTGATAATCAGACTGACGATCTGGGACTCGTTCTTGGCGCTGACATACAGACCAATGGCGAGGTAGGCCGCGCCGAGACACAGAGCGGCCACATAGGCGCCGATAACCGGTCCCCAGTCCAGATGTCCGAGATAAGACACGGTAATCGGAATTGGCAAGGTCAGCGCCATGGCGATGAGCAATAGAATGAAACAGGCGATGAACTTGCCCAGCACCAGTTGTAATGGCGTTACCGGCAACGTCATCAAAAACTCAATGGTGCCCATGCGCTTTTCATCACTCCACATGCGCATGGTCAGCGCCGCCACCAGGAAGATCAGCAGCAGCGGCATCCATTCAAACAGGGGGCGCACGTCGGCGATGTTGCGGGCGAAGAAGGCTTCCACCCAGAAGAAAATAAACAGATTAACCGCCAGGAATGCGGCCAGGAATACAAACGCCACCGGCGAAGAGAAGAACTGAGAGACTTCTTTGCCGGCCATCCGCAGAACGTTTTTATCAGGCAGCATGAGGAACCTCCGCGACCTGATTCACTTCTTTGAAGACTGTCTCCAGATCGCGCACTTCCGGATGCAGCGCCAGAATAGGCAGGTTGGCGTTAACCAGTTTGCGCGCTACGTCGGATACGAAGCTTTCGTCCACATGCTGCAGCGATGTGTTCAGGGCGTAGGTGGACGTGTCGCCGTCAGTGGCGATGGGTTGAATGTCCTGCAACGCGCCTAAATCCGCCAGTGCGCTTTTTATTTGCGCCTGTCCGGAGCTGCTGCGCAACAGAAGACGTTGTGATTTCTGCAGTTCCGCGAGGGAGGAATCCAGCGCCAGCTCACCGTGACGGATCATCAGCACGCGATCGCACATGGCGCTCACCTCCTGCATGATGTGGGTGGACAGGATCACCGTGGAATGGCTGCGCAACGAGGTGATGAGGTCGCGCATGTGTTGTATCTGGGAAGGGTCAAGGCCGTTGGTGGGTTCATCGAGAATCAGGATTTTGGGGCGGTTGATAATGGCTTGGGCGACGCCCACTCGTTGCCGATATCCCCGGGATAAGGTGCTGATGGGGTTGAGCGCTTTATCCCGCAAATCGGTGCGGGCGACGGCCTCGATCACCGCCTGGCGACGCTTGTCCGCGGGCGTTCCTCTTAGCTGCGCGGCGTAGTCCAGGTAATCCACTACAGTCATTTCCGGGTAAGTGGGCGGATTCTCCGGCAGATATCCCATATCGGCGCGCAGCGCGAGTGAGTGCTCGCGCATGTCTTTGCCGTCGATGCGGATATTGCCTGAGGAAGGTTCAAGATAGCCCATCAGCATTTTCATGATAGTGGTTTTACCGGCGCCGTTATGGCCAAGTAGACCAACGATGCGGCCGCTTTCGATATTGAAACTCACGTTATTGACGGCGGTGAAGTCGCCGTAATGACGGCTGAGGTTCTGGACATTGATCATGGAATCATGTCTCCCTTCTGACATTTACAACGAATAATGCTTATTGATTATGTTCGGCGTTGCGCCGATATGATTCCGGGCGGCGTGTTTTTTGACTTTTCGACATCGAAACGTCATTAAACCCGATTCCCGGGCGCGATAAAAAATAGGGGCTTTAATATAAGAAAAAAATGGCCCCATCGAGAAAAATTAATGAAATTTAACCACATGTCGCGTATGGGCGAGCGCCGAGGGAGACAGGGCCCGACATGTGCTGGCCCTGTCGTTGCTGACACATAGCAGGAAGCTATTTGTCTGCCTGATTAATAATTAACTGCAAGGCGTCGCTGAGAGTAGGGGCGAAGCCCAGACTGCCCTCGACGGGTTTTACGTTGGCTTTGGCCAGCGTACGTAAAGGTTGGAACTGCAGATCCGCCAGGATGAGCGTTTGGCCCCGTTGCTGACACAATCGTGAGAATTTGTTGAAAGCGGATAACCCGCCTGCGTCCAGCAGGGAAACCGCGTCCATATACAGAATCAGGCCCTGTTTTGTCGTCGTCAGCATTTCCAGCTCGGAGAACACCCGGTCGGCGGCGGCGAAGAACAGGGGGCCGTTGATTTTATACACCGCCCAATTGTCCGGTAGCGGCGTGGAGACCAGCTTGGGATGAGCAGAGATATCGGAGACCTTGGTCATCATCGATATATCGCGCATAAACAGCAACGCGGCCAGGACGATACCGGCGGAAATCGCCAACACCATATCGAATAGCACGGTCAGCGTGAGGCAGGTCATCAATACCAGAATATCTCCGGTAGGCGCTTTTTTGATCAGGGCGACCACCTTATGCGCTTCGCTCATATTCCACGCCACCATTAATAACAGCGCCGCCATGGAGGCCATCGGCAGATAGGCGAGCAGCGGTCCCAGCGCGATTAACCCGGCCAGCACCACGGCGGCATGAACCATGCCGGAAACGGGAGACTCGGCGCCGGAACGGTAATTGGCGGTGGAGCGCGCAATGGCGGCGGTCGCGGTAATACCGCCGAAAAACGGGACCACAAGATTGCCGATGCCCTGACCCAGCAGTTCTCCGTTAGCCTGGTGGCGGCGCCCGGTCATACCGTCCAGAACGACGGCGCAGAGCAAAGACTCTATCGCGCCCAACATGGCGATGGAGAACGCCGCCGGCAGCAGCTGTTCAAAGGTGCTCCAGGTCCACGCCAATGGCTGACCGTCCGGCCCTGGCTGCAGCCAGGGCCAGGTAAAGTCGGGAAATAAACTGGGAATGCCGTGGCCCACGCCGCCGTCGGCGAGCGGATAAGTGAAGCGAGAGCCAATGGTGTCTACAGGATGCCCGGCTGATCCCAGTGCAAGAGAAACTGCGACGCCAAGCAAAACGGCGGGTAAGTGTCCGGGGATCGGCATTTTCAGTCGCGGCCACAGTATCAGTAACGCCAGAGTGAGAGACGCCACCAGGACATTCGCCCAGTCCAAGGTCGGCAGCGCCAGCGCCAAGGCGTGGACTTTGCCGATATAGGATTCCGGCATTTCGGCGAGGCTGAGTCCGAAAAAGTCTTTCACCTGTAACGTGGCGATAACGATAGCGATGCCGGAAGTGAAGCCCAGGGTGACGGATTCAGGGATGTATTCGATCAGTCTGCCCAATCGCGCCAGAGCCAGCCCCACCAGAATGAAGCCGGACATCAGTGTCGCCATCAGGAGGCCCGCCAGTCCGAACTGGGAGGCGATGGGGAACAGGATCACCACAAAGGCGGCGGTAGGGCCGGATATGCTCAGGCGGGAGCCTCCGGTCAACGCAATCAGGAAGCCCGCTATCATGGCGGTATAAAGGCCGTGTTGCGGCGGCACGCCGCTGGCGATAGCGAGCGCCATGGCCAGGGGGATGGCGATAATACCCACAGTTACGCCGGCGATAAGGTCCTTGCGAAAGCGGTGAAGGTTGTAGGGTTCTTTGATGCAGCTATCGACAAAGGCGCTGGCCAGACGTACCGAACGCAGATGCGCGCGATGTGGCATATGGACTCCGAAGATGTGAAGTTAAGGATCTCGGCGTCTGACTGGTCAGCCATGCTGATGGGGTGCGGTCAGGCGCGCCCTTAGTTTAGCATGGCGTAAAGGTGAAAATGTTATCTTATTGATTTTAAAATATTTTTTTGGGTGATTTGAGGCGCGGGGCCCTTACCCGCGGCTTTGAGCGAAGTCAGCGGGAGTATGGAAAGTCATGTCCTCGCCGGAATAGGGATGCTTAAAGCTCAGTGATTGCGCATGCAGCAACAGACGCTCGCTGGCGGCCAGGGCCTCCGGGGAAGCGTAGAAACGGTCGCCCAGGATGGGATGCCCAAGCGACAGCATATGTACGCGCAGCTGATGCGAGCGACCGGTAATGGGATACAGCTCCACCAGGGTGGCGTTTTCTTCCCGGGCCAGCACGCGGTAGCCGGTCACCGCCGGCTTGCCGTGCTCAAAACATACCTTTTGCTTGGGGCGGTTGGGCCAGTCGCAGATCAAAGGCAGATCCACTTCGCCCTGATCTTCTTTGATCACACCCCAGACTTTGGCGACGTAGGTCTTGCGCACCTCGCGCTGCATGAACTGCCGTTTCAGCTCTTTTTCCGCCTTGCGTCTTAACGCCAGCACCAATACGCCGGATGTCGCCAGATCCAACCGATGTACGACATGGGATAGGGGATGTTTCTCTTTTACCCGGCTCCAGACGCTGTCGTACAAATGCGCGCCGCGTCCCGGACTGGTAAGAATGCCGCTGGGTTTGTTGACGACGATAATATCTTTGTCTTCATACAGCGTTTCCAACCAGGGGTCGGTTGGAGGGGAATAAACGAAATCATCTTGCATGGGCGGAACGGCTGGCCAAGTGAAATAATAAACCCCAAGGGCGGGAATCCGGCAGTTATAAGGCGGTTCGCAGGATAAATCAATCAAGTATTATTATTGCCGAGTCGCCGGCCATACACTACCTCGGCGCTGGATACAGAGGCGCTGGCGCGTAGAGCAGGCAAGAGATCCATCAAGAAGAAAACTGGGACGGAAATCGTCGCGGGGGATAGAGCATGGAGCGTGGTTACCTGACAACCTTATGTTTGTTGGTTTTTCACCAGATTGACGCCGCTTACTGGAAAGAGTGGGAGATGTTTCAACTTCCGGGAGGCGTGCAGGGATATCTGATTTTCAACATGCTGGCTTTGCCCATGCTGCTTTACGGATATCGACAAGTGTTGCTGAAGAAACGCAATGCGGTCTGGTTTTCCTATATCTGCGCGGGCCTTGGCATGCTCACGTTCCTCATTCACGCCGGCTTCTTTCTCGCCGGTTACACGCAGTTCAAGCTGCCGCTGTCCATCGCGTTGATTATCGCCTGTCTGGTCAGCGGCCTCTGGCAGTTTTTTCAGACCCGGTTATTCGAAAGACATCAACGCTGACGCCTTGGCGTCAGCTTAGGTCTGGTCTTGAAAGAACAGACCTTGAAAGAACAAGTTTTATTAATATGGCAATGATATTGACATGTTAATAACCAGGCGCATGGATGCGCCTGCGCGGCTGTTAGCCGCGGGAGACAGGGCCTGACATGTGCAGGCCCTGTCGTTGCAGACAAATAGAAGGAAGCTATTTGACTGCCTGATTAATAAAAAATTAAGTCTTGAAGAAACTGAGCTTGTCATCCAGAGAGTCCGCCATATTGACCAGTGACTCGCTGGTGGCGGCGGTTTGTTCCGCCATGGAGGCGTTACGATGGGTGATGTCCTTCAATTGCTCCAGCTGGGTGAAGACATCTCGAATCCGGGTGGTTTGAATCGAATTCGATTGCGACACGCTGGAAATTCTGCCGCTGACTTCCTCAATTCCTGCGGCGATGGTTTTTAATTGCTCCGCCATCTGTGAGACCTGATCGGAGCCCTTGCCTACGCCAGTCACCGCCAGCTCGATCAGACTCTTGATGTCTTTGGCGGCGTCCGCGGAGCGTTGCGCCAAAGCGCGCACTTCCGCCGCCACCACCGAAAATCCACGGCCTTGCTCACCGGCCCGCGCCGCTTCGACCGAGGCATTCAGCGCCAGCAGATTGGTCTGGAAGGCGATATCGTTGATGACTCCGATAATGTTATTGATCTTCTCGCTGGATGACTTGATGGAAGACATCGCCTCGAGGGTAGTGGCGGAAACACTGAGGCCCAGTTGGGCTTCTTTGGCGGCGGTCTCGGAGACGTTGCGCGTGGCTTTCGCCAGCTCGGAGGTGTTATCCAGCTCCTCACGCAGCTCTCCGATCAGGCGCGTTGCGCTTTCAATCGCAGAGGCCTGTTCTTCGGTGCGGCGGGACAGATCTCTGGAGGCGCTGGACACTTCCCCGGTGCTGGACGTGAGACTTGTGCTATCGGAGCGACACTGAATGGCGATCTCATGCAATGACCTGATGGTCTGGCGCAGGTGGTCCTGTAATTCGCCGAACTGCCCAGGCTGTTTGTCTCGCGTTCTCAGGTCCAGCTGTCCCTGGCTCAGTCGCCGGAAGCTTTCTTCCAGCCTTGCGAAGCTGGAAGCCAGCGTGTCCAGCGTGTCATTGATCGCCACCTTCAGATGGTTAAGGTCGCCCGGGAAGGTTTCTTCTATGCGGTTGTCAAAGACCCCTTCGCGCATGGCCTGAAGTCTTTCCTGTACGATGCGAATCGTGTGTTGGAACTGTTCCACTGCTTTATTGACCAGCGTGAGCGTGCGTGCGAACTCGCCCTGGATGCGGTGGTCTTCTTCAAGAGTCGTCAGGCGGCCTGCGGCCATGGCCTCCATGATGGAGTTGATGCGGCCCATGGAGCGTCCGGTGACGGCGATAGAGTGATTGATGTGCTCGCGCAACTGTTGCATGTCGCCTTTATACTCGGAGGTGATGGGGGAGCCGAAGTCGCCGTCGCCGAGTTTTTTTACGGAATGTCCGGCTTCCCCGATGAATTTCCGCCAACGATCAAACAGATGGTTGGTCGCGTTCGCCACTCTTCCCAGTTCGTCCTTTCTCACGCTCTCAATCCTGCGGGAAAGGTCGCCGCTTTCCTCTACGTCCAGCAGTACTTTTTCGATGTGGGAAAGGGGCAGGGTAATACTGCGTATGATCATCAGTGAGCAGGCGATAACCAGAGCGATTATCGCCAGGGCGATAGTCAATCCTGCAATCAGACTGGATTGAAACTCTGCCTTGAGATCGTCCACATAGGCGCCGGTTCCCAGCACCCACTCCCACGGAGCAAACCCCTTCACAAAGGAAAACTTCTCTACGGGTTTTTCGAAGCCGGGTTTGGGCCAGTAGTAGTCAACCACGCCTTCTCCGTCCGCCTTCACTTTCTCCGCAAAGGCCACGAACAGCGCTTTGCCGTTGGGGTCCTTGATCCCGGTGGCGTCCTTTCCGTTCAGTTCGGGTTTGATGGGATGCATCACCACATGAGGATGGTAATCGTTGACCCAAAAGTAGTTGCCATTGTCGTAACGCAACTTCGATATGTCTTCCAGAGCGCGGGTTTTTGCTTCCGCTTCCGTGAGCGCTCCGTTTTGGAAAGACTGGTAGTGGCTTTCTATGATGGAATATCCGTTTTCCACCAGATGACGCAGTTCTTGCTGGCGGGTTTCTTCCAGTGTCTTGTAGTGAGTGTAAAGCGCCAGAATCAATAGAATGAGCGTGCCCGCGATGGCTACTGCGATAAGGGCGTACATCTTCTGGCGCACGGAGATCGTATTCAGCATGAGAGCGACCTTCTCGGGTTCCTTGAATGTGTTTAAAAGTCTAGGTCAACCCAGGCGCAATTCAATCGGACGCTGCGGTTGCAAGCAGATGATGGAGAGCTTGTCTTTGGCCTGGAAGTCGCCTGCAATGGCAGGATTAAGAAACTATGCAATCCTTTTGTCATAATCCATTTGTATGTTGATATAGGCTTGCTTGTACTATTGTTTATTTCCAATACGCCGCAACTTTGAAGGTTTATGTGACAGGTGAATCTTCAGGAAAGCGGCCTTATCTTGTGCTTGTTCATAGGGGCGCTGTTTTGCCTGGTCGTCAATTTTCCATACTTTTCATCAGTAGACTGAACACCATTGTGTTAATGGTGGTGCTGTTGGCGATGGCTGGCGTGCTGGCTTTCAGCATGTATCGGTTGTCTTTGCCAGAGCAACTGAATCTGGCCTACCAGGATACCCGCGCCACGGTGAATGAGACTCTGGCGGGACAACTCAACGGCTATCTCTCTACGGGGGAAGCGACGCTGCTGACTGCTATGGAAGATACTGTCCGCGAGCTAAATGAAGTAAAGCTGTCGCAGTTCCCTCAGGATATCCAGACAGCGATTGCACCGCCGTTGCAGACGCTGTCCGAATTCATGCGCACGGATCTGCGAGCCTCGGGCAAGCTCTCCGGCAATACCCAGCAACTACTGCAACAGAATGAGCGGGAGATTTCCGATCAACTGTCACTGCTGTCCGGGTACGCCCGTAAGGGTATGGAAGAGAAGCCGGAGGCGGCGGGGGAATATTTCGTCAAGATCGCCGCCGCCTATGAAAGCCTGCTGGGGCTGAGCGAAAAGCGTGAAAACTACTTCAGAACTTCTGACGCCAGCCTGTATGAGACAGTCACCAACAGCCATCGCCAACTGGTGAATAACATCGCTGCGCTCACAGGGCTGGAGCCCCTTGGCGTGATGAGTGAGAAGGAAGAAGATGACTTTCTCAGTATGCTGACGGGCGAGAGCGGATCGGATGCAGAGCAATACGATCTGGTGGAGGACTATCGCAGTGAGCTGCAAAGTTTGTCCGGACGCTATTTACGGGAGTTGGATAACACGCGTCAGATCATTGAGAACATCCATAATTCGCATGTGCGGGCGGAAGAGTTGCTGACCGCGCTAACCTCGGCGATCAGCGACGTTCGGACGGTTATTGACGTGCAGCGCGAACGCATTGTGCAGTCGGTATACTGGGCTCTGGGGGTTGCTGTGGCGACGGTAATGGTTCTCGCATTGGTGTTTGCATTCATTTAGGCGCGCATCGCCCGGCGCATTCAAGCGATTACCCCGTCCCTCAGAGCGCTGGCCAATGGGGATTTCACGGATAAGCAGCGGATCTCTTCCAGAGTGAAGGAAATTGATAGCCTGGGCCGCTCCAGCAGTGAGCTGCGTGATTACCTGTCGCAACTGGCCAGGACCATTACAGATCAAGCCAGCAGCGTGGTGGCGGTCAGCGCGCAGATGAAGGCGTTGTCCAGCGCATTGACGGATAAAATCGATGCGCAGAATGACCTGGCCGCCATGTGCGCTACGGAGGTCAACGAAATGAGCGCCTCCATTCGCGACGTGGCGCAGACCACCCAGGAAGCTTCTGATTCCGCCTCCCGCGCGACCGAGACGGTGAAAGCGGGGCAGCACGCCATGGCGGCGGCGATCCAGGGAATGAATGATCTGCAGGACAGCATCGGCCATAGTAACGCCGTCATCGCGCAGCTGCAGAAGGATAGCCAGGATATTGAGAAAGTGTTGGCGGTCATTCAGGGCGTCGCCGAGCAGACGAATCTCTTGGCGTTGAATGCGGCGATTGAAGCCGCCCGCGCAGGTGAAATGGGGCGCGGCTTCGCCGTCGTCGCGGATGAAGTGCGCCAACTGGCCCAGCGTACTTCCAGCTCCACCGACGAAATTCGCGGCATTATCGACAAGGTTATGCGCGGCGCTAACGCGACAGTTGAACTTATTTCCAGGCAGGGAGATATTTCCCGCGCCGCAGCGGAGAAAAACCAGTTATCCGGCCATCAGTTGCGCGAAGGCGAAACCGCCGTCGCTACGATCTATCAAATGAGCACAGTCATCGCCTCCGCCACCGAGCAACAGTCCACCGTGGCGGACAGCGTCAACCAGCACATCCAGAAAATCTCCAGCCTCAGCGACGAAAGCCGCCGCGCCGCCGAAGAAGGCGAACGCTGCAGCGAACAACTGGTCGCCATCAGCGGGCAATTGCAGCAACTGGTGGATAAGTTGAGCTTGTAGCGGGTATATTGCCCGCTCTGTTGTCACGGTTCTGAGCACAAGCCTCGTGACAGCTTCGTAAGCACTCAACTGTACGCGACAAGCAATGAATCAAGACGAAATCCGCCAGCTGATTATTCAATCCGCCGACGCCAGAGGCTACACCGATCGCCTATTAATAAAAGAGCTGCGGGCGCAACTGGCGCCATGTGATCCTTCCGCGTTATTTAAAGGTTTGTACAGCCTGTTTCTATCCGACGACAGCAATTACCAAAATCGGCAAGAACTGGCTGGCAGGCTGCTGTACAAGCTATACCCCCGGTTGCACTTAGATCTGCGGCGGGTGATAAAAGACTGCTTGGCGACCTACTACATCAGTGTGCAAGAGCTACCGCAATACTTGGTCTTGCTCTGCGGCATAGAACGCGTTGTGATGGTCGTGAATGAACTGGCGGAGACGGAACTGACAGAAAGAGAAAGAATCAGCCTGAATGTTTTCAAATTTTGGCTGGGTATGGACTGATCACTCCGATACGCCAGAACCCATGTTGTCCGCCTTATAGGATTTATGTCGCGGTAACCACAGTGATATCACCGCTGTCGCCGCGATAAACCCGGCGGAGGTCCATAGGCAGGCGGTCAGTCCTGCGGTCTGGAACAGCCAGCCTGACAGGATGGTTCCGCATAGCCGTCCCAGGGCGTTGGCCATGTAGTAGAAGCCGACGTCGAGGGAGACGCCGTCTTCTTTGGCGTAGCTGACGATCAGATAACTGTGCAATGAAGAGTTGACGGCGAAGACGGCGCCGAACGCCAGCAGTCCTGCGACGATGGTTGGGCCGGGCGGAAACTGCATGTACAGACCTATGGCGATCGCAGCAGGCGTCGCCGCCAACGCGGCGGCCCAGACGGTTGCGCTGACGCCGTCAGGCGTTGCGCCTGCGGTCAGCCTGGGGGCGACGGACTGTATGACGCCGTAACCGATGATCCAGGCGGCGAGAAAACCCCCCACTCCCCAGAATTCCCATCCCAATTGCTCACTAAGAAAAACGGGCAGGGCGACCACAAACCAGACGTCCCGTGATGCGAATAGAAACAGCCGCGCTGCGGACAGAATATTCAGCGCCCGGCTTTTGGAAAAAATATCCCGGAATTTCGGCTTATTCTTGGCTTTGCCCATATCCTGCTTCAGCCAATACAGGCTGGCGATCCAGACCAACATGATCGCTATCGCCATACCCGCCAGAGAGCCGCGAAAGCCAAACAGCGCCAGTAGCGCTCCACCAAGAAAAAAGCCAACGCCTTTCAGCGCATTTTTGGAGCCGGTCAGCAACGCCACCCATTTATAGAGCTTGCCCTGAGCGTTGGTGGGGACCAGGAGTTTGATCGCGCTTTTGGCGCTCATCTTGTTGAGGTCTTTGGCGACGCCGGACAACGCCTGGGCGCTCATGACCCAGGGAATGCTTAACCAGGAGGAAGGAACTGTCAGCATGGCCAGGGCGATGACCTGTAACGCCAGCCCCAGATTCATGGTGCGGTTGAGGCCGATGCGGGCGCCGAGCCAGCCTCCGAAAAGGTTGGTGACGACGCCGAAAAGCTCATAAAAGAGAAACAGCAGCGCGATGTCCAGGGGCGCATAACCAAGCTGGTGAAAATGCAGCACCACCAGCATTCGCAACGCGCCGTCGGTCAGAGTGAACGCCCAGTAATTGCCAGTGATTAGTAAATACTGACGCACCTGAGGAGACAAGCTGGCGATGAAAGACATAACGGCTTCTGCTCCAATATCCCTTTATGCGGCGCCGACCATGCGCGCCAGCTCCACCGTACGGTTGGCGTAAGCCCATTCATTGTCGTACCAGGCGTAGACTTTCACTTGGGTTCCGTTCACCACCATGGTGGAGAGTGCGTCGATAATGCTGGAACGTGGATCGGTACGGTAATCGATGGACACCAGCGGGCGCTCCTCATAACCGAGGATGCCTTTCAACTCGCTCACCGCCGCCTTTTTAAACAGCGCATTGACTTCCTCTACGGTGGTGGGCTTCTCCACTTCGAATACGCAATCGGTGATGGATGCATTGGCCAGGGGGACGCGAATGGCGTGTCCATTGAGGCGCCCCGACAGCTCGGGAAAAATTTCCGTGATGGCGGTGGCGGAGCCGGTGGTGGTTGGAATCAGGCTCATACCACAGGCCCTGGCGCGACGCAGGTCCTTGTGCGCGGCGTCAAGAATGGTCTGCGTATTGGTGAGGTCATGAATAGTGGTGATGGAGCCATGGCGTAAATGCAGGTTTTCATGAATGACCTTCACTACGGGCGCCAGACAGTTAGTGGTGCAGGAGGCGGCGGTGACAATGCGGTGCGCCTGTGGAATGAAACAATGGTCATTAACGCCCATGACGACGTTCAATACGCCTTCCTCTTTTACTGGCGCGGTCACCACGACGCGTTTGACGCCCTGAGCGAAATAAGCCTCCAGCAACTCTTTCTTGCGCATCTTGCCGGAAGCCTCGATGACGACGTCGCAGTCAGACCAGTCTGCGCCGGGGATGGACTTTTCCGCACTAAGAGCAATGTGCTTGCCATTGATGTTAATACCATCATTGTTCGCCACGGCCTCATGCGCCCAGCGACCGTGGACGGAATCAAAATTCAGCAGGTGGGCGTGGGTCGCCGCATTACCGGCGGGGTCATTGATACGTACAAACTCCACCTCGGGCCAATCCCAGGCGGCTCTAAGCGCCAGACGACCAATACGGCCAAAGCCGTTGATGCCGATTTTTATTGTCATAACCAACTCCTGTTTGCGTTGTTTATTCAGCGATATGGCGATGCTTGCAGACTTTAGCAGCAGGAACGGGCGCTGTCGGGTTTTATCGTGCTTACGCAACAGCTTTGTTCAGCCGTTGAGGCCATCGCCTCCTGTTTGGCGACGCTCTTATCACCGTAAGTCGGAATGGCTTCCAGGCTATGGAAGGCTTCCCAGGCGACGCCATCGGGATCAATGGTCCAATGCTTGTTGGAGCGGGCGTAGCAACAGGCGGTCCCTTCTTCCTCTGTCATTGGGCGGCCGGCGTTCTCCATCATTTCTCTTACTTGATCAAGCTCAGTTTCGTTTTCCGCCTGAATGCCGAGGTGGTCCAGACCCTGTTGCGCCGAACGATTGGAAATAGCGAAGTTAACCCGTGGATCGTTTAATTCCCACTTGGCGTAGTCGTCTTTAAGAATAGTCGGCTCAGCCGCAAACAGGTGTGAATAAAAGCGTACGCTGGACTGCAGGTCTTTGACGCTTAAGTGTACATGAAGACGTTTCATATCATTCTCCTGTATATATGGTTAAAGATATGTATTCGTGGGCCGGCGTTATTCGCAACAGGTGGAACCGGCGCCGGGCCTTGCGCACATATCAGCGAGTCTGCTCTTGACCTCCTGCATGAACCCTTCATTGCCCGATGCGGAATGCTCAAGCGTGGCTTTTATCCAATAGGGCAGGGTTGGGTTCAGACGATAGTAGACCCATTGCCCTCGCTTGCTGTCCAGAAGCAGGCCGGACTTGCGGAGTTGCGCCAGATGACGGGAGATCTTAGGTTGGATTTCCTGTAAGGCGTGGGTCAGTTCACATACGCATAATTCGCCTTCGCTCTGTATCAGAAGCATAAGACGCAGACGGGTTTCATCCGCCAGACACTTAAAGAATGAGACGGGAGACATGATGATTTCCTGTATCGTATATGCGGAATATCA